>SSEB01000001.1 GCA_008012115.1 Nevskiaceae bacterium
CACCAAGGCTCCGGCCAAGAAGGTCGTCGCCAAGGCTCCGGCCAAGAAGGCCGCTGCCAAGCCGGCCGCCAAGAAGGCCCCGGCGAAGCAGGCAGCGGCCAAGAGCGCAGCGACCCAGGGCCCCGCCCGCAGCGCCGGCGCCAGCCAGGCCGAGGCCAGCCTGTCGGTGAGCCGCGGACTGACCGTGGGCGTGCGCAAGGGCGAGGTCGAGAGCCTGGAGTTCCAGCACGACCGCGATCTCGGCATCACCGTGTACTTTGGCCAGCGCAAGGGCAACGCCAGCACCGGCGATCTCACGCCCGAAGGCATCGGCCAGGCGGTGTCTGCGGCCTGCGCCATCGCCCAGGCCACCGGCGAGGATCCCTGCAACGGCCTGGCCGACGCCGCGTTGATGGCACGCGAGTTTCCCGATCTCGACCTCGATCATCCCTGGGACATCTCGCCCGATGCGGCGATCGATCTGGCCCGAGAATGCGAGGCCGCCGCGCTGGCGGTCGATGCGCGCATCACGCAGAGCGAAGGCGGCAGCGTCAACACCCACCAGGGCGTGTCGCTGTACGCCAACAGCCACGGCTTTCTCGGCGTGCGCCGCGGCACCCAGCACAGCCTCAGCTGCGCCGTGGTGGCGACGCAGGGCGAGGAGATGCAGCGCGACTACTGGTATGCCAATGCCCGCGATGCCGCCGAACTGATGAGCGCGCAGGCCATCGGCCGCAAGGCCGGCGAGCGCACGGTCGCCCGCCTGGGCGCTCGCAAGCTCGGCACGCGGCAGGCCCCGGTGCTGTTCGTGCCGGAACTGGCGCGCGGCCTGTTCGGCCACTTCGTCGGCGCCATTTCCGGCGGCGCGCTGTACCGCAAGGCCAGCTTCCTGCTCGACAAGCTCGGCCAGCCGGTGTTCGCGCCGCGCGTGACGCTGACGCAGCGGCCGCGGCTGCCGCGCGGCCCCGGCAGCGCCGCCTTCGACAGCGAGGGCGTGGCGACGCAGGAGCGCGTGCTGGTGCAGGACGGCGTGCTGCAGGGCTGGCTGCTGGCCAGCTACTCCGCACGCAAGCTCGGCCTGCAGAGCACCGGCAACGCTGGCGGCGTGTTCAACCTCATTGCCGATACCGGCCCGCAGGGTTTCGACGATCTGGTGCGCGACATGGGCGAGGGCCTGATCGTCACCGAGCTGATGGGGCAGGGCGTCAACGGCGTCACCGGCGACTACTCGCGCGGTGCGGCCGGCTTCTGGGTCGAGAACGGCGCCATCGCCTATCCCGTGCAGGAGCTGACCATCGCCGGCAACCTGCTGGAGATGTACCGCGGCATCCAGGCCGTCGGCAACGATGTCGACCCGCACGCCAACACTCGCACCGGCTCGGTGCTGATCGAACGCATGACCATCGCCGGCGAGTAGCGCCACCAGCGCTTGCGCTAAGCTGAGGAGCGGCCTGAAAACCGCCACCCGCTCTAGCCACAGTGCCTGGGGAAAACGTTATTAAATATTGATCTATTTTAAATTAGATAAATAATTAATCACAAACCGATTGCGACTTCCAGTGACAGCGGGTGAGCCGAAAAACGAGGAGAACGTCCATGAAAACCGTGCCGATCTACCAGGTGGATGTGTTCGCGCGAAAGCTGTTCGCCGGCAATCCCGCCGCCGTCTGCCCGCTGCAGTCCTGGTTGCCGGAAGCGACGATGCAGGCCATTGCCGCCGAGAACAACCTGGCCGAGACCGCGTTCTTCGTGAAGGACGAGACTGGCGAGGCCGACTACCTGCTGCGCTGGTTCACGCCGACGGTGGAGATCGAACTCTGCGGCCACGCCACGCTCGCCTCCGGTCACGTGCTGCTCAACGAACTGACGCATCCGCGTGACGACGTGCGCTTCCGCACGCTGCGCGCCGGCGTGCTGTCGGTGACCAAGCGCGACGGCGCCCTGTGGCTCGATCTGCCGGCGCGCATGCCGCAGCCGCTGGCTTCGGTGCCCGAGGATCTGCTGGGCGGTCTGACCCTGCTGCCGCAATCGGTGCTGGCCACCGGCAACAAGTATTTCGCGCTCTACGATGACCCGGCCGACGTCGCCCACCTCAAGCCGGACATGGCGCGGTTGCGTCAGCTCGAAGGCATGGGCGTGGTGGTGACGGCGCCGGGGCGGCCGGACCACGAGGATTTCGTGTCGCGCTTCTTCGCGCCGGCCATGGGTGTGGACGAGGACCCCGCCACCGGTTCCGCCCACTGCCTGCTGGTGCCCTACTGGGCGCAGCGCCTGGGCAAGCGAGAGTTGCATGCGACGCAACTGTCGCCCCGCGGCGCGGTGCTGGACTGCGTGCTCGATGGCGAGCGCGTGCGCATGTCCGGTCCGGTGCGCCACTACCTGCGCGGCGAGATCGCGGTGCCGGGCTGAGCCTCAGGCGGCGCTGCGGTTGTCGTCAAGCGCCGCGATCAGGTCGCGCATCTCGGCCGGATCGGCCGAGGTCAGCAGGCGCTGCACCTTGCGGCGCAGATCGCCGATATCGGACTCGATGATGATGCGCTTGATTTCCAGCACGTTGGCCGGGTGCATCGAGAACTCGGTGAGCCCCAGCCCCAGCAGCAGGCGCGTGTAGCGCGGGTCGCCCGCCATTTCACCGCACATCGCCACCGGGATGCTGCCCTGGTTGCCGGCCTCGATGGTCATGTGGATCAGACGCAGCACCGCCGGATGCAGCGGGTCGTAGAGGTAGTTGACCTCGTCGTCGACGCGGTCGATCGCCAGCGTGTACTGGATCAGGTCGTTGGTGCCGATGGAGAAGAAGCGCGAGTGACGCGCCAGCATCGGCGCGGCGATGGCGGCGGCCGGCACCTCGATCATCGCGCCGATGGGAATCTCGTCGGCAATCTTGTGGCCCTCGCTGCGCAGTTCCTCGCGCGCGCTCTCGATGATCTGCTGCGCCTGCCGGAACTCCTGCAGGTTGGAGATCATCGGCAACATGATCTGCACCTGGCCGTGGGCGGAGGCGCGCAGCAGCGCGCGCACCTGCACGCGGAACAGATCCGGCTCCTTCAGGCAGAGGCGGATGGCGCGCAGGCCCAGCGCCGGATTGTTCGGCGTGGGGCCATGGCTGCGGCCGCTGTCCACCTGCTTGTCGGCGCCCAGGTCCAGCGTGCGGATGGTGATCGGACCCTGCACGGCGGCGACGATGCGTGAATACGCCTCGTACTGCTCCTCCTCGCTGGGCAGGCCCTTGCGATTCATGTAGAGGAACTCGGTGCGGTACAGGCCAACGCCCTCGGCACCGTTGGCGGCGGCCTCGGCGGCGTCCTCCAGCAGCTCGATGTTGGCCAGCAGGTGAATCTTGACGCCGTCGCGCGAGATCGCGGCCTTGCCCTTGAGCTTGACCAGGTCGCGCCGGTATTGCGCCTGGTGTTCCTGCTTGCGCAGGTAGAAGTCCATGGCCTTGGCATCGGGGTCGGCCAGCACGTGGCCGGCTTCGCCGTCGACGATGACGGTTTCGTTTTCGCGCAGCAGGCGCCGCGCGTCGCGCAGGCCGACAATGGCCGGAATGCCTAGGCTGCGCGCGAGAATCGCGGTATGCGACAGCGGACCGCCGTATTCGGTGACGAAGGCGGCGACGTTCTGCTGCGACAGCAGGATGATGTCGGCGGGCGTGACGTCGTCGGAGACGATGATGAACGGCTCCGCGCCCTCGGCCTTGGGCGCGATCTGGCGCTCGCTCTTGAGCAGGATGCGCTGCACGCGCGCGACCACGTGCTCGACGTCGTCCTTGCGCGTGCGCAGGTAGGGATCATCCATCTGCTCGAACACCGCGACCAGGGCGTCGCGCTGGCGGCGCAGCGCGGCCTCGGCGTTGATGCGGTGCTCGCGGATCAGCGCCACCACCGCCTCGGTCAGCGAGCGGTCTTCCATCATCAGCAGATGGGTGTCGATGAACGCCGCGATTTCGCCGGGCGTGCCGCCGGGAATCTGCTGGCGCACCTGGCGCAGCTGGTCGCGCGCGCGCCGCTGCGCGGCGATGAAGCGCGCCACCTCGGCGTCGACCTCGCCGTCGGCGAGCGCGTACTCGGGCACCTCGAGATCGCCGCCGTGCATTTTCTGCACGCGCGCGATGGCAATGCCGCGCGATACGCCGATGCCGGAAAGCCAGAGACTCATGGCTGCGCCTGCTCCGGCGCGTGCTGGCGGTGGCGTCGGTTCACGCCTCTTCCCCGAAACGGTCGGCGATCAGTGCGGCGAGTTCGTCGAGCGCCTGTGCCGCGTCCTCGCCGTCGGCGATCAGGGTGATCTGGCTGCCCTTGGCGGCGGCCAGCATCATCACGCCCATGATGCTCTTGCCGCTGACTTCGCGGCCGTCCTTGCGCACGCGCACGTCGGCGGCGAACTTGCTGGCCAGCGTCACCAGCTTGGCGGCGGCGCGGGCATGCAGACCCAGTTTATTGATGATGTCGACGGTGCGTTCCATGGTTACTTCTTGGTGTGGTCTGCGGGTGCGGGGCCCCGACGCCGCGCGCTGGTCGAGCAACAGCTGCCGCTGGCAGTTGTTGGAAATCTCGATTCACTAACGACGGCTCTTTGCACGTTCGGTGGCCTGGGTTGTTTTTTTCGGTGCTCATGCCGGGCGCGGGCAGGCGACGATGCCGCGTTGGCCACCTTCGACGGCGTTCTTGACCATGGCATCGAGGTCAAGCCTGGGGTAATTGAAGATGCGCACCAGCATCGGCAGGTTGACGCCGGCGACCACGCGCCGGCTGCCGTCGGCACCCAGACGATTGGCGATGTTGCTGGGCGTGGAGCCGAAGGCATCGGTGAGGATCAGCACGCCGGCGCCGCTGTCGAGCCGCTCCAGTGTCTTGGCACCCTGCGCGATCATCGCTTCCGGCGATTGCACGAGGCGCACTTCGAGCACGTCCGCCGCCAGCGGCAGCGGGCCGATCATCTCGCCCATGGTGTCGAGCAGGTGCCGTCCGAGCTTTCCATGCGTGACCAGCAACAGGCCTACAGTCATGATTTTCCCTTGCGGCCGCGACGTTCCTGGCCGGCCCAGATTTCACGGTGCTTGACGATGATGGGGGTGTAGTGACCGCCCAGCGCCTTGGCCAGCTGTTCCACCAGGTAGACGCTGCGGTGTTTGCCGCCGGTGCAGCCGATGGCGATGGTGAGGTAGGCGCGGTCCTGCTTCTGGTATTCCGGCAGCCAGTGCTCGAGGAAGCTGCGGATGTCGGACAGCATCCTGCGCACTTCCGGATAGCGGTCGAGCCAGGCCGAGACGGCGTCGTCGCGGCCGGTCATGGCGCGCAACGTTGGCTCCCAGTGCGGATTGGGCAGGCAGCGCACGTCGAACACGAAATCGGCCTCGCTGGGCGTGCCTTGCTTGAAGCCGAAGGACATCAGCTGCAGGGTCAGCTTGCCGGCGCCGCCGCCGGGTGCCTGCTCGAGGATCTTTTCGCGCAGCTCATGCAGGTTGAGCGTCGAGGTGTCGATGGTGGCGTCGGCGGCGTTGGCGATCGGTTCGAGCAGGCGCACTTCCTGACGGATCGCTTCCAGCAGCGGGGTCTGGTCGTTGGACAGCGGGTGCTTGCGCCGCGTGTCGGAGTAGCGGTGCAGCAGGGTCTGTTCATTGGCGCGCAGGAACAGCACGCGGGTCTCGATGCCCTGGTCGCGCAGCTTGTCGAGATAGCGCGGAAACTTGCGGATCTCGCCCGGCGTTTCACGCGCGTCGATGCCGACGGCGAGGCGTTCATAGCGCTTCTGCATGGTGCGCAGGGTGCGCGTGGCCATGTGCGAAACCAGGGCCAGCGGCAGGTTGTCGATGCAGAAATAACCGAGATCCTCGTACTGCTTCAGCGCCACGGTTTTGCCCGCGCCTGAGAGACCGCTGATGATCACGAGCTGCATGATGGGCTATGCCTTCGAGTCCCTGATGGCCTGGAGCTGTCGTGCGGCAAAGTCCTCGTCCGCCCGGTAGCCGGTTTGGCGCAGCCGGAGATCGCGGCAGGCGGCTTCGACCAGCACGGCCAGATTATGCCCGAGGCGGATCGGAATGGAGACTTCCGGCAGGTCCACGCCGAGCACCGTGCCGATGCTGCGCCGCCCTTCGAGGCGCTCCAGCGGCTGCGGCGTGCGCGCCAGCATGTCGTGGCGGAATTCGAGGCGGATCACGAGGTCGAGCCGGTGCTCGTCGCAGAGCGACCGCGCGCCGAACATCTCGCCGACATTGAGAATGCCGAGGCTGCGCGCCTCAAGAAAGCCCTGCAGCAGCGGCGGGCAGCGTCCATGCACACTGCCGTCGGCGGCGCGCAGGAACTCGGCGGCGTCGTCGGCGATCAGGCGGTGACCGCGGGTCAGCAGCTCCAGCGCCAGTTCGCTCTTGCCGACGCCGCTGGGGCCGGCCAGCAACACGCCAAGCCCGAACAGTTCCATGAACACGCCGTGCAGCGTGATCGGGGCGACGGTGGACGTGGGCTTCGTGTCGGTCAACGGATCGGAGGGCTGGAGGGCGTCACCCGCTATCGCTGCCGGGAGTGCACGGGATGTTATTTATTATTTAATGAATTAATAATCGACTAATATATTAAAACAAAATGATGGTGCATCACGGCATCAGCGGGTGGTGCCCGTTCAGTTGCCGGGCTTGAACTGGTCGAGCAGCGCGAACAGGGTTGCATCGTCGCCCGACTCGCGCAGCTTCTTGCAGAAGCCTTCGTCGGAGAACATCTCGGCGATGGCGGCCAGGTGCTTGAGGTGGGCCTCGGTGGCGTTCTGCGGCACCAGCAGGCCGAACACCAGGTCCACGCCGAGGCCGTCGTGGGCATCGTAGTCCAGCGGGTGCTTGAGGCGCATGAAGGCGCCGACGCTGCCTTCGACGCCGGCCATGCGGCCGTGCGGGATGGCGACGCCGTGGCCCAGGCCGGTGCTGCCGAGCTTCTCGCGCGCGGCCAGGCTGTTGAGGATGTCGTTGGCGTCAACGCCGCGGGCGCCCTTGTTGAGCAGCCGCGCGAGGTCCTCGAGAACCTTTTTCTTGCTGGTGTAGGTGCCACCGGAAACCACGCGGTCGGCGCTGAGGATTTCGTTGAGCTTCATCGGGTGCCACTCCTCGGATTCGTTATGGTGTTCAAATAAAAAAGGCCCGGCCTTGCGACCGGGCCCCGAGACCCGCATCTTACTGCAGGGACATGCGCTTGTGCGCTTCCTTGTTGTGGTGGTCGCGCAGCTTTTCCTTGTGCTTGCGCGTCTGCTGGTCGAGCTTGTCGCTGAGCAGGTCGATGGCCGCGTACATGTCTTCCGCCACCGCTTCCGCATGCAGGTTGGCGCCGCTGGCGTGCACCGTGGCTTCCGCCTTCTGCTGCAGCTTCTCGACCGAGAGCACGATTTCCGCGCTGATCAGGTGATCGAAGTGCCGCTCGATGCGCTTGAGCTTGTCCTTGACGTAAGCGCGCAGCGGCGGGGTCAGGTCGAGGTGATGGCCGGAGATGTTCAGATTCATCGCTACCTCCTTCTGTTGATTCGCGGGCCTTATGCCAGCGAGGGTTTACGCTCGTGCGAGGGCGGGATGTGCAAGCCCTCCCGGTACTTGGCCACGGTGCGCCGCGCGACCTGAATGCCTTCCTTGAGCAGCATGTCGGCGAGCGTGGAGTCGGACAGGGGGCTGGCGGGATCTTCCCCCGCGATGAGACGTTTGATCATGGCCTGGATGGCCGTCGCCGAGCAGACGCCACCCTGGGTGGTCTGCACATGGCTGGAAAAGAAATACTTGAGTTCATAGAGCCCACGCGGCGTGAGCATGAACTTGTTGGCTGTCGCTCTTGAAACCGTGGACTCATGAATCCCCAGTTGTTCCGACACGTCCCGCAACACCAGCGGACGCATCGCTTCCTCTCCATACTCCAGGAAAGCGCGCTGTTCTTCAACTATGCACTGGGCAACCCGCAGTAAGGTCTCATTCCGGGCTTCCAGGCTGTTGATAAAGTACCGCGCCTCCTGCAGGTGCTGTTTGAGCATGAGCTGGTCGCGGGACGTGTCTGCGCGCTTGATCATGCCCTGGTAATAGCTGTTGACCCGCAGACGCGGCGAATGTTCCGGGTTGAGGGTGACGCGCCAGCGGCCGTTGTGCTTGGCCACGAAAACGTCTGGCGCAATGTAATCGCTCTCGTGCGGCTGGAAGGGACGGCCGGGATGCGGTTGCAGGGTGCGGATCAGCGCCAATGCGTCCGCCACCCGGTCCGGCTTGAGTCCGGAAGCCTTGGCGATGACCTGCGGATCGCGCCGCGCCAACGCCGGCAGATGCTGGGTGACCAGCAGCAGGGCATCGTCGCGCGCGCAGGTGTCGGCCGCCAGCTGCCCGAGCTGCAAGGCAAGGCACTCGCCCAGGTCGCGTGCAGCGACGCCAGGTGGATCAAAGTCCTGCACCCGCGCAAGCACCTTTTCCAGTGCGGCCGGCGCCACCGCACGGGCGGCGCAGAGACGCTCACAGAGCTCGCTCCAGTTTTCCAGATAGCCGTCGTCGTTGACGGCATCGACGAGATGGGCGGCGATTTCGGCCTCCAGCGCGTTGAACGGGGCGAGTTCGAGTTGGCTGGTGAGGTGCTCGCGCAGCGTCGTCTGGGTGTGCAGATTGGCCCGCAGATGATCCTGCAGGCCCTCGTCGTCGCTGTGGGTGCCGGAGGGCGTGTAGTCGTCGTAGATCTCACCCCAGTCGGCATCAACCGGCAGCTCCTCGCTGATTTCGGCGGCGCCGTCGACCTCCGCAAGCGGCGCATCGTCCGGTGTTGAAACCGCCTCGTCGCCGGCCTCTGACGGGGGGGCGTCGTCCTCGTCACGCTCCAGCATCACATTGCCATCGAGGGCTTGCTGGATCTCAGCCTGTAGATCGAGAGTGGAAAGCTGCAACAGGCGGATGGCCTGCTGCAAGGCCGGGGTCATTGCCAGGCTTTGGCCGGTACGCAGGCCCAGGGACTGCTTCATCGGGCAGTGTGTTTCCGGAACATATTCAGAGAGAGACAGCCAATTTTAAGATGGCATCGGAGATGCGTACAATCATTTGCACTTCAACTTTAGCGAAACCAGCGATGCCAACTATACAGGCAGCTCCTGCCAATGCCGCCGACGAGAACATTTCTGCAGTGCCTGCAGTCGGCGAGAATGAGGATACCGAACTTGAAAGTCTTCAGACCGAAAATCTTGGAGGCCTGTTCGAGCAACTCGGAGTTTCGCTCCTGATCAGTACCTATCAAGCCGGCAAGCTGGTCATTGCACGCAATGACGGCGGTGTGGTCAACACGCACTATCTCGACTCGCCGAAGCCGATGGGCATTGCGACCTTCCAGAATCAGCTCGCGGTCGGCACGCTGGGCGAAATACAATTTTTTGCTAACACGCCGGAAAATTGCGCCAAGATCAAGGGCGATAAGGTTCACGACGCCTGCTTCGTGCCACGTTACGCACACCTGACCGGCGAAATAGACATCCACGAAATGGCCTTCGGTGCGGATGGGCAGATCTGGTTCATCAACACACGATTCTCCGCGCTTTGCACCTTGAGTGGCTCTAACAGTTTCACGCCAGTGTGGCGGCCCCAGTTCATCAGTAGCAACGCCCCAGAGGATCGATGCCACCTCAACGGACTCGGACTGCGTGATGGCAAGCCCCGATACGTGACGGCACTAGGTGAGAGCGATAAGCCCGGTGGCTGGCGCGAGCGCAAAGCCGATGGCGGTGTCCTGATCGATCTGAAGACTGGAAAGACCATCTGCCGCGGGTTGTCAATGCCGCATTCGCCACGCTGGTATGCGGAGCAGCTATGGGTCTGCGAGTCGGGCAGAGGCACGCTCGCCAAGGTCAATGAAACGACCGGTGAAAGGATCGTCGTTTTCGAGTTCCCCGGGTTTACTCGCGGCCTCGATTTCGTTGGCCCACTTGCTTTCGTCGGCCTTTCCCAGATTCGCGAGACGGCTACGTTTAGCGGCATTCCCATTACCGAAAAAGCCGCCGAGCGGAATTGCGGTGTTTGGATCGTGGATGTGACCGATGGAACGCTGGTCGGCATCCTGCGCTTTACCAAGGGCGTGCACGAGATTTTTGCTGTGCAGGCGCTGCCCGGTTTGCGTTATCCGGCGATCCTGGAAAAGCTTGATCCCGTTGTTTTGGGCACCTATTTCCTGAAGCCAGACGTGGTTGCGAAAGTAGTCTAGGCGGCAGGGGTTTTCACTCAGGATGCGCCCCATATTTCACATTCTTGACGGTGCGGATTTGCGGGGCTAGTCTCGGGTTGTGGGCATCTGTCATCTCGTCTCGCTCCGGTGGTCGTGGGGTGTCGAGGTCAAGGTCATATGAATAAAGGGAGAAGTCACTGATGAAACTCAGTTCAGAGGGTAGGTTCAGTGCTGCCGTCAGACTTGCGATCCTCGCGGGCATGGCCGGTGGCGCGCAGGGAATGGCACACGCAGACGACGCTGCGCCCAAGTCGGGCCCGGCGAAGCTTGAAGCGGTGACCGTCACTGGCTCGCGCATCAAGCAGGAGAATCTGACCAGCAATAGCGCGATCACGGTACTCAACGACGAGGAGTTGACACTTTCGGGTACCGTCAACGTTGAGTCATTGATCAACACCCTGCCGCAGAGTTTTGCTGGCTTTGGCTCAAACGATTCCAACGGTGCGACGGGTACTGCGACAGTCGATCTGCGTGGCTTAGGGCCCGCGCGTACCATGGTGTTGATCGATGGCAAGCGCTTGATGCCGGGTGATGCTTTGCAAAGCCCTCCGTCTGCAGACTTGAACTTCATTCCAGCGCCATTAGTCGATTCCATTGACATCCTCACCGGCGGCGCATCAGCGGTATACGGCGCGGACGCCATTGCTGGTGTTGTTAACTTCAAGATGAAGAGGGATTTCGAGGGTTTCCGTCTCGATTCCCAATACAGCGAGACGACGCACCACGATGGTCTGACCCGTGAGTATTACGCCCTGTGGGGTGCGAACTCGGCGGACGGCAAGGGCAACGTGACAATGTACGCTGGCTACACCAAAGCCAATGCGATCACGCAGGACCGGCGTAAGTTCTCTGCATGTTCAATAACGACGCCGGGTTCCGGCAAGACGCATAAGTGCGCGGGTTCGGGCACGATCGCCGAAGGCAGAATCTACAGCTACGACCGCGCTTACAGCGCTGATCCAACGGTATCTGCGTCACCTTACGCAATCGTCAATCCAGACGGCACACGCAGCTTCATCCCTGACGACGGTCGAACCTTCAATTTCGCGCCGTACAACTATTTCCAGCGCCCGGACGAGCGCTACCATCTGGGAGGTTTTGCTCACAAGGAATTCAATGAGCACTTGGACCTCTACGGTAGTGCGATGTTCATGGACAACCACACGGTTAGTGCAGTCGCTCCGTCGGGTCTGTTCTTCGTAAATGCCTCCGTCCCTTGCGTCAGCCCCCTGTTGTCGGACAGCCAGAAGCAGTTTCTCTGCGGCGACGTTGGCAAGTCGACGGCGGCGGGCTCGACAGACGTCGCCAACATTCTGGTCGCCAAGCGCGCGGTCGAAGTCGGCCCCAGACTCGACGATCTTCGCCACACGGATTACCGTATCAACCTTGGCGCTAAAGGCGACATCATCAGCGGCATTGACTATGACGTGTCTTTACAGCACGGCGAAGTGATTTTTGCCGGCGCCAACCTGAACTACATTAATACCGCTAACGCCAAAGCGGCGCTGAACACCACGGTCGACGGTAGTGGCAAGCCGGTTTGCGCAGGCAATGCACCGAAGGGCTGTGTGCCGCTGGATATTTTCCAGTTGGGCGCGATTACTCCAGCGCAGGTAGCGTTCATCAGCGCTGCGGGCTACGAGCAAGCGAATCTGACTCAAGATATTGCCACCGGCGCAGTTACGGCTGACCTCGGCAAGTTTGGAGTTAAGCTGCCGTCCGCAGCACATGGCGTTGCCATTGCGCTTGGCGCAGAACACCGCGCCGATTACCTGAACTATCGCCCCGACGACAATGTTCGGACGGGTAACTTGGGTGGTTTCGGCGGACCTCGCCCGGCAGTGAAGGGCAAGATTGACGCCGATGAACTGTTTGGCGAACTTCGCCTGCCTATTCTCGATAACGTACAGGGGGCCAAACACCTCTTAATCAGCGGCGCTGGACGTATAACCGACTATTCAACGTCCGGAAGCGTCAAGACCTACACAGGTGGTCTGGAATATTCGCCCACCGATGACGTCGCATTGCGTGCCAGCTATTCCCGTGCGATCCGCGCTGCCTCCGTGACCGAGGCGTTCGCCCCAGCGGCGTTGGGACTTTTTTCCGGTTCGGACCCCTGCTCAGGCACGGCGCTACGTGCCGCGGGCGCAAACGCTCCGTCGAAGGCGCAATGCGCTAACACTGGGGTGACATCAGTCCAATACGATAATGGCATTAACAATACCAACGGTGGCGGTATCGCCGATTGCAGCAGCGGCCAATGTAATGGACTGTTCGGTGGCAATCCCGCGCTAAAGCCGGAAGAGGCAACTACCAAGACGGTCGGTGTCGTGATTACGCCAAGTGCGGTCAAGAATCTGTCCATCACACTCGACTACTTCAATATCGATGTCGAGGGCGCGATCACTACGGTGGGTGCCGCGGTGACGTTGCAGCAGTGTTTGGTAACCGGCAACCCGCAATTCTGCTCGAATGTGCATCGTTCACCTAACGGCCGACTTTCTGGTGATTCCTCGAACGCGAACGTTGGTTTCATCTCCGACGTCAACACCAATATTGGTGGGAGCAAGACGCGTGGCGTCGATGCCGAGGTCGCCTACAACGTCAAACTGACGGATATTGGTCGCTTGTATTTGGACTACTCGGCGACCTATTTGCAGAGCTTGTCGACCAATACTGGCCCTGGCCTCGGCTCGTATGAATGCGCCGGCTTGTACGGCATCACCTGCGGCACGCCGAATCCGACTTATCGGCACAAGGTGAGGACCACGCTGTCGCTGCCGGTTGGCGTCTCGGTCTCGTTGGGTTGGCGCTACTTTGGCAGTGCGGTACTCGACAAGAATTCGACGAATCCGTCGCTTAAGAGCGGTTCCCCTGACCTCATCGATAATAAGCTGCACGTGAAGAATTATCTTGATCTGTCAGGCACGTACGATTTGCCGTTGGAGAAACAGAAGGTTACCTTGCGTTTTGGCATAAGCAATTTGCTTGGAACTAATCCGCAGACGGTGTCTAGCAACGCGCCGAATGCTGTGTCCGGCCCTCCGTTTGGCAACGGCAACACCTACCCCAACGTTTATGATCCGTTGGGGCGCACGCTCTTCGTTGGCGTGCAGGCTGATCTCTAAGTTTTTCTCTTGGAGCAGACTGAACGAGCGGCGGCCACGAGCCGCCGCTTTTTTGTCCACGTATGGCCGACGAGAATTCGGGCATGACGAATCCATCCATCTAGCTATTTAATCCCGGTTCGTCGGGCATGCCTACTGGAACCGATATAGAAGGTAGCGTAGAAATGAATATTGGCGGTGATGCAACGCTTCAGACGCTGGAGCGTCTCGGACGGTACGACGAGATGGAAACCATCTACCGCGAATTGCTGGCGGAACGGCCGAACGATGCTACGACGCTGCATAACCTGGGACTGCTGCTGCTGTCCCTGGGGCGCCACGAGGAGGCCGAGAACAAGTTGAGGCTTGCTGTGGCTGCGTCCCCTGACACGCCTGCGATGCATAACTCGCTCGGTGTAGTCCTACGCGTGCTCGGACGAACCGAGGAAGCTGAGTCCTGCTATCGCCAAGCAGTGAAATTGTGGGCTGCCTATCCCGAGGCGCATTACAACCTCGGCATTTTGCTGGAATCCACTGGGCGCATCGATGAGGCGTTGAATGCTTACCTCGCGGCGATCGAGTGTCGCGCTGACGATGCACGTGCGCTGACGCGTGCCGCGGCGATTCTTGCTCAGCGAGGATCGCTAGAGCAGGCGCTGGAGGATGTGCAGAAAGCCTGCAAGGCAGATCCTTCGTATTTCGATGCGCACTACTATCATGGCTGCGTATTGTCGTCGCTCAAGCGTCATGGTGAAGCACTTGCAGCTTTTGACAGAGCCGAATCCCTGCGCGCGGAAAGCGTCGAACTCGCGATTGCCCGCGCCAACGCCTTGCAAAGGGCGGGGCGCTTCGATGAGGCGCTTGCAGCCAATTGGCGCGCGCTCGAGCTAGAGCCCGAGCGTGTTACGACGCACGAAGCCCTGAACAAGCTCGCTTGGATTTCGGGGCGGCAGGATGAGTACCTGCGCTCATTCGATTTCGTTCGACAGCGCAGAGGAGACCAAGCACCGCTCCTATGCCTTGAAGCAGCTTTCCATCTGCGCCAAAAAGATTTCTCTGCGGCCGAACGCTTGTCGCGCAAGGCTTGCGCGCTTGCGCCGGATAGCAGCGAGGCGGTCGGTATGCTGGCCCGAAGTCTCGCTGGACAGGGGAAATTCCCCGAGAGTTTTGCGCTGTTTGCCCAAGCGATCAATCTGGCGCCTGCAGAGGCCTTGTACTGGCAGGAGTTCGGCTTGACGCTGCTGCGCGCTGGAATGCCACGGGATGCGCTCAATCTTTTCGAGCGCGCCGTCGCGGCGGAGATCAGCGACCCGATCATTCTTTCGGGCATGACCCTGGCGTTTCGTGCGCTTGGCGATGAGCGGTACGAGAAATTGATTGATTTTCCGAAGTACGTCCGCGTTTATGATCTTCACGGCGAAGAAGACGCTGATGGAGTCCGCCAGTTTAATCAGACGTTGGCGGACGAACTGGATGCTCTTCATCAGGCCAGGATCGAGCCGATCGACCAGACGCTTCGCGGCGGTACCCAGACCACGGAACATCTGCTCGAAGAGCGGACCCCAGCGATACAGCTGCTGAAAAAGCGTTTTGATGGAGCCTTGAGCCACTACATTGGCAATCTTCCTGATGAGGCCTGGCATCCGATGGCGGGGCACAAGAGCGATCGGTTTGGCTATACAGGTTCTTGGTCTTGTCGTCTTGCCTCAGGCGGATATCATCAGAATCACGTGCATCACCGGGGCTGGATCAGTTCAGTTTATTACGTGAGGCTACCGCAGCCGCCTGTGGACCCGAATTCGCGCGACGGTTGGCTGAAGTTCGGTGAGTCTAATCTCGCGCTGGGCTCTTGGGATCGCCCCAACCAGTTGGTAAAGCCCGTTGTCGGACGTCTGGTTCTGTTCCCGTCGTTTTTCTGGCATGGGACGATTCCGTTTGCCGACGAGGGTGATCGTTTGACGGTGGCTTTTGACGTGGCGCCCGAAAGGGAGCCTTCAAGGTCTGTGTCCTGAACGGCGATTCGGGGGAGGCCTCGAAGTTTCTGCGAAGTGAATTTATGAATGCCAGTTCGCCAGCGGACGCGGCCCGTGAGTCCAATCAGCGTGCGATGGCTGCGATGGCGGCCGGCGATTTCTCAACCGCGCGCGAAACCCTGAAGCAGGCACTGCGGACTAGTCGTGACAATCTTTCGCTGTGGCTGAACCTGGCGGCCTGCTGCCGTGCTTTGGGAGAGCTGCAAAATGCTTTGTCGGCGGTCGAGGAGGCGCTCAAGATCCAGCCGAGGCTGTTCACGGCACTGCTGATGAAGGGGTCGCTGCTGGAGCAGTTGCACATGAAGCAGCAGGCGGCGAAGCTTTATGGTGCCGCGATGGCCGTTGCACCGCCAGACGATGCGCTGGATCCGCCGACGAAGGCTGCGCTCCAGCGCGCAAGACAGGTTCACGCACGCTATCTGGAGGAGTTGACCGCGTTCATCAATGCCGAGATCGACTTCGAGCATGAGCGAGGCGGCAGCGCCGAGGCGCGGCGGATTCGCAGTTTCATCGAATTGTCCTTGAGGAAGAAGAAAAATTTCAGACAGGAACCCACGGATTTCTTTTATCCTGGACTGCCGGCGATCCAGTTCTGGGAGCGCTCGTCGTTTCCTTGGCTGATGGATTTCGAGCGGGCCTCAATGGCAATCGGCGACGAACTATCCAGCATTCTTCGAGACGATTTCCGTGATTTCATGCCCTACGTGGCTTACCCCGAAGGGCTGCCGCTTGATCAGTGGCAGCCGCTGAATCATTCGCGGAAATGGGGCGCCCTGCATCTTTTAAAATACGGCGAACGTGTAGAGGAAAACTGCCGACGTTGTCCAGCAACCATGAAGGCGTTGTCGCTGCTGCCACAGCCCGTGGTGCCTGGGCACTCACCTGCCGCTATGTTCTCCGCGCTGCAGCCGCATACGCGAATTCCGCCCCATACCGGCGTTGCCAATACGCGTTTGGTTGTGCACCTTCCCTTGGTTGTCCCGGAGGATTGCGGGTTTCGGGTTGGAAACGAAACGAAGTTCTGGCGAGTGGGCGAGGCCTGGATTTTCGATGACACCATCGAGCACGAAGCATGGAATGACAGCGACGAGCCGCGCGTTATTTTTATTTGCGATATCTGGAACCCCTTGCTAAACGAAAACGAGCGCGCATTGGTCACATCGGTGATCACTGCAATGGACCGATTTCATGGCGCCGCTCCAGTCACCTCACTTTGATAGAGACATGGCCTGGAGCAGGTGCTGACCTGCTAATGACCGGCAATTCTCCTTCCCCGTCAGTGTCAGTCTCCAGGAGCGACACGCGAGGCCCCAGCATCTAGGTTGACCGCGTACCTATGTTGGTAACGATTCAAGCGGTGGCGACATCGATTTCAGGGCCGTTTCTCTCATCGGAGAGTGTGGTGGCGGTAGGGATAATTCTTCTCTAGGCGCCACGGCCTTTCCCTCAAAACGAGGGTGAAAACCAGAATTCGACAGCCGCACGCGCCCGGTGTACAGTGCTAAGGCAATTGTTTCAAGCAGTGTAGTACCCGAGGTTCCCCTGTGCCCGTTTTATGACGGTGCTGTTGTCAGTATCCCGGCTTACTTTCTTGATCGCTTGCACCCCAGGGCGTTTTTGCCCGTCACACTTTTTTGAAAGGAATGTCGTTATGTCCAATGCTGCAACCGGCACTGTGAAGTGGTTCAATGAAGCCAAGGGCTTCGGTTTCATCACCCCGGAAGGCGGTGGCGAAGATCTCTTCGCGCACTTCCGCGAGATCCAGACCTCCGGCTTCAAGACCCTGAAGGAAGGCCAGCGCGTCGAGTTCGTCGCGGCTCGCGGCCCCAAGGGCATGCAGGCCACCAAGATTCGCCCGCTCTAAGATCCGCTCTTAGTTCGTGAATCAAAAAACCCCGGCTTCGGCCGGGGTTTTTCTTTGGCCGACATTCAACCGCGATGGACGGCCAGCGGGCCAAAGGCTTGGCAGACCGGCATCAGCGTGATCTCGTTGATGTTGACGTGGACCGGCCGCGTCGCCGCCCAATAGACGCTGTCGGCCACATCGTCGGCGGTCAGCGGCTGTGTGTTGGCGTAAACGGCTGCGGCCTTCGTCTCGTCGCCCTTGAAGCGCACTTGTGAAAACTCCGTTCCGCCGGCAAGACCCGGCGCGATATAGGTCACCCGCACCGGTGTGCCGAGCAGATCGGCGCGCAGGTTGTTGCTGAACTGCCGCACGAAGGCCTTGGTGCCACCGTAGGCGTTGCCGCCCGGGTAGGGGAACTCGCCGGCCGTGGAGCCGATGTTGACGACATGACCGCGTCCGCGTGTCACCATCCCTGGCAGCACGGTGCGCGTGCAGTACATCAACCCCTTGATGTTGGTATCGACCATGCGTTCCCAGTCGTCGAGCACGGCGCGTTGCGCCGGTTCCAGCCCCACCGCAAGCCCGGCGTTGTTGACCAGGATGTCGATCTCGGCAAAGCCGGAGGGCAGCGCGGCGACGGCGCGCTCGACCTGCGCCAGTGAACGCACGTCGAGTTCGATGGTCTCCACGAGGTCGCCAAGCTCGCCTTTCAGGGCGCGCAGACGTTCGCCGCGACGGCCCGCGGCGATGACGCGGCTGCCGCTGGCAGCAAAACGTCGGGCGATGGCGAGGCCGAAGCCGGCGGTGGCGCCGGTGACGAAAACCACGGGCGGAGTGCGCATGTCGGAGTTCCTGCTGCGATTCAATCGGGCGCAAAGTTTAGCCGTGACGGCATGCGCTCGCTAAACTGGCCCAACCGCATTGACGAGGGGTGATGAGATGATGCCTGCAAGGATGCAGCGCGCGGTACGCTGGGTGGCGCTGTTCGATCTGGCGGTGACGGCGCCGATGGCGCTGCCGGAACTCTCGGAGCGCTGGGTGTCCTTCCTGCTCTCGGGATTCGGCTTTGCCGGTGATCCCGCCGCGTGGCGGCCGTTGCCGATGACCACCGCGGTGTTCTGCGTGCTCACCGGCATCCTGGGCGTGCTGTGGAACGGCTGCCGCGCACTGCGGCCTGATCCCTTGCTGGTCCGCGCCGATGTCTGGGGCCGCTACGCGGTGGCCCTGGCCCTGGCGTATTTCCTCGTGCAGCGCCAGGCGCCGTCGCCGCTCTGGCTGTTTGTGATCAGCGAGGTCGTCGGCGCCCTGATCCAGCGCCGGGCGCTGTCGGCGGCTCGTGAAGGAGCAGGCTGGGCCTGAGCCGCGCTCAGGCCCTCGATTCGCGGCGCGGACGCTTGGGTTTGAGAATGGTGCCGGTGCAGCGTTGCGCACCGCAGCGGCAGGCCCAGATGCGCTTCAGCCGCGTCGTGTGGGGCTCGTCCAGGATGATGCCGTAGTCGTAGGTCAGCTCTTCGCCGCCGCGAACTTTGCGCAGGGTTTCGATCATGATGCGGTCGCGTGACGGATCGCCGCCGGGATGCTCGATCAGCCAGGCCTGGCAGTTCGGCGTGCAGCTGTGATTGAGCCAGCGTGCGGCATTGCCACCAACATTGGCGTCGATCACGTAGTGCTCGTTGAGCGTGAACAGGAAGGTGTGTCCGCTGTCGACGCTGCCGCCATGGCAATCATCGGCTTCGTCGTGTGTCAGGCGCCGGCCGCGGTATTCGATGACTTCGGCGCCTTTCGGGAGATCGCGGGCGGCGAACACGCCGTTGCCGTGGATGCTGGAGCGTCTTACTACGATGGATCGGGGCATGGCTTCGGTCGGAGAATCGGGTGCACATTGTCGCCGGGCCGCGTGGGGAATCAAGCGCGCGGTTCATTGGCATGGCAAGCCATGCAACAATCGGACCCTCTTCCAAGGTGGATGACATGCCCCAAATCAGCGCCAACGGCCTGCGGTTCGAATACCAGACCTTCGGCGAAGCGACGTCGCCAGCACTGCTGCTGATCATGGGGCTGGGCGGACAGCTCATTCAGTGGCCGGACGAGTTCTGCGCCGCCCTGGCTGACGCCGGCTACTACGTGATCCGCTACGACAACCGCGATGTCGGCCTGTCCTCGCGTCTCGGCCATGTCGGCAAGCCCAACCTGATGCGCGCCGGTCTGCTGTCGACCCTGCGCCTGCCGGTACGGGCGCCCTACAAGCTCGACGACATGGCGGCCGACGCGTTGGGGTTGCTGGACGCCCTGGGCATTGCCCAGGCGCACCTGGTCGGCATCTCGATGGGCGGCATGATCGCGCAGATCCTCGCGGCCAAGCACGGCGACCGCGTGCGCAGCCTGGTGTCGATCATGTCGTCCAGCGGCAATCCGCGCCTGCCGGGTCCGAGCTGGCGGATCAAGCTGCGCATGGTGCGCCGGCCGGCGCGACTGGACCGCGAATCGATCATCGCGCACTCGATGCAGACCTGGCGCCTGATCGGCAGCCCGGGCTATCCCACCGATGAAGCCGTGCTGCGCGACAAGGTCGAGCGCGCCTATGACCGCGCCAGCTACCCGCAAGGGCTGGCGCGGCAGACGCTGGCGATCCTGGCCTCCGGCAGCCGCGTGCCGCTGCTGCGTCGCATTGCGGCGCCGACCCTGGTGATCCACGGCGACCGCGACCCGCTGGTGCCGTTGGCCGCGGCGCACGATCTGGTGCGGCACATTCCCGGCGCGCGTGCCGAGATCATCGCGGGCATGGGTCACGATCTGCCGCCGGCGCTGCTGCCGCGGTTGCAGCGGCTGATCGTCGATCACCTGTCGCAGGGCGGCGACCGCCGGGCGAAACCCGCCAGGAAGCGCGCCTGAGGCGGTAGTGGCGCCACCCGCCATCGTGGATGCCGGCCTTCAGATAGTTAATATATATAGATAATTTTAATAAATGATCAATAAATTAAAACAATTCTGGCGAGGTCATAGGGCACAGCGGGTGGCGCGCGCCATCGACTTTGCCGGAGTGGGAAACATGCCGAAAACGATCCACGCGGTGGCGATGGCCGCCGTCCTGCCATTGGTGGCCTGCAATGGCCACGTCAATCTCGATGTCACCGACGCCGCGGTCGACAAGCTCAGCAAGGTTTACGTGCAGTTCGACAGCGTGACCCTCAAGCCGGCCGCTGCCGGCGCCGTCACGGTCACACTCAATCCGCCCCTGACCATCGACCTGCTGGCGCTGGAGGGTGGCGGCACGTCCCGTCTGCTGAACAACAAGCAACTCAGCGACGGCAGCTACGATTCGCTCAGCCTGGGCGTCAGCGCCGACGGTAGCGGCAAGGATTCTTACGTCGTGCTGAGCGACGGCACCACCAAGGTGCCGCTGCTGATGTCCAGCAGTGCCGGCCTGACGCTGAACAGCAGGTTCAAAGTGGACAAGGACGGGACGCGCAATTACGTGATCGATTTCAACCTGCGCAAGTCCGTACTCGACCCGCTGACCGGCACCACGGCTTATCGCCTGGCGCCCAAGCTGCGCCTGGTCGATCGCGATGCCAGCGGCGCCATCGCTGGCAGCGTCGCCGGTGCCGGTGCGACGGGCTGCAGTCCTGCGGTTTACGTCTATGCCGGCAGCGGCGCCACGCTGGGCGACGAGGGCAGTGCCCATGCGCCGCTGACCAGCGCGCTGGTGAAGGCACAGGCCACCACGCCCGTGACCTATACCTACAAGGTTGCGTTTCTCGACCCGGGGACTTACACGCTGGCCCTCACCTGCCAGGCAGACGCCGACAGCCCGGAAATCGCCAATGAGTCCATCGGACTGAGCAACGCCACCGAGGTGCAGGTGCAGAAGGGAACGACCGCGACGGTCAATTTCTAGCGCGCGTCAGCGCAGCTACCGCGCTGTCGGCTCAGACCGGGCTCTGCGCTTCCGTGCGGGCCTGGGAGGCCGAGATGGCATCGCTGGCGGCGTCTTCCACCTGTCGGCGGGCGGCGGCCAGGGCCGACTCGAAGGCCGGCGGCGGATCGAGCGGATCGGACCGGCGGCTGACGAGATCCTCTTCGAAATCCTTGGGCGGGACCAGCAACCGGTTTTCGGCATCGAAGCCGCCGAAGACGATGAAATCCACATCCGGCTCGTGCTCCAGCAGGCGCATCCAGTGCGTCTCGCCGGTCTTGCGGTTAAAGACGCGGAACCAGGCGCCCAGGGTGAGAAAGTCGCGCAGTGCCTTCTTTTTGGCCGGCTCGCGCGGCTTGGCCACGGCCTTGGGCGCGGGCGCCTTCTTCTCGAGGTAAGCCTCGATCTCGTTGTGAAGCGCCTTGAGGCTGGAGATGGCCTCCTGGTTGCGCTCGCGCGGCATGCGCTCCAGCACCAGCGCATCCTCGAGATCGTCGCGCACCGTGGCGCGGTCGCTGTTGGAGAATTCGGCGGCGCGCGCCAGTTCGACGCTGCGGATCACCCGCTCCGCGAGATTGAGCGACTGCGTCCACAGGGGGCTCACGGCGCTGTGACGCAGCAGCGTCAGCCCCAGGAAGGGACGCAGGGCTCGGTCGATCAGCAGTTCGGCCGTCGCCAGCAACTCGCGGGACTCAAGCACGCGGCCCAGTTCCTCGTCGACGCGCTGCATGCCGCGTTGCACGATGACCTTGCGGCGTTGGGCCGCATCCTCGTCCATCTGACCGAGGAAGGACTGCACCGCCTCGTCGGTGACCGGCGCCGGGCTGTCGATGTTGGCGCGGACCACGGGCGCGTCCGGCGTCAGCAGCGGCGCCATCGCATCCTTCAGCGCCTGCAAGTCGGCGGTGGGATCGTGCGAGGACGTGCGCGCGCTGCTGGCGGTCGCGGCCAGGTCGTTGAGCAGCACCCGCAGGGGGTGCTGGCCATTGGTCAGGAAAGCGGGGTCGGACAGCGCAGCCTTGAGCACCGGGAAGCGCAGCGTTTCGAGTACGGGCTTGACCGATTCCGGCAAGGCAGCGTCGTTCTGGAAGCCATCGAACATGTGACCGATCAGCTCGGCGCGCTTGGCGATGGGTTCCTGCGCGGTGTTGTTCTGGGGCTGATGCAGCCAGGACGACAGGCGCTCGCCGAGCTCCGAGGCGAG
Organism: Nevskiaceae bacterium; assembly: GCA_008012115.1. Lineage (GTDB taxonomy): Bacteria > Pseudomonadota > Gammaproteobacteria > Nevskiales > Nevskiaceae > Stenotrophobium. The sequence goes on from SSEB01000001.1 coordinate 22,297, forward strand.
GCGCGCATCGGTGTATCCCGCGTAGGCGGCGTAGCCCGGCGGCAGCGGCAGGCCATAGGCGCCAGTCGGGGTATAGGCGCCGGGCGGAGCCACGAACGCCGTGGGGCCATAGCCACCTTGCGGCAGGGCGCCCATGCCGGGAGGCACCATTCCCGGCGGCAGGCTGGCGCCGGGTGCCGGCATGGCACCAGGGGGAGGATAGTAGCCACCCGCCGGCGCGCCGTAACCCGGCTGCGAGGGCGGCGAGAACAGATCGTTACGGCGTGCGCCGCCGTCGGCTGCGGCGGCAGCGGATCCGCCGGCCAGTGCGCCGAGAGCGCTGAGCATGCTGCTCATCTGGTGCGGGGTCTGCGGCTCGTGCGAGAGCGTGTCCTGCGCGTCCTGTGCCTGGCGCTGACTCGACGCGGTCTTCACACCATTCTCGTCGAGCGCCCGCAGCAGACGGTTGTAGAGCTCGCCCAGCTGGATCATTACGGTGCGCTCGAACAGCTTGAGCACGACCAGCCGGGTTTCGATCTCCATGTCGATGGTGCGCGAGGCGGCGAGGAAGGCCTCGCTGATCGCCAGCGGTTCCAGCGGGCCGTGTTCGACGCGCTCACCGGTGTTGTCGGCAGCCCAGTCGAGGCGCCGGCCCAGCTCGAACAACTGATCGCGGAAAAGGCCCTCCGCGCGCGCCGTCATGTTGGTGACGGCGATGGACTCTTCCAGCTCCTCGGTGGACTGCATCGACAGTTCGTCGATGGAAATATTCGCGGTCTTCTTGACCTTGCTCTCGGGATGATCGAAGCGATGGCAGAAGGATTTGAAGAAATGATCGACCACGTCGGGCCGCCGCACGCGCAGCACGCGCATCAGGCCCATGCAGCGGCGCTGCTCGTCGCCGGTGGCGCGGCGCGCCCAGTCGAACAGGGTGTCGTCGGCGCAGTCGAACATCGCCTTGAGCTGGACGTGCAGCAGGTCGATGGACTGTTGCCGGAGCAGGCGCGCGAGGGGGCCATGGGCAGGCGCCGCCGCCGGCGTCTGCTGCCTCGCAAAGATGGATGTCACATTCCCTGACATCGCTGACCGCTCTCCATGTGTGCAGGCAAGGCCTGCATGACGAGCGGAAGCGCCTGTTAGCGTTTCCTGCTCCCGGTACAGGCTCTGCTCGCAGTGCGGCAGAGCTCCATTTTTTCATCAAACTGACATTATTTGTCAGTTTTTACCTTATTGCCCGCTTAGCTTAACGATACCGACAACAGCATGGACTTGCAAGAATAATGACGCGCTGTTCATCGCCGATTTTGCAGCCTCCGTCCGATGGAGCGTCGCCAGCCACTGTCCCGTCAAAAAATGCCGCAGCCGAGGCCGGCCGCCATGGCCTGTCCGAGTTCACGGCATTGCCTCAGGGCCTCGGCATCCGGCACGCCGTGGCTGATGACGGGTTCGGCGACCTTGCTCCAGCCGTAGCCCAGGGCGATGCGTTCCAGGGCACGGACGGCGCCGCTGCCATCGTTGTCGGCGCTGACGAACATGGCCCAGGGCAGGCCGGTCACCTTGCTCTGTGCCGGGTAGTAGGTGCGGTCGAGGAAATCCTTTACCAGACCCGACAGATAGCCGAAATTCTCCGGCGTGCCGATCAGCAGACCGTTGGCCCAGAGCAGGTCCTCGAGGCCCGCGGCATCGGCGCGCAGGCAGCGCAATTCGACGTCATCGGCGCTCTCCGCGGCGCCCGCCGCCACCGCCTGCGCCAGCGCCTCGGTATGGCCGCTCTGGCTGCTGTAGACCAGCAGGAGATGTTTCATGCGCGCAGTGTAGAGCAGGCCGCGCGGGTCATTCAGTCGGGATTCAGTTCCGGCAGGGCACAGTGCCCCCCGAGTCGGCGCCGGCCGTGTGATGGTGAGCTCAGTCCGTCCCGTGGCGCCGCTGAAGGGCGGGGCATGCAGGCCCCGCATCCGCCGATGTCACATTCAAGAGGAATCAAGGATGAATACCCCCAAGCTACGTCAAACCATCGCCGCCGCCGCGGCTGTCGCCATCCTGCCGATGACGGCCTTCGCGTTCGATTACAACAACGTCGAGGGTGGCTTCGTCCACCTCCACAATGATTCGGGTAGCGACAACGGCTTCCGCATCGGCGGTTCCTTCGCTATCGCACCGCCGGTCGCCGTGTTCGGTGAATATGACCACGGCGGCGATGTCGACCGGATCAGCGCCGGCGGGCTGTTTCACACACCGATCCACAGCAATCTCGATCTGAATCTGGGCGCTTCGCTGGAGCACGGCAGCCTGCCGCATGACCACGATACCGGCTTCGGTCTGCGCGCCGGCCTGCGCTGGAACGCCGTGCCGGGCGAGCTGGAACTGGACCCGGAGCTGCGCTACGTCAGCCTGTTCAACCGGGACGACGTGTCCGCTCGACTGGGCGGTCTCTATCACATCAACCGCAACCTCGATCTGCAGGCTGCCCTGCAGGCCGGCGACGAGGACCGCGCCGAAGTCGGCTTGCGCTACAACTTCGGTAGCCGCTAGAGCACTCGGTCCGGCCGCGCCCGAGTGCGCGGCCGGACGGTTGCGCCGTCCAGCGGGGCGCGAGGCGGCGTGCGAAAATCGCATGTCTCTTTTTTTGCGCCCATGCCCGCTCTCCGCTCTCTCCCGCTGATTCCGCGCAGCGCCCGTCGTGGCTGAAGCGCTGCCGCCGCGCGGCCGCACCGTGGTCGCGGTCGGCTTCGGCCAGCTGCTGGCCTGGGGCTCCAGCTATTACCTGCTGGCCATCCTGGCGCGGCCGATGGCGTCGGCGCTGGGCCTGAATCCGGTTGTGGTCTACGCCGAATTCTCCGCAGCGCTGCTGCTGGCCGCGGCGCTGGGGCCGGCGGTGGGAGGCTTGATCGACCGCCACGGCGGTCGTCGCGTGCTGCTGGCGTCCAACGTGGTGTTCGCCGCCGGGCTCGGCACGCTGGCGGCAGCACAGGGCGCGGTGAGTCTCGCGCTGGGGTGGCTGCTGATCGGCGCGGCGATGCCGATGGGTTTGTATGACGCGGCGTTCTCGACCCTGGTCGGCCTGTATCGCGCCGAGGCGCGTCGCAGCATCGTCGGCGTGACGCTGATCGCCGGCTTCGCCAGCTCGGTGAGCTGGCCGCTGACTGCCGCGCTGAACGCGCATTTCGGCTGGCGGACCGCCTGCTTCGCCTGGGCATTGCTGCACCTGGCCGTGGGGGCGTCGATCCACCGCTTCCTGCTGCCGGCGGGGCGGCCCGCCGCGCCGCTGCATGCGGCGCCGCCTGCGGACGCGCCGGCGCCACCGGGCAACGCCACGCTGTGGCTGCTGGCCGGGGTGTTCACCTGCAATGGCTTCGTCTTCGCCGCGATGGCGGCGCATCTGCCGCGCGTGCTGCAGGCCGCCGGCTGCACGCCGGTGGCGGCGGTCGCTGCGGCATCGCTGCTGGGCGTCTCGCAGGTGGCGGCGCGGCTGGCCGACGGTGCGCTGCTCAGCCGGCTGCATCCGCTGGTCTCCGCGCGCCTGTCGATGGCGATGCACCCGCTGGGTGCGGCCCTGCTCGGAAGCCTGGGTGCGCCGCTGGCGACGCTGTTCACGGCCCTGCATGGCGCTGGCGTCGGACTGATGACCATCGTGAAAGGGACGCTGCCGCTGGCCTTGTTCGGTGCCGCCGGTTTCGGGCGCCGGTCCGGTTTGCTGGAAGCGCCATCGCGGGTGGCGCAGGCGCTGGCGCCGATCGCCTTCGGCGCGGCGCTGGATCACCTCGGTGCCCGCGCCCTCTGGATCTCCGGCGGCATCGCTGCCGCCGGGTGGATCGGTGTGCTGCTGCTGCGCGCCGATGCGACGCGCAGCGCGGGCGCGGCTTAGGCGCGCTTGCGCTTGGCCGGCGCCTTCTTGGCGGCGGCTTTCTTGGCCGGACGCTTGGTCGCTTTCTTCGCTGCCGGCTTGCGGCTGTTCTTCTTCAGCACGTCGAGCAGCGCGTCGAGCGCCTTGGCCACCGGCGTGCCCTTCACCGAATTGCGGAACGCGTTGACGCGGTCCTCGTGCGCGATGACCCAGTGCAGCGCGGCCTCGGCGGCGCGGGCGCGCAGGGCGGTAATCTGCTTCTTGCGCCGATCCGTTTCCGCGCTGACACGCTTCTGCACCTTCTTGATGCGCGATTCGATTTCCGTACGTGTGGTCATCGAGCAACTCCGTTTTGCTAGGGGAGCTTCGAGAATAGCACTCTGCGCGCGGCGCGCCAGTGCAGCTAGATGCCCATCGTGCTCAGCGTCGACGCGATCTGGCTCAGCGTCGCGGTGAGCCGCGGATGCTCGGCCTCGAAGCGCTCGATGGCACCGGAGAGATCGCTGCGCACCTGCGCAAGGCCGGTTGCATCGTCGGCGTTGTCGATCTGCCGCTCGATGGCGGAGACCAGTTGCTGCACGCGCTCGCGCGACTGCGGATCGTGAAAGCGCAGGGTTGCCAGATCGACGCGCAGGCTTTCCAGCGTTTCGCGGAGTTCGGTCTTGTTCATCGCGCTGTCTCCTTCGGAAGAGGTTTTCATCCTAGCCGATGCGCCGCTGCCCGCGATTGACCGATATCAGGACGGCCACCCGCTGCGCTTGTGACCGATATCGCAATGGTTTTAATATGTTTAATAGATAAAAATTATTTAAATATAAATAAACATTTTCCCCAGGGGCGGATGCCAGAGCGGGTGTGCGGGGTGGGAGCGCTTTCGTGCCTGCCGGCGGCGTCGCCAAAACGCCGAGGGCTGCAGCGCAGCGCGGCCTGTCGTCGCGGTCAGTGCATGTTGCGCGGCCCGTGGGTATGGTGGCGCGAATCCTGACTGCCGACTGTCCGATGACCGCCAAAGCCACCGCCAATGCCCTGCTCGACGCCCACGTGCGTCATGTGCTCGACCAGCTCGAACACCATCTGCCGCAGCTCGTCGGCGAGGAGCTCGATGCCGGCCTGGCGCTGGCGGACCGGCTGACGCTCAACGACTGCGTGACGCGCAAGATGATCAAGGACACCGCGCTGGCCTACGCCGCCGACCTGGAACTGGGCGCCGGCATCCCGGAGCTGGTGGGCGATGTCGCCCGTGCCTTGTACGCGCACGAGATCCACGAACACACGCGCTTCGGCGATCTGCTCGACGATGGCCATTTCCGCGAGATTCTCGACCACGCCTTGGAGCTGAAGTCGCTGCGCGAGAAGCTGGTGCACGAGGTGATCGCCAGTCCGCTGTACGCCGAATTCGCCTCGGACCTGCTCTACAACGGCATCAAGGGCTATCTCGCCGAGAACGCGGTGACGCGCAACATCCCCGGCGCCAGTTCGATGATGAAGCTGGGCAAGACGATGATCAGCAAGGCGACGCCGCGGCTGGAGGCCTCGATCGAGGAGGGCCTGAAGAAATACATCGGCCAGTCGGTGAAAGCGACTTCGCGGCACAGCGCCGGCTTCCTGCTCAAACACGCCGACGACGACACGCTGCGCGCGCTGGCGCAGGCCTTCTGGGAACGGGTCAAGCCGATGAAGGTCGCGGCGCTGCGCGAGGACATCGGCAGCCTGCACGTCGAAGAGGGCTTCGTCACCGCCTACGAGTTCTGGCGCAGCCTGCGACAGGGCAAGTTCTACCGCACCCTGATCGGCGCGGGCATCGACGCCTTTTTCGACAAGTACGGCGATGCCACGCTGGCGGAGCTGCTGGCGGACCTCGGCATTACGCGCGACATCATGCAGCGCGAGGCGCTGCGCTTCGCACCGCATGTGCTGAAGATGCTGCACAAGAAGAAGCTGCTGGAGCCGGTGGTGCGCCGCAATCTGGCGCGCTTCTATCACTCGCCGGCCGCGCTGGCAGTGCTGGGCAGCTGAGCGGGGCGTAAACTTTCACGGGTCGCCGCAGTCCAAGCGGCGAGGCCGGTTGCGCGCCGCGCTGCCTGCCGTTAAAACCCGTCCAGGATTCCGCCAGAGGTGATGTCCATGCTGTCACGCCGCCTTTCTCTCGTCGCATTGGCCTGCGCCGCCACCGTTGCCGCCGTGCCGGCGCTGGCGCAGCAGCCCTACTACGGCGCGCAGCCGCCCCCGCCGCCTCCGCCGCCGGTGTATGCGCGGGTGGTGAGCAAGACGCCGCTCTATCGCCAGGTGCGCATCGAAGTGCCGCGGCAGGAATGCCAGGAGGTGCAGGTGCAGCCGCAGGCCAACCCCGATGCGCATACCGCTGCCGGCGCCATTCTTGGCGGCGTGATCGGCGGCGTGCTTGGCCACCAAGTGGGCGGCGGTCGCGGCAAGGACGTGGCCACCGCGGTCGGCGCCGTCGCCGGCGCGGCCACCGGCGTGGGTATCGCCAACAACGCCGCGGGACCGGCGCAGCCGCAGACCGTGCAGCAGTGCCGCCAGATCATGGACTACCGCACCGAGCAGCAGCCGGACGGCTTCGACGTGGTGTACGAGTACGCCGGCGTGAATTACCGCACGCACAGCGCCTACGATCCGGGCGACCGCCTGCCGGTGCGCGTATCGGTGATGCCGGCCACGCCCTGAGAGGCGCGGGATCATCCGCCCGCAGGCGCAGGCCTGCGGGCTTTTTTGTGCGCGCGCTCAGCCGAAGACGGTGACGGTCTGCCGGCTCAGCGCCACCGGGCGGCGCTGCGCGTCCCAGAGCAGCGCGGTCTGGCTGATGTAGCCGCCGGCGCCGTAGGTCACCTCGGCGTCCATCAGCCACCAGCCGGGGGCGGGACCGGTTTCGGCGATGTCGTGGCGCAGCAACTCCAGCGTCCAGGTCAGCGAGCTGGCCGGTGTCGGCTTCTTCAGCAGCGACAGCGCCGGCGTCGGGATGATGTCGGTGATGGCGACGAGGTGCGCCTCGCTGGTCGCCGGCTCGTCGAGACGGATGTAGATGCCGCTGTGGGCGTCGCTGGCGCCGGTGAACGGCGGCGTGCTCAGCGCCCAGCGCATCGCGCAGTGCGTCAGGAAATTCGGCGTCATGCCGGGGAACAGCGGCATGTCGCGCAGCGTGTCGACCGCCGGCAGCTGCGGATAGGTGGCGCGTTCCAGCTGCAGGCTCGATTCGCGCGCGCTGCCGAATACGCCGACCACCAGGCAGGCCACGGCGCCATCGACCTCGATCTGCGCCTGCGCATGCGTCACCGACTTGCCGGTGCGCAGCACGCGCGCGCGCACCACGACCGCGCCCGGCGGCACCGGCCCGATGAAGGTGGTCTGCAGCACGCGCAGCGGCACCGTGGCCGGCACCAGGCGGCGCATCGCGGTCAGCGCCATCGCGCCCTGCAGACCGCCGAAGGCGGTGCGGCCCTGCGTCCAGTCCTCGGTGACGTGGAATTGCAGCGCGCCCTCGTCCAGCGGCTGCGCCTGCGCCAGCACGGCGCTGAAAGCAGTGGAAGTGTTCATGGCAATGTCTGAAAAATGGATGGCGCATCGTCGGCAAGCGCCCGGGCCGAGGCAACCGTCCGGCGTATGGTCTGGCGGTCGGCCCATCAGGGTGCTCGGCGGCCGCCTGGGTGGTCGCGAAGATGCTCTCGAGGCGCCACCCGCTGTCACTGCCCACGCAGGGCAGGGTGTTATATAAAATAAATCAAATTAATAAATAATAAATAAAATAAAACATTTCCCCTAAGCCAACCGGCGACAGCGGGTGGCGACGCGCGCGGCCTGTTCAGTCGTCGGTGCTGCGTCGCAGGGACTTCACGCGGCCGCGCCGCGCCTTGCTGTCCAGCCGCCGCAGCTTCGAGGCGCGCGTGGGTTTCGTCGCCTGGCGGGCACGCGGCACGTGCAGGGCGCGGGCGATGAGCGTGCGCAGGCGCTCCAGCGCATCGGCGCGATTGGCGTCGAGGCTGCGTGTGGCCTGCGCCTTGATGACGATGACGCCGTCGCTGCTGATGCGACGGTCGCGCAGCGCCAGCAGCCGCGCCTTGTCGATGTCCGGCAGCGAGGAGGCGCGGATGTCGAAGCGCAGGTGCGCGGCACTCGCCGTCTTGTTGACGTTCTGGCCGCCGGCGCCCTGCGAGCGCACGGCCTCGAACCGGATCTCGGCGAGCGGGATGCGCAACTGCGGGTGGATGACGAGCATGGCGGATGCGGGAGGGCGTTTTGCGGAATACTACGCCTCTGCCTGCACCGGAGGCCGCCATGTCCCTGGAAAACCGATTGATCGAATGCGAGACGCGTCTGGCCTACCAGGAGGAGACCCTGCGCGTGCTCAACGAGGTGGTGACGCGGCAGTCGCTGCAGATCGAGCAGTTGCAGCAGGTCTGCCGCCAGCTCGCCGAGCGCATCGCGCGCGGCAGCGAGGGCGTGCACAAGGGCACGCTGGCCGATGAAGTGCCGCCGCACTACTGAGCCGCGCCGCCGCCAAGGGCCTCCCTCATCCGGCTGAGCGCCCGCTCGCCGCCATCGCGTAAGCTCGGTGCCGCTATGACCTACTCGAAAATCATCGGTACCGGCAGTTATCTGCCGGAGCGCGTGGTCACCAACCACGAACTGCAAAGCCGCATCGACACCACCGACGAGTGGATCGTCTCGCGCACCGGCATCGAGGCGCGCCACGTCGCCGCCGACGGCGAGATGACCAGCGACCTGGCCTTCCACGCCGCGCAGCGGGCGATGCAGGCTGCCGGCGTCGCGCCGGAACAGGTGGACCTGATCATCGTCGCCACCACCACGCCGGACATGGTGTTTCCGTCCACCGCCTGCCTGCTGCAGGCCAAGCTCGGCGTGAAGCAGGGCGCGGCCTTCGACGTGCAGGCCGTGTGCACCGGCTTCGTCTACGCGCTGTCGATCGCCGACAAGTTCGTCGCCAGCGGCCAGAGCCGCTGCGCGCTGGTGGTCGGCGCGGAAGTGTTCTCGCGCCTGCTGGACTGGAACGACCGTCGCACCTGCGTGCTGTTCGGCGACGGCGCCGGCGCCGTGGTGCTCAAGGCCTCGGACACGCCGGGCATCCTCGCCACCGATCTGCACGCCGACGGCGGTCTCGCGCATATCCTGCGCGTGGATGGCGGCATCAGCCACGGCCAGATCCGCGGCAATCCCTTCCTGGAGATGGACGGCGGCGCGGTGTTCAAGGTCGCCGTGCGTGCGCTGGGCGAGGGCGCAGTGCAGATGCTGGAACGCACCGGCTTTAGCGCCGCCGATCTCGACTGGTACATCCCGCACCAGGCCAACCTGCGCATTCTCAACGCGCTGGCCGACAAAATCGGCGTGCCGCGCGAGAAGGTTGTCGCCACCGTCATGCGTCACGGCAACACCTCCGCCGCCTCGGTGCCGCTGGCGCTGGACACGGCGGTGAAGGACCAGCGCCTGCAACCGGGCCAGCTGGTGCTGATGCAGGGCGTGGGCGGCGGCATGACCTGGGGCACGGTGCTGCTGCGCTGGTAGCGCTGCGCCAGCCGAGATCAAAAAAGCCCGCTTTCGCGGGCTTTTTTGTCGCGATGTCTGTCTACTTCAGCGCCGAAGCCGGTACCACCGGCAGCACCACGCTCGAGGGATGCGTCGCATCGCTGTAGATCGTCAGCACGCCAGCTGCAGTGTTGACCAGCGTCGGCAGCGGCGGCAGGCCGTGAGGGAAATCGCTGGGGCCGATCGACACGCGCAGCTTGTGACCGGCCTTGATCAAGGCGCTGGTCGGAAACACTTCGACCGACACGGCGGTTGGTGCGCCGCTGGTCACGCCCTGCACCGCCGCCGGTGTGAATCTGTGCCAGGGCTGGATCACCTGGCCGTCGAGCGTGCGCGAGCGCGCGGCGTCGGTCGCGCGCAGCGACAAGGTCTGCAGGCCGTTGGTCAGCGGCGTGACGGTGCTGCCATCAACGTCGTCGATGCGCGCGGAGAGGCCGGCATCGTTGCCGGTGGTGGAAACCCAGAGGTCCACCGCAATCGGGCCGTTGATGTAGAAATCCTGCGCCATCGGCGCGGTCTCGTACTTCACGTCCAGCGCCTCGACGGCGCTGTCGTCGCTGAAGCAGAACAGCGGCAGTTTGCCCAGTTCACCGGCGGTCCACTGCGAGGCGCTGGCGGAGCAGAGGCCGTTGACCGGCTCCTGCAGCGTCACGTTGCTGGCTTCGCCGGTTGCAGGCGCGTTGGCATTCACGGTCTTGTCGCCGTGCAGGTAGAGCCGCTGCGCGGACGCCTGCGGGTGCGGCCAGTCGGTGCTGGTGACGTAGTGGCCCAGGCCGTAGACGTACTGTGTGACGTTGGGCAGCCGCGAGGCGCCGCTGTCCCGGCCGCGCAGGTACTGGTCGAACCACTGCAGCGCGATGTGATCGAACGGCGGCACGCCATCGGCCGGCAGCCCGCTGCCGATGGTGGTGTGTGTCCACGGACCGATCAGCAGCTTGGCCGGCGCGTTGCGCTTGATGGTCTCGTACAGCAGCGGCTCGCCGCGCTGGAAGATGTCCTGCAGGCCACCGACGATGAAGGTCGGTACGCGGATGTTGCCGGCCTGCTCGCGCGGCGAGCGCATCGCCCAGAAGTCGTTGTCGTAAACGGTGTTGCTGTCGCCGGTGATCGCCTTGAGCATCAGCGGTACTTCTACCGTGGCGACACCGTTCAGCAACTGCGTGAGCGCGATCTGCAGGCCGGCCGCGGGCTCGTCGAGGATTTGCGGATTGAGCGCGCTGCCGGCCATCACCAGGCCGAACCACAGCGGGATGAAAGCGATGCTGGTCTGGCCGCCGGTGAACACGATGTCGCGGTAGCTGTCCGCCATCGGCACCTTGAGAAACGCGGCCTTGACCGCCGGATGTTGTTTGGACGCCGCGAGCGCAGCGGTGATGCCGAGCAGCGATTCTCCGTACAGGGCGATGCGGCCATTGCAGAACGGCTGCGCCACAACCCAGTCCAGCACCGGAACGTAGTCCGCCTGCTCGATGGGGCCGAACATGTCCCATACGCCTCCGGACGAACCGGTGCCGCGCACGTCCACGAGCACTTCCGCATAACCGTGGCGTCCGAGGTAGCCGCTGACCGGCGTGTTGCCGGGCAGGTTCTTGTTGTAGCCGGTGAAGGTGACGATGGTCGGCAGCGGGCTTGCCGCACTCATGCCGTTGGCGTCTGCCGGCAGGCTCACGGCGACCGACAGGACGGTGCCGTCGGCCATGGTGACGGTGTGCGTGGTGGTGTTCTGGCCGGCGTAGGTTTCGGCCGGGTTGTAGTCGACCCACTGCGCACCGGCGTTGCTGGTGATCGGCGCCGATGCCGCAGCCGGCAGCGCGCGCGTGCCCAGCGTGCTCCAGGCTGCGCTGGCCGGTGCGCTGACGTGGTCGGACGGCGCGGTGCTGCTGCCGCAGGCGGCGAGCGTCGTCAGCGCGGCCATGGCCAGCAGCGTGAAAGGGCGGCGAAAAACGGACGACACGCCGGCGTGCGGAATCGGCTGAAGCACGGTGAATCTCCTCGGTGCTCCGGCATCGTTATGTCATGAAGGCACGACCGGCCGGGACGGTGCGCGCGGCGGCATTATTGCGGCAATCCGCCAGGCCGGCAAAAACGCGCCGGGAACCGACCCGCCGCCGCGGCACTCTCAATGGACAGGAGGTGCCGACATGAAAACGCATCCGATCCCGTTGCCGGCGCTGGCCGCGATGCTGGCGCTGCTGATCCTGATGGCCCTGCTGGCGGCGCAGACCGCTGCTGCGGCCGACCGTTCGCGCACGGTGCCGCCGCGTGCGCCGGCGTCATCCCAGCCCGCCGGCGGCGCGCTGGTGCTGCCGACCGCGCCGGTGATTCCGCCAACCGCGCCGGTGCTGCCGGAGATGCAGCCGGTCCAGCCGGTCACCGGTACCGCGATGCCGCCGACCGACGCCGTGCAACCGCCGCCGCCGCTGGACAATGCGCCCACCGGCCCGGCCCCGGATACGCAGGACGGCCGCTGATCGGCGACAATCGCGCATCGCAACAGCGGAGCGTCACATGGCACTTTTCGGCGGCAGCCTGCGCATCAGCCCCAAGGAATTTCCGGATCCCATCGACGACATCGCGCATGAGACCGCGCCCGGCAAAGCGCTGGCCGTGCTCGCCGGTGGCTGCTTCTGGTGCACGGAGGCGGTGTATCGCGAACTGGACGGCGTGCTCGAAGTCGTCTCCGGCTACTCCGGCGGCAGCGCCGACACCGCCGACTACAAGACCGTCTGCACTGGCACCACGCAGCATGCGGAGGTGATCCAGATCGCCTACGATCCCTCGCGGATCAGCTTCGGCCGCCTGCTGAAAATCTTCTTCTCGATTGCCCACGACCCGACGCAGCTCAACCGCCAGGGCAACGACATCGGCACGCAGTACCGCTCCGCCATTTTCTACGCCGACGACGCGCAGAAGCGCGTGGCCGAGGCGTACATCAAACAGCTCGACGCCGCCGGCGTGTTCAAGAGCCCCATCGTCACGCGGCTGGAGCCGCTCAAGGATTTCTTCGAGGCCGAGGGCTATCACCAGAACTACGCCGCGCTGCACCCGGAGCAGGGCTACATCGCGGCGGTGGCGCTGCCCAAGGTGGAGAAGCTGCGCGCCTATTTCGGAGAACAGCTCAAGAGCTGAGCGCCACTCGCGCGGCCTGGCGCGATCACGCCAACCCGGTCATCGACCGCAGGGGCTAACGCGCTGAGGGTGGCCTGGGGCGGGCCGATGCGGATGACTTCTGGCGCGCAGGTTTTTTTGTCGCTGCGCGGGCATGGTTGTGGGCGACGGCCGAACGGATCAGCGCCTTGAACGCCGTGGCGTCGAGGGTCTCTCCCTCGCGCAGATCGATGGCGCGGCGCACCCTGCCGTCGAGGCTGCTGTTGAACAGCCGCGCCGGGTCCGGCAGCGCAGCGCCCTGGGCGAAGGTCAGCTTCACCACCGACTTGTAGGTCTCGCCGGTGCAGAGGATGCCGTCGTGCGACCACACCGGCGTGCCCAGCCATTTCCACTCCTCCACCACCGCCGGGTCTGCGGCGCGGATCAGCGCGCGCATCCGGCGCAGCGTCTCGCCGCGCCAGTCTGTGAGCTCCGCGATGCGCTGGTCGATCAGTTGCGAAGCGGGCTGTTGCGGCGGAGTCGCTGGCTTTTTCATGAGGGCCGATCCTGTTTGCGGGAGGCGCCGTGCCTGCACCGGAAATCGCAGGGCCACAGGCTACGAAGGCATCGCATTCAAGTAAAGCAGTGCCCGCTTCCATCGGGCGCGGTGACCACGAAGTTGGGGTTGGGCGATGCCTGACCCGCGTGAACGAAACCCGCGCGCAGGCCGGTTTCATCGGCGCAGCGCAGGCTGACGCCGCCACCCGCTCTTGCCGTTTTACCTGGGGAAAGTGTTATTAATTATTTATCGTATTTTAAATTGATAAATAAAATATAACAGACCTGAAATCCAGAATGGCCAGAGCGGGTGGATGGTTTTGAGGCGCGTCGCAGGCAAAAAGCCAACGGAATGTCTACCGGCGTCGGTGTGACGCCGGTGTCGAGGACGACTGGTGGACGCGGAGGTTTTACCCGCCGCCAGCGCTGCAGACCGGCGCCTTGCCGCTGGCCTGTGCGGCACGGATGCTGGCGGCGATGTCGCCGGCGATTTTCGCCAGCGCCTGCTGGTGGCCCTGGGCGAGTTCGGCGTAGCCCGGCGGCACGGTGACGTTGGCGCTGCTGCTGCACACCGGCGCTGCCGCGTCGTTGCCGAGGGCGCGCACGCTCCACAGGGCGTCGATGCGCGCGTAGGCGCCGGGCGCGGAGTCGAAGCGCTGCACGCGCAGGCTCACGCGGTAGGTTGGCGTGCTGCCGTCCTTGGCGAAGCCGGCGACGTCGCGCACGCCCAGCGCGTGCGTGAGTTGCCAGGACAGCGCACTGCGCAGCTCGTCCGGCAGCGGCGCGATCCAGCGGCGCGTGTCCACCGGCACGACTTCGCCGCTGCCGGTGCGCACCACCATCTGCGTCACGTCCACCTGCGCCGGCACGTCCACCGGCATCACCTCGATCTGGTAGCGGAGATCGACGGCGGCCGGCGCGCCGCCCGGCGGCAGCAGCGTGTAGTAGCTCGTCGTCGGCGACGAGGCGCAGGCGCCCAGGGCGAGCGCCAGCAGCGGTGCCACGAGGCGGAGGGACGAAGGCAGGCGTGCGGTCATGGCGGGGTTCCCTTGCCGGCGTCGGCACCGGGTTCGACGGCGTCCGGCTTGCCGCGGATCAGCGATTCCGGGTGCTTCTCGAGATAGTCGGCCAGCGTGCGCAGTGAACGCGAGGTGGCGTTGACCTGCTCCAGCGTGCGGCCGAGGTTCTGCTGCAGCGGCGCATCGGGCGCGGCGAGGTTTTCGTTGAGCGATTGCAGGGTGCGCTGTGCGTTCTCCAGCATCTTGCGCGCCTGCGGACCGAGATCATGGTCGAGCTGCTGCAGCAGGCTGTCGGCGCTCTGCAGGGTGTTGTCGAGATTCTTGCTGATGCGGTCGTAGGGGATCGAATCCAGCTTGCGCACGATGCTGAGGATCTGCGACTGCATTTCCTCGAGGCTGCCCGGCGCCGTCGGGATCACCAGCGGCGTCGCCGCAGGATCGAAGCTGGCCCGCTTGACGTTGGGCAGCAGGTCGAGCGCGACATACATCTGGCCGGTGAGCAGGTTGCCGGTGCGCATCTGGGCGCGCAGACCGCGCTCCACCAGCCGGCCGATCATGGTGGCGTGGCTGATGCCTTCCTTCTTTTCTTCCGCGAGCATTGCCTGCCGCGCCGGACCGAGACGGTCGGGATACAGGTCGGCCGAGACGGTGCTGTAGAAAGTCTGCGCGGCGGGGTCGAAATTGAGTTCGATCGCGCGCACCACGCCCAGCGACACGCCGCGGAAATCCACCGGCGAGCCGGGCGTGAGGCCGCGCGTGCTGCTCTCGAAGTTCATCACCACGGCTTCCGGCGGGCCGTCCGGCGGCGCCAGGCTGCTGGCCTGGTCGCCAAACAGCGTGAAGTCCGCATTCTCCGGCGCTGGTGCGCCCGGATGTTCCTCCGACAGCGGCTGGAAGGCGATGCCGCCGGCGAACACCGTCGCCAGCGATTGCGTGTTGAGCTTGAGGCCGGCGGCGTTGAGCGAGAGATCGACGCCGCTGGCGTTCCAGAAGCGTGCGTCGGTGGTGACGAAGCGGTCGTAGGGCGAATTGACGAACACCTGCAGGGTGACGTTGCGGCCGTCCTTGTCGAGGTCGTAGCTCAAGACGCGGCCGACCGCGATGCGGCGGTAATAGAGCGGCGAGCCGACACTGAGCGAGCCGGCGTCGGCGGTGTGCAGCAGAAAACTGCGGCCGCGCTGGTCGTGCGTCAGCGCCGGCGGTTTCTCCAGCCCGACGAAGCTTTTGCGCGAGTCGTCGGAGGTGCCGGCGTCGACGCCGATATAGGCGCCGGAGAGCAGGGTGCTGATGCCGGAAACGCCACCCAGGCCGATGCGCGGACGCTCGATCCAGAAGCGGGTGTCATCGACGGCGATGCCGGACGCGCTCTTGGCCAGGTCGACCTTGACGACGACGTGGCTGCGGTCCTCGCTGAGGTCGATGCGCCGCACCTTGCCGATCACCACGTCCTTGAAACGCACTTCGGTTTTTTCCGCCTCGATGCCTTCGGCGCTCTCGAAGGTGATCTCGATGCTGGGACCGGCGTTGAGCAGGCTGCGGATGGCCAGACCCATGCCGGCGAGCGCGGCGATCAGCGGCACCAGCCAGATCAGGGAAAGCGCGCCGCGGCGCGGCGTGCGCACCTGGGGTGGCGGCACGGCATCGGGCGCTGGGGGAGCGTCGTCGTTCATGGTCGGGCGGCGTCTCGGTCCGTCTGTTGGTCCCAGATCAGTCGCGGGTCAAAACTCATCGACGCCAGCATGGTCAGCACGACCACGGCACAGAAAGCCACCACGCCGGCGCCGGCCTCGACCTGCGCGAACTTGCCAAAGTGTACCAGCGTCATCAGCAAGGCCACGACGAACACGTCCAGCATCGACCAGTGGCCGATGAATTCCAGTACGCGGTAAAGCTGCGTGCGCTCGCGCGGCGCCCAGGTGGAGCCGCTCTGCGCGGTCAGCAGCAGCAACGCCAGGCACACGATCTTGACCAGCGGCACGACGATGCTGGCGACGAAAACGATGATGGCGAGATCCCAGGAGCCGTTCTTCCACAGCAGCACGACGCCGGAGAGGATGGTGGAGTGCTCCACGTTCAGCAGTTGCACCGTGTGCATGATCGGCAGCAGGTTGGCCGGCACGTACAGGATCGCCGCCGACAGCAGCAGGGCCCAGCTGCGCACTAGGCTGTCGGGCTTGCGGCGGCGCAGGGGCGCATCGCAGCGCGGGCAGTGCTCCGCATGCTGGCGGGCTTGCAGCACCTTGCCGCAGGCGTCGCAGCCGATCAGGCCCAGGTCGCAGGCGCGCGGCACGTTCATTCGCCCAGCTCCGCGGCGCGGTCCCACAGTTCACGCAGGTCGAAACCGCCCAGAGCGGTGATCAGCAGCGTCAGCACGCCGAAGCCCCACAGGCCGGTCTCCGCGCTGACCGTGGCGACGCCCGCGAGCTTGACCACGGACACCAGCACGCCCAGCACGAACACCTCGACCATGCTCCAGGGCTGCATCTGGCGCAGCGCATGCATGGCGCCGGCAAAGGCCGGCGGTACGTGGCCAAGGCGCAGCGGCAGCAGCACGTAGAGATAGAGCGCGATCTGCAGCAGCGGGAAGAAGAAGATCGACAGGGCCGAGACCACGGCGATCAGCCCGACTTTGGAGTCGAAGGTGATCAGGATGATGTTCCACAGCGTGGTTTCGCGGGTGATGCCGCCCAGCTCGACTTGCATCAGGGGATAGGCGTTGGCGATCAGCAGCACGATCATCGCGGCGACGGCCAGGGCCAGCATGGCGTCGAGGTCGAGGCTGCGGTTGCTGTACAGCACGGCGCCGCATTGCGTGCAGCAGGCGGTCTGGCCGTGGTGCAGGGGCATCCGGCGGTAGACGCTGTCGCAGTGCTCGCAGATCACCAGTGCCGTTGTGTCCATGCGTCGCGCGGGGTGGCGGACGGAATCGTCCCTGACGCGGGCGAGCCTATCAAAAATCGGCAGCCTGGGGAGAAACCCCCGAGAGCCGACCCGCAAAGCGTGAGGCGTTTCGCAACTTAAGAAAAATTTAGGCTTTTCCTAAGCCACAAATTAAGAACTCGCCGCCGCGGTCCGTCCTAGGCTGTGCGCCATCCGGTGAGCCATGGTTCCTGGGCCCTTTCGACACAACTTGAAGAGGATATTCCCATGCAGGAAAGCACCCCGCGTTACAACATCTACGCCGTGATCCACAAGGCGCTGCGCGCGATGATGGCCGACGCCCTGATCCGGGCCGGACGCACCGACTGGCAGGACGCCGCTGACCGCGGCGAAACGCTGGCGACGGTCCGCGGCCTGCTCGATTTCTGTGCCAGCCACCTCGAGCATGAGAACGACTTCGTGCACGCGGCGATGGAGGCGCGCCAGCCGGGTTCCAGCGCCGACGGCCAGGCCGACCACCGCGTGCATGTCAACGCCATCCGCGACCTGTGCGATCAGGCCGCCGCGGTCGAGGCTTTGCAGGGCGCCGACGCGGTCCGCGTCGGCGAGGCGCTGTACCGCAGCTTGGCAGTGTTCGTCGGCGAGAACTACGAGCACATGCATTTCGAGGAGACGCATAACAACCAGGTGCTGTGGAGCCGCTACCAGGACCACGAGATCATGGCCATCGAGCACGCCATCCGCGCTTCGCTTCCGCCGCAGGAAAATGCCGTGGTGATGCGCTGGATGCTGCCCAACGTCAGCGCCCAGGAGCGTGCCCTGATCCTCTCGGACATGCGTGAGCAGGCGCCGCCGGAAGTGTTCCAGGGCGCGATGGGCCTGCTGCGGGTGCACCTGAGCGCAAGCGATTGGCAGAAGGCCGAGGCGGCCGTGCAGTCGGCAGGACCATCGCCGCTGGCTGCTGCGGCCTGATCAGGCGCGGGGAATGTCGACCAGCCGCAGCGGCCGGCGCACGTCGAGACGAAAGCGTCCGCGGCCGATCTTGTGCAGGGCCAGCGCATCGCAGCGTTCGCCCAGGCGACGGTTGAGCAGGGTCAGGCGTGCTTCGAGGTTGTCGGAGAAGTCCGGCAGTTTCAGCGCCGGGTCCAGCCGCAGCTCGCGGTTGCTGAACTCGTTGCGGCCGTCGCGCAGGTAGTCGCCGAGCATGCGCCACAGGATGCAGCCGGCGACGCCCTTAATCAGGTACTGGTCGCCTATGAAGATGCTGTCGTTCTCCGCGTAGCGGCGCACCAGCAGTTCGGCGCCGGTGGCCGGGGCGGGCGCCATCGGTGCGGCCGCGACCGGCTCCGGCTCGTCGGCCTCCTGCAGCAGGCGCGCCATCGCGCCGAGCTGCGCGGCGAGGGTGACGAGGGCGTCCTCGTCGTCATAGCCGTAGCGGTTGGCGTCTGGACTCTCGGCGTAGAGCACGCCGAGCAGCTCGCCGCCGGCGAGGATCGGCACCGCGAGCTGGCTCTGCGGCTCGGCGAGGCCGGGGAAGGGAATCTCGGTGCGCAGCAGCTCGTCGAAGCCGCTGCGCTGCACGGTGTCGCGCACCGCACGGCTGTAGCCGTAGTCGTTGGTCATGTAGGCGATGCGGATCGGTGTGCGCTGCTGCGCGGCGACACCGATCACGCCTTCGCCGAAGGCGATTTCCGAACCGATCCCGGACTCGCGGTAGCCGGTGCTGGCGACGGTGTACAGCCGGCCGCGCGCGCGGTCGTGCACCAGCAGCAGGGCATGCGCAATACCGAAGCCCTGGCGCAGCTGTGCCAGCGTCTCGTCGAGCAGGCTGCCGAGATCGGTGCAGGCGGCCATGGCGGTGCTGGACTTGTTAAGCGCCGCGAGCAGGTTGCGGCGCGGTGGCGCCGGCAGAGGCGCGACGCCGTCCACCGTTTCGATGTCGAGCACGCGATAGACGTCCGATCCCCGCAGCCGGAAGATGCCGCTCATGCCGGTATGCGAGGCGATGCCGGCCAGTCGCGCCTTCATCCTCTCGAACAGCGGCCCTTCGTTCTCGGTGCGCAGGTACTGCAGCGACAGGCGGTAGCTTTCGCCCGTCTCGCCCTGGGTGACGTAGAGCAGTGCCCTGGGGCGTGCCAGGATGTTCTCGCGGGTCTTGTTGAAGAACTGGAAGGTGAGGGCGACGTGCTCGTCGTCGAGGTATTCCACCTGCGATACGAAGGTGACGTTGGGCGTGCCGTCGGCGGCGCAGGTGGCGATGCTGCTGGGGATGCCGCTGTCGAGGCAGTGGCGGATACGGTCGACGCTGGGTTTCACGTCAGCCTCGCTCCGGCCTTGGGCCCCGGTGTCTGCTGGTAGGCCGCCTCGGGCGTGAACTGCACCGCGGCGACCGGCGTGGCGGCGCCCAGGAACACGGCACGGACCAGTTCCGCCGAAAAACCTAGTGGGGCGACTGCGCCCATGAACGCCTCGATATGGCGACCAGCCAGGGCTTCGGCGCCCTCGGGGGTCGGGATCGGCCGCGCATCGCGGCCCTTGAGCTGCAGGGTGACGTGGGTCGCCGGTTCGTTGTAAACCACGGCGATGCGGCCGGTGGTGGCGATGTCGCGCAGCAGCGTCGTCGCCTGAAGGGCGTGGAAGACCAGAGTGACGCTGCGGCGGTCGGCCGAGACCTCGCAGCCGAGGCAGCGGGCCATCGACGGCAGGCCATCGACGCTGCTGGAGGAGGCGATCACGGAGTGGGGGCCGCAGACGAACGCGGCATGCTCTTCCGTCAGCGCGGCGCGGGTCTTTGGCGAGGGCATGGGCAAATCATAACGAAATTTTTACGGCCGCCACCTGGGCGCCGGAAAGCACGACGCCGCCCGCAGGCGGCGTCGACAAGACAACGGTGGCGCTACGGTGCCGGGATCGGCAGGCTGGCGAGATCGAGGTATTGTGGCGACGAGGTCAGGGGCAGGCTCATGCCGGCCCAGCCGATGACGACATTGCGGGTGCTGCCGCCGATGTCGGTGACGGGGATCGTGGCATTGGCGCTGAAGCCGTTGAGCAAGGTGAGCGCATGGTTGGCAGCCAAGGTCCAGGCTACCGCCTTGTACTTGCCGGCGCTGTTGACCATCAGCAGCACGCAGTCCAGCGAGCCGCCGACCGCGACGCGCTGCACGATGCGATAACCCGACAGCTGAGTAGTCAGAGTTTTCAGCGCCTGATAAGCCGGTTTCGGGCTCAGGGTACTGGTGACGATGCCGAAATTCTGCTCGCTGTTGGTGGCGTCCGTGCCGTCGTTTTTCCAGTCGTACCAGATCGAGATCGGCACGTTGTTGAACAGGTTGATGAGCTGCATGCGCACCAGGAAGCTGGCCTGATCAGCCGTCGAGAGGCCGCCGAGAACGGTGGAGTAGCCCCACTCCCCACTGACGATGGGAATGGCGCCGCCGCTGCGGCCGGCGGGCGCCGACTGGTCGATCAGCCAGCGCAGGTACTGGAACTCGCCGCTGACCGTTTCCGGCGTCGCGCCGCGGTAGGGGTGCACGCTGACGCCGTCGATGCAGTCGAGCACGCCGGAGCCGAGGAAGGGCGTGAGGAAGTTGTAGTCGATACCGGAGGTGACGCCGCCGATGACCGCAGCCGATGGCACGGCGCCGTGGATGGCGTCGCAGGTGGCCTTGGCCAGCGTGCTGTAGTCGGCGACGTTGGGCTGCGGTTTCCAGAAGGTGGCCAGATTCGGCTCGTTCCAGATTTCCCAGATTACGTTCTGCGACTGGAAGTGCAGTGCCGCAGCCCTGGCCCAGGCGGCAAAGGCGGCGACGCTTGAAGGGTTGCGCGGCGAATCGACGAAGACCGCGTGGGGCAGGCCGTTCTGCCACAACACCTCGACCTGCTCGTAGAGCGCATTGGAGTAGTCGAGGATGAAGTACGGCCGCATGCCGCGTTTGACGATGTTGGCGGCGAGCTCGTCGTAGGCCGACCAGTCGTAGACGCCTTTGACGTACTCGGTTGCGCTCCAGCTGAAGTCGGTGCGGACGATCTTGACTCCCGCCGCTGCCATCATGTCGAGATCTTGAGTGTTGCCTCGCGTGAAGTGGATGCTCAGGCCCGGGCTGTTGGCGATGCCCGGGGTCGGTAGCGACGCAGCGGGTGCCGCCAGCGGCGCGGCGAGGAGCAGGACCAGCGCGCAAATTCCATTTTTCAAAGCCATGAATCGTTCCCTGTTTCTGATGGTGCCGAGGACGGAGCAAGTCCTGCGCCTGAATCTGGGTGCCAGAATACGGACGCGGGAGCGCGATGGCTGTAGGCAATTCCTACCGGGCGTGTACGCCGATCCACCCGCATGCGACCGCTGGTCGGTCGCGATCCCATCACCCGGCGCTGCAGCGGCGCCGGATTTCCAGCGCCGCGCATGAAAAAAGCCGGCCCTTGCGGGCCGGCTCGGTACGCATCCGCTGCGACGCCGCGACGATCAGTGGCGATAGCCTTTCACGCGGACCTTGAAGTCCATTGCCGGTCCTGGTGTTGGCGCGGTCTTGGTTTTCAGGACGTAGTTGGGCGATTCAAGTTCGAGGTCCAGCTTGTAGAACACGCGCGCCATGGTCAGCACCAGCAGAATCTCGGCGAGGCTCTTGCCGAGGCAGGTGTGCGGGCCGCGGCCGTAGGGCGAATAGGCGCCCGGCTTCATGTGCTCGGCGCGCGGCTTCTGGTAGCGGTCGATGTCGAACTTGCGGGCCTCGGGGAAATACTCGTCCATGAAGTGCGTGACGCTGGTGCCGATGTACATCATCTCGCCTTTCTTGATCAGATGGCCGTCGAAGATGAAATCCTTGGTCGCGGTGCGCATCTGCGCGACGGCGATCGGATACAGGCGCATGGTTTCCATGATGGCGCCGTTGAGCGCCGGCAGCTTCTTCATCAGACCTTCTTCGTCCACCTCGTCGCCGCTGGCGAAGAGTTCGTCCACTTCCTTGTAGACGCGCGCCTTGACCTCGGGATGCTTGAGCACGGTGTAGACGATGGCCGAGGTCGTATTGGCCACGGTATCGAGACCGGCGACATAGGGGCCGGTGATGGAGACGATCAGGTCGCTGGCCGGCATGATGTGCGGCGTTTCGATGTGCGCCGCCATGATGTCGTCGATCAGGTTGCGGTCCTCCGGCTTGATCCTGCTGTAGCGCTCCTTGCCGTAGGCGATCATCTTCTCGCCGAGCTCGACGACACGGGCGCGCGCTTTCTTGTACTTGGGATTCTTCAACAGGATCTTCGGGCGCTGGCGCGTGACCAGCACGTTGAGGATGTAGAGAATCGTGGTGCGGATGTCCTTGACGTACTCCAGCGGCGCGGAGCCGGTGAGGATGGTGCCGAGCTGGTCGGTGACCATGTACTGCATGGCTTCGACGACAGGGACTTCCTTGCCCACCGGCCAGTCGCGCTTGAACACGTTGTCGGTGATCTTGATCAGCTCGTTGTAGCGGCCCTTGAGCGATTCCTTGGAGTAGCCGCGACGCATGATGTCGCGCAGTTCCTTGTGGCTCTCGCCGTCTTCGCCGGTCAGCATGCGCTTGGCGCCGTACTCACCAACCAGACCCTCCCAGAACTCCTTGGAGCGCAGGCTCTCCTTGCCCTCGCGCGTGCCGAGGAAGGTGGCCGCTTCGACGCCGGCGATCACCGCGTAGCTCTGGCCCAGCAGCTTGACGCGGAACACCGAGCCGTACTTGCGATAGCAATCGACGAAGAACTGCGCCGGATCCTTGGCCATCGCCAGCACGTTGCCCAGATAGGGAATGCCGGGCACTTGCGGGGTCTTTTTCAGGGCAACGGATTCAGCGACGGCGCTCATGACGATCTCCTCAGGAATCAATATCTTGCATTGAACATACTGCATGCCAAGCGTCCGGAGTAGCTACAAACGGACGAGTTTTTGGAATCGATTCCAGAAATTCAGTGTAAAGCGCTGAACCTGTGGCGTATAGACGGGTCACAAATCCGTGGGCGCGGGCGCCCACGCCACGGCCATGGAGCGTGGCGCAAGCGGACCCGGGACTGTCCGGCGGGCCGGACAGTCCCGGGATGAGCGACCGACATAACGTTGGCTTGAACCACCGCTGGCCTTGGTCATCGCATCAGGGTGTGGCCTCTCTCCCCGGCGGGCGACTGCCGGGAGAGCTTTTTCCGGCGCGCTACCATAGGGTCATCCATCTCTCAGGGATGAGGAGGACAGATGAGTCGTAATTTCTGGATTGGCACGGTCGTGGCTCTGCTGCTGGCCGCAGCGGGCACGTATGTCTTCTTCAGTCGCATGACAAACGATACCAGCGGCGAAACCGCCGCCGCGCCGCAAACCTTACCGGCGGCGCAACCGGAGCCCGCACCTGCGCCGCCAGCGGCGGAGGAACACCATCCGGTGAGCGAGCCGCAGGCTCCCGGCCTGCCGGCGTTGCCGGACAGCGATAGCGCGGTGCACGAGGCGCTGGCCGGGGTTTTTGGCGCCGCTACGCTGAAGACGCTGCTGTTGCCGCAGAACATCGTGCGGAATCTTGTGGCCACCATCAACAGCCTTGATGATTCGGCGCCAGTGGCGGCGCGGTTGCGACCGCTCGCGCATGTGCCGGGATCGCCGGTGGTGGACGGCGAGGGCGATGCGCTGACGCTGAGCCCCAAGAACAGCGCCCGCTACACCCCCTATGTCGACGCGATGCGTCAGGCAGGCGGCCGCCGCGCGGGCCAGGTCTACCTGCGCCTGTATCCGTTGTTCCAGTCGGCCTACGAGGAAATGGGCTTCAAAGGACGCTATTTCAACGACCGGCTGGTGCAGATCATCGATCACCTGCTGGCGACGCCGAAGGTGCTAGCCCCGATCCAGCTGCTGCGACCCAAGGTGCTCTACGAATTCGAGGACTCCGATCTGGAAGCACGTTCCTGGGGTCAGAAGCTGCTGATCCGCATGGGGTCCGAGAACGAGGCGGTGGTGAAGGCCTGGCTGCGCGAGGTGCGCGCCACCGTGGTGGCGCAGCCGCCGCCCAAGGAATGAAGTGAGAGGCGTGAGCGTTCGGGGGAGCGCATCGTGAACATCAGCTATCAGTTTCTGTTCGAGGACGGCACCCGGCATCGTGTGGATGTCGATGTGCAGCGCAAGGCGGCTGCAGTCAGTGCTGCGCTGCCGGAGTGGACGCGGCTTGGCTGCAGCCGTTGCCCCAACTGCCCGTTGTCGCCTGAACAGCACAGCCATTGTCCGACCGCGGTCGATCTGGCGCCGACCGTTACCGCCTTCGCGCCGATCATCTCGCACCGCCAGGCGCGCGTGGAGGTGCAGATGCCGGAGCGCACCATCAGTCGCGATTGCCAGGTGCAGCAGGCGCTCAGTTCGCTGGTGGCCCTGATCATGGCGACCAGTGCCTGTCCCATCCTCGGACGCATGCGCGGCCTGGCAATGACGCACCTGCCGTTTGCCACGCTGGAGGAAACCCTGTTCCGCAACGTGGGCGCCTACCTGCTGCTGCAGTTCCAGATCCACAAGCAGGGCGGCACACCCGACTGGGACCTGCAAGGGCTGAGCGAACACTTTGCGCGGCTGGAGGTGCTCAACAAGGCGTTCAAGAAGCGCGTCGACGCCGCCGCCAAGCAGGACGCTGCGATCAACGCGGTCAGCGCGCTGGGCGTGCTGTCGATGGGCATAGGCCTGTCTATCGACGATCAGCTCAGCGAACTGAGCGCCTTCGCCATGTTGCCCGCCTGAACGGCCTTACGCAGACTCGAGTTCCTCCAGCGCCTCGCGGCTGTAGACCGCGAGCTTCTGCAGGTGCGGCACGGTGTCGCGACAGCCGGTGAAGCCGAAGTTGAGCGCATCGGCGTAGCTGATCACGGTGATGTTGAGGCCATAGCCCTGGAACGGGATCGACATCGGGTAGTAGGCCTCCATGCGCCAGCCGCGGAAATACAGCGGTTGCGTCGGTCCCGGCACGTTGGAGATGACCACGTTGAAGGCCGGTCGCACGCGCCCGGCTGCGCCGGGGATCTGCGACAGCAGCATCGGCGTCATCAGCATCGCGCTGTACTGCATGATGCCGTTCTTGGTCATGCCCTGGAGCTGCGCCTTGGCCTCGCGCGTGGAGGCAACGATTGCGGCGAAGCGCTCGGCGGGATCGTCAATATCGGTGCCCAGCGTCGCCAGGATCGAGCCAACCGCGTTGCCGCCGCCCGGATCGTCCTTAGGCCGGATGTTGACCGGTACCATCGCGGTCAGCGACTGCTCGGGCAGCGATTCCTGCTCGCCAAGCAGGCGGCGCAGTGCCGAGCCGCACAACGCAAGTACCAGATCGTTCAGTGTGCCGCCATGCCGCTTGGCGGTGCGCTTGAGGCGCTCGATTGGGAACTGCTGCGTCGCGAAGCGGCGATTGC
Source organism: Nevskiaceae bacterium (assembly GCA_008012115.1). Lineage (GTDB taxonomy): Bacteria > Pseudomonadota > Gammaproteobacteria > Nevskiales > Nevskiaceae > Stenotrophobium. Next base: position 47,608 of record SSEB01000001.1, read on the forward strand.
GGCTGATCCTGCGGTTGAGTGCCGACTTCGGCGACTGCATCGGTGCGACCAGCACTTTCGGGCTGCCGTCCTTAGGTTTGCGCAGCGCCTGGCCCAGCGACTGGGCGATGTGGCGTGCAGTGCCGGCCTGTTCGCGCGCCAGCGCCAGCAGCGCCGACAGCGTCGGCACGGGCGTGCCGCTGCGCGCCGATTCGCGTTCCGGCGGTTTGCGCGCGAAGAACATCGGCGTGTCGCGCTCAGCCGGATCGGTGTCGAGGCCACGCGCCATCAGGCGCGTGCCGGTGTAGCCGTCGACCAGGGCGTGATGGACCTTGAAGTAGATCGCGAAGCGCCCGCCCTCGAGGCCCTCGATGAAATGCACCTCCCAGGGCGGTCTGCGGAAATCGATGCGATGGCTGTGCAGCCGCGACACGAGAATGCCGAGCTCGCGCTCGTCGCCAGGCGAGGGCAGCGCCGAGCGGCGCACGTGGTACTCGACATCGAAGTCGTCATCCTCGACCCAGGCCTGCAGCGGATGCGCCAGAAGACCGGGATACTTGAGCTTGAGGTTCCACGGTGCGTGCACCGTGACCGCTTCGCGAATCTCATCCATCAGGCGGCGCAGGAAATCCGGCGGCGCGTCGGGCGGCGGCGAGAACGGCGCCAGCGAGCCCACATGCATCATCGTTTCTCGGGTCTCGCCCGCGAGGAAACTCCAATCGAGTGGGTTGAGATGCTTGACCGTGCCCATGCTCCCCTCCGTTTGTCGTTATGCGGCGATGGTAGCGCGTTCGCCGTTTCGTGAAACCTTTTATATAACTGGAAGATATTTACAACGTATTTAATATTAGTTTGTTGTTGAATGGTGGCTGCCTAGAATCGCTGTACTGCCAGACCGCGCAACCGTATGCGCAATCCGGTTCATCGGAGAGATTCGGATGTCCGCTGCCCAAGAAATACCTGCGTTTCCCCTCGCGGCCACTGAGGCTGCTGCCCAGCAGGCTGCCGCTGCACAGCATCCCGTACTGGTCGCGGCGCGCGCCAAGGCGGCGTCGGCGGACCTGCCCTATGCCGGCGGAATCTCTCCGCATGATGCCTGGGATCTGGTCGCTGCCGATGAGGCGGTGCTGGTCGACGTGCGTACTGCCGAAGAGCGCAAGTTTGTCGGCCATGTTCCGGACACGCTGCATGTCGCCTGGGCGACCGGTACCTCACTGACGCGCAACCCGCGCTTTGTCCGCGAACTGGAGCAGAAGGTTCGCAAGGATCAGGTCGTGCTGCTGTTGTGCCGGAGCGGCAAGCGTTCGGCGCTCGCCGCGGAGGCCGCAGCCAAGGCAGGGTTCGCGCATGTGTTCAACATTCTCGAAGGCTTCGAGGGCGAGATCGACGCCGACCAGCATCGCGGCAGCCGCGATGGCTGGCGTTACCGCGGCTTGCCCTGGGTGCAGGACTGAAACGGCGCGACACATCGGAGAATCTCATGAGCCGTTCTGCGCCCAAGGGTGCGCAATGGGAGCTTGCGGCCATCGTTGCCGAATTGCGCGATGTCCGCTCGCGCTGGCGCGACCGGCGCCGGCGCGATCTCGATGCGCACGAATTCCCTTCCCGCGACATCGTGCGCGACATCATCGTGCAACTGCGCGGCGCCTTGTTCCCGCTGCGATTGGGGCCGGCGGATCTGAGGCGCGACGGCGAGGATTTCTACGTCGGCCGTGCGCTGGATGCGGCGCTGCATGAACTGGTTGCGCAGGTCCGGCTGGAGCTGAGCTCGCAACGTCGCAACGAAGGCAGCGCAGTGGATGCGCAAGCCATCGCCGGACAGGCCGACGAGATCGTCGCCACCTTCGCGCGTGCGCTGCCGAGCCTGCGCGAGCTGCTCGACACCGACGTCGAGGCGGCTTACCGCGGCGATCCGGCCGCACGCAGCGTCGACGAAGTGTTGCTGTGCTATCCCGGCGTGCTGGCGCTGATCAACCATCGGCTGGCGCATCGTCTTTATGCGCTGGGTGTGCCGCTGATCGCGCGCATCGTTGCCGAGCTGGCGCATTCGGAAACCGGTATCGACATCCATCCCGGCGCCCGCATCGGCGGTTCCTTTTTCATCGACCACGGCACTGGCGTGGTAATCGGCGAGACCGCACAGATCGGCGAGCGTGTTCGCATCTATCAGGCGGTGACGCTGGGCGCCAAGCGCTTCGAGACCGGCAGCGACGGCGCGCTGCAGAAGGGGCAGGCGCGCCATCCGATCGTCGAGGACGACGTGGTGATCTACGCCGGTGCCACAATCCTCGGGCGCGTCACCATCGGCCAGGGTTCGACCATCGGCGGCAACGTCTGGCTCACGCGCAGCGTGCCGCCGGGCAGCCAGGTGACGCAGGCGCGCTCGCAGCAGGAGAGTGCGGACGGTGCCGTGACATGAGCACGCTGGAGCTGCGTTTCGGACGCGTGGTGCGCGAGCTGCGCGAACGGCATGGCTGGTCGCAGGAGCGATTGGCGGAGATTGCCGACCTCAATCGCAGCTACCTCGGCGAGATCGAACGCGGGCGGGTTACACCGTCGCTGTCCACCATCGGCAAGCTGGCGGCGGCGCTGCAGGTCGCGCCCTCCGCGCTGATCGGCCGCTGCGAAACGCCAACGGCAACCTAGAGCGCCAGCGCCATCTTCCGTGTAAGAAAAAATACCCGGAATTGATGGCTATAGCCTGTGGCCGTCGTATCTCTAACAAGCAATTCTTCAAGCAATTCCCGCAGTCTCTTTTCCGGAGTTTTCAATGGCAGACGACAAAGCCCCCAAGACCCTGGGCGACAACGCCGCACGGCAATTGGCCAATGCCACCAAGACGGTGGCGCAGTATTCCGTCATCACGCCGCGCTGGCTGGTGCATCTGCTGCAATGGTTGCCGGTGGAAGCGGGTATCTATCGCGTCAACAAGGTCAAGAACCCGGCCGATGTGAAGACCGCCTGCACGGTCAACGAGAAGGGCGAGTTGCCCGACTCCTTCGTCAATTACGACGAGAAGCCGCGCGAGTACTTCCTCAACGCGGTATCGACCAAGCTCAACATTCACACCCGCGTTTCCGATCTGTATTCGAGCCCGCACGACCAGATCAAGGAACAGCTCCGCCTCACCATCGAGACCATCAAGGAGCACCAGGAAAGCGAGCTGATCAACAACCCGGACTACGGCCTGCTGGCCAACGTGGCCGACAGCCAGCGCATCCTGCCGCTGACCGGCGCACCGACGCCGGACGATCTCGACGAGCTGCTGACCAAGGTCTGGAAGGAGCCGGCCTTCTTCCTGACGCATCCGCTGGCCATCGCCGCGTTCGGACGCGAGTGCACGCGCCGCGGCGTACCGCCGCCGACGGTGAGCCTGTTTGGCTCCCAGTTCCTGACCTGGCGCGGCATCCCGCTGATCCCCTCCGACAAGGTGCCGGTGGCCGACGGCAAGACCAAGATCCTGCTGATCCGTGTCGGCGAGAAGCGCCAGGGCGTGGTCGGCCTGTTCCAGCCGGGTCTGCCGGGCGAGCAGAATCCGGGCCTGTCGGTGCGCCTGATGGGCATCGACCGCCACGCCATCGCGTCCTACCTGATCTCGCTGTACTGCTCGCTGGCGATCCTCACGGACGACGCCGTGGCGTTGCTGGACGACGTGGAAGTCAGCAAGTTCCATGACTATCCCGACACCTACAAGTAATCCCGACGCGGCGCTGCCCGCCGGAGTTCCCGATCTCGATGCGTTGACGGCACTGGCCAACCAGTTTTTCACGGCCCTGCCGGGCACATCGGTTGCGGATTCGGAGTTCCCCGCGCTGCCGTCGCGCCCGGTGAGCATTGCGCCGCCGGGCCTGCCCGGCGTGCCGACCCTGCCGCAGGCCAACCAGTTGCCCTTGGCGACGTCGCTGCCCGCCACGCCGCCACTGGCGGTGTCGCAGCCGGCGGCGGCGTCGCTGGCGACACCGCCCTCGGTGATCACGCCGCGCGTGCTGCCGACGCAGGCACAGTCGCTGGATCCGCATGCGGGCACGGCAACGGCGGCGCCGGTGCTGACGCGCCACGGTGGCCCTGCCTTGGGCGTGCCCGAGGCCTATGCGGCTTCCGCGCCCGCGGTGGCGCCGCTGCCGGCGGCAAGTGACGCTGCGCTGCCGGCGACGGGTGGTGCTCTGTCATCGGCGCCTGCGACGGTCGCACCGGCCAGCCCGTTCTATTTCCTCAACCAAGGCAACGGCGCGCCGCAGGCGCGCGGCCCGTCGCAGGCTTTGCCCGAGACGCGCCTGCCGGTGGACCTGTCCCTGCCGTCGGCACCCTCTGCGCCAACGTTTGCAGGTGCACCCACGCCGCCCGAGACACCGTTGAACGCGCAGCCGCCGTCGACGCCGTATTACTTTGTCGGCGAGTCGAGCGCGTATCCGTCGGCGGGCACGCCGTCCGTCAGTGACCGCGCTGTCGCGCAGTCGTTTGAATTCCCAGGCGCGCAGGACCTGCGTGTGCCGGCGGGCAATGCTCCCGAGGCGTCGGTGCCGCGCGCGGAAACGTCCAGCCCGTATTACTTCACCGAAACGGCGAGGCCTCGCAGCGCCGAGCCCCCCGCGGTGCCGGCGGGTCGCGGCGCCTTCGACGTGCAGGCGGTGCGGCGCGATTTCCCGATCCTGCAGGAGCGCGTCAACGGCCGGCCGCTGGTCTGGCTGGACAATGCCGCCACCACGCAGAAGCCGCAGGCGGTGATCGACCGTCTCGCGTACTTCTACGCCCACGAGAACTCCAACATCCATCGCGCGGCGCATGAACTGGCGGCGCGTGCCACCGATGCCTACGAGGGCGCGCGCAACAAGGTCACGCGATTCCTCGGCGCCAGTTCCTCGGAAGAAATCATCTTCGTGCGCGGCGCCACCGAGGCGATCAACCTGGTCGCGCAGAGCTGGGGCAAGCAGAACATCGGCGCGGGCGACGAGATCGTCGTGTCCAACCTCGAGCACCACGCCAACATCGTGCCCTGGCAGATGCTGGCGGCGGAGAAGGGCGCCAGGCTGCGCGTGATCCCGGTGGATGAGACCGGGCAGGTGCGTCTCGACGAATACCAGAAGCTGCTCAACGACCGCACCAAGATCGTGGCGGTGACGCAGGTCTCGAACGCGCTCGGCACCATCGTGCCGGTGAAGGACATCATCGATCTCGGCCATCGTGCCGGCGCCAAGGTGCTGATCGACGGCGCGCAATCGGTTTCACACCTGCGCGTCAACGTGCAGGCGCTGGACGCCGATTTCTTTGTCTTCTCCGGCCACAAGATCTTCGGACCGACCGGCATCGGCGTGGTCTACGGCAAGCGGGCAATTCTTGAAGACACGCCGCCCTATCAGGGCGGCGGCAACATGATCCAGGACGTCACCTTCGACAAGACCGTCTACCACGGCCCGCCGGCGCGCTTCGAGGCCGGCACGGGCAATATTGCCGATGCCGTGGGACTGGGCGCGGCGCTGGATTACCTGGAGCGCGTCGGCATCGAGAACGTCGCACGCTACGAGCACGAACTGCTCGAATACGGCACCGCAGGTTTGTGCACCGTGCCGGGCCTGCGCCTGATCGGCACGGCCAAGGAAAAAACCAGCGTGATGTCGTTCGTGCTCGACGGCTTCAAGACCGAGGAGGTCGGCAAGGCCCTGAACCAGGAAGGCATTGCGGTGCGTTCCGGTCACCACTGCGCGCAGCCGATCCTGCGGCGTTTCGGCGTCGAGGCGACGGTACGGCCGTCGCTGGCGTTCTACAACACCGTCGAGGAGATCGATCATCTCGTCGCGGTGCTGCATCGACTGGTACGCGGACGCCGCTGATCGCTGCCGCCGCATCGCAATGGCGGGCCGGCGATGCCCGGCCCGCCATTTGTTTGCCCAGACGCGCCACCCGCTAGGCGGAGTTCCCCAGGAAAGATTGTTTTAAAATATATATCGTTTATATTTTTGTATTATAATTAATAACAATATCTGTGCGACGCTCAGCCGCAGCGGGTGGCCGTTTCGAGCGTCGGGCTAGCGTGAAAGTTGATCGCCTCCGTCCGGCGCCTTAGGGTGCGTGCCTCGCGCATACCACCGGACCTGCCAGCGCATGACGATTTTCGACCGCATCATCGCCGGCCAGATTCCGGCCAGTTTTGCCTACCAGGACGCGCACTGCGTCGCCTTCATGGACATCAACCCGATCACGCGCGGCCACACGCTGGTGGTGCCGCGCCGTTCGGTGGCGACGCTGGATCAGCTCGATCCGGCCTTGCGTGCGCACCTGTGGGAGGTGGTGCAGCGGATCGGTGCGGCGCAACGTCAGGGGCTGGGCAGCCGCGCGCAGCATCTGCTGGTCAACGACGGCAAGGCCGCCAGCCAGAGCGTGCCGCACGTCCACATCCATGTGATTCCGCGCTACCGCGGCGACACCCTGCGTACGGTCGGCCGCATGATCTGGCACGTCACCACGCTGACGCTTCCGCGCCGCGAAACGGCGGCGCGTCGCGCCGACCTCGACGACAGCGCGCGGCGCATCCGCGAGGCGCTCGCAGCCTGAGGCGGTTACTGACCTTGCGCGGGCGTGTCGCCGGTCGGCGCGGGTGCCGCGGCGTGGCCGGCGGCGGCATCGATCAGCGCCTGGGCGCGGTCGCAGGCGTGCTCCCAGTCGAGACGCGCGGCCGCGACCTTGGCATCGTCGGCGTTGGCGGCTTCCAGGGCCTTGACGCGGTGCTTCTGCTGCGCGCATTCGCCACGCGCCTTGGCCACCGCCGCCGGGCTGGGCTTGGCGTCGTCGGCGAAAACGCAGAGCGCGAAGCCGGCGGCGAGCATGCCAAGCGCGGCGGCGAGACGATTCGGGTGAGTGCTCATCGGCGATCTCCTCCGTGAGTGGGCGGGAGGATCATTGCGCCGTCGTCGTCGCCGCGCAATAGCCGGGCTTGACCCAGATCAATGCGCGATGACGGCGGCGAGACACCGTTCATTTTCGATTCAGCCGCTCGGCGTAGCGTGGGAGCATGCGCCCACGTCCGGGCGCCGGAGACCGCACATGAAACGCACCCTGATCTGCACCGCCCTGAGCCTGAGCCTTGCCGCCCTGCCGATCCTGTCGGAGGCCCACGGACCGGAAGGCCGTCGTGGCGGCTGGGACGGCTATCGTGGTGGTTATCACGAGGGCTATCACGAGGGTTATCGCGGCGGCTATCGCGGTTATGACCGTGACGACTATCGCCGCGGTGGCTGGGGGCATTCCGCGCTGCCGTGGGTGCTGGGCGCCGTGGCCGTCGGCGCGGCGGTGTCGCTGGCGTCGGGCCCCTACAGCTATGCGGAGCCGGCCCCGGTGTACGGCTATGTCGCGCCGCCGCCGCCGCCGGTGACGTACTACGCCTATCCGGCGCCGGTCTACAGCTACCCGCGGACCTGCACCTATTACCCCGACGGCTCCAGCGTCTGCCGCTGACGCGCACGTGGCGCGGGTAGTGGTCCGCCCGCGTCGTCTCAGGTTTCCGGCGGCGTGTCGCGCTTGAGTTGATCGAGCTTGCGGCGCGCCGCTTCCGCTTCGGCTTCGTCGCGCTGCTTCTCGGCCTTGGTGCGGCCGAACTTGATGCGGTTGGCCGCCGCCTGCGTCTCCGCCGCCTCGCGCGCCTTCTGCTTGCGCACCCTGTTGAGGTTGACGATCTTGCTCATGACGCGGGCAGGTGGTGCTGCAGCATGGCGATCAGCTTGCGCTTCATCGGGATCACCCAGTTCTGCTTGAGTTGCGGCGACAGCAAGCCCGCGTCCTCCAACTCATCGCACAGGTGCATCTGGTGGGCAAGGTCGAACAGATCGAGCTGGTACGTGAACAAGCCATCGTCGCCGACGGTGATGAACGACACGCCCGGTGTCTGGAAATACGAGCCGTCGGCGCGCCGGCCGGGGCCGCGGTTCCACCAGTGCGTGATGATCCGGTTGCCGTGCGTGGTGTAACGCTCGATGGGAAAGCTCCAGCCCTCCCAGCCCACCAGCATCTCGCGGCCGTAGTGCGTGGCCTTGATCTGCGCGCGTGTGGTCGCGTGCACGCGCATGGTGCCGCCGTATTCGCAGAGATACTCGCAGTGCTCGGCGTAGAACGCGTCGGCGATCCAGCCCCACTCGTTGCGGCGCGCGGCTTCCTCGAAGGCGCGCGCCAGCGCCTCGGCACGGGCGCCAACCTCGGCGGCGGACAGCGGCATGACCTCTCCAGCGATGAGATGACGACGCGATTGTGCCACGCAGCCCGGGTGCCGCCTGCTCCCTTCGGTGGAGGCCGGGCGCGTGCAGCAAAACGATATCGGCGACTGTCTGTGGCCTGCGCCGGAAAACGCGACAAGACCGGCCGCAAGGAGGAAGCGTGGACGGGATGATCATCGCGACCCGCGTCACCGAGGTGGTGCCCAGCGTCGAAGAGAACCCGGTGAGTTTGACGGTGAGGGTCGACATCATGGTCGCGCGGCCCGCGACCCCCTGCCATGAACGCCACGCCTGCGGCGCGCGGCGTCCATGAAGCGCATCGATCAGGGCGCGCGGACGGTTCCGATCTGCGCGCCGGCCGCCGGTAGTCCCGCGCGCGGGCGCCGCTGGTCGTTCAAACGCTACCGTCCACGTCGGCGCCGGGACGAAGGTCGGCCCGGGCGCACCATTCGTCCGTCACGACGCGCCACGGCCCGCGGCGGCTGCCATGATCCGCTCGCACTTCGGTGCAACCTGTTTTCTCTCCCTGAGCACAGGTACTCCGCTTCTGTTTCCCCAACAGCACGGACGATTTGGGCGACCTCCCGGTCGCCCATTTTTTTGCCTGAAACCTGCGAAACGGCGCTGGGAGCGGCCACCCGCTGTAGCGATTTCCCCTAGGCAATTAGTTATTAATTATTATACAAATTTATATTTGATAAATATTTTATAACATTCATAAGCGCCGCCATGCCAACAGCGGGTGGCGTCGCCAAAGCACGTTATGCATGCCGGGCGGCGTGCTCAGGGCTGCGGCCTGCGCACGAAGCCCAGGTGGGCGGGCAGATCGGCGGCATCGATCCGCGCCACGCCGAGGCGTTGGTCGCCGGCCTGCAGGCGCAGGGCGGTGGGCTCGCCGCTGCGCAGCGCCAGCGCCTCGGCCAGCTGCGCCTCGTCGAGCGGTGCGCCGTCCACGCGCAGACGCGCCAGCGCCCAGTCGAGGTCCTGGTCGCCGATCAGGCCGGGGCCGTGCTCGGTGAGCAGGGTGACGGCGCCGTCCTCGTCGAGGAACGCGGCCTGCGGGCGCAACACCGGCAGGCCGGTGTGGGTCAGCAGGCGATCGGCGCCGTCGCTGCGCAGGATCAACGGCGCGTAAGCGAGCGCCACGTAGCCGCGCTGCGGGCCGTTCTGGAAGAACCAGCAGCCGCGTGCATCGGCCTCGTAGTTGCGATTGATGGTGTCGATGATCTGCGGGCGCGAAATGATTTCGCCGCGGATCAGCCAGCGGCCGCGCCGGTCCAGGCCCATCCAGTCATAGACGTCGGGCACGTTGGGCCATTTGGCCAGTGCGCGGTAGACCCAGTCTTCCATGACGCGATTTTAGGGCCTGTCGATGCCGTTTCGCCGTGGCCTCGAGGAATGGCGCCCCGTCTCGTTTTCAGCAGCTTGCACGGCTCTCTTGCGGCAGGCGTGTGAAAGGTGCAGCCTTGCAGCGCGGATGATCCGGCCGCACAGGGAGCGCCGCCATGAACGTCCAGGCCAGCACGCGCCGACGCGCGCTGCTCGATATCTACCGCTCGCACCGCAAGCCGCGTGGGGGCCGTCTCTCGCTGCGGGAACTCGAACGCGACTGGAAGGGCACCGGCCTGCGCCGCGCCGATCTGGAGCTGGCGCTGCGCGAGATGACGCAGCGACGCCTGCTGCTCATGCTCCGCGGGCATGAGGGAGCGGTCTACGAACTGACCTATCTCGGCGCCTGCGCGATGGAGCGCCTGCTCGCCGGCGATCCGCTGGCTGCGGCGCAGGACTGGTGGACGTTGCGCCGAGCCCGCCGCCGCGTGCGACCGCAGGCCGAAACCTATACGGGACCGCGCAACCGCCGCGCCGACGATGCGCCCGCCGCGGCGCCGGCGCACGGCGACCCGCTGGTGCGGCGCTGACCACCACGCTTCACAACGCCTCGGTGTCGCGCCGCGAGAGCCTTGGCTCGACATTCAGCGCGCAGAACGGACCGCGCCTCGCAGCGCCGGGATTCCGCTCGGCGCCGCAGGCCGCTCCGGCAGAATCCGGTTGAAGCGCGCTAATCCGATTCGACGCGCTCGCGGGCGATCCGCCAGCCCTTGGCGGTCTGCACCAGGTCCAGGGTCTTGATCGAGCTGCCGTTGTAGAGGTCGGCGCGGTAATGCTGCTCGAAGCGCAGACGTGCGTGCGTGGCATCGATCCGCGTCAGCCGCGGCGACTCGGCGGTGACGCGCAGGGCGTGGGCGGCGATGATGGTGTTGCGGCGGCCCTGGGCCCAGCTGGCGCGGTCCGGCTCGATCTCCGGACGGAAATCGTCGGCGTAGCAGGCGAGATAGGCATCGATATCCTTCGACATCCACGCCGCCAGCCAGTCTTTCAGGAACTGCGAGATTTCCGCCGTCGCCGCGTCGTCGGCCGCACCAACGATGGCGGCGGGCGCGAGGTTGGTGGCGGTGACCGGCGTTTCGCCCAGCGGCACCGGCGCACCGAGCGTCGGCTCCACCACCATGTCCGTGTCGGGGTACTCGCCGGCCAGCAGGCGCTCCACGCCACGCTGCTTGCCACGCGTCGCGCTGTCCTTGCGTCCGGCGCCCAGCGCGAGGCTGTAGGCATCACCCGACAGGGCGAGATAGGCGTCGCCCAGGCCAACCTGCGCGGCGGCGTCGCCGGGCGCGAGCTTGGTCGCGGTCTCCAGGGCGCTGCGCGCGCGCAGGGCATCGCCCTGGCGCAGGTACAGCAGACCCAGTTCACGGTACGGCGGCGCCCGCAGCGGGTTCTCGTTGATCAGGTCGTTGAATTCGCGCTCGGCCTCGGGATAGCGATTGAGCCGTGCCAGCGTGGTGCCGCGCGCCAGGCGCGCGTCGGCGTCCTGCGGGTTCTGCGCCAGATGGTTTTCGATCAGGGACAGCGCCTCGTTGGCGTGACCGTCGGCCAGCAGCCGCTGCGCCTCCGGCGGCACCGCGGCGCGGGCGACAGCTATCGTGGACAGCGCTGCGGCCAGCGCAACGGCGAGCAACCTCATGTTCATGCCATCTCCGGGGCCGCGAACCGATCGGCGCGGCGAGGGCGCCAGTGTAGCCAGCGGGCTCGCGCCGCCGCTATCGCGTCGAGGCGCGATAGCGGCGCGACCGCGCGGCCGACGTTGGCGTCAACACTCAGTTGGTCAGGGACGGACCGGCGCCGCGCATCACGGTGACCTGGTTGCCGATGCGCACCTCGCTGTCCCACAGGTACGACAGGTGCGGCCTGGCGCTGCGCAGCACGGTCAGCGCTGCCGGGTCGCCGCGCAACTGCCAGTCCATCCAGGCCAGCGAGTAGGCGCCGGCGACATCGAAGCTCCAGCTGGCGGCCGGCAGCAGCGGATAGTTGGTCCAGGTGGCGTGCGAAGAGCCTTCGACGACGATGAAGGCGCGGTCGCCGGAGAGCTTCTCGTACACCGGACGCACCACGACGGGATTGGCCAGCGGGATCGGCGCGATCGGGCCGTCGTCGTCGCCGGTCTGGATCATCACCGGTATAGGGTTGGCGTCGAAGGGCGCGGACTGCTCGCTGATCGGCGCCGCCGCCACCGCGGCCCTCAGGCGCGGCTCCACCGCCTGCAGACCGAGCGTGGCGATGGCGCCCATGCTGTGGCCGATGACGCCGACGCGGGCGCGGTCCAGCGTGCTGCGCACCGGCGACTGCTCCAGCAGGTAGGTGAGCGCGTCCTCGGCGTCCTGAACGTTATTGCCGGGATCGCCGGCCACGCGGTCGCCCGAGTGGCCTTGGCCGCCGAAATCGAAGGCGAACACCAGGTAGCCGGCGTCGGCGAAGCGTTGGTGCCACCAGCGATACATGGCGACGTTGGTGTTGAGACCTTCCAGCGCCAGGATGGTCGGAAACGGTCCGGCCGTCGGCGGCACCGTGCCGCGCTTGGGCAGCACGATCTCGCCGTAGAGCGGCGTGCCGTAGCGGTTCTTGAAATGCACCGGCACCAGCGCGACCCCGTCGTTGTAGTAGGGATTGCCGTACCAGTTGTAGACCTGATTCAGGCGCGAACCGTCGTTGAGCTGCGCCAGCGTCGCGCGCACGGTGAAGGCGACCAGCAGCGGATCGGTGACGTCGCGGATCGTCGTGCCCAGCGATATCGGGTCGAACAGCCGCGCCACGGCCGCCGTCGGCAGCAGCGAGGACAGGGCATCGACCTGGGTGATGACGGCCTCCACCTGCGGCGGCGCCGGCGGCGGACTCTCGCCGGCCTGCGACGCCGGCCAGGCCGCAGACCCGGTGGGTGCGGCGCTGCCGGAACAGGCGGCCAGCAGCCACAGCAGGCCACAGCCCAACAGGCGCAAGGAGCGCAATGCAACGGACGTCAGGGACACGGTTTTTCTCCAGAGCCGGCTCTGGCGGCCGGTGCGCGACGATAACGCAAACGGGTCCCGTCTGACGGTCCTGCGCGGTCGCCGGACGGGGAGCGGCCGGCTTTAGATATTTTTTACCCTTGTGGAACCAGTGACTTGTAACGGATACTTCAATTTGACTGCGAAGATTGAGGTTGGCGGGTGGGCAATTTCCGGATGTGGAGCTGCGGCTTGGCGCTGCTGGCCAGTGTGCTGGCGAGCGCGCCGGCGGCTGCCCGTCGCGGGTCCGCGGAGGCCCTGCCCTTCGATGTCCGCCTGCAGACCGCAGGCGACGCCGCGGGCGATGGCATCCCGATGCTGGCGCCGCCGATTCCCGGTGCGCCGGTCACGTCCTCCTTCGGCTGGCGCCGCAACCCGGTGCTCAAGCATCGCCGCTTTCACGCCGGCATCGATTTCGGCGCGGCCGTTGGCGCGCCCGTCGCGGCCGCCGCGGACGGTGTGGTCGAGGAAATCGGCATGGCCAGCGATCTCGGCCGTTACGTGGTGATCCGCCACGATGCGCGGCTGTCGACGCGCTACGGCCATCTCAGTGCGGTGGCGCCGGGGTTGCAGGTCGGCGAGGCGGTGGCGGTGGGCGGACGCATCGGCGCCGTCGGCCGCAGCGGCTGGACCTCCGGGCCGAACCTGCATTTCGAAGTGGTGCTCGACGGCTACCGCATCGATCCCGAGCTGCACCTGCAACTGCCGGCCCTGTTGCCGGTGGCGGGCCTTGGCGCCGCCCGGCGCTACAACGACGTGCAGATCGTGGGCCGCGGCAACGCCAGTCGCATCGCGACCTTTTTCGATCACTGAAGCGCTCGCAACGGCGTCACCCGCTGACCTCCGGGCGGGTTGCCAGGCCGTTATAAAAAATCAAACGAAAATTTAATCGTTATATATTTAATAACGATTCTGCGGCCCTGCGACCGGCGAGCGGGTGGCGCCGAAGCGTCACCAGCTGCCGGTGTTGGGCATGCTGGTCCAGGGCTCCTGCGGCGCTTTTGCGGCGCCTTTCTGCAGCAGCTCGACGGAGATGCCGTCCGGTGAGCGCACGAAGGCCATGCGGCCGTCGCGCGGCGGCCGCAGCACCGTCACGCCGTGCTCGCGCAACCGCGCGCAGGCGGCGTAGATGTCGTCCACCTCGTAGGCGAGATGCCCGAAGTTGCGATCGCCGCGCAGCGGCTCCGGGTCCCAGTTGTAGGTCAGCTCGACCTGCGCCGACTCGTCGCCGGGCGCGGCCAGGAAGATCAGGGTGAAGCGGCCCGCCGGGTTGTCCATGCGGCGCAACTCGCGCAGGCCCAGGGCGTCGCAGTAGAACGCCAGGGACTGCTCGATGCTGCTGATGCGCACCATCGTGTGCAGGTATTTCATGTCCGTGTTCCGAAAGCTGCTGTGTGGCCGGCGACGGCGCTTACTGGCGCGACGTCACCTCGATCAGGTGATAGCCGAACTCGGTCTGCACCGGACCCTGCACCGCGCCCACCGGCGCGCTGAACACCACCTTGTCGAAGGCCGGCACCATCATGCCCGGCGAGAAGGTGCCGAGATCGCCGCCGTCGCGGCCGGAGGGGCAGGTCGAGTGCTGGCGCGCGAGCGCGGCGAAGTCGGCGCCGCCTTCGATCTGTGTCTTGAGGGCCTGGCACTGCTGTTCGGTGGCCACGAGGATGTGGCGGGCGGAAGCCTTGGGCATGACGGAATCCTGTTCGCGTAAGGGGGCGCACACCTTAGTGCGCGGCGGCGGCGGCTTCAAGCCGACGGCGCATGCCACGGCCACTGCCGGGCCCAGGCCAGCTTGTCGTGCCGTGACCGCTTCTTCAGTGCCGCCTCCGCCTTCAGCGCCTGGCTGCGGTCGGGCATCGGCATGGCGGCGACGATGCGCAGCGGCGGATTGATGCGCGTGAACGCAGCGCCGCGGCCGCGACAGTGCTGCGCGTAGCGCGCCGCGACATCGAGCGCGATGCCGGTGTAGAGCCGCCCGCCGGCGCACTCCAGCATGTACACGAACCAGCCCGCAGTGGCGGCGGCGGACGCTGCGGGCATCAGGCCTTCTTCAGGTACATCGCCTTCAGCATCATGCTGGTGCCGTTGACCTTGCAGTCGATCTCGTGATCGCCGTCGACGATGCGGATGCCCTTGATCTTGGTGCCGCCCTTGAGCACCAGCGACGAGCCCTTGACCCGGAGATCCTTGGCGATGATCACGGTATCGCCATCGGCGAGCGGATTGCCGTTGGCATCCTTGACCACGCGTGCCTCGCCTTCGTCCGCCACCGCCGCGGCCGACGCGGCAGGCGACCACTCGTGACCGCAGTCCGGGCAGATGATCAGCGCGCCGTCGGGATAGGTATTTTCCATCCGGCATTTCGGGCAGGCGGGCAGTTCGGTCATCGTCGTTCTCGTGTGGCGGGGGCGCGCATTGTAGGCGCGCGCCGCGTCAGTCGTAGTCGAAGCGGGCGAACTCCGCCACGCCGGCGCGCTCGCTGCGCAGGGTGTTCACGGCCGCAGCCGGGTCGGCGTAGCCCAGAGCCATGCCGCAGTAGAGCATGTCGTGCTCGTCGAGCTGGAAATGGGTTTTCAGCGTCTTGCGCAACATGCCCCAGAACTCCTGGAAGCAGGTGGACAGCCCGCGCTCGGTGGCGGCCAGGGCCAGCGACTGCATGAACATGCCCAGGTGCGCCCACTGGCTGTGGCCCATGCGCTCGTCGATGACGAAGAACACGCCGACCGGCGCGCCGAAGAACTCGAAGTTGCGCGCCACCTGCGCCAGCCGTCCCGCCTTGTTCTCGCGGCTGATGCCGAGCAGGGCGTACATGTCCTCGCCGACCTTGTAGCGGCGGCTGCGGTAGGGCTCCCACAGGTTGGCGGGATACACCGGTCGCTCGCCGTCCTCGCTGGGCACCAGGCCCGGATAGCGACGCGCGGCGTCGATCACCGCCGCGCGGGCGGCGCCGGCCACGACGATGACCTTCCACGGCTGCAGGTTGCCACCGGAGGGCGCGAGGCGCGCGAGATCGAGCAACTCGCGCACCGTGCTCTCGGGCACGGGCGTCGGCAGAAAGGCCCGGACGGAAATGCGCTGCTGCAGCGCCTGGCTGACAGTGAGGCCGGTGGCAGTCATGACGGAGTTGGCGAAGAAGCGGGCCAGAAGCGTAACGCGAGGCCGGCCGCCGGTGTTACGGAAATCGCGATAGCCGTTCAGTCCTCGGGTGCGCGTCCCGGGCGATCGCCATACACCGTCTCGGCGCGTTGCGAGCGGAACAGTGGGTAGAAGAACTGCACCTGCCAGCGCTCGCTGCCGTGGCGGCGGTCGTCCGGCAGGCCGAAGGCCGGCGGATAGCGGCGCGTGATCAGCGCGGTGCCGAACAGCACGTCCCAGAGGAACAGCAGGTTGCCGTAGTTGCCGCGGTAGTAACCGATGCCGTCGTCCTGCCGCAGCGCGTGGTGGGCATAGTGCGTGCACGGCGTGGAGATGGTGCGCTCCAGCACCCACAGCAGCGGATGCAGCCAGCGGCAGCGGAACAGGGCCTCGTCCCAGCGCGCTTCCGAGTGCGCGCCGATGATGATGGCGAGCTTGACGATGGAGTAGCCGACGTAGACCCAGCCGAAGCCGAGAAACACCAGGATCGACGACAGCCACAGGCCCGGCATCGCCGCGTAGTAGAAAAAGTTGTTGCGGTAGACCACGCGCACGCCCATGTAGCCGGCCGAGTGGTGCGCGCGGTGGAACGGCCACATCCACGAGCTGTGCGACAGCCGGTGCCACCAGTACTGGGTGAGATCGTCGGCGAGCAATAGCACCAGCAGCATCTGCCACCACGGCCACTGCGCCCAGGCGTCCTGGGCCTGCGGGAAATAGCGGGTGCCGACCCAGAAGGTGAGGGTGAAGATCGCCGGGATGATCGCCAGCGGAAACACGTTGAACACCACCAGGTCGAGGATCTTGTCCTCGCGCGTCGCGGCGGGGTCGAAGAAGCGGCCGCGATGCAGTTCGATCGCGCCGAACAGCGCAAACAGCGCCAGCGCGGCAAGGCCTTGGATCGGGCTCATGGATGTTCCGGACTCTTGGTCAGCGACATGGCGGCGAGTCTAGGGCGCCGCTCCCGGGGCGTCCATCGACGACGCTGGCCTGGCTTTAGAGCGAGACGGAGGCGGGTGCCGCGAGCAGCCGGGGCAGGCTGCGGATCAACTGGCTGATGGCCTCGCGGGTCATGCCCTCGTCGCGCAGCAGGCGCTGCACCTGGGTCTGCACGCCTTGCCAGTTGCCGGGGGAGTCGTCGTAGCGCTCGTTGAGGTGCAGGCTGCCCATGGCCCACTGCGCGAACAGGCGCGTCGGTGTCGGCTCGTCGAGCACCACGGCGAGGTCGCCGTGACGCGGGTCCTGGCTGATCTTCTGCAGCAGCACCGTGATCACCGCCGGATCACCCTCGATCACCTGCATGAAACGGTTGCCGGCGCAGATCAGCACGCCCGTGACATGGGTGCGGGCATTGGCGGCGGCGAAGCGGCTGCACAGGATCAGCAACTCCTGCGCCGACATCGCGCGCCTTGCGCGGCTCAGGTAAAGCACGCGGCGCAGCGCGACGGCGGCCGCGCCGGTGTTGGCGGCGGCAGCCGAAGACTTCGGCGCCTGGCCCAGCCATTGCGAGAGGGCGGCGTCGCTCAGTGCATCTTCGCGGCGGTTCTCGACGTGGCGCCGGATCAGCGCCCAGCGCGCCACGCGGCCGATGGTGGCGGCGTCGAGATCGTCCTTGGGAATGAAGTCGGTGGCGCCGGCCAGCAGGGCGTTCTCGCCCAGCGCCTCGATGTCCTCGCCGGTGATCATCACCACCGGAATGCGCAGGCCCTCGGCGCGGAAGGCGCGCACCACGTCCAGGCCGCTCTCTGCGCCCAGGCGATAGTCGCAGAAGCAGACGTCCAGGCCGCCGGCGCGTGCGGCGATGAGCGCGGCGGCGGCATCGCTGACCTGCTGCACCTGTGCCTGCGGCGGACAGCGGCGCCGAAACAGCAGCGCGTCCTCGGCGTCGTCTTCCACCAGCAGGATGCGAAGCGCTTTCAACATGCGGGCAGCTCCGTTTCAGCGCCCAGCTTGTCGCTCAGCAGGCTACGCAGCAGGATGACCATGGCACTGAACTCATCGGGCTTGCTGAGAAAATCCGCCGCATGCGCGGCCTGCACCCGTGCGCGATCCTCGGGTTCCACCGAGGTGCTGAGCACCACCACCGGAATCCCGCTGAGGCGCGGATCGGCGCGCAGATGGGCCAGTACCTCGCGGCCGTCCATGCGCGGCATGTTGAGGTCGAGCAGCAGCAGCTGCGGCAGTTGTTCCAGGGCGCAGCTGCGCAGATGGGCCAGCAGCTCGACGCCGTCGGCCACCGCCGTCACCCGCAGCTGCGGCCGCACGCGGTGCAGCGCGCGCACGATCAGGAAGCGGTCGTCCGGGTCGTCCTCGGCCAGCAGCAGTCCGGTGGCGGCGTGAGTCATGCCGGCCTCACAAGGAATCGGCGCGATGCCGCCGCGGCAGTCGCACGATGAAGGTGGCGCCCTCGCCGGGACGGCCCTCGGCGCGGATGCTGCCGCCATGACGGACGCAGATCTTGCGGCAGATCGACAGGCCGATGCCGGCGCCGCCGTAGCGGTCGCGCGCGTGCAGGCGCTGGAACACGCCGAAGATGCGCTCGGCGTACTGCGGCTCGAAGCCGATGCCGTTGTCTTGGCAGACCAGCGTGATGCGCTCGGGATCGTCGTCGGGCTGCTCGGCGATCTCGATCACCGGCGGGACGCCCTCGCGCGCGTACTTGATGGCGTTCTCGATCAGGTTCTGGAACAGCTGGCGCATCTGCGCGCCGTCGGCTTCCACCGTCGGCAGCGCGCCGGCGTGCACGGTTGCGCCCTTCTCGCCGATCATCATCTGCAGGTCGGAGCAGACCTCGCGCAGCGCCTCGCCCAGCGCGCAGGGCTCGAAGGAACGGCCCTGCGAAGTCACCCGTGTCAGGTCCAGCAGGCTGGCCAGCAGCGCCTGCATGCGCCGCGTCGCTGCGGTGATGCTGCCGAGGTAACCGCGCGCCGCCTCGGTCAGCTGCTGGCCCTCCTCCTGCAGCAGCAGGTCGCTGAAGGCCAGCACCTTGCGCAGCGGCTCGCGCATGTCGTGCGAGGCGATATGGATGAACTGCTCGAGTTCCTGGTTGCTGCTGGTGAGTTCGCGCAGGCGCAGCTCCGCGGCGCGGCGCTCGGTGACATCGCGCGTGATCTTGGCGAAGCCGATCGGCGTGCCGCCCTCATCGTGGATCAGGTCGATGAACACATGCGCCCAGAACGGCGTGCCGTCCTTGCGCAGGCGCCAGCCCATGCCCTCGAAGCGGCCCTCGGTGCGGGCGCGGTGCAGGGCCAGCGCAGGGCGGCCGTCGCGGCGATCGTCCTCGGTGTAGAACATCGAGAAGTGACGGCCGAGGACTTCCGGCTCCTTGTAGCCCTTGAAGCGTTCGGCGCCGGCGTTCCAGCTGGTGATGTGGCCGTCGAGGTCGAGCATGTAGATGGCGTAGTCGGTGACGCCGGAGACCAGCAGGCGGAAGCGCTGCTCGCTGGCGCGCAGCGCCATCTCCTGGGCGTAGCTGTCGCTGATGTCGCGCGTGATCTTGGCAAAGCCGAGGAGCGTGCCGTCGTCGTCGCGGATCGGGTCGATGATCACGTGCGCGCGAAAGCGCGTGCCGTCCTTGCGCACGCGCCAGGCGCGGTCCTCGAAGCGGCCCTCGAGCATCGAGGTGCGAAGGGCCAGCGCCGGGCGCTGCGCGGCGCGGTCCTCCTCGGTGTAGAAGGTGGAGAAATGGCGGCCGATGATCTCGTCGGCGCGGTAGCCCTTGAAGCGCTGCGCGCCGAGATTCCAGCTGCTGACGTGGCCCTCGGGGTCGAGCATGTAGATGGCGTAGTCGCTGACGCCCTCCACCAGCCGGCGGTGCAGGTCGTCGAGATCGCGCAGCAGCGGCTTGCGCGCGGTGCCGGCAGCGGGCGAGGTCGTCGGGCTGAGGTTCAAGGCGGACTCCGGATCGCGGGCCGGTGCCGCGGGCGGTGCGGGCGGCAGGCGACCTGAATCGTTATCGGCGCGCGCCGCGCAAGCTTGAGTGCCGGCGTCGGCGCCGGCGCAACGACCGGGCTTGAGGGCGCCAGGGCCGCTGTCGGAGGCTCAACAGCCGCCACCCGCTCTCGCCCCGTTGCCTGGGGAAATCGTTATATTTTATTCATCAAAATAAAATACGATAAATATAATAAAACAAAACCAGAGCGATGGAACGGCAGAGCGGGTGGCGCCGGATCGTGGCCTGAAACCGAAATCCGGCGGGTCCGCGCGCTGCTGGTAAATCCAGCCCAGCCGCGTGAACTGTCATCGACGGTTTGTAAGCTGGCCGCCCTTTTCCGGATTTGCCCGCAGGTCGATGTCCATGAGCACGCGCATCAGTCGTCGTCATTTTCTCCAGACTTCCGGCGCGGCGGCGCTGCTGGCCGCTGCCGGCGGTCTGCCGGGCTGCGGCGGCAGTTCCGCGCCGCGCATCCTGCGCGGGCCCAACTCGCTGCCCGATCCCTCGCGCGCGGCCGGCGCCGTCGATGGCACGCTGCCGTTCGACCACATCGTCGTGCTGATGATGGAGAACCATTCCTTCGACAACTATTTCGGCATGCTGCCGCTGCGCGGCCAGCCCAAGGCCGACGGCTTCCGCTCCGATGCCGGCGGCCAGCCGCTCAACCGCAATCCCCTGCAGGGCGGCATGCAGCGCGCCTTCCATCTGCAGGGTACCTGCCAGCCCGGCAGCGTCACGCAGAACTGGAACAGCACGCACAAACAGGTCAACGGCGGCCGCATGGACGGTTTCGCCGCCACCTCGGCCAGCGCCATGGGTTATTGGGACGAGAGCGACCTGCCGTTCTACTACGCGCTGGCCAAGACCTTCTGCGTCGGCGACCGCTGCTTCGCCTCGGCGCCCTGCCAGACCTATCCCAACCGCCGCTTCCTCTACGCCGGCACCGCGCAGGGCACCATCGCCACCGACACCGCCACCAACTTCACGCTGCCGGGGCCGGCCAACGGCACGCTGATGGACAGGATGAGCCAGTATGGCGTCAGCTGGCGCAGCTATTTCTCCGATCTGCCGGCGCTGGCCATCGTGCCGCAGAACCTGGAGAACCATCCGCAGAATTTCGCGACCATCGCGCAGTTCTATCTCGACTGCGCCGCCGGCACCTTGCCGGCGGTGTCCTTCGTCGATCCGGAATTCAACATCGTCAGCACCGTGGGCTCGCCGCTGTTCGACTTCGTGCGCAGTGCCGCCGGCCGCATCCCGAACCTGCCGGCCGAGGTCAGCGCCCTGATCAACAGCCTCGACACCAAGGTCAACGCCCAGGGCGCTTCGGAAGAAAACCCGGATGACATCGCCATCGGCGAGGCCTTCGTCGCCAGCGTGGTGAATGCCGTGATGGCCTCGCCGGCGTGGTCGCGCACGCTGCTGGTGTGGACCTACGACGAGCACGGCGGCTACTACGATCATGTGCCGCCGGTCGCCGTGCCGCGGCCCGACGACATTGCGCCCAAGCTGGGCGAGGGCGACATCCCGGGCCGCTACGACATCACCGGCCTGCGCGTGCCGACGGTGGTGGTGTCGCCGTACAGCAGGCCCAACGCGGTGACCAGCGTGATGCACGATCACACCTCGATCATCGCCACCATCGCCGCCAAGTGGAATCTGCCGGCACTGACCTGGCGCGATGCGCAGGCCAACACGCTGTTCGACTTCGTCGATTTCAGTGCGCCGCCGGCGTTCGCCACACCACCCACGCTGGCGTCTCCGTCGCTGCCGACGCTGGGGTTGTCCGGATGCCAGGGCGCCGCGCCGGCGCCGGTGATCGAGCCGGCAAACTGAGCCGCGCGCTGCGGCGGCTTATTCGTCGTCGCGGCTTTCGAGACTGAGGTTGATGCGCAGCGCCGCCAGCGTGCAGATGGCACCGGACAGCAGGTACAGGCCGACATAGCCCACGCCCAGGCTCACCGCCAGCCACAGCGCGATCAGCGGCGCGAAGGCCGCGCCGGTGAGCCAGCCGAGGTCGGAGGTCAGCACCGCGCCGCTGTAGCGGTAGCGGCTGGCGAAACTGGAGTTGACCGCGCCGGCCGCCTGCGCGTGCGAGAAGCCGAGCAGGGCGAAACCGAGCAGGATGAAGATGTAGCCGCCGGTCGTGGTGCCGTTGAGCAGCACCGGCGTCCAGCCGCTGTAGATCGCGATCAGCACCGCGCAAACCGCCAGCGTGGTGCGACGGCCGTAGCGGTCGGCGATCTTGCCGGACAGCATCATGCAGGGCACGGCGATGACCGCACCGATGATCTGCACGATCAGGAAGTCGCCCAGCGACTGCTGCGTGAACAGCAGCACCCACGACAGCGGGAACACCGTCACCAGGTGGAACAGCGCATAGCTGGCCAGCGGCGCGAAGGCGCCGAGCGCAATGTTGGCGCCCTGGGTGCGGAACAGCTCGCCCAGCGGCGACGGTTCCAGCTCGCGGAACTTGAGCATCTGCTTGAATTCCGGCGAGGCCACCAGGCGCAGTCGCGCGAACAGCGCCACCACGTTGATGGCGAAGGCGACGTAGAACGGATAGCGCCAGCCCCAGGTGTTGAAATCCTCGGGCGAGAGGCTGGCGATCAGGAAGGCGAACAGCGCGGTGGCGATGATGAAGCCGATCGGTCCGCCGAGCTGCGGGATCATCGCGTACCAGCCGCGGTTTTCCTGCGGCGCATTGAGCGCCAGCAGCGAGGGCAGGCCGTCCCAGCTGCCGCCGACGCCGATGCCCTGGCCGAAGCGCAGCAGCGCCAGCAGGATGATGGAGTACTTGCCCCAGTCCGAATACGCCGGCAGGAAGGCGATGCCGCAGGTGGCGGTGCCCAGGGTGAACAGGGCGATGGTGAGCTTGGTGCCGCGGCCGTAGCGGGTATGGATCAGGCGGAACAGCAGCGAGCCGATCGGACGCGCGATGAAGGCCAGCGCAAACACCGTGAACGAGTACATCGTCGCCGTCATCGGCGGCGCGAACGGGAAGAACACCGACGGGAAGACCACGACCGCGGCGATGCCGAAGACGAAGAAATCGAAGAACTCGGAGATGCGCCCGATGATCACGCCGATGGCGATTTCGGCCGGCGAGATGGCGATGCCGGGTGCCGCTGCGGCGGCAGGGGAACCTGGGGAGTGATGAACTGCGGACATGGATGTTCTCGGCGGTTCTCGGCTTGCGCCGTGGGCGGGGCCTGGACAACTATAGTGACGATGGCCTGCATTTCTCAATGCCGGCCGGGGCGTGCGGACGCAGTACGCCAGACAAGGCGTACCCTCGCACGGTTGGCGTCGGGCCGCCATTGGACAAAACGTCCAATCGCGCAGCGGCGTCGAGGCTCCTATAGTGGGCCACTCTCCAAAACCGACAGTACGCCATGTCGTCCTCAACTCTACGCGGCTTGTTGTTGATTTCACTGGCGGTATTGACCTCCGGCTGCAGCACCGTGGTGCTCTCGCCGGCCGGCGACGTTGCGCGCCAGCAGGCGCACCTGGTGGTCGCCTCCACGGTCCTGATGCTGCTGATCATCGTGCCGGTGATGGTGCTGACCGGCGTTTTCGCCTGGCGTTACCGCGCCTCCAACCAAGCCGCCAAGTACGAGCCGGACTGGAATCACTCGACCAGCCTGGAGCTGGTGATCTGGTCGGCGCCGCTGCTGATCATCATCGCCCTGGGCGCGCTGACCTGGATCGCGACCCACACGCTCGATCCTTTCCGCCCGGTGTCGCGCGTCTCCGCCACGCAGCCGCTGCAGGCCGAGGTCAAGCCGCTGCGCGTGCAGGCGGTGGCGCTGGACTGGAAGTGGCTGTTCATCTATCCCGATTACGGCATCGCCACCGTCAACGAGATGGCGGCGCCGGTGGATCGCCCCATCGACATCCAGATCACCTCGTCGACGGTGATGAACGCGTTCTACGTGCCGGCGCTGGCGGGCATGATCTACGCCATGCCGGCGATGGAGACACAGTTGCACGCGGTGATCAACAAGCCGGGCAACTACGAAGGTTTCTCCGCCAACTACAGCGGTGCCGGCTTCTCCGGCATGCGCTTCCGCTTCTACGGCGTCAGCGACGGCGAATTCGACGCCTGGATCAAGAAGGCCAAGGATGCGGGCGGCCAGTTGTCGCGCGATGCCTACCTGGCGCTGGAGAAACCCAGCGAGCGCGAGCCGGTGCGCCGCTACGCCGAGGTCATGCCCGGCCTCTACGACGCCATCGTCAACCTCTGCGTGTCGCCGGGCAAGATGTGCCAGAAGGACATGGCGGCCATCGATGCCCGCGGCGGCCTGGGTCTTGCCGGCGTCTACAACGTCGCGCGCCTGGCCTACGACAAGCCGCGCACGCGCGGCGAGATCGGCGGACCGCAGTCCTATGTGCTGGCCATGTGCGCGCCGGACGATGTCACCGCCAGCGCACCCGCCTTCAAGCCTGTGCTGTCGGCCGCCACGTCGGCGAAAACCCGCTGATCCCGCGGCCTCCTGCTTCGAGACTCTCCGATGCATGACCAAACTCCCCTGATGCACACCCTGTTCGGCCGCCTGACCTGGGATGCCGTGCCGCTGCATGAGCCGATCCTGCTGTGGACCTTCGTGGTCGTCGCCCTCGTTGGCGGCAGCCTGCTGGCCGCGATCACCTATCACGGCAAATGGGGCTACTTGTGGCGTGAATGGTTCACCAGCGTCGATCACAAGAAGATCGGCATCATGTACATCGTGCTGGCGGTGGTCATGCTGCTGCGCGGCTTTGCCGACGCCCTGATGATGCGTCTGCAGCAGGCGATGGCCTTTGGCGATTCGATGGGCTACCTGCCGCCGCATCACTACGACCAGATCTTCACCGCCCACGGCGTGATCATGATCTTCTTCGTGGCGATGCCGCTGGTGGTGGGCCTGATGAACGTGGTGGTGCCGCTGCAGATCGGCGCGCGCGACGTGGCCTTCCCCTTCCTCAACAACTTCAGCTTCTGGATGACGGTGGCCGGCGCCGTGCTGGTGATGATGTCGCTGTTCGTCGGCGAATTCGCGCGCACCGGCTGGCTGGCCTACCCACCGTTATCGGGGCCTGCCTACAGTCCCGATGTCGGTGTGGACTACTACATCTGGTCGCTGCAGATCGCCGGCGTCGGCACCCTGCTGTCGGGCGTCAATTTCATCGTCACCATCGTCAAGATGCGTGCCCCGGGCATGACGCTGATGAAGATGCCGGTGTTCACCTGGACCGCGCTGTGCACCAACGTGCTGATCGTCGCCGCCTTCCCGGTGCTCACCGCGGTGCTGGCGCTGCTGTCCATGGATCGCTACGTCGGCACCAATTTCTTTTCCAACGACTTCGGCGGCAACGCCATGATGTACGTCAACCTGATCTGGATTTGGGGCCACCCCGAGGTCTACATCCTGATCCTGCCGGTGTTCGGTGTGTTCTCGGAAGTCGTCTCCACCTTCTGCGGCAAGCGCCTGTTCGGTTACACCTCGATGGTCTATGCCACGGTGGTCATCACCATCCTGTCCTACCTGGTGTGGCTGCACCACTTCTTCACCATGGGCTCGGGGGCCAGCGTCAACTCCTTCTTCGGCATCACCACCATGATCATCTCGATCCCGACCGGCGCGAAGATGTTCAACTGGCTGTTCACCATGTACCGCGGCCGCATCCGCTTCGAGGTGCCGATGCTGTGGACCATGGGCTTCATGTTCACCTTCGTCATCGGCGGCATGACCGGCGTGCTGCTCGCGGTGCCGCCGGCGGACTTCGTGCTTCACAACTCGCTGTTCCTGATCGCGCATTTCCACAACGTGATCATCGGCGGCGTGCTGTTCGGCGCCTTCGCCGCGATCAACTTCTGGTTCCCCAAGGCGATGGGCTTCAGGCTCGAGCCGTTCTGGGGCAAGGTCTCGTTCTGGTTCTGGCTGTCGGGTTTCTGGTTCGCCTTCACGCCGCTGTACATCCTCGGCCTAATGGGCGTGACGCGTCGTCTCAGCCATTTCGACGATCCCAGCCTGCAGATCTGGTTCCAGATCGCTGCCTTCGGCGCCTTCCTGGTGCTGCTCGGCATACTCGCCTTCCTGATGCAGCTGTTCGTGAGCTTCCGCAACCGCGACCAGTTGCGCGACACCACCGGCGATCCCTGGAACGGCCGCACGCTGGAGTGGTCGACCTCGTCGCCGGCGCCGGCCTACAACTTCGCCTTCACGCCGGTGGTGCATGACCAGGACGCCTGGGCCGACATGAAGCAGCGTGGCTACACGCGACCGACGCAGGGCTACCTGCCGATCCACATGCCCAAGAACACGCCGGCGGGCATCGTGCTGGCGGGCTTCGCCATGACCTGCGGCTTCGCCCTGATCTGGCAGATCTGGTGGCTGGCGATCGCCGCCTTCGTCAGCATGGTCGCCTCCGCCATCATCCACACCTTCAACCGGGATCGCGATTTCTACATCCAGCCGGATGAAGTGGCGCAGGTGGAAGCGGAACGCACGCGCCTGCTGGCGCAGGCTCAGGGGTAACGCATGTCGAATCACATCACGCCCGCCGTCAACGATCAGGCCTTCTACCTGACCGAGGAGCATCACGTCGAAAACGGCACGATGCTCGGGTTCTGGATTTACCTGATGAGCGACTGCCTCATCTTCGCCTGCCTGTTCGCCATGTTCGGCGTGCTTGGCGGCAACTATGCCGCCGGGCCCGGGCCGAAGGATCTGTTCGATCTCGACCTGGTCGCGGTCAACACCACGATGCTGTTGCTGTCGTCGATCACCTACGGCTTCGCGATGCTGGAGATGGCGCGCAACCGCAAGGGCGCGACGCTGGCTTGGTTGGCGATCACCGGCTGCTTCGGCCTGGCTTTCGTCGGCATCGAGCTGACCGAGTTCCACCACATGATCGCGGAAGGCGCCGGCCCGCAGCGCAGCGCCTTCCTGTCGTCGTTCTTCACGCTGGTGGGCACGCACGGCCTGCACGTGAGCTTCGGCATCCTCTGGCTGATCACGCTGATGGTGCAGCTGACGCAGCGCGGCTTCACCGTGGAGATGCGCCGTCGCCTGAACTGCCTGAGCCTGTTCTGGCACTTCCTCGACCTGATCTGGAT
Source organism: Nevskiaceae bacterium (assembly GCA_008012115.1). GTDB lineage: Bacteria > Pseudomonadota > Gammaproteobacteria > Nevskiales > Nevskiaceae > Stenotrophobium. The sequence continues at coordinate 74,338 of SSEB01000001.1, forward strand.
CGGCGTGTTCACCTTCGTTTACCTGATGGGAGTGCTGAGATGAGCGCCGCCTCCGACACGCATCACGACGATCACGATCACGCGGTCGACCACCGCATCGTGCATGGTCACGACGATCACGGCGAGGGCATGCCGCATGTCACCTTCAAGGGTTACATGACCGGCTTCATCCTGTCGGTGATCCTGACGGCGATTCCGTTCTGGCTGGTGATGGGCAGGGTGCTGCCGAGCGCCAAGGTCACCATCTTCATCGTGCTGGCTTTCGCCGTGGTGCAGATGCTGGTGCACATGGTGTACTTCCTGCACCTCGACACCCGCTCCGAAGGCGGCTGGAACATGCTGGCGCTGATCTTCACGCTGGTGCTGGTGGTCATCACCCTCAGCGGTTCGCTGTGGGTCATGTACCACATGAACGTCAACATGATGCCGATGACCGCGCAGGACATGCGCAACATGCCCTGATGCCGCAGGCGGCCGCGCCGCTGCGTTTGGCGCTGGCGCTGGCCGCGCTGCTGCTGGTCTTTGCCGGCTTCGTCGCGCTCGGCAACTGGCAGGTCCAGCGTCGGGCCTGGAAGCTGGACCTGATCGAACGCGTCGACCGCCGCGTCCACGCGCCTGCGGCGGCCGCGCCGCCACGGGCGCGCTGGGCGGCCATCGGCCGCGATGACGAATACACCCACGTCTGCGCCGATGGCCGGTTCCTGCACCTGCACGAAACCCTGGTGCAGGCCGTGACCGAACGCGGCCCCGGCAACTGGGTGCTGACGCCGCTGCGGACCGCCGGCGGCGAGATCCTGATCGTCAACCGCGGCTTCGTGCCGCCGGAGCAGCGCCTGCCAGCGTCGCGCGCGGCGGGGCAGGTGGCGGGGACGGTCCACGTCTGCGGCCTGCTGCGGTTCAGCGAGCCCGGCGGCGGTTTCCTGCGCCACAACGATCCGGTCGCCGGGCGCTGGTATTCGCGCGATGTCGCCGCCATTGCCGCCGCGCGCGGCCTGCCGGTGGCCGACGTGGCGCCGTACTTCATCGATGCCGATGCCACGCCCAACCCGGGCGGCTGGCCCCTGGGCGGCCTGACCGTGGTGCAGTTCCGCAACAGCCACCTGTCCTACGCGCTGACCTGGTACGGCCTGGCGCTGATGACCCTGGTGGCGATGGGCGTGCTGTTGCGCCACGAGTGGCGCCGCCGCGGGTGATAAAATCACCGCCGGGGCGCCGGCCGAGTGACGCGGCGACCCGCTCTCCCGCATGACGGACGAAGCCGAGATCCAGATGCCGCCCGCAACCGCCTCCGCGCCCGTCCGCGGCGTGGCCTACGAGGGTCCGCCGCGCCCGCCGGTGTCGCGCGCGGCGGCGGACGTGCAGAACATGAAGCAGCTCATCGAGCTGCGCTGGATCGCCGTCATTGGCCAGGTCCTCACCATCCTGTTTGCGGAACTGGTGCTGCGCATCGACCTGCCGCTGGCCCCGATGATCGGCATTCTCAGTTCGCTGATCGGCCTCAACCTGCTGAGCCTGTTCCGCTGGACCACGCAGCGCCGGGTCGGCAACCTCGAACTGATGGCCGGCCTGCTGCTCGACGTCGCCGCGCTCACCGCGCTGCTGTACTTCAGCGGCGGCGCCAGCAATCCCTTCGTGTTCCTCTACCTGCTGCAGGTGACGCTGGGCGCGGTGCTGCTGCGGTCCTGGTCCACCTGGACCATCGTCATCATCACCTGCCTGAGTTTCGGCTGGCTGGTCATGCACTCCGAGCCGCTGCGCCTGCCGGCGGACGGCATCGCCGACCTGTTCCAGCTGCATATCGCCGGCATGTGGATCTGCTTCGTGCTCAATGCCGGCCTGCTGGTGGTGTTCGTCAGCCGCATCACGCGCAATCTGCGGATCCGCGATGCGCACCTCGCCGACCTGCGCCAGCGCGATGCCGAGCAGGATCACATCGTGCGCATGGGCCTGCTGGCCTCCGGCGCGGCGCACGAGCTGGGCACGCCGCTGGCGACGCTGGCGGTGATCCTCGGCGACTGGCAGCGCATGCCGCAGTTCCGCGACGACCCCGAGCTGTGTCAGGAGATCGCCGACATGCAGGCGCAGGTGCTGCGCTGCAAGACCATCGTCACCGGCATCCTGCTGTCGGCGGGCGAGGCGCGCGGCGAGTCGCCGGTGTTCACCACGATCGCCGGTTTTCTCGACGCCCTGGTCGCCGAGTGGTCGGCGCGCCGCGGCTTCGACGGCCTCGCCTACGAGAAGCGGTTCAGCGATGATCGCGCCATCGTCTCCGACTCCGCGCTCAAGCAGATTATCGGCAACGTGCTCGACAACGCGCTCGACGTGTCGCCCCTGTGGGTGGGCTTCAGCGCCACGCACGATGGCGAGACGCTGACCCTGACCGTGCGCGACCAGGGGCCCGGTTTCGTGCCGGAGATGCTGGAGCACTTCGGCAAGCCCTACCACAGCAGCAAGGGCCGTCCCGGCGGCGGGCTCGGGCTGTTCCTGGTGGTCAACGTGGTGCGCAAGCTCGGCGGCCGCGTCAGCGCCGAGAACGCGCCGGGCGGCGGCGCGGTGGTGACGCTGTCCCTGCCGCTGTCGGCGCTGACCCTGGAGGACGATCGTGTCGCAGTCGCCTGAGCCCGCAGCGGAACACCTGCTGCTGATCGTCGAGGATGACGCCGCCTTCGCGCGCGCGCTCAAGCGCTCGTTCGAGCGGCGCGGCGGCTACCGCGTGCTGCTGGCGGCGAGCGTCGAGGAAGCACGCGCGCTGCTGGAGACCGAATCGCCGGAGCGCGCGGTGGTGGATCTCAAGCTCGGCACCGCCTCCGGTCTCGCCGTGGTGCAGGCGCTGCACGAGCACGATCCCGAGATGCTGATCGTGGTGCTCACCGGCTTTGCCAGCATCACCACAGCGGTGGAGGCGATCAAGCTCGGCGCCTGCAACTACCTGGTGAAACCGTCGAATACCGACGACATCGACGCCGCCTTCACGCGTACGCCCGGCGATGCCGGGGCGCCGGTGGCGGCGCGGCCGACCTCGATCAAGACGCTGGAGTGGGAGCGCATCCACGAGGTGTTGGCGGAGACCGGCTTCAACGTCTCGGAGACCGCGCGGCGTCTCGGCATGCATCGCCGCACGCTGGCGCGCAAGCTCGGCAAGCGCGGCGTGCCGTAGTCCGGCTCGCACTTGCTCCGGGATTTTCGAATGATCCTGACCACGGACGTGCACGCCCACCGCCTGGCGCGGATTTTTCCGCGGATGGGCGAGTCGGGCACCGCGCAGGATCTCATTGCGTTGTTGGGCCGCACGCGCGCATGAGCGGCACCTTCCGCTCGCTGCGCACCCACAATTTCCGGGTGTGGGCCCTGGGGGCCATCGTCTCCAATATCGGCACCTGGATGCAGCGCACCGCGCAGGACTGGCTGGTGCTGACCCAGCTTACCGAGCGCAATGCCACGGCGGTCGGCATCGTCATGGCGCTGCAGTTCGGGCCGCAGCTGCTGATGCTGCCGCTCAGCGGTCTTGCCGCGGACACGTTCGACCGTCGCCGCCTGCTGTTCGCGACGCAGGCGCTGATGGGCGTGCTCGCGCTGGGCCTGGGCCTGCTCACCGTCACCGGCGCCGTGCTGCTGTGGCACGTGTATGTCTTCGCCTTCCTGCTCGGCTGCGTCGCCGCCTTCGACGCCCCCGCGCGCCAGACCTTCGTCTCGGAGCTGGTGGCGGAGATCGACCTGTCCAACGCCGTGGCGCTCAACGCCACGTCATTCAATGCCGCGCGCCTGATCGGCCCGGCCGTGGCCGGCGGCCTCATCACCCTGGTGGGCACCGGCTGGGTGTTCCTGATCAACGCCGCCTCGTACGCCGCGGTGCTAGTGGCGCTGACCCTGCTGCGCACGCACGAGCTGTACCGGCGCGAACGCAGAGCGGCCACCCGCGGCGGGCTGACCGAAGGCTTCCGCTACGTCTGGCGGCGACCGGACCTGAAGGCGATCCTGCTGATGCTGTTCCTCATCGGCACTTTCGGGCTCAATTTCCCGATCTTTATCTCGACCATGTCGGTCGGCGTGTTTCATGCCGGCGCGCACGGTTACGGCCTGCTGACCTCGATCATGGCGATCGGCTCCGTGGCCGGCGCGCTGCTCTCGGCGCGGCGCGCGCAGCCGCGCATCGCCGCGCTGTTCGCCAGCGCCGCGTGCTTCGGTCTGGGCTTCGTCGTGGCTGCGCTGATGCCCAGCTATGGTCTGTTCGCCTGCGCGCTGGTGGTCATCGGCGTGTCCGCGCAAAGCTTCACCACCACCGCCAACGGCGCCTTGCAGCTGTCGACCGAACCCGACATGCGCGGGCGGGTGATGGCCATCTTCATGGCCATTGCCCTGGGCGGCACGTCGCTGGGCGCGCCCATCGTCGGCAGGGTCGCGGATCTCTGCGGCCCGCGCTGGGCGCTGGCGGTGGGCGTTGCCGCCGGTTTCGGCGCGGCGCTGATCGGCCTGCGCTACCTGGTGCGTTACCGCCACCTGCGCCTGCGTGTCGTTGCGGGGCGACTCCGCGTGCAGATCGATCCGCCGGCCGCGCATCGCTGCTGAGCGATCCCGTCCCGCGCGACGGCCAGCGCGCTGTGCCCCCACGTCCGACCCGTGCGCGATGTCGTATAGGGAGCACCATGCGCTACGGCTATAAATTTCGTCTGACCCCGCCCTGGCCGCCCGGGCGCGAAACGCTCAAGAAGGCCCTGCTGGGGCCGGCGCGCTATCGCGCCGCGCCTGTCGCCGGCAGCACCGCGCACGTCTACGACGACACGGTGCTGATCGCGCTGGCGGTGCAGGCCTTTCTGCGGGGCCGCGAGGAGGGCTTCCGGCTGCGCACGCCGGGGCTGGAGCTGATGTGTCGCGTCGATGCCGCCGGCGATGCGACGCTGCTGCGCACGCTGCTCGGCGCGCTGGTGGCGGGGCCGCCGCCGAGTGCGGCGCCAGCGGCGGCGCAGGCCTGCCTGGCCGCCGGCATTGCGATCGAGGCGCAGGTCGATGGCGTGCACCTGCAGCACCGCGCATGGCTGCTCGGCCAGCGCCCGCGCAGCGGCCTGCGCTGGAGCCCGGCGCTGATCAAGGCTGTGGAAACCCTGCGCAGCCGCGGCGCATTGAGCGGTGCGGTCCACTCGACGGGGGACTAGATCCGCTGCTGCCTGCAGCGGCGGCCGGTAGGGGTTGTACGGTCGCCACCCGCTATGGCGTTTTTCCTGGGGAAAGACGTTATAAAATATTAATCAAAAATTATTTCGGTAAATAAAAAATAACGACTCCACGGCAGCCTTCGGCAAGAGCGGGTGGCGTCCATCCGCGTCCGCCGCCTGCCGCGTTGCCGCGTCGGCATCCACCCGGCGACGCCGGTGCGGCAGCGGGCGCGGCCTGCGCGCGGGCTGCGTAGCGTGTGCGCGCCTCAGGCCCGCAGTGTCTCGCGAATCTTGCCGTAGCCGTCCTTGAGCGTATCGGCCAGCAGCGTGATCGCCGCCTCGGTTTCCCGCTCGGCCTGGGCGCCGACCACGGCGGTGCGCTCGGCATGGGTCTTGAGGGCCTGCCACTGCTGCTCCAGCTCCGCCCACTTCACGGTGGCGTCGGCCTTGAACAGGTGGGCCTGCAGCGCCAGCTCGTCGCGCAGCAGGTTGAGCAGTTTGATGTCGTTTTGCAGCGCGGTTTTCAGGCGTGACATGGCAGGTTCCTTCGGTTGGGGGCCGCATTGTCGGTGCCGCGCGGTCGAACCGCCTTGATTTCGATCAATCCGCCGACGGTCGCCCGCGTGCATGATGGCGACGACTCAACGCGCTGGGCCGCGCACTGCGGGAGGCGGCATGGACATCGAATTCCTGGGAGCGACCGGCACGGTCACCGGCTCGAAATACGTCGTGCACGGCGACGGCGGCAAGCTGATGATCGATTGCGGCCTGTTCCAGGGCTACAAGCAACTGCGCCTGCGCAACTGGGCGCCGCTGCCGCTCGACCCGCGCACGCTCGACGCGGTGATCCTCACGCACGCGCATCTCGATCACTCCGGCTACCTGCCGCTGCTGGTGAAGAACGGCTACCGCGGGCCGATCTACTGCAGCCAGCCCACCTTCGATCTCTGCCGCATCATGCTGCCGGACAGCGGCCGCATCCAGGAAGAGGACGCCGAGCATCTCAACCGGCATCACCAGTCGCGGCACCATCCGGCGCTGCCGCTGTACACCGAGGCCGAGGCGTTTCGCGCGCTGGAGAATTTCCAGACGCGGCCGTTTCACGAGGACTTCGAACCGGTCAAGGGCCTGCAGGCGCGGCTGCTGCACGCCGGGCACCTGCTGGGCAGCGCGATGGTGCGCCTGCACGACGGCCGGCACTCGCTGCTGTTCACCGGCGATCTCGGCCGGCCCAACGATCTGCTGATGAAGCCGCCGGAGCATCCCGGGCCGGTGGATGTCCTGGTGGTGGAGTCCACCTACGGCAACCGCCGCCACGAGGCGGTCGATCCCGTCGCACAGCTGGGCGCGGTCATCCGCCGCGTCGCCGCGCGCGGCGGCGTGATCGTGGTGCCGGCGTTCACCGTCGGGCGCACGCAGACGCTGCTGCACGCCATGGCGCAACTGCGACAGCGCGGCGAGATTCCCGCCGAGCTGCCGATCTTCCTCAACAGCCCGATGGCGGTGGACGCCACCACGCTGTATCACCGCCACAGCTCCGAGCACCGCCTGACGCGCGAGGAATGCGAGGCGATGTTCAAGGTCGCCCACATCGTCAACACCGTCGACGAGTCCAAGAGCCTCAACGAGCGGCAGGGACCGATGCTGATCATCGCCGGCAGCGGCATGGCCACCGGCGGGCGCGTGGTGCATCACCTCAAGGCGTTTGCGCGCGACGCCGCCAATGCCATCGTGCTCACCGGCTTCCAGGCCGGCGGCACGCGCGGCGCGGCGCTGCAGGCGGGTGCGGAGGCGATCAAGATCCACGGCGAGTACGTCGCCGTGCGCGCCGAGGTGATCGCGCTCAGCAACCTCTCCGCGCACGCGGACTACGCCGAGACGCTGGACTGGCTCAAGGCGCTGGGCGCGCCGCCGCGCCGTACCTTTATCACCCACGGTGAACCGGACGCGGCCGACGCGCTGCGCGTGCACATCGAGGAGGCGCTCAACTGGTCCTGCGAGGTGCCGGAGTACCTGCAGCGGACCACGCTGGCGGCGCTGCCGTCTCCGCCGCTCGCCGTCGCATGACGCGGGCCCTTGCGCGCATCGCGCCGTGGTCGCGCGGTGTGGCGGTGACGGGATGCAGGCAGGTTTTGCGGCGTCTGGAACCGTCACCCGCTGCGGTTTCGCACGCCGTCCGGGCAGTTATATATTATTTATCAATTTAAAATACATTAAATAAATAAAAACATTTTCCCCAGGGAAAAGGGCCGCAGCGGGTGGCGCTGAAAGGCGCCCTGCCATGCCGGTCAGGCGTCGCGCCAGTTGGCGTTGCGCTCCCAGAAATCGACACTGCGCCGATACGCCGCGCGATCCAGCGGCGTGCCGGAGCCGCCCTCGTCCACGCCCAGGGCATTGCGCATCATGGTGATCGGCGCCATCGGAATCTCCTCCGGCGCCAGTGTGTAGAGGCAGCCGACCACGCCCCAGTCGGCCTTGATCTTCGTTCCCTCTTTCGCCAGCTGCTCGCGGCTGTAGAGAATCGGGATCAGGTAGTGCGCCACCGGTGGCTGCACGCCCTCGAACCAGCGCGTGAGCACCGCCAGTTCCGCCGGGCTGCGCGACTCGTAGCCGCTGCGCAGCAGGTGCCGGTTCTCCGGCGTGATCGGGATCGTCAGGCAGCGCGTGGACGTCCAGTTGCGATGCACGTGGAGCTTGCAGAAGTCGGCATAGCCGTCGAGAACCTTCAGCGGCTCGTGCTCGTTCAGATAGCGCTCGAAGGTTTCCGGCGTGCAGTCCTGGATCGTGTTGCCGCGCGGTTTGCGGGGAAACAGGCGGCCGATGGCGAAGTCGGTGAGCGCGATCGATGGGGTTGTGGTGCTCATGCTGACTCCGGTTCCCGGGGTTGCTGGAACAGCGCGTCCACATCCGCCGGACCCAGCAGGCGCCATTGCCCCGCCGGTAGGTCGTGCAGCGACAGGCCGCCGATGCGCGTGCGGCGCAGGGTGATGACATGGTTGTGCACGGCCGCGAACATGCGCCGCACCTGGTGATAGCGCCCCTCGGTCAGGGTCAGGCGCGCCTGCCGCGGCGCCAGGATCTCCAGCTGCGCCGGCGCCAGCGGTGTCGTCTCCGATTCCAGCATCAGCGTGCCGCTGGCGAAGATCGCCGCTTCGTCGCCGCGCAGGTCGGTGCTCAGCGTCGCTTCGTAGACTTTGCGCAGTCCCGCCTTCGGCGACACGATGCGATGCAGCAGCGCGCCGTCGTCGGTCATCAGCAGCAAGCCGCTGGTGTCGCGATCCAGGCGCCCGACCGTGGAGAGCAGGGGCGTGCGCCGACGAAAGCGCGGCGGCAGAAGGTCGTAGACCAGTTGGCCGGGATCGCGGGTGGAGCAGGTGACGCCGGTCGGCTTGTGCAGCATCAGCAGCAGGCCGCTAGGCGGATCCAGCGGCGCGCCGTCCACGCGGATGGCGGCGTGCGCGACCTTGTCGTCGGCGTACAGCACGTCGCCGGCGTCGTCGGTGATGCGCCCTTCGCGGAACATCGCCATCACGTCCTTGCGGCTGCCGTAGCCAAGGTTGGCGATCAAGCGCACCAGGGTCATGGCGCCTGCCTCGGCCGGCGCGCCTTGATCACCTTGAAGCCATGCGCCTGCGCCACGGTGCGCGCCTCGGCAAAGCTATCGGCCAGCACCTGCTCGTAGGGCAGGTGACGGTTGGCCACCATCCAGAAACACCCGTCGGGATGCAGCGACTGCGCGGCGACAAAGATGAAGCGGCGGCCGATGTCCGGACGGTCCTCGCGCCCCTGCGCGTGAAACGGCGGATTGCTGACGATCACGTCGTAGCGGCGCGGCAGGCCGGTGGCGACGTCGTGCCAGAAGAAGTTCACCGGCACGCGCGCCGCCTGCAGGTTGAGCCGTGCCATCGCCAGTGCGCGGGCCTGCGCCTCGTAGAGATCGATCGCGCCGATCTGCGGACAGCGCGCCAGCAGTTCGGTGCTGAGATAGCCATAACCTGCGCCGAGATCGGCGGCGTGGCCCGACAGGCTCGCCGGCAATCGCGATGCCAGCAGCGCGGAGGCGGCATCGACGCGATCCCAGGCGAAGATGCCCGGCCGGCTGGTGAAGCGTCCGTCGAGGATCGGGCGCGGCGCATCCAGCTCGCGCCATTGCTGCGCCAGGGCCGCATCGGCGGGCGCCTGCAGGGGCGCCGTCCAGAACACGCGGCACTTGCGCTTCGACAGGCTGTGCACCTCGCCGGCGATGCGGCGCAGATCGTCCTCGCCGGTGCGCGCACCCTCGTCGTTGCGCATGCAGGCCACCACGCGCCCGTTCGGCGCACAGCGCGCCACCGCCTGCGCCAGCAGGGCGCGCGCCTCCTCGCGCTGGCGCGGCGGCAACAGCAGCACCACGGCGAACCGGCGCGCCGGGTCCAGGTCATCGAGCGCCGTCGTGGCGAAGCCCGCGCGCTGCAGGGCATCGAAGGCGGGTTTGAATTCCTGCTCGCAGCACCATGCCGCGCGCTGGACCTCGTTCACGCTGGCACCCTCGCGGGCGCGCAGGAACAGCACGCCGCCCTGCGCATCGGGCCAGTCCAGCAGGCCATCGGCAAAGGGCTGGAGCAGCGTGGTCAGCGCGTCGTCGGCGCGGTTACCGGACATGACCGCGGGCGGGTGCCGGGCCGCGCCTGGCAGGGTTCGCCACCGGCTGTTCGTGGACATCGCGCCGGAAATACCGGGCTCCGCGGCCGTGGCACGCGAATTTTCGCGGGCGCCGGGAAAAGAGCAGGGCGATGGCGGGGCCGGCAGGTGCGATGCGCATGCGCGGCATCTTAATCGAGCCGCGCTGGTTGCGGACGATGGCGACGCCTCGGCGGGTCATCGCGTGCGAGGTGGCCTGGCCACGAAAGATTTGGATGGCCGCCGGTCCGGGCTGACGCGGGCTTGGCGCCTTTTGCCAGTGCCGTCGCGCTGGAGTAGCGTCACCGCCACCCCGCAGCATCGTCAGGAGACAGAGCGATGGCCGTCGATCCGTTTGCGCAGTTCAAGGCAATGCAGCGTGAATCCTGGGCGCGGTTTGCGCCGCTGGCCACCTCCACCACGCCGGCCGCCGCCAGCCTCGTCGAATTCGCCGACATCCGCGCGGGCGAGCGCGTGCTCGACGTGGCCTGCGGCACCGGCGTGGTCGCCGTCACCGCCGCAAGGCGCGGCGCGCGGGTGCGCGGGCTCGATCTCTCGCCCGTGTTGCTGGAGGAGGCGCGGCACAACGCCGCCCTCATCGCTGCGGAGATCGACTTCATCGAGGGTGACGTCGAAGCGCTGCCTTACGACGACGCCAGCTTCGACGTGGTGCTGAGCCAGTTCGGCCACATGTTCGCGCCGCGTCCCGAGGTCGCCGTGAGCGAAATACTGCGCGTGCTGAAGCCCGGCGGGCGCATCGCCTTCTCGACCTGGCCGCCGGAGCTGATGATCGGCCGCATGTTCGCGCTCACCGCCACCTATCTGCCGCCACCGGCGGGCGTTGCGCCGCCACCGGCCTGGGGCGACGTCAACGTCATTCGCCAGCGACTCGGAGAGTCGGTGCGTGACCTGCGCTTCCACCGCGACGAGATGCGCGTGCCGGCGCTGAGTCCGCAGCATTACCGCGCGTGGATGGAAGCGACCGCCGGGCCCCTGATCAAGCTGGTGCAGACGCTGGCGGATCAGCCGCAGCGCCTCGCACAATTCCGCGGGGAATTCGAGGCGCTCAGCGGCCAGTTCTTCCAGCGCAATTTCGTGCGGCAGTCCTACCTGATGACGCAGGCGGTCAAGCGCTAGCCTTGCGCATCGGGCGCGCCAACCGCCGGTATCGCGGCTGCCATGCCCGCCGCCGCGCGTCGCGGCGGCGGGCGCTGCGCGAGGCGGCGGGTTCTAGGCGAGGTGCCCCAGGAACTGGTTCTGCAGGTGCTCGTTCTCGCGGAAGCGTCCGAGCCAGGTGGTGGTGACCATCGAGGCGAGCTGCTTCTCCACGCCGCGCATCAGCATGCACATGTGGCGGGCTTCCATGACCACCGCCACGCCCTCGGCGCCGGTGGCCTGCTGGATGCAGTGGGCGATCTGCTCGGTGAGGTTTTCCTGGATCTGCAGGCGGCGCGAGAAAGCGTCGACGATGCGCGGGATTTTCGACAGCCCGATGACGCGGCCGGCCGGCAGGTAGGCGACGTTCACTTTGCCGTAGAACGGCAGGATGTGGTGCTCGCAGAGCGAGTAGAACTCGATGTCCTTGACCACGACGAGGTCGCGGTTCCTGGACTCGAAGATGGCGCCGTTGAGCAGCGCCGCGATGTCATCGCGGTAGCCGCGGGTCAGGAACTCGAAAGCCTTGGCCGCGCGCTGCGGCGTTCCGACCAGACCTTCCCGCGCCGGGTTCTCGCCCGCACCCTCGATCAGCGCACGGTAGTGCCGCGCCAGCGGGTGCTCGGCGGCGTCGTTCGGGGGGCTGAGGTTGTCCACCACCTCGAAGTCATCGCCCACCGCTTCGGTGCTACGGAAATCATCCATGTCGGAACCTATACAAAGTATTAACGTACAGGTAATGTACACTATACAAGTCTTGAATAGCTATACGTTTTGAGACGCAACCGATTGTTCTTTGTTTCTGTAGAGTGTTTGACACATTGCTATGTTTGACCGTGAGTACGGACGCATGTCTGAGGATTCTGAACCCGCTTCCACGCCGGACGCCTACCGCATCGCCGCAGTCTCCAAGCTCGTGGGGATGCCGATCCCGACGATCCGCATGTGGGAACGGCGCTACGGCGCGGTGACGCCGGCCCGCAGTACCGGCAACGGGCGCCTGTACTCGCGGGCGGACATCACGCGACTGACCCTGCTCAAGGCGGCGGTCGATGCCGGCCACGCCATCGGCACCGTGGCGACGTTGTCCGACGAGCAGATCCAGTCGCGGCTCGGCGTCTCCCCGCCGGCGACCCGCGACGCGGCGGCCGAGCCCTGCCGCGTCATCGTTTCGGGCCTGGCGCTGGCCGAGCGGCTGCGCACCGCCTGGGCGGGCCGCGATGACATCGGCGTGGTGCGCGAGCTGCCGCCGCTGGCGGAGATCGCCGACAACATCGAAGCCGACAGCGCCGATGCCCTAATCGTGAGCGTGCCGACGTTGCAGGGCGCCGTGACGCGCCAACTGCGGCAGCTGCGCTCCAGCCTGCGTGCGACCGTGATGATCGTGGTCTACGGCTTCGGCACGCAGCCGGTGCTCAAGCGGCTGGACGAAGAGGGCATCCTGGCCGTGGGCATGCCGGCGGACCCGGCCCACCTCGCACGCATCTGTCACCTGCGCGTGGCGTCGATCGGCCCGGCGCCGTCGGGCATCGAGGATTTCCTGATGCGGCCGATTTCCCCGCGCCGCTTCGATGAGGCCTACCTGGCCGGCATCGCGCGCGAGCCCACGTCGGTCCGCTGCGAGTGCCCCAATCATCTGGGCGACCTGCTGACCAAGCTCAATGCCTTCGAGCTCTACAGCCAGGAGTGCGAGCGCGCCGATCCGGCCGACGTCTCGATTCACGTGCTGCTGCACACCGCCGCCGCGCACTGCCGGGAAATCCTCGAGCACGCCCTGGAGCAGGTGCTGGTGCACGAAGGGCGCCCGGTGCCCGGAAAAGAAACAGGCCGGCGGGGGCCGGCCTGAATGTATTGACCTGTCAGGAGGAGGGAGGCTGAGCAGAACAACAGGTCAATGCGCCGACGATAGCCCAAGCGGGCTGGCATGTAAAGCTTTTGTTTATTAAAAAATCGGAATATCCTATACAAAATCGTTGTTCCGCCAGGTAGTGGCGACCGCGATTTTCTCCCCTTTTTAGGACGATCCGACCATGACTTACACCCTCGTGACCGGGGCCTCCGGCGGCATCGGGCAGGCCGTGGCGCGTCTCGCCGCACGCGAAGGACAGGAGCCCCTGTGCGTCGGGCGTTCCGCCGAGCGCCTGCAGCAGGCGCTGCCGGACTACCGCCACTTCGAGGCCGACCTGACCAAGGAGCCGCAGATCCGCGCGCTGTTCGAGCGGCTCGAGGCCGAGGAGCGCGTGCCGCAGACGCTGGTGCACTGCGTGGGCTCCACGCTGATCGCGCCGCTGGAGCGGGTGACCTTCCTGCAGTACGCGGAAACGATGGCGACCAACCTGTCGTCCGCCATCGGCACCTGCCAGCAGTTCATCTCGCTGCTCAAGCGCCGCCGGCTGCCGGGCAGCATCGTGCTGTTCTCCTCGGTGGTCTCCCGCATCGGCGTGTCCAACCACGAGATCATCGCCGCCGCCAAGGCGGGCCTCGAAGGCTTCGCCCTGTCGGCGGCGGCCAGCCACGCCGCCCTGGGCATCCGCATCAACGTCATCGCGCCGGGCCTGACGGAAACGCCGCTGACGCGGCCCCTGCTGAGCAGCGAGGCGGGCCGCAACGCAGCCATCAAGCAGTATCCGCTGGCCGGACTGAACAGCGCGGACGACGTGGCCGAACTGGCCTGCTGGCTCGGCTCGGCCAAGGCGGCGCGCATCACCGGTCAGGTGATCGCCGTGGACGGAGGCTTCTCGCGGATTCGACCGCTGGTTCGCGCCTAGTCATGTACCAGACGACCCTGCGCGAAATCATCGAGGTGCCGCGCCCGGCGGCCGACTGCTACCGATACCTGCTCGATTTCTCCACCATCGAGCAGTGGGACCCCGGGGTGTACCGCGCAGTCAAGCGCAGCCCGGGTCCGGTGCAGCCGGGGACCGAGTTCGATCTGGTGCTGTCCAGTTTCGGGCGGCGCGTGCCGATGCAGTATCGGCTGCTGCAGGCCGAAGCGCCGCACCAGCTCGTGCTCGAAGGCGTGGGCGAGGGCGTCGAGGCGAAGGACATCATCACCATCGTGCCGCTGACCGCCACCCACTGCCAGATCGACTACCAGGCCGACCTGCGCCTGCCGGGCTTGCCGGCGCTGTCGCAGCCGCTGATCAAACCCCTGCTCAACCGTGTCGGACGGCGTGCCGTCGCGGGCCTGAAGCGCGCGCTGACCGCTGCCACCGGGCCGGCGCCGCGCGTCGAGGCCCCGGCACAGGTCGGATGGCGCGTGCTGCCATCGGCATGGACCTTCACCGAGCGCGGCTACCTGGCGATGCCCGACAAGGGGCTGAGCCGTTTTCTCGACGGGCAGACCATCGTGGTCACCGGCGCCACCGGCGGACTCGGGCTCGCGGCCGCCTGCGAGCTGCACCGCCTGGGCGCACGGCTGATCCTGCTGGGACGGCAAGCGGCGCGGCTCGAAGCGGCGCGTGCCCGGATCCAGGCCTACTCCGGCCATGCCCAGGAGATCCGTCCGATCGACGTCGATCTCACCTCGCGGGAGTCGTTGCACGCCGCCGCCACGTTCATCCTGGAAACCGAGAAAAAGCTCGACGCCCTGGTCAACAACGCCGGCGCGCTGTTTCACACGCGCATGGAGACGCAGGACGGCATCGAGCAGACCCTCGCGATCAATCTCCTGGCGCCGTACCGGCTCACCACCTTGCTGATGCCGCGGCTGGCGGTGGGGCGCGGACGCGTCATCAACGTCTCTTCGGGCGGACAGTATCTGCAGGCACTCGATCTCGGCGATCTGCAGTGGCGTCGCCGCCGCTTCGACGGCGTCAAAGCCTACGCGCAGGCCAAACGCGGCCTGGTGGCGATCAACCGCTGGTGGGCGGCGCAGTATCCGCAGGTTGCCTTCCACGCCATGCATCCGGGATGGGCGGCGACACCGGGCGTGGTGCAGGCGCTGCCGGGCTTCCATCGCGTCATGCGGCCCTTCCTGCGCGATGCGCGCATGGGCGCCGACACGGCGGTGTGGCTGACCGCCGCGGACGCCGCGGCGCTGGGTTCGGGACATTTCTGGTTCGACCGGCGGCCGCAGCCCACGGACCTCACGTCGAGGACCGTGGTCGCTGACGCGCAGGTCGAGGCCCTGCAGCAGCAGCTCGCGCGCTGGGCCTGACATGCGCGTTCTCATCACCGGCGGCACCGGCCTGATCGGACGCGCCCTGTGCCGCGCGCTGACCGCGCGAGGCGATCAACTGACGGTGCTCAGCCGCCACCCCGAGCGCGTACCGGCGCTGTACGGGGCGGGTGTGCAGGCCTGGCGCACACTGGATGCCTGGGGCGCGGTGACCGCATTCGATGCCGTGATCAATCTTGCCGGCGAGCCCATCATCGACCACCGCTGGAGCGCACGACAGAAGGCGATGCTGCTGGCGTCCCGCGTCGGCACCACAGAGCGGCTCGTGCAGCACATCGCGCAACGGCAGCGCCGCCCGGCGGTGCTGATCAGCGGCTCGGCCATCGGCATCTACGGTACCGGCGCGCGGCAGCGGTTTGACGAGACCTCGCCGGCCGGCAGCGATTTCCCCGCGCAGCTTTGCCAGCAGTGGGAGGCGGCAGCGCTTGCCGCTGCCGACCTGGGCCTGCGCGTGGTGCTGCTGAGAACCGGCCTGGTGCTCTCGGACGAGGGTGGCCTGCTGCAGCGCGTGGCCCTGCCCACGCGCTGGGGCCTGGGCGCGATCCTCGGGGACGGCCGGCAGTGGATGAGCTGGATCGACATTGACGATTACGTCAGCGCCGTGCTGCAACTGCTGGACGACACCACGGCCTCCGGGCCCTACAACCTGGTGGCGCCGGCCCCGGTGACGCACGAGACCTTCGTCAAGGCGGTGGCCCGCGCGCTGCATCGCCCCTGCCTGCTGCGCTCGCCCTCCTGGCTGCTGCGGCGCCTGCTGGGTGAGCGCGCCACGCTGCTGACCGACGGCCAGCAGGTGCTGCCCACACGCCTGCAGGCGCGCGGATTCCACTTCCGCTATCCCAGGCTCACGGCCTCGCTGGAGCGCCGCCTCGGTGCCGGAGCGTCCTGACGTGCACCGCGCCGCTGGAAATTTCCGTGGCAACAAACGCGCCTTGCCCAGCAAGGACTGCGTGGCCTGTGGCCTGCCCATGACCTGGCGCAAGCGCTGGGCAAAGAACTGGGACGAGGTCCGCTACTGCTCCGAGCGGTGCCGGAGGCAGCGGCATGGCTGAGACGCCGATCCGCAACCTGGTCCTCGTGCTCGGCGACCAGCTCGATGCCGACGCCTCGGCCTTCGACGGCTTCGATCCGGCCAGCGACGCGGTCTGGATGGCCGAGGTCGACGAGGAGTCCACCCACGTCTGGTCCAGCAAGATCCGCACGGCGCTGTTTCTCTCCGCCATGCGGCATTTCGCCGAAGACCTGCGCGCTCGCGGTTTTCGCGTGCACTACCGCGCGCTGACGGCGGCATCGCCGGTCTCGACGCTCGCCGACGCGCTCGCCGAAACCCTGCGGACGCTGCAACCGCAGGGCGTGGTGATGACCGCGCCGGGCGACTGGCGCGTGCTGCACGGCCTGCAGCGCACCGTGCGCGGCGCCGGGCTGACGCTGGATTTGCGCGACGATCGCCATTTCTACTGCACCGTGCGCGACTTCAGCCGCCACCTGCAAGGCCGCAAGACGCTGCGGCTGGAATATTTCTACCGCGAGCTGCGTCGCCGTCACAGCGTGCTGATGGATGGCGACGAGCCGGTGGGCGGGCGCTGGAACTACGACAGCGAAAATCGCGAGCCGCTGACGGCCGAGGTGGTGGCGACGGTGCCGGCGCCGGTGCGATTCGAGATCGATGCCATCACCCGCGAGGTGCTGAGCCTGGTGGAGCAGCGCTTCGCCGCGCACCCGGGCGTGCTGGATGCGTTTTCCTGGCCGGTGACCCGCGCGCAGGCGCTGCAGGCGCTCGACGCTTTCATCGCGCAACGCCTGCCGCAGTTCGGCCGCTACCAGGACGCGATGTGGCCGGGGCAGGCCTGGCTGTTTCATTCACACCTGTCGGCGGCGCTGAACCTCAAGCTGCTCAACCCGCGCGAGGTGGTCGACGCGGCGGAGCGGGCCTACCGCGACGGTCGCGCGGGCCTGGCGAGTGTCGAAGGCTTCATCCGCCAGATTCTCGGCTGGCGCGAGTATGTGCGCGGCATCTACTGGACGCAGATGCCGGCGTATCTCGAGCGCAATGCGCTCGAGGCCACGCAGCCGCTGCCGGCGTTCTACTGGACCGGCGACACCGAGATGGCCTGCCTGCGCGATGCCCTGCAGCAGACCCTGAACCTGGGATACGCCCATCACATCCAGCGGCTGATGGTGACCGGCCTCTATGCCTTGCTGCTCGGGGTCGATCCCAAGGCGATTCACGCCTGGTATCTCGCGGTGTACGTGGACGCGGTGGAGTGGGTGGAGCTGCCGAACACGCTGGGCATGAGCCAGTTCGCCGACGGCGGCCTCATGGCCAGCAAGCCCTATGTCGCCTCGGGCCGCTACATCGACCGCATGAGCCCGTACTGCAAGCAGTGCCGCTACGACCCGCAGAAGAGCACCGGCCCCAAGGCCTGTCCCGTCACCGTGCTGTACTGGGATTTCCTGATGCGTCACGAGCCGCGGCTTGCCCGCAACCCGCGCATGGGCATGCAGCTGCGCAACCTGCAGCGGCTGGACGAGGCCACGCGCGATGCCATCCGCGCCGGTGCCGAGGCGATTCGGCAGCCTGAAGGCTAGGCGACACCGGGCAGGTCGCTCGCGCACATCGCGCGATGCCGGCACCACAAAATTTTAAAAAGAGGCTCGGCGCCATAACGCGCCGAGCAATTCATGAGACGGCACCAGGAGGCGTGTGCCGCTCACTTCCCCATGCAACGGGATGATGGGGGTTCAGGCACAGGCAAACTGCGGGCAGGCGCCGGAGCGGGTTTCGTTGCGCAGCCGCTTGAGTCCGCGGCGCACCCAGGCCTTCACGGTGCCCAGCGGCGCCTGCATGTGTTCGGCGATCTCCGAGTGCGTGTAGCCCTCGCAGCAGGACATCAGCACACTCTTCTTCATGTGTTCCGGCAGCGTGTCCATTGCGCGCAGCACGTGGACCATGGCGGCGGACACATCCACCGAGGCCGCCGGGTCTTCCACGGCGTTGTCGCCGTCGCTGAGAAACGGCTCGTAGGACTCGCAGGCCACTTCCACCGGCCGACGCAGGCGCACGATGTCCAGCGCATGGTTACGGACCACCGTCATCAGCCAGGCCTTGGCGGTGCCGCGATCGGCGTGATACGAACCGGCGCGCTGCCAGACCTTGAGCATCGCCTCCTGCACCGCCTCTTCGGCGAGTTCCCGGCTGCGCAGCACGCGCAGCGCGGTTTGCAGCATCCACGGACGGCAGGCGCGATAGACTTCGCTATACGCCGCTTCGTCGCCGCGACCGGCTTGCGCCAATAAGGCGGCGAGCCGTTCATTGCTGACCGGCGCGGCCAGATCGAGCTCGGCGGCAAGTTCGGCCGCCGGCGTCTCCGCCGGTTCGTCAAAATCGACGAAGATGGGGTTGAGCGGCTCCAGCAGCGAATAAGCGTCCAGGCTGTCGGTCATTGACCAGGTCCTTGCGTTATGGAACGGAGACTCCAGGCGTCACCGCAACCGGCGCCGCCACAAACACCGTCGGGAACATCAGAAAGCCCGCCGGCGGATGGGAAATAATGTCCGTGACGCCGGAGCGTGCGGCCGTTGCCACGAGGCAGCCGCCGATGGCCCCTGCGATCACCCAACCCTTCGTTACCTTGTTCATGTTTTGTCTAGGACAATTGCGCTATGAGACGTACAATAGGCCCTGTATTCGCTTTTTGTCAAGTATTTGTCTAGGACAAAATGGATAGACTGCCCATTGCCGTCGTCGAGCGGGAGACCGGCCTGTCGAAGGACACGCTGCGGGTCTGGGAGCGCCGGTACGGCTTTCCCAGCCCGGAGCGCGATGCCGCCGGCGACCGCGCCTACCGCGCCGAAGATCTCCACGCGCTGCGTCTGCTGCGGCGCCTGACCGATGCCGGCCACCGGCCGGCCAAGATCGTCGGCCTGTCGGCCGAGCAACTCGAAACCCTGGCGCGGAGCGGGCAGGCGTCCGCCCCGGCCGATGGCCCGGCGGTGGCGGCCGACGCGGCGCTGATCCTCCTGCAGCACTGGGACTTCACCGGTCTGCGCGACCATCTTGCGCAGCGTCTCGCGCAGGCCGGGCTGGTCGGCTTTGTCTGCGACCATCTCGCGCCGCTGACGATCGCCGTGGGCGAGGCCTGGGCGCGCGGCGACATCGGCGTGGCCCAGGAGCACCTATTCACTGAGGTGGTGACGCGGCTGCTGCGTGCGCACCTGCAGCAGTTGCCGGGCGGCCGGCGCGGGGGCGCCGCCGTCCTCTTCGCCACGCTGCCGGGCGAGCAGCACGCGCTGGGCCTGCTGATGGCCGAATGCCTGGTGACGGTGGCGGGCGGCTACGCCGCCATCTCGCTGGGCACGGAGGTGCCGATGCAGGAGCTGGTCAAGGCCAGCGAAGCGCATTGCTGCAAGATCGTGGCGCTCTCCTTCAGTCAGGCCTGCTCCAGCGCCTTCGTCAGCGAAGGCGTCAGAACGCTCAGGGCGCTGTTGCCGCCGACGGTGGCGCTGTGGATCGGCGGCCGTGGCGCGGCGACGCTCAAGCGCGCCGTCGACGGCGTGACGGTGTTCAGTGACCTCGGGCAGTTGCAGGTGGCGCTGGACGCGGTGAACGCGTCGGCATCAGGAAGCTGAACGCGCGGCGATACAGCGCGTCGAGGTCGTGGGGCGCATCGCCCGCAGTGAGCGGCACTCTGCGTGGTGTGCAGTTTCCCTTTTGAAGCCCCGATAACCGCCACCCGCTCTCCGGGCCAGGGCTGCTCGGGATGTTTTTATTTATTTATCGATATTTAATTTGATAAATATAATTAAACAATCTCCTTGGGGAAATTGGCGAGAGCGGGTGATTCTGCCTCGCTAACATCCAGCCGCTTCGAAGATGCCAGAAACAATTTCTCCCATCTGGAACGCTAGAAGCGGCGGGACAGCGTTACCCACCTGATGATATTGCTGGGTGCGATTCCCCTCGAAGAAGTAGTTGTCGGGGAACGTCTGCAGACGGGCGGCTTCACGGACCGTGAGACTTCGGCACTGCGAGGGGTCATGATGAATGTAGTAGTGGCCGTCCTTGCTGATGTGAGAGACGATAGTTGTAGAGGGTGCGTCCTTGACTTGGACTCGAAATCTGTCAAGGAATGGCACCGCATCGAAATCCATATTCTTGTGTTTAGGCAGTAACCACCGTGGGAAGTGTCTGAGCTTCGGTGACGACCGCTCGACCTTCGCGAAGGAGGATGCAAAGAGATACCTGACGAGGTCGGATTCCATGTGGCTACGAGCTTCGTGTTGAGGCAGACCGCCAAGCCGAGTATCGCCGTACCACTGCTTCAATCGCCTGGATTCCGGGGTGAAAGAACCCTCGATGAACTCGGCTCCCGAGCTCTTCAGTGACTGCGCTCGATTCGCAGCCGCTTGGATTACCTCGAGAAGATCGCCTTCTTCCTTTATCCGCTTGATGCACGTCTCCGCTGCTGAAGCAACTGCGGCAGCCCAGGCCTCGCGCGAATCCTTGCCGCGGGAGAGTCTGCTACGAATTCTCGGAAGCATCCCGATCACATCTGCAACCGTCACCTCGGAGTCCGCCTCCCGCAATAGGGCGGGCTTGCCAGCGCTGAATCCACTCCGCACACCAAGCAAAATGACACGGTGCCGCGCCTGAGGAATTCCGAATTTCTCGGCTTTGATAATGAAGTCTTGGGGCTCCAATCCGTCGTCTGATGACGATTTCACGAAGGAATGGATATCGTACTCTACTCCTGGCGCTGGTCGCCTGAGATCGGAGAGAATCCGATCGAACATCGACGATCCTCCATGAGTCGAAGACAGAAGCCCCTTCACGTTTTCCATCACGAACACTGCAGGACGGAAGTTCTTGATGATTCGCAGGTACTCCTTGTAGAGGAAGTGCTTTTCATCCTGTTCAAACTTGACAGCGTCAACCGGCCTGAGCCTTGACCTTCCGGCTAGAGAATATGCCTGGCAAGGAGGGCCACCGATCAGAAGCCAATTTTCATCGCCGCCAAGGGCATCGCGAATCCAACGATCAGTCTGTGAATGCGCGTCTGGTCCCAACGTCGCGCATCTCGCTTCGTTAAAGGCGTGTACGACGTTCTCCCTGATTTTTGCATTCTGTAGTAATTCCTGGCGTCCTAGATCGCCCCGAATGTAGTCGTAGTAAGCATCTGGAACCTCACCATGTGCATAACTACGAAAAAGAGCTCGAAGAGAAAGCGTCGCATGAGCAACAGGATCCTTCTCGATTGAGAGACTGAGATCAAAACGCTGTTCTCCGGATCTTCGGCCAATCGCCGCAAATCCTTCGCCAAGCCCTCCTGGGCCGGCAAAGATGTCTATAACCTTTATTGGTTTAGGCATTCGTCAATGTCGTTTTTCTGATTGATGAATTGATCAGAATACCAGGTTACCCATGCCAAGTATCGGCATTAACCGGCGAACTAAAAGCCGGCGAACGCCGACCACATATACCTTGGCGTTGACCGGCATGTGAAACCGCGTCACGTTTGATCCAAGTGCTCTACGCCATCGGTTTGATTCCAAAGATCGTGAATATGGAGGGTTGCACCGGCCACTCGAATCGAAGCTGGCATAGAATGGAGGTCTGGCATCTGCTTGTGCTCTTCAAGCAATCGCGCATGGATGTCGCGCAAGGACCGCTCAGAAGGGCCGATCTCCATGCGTGCACGAACGAACTGCGGCCATACCGCCATTGCCAAACTAGGAGCATCGGTCTTTACGCCGTAGCCTTGCGTGCGGATAGACGACCTTGAAATGGCGAAGAGCAGGACGCTCCTGACCGCCTCACGACGCTTCTGTTTGAGCCGCAGAGACTGGTCGAGCGCGGAGACGCCATTCTCCTCGATCCATGACTTGACCTTGCCTGACCAGTCCACCAGCTCGGCCGAGAGGTTCGCGGCCTTGCTTCGGAGCTGGCGCACGTCGTTGGTGGAGTAGTCCTGCCACTTCAACTGGAAGAGCCCCACGTCGCCGGTGAGCCGATCGTAAATGATCGCGTCGATGTCCGTCAGGACCGCGCCGCCGCGGCGCAGTTTGAGGTTACTTGGGAAGCGGATGTATCGCTTGCCGCCGAAAATGCCGTAGAGCTGCTCGCGCATCCACTTCTCGCGGTCGGCGGTGACTGCGTGCTCGGCGCGCGGATCCAGCCACTGATGCTGGGTGCTGACCGCCGTGAAGGGGTTTCGGGTCAGACACGACACCGGCCGCAGGATGAAGCCGTTCCCCAGATCGAAGAGCATGGGGATCAGGGGCGTCGAGTGGTTCGCCAGCCTCTTGGCTTGCTCCGATGTCATCGCTACCGCATTGAAGACGGCGTGAACCACGGGCTCGGAACAGCCACTCATCAGCGAGATCGCCTGCTCCAGTTCAGCTCTTGGCCCCCAAATGGGCAGGCTCTGGGCAACCGACACTTGGTCAAACAACTTTTTGGCGACCGACACGCAGCCAACGTGCTTAGCGTGAAGGCTGATAAGCGCGGCTCCCACGCCCCCGATGTCGGCACCGGTGATGGCGCCCAGCTTTGCGTCGGGGTGGAGGCCCGAGCTCTCGCGCCACGTCGTTGCTAGCGCAAGAGCCTCGGCCATGTAGTGTCTATCCACCTCGATGCGCGCATCGTAGGCCACCATGACGCCGCGCCCCATGTCCCATGGCCGCACGAGAGGTTTGATGAGCTCTTCGATGTCAGGCCTGAGCCAACGCTTGACCGGGGCGTCAGCCAAGGCCCAGTAGTTCCCGGGCATACCGGGAAAGCGGATGGCGTCACGCATGGAAGCCTTCGTCCATCCCGCGCTCGATAATGGGATTCGCGTCTCAGCGGCCTTGAGGCGGTCCAACTCCGTGAAGTCGGCGAACTGCGCTTGCGCGTCCTCGCACATGCGGATTCTGAATTCGTCGCCGTCCCTGGCAACTTCCATGATGCCCCGCTCGCACATGTCGGCCAACCGACGCGCTAGCGACGCCTTCCCAAACTCCTGCATGAGTCCGGCGGCGAAGCCGCGCGACTCTTGCGTGCTCTCCATCAGCGGAAAAGCTCCTGCCTGATCCAACGGCTCAAAAAGCTCGGCGACAGCTCTGTTCCATCCCCAATACATGAGGTCAAGCGATTGCGCTACCTTTTCATTGGTCGTGCTCGCTGTGCAGGCGCCGATGCTCCAGTAGTCCATCGCTCGGACCACCTCTATGAACACGATGAACCGGCCCATGCGGTCGCTAGGTATCCGCTTGAGGACTGTCGCCAAATGGGCTTCGGCCAAGTCTCGGAGGGCTTTGGCGTGTGAATCGGTCACGGCTCAGTCTCGCGATGGCGCACTGCTCTTGCTCCATGCGCTCATGGCGACTTGTAGGGCGGCGCCGGCGTTGTTGTTAAGGCATCCCATACGGAAAGCCTGCTCATAGACATGCGGCTTGCGATAACTCTATACCCAACGCAACCTTGCACCAAGAAACACTTGCATGATCGGCCGTTCAAGGCTCTTTGCTGCCCGACTAGTAAATTTTTCTTGGCCATCAACGTCAAAGCGATCTGGGGGATCTTTGTCCAATAGCAGTGGACATCAAAGAAAACTTTGATGACTGGTCAAGCGGCGAGCAGCGGCAGATGTCGGTGCTAGTCTTCTACTTCCGAGGGCTGACACGACAGGAGCTACTTCGGCGTTGTCAAGATCACAATTTCCTGATCGCTCTGAGCGAACTTGAAAGCCGGTATCGCGAACCGACCATTGAACTCATCAAGGCGTATCGTGGCTAGTAGCCGCCTACCCCCGAGTGAGGCGCTTGTGATATCCGGCTTAACTCACGGAACTTATGGGCGCCACTTGCAGCCATGCGTCAACTCGCTTGAGCGTGGCCTCGATAACTGCAGGCCGCGTCTCGCATTCCCATATAACGAGGATGCGCCAACCCAGCTCGGAGAGAAGGTTTTGAACTTGCTGGTCTCTCATCTGGTTGGTCCTGAATTTCTCGGCCCAGAACCCCTCGTTCGATGAAGGGGTAGTTGCATGGCGGCAGTACGGATGGCGATGCCAGAAGCAGCCATGGACGAAGATGACGGCCTTCCGCCGGGGGAAAACTAGGTCCGGCCGCCCCTTCAGATCCTTCCTGTGCAGACTGTAGCGATGCCCAAGTGCATGCAGGCCGCGGCGCAGCGCCAGCTCAGGTTTCGTATCCTTTCCGCGTATGGCCGACATCATGCGGCTGCGGACTTTTTTCGATACAACGTCCATCAGTTCTTGTGCCGGAACCCCTCACCCTCGCAGGCCGCTTTCAGTTCCATGAGGCGCCGCCACTCACGGTCTTGGGTCAATCGCGCGAAGCTGGCGATACTTCGTGCCTTTGACAGCAATGCGACATCGGAAGGCGGTACCGTGGCCGAGAGGGTGGGCCAATCGGAAAGCCGTTGCCAGTATCCAGACCGGCAAAGATCAAAGGCTGCCTTTTGCACGGCAATGCCATCATCAAGTTCGCCTTTCTTGCGCCCGTCATTCCTGGCGGCGATGGCCGCGGACTTGTCGATAGCGAAGGGCATCAGACGGTCGAGATCAGGGAGGTCAACACGCTGCAATGATTTCCAGCATTCCTCCTTCTTGCACCACTCGCCCACGTTGGAAGTGCCAGCCGGCGGGTGGAGGATATGCTGTTGGCTAATGATCGCGAACTGCTCGATGGCGGATCGCAGGTCAGCTTCTATGTCCTGCCTGAGCCAGATGCGCGCCAAATCAAGCTCCATGCCGGCACCCCGCAAGGCTCTCAATAGTAGGGCAAGGGCATAGGCAACGATCTGGGGACGATAGTCACCCTCGTACCATGATCCGCGCGCACCCGACACAATCTCTTCCGCCGAAGTCCAGAGAAGCGAGACGGCCACGATCTCCTGATAGTAGGTCTCGCCGAACCGCGGGCTGATTTCGGCCCAATACTCGGCCTCTGTGACGCCTTCTGATTTGCTCGCGAACTGACCGGCGAACTTGACGAAATTCTTTTGGGCGCCAAGTGCCACCCAATGGGGCAGTTCCCGCCAGACGCTGTCAAACTTCGCGAGCTCGGTCTTGTTGATGACCTGGCTGGCCGGGAATTCGAGATCGTGTGCATCCTTCTTCGCCGCAGTAAGGTAGAGGCGTTCGTTCTGATACTGACCGCGTGCGCGCTCGTAGAACCACTTGCTCTGCACTCGCTGGCCAGCCCGTGCCGGAACCTGTAAGCGACGCGATATTTCTTCCATCTTCCGATGGAACTGGTGATTGGCGAAAAAGTCAGCCACGGCAACCTTGTTCTGGGTATTCGCGAACTGTGCGATCTTCGGGGTCAGATCATGGCCAACCTCGCGATCAACCTCGGTCAACTTCATCTGGACCGTGACGCCTGCGAGCGGGAGGCGGTCCTTTTTCCTAGCGTTAAGAATCGCGGACGTCGTCTGACCACCATTGACGATTTGCAGATCCTGCAGGGCAGTGATCAGGTGGCCCTGGGAAGTCGAGGTGATGGTCACGCCCACAGCGGTGGCGGCTATACCGTTGTTGTAGGCAAAGAAGAGCGACGGGTGATCCTGGATGGTGGAGCGAATGCCCTTGTTGACGCCCCCCTTCATGCCGAGAAACGACCGCACATTGCCCTCGAGGAGGCGGCTGCCATATCTTTCAAAGAGGTTGGCCAGCAGTTCGCCATCAATGACGCAGAGGAACGAGCGAAGGCTGTCAGTGGTTGCGGCGGGGATGCAGGGAATTCCTTCAGAGCCAAATTGCGAAAGGTCGATCGAGACCGACTCCCGCTCCTTCGAGGACTCGTAGAGAGATTTCAGTCGTTGAAGATCCCATATATGGCGCTCCAGCGGGACGCCACCCGCTTGGCCTGCAATGTCCTCCTTGAACCTCGTGCTGAGGGTCATGTTGGAGAAGATGTGCAGGCGGATGCGCGAGATCTTGCCGCCTGCCTCCCGCAGATTGCAGGC
The DNA here is from genome assembly GCA_008012115.1 of Nevskiaceae bacterium. Taxonomy (GTDB): domain Bacteria; phylum Pseudomonadota; class Gammaproteobacteria; order Nevskiales; family Nevskiaceae; genus Stenotrophobium. Next base: position 100,454 of record SSEB01000001.1, read on the forward strand.
GAGGTCATAGGCGGGGCTTGCTTCCGCGATCCTGTCGGTGAGGCTGCCCGTGATGGCTTCATCCACGAAGTTCTGCAGCCAAGAAGTCATCTGCTCGACTGCAGCTGTCGAGAGAGTTTCCGGCTTCCCGGAATCGCTCCACCGCCCTATGACGAGACCGATTGATCCGTCAGAGTCATCCAGCGGGGTATAGCCATGCACGCGAATCTGACGGTTGCGTGAGCCTGCGCCAGAGTATTCGACTTGGACGTATTCGCCGAAGACGGGATCCTCCTCGAGCCTTTCGGCAACCTCTGCTACGAACGCCATCGTGTCAACAAGATGAACTGTCGCTGCCCGACGAATAACAAATTGCTCAAGCTCGGTGAGGAACTCTTCACTTGTCATAGGCAGTGGTTCCGATAGCGAAATCCTTGATCGTATTCAGATCGAGCACGTAGGTGGCGTCCGAGATGCCCGGGGGCATGCCGGCCCGAGTCAACCGGGGAAACGAGTCATGGACCGAGTAGTCGGTGCGTGAAATTGGCTGGAAGTGCAACTCATCGTACTTCTCGTTTTCCACGTACCGAGCTTCGAGTAACCGGAACCGGAACAGCTTCAGGGCCTGAGGGCTCGGCGAAATCCTGCCCTCGAGGCGCAGGACGATCGAGCTGAGTGTGACGGCAGCTGAATCCGTGGATGAGGCCGGGCGGATTCTTAGGACGGCCAGGGAAAGTGGTACGTCGGCAACGAGCTGATCCAGGGACGATATTGAGACGGACTGTGAATCGGGACGAGTCGTCTTCACCTCGATAGCGGAGTCATCGAAGCGAAAGTCTTGGTCACGCTTCAATGGTCCTTGCCATGCGCTGACGGTCTCATGCGCAGGCCTGCCCGCCTGCAGCTCTCCCTCCAGCACCAGTAGCTCACCGATCAGGCCCATGATCTCGTGGGCTGGAAGGAGCCCATTTCCCTGCTCGAATAGCAGCTTCCACAGGGTCAGGCGCTCCATGAACAGATTGATCAGCTGCAGATCGTCAGAGATACTGGCGGCCTCCTCGTAGAGATCTTGGCATAGTCGACCGAAGACCGGCTCCAGTGATCTATCCGTGAGTCTGAGAGCCATCAGCCAAGCGAACCCCTGATAACGCTGGACTCGGAAGTAATCCAGGGAGGACGATTTCAGTGTCAGCGTCGGCGGCTTCGATTGCACCCCGACAACGATCATCAAATTTCCATGTCCATCGATTGCCGCATAGATGTCGGCAGGCGAAGTTGCGTCAATTCGGACGAGCTTGAAATCGCCTTCCGCAATGGGAGCAGACTTCGACTTGTCGCGGCTGTCGTTCCACAGGGCTTCAATCTTCGTAGTCTTCGCCATCGGTTTGCTCATCAGCCAGTCCAAGTCGACGCAGGGCCACAAGATTCATGGAGTAGATGTCGGAGTCCTCCTGGGCCTCATCGAAGCGTGGAAAGATCAGGCTCACAGCGACCATTTCGCGAGCCTCGATCATTTCCAGCGGCTGCATCCTGTCCTTGTGCTTGCCAGAGGGTTCCGCCGGATTGATCAGGACAATGTTCAGCAAGGGGCGTTTCCTCATCCGGCGGTACATGTATCCTGGAACGGCGGCTCCCTTCTTGGGGTCATTTTTCCGAAGCTCTTCCCACTCCGCCTCGATCTCCGCGATTTCCGGCTTCGAGAGGTCTGTTGCCTCATCCTGCGCATCACCGATTCGCTGCTTGTTGATGCGAAGGAAATCTTCTCCAGCACGAGATTTCTGAAACATTCGGCGCCGCGCCTTAACCGCACGAACTTTGCCGCTGACGTCGGTAATGGACAAATTCCCGATTGGAGCCCCATCGCCTTCGGGAATGCAGATGTCCCAATTCTGAAGGATTGGCTCCGAGGTTGATTCGATGAAGCGAAGAAGTGGTCGATCCCCGCCGGGAGACTCGGGAACAAAATCGGAATTCATGGGTGAGATCGAAAGAGCGCGAAGGAGTGAAACCACCCTATCGCGGGCAACATTGCGCCAGTAATTCTTGGTGCCGAGCAATTCGGCATTGCCTAGGCTGGACACCAGCCCTCGGACAAGGTCGAGATTGTCGTCGTTGGCCTTCTTGTCCTTTGGAAGCAACGGAGTACTTGCTGCGCTCTCGCTATGCGTTGCCCGATAGATCACTTCTTCAGAGTTGCGCATCTTGTTGGCGGCAGTCACGACAAGCATGTCAGCGTGGGATCGTACCTTCATGCCGAAGCGGATCGGAGGTTGCCGGTTGGCATGCATCCGCCGAATATCCATCTTCAACTCATCGATGACCTCGGCAATGTGCTCAAACCAGCCTTGGACGTCCGGGTCCATCCACACCCGACAAAGATCATCGTAGCCAGTGCGATAGCCGAACCACCGCGCCATCTGGAGCAAAGTATCGTATGCCTTCGAGTCCCTATAGAAATAGCTGATGCAAAGTCCTTCGAGGGTCAGGCCGCGTGACAGTGTAAGTCCACCCACGGCAATGATCCGGCGGCCCTTGGGAAGGTTCTTGTAGTGCCGATAATTGAGCTTGTCGTCGAACTCGGCCTTCTGGTTGATTCTGACGACCTTCACGGATGCCACGGAATCGTGAAGCTGCGCTCGCACCTCCGCCCATGTGAATCCAGCCTTGGAGTAGTGCGTCTTCCAGGTCTCATGGAGAGCAACCAGCGACTCGTGCCTGCTCCAGAGTTCGTCGTCAGCGATGTACTGGCGTATGTCCTCTTGAACAAAGTAGAGGTAAGACTTGATCAGTTCGGCTATCTGACCCTGTACGTCGGTGAATCGGGTTGCGTTTACCAACATTGCGCGGTGTCGAAGGAGCTCGTTTCTGAGGTCTCGGATGGCGCAGGAGATCAGGAAGGTGGACACGGCTTCCAGAAGTGAAGCAGGCAGCTTATCCACCTGCAGATGGCGATCATGCTTAGGCGGAAATACAGGGGCGGCATCGTCGATGTCCATCAGCTGGTGTCGCTGGGAACCTTCCTCCGTGAATATCTCTTGGGCGCCGACGTAGTTTGTGGGCGGGTTCAATGCGTATACGAAGTTTGATGGGAAGAGATCGTCGAGATCGGGATTGATGAAAACGTTGGCGAATGGGGTTGCAGTGTATGCGACGTAGCAGGTTTTCCTGAACCTGGCGAGCAGCGCTCTGATGAGCTTGTTGATCGTCGCCGGATCCTCATCCTTCTTGGCATTGACCGATGCATTGTCCGCTTCATCATCAATCAGGAGCAGGGGAAGGTCGATGACACCGTCGCCAAGCTGCGACTTCAGAAACTTGAGTAGATTCTCGAGTGGTGACTTGTTCTTCTTCATGACGAGAAGAACAGGCTCGCTGATGTTGGAAAGGGGTATTCCTCCGAGCACCCTTCCATTGGCAGTCAGGAAGTCGGACTCCACCGAAGTGAGGACGTTCGGCACCTTGGAGCGGAAGCGTCCGACTCCAACCGGCTTGCGGTCGCGGAAGCCGCCCATCATGTCGATGCTAAGCCGACCGATGAAGCCTTCGTCCAGACGTTCCTGAGTCTGGCCACGAAGATCCTCGATCATGCCCGTGAGCAGGACGATGATCTTGTAGCCGGCGTCAGCCGCCTTGTTCACGAGTCCCGTGTAGTTGCTCGTCTTGCCCGACTGCACATCGCCCATGACCAGCCCCTTGATGTGCCAAGCGGCATCGTTTCGAGGGTTTCCACATTCAGTGAGAATATTGTCGGTATCCTCGTCGATGACTCGGATCACCTCCCGGTTCTTGCCACTCGCCTTGAGTTCTTGGACGTAGGAATCCCAGTAGGTCCATTGGATCTGCGACTTGAACTGCTCGAGCCAAGGGCCCTGATCACCACCGTGCAATCCGATGCCGACGGAGACCTTCACGCCGAAATTGGATTCCAGCTCCTTGCGAAGGCCGGTCAGCCATTCGTCGGTGATGTCTGGATACAGCACTTTCAGCTTGGTCAGGGTGCCTGTCAGAACCTCGTCAGTGAGATCCTGACCGTCGATCAGTCCCACGGCAACGAGATACCGATTGCTATCCAATGGTCAGCTCCGCTTTTATTTTTGAATGTAGGTGTTCGTAACGTATCAGAGGGTCGATCTGCAGCACCTGATCGACATCAAATCCGGTCAGCGTCATGAGTTCCTCGGCCATTTCCACCAGAGCAGCCAAGTTCCCCGCGCTGTTCGAGGAATGGGTGTCGGAGCTCATGTCTGCATAGATCGATTCGAAGGGCAGGGAGTCGCCAACAAGGCCCAGCAAGGCTTGGAGCGATCCTTGGTCTGCAGGTGTAAGGCGAGAAGACAATGCCTTGACCGCTGGATGTTCGGAATTGATCTCGTACCTAAACGCCCCATGGGTTGGCTCGATGCGTTGCCAAAGCGCCGTGAAGTCTTTTGGGCCAGTCTTGCGTCCCGGATGTGTGATCGTCCTGCGGCTCACCCCGGCGAAGTGCGGGATGAGGTCTTTCAGCCGGGCTCGAATGGCATCGGGCGGATAGGCAGCGGATTTCTTGATGTCGAGCGCCCACAGGTCATCGAATGAGTTCGGGATGTCGACTTGGACGCGGGTCAACTTGTAGAACTCGTCCTTGGGAACCAGTCTGAACCAGGTGCCCCAGATTACGAGGCGGCGGTTGCGGTACACGTAGAAACCCTGGGTGCCTCGCAAGCCGTCCCGACCGCCGGCGACCTCGATCTCGTCTGCGTTCAGGTGGCTCACAGGGGGAAGAATGACCGGCGTGACAAGCACATCTCCTCGCTCGTGCCGTATCACCTGCCCTTCGAGCGGTTGCCTGAAGGAGTTGCCACGCAGGTAGGGATCTCTGGCGGGCACCTTCCGGCTGTTGACGTATATCTCGATTGCAGTGTTGCCGCCTTCGCCGGCGGAATACCTGTGGAATACAAGGGCCAGATGCTCAAAGAGCGGTGACAGCTTTGTCGTCATCTCTTGCTGCGGATTACGCGCGCCAGCAACCAGACGGTCGAGGTCCTGCCACACCACTAGCGTTCCTGACTCGCATTGCTCCAGCTTGGTCATCAGTGGCAAGGAAGCAAGTTGCTCTGAATCGGGGACGACGACCCTCCATTCGTGGAGGCGTTCGATCGTGTCGAGATCCCAGCATCTGGCAGAGATCATTCCCGATTTCTTGCTCACTACGGTGAAGCAGCGGCATTGGGAAAGGGACGCGGTCTTCAAGCCGAGCCCAAACCTGCCAAGGTCGTCTGGGTGACGCTCATTTCCCGGATCTTGGCTGCCAAGGCGCATGGCATTGGTGAGCTCGGCTGGCCCCATGCCACGACCGTTGTCGAGAATTGCGATGAAGGGAAAGTCGGAGGCGTCGTACTTGATGTCGATGCGTGCGGCGCTGGCCGAGATGCTGTTATCGACGAGGTCGGCGATGGCTGCCTCGACGGAGTATCCCACCGCTCGCATCGAGGCCAGCAGCGAAACTGGATCCGGTATGACCGGAATAGTCTCCATCCCCAATCGCTACGGGGTCATCAATCCCAGCTCAATGCCCCACCCGTCTGATACTCCGTCACGCGCGTCTCGAAGAAGTTCTTCTCCTTCTTGAGGTCCATGACCTCGCTCATCCACGGGAAGGGATTCTCGGCACCCGGGTAGAGCTGCTTGAGGCCGATCTGGGCGCAGCGGCGGTTGGCCACGAACTTGAGGTATTCGTTGAACTGATTGGCGTTGAGGCCGAGCACGCCGCGCGGCATGGTGTCGTGGGCGTAGCGGATTTCGAGGTTGGTGGCCTCGTCGATCATCTGCGCGATTTCCTGCTGGAACTGCGCGGTCCACAGGTGCGGGTTCTCGACCTTGATCTGGTTGATCACGTCGATGCCGAAGTTCATGTGCATGGACTCGTCGCGCATGATGTACTGGATCTGCTCGGACACGCCGACCATCTTGTTGCGGCGGCCAAAGCTGAGCAGCTGCACGAAGCCGACGTAGAAGAAGATGCCTTCGAACACCACGTAGAAGGCGATCAGGTCGCGCAGCAGGCGCTGGTCCATCTCCGGCGTGCCGGTGTGGAAGTCCGGATCGGCCAGCGACTGCGTGAACGGCAGGCTCCACGCGGCCTTGTCGTGGATCGACGGAATCTCGCGGTACATGTTGAACACTTCGGCTTCGTCCAGGCCCAGCGATTCAATGCAGTACTGGTAGGCGTGGGTGTGGATCGCTTCCTCGAAGGCCTGGCGCAGCAGGTACTGGCGGCACTCGGGGTTGGTCAGGTGCTTGTAGACGGCAAGCACGAGGTTGTTGGCGACCAGCGAGTCGGCGGTGGAGAAGAAGCCGAGGCTGCGCTTGATGATGACGCGCTCGTCCTCAGTGAGGCCGTTCGGGTCCTGCCAGAGCGCGATGTCGGCGCTCATGTTGATTTCCTGCGGCATCCAGTGGTTGTTGCAGGCGGCGAGGTACTTCTCCCAGGCCCACTTGTACTTGAAGGGGACGAGCTGGTTGAGGTCGGCGCGGCAATTGATGATCTTCTTGTCGTCCACCTGGATGCGGCGCGCGCCCATGGTGAGGTCTTCCAGGCCGGTGGCGCCGGCTTGGGCGGCGTGCGCGGCGGCGGCCGGCACAAAGGCGGCCGGCGTGCTGGCGGCGACGGTCTGCAGCCCGAGCTTGGGGCTGGCGGTGGCGGTGTCTTCCCAATCCAACATGTGTATCTCCTATCTCTCTTTTTAGACCACGCTGGAGCGGGGTCTGTTTAATTCCTATTCGCGCATCGCATCTTCGGCGGCGTTGCCCGGGGCCCCAGCCCCGGGCGTTCAGCGAGCAAGGACTGCCACTGGCAGTCCTTGAAACCCTCGCTTCACTGACACGCCTCGCAATCCGGGTCGAGGATCGAGCAGACCTTGGCGCTGCCGACATCGGTGGCGGCGGCGACGTTGATGTGCTCAACCGGCGGATCGTTCACGGGCTTGTCGCTGGATCGTCGGCCGCCCTGTTGGGCGGCCAGACCTCCTGCTGCCGAGCCGGCAACCTTGTTCAGGCGGTTATCGCTGATGGTGGTCTTCTCGGCGTGCGTGGCGCCCATGGTGCGCAGGTAGTAGGTGGTCTTGAGACCGCTGACCCACGCGTGCTTGTACAGCTCGTCCAGCTTCTTGCCGGAGGGCTGCGCCATGTACAGGTTGAGGCTCTGTGCCTGGTCGATCCACTTCTGGCGGCGGCTGCCGGCGTCCACGAGGCGCTTGGGGTCGATCTCGAAGGCGCACTTGTAGATGTCCTTCAGCTCCTGCGGAATGCGGTCGATCTTCTGCACGCTGCCGTCGAAGTACTTGAGGTCATGCGCCATCACCTCGTCCCACAGGCCGAGCTTCTTGAGGTCGTTGACCAGGTACTCGTTGACCACGGTGAACTCGCCGGAGAGGTTCGATTTGACGTACAGGTTCTGGTACGTCGGCTCGATCGACTGCGACACGCCGGTGATGTTGGCGATGGTCGCGGTCGGCGCGATGGCCATGGTGTTGGAGTTGCGGATGCCGGTCTGCATGATGCGCACGCGCAGGCCGTCCCAGTCGAAGGCGCCGGAGGTCTTGCTGTCCTGCTGCAGGTACTGGCCGCGGTTGCGGGCCAGGATCTGGATCGAGTCGATCGGCAGGATGCCCTTGTCCCACAGCGAGCCCTTGAAGCTGTTGTAGGCGCCACGCTCGGCGGCAAGATCGGTGCTGGCCTTGATCGCGTAGTAGCTGACCGCTTCCATGCTGTAGTCGGCAAACTCGATGGCGGCGTCGCTCTCGTAGGGCAGGCGCAGCTTGTACAGCGCGTCGTTGAAGCCCATCACGCCCAGGCCCACCGGGCGGTGGCGCATGTTGGAATTGCGCGCGGTGTTCACCGAGTAGTAGTTGTACTCGATGACGTTGTCGAGCATGCGCATGGCGGTGTTGATGGTCTTCTCGAGCTTGACCAGGTCGAGCTTGCCGTCCACCACATGCGCAGGAATGTTGACGCTGCCGAGGTTGCAGACGGCGATTTCCTGGTTGGCTTTGGTGTTGAGCGTGATCTCCGTGCACAGGTTGGAGCTGTGCACCACGCCGACGTGCTGCTGCGGCGAGCGCAGGTTGCACGGGTCCTTGAAGGTGATCCAGGGGTGGCCGGTTTCAAACAGCATCGACAGCATCTTGCGCCACAGGTTGAGGGCCTGGATGCGCTTGAAGTTCTTGATCTCGCCGCGGTCGGCCTTGGCCTCGTAGGCGACGTAGCGCTGCTCGAAGGCTTCGCCGACGAGGTCGTGCAGGTCCGGGGTTTCTTCCGGCGAGAACAGCGTCCACTGGCCGTCTTCCATGACGCGCTTCATGAACAGGTCCGGCACCCAGTTGGCGGTGTTCATGTCGTGCGTGCGGCGACGGTCGTCACCGGTGTTCTTGCGCAGTTCCAGGAACTCTTCGATGTCGCGGTGCCAGGTTTCCAGGTAGGCGCAGACCGCGCCCTTGCGCTTGCCGCCCTGGTTGACGGCGACGGCGGTGTCGTTGCACACCTTGAGGAAGGGCACCACGCCCTGGCTCTTGCCGTTGGTGCCCTTGATGTAGCCGCCCATGCCGCGCACCGGCGTCCAGTCGTTGCCGAGACCGCCGGCAAACTTGGACAGCATGGCGTTGTCGTGGATGGCGCCGAAGATGCCGTGCAGGTCGTCCGGCACGGTGGTCAGGTAGCAGCTCGACAGCTGCGGGCGCAGCGTGCCGGAGTTGAACAGCGTCGGCGTGCTCGACATGAAATCGAACGACGACAGCAGCTGGTAGAACTCGATGGCGCGGCCTTCGCGGTCGATCTCGTTGATCGCCAGGCCCATCGCCACGCGCATGAAGAATGCCTGCGGCAGCTCGAAGCGCGTCTTGTTGGAGTGCAGGAAGTAGCGGTCGTACAGCGTCTGCAGGCCGAGGTAGTCGAACTTGGCGTCGCGGTCGGGCAGCAGCGCCTTGCCCAGGCGGTCGAGATCGTAGAGCGCGAGCTTGGGGTCGAGCAGTTCGAGTTCGACGGCACGGTGCACATAGGCGCGGAAGTATTCCGGGTACTGGCCCTTCATGTCCTCGAAGGTCGGACGGGTCTCGGCCTGGTTGAGGAACTTCAGCGCCTCGTGGCGCAGCGCGTCCAGCAGCAGGCGCGCGGAGACGTAGGTGTAGTTGGGCTCCTTCTCGATGCGCGCGCGCGCCGCCAGCGTCACCGCCTGCGACAGCTCGTGCTCGGGGATGCCGTCGTAGAGGTCACGCAGGGCGGACTGCACGATCTCGTCGACGCTGACGCCGGCAAGGCCGGTGCAGGCCTCGGTGACGACGCGGCGGATGCGGGCTTCGTCCAGCGCCACCACGGTGCCGTCGTCGCGCGTGACCGACAGGCGCGGCTTGGCGCTCTCCGGCTTCTTGGCGGCTTCGGCGGCGCGCTCCTTGGTGCGCTGCTCGCGGTACAGCACGTAGTCGCGGGCGACCTTGTGCTCGCCGGCGCGCATCAGGGCGAGTTCCACCTGGTCCTGGATGTCCTCGATGTGCAGCGTGCCGCCGCCGGAGATGTGGCGGGTGAGGCCCTGCACGACCTGCTGGGTCAGCGCCTCGACCTTCTCGCGCACGGCCGAGCTGGCGGCGGCGTTGCCGCCTTCCACGGCCAGGAAGGCCTTGGTCAGGGCGATGGAAATCTTGCTGGCGTCGAAACTGGTGACCTTGCCGTTACGGCGGATCACACGCAGGCCGCCGGGGGCGGTGGCGCTCAGTTCGGCGGTGGTGACGGCGCCCTCGATCGGAGGACGACGGGTTTCGGTAGCAGCAGCCTGTGTTTGCATTGTTTTGGGCTCCCCCACGAGCTCTTCAGATGTCGTGATGCGGCGTGAAAGTGGATCTCCGCCGGAGCCTTCTGGTGAGGCGGGCCGGCGGTCGCGGTGATGAACGTGCGATGGAGTGAAGTTACTCCCGTCATCCGGGCTCGTCAACAACATATAGTGTTAAGAACTAGCTTAGACCACTACATTCTGTGTTCAAGCCTGTGCGCGGGATTGGGATGGCCTGTGCATAGGCTGCGGAAAAGCCGTGGATCGGCGTCGCTAAGTAATGGTTTTTTCGTACAAAAATGTGAGCTGTCCACGGTGGGTCGCGGTCGTGGAAAGGTCCCGGCGCAGCGCCACCCGCTGATGGCGGTTTGCCTGGGAGAAATGTGATTAAAAATAGATCAAATAAAAATTTGTTCTATATAAAATAACGTCCTGATGGCAGCTGTTGCCGAGAGCGGGTGGCCGCTGCGCACGGCGCGGGACGTACCGGCGGGCTCGATTTCCCACTTCACGTGCCCCGACATCGCCGCCACACTGCGCCGCGTTTTTCCTCCCTGTCATCTCTCGGAAATTTTTCGCTCATGTCTGTTCTGCTGCGCTGTGCATTGATCTCCCTGCCGATGCTGCTGGCCGCCTGCGGTGGCGGCGCCGCGTCACCACAGGGCGCCGTTGCCGCGACGGCGCTGCCGCCGCTGCACGCGGTGCGTGGCACCACGCCTGGCATCTTCGACGCGCAGGGGCGGCAGGTGCTGCTGCGCGGCGTCAACTACAACGCGCTGGGCGACTACTACGTCGACCAGCCCGCGTTTCCCGCGCCGATCCTGCCCAAGCCCGCCGACTTTCCGCAGATGGCGGCGCTGGGCATCAACAGCGTGCGCCTGCTGCTGAGCTGGTCGCGGGTGGAGCCGCAGCCGGGTCAGTACGATGAGGCCTATCTCGCGCAGGTGCGCCGCCAGATCGAGCTGGCGGCGGCGCAGGGCCTGTACGTGATCGTCGACATGCACCAGGACGCCTGGGGCAAGTTCGTGGCGACGCGCGGCACCAGCGATGTCTGCGTGGCGCCGCTGGAGGACGCCATCGGCTGGGACGGCGCGCCGCAGTGGGCGACGATCACCGACGGCCTCACCACCTGCCGCATCGCGCAGCGCGAAATCTCGCCGGCGGTGCAGGCGGCTTTCACCAATTTCTACCTGGACACGCAGGGCATCCAGACGCGCTTCGTCGCGATGTGGCAGCACGTGGTGTCGGAGGTGGCGGGCTATCCCAACGTGGCGGGCTACGACCTGTTCAACGAGCCCAATCCCGGCTTCCTGCTCGAGGCCGATGCCGTGACCTACCTGAGCACGCTCTACACGCGCCTGGTGACGGCGATCCGCGCCGCCGAGTCGGCGTTGCCGCAGCAGCCGCAGCACATCATCTTCTTCGAGCCGGACATCATCTGGTCGCTGGTCGGCGTCACTTTGCCGACGCTGCCGGTGTTCACCAACGACAGCAACCTGGTGTTCGCGCCGCACTTCTATTGCGGCAGCGGCGCCCCCAGCTCCAACGCGCAGTGCTTCAGCAACGCCCAGGCCGTTGCCAGCCTGTACCAGACCACGTTCTGGGTGGGCGAGTGGGGCTACTTCGGCGCGCCGGACAGCATCAGCGGCGACGTCAACGAATTCGTCGCCGACCAGGATCAGGCGCTGGTCGGCGCCGCGGAGTGGCAGTGGGCGCAGGCCTGCGGCGATCCGCACACCATCGGCACGCCCGGCGGCAAGCCGGGCGCGACGGTGGTGCAGCTCAAGCTGATCGGCTGCCCGGGCGACGTCGATCTCGGCTTCGTGCAGGCCAACGCGCAGGCGATGTCGCGCAGCTATCCGCGCGCGGCGCCGGGGCAGTTGCAGCAGCTGAGCAGCGACGTGGCGACCGGCGAAGCGGCGTTGTCCGGCAACGGCACGGGGACGCTGGAGCTGTGGCTGCCGGAGCGCATCGGCAAGCCGGCGATCAGCGGCAGCGGTCTCGGTGCGCCGGCGTTGCAGGCCGTGCCCGGCGGCTTCATCGCGCGGATTCCGGTGAGCGGTGCCTACAGCCTGCAGCTGCGTCGCGGCAGCTAGCGCAGGGCGGCGCCGCGCGTGGCGGCGGCGTCGAAAATCTTTTCCGCGTTGGCGGCGAGAAAGTTGCGGAAGATCAGCGGCCGCCCATCCTGACGCCAGAGCAGTCCGCCTTCGGCATTGCGCGCCTGGCTGCGCTCGATGATCTCGACGAACTGCTTTTCGGTCGGCGCGCGGCCCAGGCGACCGTCGGCTTCCAGCACCGGCGTGTCCATGGTCGCCGCCAGGGTCGCGGTCTGGCGCAGCGGCGAGCCGGGCGCGCCCTGGATGGCCGGCAGCAGGCGGAAGCCGGCGCGGCGCATCGCCGCGGCCATCGCCTCGATACCACGGAAGCCGGCGGCCTGCACATCGATGGTGACGTGGTTGAAATCCGGGCCCAGCGCCAGCGCACTGGCGGCCTCGCCCGAGACGCGGGCGACCGCCTCCAGCGTGGCGCGGCGCAGCGGCGGACCGCTGCGGGTCATCAGGCGATGCACCAGGTGATCGACAAAACACGTCGCATCGCCCGGGGAAAGTCCGCCGCGGCGCTCGGCTTTTTCGATCAGGGCGAGCAGGGGCGCATGGTCGGCGGCCTGCGCGCAGGCGGCGCAGTCCTCGCGGACCTGCCGGGCGACATCGTCGGGAAATGCCGCGAGATCGACCTGGGAGACGAAAATCTTGAACGGCCGGTGGTCCTCGCCGATGACCTGCAGGTCGAAGGAGCGCAGCTTCTTGGCCGGGAAATCGTAGTCGCGCTCGCGTCGCAGGCCCATCACCGCCGCGGCCCGCACGAACAGCGCGCACAGCGCCGGATCGGCGACGCGGATGGCGCCGTGATCGTTGTGCAGGCGCCCGCCGTGTTCGCGCACCAGGCGCCGCAGCGCGGCAAAGTCCGGCACGTTGCGGGTGAACTTGCGCGTGGCCTCGGCGACGAACAGGCGGCGGATGCGGGCCGGCGTCAGCAGCGCGCGCATGGCGTTCACGGGCGCTTGCGGCCCGCCAGCGGGCGCGTGTCGCCGCTGCGCTCGTCCGCCATGGCCAGACGGCTGGAGCTACAGATATAGCGCACGACGGCGGCGGTCTGCTGCGACAGCGGTGCGCCGGGACTGATCGCGCCTTCGCCGACCAGCACGACGCGCTCGTTGTGCAGGAACAGTTCCTCGCCAGCGGCGGTGAGCACATAGGTGCCGTTGCGGCTCTCGTCGGCGTAGAAGAACTTGCCGGCCTCGTAGCCGATGCGGCCATGCACGCGCGAGGCGGTGTCGCCGCTGACCATGACGCCGCAGGACTTGTCGCGGCCCAGCAGCAGCGGACAGTCGCGAGCCTGCACGATGCGCGGCTTGCCGCCGACGCTCAGGCGCAGCTCGGTGAACACCGCGGTGTCGGCTTTGAGCAGGGTCGAGGCGTGGCGGGTCTGGCGGTTGTCGGCGGCCTCGTCGTCGGCACCGGAAAGCAGGTGGATGGCGGCGCTGCCAGGCAGGGCGCGCGCGGCGGTGCCCGCCGGCAGTTGCGCGATGAATTCGGGGAGACCGGCGATGGCGTATTCCGGCACCTGCGATACCAGGCCGGGCAGGCGGTGCGTCCAATCGCTGCGCAGGCGGCCGTTGTCGAGGGTGACCGTGCCGTAGCCGAGCAGCAGGCGACAGGCGAGACCGCGGCGCTGCGGCGCCGACTCGCGCAGCTGGATCACGGCGCCGCGCACGGCGCGCGCCGAGGTCAGCGCGGCTTCGGCGCGCGGAAACAGGCCGACGATGCGCCGCGCCACCGCCTCGACGGTCTGGCCGCCATTGCGGTCGATCAGTTGGCTGAGATCGCGCCGCTCGTTGTACAGGATCGGCGTTTCGCCGACTTCGCCAGGCGTGCTGTCGCTGAAGTCGGCATACAGCACGCTGCCGCGGTACTCGAGCTTGTCGCTGGTGATGCTCACACGCTTCAGCCTCGCGGCTTGGTCACGGCGTCGTCGCCCAGGCTCAGGCGCACGGGGTTGCAGCGGAAACGGATGACCTGTCCGGTCTGCTTCATCACCGGCGCGCCCGGGCTGATCACGCCGTCGCCCACCAGCAGCACACGCTCGCGGATCAGGTGCACCTCGGTGCCGTCGCGGTTGAGCACGTAACTGCCGTTGCGGCTGTCGTCGACGTAGAAATATTTCTCGTTGACGAACTCGATGCGGCCATGGGTGCGGGAGATTTCCTCGCCCTGGACGACGAGGCCGCAGGTTTTGCTGCGACCGACGCTGACCGGACAGTCCATCGGACGCAGGATGCGCGACTGCTCGCCGACCTTCAGCAGCAGTTCGCCGAACACGCCGACGCCGGCGCCCGCCAGCGGCGCGGCGGCGCGGGTCATGCCTTCCTGCGTGTCGTCGCCGTCCTCGTAGGCCAGCAGGTGCAGGGCGATGCGGCTGCCGGGCGCCAGCGGCAGGGCGCGCGGCGTCGGTGCCAGCGGGGCGGCAAAGGCCGGAAGCAGCGTGCTCAACGCGGCGATGCCGTTGGCCGGCGTGCTGCCGAAATGGATCGAGAGCTTGAGCGCGGTCTCCGCCCACAACGCCGGATCGCGCGTGCCCGGTGGCGTCGGCAGCAGCAGCGAGCGGATATGCAGGCCGGCGCGTGCGGGGTCGCGGATGCGCAGGCGCTGAATCGCGTCACGCAGGTCGCGGGCGCAGGCCAGCGCCGCCTCCGGACGGCCGAAGTCCGCGACCATGCGGCGGCTGATCGATTCGACGACGCTGCCATGGTGGCGCGTGATCAGGTTGTGCAGTTCGTGGCGCTCCATCAGCGCCAGCGGCTGCTCCACCACCTCGCCGCGACGGCGCTCGCCGAACTCGGTGTAGAGCAGGGTGGCAACGGCGTTCATGAGTTCTCCACGGCGTAACGCAGCACGTCGCCGGTCTGGGACAACAGGGGGCAGCCGAGACTGACGATGCCGCGGCCGGATAGCGGCAGCGACTCGCCCTTGAGAAACACCTCGCTGCCGCCCTCCGGCGTGACGAAGGTGCCGTTGGTGCTGCGGTCCTGCAGCACGAACTTGTCGCGGCGGTATTCGATGTGGGCATGCACGCGCGAGGCGAACTCGCTGGACACGGTGAAGGCGCAGGCCTGCTCGCGGCCGACGCTGATCGGCGCCTGCATGGCGGTGAAGATGCGCTCGCTGCCGCGTACGGCCAGGCGCAGGGTGCGGCTGGTCTCCGCCGGATGGCTCATCGTTGCGCCGCCACCGTCGATCAGGCGGGTGACTTCGCGGGTCTGCTCCCACAGCAGCTCATAGATGCGCGTGGCCTGGGTCTTGCCGCGCAGACGGTCGAAATCGAAGGGACGCGCGATGCCCTGCAGTTCGGCACCCAGGCACTGCAGCGACTCCTCGGAGGTCAGGATCTGGCCGTCGCGCGCCATCTGGCTGAGGCGCGCGGCGGTGTTGACGGCGTCGCCGAAGACGTCGGCGGCCTCGACGATGACCGGACCGTGGTGGAAGCCGATCCGCAGATGGAAGGGTGAGCGCGACTCGCGGTTGCCGCGCTGCATCGCCACCGCCGCGGCGCCGGCCGTGGCGGCGTCGGGGAAGCGCAGCATCAGCTCGTCGCCGATGGTCTTGATCACCAGGCCGCTGTGCTGACGCGAGGTCTGGGCCATGCGCAGCAGGCAGGCGTCCACCAGTTTCTTGGCGGCGACATCGCCCAGCCGCTCGTAGGTCGACGTGCTGCCGGCGAGATCGGCGAAAAGAACAGCAAGCTGTTGCTGGCTCATGGGGAAATCGTCCCGTGGACGCTGGCCCGCATTATACGCAGGGGCCGGGGCGCGGCAGGCAGATGCGTGGCGCCTGCCCGGGATGCTAACGTGCGCGTCATCATTTTTGGCCGAGTCGCCTCCAGACGGCATGTACCAGAAGCATTGTCCCGGGTGTTTCGAGAACAAGCAGGGGCTCGCGCAGTGCCCGCACTGCGGCTACGACGAGTCGCTGCCGCGTTCGCCGCTGCTGCTGCCGCATGGCACCGTCCTGTCCGACACCTACCGCATCGGCCGTGTGCTGGGCCGCCCCGGCGGTTTCGGGGTCACCTACCTGGCCTGGGACATGCACCTGCAGCAGCGCGTCGCGGTCAAGGAATACCTGCCGCGCGACCTGGTGGCGCGCGAGCCCGCGACGCTGGCGGTGACCGTGCACGTGCCGGAGCAGGCGGCCAATTTCAACTTCGGTCTCGACCAGTTCCTGGCCGAGACCCGCATGATCGCCAAGTTCGACCATCCCAATATCGTGCGCGTGCGCAATTTCTTCCGTGCCCACGGCACCGCCTACATGGTGATGGATTACTACGAGGGCCGCAGTCTCGGCGACTACCTGGGCCAGCTCGAGGGCACGGTCAACGCCGAGGCGGCGGCCAGCCTGCTGCTGCCGGTGCTGGACGGCCTGCAGTTCGTGCACGACCGCGGCGTGCTGCACCGTGACGTGAAGCCGCACAACATTTACATGACCGGCGCCGGCCGCATGATCCTGCTGGATTTCGGCGCGGCGCGGCAGGCCGCCGGCGAGCGCGTCGAGAGCATGTCGGTGGTGCTCAGCGAGGGCTATGCGCCGCTGGAGCAGTACCAGAAGAACAGTCCGCAGGGGCCGTGGACCGACATCTACGGCGTCGGCGCCACGCTGTACCGCATGCTCAAGGGCGTGCCGCCGCCGGTGGCGCTGGACCGGCTCGGCGCCGATCCGCTGGAGGGCGATCTCGATCTGCCGGAGGGCCTGGCCGCGGTGCTGCGCAAGTCGCTGGGCCTGCGGCCGCCGGAACGCTACGCCACCGCGCTGGAATTCCGCCAGGCGCTGACCGAGGTCCTGGGTCTCAGCGACGCGGTGGCCACCGCCACGCGCAGCTATGCGGTGCCGCAGGACAAGGAGACCAAGGCGGTGGCCTGGGGCACGCCCACCGACACCGTGCCCACCGTGCGCCGCGCCGGTGCGGCGGCGGTGATGGCGCTACCGGCCCCGGCACCTGCCGCACCGGCCTGGGGGCCGGCCTGGCTGATCGCGGGCGCCATCGTGCTCGGTGCCCTGATCATCAGCCTGCCGCTGTGGCTGCGCGGCTAGCGCCCTAGGCCGAACGCAGCGCGTCGACGATCGGCAGCCGCGCCGCGCGGACCGCGGGCATCAGGCCGCCGAGCAGGCCGATGCCGCAGGCCCAGATCACGCCCTTCCACAGCAGGTCCGGCGTCACGCGGAACTGGAAGGCCACCTGGCTGAAGGTCTGCATGTTCAGCGCCGACACCGTGTAGCCGTTGAAGAACACGTAGGCGATGGCGCCGCCCAGCACCCCACCGGCCGCCGCCAGCGCCAGCGCCTCGAGGATCACCGACACCACCACCGGACCGCTGCCGAAGCCGATGGCGCGCAGCGTGGCGATCTCGACGCTGCGCGTGGCCACCGCCGCGTACATGGTGTTGAGCGCGCCGAACAGCGCGCCGATGCCCATGATCACCGCCACCGAGTAGCCGAGCACGGTGATCAGCTGGTTGAGCGATTCCGAGCGCGAGGCGTAGTAATCCGGCTCGCGCTGCGCCTGCACGGTGACGCGCGGATCGGAGGTCAACGCATCCTTGTAGGCGCGGAAGGCGTCGGCCGACAGCAGTTGGGCGGTGACGGTGTTGTAGGCCTGCCGGCGCGAGGCGGTCATCAGCGCATCGACGTCCACCCATAGCTCGGACTCGTGCACGTCGCCCTTGGAGTCGAACACGCCGACCACGGTCCACGGACCATCGCGCACGTCCACCTTGTCACCGATGTTGAGGCCGGCAAACTGCTTCTGCGCGGTGCGGCCGACCACCACCTCGCGCACGCCGGGGGTGAACATGCGGCCTTCGACGATCTTCGCCTCCGGGCGCAGTTCCAGCACGCGCGCGGTGGTGCCGCGCACGACGACGTTGTTGGGCGTGGTGGCGCCGCGCTTGGCGATGTCGGTGATCATGTAGAGCTCGCCGATGGCCAGCGGCTTGCCGTCGCTGCCCTTGGCCACGCCCGGCGCGTCCATCACCACCTGGGCCTGGTCGCGCATCAGCACGCTGGACAGCTCGTCGTTGGAACCGCCGCGCATGACGATGGCGCGGTCCGGCCGGCCGGTGGTGGCCAGCGTCAGCTCGAAGCCGCGCGCCATCGACAGCAGCGCCACCAGCACGCCGACCACGCCGGCGATGCCGATGACGATCACCATCGACGTGCCCAGGCGCGACGGCACGCTGCGCAGGTTCATCGCCGTGACCGCGGAAATCTGCTGGATTGCATTGGCCATGTTCAATGTCCGGAAAGCGCGGTGACGATGTCGAGCCGCATTGCCCGCAGCGCCGGCGGCAGGCCGACGACAATGGCGAGCAGGGTGGCGATGCCCAGCGCGGCGACGGCCGCCTGCGCGGTGATGGTGAGGCCGGAGAAGCCGGGCAGATGCGCCGCCATGCCCGGCAGCAGGATCGTCGCCAGCCCCAGGCCGACGAGGGCGGCGATCAGCGTCAGCAGCAGCGACTCGCCCAGGACCAGCGCCAGCACCAGCGGGTCGGAGTAGCCCAGGGTCTTGAGCACGGCGAGTTCCGGGATGCGCTCGCGCACCGACTGCATCATGGTGTTGCCGGTGAGGAACAGCAGGGTGAAGAACACCGCGCCGAGGATCGAACGGATGATCAGGCCGATGTCGCCCAGCTGCTTGATGAAGCCCTGGTTGAAGGCTTTCTCGGTGTCGGTGCGCGTCTCGTTGGGCGAGTTGGCGAACAGCGCGTCGATCTGCTTGGCCAGCGTGCCCGCCTCGTTCGCGTTCTTGATCTTGCTGACGTACCAGCCGGCGGTGCCCTTGGCGAACTGGCGCGCCTCGTCGAAGTAGTCGTAGCGGATCAGCATCATCTCGTACTGGCTGCGATCCTTGGGATTGGCGGTGTCGAAGATGCCGACCAGGTCGAAGGTCCAGACGTTGCCGCCGTCCTTCAGCGGCCAGATGCCAGCCTGCATCGGGATCTTGTCGCCGAGCTTCCAGTGGAAGCGCTCGGCCAGGGTCTTGGCCACGACCACGCCGGTGCGCGTGTTGAAGAACGCCTGCTTCTGTTCCGCCGGCAGCACGATCTCCGGGTACATCGACAGGTAGGCTTCCTGCTCCACCGCGAACTGCGGGAAGAAGTTGCGCTGGTCCTGGTAATAGCCGCCGAACCAGTTGGACGCGGCGACCTGCTCGACGCCGGGCAGGCTGCGGATCTGCGCTTCATGGCCGTAGGGCAGGATCTGCGTGATCGAGTAGCGGCCGGTGGTGACCAGACGGTCGACGCCAGCGATCTCGACGCCGTTGTTGAAGGCGACGTTGACCGCGTTGAGCATGCCGTAGAGCAGGAAGGCGACGGCGATCGACAGGCCGGTGAGGATCGTGCGGGGCTTGCGCCGGCCCAGCGCCGCCCAGATCAGCGGAAGGTACTTCATGCGTTGGCGCTCTGCTCGATCAGACGCCCTTTATCCATGTGCAGCTGATGCGTGGCGTACTCGGCGGCCTTGGGATCGTGCGTGACCATGACGATGGTCTTGCCGTGCTGGCGGTTGAGGGTCTGCAGCAGGCCGAGGATTTCATCCGCGGTCTTGCGGTCGAGGTCGCCGGTGGGCTCGTCGCAGACCAGCAGCGTCGGGTCCGCGACCAGGGCGCGGGCGATGGCGACGCGTTGCGCCTGGCCGCCGGACAGCTCCGAGGGCTTGTGCTTGGCGCGGTCGGCAAGACCGACGATCTCCAGTGCGGTGGCGACGTGCCTCGCGCGCTGCGCCTTCGACAGCGGCGTCAGCAGCAGCGGCAGCTCCACGTTCTTCTCGGCGCTGAGCACGCCCAGCAGGTTGTAGAACTGGAAGACGAAGCCGACGTGGTGCGAGCGCCACTGCGCCAGCGCGCCGCTGGACAGCTGATCGATGCGCTGGCCGCCGACCACCACCTCGCCGGCGCTGGGATGGTCGAGGCCGCCGATCAGGTTGAGCAGGGTGGTCTTGCCGGAGCCGGAAGGGCCCATCAGCGCCAGGAAATCGCCCCGGGAGATCGACAGGTCGAGTTTCTGCAGCACCTCGACGCTCTGTTTGCCGCGCACGTAGCTCTTGGACACGCCACGCAGGCTGACGATGGCTTCGCTCATGACATCCGGTCCTCGTTGGGCCGCCACCCGCTCTCGACCTGGAAGGGATTGGCGGTGTTACAAAATATTATTCAATTTTAAATTCGATAAATAAAATATAACGAATTGCCTGGGGAAAACGGCCACAGCGGGTGCCGCCGGCCGGCCGTTTTTCCGCCCTCATTCGGCGAGCTTCACCTGGCTGCCGTCCTGCAGCTTCGACAGATCGCCGCTGGCCACGCGCTCACCGGCGGTGAGGCCGGACAGCACCTGCTGACCCTCGCTGCCATGACCGCCGAGTTTCACCGCGCGGCGCTCGACCTTGTCATCGTGCAGCACGTAGACCACGCCGTTCTCAGTGCCCTGCGCCTGCACGGCGTCGTCGGGAATCCAGAAGCCGCGCGGGGCCTGCGCCGGCTGGCGCGCGGCATCGTCGAGGAAGGACACGCGCACGCCCATGTCCGGCAGGATGCGCGGATCCTTGGTCTTGATGCGCACGCGCACCTTGACGGTGGCCTTGCTGCGGTCAGCGGTGGGGATCACCGCGATCACCTCGCAGGGAATCTGCCAGTCGGGATAGGCATTGAGCTTGCCGGTGACCGGCTGGCCGGGCTGCACGCGGTTGATGAAGTTCTCGTTGACGTCGACCTCGATCTCCAGCGAGTCCATGTCCACCAGGGTGCCGATGCCGGTGCGGGTGCCGGCGCCGCCGGCCGACAGCGGCGAGATCATCTCGCCAGGCTGCGCGTTCTTGACGGTGATGACGCCATCGAACGGCGCGCGCACCACGGTGTCGTCGAGCTGCTGCTGGTAGACGCCGATGTTGCGTTCGGCGACCGCGACATTGCCCTGGGCGGCATCGACCTGCGCGGCGAGCGCGTCGGCGGTGGCCTGGGCGGTGTCGTAGGCGGACTGGCTGACCAGGCCCTTGCCGACCAGCTCCTTGTTGCGCGCCGCCTGGCGCTCGGCGTCCTTGCGCTGGGCCTGGGTCTGGGCCAGGGCCGCCTTGGCGGCTTCCAGCTGGGCGCGCGCCAGGGCCAGGGCGGCGCGGGCGTTGCTGTCGTCCAGGCGCGCCAGCACTTCGCCGGCCTTGACGTGGGCGCCTTCCTCCACGTGCAGCTCCTGCACCTTGCCGGTGACCTTGGACGAGACCGTGGCCGCGCGCCGCGCCACCACGTAGCCGGATGCATCGAGCACCGAGCCGCCGCCGTCGCCACCGGCCGCGCGCACGGTCACCGCCTTGACGGTGATGGCGTCGGCAGGTTTGAACAGCAGGTAGCCGCCGACCGCCAGCACCGCGGCCCCGGCGATGGCGGCGAACGGCCACAGCGGCCGCCGGGTTTCGGGTGTGGCGCTGCGGTCGATCTTGAGCTGGCCCAGCAGATCAGACTTGTCGTTCATGGAGCGGCGGGCAAAAGCGGAGCGCGATTGTTGCCGGTTCGCCATCCCGCCTGCAACCGGCGGTCATTGCGCCGGCGCGGGCGCTTGCGCACACTGCGCGCCGACCAATATCCATGTGATCGGGAGACTCTCATGCTGAAGAAAATTGCCGGCCTGCTGGCCGTGCTGGTGCTGGCGGTGGTCGCGGTCTATTACTTCAGTCCCGAGAGGCTGGCGCACCTTGCGGTGTCTGCGGAACGGGCCAACGCCGGGTTGAGCCGGCACGAGATGGCCGTCAACGGCATCCGCGTGGTCTACCTCGACGGTGGACAGGGCGAGCCGCTGCTGCTGATCCACGGCTTCGGCGCCGACAAGGACAACTTCACCCGCGTCGCGCTCTACCTGACCACGCGCTACCGCGTGCTGATCCCGGATCTGCCGGGCTTCGGCGAATCCGGCCTCGCGCCGGACGGCGACTACAGCATCGCCACGCAGGTGCAGCGCATGCATGCCTTCGTGCAGGCGCTGGGCCTCAAGACGGTGCACATCGGCGGCAATTCGATGGGCGGAGAAATTTCCGCCGTTTACGCCGCCCAGTATCCGACCGAGACCGGCAGCCTCTGGCTGCTGGCGCCGGCCGGCGTCGCCACCGCACCGAAAAGCGAGCTGGTGCAGCGCCTGGAGGCGGGCGGCAGCAATCCGCTGATCGCCGCCAACGCCGACGAGTTCGCGGCGATCTTCCATTTCGTGATGAGCGATCCGCCGTTCGTGCCGCGCCGCATCCTCGACGTGATGGGCCGTACCGCCATCGCGCACCACGACCTCAACCAGCACATCTTCGAGCAGATCCGCTCGGCGCCGGGCATCGAGGCGCAGGTCAAGGGACTGACGGTGCCGACGCGCATCGTCTGGGGCGAGCAGGACCGCGCGCTCAACGTCGGCGGCGCCAAGGTGCTTGAGGGCCTGATGCCCAAGGCCAGCGCCCTGATCCTGCCGGGTGTCGGCCACCTGCCGATGCTGGAGCGTCCGCGCGAAGTCGGCGAGGACTACCTGGCTTTCCGCCTGTCGATCAGCTGATCGCGGCCTCAGGCCGCCCTGGCCTGGGGATTGGCGCGCGCGGCGGCGGGCGAGGATTCCAGGTAGGCCAGCGCGGCCTCGGTCGAGCCCTCGTGCACCGGGTCGTACCAGGGGCTGAAGAACGGCAGCTCCCGGGCGGCGAGCCACAGCGGCGAGGGCAGGTGGCCGCTGCGCGAGACGCGATACCACTCCGCCCAGATCCAGGGACGGAACACGCTGGGGCGCTTGTCCTTGAAACGCTCGTCCTGCTTCATCAGGTGGGCGGCGCCGTGCACCCACAGGCCGAAGATCACCGGCATGGCGATGCAGGCGAGGTAGTAGCGCGAGGGATAGCCGCCGCCGAGATGCTGGTAGAGATCGAAGGCGACGCTGCGGTGCTCCACTTCCTCGGCGCCGTGCCAGCGCAGCAGGTCGAGCAGCACCGGGTCGGCGCCGACCTCATCCCAGGTCTTGTTGTCCATCGCGTACTTGCCGAGCACGCAGGTCATGTGCTCCACCGCCGCGATGATGCCGAGGCGGAACACCAGCCAGCGCTTCTCCAGGAACTTCGGCAGCCTGCGGCCGAAGGGCTCGTCGGCCAGGATGGTTTCGAACAGCCAGTCCTCGCGGCGCGTGTTGCTCTCGGTCTCGACCCCGTGCGCATGAAGATATTCGGCGATGGCGCCACCGTGGGCGCGCGCGTGCATCGCCTCCTGCCGCACGAACATCTGCACGTCCTCGCGCAGCTTGGCGTCGGTGACGTAGGGCAGGGCCTTGTTGTAGAGGCGACAGAACCAGAACTCGCCGGCCGGCAGCAGCAGGTTGATCTCGTTGATGAAGTGGCTGGCGAACGGCTGACCCGGAATCCACTCCAGCGGCGTCTGCGACCAGTCGAACTGCACCTTGCGCGGGATCAGGCGGCCCCGGGTGCCGGAGGCAGGTTTTCGCGGACGCTTGAAGAGGGACGTGGGGCTCATGACAGGTTCCTGATGTTTTATTGGGACGCGGCAAGCGCTCAGGGCGACAGGTCGATGCGCGCCAGGCGGCGGGCCAGTCCCGGTGCGAGACGCGAGATCAGGCGGATGCCGTAGACCTCGGCGCCGACCAGCACTTCCGCGCGGTTCCTGCGCACCGCGTCGAGGATGGCGCTGGCCACGGCCTCGGGCTTGAGATTGCGCTTCTCGTAGAGACGCTGCGTCGCCGACTGCCGGCGCGCCTCCTCGGCGCCCTGCGTGCCGACGAAGCGTGTGCGGGTGACGATGCCGGTGTTGACCACGCCGGGATAGACAGCGCTGACGCCGATGCCCTGATCGCTCAATTCTGCGCGCAGGCATTCGCTGAGCATCTGCACTGCGGCCTTGCTGGTGGCGTAGGCCGGTGTGGTGCGGGTCGGGAAGAAGGCGAGGCCGGACGAAACGTTGACGATGTGGCCGCGCTTGCCGGCGTCGATCATCTGCCGCGCGAACAGGCGCGAGCCGTGGATCACGCCGCCGAGATTGATGCGCAGGATGCGGTCCCAGTCCTGTGCGCTGGTGTCCAGCACTGCGCCGGCCATGCCGATGCCGGCGTTGTTGACGATCACGTCCGGCGCGCCGAATTCGGCGGCGACCCAGTCGGCGAAGGCTTCCATCCGCTCGACGCTGCCGACGTCCAGCTTGCGCGCCCAGGCGTTGACGCCCAGCAGGCGCGCCAGCTCGGCGCTGCGCTCCGCGCCCGCGAGATCGATGTCGGCGGCGATCACGTCGGCGCCATCGTCGGCAAAGGCCAGCAGGGTTTCGCGGCCGATGCCGGAGCCGGCGCCGGTGACGATCACCAGCTTGCCGGCGCCCGCCTTGCCGTAGGACTCGGGGCGCACGCGCGCGCGCTGCAAAGCGCGGCTCTCCGGCGCGCCTTCGACGAAATCGACGAACTCACTGACCCAGTCGGCCAGCGGACCGGGGTGGCTGGCCTGCAGCCAGTGGCCGGCATCGACATCGCGGCGCCAGACGTTGGGCGCCCACTGCGGCAGGTCGTCCCAGATCTCGCGCACCATGAAATTGTCACGACGCGGCACGATCAGCTGCACCGGCAGATCGGTGCGTCGCGCCTGCGGCTTGAGCACGCGCTTGGCGACGTTGGCGCGGTAGAGGTTGACGCCGTGACGGCCGTCTTCGCCCTGCGTGGCGCTGGGCTCGGTCTTCACGCCTTCGACTTTTTCCAGGATTGCGGGCCAGAGTTTGTCTAGGCCCAGCTTCCACATCGTCGGTGCCAGCGCCGGCAGGTGAAACATGCCGACGTACCAGGAGTGCGCCAGCTGGCGCGCGACCTGCGCCAGCTTCTCCGGCGAGCCGCTCTTGAGGCGCTGCATGATCCAGTAGCCGGCGTGATCGAGGCTGGGGCCGGAGATCGAGGTATAGGAGGCGATGCGTCCTTTCAGCCGTTCGGTGGTGACCGCCTCCCAGCCCTGGATAGAGCCCCAGTCGTGGCAGACCAGGTGCACCGGCCGGTCAGGGCTGACGGCATCGACCACGGCGGCGAGGTCGTCGACCAGGTGCGCGAGATCGTAGTCGGCGATGTGGCTGGGCCGCGACGAACGCCCGGCGCCGCGCACGTCGTAAGCGACGACGTGATAGCGCGCCGCCAGCATCTGCGCGCTGGCGTTCCAGATGCTGGCGGCGTCGGGATAGCCGTGCACCATCACCACCGTGGGATGCGGGCCGGGCTTGCCCCAGCGGTAGACGGCGAGTTCGACGTCGCCGGATTGCACGATCTGTTCGGGGGTCATGGCAGTACTCATGCGGCTTGCCGCTGCTGCTCGGGCCACAGGCCGCGGGCCTGCCAGCGGCGCACGTGCGGCACGTCGTCGTCGAGCCAGAAGGCGTCGTCCCCGGTCACCACCAGCAGTTCCTCCCACTTGGCGCCGACGCCGCGGAAGCCCAGGTGCGGCTCCACCGCCCACAGGCCCGGCGTGGGCGCATGATCGGAGGTGGCCTTGCTGCTCCACAGCGGCGACCAGCCTTCCTTGCGGCCCTTGATCGCGTCGCGCAGCAGTTCCGAGATATTGCGCACGCCGAAGTTGAGCAGCGACAGGTGCCGGGCCTTGCCATCGTCATCGAGTTTCTCGACGCGGTGGGCCAGCACCTCGAACGGGTAGGCCTTTTGGCGCGGCTCGTAGCCGTGACGCGCGCAGAGGCGGTCGACGGCGCGGCTGACTTCGCCCAGCGGCCGGCGCTGACGCACGAGGTCGAGAATCAGCATGCGGTACTCGAGCAGGTCGTCCATCAGGCGGTCGAGAATGCGGTTTTCGCCGATCACGCCGCAGTAACCGATGTCGGCGGTGTAGCCGTTTCTCGATGGCGCGCAGTCGAGGATGAAGGGCATGCCTTCTTCCAGCGTGCGTGTCCCCGGATAGAACGCGGGGTTGAAGCCGCCCATGTGCCTGAAGCCGATAAAGCCGCGGAACGCCGTGCGGTCGCCAAACCACGCAAAGGGCTGATGGAACCAGTCGTCGACGCCCTGTTCCAGCAGCCAGCTTTTCATCATCGCCGCCGCGTCTCGTTCGCTGATGCCGGGCTGCAGTCGCGCGCCGATGGTCTCGGCACAGCGGTAAGCCAGGCGCTGAATCTCGCGGAATCGTTCAAGATCCTCCGCGCTGGGGATCCACGTCGTCGTCGTCATCGCGCACTCCTCGTCGCTGCGCTGCAATATTCCACCGCTAAAAGTACCAGTAAATGATGTAAATGACACACGGCGCGGGCGCTTGCGCCAATGGCGCGCGACCGGAAATTGTCAACGGAAAGTGCGCCGATCTTCTCTGCCGCCCTATGTTAAGAACGGTGACGCCGGTCAACCGCGATGGCGTCAACGCGTTACCGCTGCAGACGTCCCGGATTGCCGACGGAGCCCCCATGTTACGTAGCCTCATCCTGACCACGACCTTGGCGTTGACCCTGGCGGGCTGTGCCAGCCAGACGCCCTATCAGCCTGCGGAGAAGCGCGGCGCGGAAGGGTATGCCGAAACCCGGCTGACGGAAAATCGCTATCGCGTCACCTTCACCGGCAATTCCCTGACGCCGGCCGATACGGTCAAGGACTATGCCTTGCTGCGTGCCGGCGAGCTGACGCTGCAACTGGGTTACGACTGGTTCCAGCTGGCCAACAGCAGCAACGACAAGAAAGTGCAGAGCGTGACCACCGTCGGTGGTGGATACGACCCTCTGGGGGAAACCGCGGTGTATCAGCGCTGCGGCCTGATCCGCTGCAGCACGACGGTGGTGACCACGCCGGGCTTCATCGGCGCCGACGTGGCCACTTCGACGGCCAGCACCGCGTACAGCTCCAGCCTGGAAATCGTGATGGGGCGCAAGCCGATGCCGGCCAACGTCGAGACCTACGACGCGCATGAACTCGTCGCCTCGCTGCGCGGCCTGATCGCGGCATCGCAACGCCGCTAAACACCGCCCGGCCGCGGAGCAGCCCGGCGTTTCAGGGCGCTTTCGACAGGGGAACGCTCAACGAGTGGTGTGCAATCCGCATTCGCGGTTCGCTTCGAGTTTCGTGGGGTCGAAATAGTCGAAGTTATTCGGCAGCCCGTGCCGCTTGCAGTACTCGTGCATCTGCTTGCTGTTCCAGTGCAGCAGCGGGGCGACCTTCAGCATGCCGTCGCTGTTGAACGAGACCGGCTGCATTGCCGCACGCTCGGCGGTGTCCTCGGCCCGCAGGCCGGTGAACCAGATGTCCGGCTTGATCTCGCGCAGGGCGCGATCGAAGGGATCGAGCTTCACTTCCCTGGTGAACTCGGCGAGGCGTGGGTCGCCCAGGCCCGGCGGATCGCCGTCCACCGCCTCGCGGTGCGCGCGCGAGCGGCGCGGGTGATAGATCATCAGGTTGAGCTTGAGCAGCCGCGTCAGCTCGTCGGCAAAGCGGTAGGTGGCCGGCGTGGCGTAGCCGTTGTCCATCCACACGATCGGCATGTCCGGCTGCACCTGCACGCAGTGGTGCAGCAGCACCGCCGCGAACGGCCGGAAATTGGTGGTGCAGATCATCTTCTTGCCCAGGCCGGCGGCCCAGTCGATGAGGCCCTGGGTGTCGCTGCCCAGATCGTGGTTGACGGCTTCGAGGTCCATCAGCATGTACGGCTCCTGTCGATGCGGCGGCGGCCGTCATCCTGCAACGGCGCCTACCGGCACTTTGGGGGTGATCGGCGCCGGCTCAAGGGTGCCCGGCCACCCGCGCGGCGCGCATTATAGGTGCATGCTAGATTTCGCCGCTCTCCGCGCTTCTCTCGCTTTATAAGCTTATGTCCATTTCTTCCTACAGCCAGCTCACGCCGTGGGCGTCGGGCGCTGGTGTCGGTCCGGTCATCCGCGGACGTCGCGGCGATGCCGCCGATGCCGCCGCGCCGCTGATCCACTTCCTGTCCGGCAACGGCTTCTGCGGCGGCGTCTACTGGCCGCTGCTGCGGCGTTTCCTGCCGCAATACGGCCTGGTCACGCATGACATCGAAGGGCAGGGCGACAGTGGCGATCCGGTGCACTTTTCCGGCGTCGAGGCGGTGCTCGCGCGCATTCCCCAGGTCATGGCCGATCTGCATCTGCCGGGGCGGCCCCTGATCGGCATGGGCCACAGCTTCGGCGGTGCGCTGACGCTGCGGGTCGCGGCCGATCATCCCGGCCTGTTCAAGGCCCTGGTGCTGCTCGATCCCATCGTGATGCCGCCGGCGGTGTTCGCCGGGATCCGACTGGCGTCGATGCTGGGCCGCCATCCGCTGGCCAATGCCTCGCGCCGTCGCCGCGACACCTGGCCGTCGCGCACCGCGCTGGCCGATCACCTGCGTGGACGCGGCACTTACAAGGGCTGGACCGAGGAAGCCTTCCAGTGCTTCGTCGAATATGCGACCCACGACCAGGACGGCCAGCGCGCGCTGAGCTGTCCGCGCGAGCTGGAGGCGGAAATCTTCGAGCGTCCGGTGTGGCCGTGGCCGGCGTTCCGCAAGGCGCGGCTGCCGATCCTGCTGCTGCGCGGCGAGCAGAGTTTCCCGTTCTTTCCGCGCGCCGAGCGCCTGGCGCAGCGCGCCAATCCGCAGGTGGTGGTGAGGACCCTGCCCGGCGGGCACTGCTTCATGCAGGAACACCCGGACACCGCTCACGCCGCCATCGCCGATTTTCTGGCCACGCTGTAAGGCTGCGACCTTTCTGCCGCGCGGCGCATCATAGGGAGCATGAGCGCCGCTTTCGACGCCCCGCTGCAACCCGATGTGCTGGCCGCTGCGCGGCAGGGCGACCGGCGCGCGCAGGAACGCATCTACCGGACCTACGAGCGTGCCGTCTACAGCCTGGCGCGGCGCATGACCGCCGATGCGGATGCGGCGATGGACATCGCCCAGGACAGTTTCATGCACGCCTTCCGTTACCTGCACCAGTACCGCGGCGAATCGCCGTTCGGCCACTGGTTGCGCTCGGTGGCGGCGAGCAAGGCGCTGATGCACCTGCGCGCCGGGCGCCGCTTCCTGGAGATCTTCACCAGCGAGGTGGAGCCCGACGAGGCCGGCGGCTTCGAGGATGTCTCGACCATCGACCTCGAACGCGCGCTGGCGCTGCTGCCGCCGCTGCCGCGCTCGGTGCTGTGGCTGTACCACGTCGAGGGCTACACCCACCCCGAGATCGCGGAACTGAGCGGCAAGACCGTCAGTTTTTCCAAATCCCAATTGTCGCGCGCGCACCAGAAGCTGCGCGCGCTGCTGCAGCCTGCGGACGGTGCCGGTGCGCCGGCCGCGGCGGCATGAGCGGAGCATCACCATGAGTCGCCTCGAAGAATCCCTGCGCAGTCTCCCGGAGTTCGATCCGCCGCCCGGCGGCTGGACCCGCCTGCAACGCCGGCTGGAGGAACAGCGCCTGGTGCGCCGGCGGCGTTACGGCGGACTGGCGCTGGCCGCATCGATGCTGCTGGCGGTCGGCGTCGGGGTCTTGCTGCCGCGGACGGCGGCGGTCCCGGTGGTGCCGTCGTCCTCTCCGTCGTCGTCGGTCGCGGCGGATGCCGCCGGCGACGAGGTGGTGCGGCTCAAGCAGCGCTCGCGCGAGCTGGAGCAGCGCCTGGCGCAGGTGCAGCCGCAGGTGCAGGTCTGGGACAACCGGCTGGCCGGCGAGACCGCGCGCCTGGAGCGCGACCTGCTGCTGGTGGATCTGCAGATCAATCACGCGCAGGAGCCGGAAAGCGCGCGCCGGCTCTGGCGCAACCGCGTGGCGCTGATGTCGCAGCTGGTGCAGACGCACCGGCAGGCGGCGCTGATGCCCGTGGCCTATGTCACCCAGGAGACTTCGCTATGAACCGCAAATTTCTGTGGGCCTTGTTGCCCGCTGCGGCCCTGATGTTTTCGCTGACGGCCTCGGCCGGCAGCAATCCCGATGCTGACGACCGGCTCGAACAGGCGCGTCGCGATCTGCGCGCCGCGCAGGAGGAGATGCAACGCGCCGCGCAGGAGCTGGCGCGCGCCAGCGGCGAGGTCCAGAAGAACAGCCCCAAGGCCTGGGCCTGGGAGTACATGACCAATCCGCACCGCGCGGTGATCGGCGTGATCATCGACTCCGCGCCGGAGCGCAATCGCGTGTCGCCGGGCGTGATTGTCGAGGCGGTGACACCGGGGGGCGGCGCCGACAAGGCCGGCATCAAGAGCGGCGACATCATCGTCGCCGCCAACGGCGTGACGCTGTCGGCCAAGCGCGGCGATCCGCAACCGCCGGAGCACAAGCTGATGGCGGTGATGGCCAAGCTCGAGCCGGGCCAGAGCCTCAAGCTGGATTACGAGCGCGACGGTCAGCGCGCCAGCACCGTCGCGGTCACGCAGCGGCCGGACCCGAGCGCGATGCACGCGTTCCACGACGATCCCGACAGCGATGTGCTGGTGCCGGTGCCGCCGATGGCGCCGGTGCCTCCGGTTCCGCCGGTGCCCGCCGTCCCCGACATTCCGCCCATCCCGCCGGTGCCGCCGACCGCGCAGGTGTTGCGCTGGTCCGCCGGCGGTCCGGACTTCCAGCTGGCCAAGCTCGACGACGATCTCGCCGGCTATTTCAAGACGCGCAGCGGCGTGCTGGTGGTGAAGGCGCCCAAGGACGGCAAGCTCGGACTCAAGAGCGGCGACGTGATCCAGAAGGTCGGCGGCCAGACCACCGACGACCCTCGCGCGATATTCGATGCACTCCATCGCCTGACGCCGGGCGGCAAGGTGCGGCTGGAGGTGGTGCGGGCCGGCAAGGCCGTGAGCCTCGACGGCGTGGTGCCCGAACGTCCGAACCGCGTGCAGCGCGTCGAGATCGACACGGTGCCTTGACCCCCTGCGAGGGGTCAGAGCCCCCGTGCGCGAGCCACCCGCTACGGATCCGGGCGGCCGGAAAGTTGTTATAAAAAATATATCGAAAATTAATTCGATAAATATTTTATAACGGTTTCGCCACGCGCGGGACTACCAGCGGGTGACCGTTCCCGGTGGCCTGCCAGGTTCGACGCTGCCGGCGCGCTGCGCTAGGGTAGACGCCTCGTCGCCTCGGGGTGTCCATGTCTGCCATCGTTCTGCATCAGTGGGAAATGTCGCCGTTCTGCAACAAGGTGCGGCGCTGCCTGCGTCACAAGGGGCTGGACTACAGCGTCGTCAACTACAACGGCCTGCTGGCGCTCAACGCCGCCAAGCTGTCGGCGGTGGGCCAGCTGCCGGTGGTCGATTTCAACGGCGTGCGCGTGCAGGACTCCAGCGCCATCGCCCACTACCTGGACGCGCACTACCCGGACAAGCCGCTGTATCCGCACGAGCCGCGTGCGCTGGCGGAAGCCCGGCTCTGGGAGGACTGGGCCGCGCAGTCGCTGTACTTCTACGAAATCTACTTCCGCATGCTCGATCCGGTGTCGCTGGAGCGCGGCCTGAATCTGATCAGCGAGGGCCGGCCGGCGTACGAGCGCGCCCTGCTCAAGTTCGTATTCAAGCGGCGCTACCCGCGCAAACTCAAGGAGCAGGGCCTGGCGCGGATGCCGCGCGAGCAGGTGGAGGCGCAGTTCTTCGCGCGTCTCGACGATATCGACACCCTGCTGGAAGGACGCGCCTACCTTGGCGGCGACGCCCCCAACATCGCGGACTTCTCCGTGGTCGGCCAGCTCGACGAGCTGATCCGCACCAGCGATCTCAAGGGCCGCATCCTCGCCTATCCGCGCCTCGCGGCCTGGCTGGCGCGCTGCTGAAGCGGAGGGCGCATGAGTCCCGCCTTGCGGATGCTGCTGCGCGATCTCGCCGTGCTGGCGCTGACCCTGGCGCTGTGGCGCTGGAGCCGCGAGCTCGATGCCGCGCACGGCGCGCTGGCCTTGCCGGTGGCGCTGCTGGCCGGCGCGACCGCGGCGCTGTCGGGCTTCCTGGCGCACGAATGGGGGCACCTGCTCGGCGCGCTCGCAGCCGGCAGCGCAGTGCAGATCGCGCCCTCGATGCGCTCGGTGTTCCTGTTCAAGTTCGGCGAGCGCAATGATCGCCGCCAGTACCTGTGGATGTCCGGCGGCGGCTTCGTCGCCAGCCTGCTGGTGATCGCGCTGCTGGCCGTCAGCCTGGAGTTTCACGCCGTCGCGGACTGGACGGCGCTGGCGCTGGTCGTCGCCGGCGTCATCGCCACCTTCGTGCTGGAACTGCCGCCGGCCTGGCGCGTGCTGCGCGGCGCGGCGCCGGAGCCGGACCTGGTGAAGCTCCCGCCCGCCTGAAGGCGGCGCCGCCTGGTGGGGCCACCCGCTGCGGCGGAAATCCCTGGGGAATTCGTTTTATTTTGTAATACAAATATATATTTGTAATATATTAAATAACAACCAAGCCGCGCCTACCGCGTCGAGCGGGTGGCGCGAAAAACGGGAATCGCATGTCCGACACCACCGAACCGAGCCTGTTGCGCCAGCGCCGCTTCCTGCCGTTCTTCGTCACGCAGACGCTGGGCGCGTTCAACGACAACGTGTTCAAGAACGCGCTGGTGATTCTCGTCACCTTCGGCATCGCCGGACTCAGCGCCTCGCAGGTCGATGCCTACGTCAACCTCGCGGCCGGTATCTTCATCCTGCCGTTCTTCCTGTTCTCCGCCACCTGCGGCCAGCTGGCGGAGAAGTACGAGAAGTCGCGCCTGATCCGCTACACCAAGCTGCTGGAGCTGGCGATCATGCTGCTCGCCGCCGCCGGCTTCTACTGGCGCAGCGTGCCGCTGCTGATGGCGCTGCTGTTCCTGCTCGGCACGCAGGCGACGATCTTCGGGCCGGTGAAGTATTCGATCCTGCCGCAGCACCTGCGCGAGCAGGAGCTGATCAGCGGCAACGCCTGGGTGGAGTCGGCGACGTTCCTGGCGATCCTGCTCGGCACCATGCTTGGCGGCTTCCTGATCGCGCTGCCCGGTGGCGCGCACTGGGTCGGCGGCGCGGTGATCGTCGTCGCCGCGCTGGGCTATCTCGCGGCGCGTGAAATTCCGCCGGCGCCGGCCACCGCGCCGGCGCTCAAGATCAACTGGAATCCGGTGAGCGAGACCTGGCGCAATTTCCAGTTCATGCGCGGCAACCGCACGGTGCTGCTGTCGGTGATGGGCATCTCCTGGTTCTGGTTCTACGGCGCCACCTTTCTCGCGCAGCTGCCGCACTACACCAAGGAATTCCTCGGCGGCAACGAGCAGGTGGTGACGGCGCTGCTCACCGTGTTCTCGCTGGGCATCGGCGTCGGCTCCTTCCTGTGCGAGCGGCTCTCGGGGCACAAGGTGGAGATCGGCCTGGTGCCGCTGGGCTCCATCGGCCTGACGCTGTTCGGCGTCGATCTCTACTTCGCCGCGCCGGACGTGGCGGCGGTGCAGGGCGAGGGCGTGTGGGCTTTCCTGCACGAGGCGCGCAACCATCGCGTGCTGTGGGACCTGTTGCTGATCGGCGTCTCCGGCGGTCTCTACATCGTGCCGCTGTACGCGCTGATCCAGACGCGCTCGGCGGCCAGCCATCGCTCGCGCGTGATCGCCGGCAACAACATTCTCAACGCGCTGTTCATGGTGGTGTCGGCCATCATGGCCGTGGGCCTGCTCAAGGCCGGGTTGACGATTCCCGAGCTGCTGTTGACCACGGCGCTGATGAACGCCGCGGTGGCGCTGTACATCTACACCATGCTGCCGGAATTCCTGATGCGCCTGCTGGTGTGGCTGCTGATCAACACGCTGTACCGCATCCGCACCGTCGGGCTGGAGCAGAACATTCCCGAGGAGGGCGGCGCGGTGGTGGTGTGCAACCACGTCAGCTTCGTCGACGCCCTGATCGTCGGCGGCAGCATCCGCCGGCCGGTGCGCTTCGTGATGTACCACAAGATCTTCAAGATCCCGGTGCTGTCGTTCATCTTCCGCACCGCCAAGGCGATTCCCATCGCGCCGGCCAAGGAGGACGAGGCGATGATGACGCGCGCCTTCGACGAGATCGCGCGCGAGCTGGCGGAGGGCAACGTCGTCGGCATCTTCCCGGAAGGCGCCATCACGCGCGACGGGCAGATGGACAGCTTCCGCCCGGGCATCGAACGCGTGATCGCGCGCACGCCGGTGCCGGTGGTGCCGCTGGCCCTGCGCGGACTCTGGGGCAGCATTTTCAGTCGCCGCGACGACTTCCTGAAACGCATGCGCCTGCCGCGTCGCTTCTGGTCGAAGATCGAACTGGTCTCCGCACCGCCGGTGCCGCCGGAGCAGGTGACCGCGGCGCTGCTGGAGGAAAAGGTGCGGGCGCTGCGCGGCGATGCTGCCTGAAAGGCGGCTTGCCAGCGCGGCGCCGTGCAGCGGTGTTTACAAGAAATTTACGGCGAGAAATCGATTGTTCGGGTAATCAATTGATTACCTACTTGCCAGTTGCAGGATGTCAGCGTTAGGCGCAGAAAAGCAAAAAAAGCCAGGGACCGGCGCCCCTCCTCGCAACATGGAGTAGCTCGCCGATGAACATCTCAAGCACAGTTGGTCAGGTTTTGTTCCGGGTGCTCGGCACGGCCCTGCTAGTCGTCGTGGCCGGCTGCGGTGGCAGCGGGTACAGCAGCGGGGGCGGCGGCGGCGGTGGGCCCACGCCGGCCTACGTCACGGGCGTTGCCGCGACGGGTGCGCCGGTGGCCGGATCGACCGTGACACTCAAGGATGCCGCCGGCCATAGTGCAACGGCGACCACTGCGGCCGACGGCAGCTTCACGCTGACCGTCACGGGATTGACGGCGCCGTTCCTGGTGACGGTGCCCGCCGGTGGCGGTGCGCTTTACTCGCTTGCCGGGCAGGCCGGTGACAAGGCCAATCTGAATCCCTACACCACGGTGGTGCTGGCCGGTTATTACGCCGCGCTTGGCGGTACGGTGGCCAACACCTTCAATGGCACACCGACGCCAGCCAGTTTCCCCAGCGCGAGTCAGCTGAACCTGCTCAAGGCGCCGATCGTCAACGCGCTGCAGCCGTTCCTGAGCAATGCCAGTGTCGCCACACCCGGACAGTTCGATCCGTTCACGACGTCGTTCGCTGCCAATCACACCGGCTTCGATCAGGTACTGGACCGCACGGTGCTGAACGGCAACCTGCTGGGCTTTACGGTCGACAACGGCAGCGGCACCACGGCCGGTGCCGTGACCAGCACGGCCACGCTGTCGGTGACCGCCGGTAGCAACAGCGCGCCAGCACAGGTGACTGTGGGTGTTACCACGTCCAACGGCACCAGCACCAGCAGTTCCAGCCAGAGCGTGCCGGTGGGGACCAGCAGCGGCCAACAGAGCGACCTGGCGGCGGCGCAAACCGGCGTGCTGACCCTGTTCAACGCGCTGCACCAATTGGCCGTCAACAAGCCCGGCGCAGTCACCGCTGCTGATGTCGCACCCTACGTGGATAGCGTGTTCCTGGATCACGGCGACAATGCGTCGGTGATCGAAGGCAAGATCACGCAGTTCCTGAACAGCCTGCCGGCCGGTGCCACGTTTACGCCCAGCATCTACCGCGTCAATGCGTTTTCTGACGGCACGCCGCAACTGCTCTATGCGACCGTCCGAATCGATGTGACCAGTAATAACAAGACCGAGACCAACTACCTCACCGAGGGCGACGACTTGAACGTCGGCATGGTCTTCAAGCGGGAAACCAACGGCGGCTGGACGTTCTATGGACACCAGACCATCGCCAAGGCGCATGTCGACGTTCAGGAGCAACGCTTCTACGATGCCAATGGCAACAACACGACGGCATCAAACAGCCTGCAGATGCAGGCGCAGGTCAGCGTTGCCAGCGGTACGCTGACCGCCGCCAGTGTCTCCGGTCCGGCCAACTCGCTGCCCGACTGCACGAAGAATCCCTCGCCGTTGACGCAATCTTCGGTCAACCTGGTCAAGGATGCCGGCACATTCAATGGCGGTGACCGCTTCGATCTGCCTTGCGCGTTTACCAATGGCGGCGCGCTCGCGGGGACGCCGCCGGCGGCCGGTACCGCGTACAGTTTCAGTCTGACCAAAGCCGACGCCACGGTCGTGCAGCAGCCGTCGGAACTCAATGCTGCGACCACCGATAACGGTGATCTGTTGACCATCAACGGTACGGCCCGCGCGCAGTTCACCGGCACAGTCGGAACGGTGACGGGTACGCAGGTGACGCTGACCTGGACCCCGCCGCAGACTTATTCCCTGGCGTACTCCTTCATTTCGGCGTTTTGCCAGAATGCGACGGAGGTGACGTCGGGTGGCGGCAGGGATCTCAATGGAGATGCCGACAACATCCCGCCGGGTACAAACACCGGCACCATCACGATTCCCTCACAGTGTGATGGAGCGGCGCCTGCGGGCCTGACGATCAATGTCTGGTTCGTTGGCGTGAACGGCGAGAGAAGCTTGGTGTCGCAGCACATCCACAACTGACGGTGCAGTCCTGCGTCCCCGTATCGTCCGGGGGCGCAGGACGCCAACGGCTGATCAGAGGTGCCTGCCTCACACGGCGTTGCCGCGCAGCACGGGCGAGAGGCGGCGGTTTTCGTTGAATCCACCCACAGGCACAGCCTTGTTCACGAGCGATGCTCATCGCTCGAAAAAATAAGTTCGCAAAGCGATTCGATTATCAATATCGAAAGTCACGCTCGATATACAATTTTATTATTTTTTTACTTATCAATCAAATTGTTATTTCACTCAGCAAGTTAACATCCGCATTGATCTAGATCACTTGTAGGACTCAGAAAAACGCGCGAGTCTGGACTGCGGGCGGGTTCTCTTGCGGGCGCTGACCAGGGAGGTCGGATTTACAGCGTTGGTCGCGCAACGGGCGGTGAATTCAAACCGACGGTGTTGCACCAGGGCTGCGTACAGCGCATCTCAACTTCATCAATTTCGGGGGAAAGATGATGAGCATGAAATTCAGCAAAAAAGCTGTTTTGGGAGGCGCGCTGGTTGCCTTCGCGACGCTGGTCTTGGCGGCGGATGGCGATCTCGATACCACCTTTGATGCTGCCGGCGCCCATCCTGGCGCTGTGAACGTCAGTTTCCCCAGCAGCGCCGGCACGGATGCGCTGTCCTCGGCCCGCAAACAGGCGGACAACACTTATCTGGTGGCCGGCGTCCAGTCCTCTCAGAACAACGGCAATCTGGTTTACATCGCGACGCTCAACGCCGACGGCACGGTCAGCAGCGGCACGCCGCCGGTGACGGTGGATGTGACGAAACTGGCCACGGGCACCATGGCGGGTGGCGCCAACGTGGCCTCGGTACCGGTCGATGGCGCGGTCTATGTCACGGGTCAGGGCATGACCAATAACGGCACCCTGGTGCAGCAGGTGGTGACCAAGCTCAACAGCGCGGGCGTGGTGCAGGCCAGCTACGCGCGGCCCAACGGTGCCGGCAATGAATCCGGCGGCGGCAACAATGTCATCGTCGAGACCAATGCCGCGACCAGCGGCAAGGTTGCTTCGGAAATCATCGTCGGCAGCCGCAATGCCACATCGGGCAATCGCGTCGGCGTGCTGCGCCTGAACAGCGATCTGACTCCGGACACTACCTTCGGCAGCGGCGGCACCGCGCTGCTTGCCGTGGGTGCCTATCCCACGGGCTATGTCTCCGCCGATATCGGCAACAACGGCGTCACCCTGCTGGAAGACAGCAGCGGCAACTACTACATCCTTGCTCAGGGAGCTGCCAATTTCACGACCGGCACCAACCCGAAGCCGCAGAACAAAGTCATTTTTGTCGCGAAGTTCGACACCAACGGCACCCCGGTCGCCGCCTTCGGCAACAGCAACAACGGCATCGCCACGCTGCCGATCAGTTCCGTTAACTGTACCGGTAACAGCGGCACGTGCCAGAGCGTGCAGGCTAACGGTATGGCTTTCGACGGCAATGGCAATATCGTGGTGGTGGGGCAGATGCAGGACCCCAGCAATGCGCAAAATTCGGTCGGCTATGTTGCGCGTCTCAGCGCCAGCACCGGCGCGATGGACCAGGCCTTCGGCTCCGCGGGAACCGGCGTGGTCATCGAAAACTTCCAGGTCAACGGCAGCAACCAGGGCAACGGCGTGGTGGCCAATTCCAGTGGCATCTACTACCTGACCTATACCAACCTGTTCAGGCTCAACAACAGCACCGGCGCTGTCGATAACACCTTCAATTCCGCCGCTACCAATGTCAGCACGCTGAACAACAAGCAGACCAGCGATACCTCCAACTGGTTCGGCATCGCCTTGCTCGACGCCAACAACGCGCTGGTGCTGGGCGGGGTCGATGGCTACTGCGTCGGCGTTAACCTCTGCGGACAGCAGACGCTGACCAGTTCCAACCAGGCAGTCGTTGCCAAGGTCCGGCTGGTGACCGACACCACGCCCGATGCCTTCACGTTCAACGCGGTCAGCAATCAGCAGCTCGGCGTGACGGCGACTTCGAACACGGTGACGATCAGCGGGATCAATTCGGCCGCACCGATCAGTGTCAGCGGCACCACGGGCAGCGCATACAGCATCGGTTGCAACGGCACGTTTACCTCCGCGCCAGGGACCATCAACAACGGCCAGACGGTCTGCGTGCATCACACCACGTCTTCCTCTCCGAACACGTCGGTCAGCACGACACTGAACATCGGCGGGGTCACCGGCACCTTCACTTCGACAACGGTCCCGGCGGATACCACGCCCAACGCGTACAGCTTTGCCGCCGCGACCAACCAGCCGACGAACACCCCTGTCGCCTCGCAGCCGGCGACAATCACCGGCATCAATACCGCGGCACCGGTCAGCATCAGCGGTGGCACCAATCCCGGGTACAGCGTCGGTTGCACCGGCACGTATACCAGCGCTAATGGCACCATCAACAACAATCAGACCGTCTGCGTGCGCGTCACCTCTGCCAATGCGCCGAACACATCGACGTCGACCACGCTGAACGTTGGCGGCGTCACCGCCTCGTTCCAGGTGACCACGGCCAATGGGCCTGTGGTGAGCCTGTCGTCGAACAGCCTGTCGTTCGGCAGTCATCCCACCGGTACAACCAGCGCATCGCAGTCGGTGACGTTGACCAACACCGGCACCGCTGCGCTGAACATCAGCACCATCGTGATGGCCGGCGACTACGCTCTGGCCAACACCAGCACCTGCGCCAACGGCGGTACGGTGGCTGCCGGTGGCGGCAGCTGCAAGATCGACGTGACGTTCAGTCCCACCACCACGGGTGCGCGGCCTGGCTCGGTCACGATCAATTCCAACGCCGCGAGCAGCCCGGACACGATCACGCTCAGCGGTACGGGCACCGGTCCGGTCCCGGCGGTCACCCTGAACCCGACCAGCCTGAGCTTCCCGGGACAGAACGTCGGCACCACCAGCACGGCGATGAGTTCCACGCTGACCAACACCGGTACCGCCAGCCTGACGATCACATCGTTGGCGGCCAGCGCCCACTATGCCGTCGTCAACGGCAATAACAGTTGCCCGACCGGGACACCGATTGCGGTCAACGCCAGTTGCACCATCAACGTG
This sequence comes from Nevskiaceae bacterium, assembly GCA_008012115.1. Classification (GTDB taxonomy): domain Bacteria; phylum Pseudomonadota; class Gammaproteobacteria; order Nevskiales; family Nevskiaceae; genus Stenotrophobium. The sequence continues at coordinate 139,792 of SSEB01000001.1, forward strand.
ACGTATAGCCCGACTGCCGCCACCGCCAACGGTGCCGACACGGGCAATGTCACCATCATGAGCAACGATCCCAACAGCCCGACCTTCCTGACGCTGTCAGGCACCGGTCTGGCGCCGATTGTCGGTCTCTCGCCCAATCCCCGGACCTTCCCGGATACCAATGTTGGCAGCACCAGCGCCGCGCAGACGGTGACGCTGAGCAACAGCGGTAACGGGACCCTGAACATCAGCAGCATCAGCGTCAGCCCGGCGGAGTACGCCAAGGCCAACACCGGCACATGTGGCGCGACCCTTGGCTCCGGCCAGAGCTGCGCGATCAACATCACCTTCACGCCGGCGGCGACGGGAGCGCGGCCTGGCACCCTCACGGTCGTCACCGGCAATGCCAGTCCCTTGCAGTACACCGTGAACCTGTCGGGCAACGGCACGACGCCGGCGACGGCGACCTTGTCGCCTACGACGCTGAGCTTCGGTGGGCAGAACGTCGGCACTACCAGTGCCGCGCAGACGGTAACGCTGAGCAACAGCGGCACGCTGACGCTCAACAACATCGTGATCTCGCATACCGGCGATTACGCGACGCCGGCGGCGGCGACGAACCCTTGTGGAACATCGTTGGCGGGCGGTGCCAGCTGCAACATCAGCGTGACGTTCGCCCCGACGGCAACGGGCAGCCGCCCCGGCACGCTGACGGTGAGTTCCAGTGCAGGTACTTCGGGCGCCACGCTGAGCGGCACCGGCACCACGCCGCCGACTGCGACACTGTCGACGCCGCAGGCGTTTCCGGCACAGCTCGTCGGGACCACCAGCGCACCGCAGACGATTACGCTGACGAACAGCGGCACCTTGCCGCTCAACAACATCGCAATCACGCACACCGGCGATTACGCGACGCCCACAGCCGCGAGCAATCCATGTGGCGTCACGCTGGCAGGTGGCACCAGTTGCAACATCAGCGTGACGTTTACGCCGACGGCTACGGGCACCCGTACCGGTACGCTGACGGTGTCCTCCAGCGCACCGGCCGGCAATTCCGTCGCCAACCTCAGCGGTACCGGTATCGCGCCGGCGCTGACGTTGTCGCCGACGACATTGACGTTCCCGCAGACTACGGTGGGCAGCAGCAGCGCCGTGCAGACGTCGACGCTGACCAACAGCGGCACGGCGGCGCTCAATGTCGGGGCGATTGCCGCCAGCGGTGACTACACGCAGACCAACGATTGCCCCGCGACGCTGACACCCAACGCCCACTGCACCATCAGCGTGACGTTCACGCCGAGCTCGGCGGGCACCCGCACCGGCAGTGTCAGCATCGCCAGCAACGCGGCGAGTTCGCCCGATCACCTGGGCCTGACGGGCACCTCGGTGTCGACCGCGACCACCACCGGCACCGGCGGCCAGAGTGTGACGCTCACGGTGGATCAGGGTGTGATCTCGAACTTTACCTCGAGCCCGACGCCGACCAGCGGGCTGCCTTCCGGCGTCACCTTCCCGCTGGGTTTCTTCACCTATACGGTGACTGGCCTGCCGACGACGGGTACGCCGGCAACGGTGCACCTCAGCTTCACCCTGCCGTCGGGTACCGGCGTCAACGGCTATACCAAGTGCAGCGGCGGCTCCTGCGGCGCGTTCAGCGGAGCAACGGTCAACGGCAACACCCTGACGCTGACGATCACCGACAACGCCGCCGGCGACGGCAATGCCAGTCAGGGCACCATCGTCGATCCGGGTGCGCCATCGGTAACAGCGTCGACGGACAACGGTGGTGGTGCGATGGGCTGGGCAACCCTGTTGTTCCTGGGCGTGCCCGGCTTCTACCGGTTGCGCCGACGCTCTGGCCGCGGCTGAGGTTGCCAAGATTCACCACGACGGCGGCCCTCAGGCCGCCGTTTTTCTGTGCGGCCCGCCGGTCATCAATCCTTCATGCGACTGTCTCGGTGATGCAACGGGCGGCCGGAATGATGCGCGCGTGAAAAAAGAACAGACCAAGACTGAAAAGCGCGCCGCCAACCGCTACCGCACGATCTGGATTTCCGACGTGCACCTGGGCACGGCCGGCTGCAAGGCCGAGTTCCTGGTGGATTTCCTCAAGCAGAACGAGTGCGAGCAACTCTACCTGGTCGGCGACATCATTGACGGCTGGAAGCTGCGCAACAGCTTCCACTGGCCGCAGGAGCACACCAACGTCATCCGCAAGGTGCTGACCAAGTCCAAGCGCGGCACCAGGGTGTTCTACGTCACCGGCAACCACGACGACTTCCTGCGCAAGTTCGTCGACTACCGGCTGGAGATGGGCAATATCCAGGTGGTCAATGAGGCGATTCACACCACCGCCGACGGTCGTCGCCTGCTGGTGACGCATGGCGACCACTTCGATGTGATCACGCGCTATCACAAGTGGATCGCGCTGGCCGGCGACGCCCTCTACGAGGGCACCATGAAGTTCAACTTCTGGTTCAACCGCGGCCGTGCCCTGCTGGGCATGCGCTACTGGTCGCTGTCGGCTTTCGCCAAGCAACGGGTCAAGACCGCGGTCAACGTGGTGTCGAACTTCGAGGACAGCGTCGCCCGCGAGTGCAAGCGGCGCGGCCTCGACGGCGTGGTCTGCGGCCACATCCACCACGCCGAGATCAGCGAACTGCACGGCGTGACCTATCACAACTGCGGCGACTGGGTGGAAAGCTGCACCGCCCTGGCCGAGGATCACAACGGCAAGATCAGCGTGATCCGCTGGGTCAGCCTCGATCACCTCAACCGCAGCCCCAAGGTCGCGCCACTGCGCCCGAAGGCGGCCTGAGCGTCCGACGTTCGGGCGACACGAGCTCTACGCGGCTGCGAGCTGCGCGCCCTGCGCCTGCGCCGCCAGCGCGTCGATTTCCAGCAGGAAGTCGTGATTGTCGTGGTCCCAGGGGTGGAAGCCGGGGCGGAAGTAATCGAGCCAGGGGCCGACGAGGTCGCGCACGAAGCCCCCCTTGCCGAACAGGAAGCGCAGATAGCGGTCCATGCCTTGTAAGCGGCCGATGCGGCCGTCGGCCCGCACCAGCTCGCGCTGGTAGGCATGCAGGAAGCCCAGGAAGATGATCGAGGCGATGACCAGACCGCTGGTGCGCGTGAGATAACTCTTGAGCGAGGGATCGCGCACGCTGCGGAACACGTCGTAGGCGACGCCCTTGTGTTCGGTTTCCTCCAGCGCGTGCCAACGCCACAGCAGGCGCATCTGCGGGTCGCGGCTGTCGATGGTGCCGTCCTTGCGCAGCACGCGGTCGGCCATGATCGCGGTGAAGTGCTCGAGCGCGATGGTGGCGGAGAGCTGCGTGATGGCCGGCAGTTTGCGCTTGCCCCATTCCAGCAGCGCGGCGACGCGGCGCTCCATCGGCGCTATCGGCAGACCGGCCTGTGCCATCAGCGCGTTGTAGTCCTCGTGCTCGCGGCCGTGCATCGCTTCCTGGCCAATGAAGGCGGTGATGGCCTGCTGCAGTTCCGGGTCGCGGATGCGGTCGCGGTAGTGGCGCACGCTGTGGATGAAGAAACGCTCGCCGACCGGGAAGAAGATCGACATCGCGTTGAAGAAGTGGGTGACTTGCGGACCTTGGCGGTGCCAGTCGCAGATGCGGTTCGGGTCCAGCTTGAACTTCAGGTCACGGCGGGTCGGTTTCATGCGGCGCCTCGAAGGTAATGACAATTACTAATGTTACATTGATCGATGTAACAATAGCATGGCGGCATGGCGACGCAACCGGCGGTGACGGTCCGGCGGTAGTGGTGGGGTGTCAGGCGGCGACGTCGCCGTCGATCAGTCGCCACAGGTACCAGCTGGCGACGGAGCGATAGGGTTTCCAGCGTTCGGTCAGGGCGAGGGTGGCGTCGTCGTCGAGCGGCTCGCCGCCGTTGTAGAGCCGGTTGACGGAGCGGCGCAGGCCGACGTCGTCCATCGCGAAGATGTCGAGGCGATGCAGCGCGAAGATCAGGTACATCTCGGCGGTCCAGCGGCCGATGCCAGGCAGGGCGTCCAGCGCTTCGATGGCGGACTCGTCGTCCATGCGGCGCAGTCGTGCGAACGAGAATTCGCCGGAATGGACCTGCTCGGCCAGCGCGCGCAGCCAGCGCGCCTTGGCGTGCGACAGTCCGCAGGCGCGCAGGGCCTCGTGCTCGGTGCCGATGATGTGCCGCGGTTCGAGCTTGCGACGGGCGTTGACGTGCGCCATCACGCGCCCCTGGATGGTGTCGGCGGCCTTGGTCGACAGCTGCTGGCTGACGATGGACGTGCACAGCACGTGAAAGGGATCGCGCCGTCGCCCGACCAGGGTGCAGGGACGATGTCGCGCGATCAGCTTGCGCAACACCGGATCGCGACGCGAAAGATGTCGTTCGGCGGCGAGAATCTCGTCGGTGGTCACGGCCATGGCAGCGGTGTGCGGGGTGGAGTCTGCCGCAGTCTAGCCGACGGCAGCGGCCTGCACGGACGCTGCCGCCGGACCCGCTCTCAGGCTTTCGCCCAGGGAGAACGTTATAAAAAGTACATTAAAATTTATTTTGATAAATAATTAATAACCAACCATGGACGCGCCATGGCATGAGCGGGTGGCCGTTCCGGGGGCATTCCGCCTACTATTCCGCGCATGCTCTTCTCATTTTTCCTGTCCCTGCGCGCTGCCGGGCTCAAGCCCAGCTTGAGCGAATTCCTCATGCTGCTGGAAGCGCTCTCGAAGCATGTTGCGATCTTTTCGCTGGACGATTTCTATCACCTGTCGCGGACCGCGCTGGTGAAGGATGAAACTCAGTACGACCGCTTCGACCGGGCCTTCGCCGCCTATTTCAAGGGCATCGAGTCGGTGTTCGGCGAGGTTGCCGGCGAGATCCCGGACGAGTGGCTCAAGGCGATGGCGCAGAAGCTGCTCAGCGACGAGGAGAAGGCCAAGATCCAGGCCATGGGCGGACTCGAGAAGCTGATGGAGACTCTGCGTCAGCGCCTCGAAGAGCAGAAGAAGCGTCATGAGGGCGGCAACAAGTGGGTCGGCACCGGCGGCACCTCGCCGTTCGGCAACAGCGGCTACAACCCGGAAGGCGTCCGCATCGGCGGCAGCGGCGGCCAGAAGAGCGCGGTGAAGGTCTGGGACAAGCGCGAGTTCCGCAACCTCGACGACAGCATTGAACTCGGCACGCGCAACATCAAGATCGCGCTGCGACGCCTGCGCAAGTTTGCGCGCGAGGGGGCGGCGGACGTGCTCGACATCGACGACACCATCCGCAGCACCGCGCGCAACGCCGGCTATCTCGACATCAAGATGGTGCCGGAGCGCCACAACGCGGTGAAGGTGCTGCTGTTCCTCGATGTCGGCGGCTCCATGGACCCGCACGTCAAGGTCTGCGAGGAGCTGTTCTCGGCTTGCAAGACCGAGTTCAAGCATCTCGAATATTTCTACTTCCACAATTTCATCTACGAGAGCGTGTGGAAGGACAACGCCCGCCGGCACGCGGAAAAGATTCCGCTCTACGACATCCTTCACCGCTACACACCGGACTACAAGGTGATCTTCGTCGGCGACGCCACCATGAGCCCCTACGAAATCCTGCAGCCCGGCGGCAGCGTCGAGCACTGGAACGAAGAGGCCGGCGCGGTCTGGATGAAGCGCCTGATGGACGTCTACCCGCGCATGATCTGGCTCAACCCGGAGGCCGACGGCCGCTGGGAATACACGCCGTCGATCCAGGTCGCACAGGAACTGCTGGGCAAGGACCGCATGTTCCCGATGACGCTGTCCGGTCTCGACAAAGCCATGCGGCGGCTCAGCCACTGAGCTGCCGACGCGGGGACAGTCCGGCACAGCGCGTCGGCGGCCGGCTCTGACTACAATTCGACGCGGTTCAATCAACAGGGAGAGTGACGATGACGGGAATCATGGCGGTACTCGGCTTTGCGCTGTGGACGCTGCTGCTGGTGTTCATCTCGGTGAACTGGCGGGTGATCGAGGTGCTGCGCGGCAAGGCGATGAACTCCTGGGGCCGCAACGACGGCATCGCGCGTCCGGCCATTGTCATGCGCATGGAGCACGCGCATCTGAACTGCCTGGAGAACCTGCCGATCTTCGCGGTGCTGGTGTTCTCGGCTTATTTTCTCAACAAGCAGGCGGCGGTTGATGGCCTGGCGTTCTACGTGCTGTATGCGCGCGTGGCGCAGTCGGTGACCCACCTGATCGGCACGACCGCAACTTTGGTGTTCGTGCGTGCAACTTTCTACGTCCTGCAGGTTCTGATGTTCCTCACCATGTTCTGGAGGCTGCTGGCTTGAGGCCCGCGACAAAAAGACGATTCAAGCGCTGGTTCGGGCTGGGGCTGTTCGGCTTCGCACTGATCGTGCTGCTCAGCAACCGCTGGGTGATCAACAGTACTAACGCCTATCTGTACACCAGCTGGTCGCTGCTGCCGGAGAACGAGGTCGGGCTGGTGATGGGCACCAGTCCGTACCGCAGCGATGGCAAGTCCAGTGCCGAGTTCTACGGCCGCGTGCGCGCGGCCGCGGACCTCTACCAGCTGGGCAAGGTCAAGCGGCTGATCGTCAGCGGCGCCAACCCGGACTCCAGCTACAACGAGCCGCGCGCGATGCTGCGCGAGCTGGTGCGCCTGGGCGTGCCGGAGAAGGACGTGATCATGGACTTCGCCGGCTTCCGCACGCTGGATTCCATCACGCGCGCGCAGGCGGTGTTCGGCCTCAAGCGCTTCACCATCGTCACCACGCGCTACCACGCCTGGCGTGCGCTGTTCCTGGCCCGCAAGATGAATCTGGACGTGGCGGCTTACGCGGCGCCGATCGACGTGACTGGCGACCTGGGCCGGCGCAATCCCTGGCGCGAAATCTTCGCGCGCACGCTGGCGGTGCTGGAGGTGTTGTTCCAGGGCGCGGTGCCCGATGTGACCGACGACCAGCGCCAGATCAAGCTCGACACCGACGCCGAGCGGACCTGACGCACGCGCCGGGGGCGGCCCGCCAACAAGGCCGTGCGCCATGCAAAAGGCCGGGCAATGCCCGGCCTTTTTTTAATGCCCTGCCGGCGTCAGAAGGCGTACTTCACCACCAGGTCGACATAGTCGCGGTCGGCGAGCAGGTTCTGCTTGCCGCCACCGAAGTAGGTCGTATAGCCGACCTCGGTGCTGATGTCGTTGTGGAAGCGGAAGCCGAGCGTCAGGTCGATCTGCTTGCGGCCCTCGACGAAGTTGCTGACCGGGGTCGGCGAGATGCCCTTGACGTCATGAGTGAAGCGCACCGTCGGTTCCAGCGTGAACAGGTCCAGCACGTTGTTGTAGCTGAAGCGCGCGACCACGTTGTAGCCCCAGGAGTTGGGCGTGGCGTAGCCGCCATGCTGCTGCGGCAGCCCCAGCGTGGCGGCGGTGGCGGCGTCGCCGGGCAGGAAGGTGCCCGGGCCGTCGTAGCGCAGCACGCGCTGCGGCTCCATGCCGTGTACGTGCATGTAGCCGGCCTCGAAGAGGCCGATCACCTGGTCCCACTTGAACAGGTCGGAAGGCCCGAAGATCTTGGTCAGACCGACGTCCGCCTGGCTGACGCCCTTGCGGCGCCAGCCGCGGATGTACTTGTTGCCGATGGCGGCGCCCGGCACCGGGCCGGTGACCTGGTTGGGCACGCCGACGCCGGCGAACAGCAGCTCCACGTCGTCGATCTGGATCGGCTGACCGTCCTTGAAGCTGTACTCGCCCTGCAGCGCCAGGCCCCAGGGCAGGGTGGTGTTGAACGACAGGCCGTAGAGGTGGATGTCCTCCGGGAATTCCGCGAAGTAGCGCGCGCTGCTGGCGGCGATGGGGCTGAGCGGATTGCTCGGCGGCGTCACCGAGGAGATGCCGCTGTAGAGCGGCAGGCGGCTGTGGTAATTCATCGCGTAGAAACCGAAGTCGGTGTCGTGCAGCCAGGACGCGAAGCCGTGCAGGGCGACGCCGTACTGGCCGCCGTTGCGTGCCTTGCGGTCGGGCGAGCGGGTCACGGTTTCGCCCGGCGTGTTCTCCGGCGCCAGGCCGAAGCTGAGGTCCGCGCGCGTGCCACCGATGCCGGCGAAGTCGTTGGTGCTGAAGTAGGTGCCGGAGGCGTCGATGATGGTCTTCTGCCAGGTCAGCTGGTAGAAGCCTTCGATGCTGCTGTTGTCGGTGAGGCCCATCGAGGCCCAGGCCATCGGCGTCGGGATGATGACTTCGTTGAGCTCGAAGCCGGGTACGCGCGCGCGGTTGGCGTCCAGCGCCACCATGCTGTTGATGCCATTGAGCACGAAGGTCGATTCGCCCCAGTTCAGCACCTGGCGCCCCAGCTTGAAGCTGAACGTGCGGTCGAACACCGGCACGTTGCCGTAGACATAGGTGTCGAGCCAGTCCACGCCCTTGCCGTTGTGCGCCTGCACGTCGTGGTTCTTGCGCGCCAGCTCCGAGGCCGGCGCCTCGCGCGTCGGGTTGGGGTTGCCGTTGCCGTCCGGGTTGTAGTTGGCCGGGTTGAAGAAGCCGCGGCCGTTCTGCGCATCGTTGAAGAAGGCGCTGCCGCGCACGAACAGGCCGAAGCCGTTCCTGGAGACGGTCAGGTCGGAGGTGAGCTTGGCGACGCTGGCGTAGATCTGCCCCTTGTCGAAGGCGAGGTTGCCGTCGTCGAAGTTGTTGGAATACGCCTTGCCGCCGTTGGCGATGCTGACCAGATCGGCGCTGCGGTTCTGCACGCGCATGGCGGCGCCAACGGTGAAACGGTTCTGCAGGTCGATGTTGACGCCGTCGCGTTCCTCTGAATAAGCCGCTGCGCCGAAGCTGGCGATGCAGCCGCAGGCCAGTGCCGTCAGGCGGAACATGGTGTTGTGCTTTTTCATTTTCTGTTCTCCGGGTGTCGGCTTACGGGCAGGTGCCGCCGATCGGCAAGACCGTGCCGCCGGTGGCGAGGAAGGTCGCCGTCTGCCGCTGCATCTCGCAGGTCACGCCAGCGTTGATGGCACTGCCGGCGGGGCTGAGGATCGAGCCATGGTTGCCCTGGGTGAAACGGGTCACGACATCGAGCTTGGCGCCCGTGACCGGCTGCTGTTGCGCGATCGGCACCGTCAGCGGCTCCGTACCGGCCGGCGTCAGGCCCATGACCTGCACCAGCGGATCGGTACCCGAGAGATAGCCCGGGATGCTGGCCAGCGTGCCGGCCAGCGCATTGTTGGGCACCACCTGGTCGGGCAGCGCGGTGGAGCCATCGGCCAGCGTGGCGCCGCCGACCACCTCGATCAGGTGGATCGGATGGCCGGCGCTCGCGGCGGCGGCGTAGTTGATGGGATCGCCGGCATCCACCAGCGTCTGCGCAAAGCGCAGGAAGGTCTCATAGAGATCCGTGCCCTTGTTGATGCCGTTGGCGGCGAGGCCTGCCGAGATCACCGGGCTGAAGCTGGCCGAGGCGTCGAGCAGCTTGGCGACACCGCCGCCCGGCATCGCCAGGGTCGCGGCCTTGATGTCGCTGTTCACACCCAGCAGGGTGCCGCCGACGATACCGCCCAGCGAGTGGCCGACGTAGTAGATCTTGCTGGCATCAATCGTCACGCCCGCCGGCGCGTTGCCGGCGGCGTTCAGGAACAGCGCGTTCGGCACCGACTTGGTGAGGGTGCTGAGGTCGGCCACGGCTTGGCGCAGATTGTCGCGACTGGTGATCAGGCTGGGCAGGTTGATGAAGAAGGTGCCGGAGGACGCCGCCGTGGTGTAACCCGGCATCGACGGGCCGCGGCCGGCGCTGTCGAGATTGAAGGTGCGTTCGATGCCGCCGGTGGCCAGATAGATCCGGTCGGTGGGGGTCAGGTTGGCCATGTCCTTGGGCGGCGGCAGGCCGTGCAGCGGCAGGTCGATGGCGACGGTGACCATGCAGGCGTGTGCCAGCGTCGGTCCGATGGCCAGCATCTGCGTGCGGTTGCCGGTGATGCCGTGCTGGAAGATGACCACCGGCCAGCCATTGGCCGGCATGCCGCCCGGGCATCCGGCGGGATGGTTGGCGTCCTGCGCAATCGGCACGGTGGCGATGACCGGGATGGTCTGCGTCGAGCGCACGGCCGGCGTCGGGAAGCAGGCGGTGGTGGAATCCACCTGGCCGCGGCTGATCCCGGCCACGGCCGGCGCCGCCGGCGAGAAGGCGGCGCAGGGAACCTGCTGGTTGGCCGGCAGGGACTTGGTCAGGGCGAACACGCCCGCCGAGGGCGCGCCGTTGTTCTTCCAGTAGCTGGTCAGCGGGGTGTCGGTGGCGGTGCGGTGCGCATCGTCCGTCAGGTAATACGGCAGGCCCTGCAGGGTACCGATGAAGATTTCGGCCGAGTTGGTCGCGCCGACCGCGCTGGTGTCGAGCTGTGAATCTTTCAGTGCCAGCTGCTTGGCGCTGGCGCCGGCGTTGACTGCCGCCAGTGAGTCGGTGATGGACTCCGTGGTGAAGCTCCAGGCCAGCGCGAAAGCGCTGTCCGGCAGATGCGTGGCGGCGGAAAGCTTGGCGACCAGGGGATAGATCAGCTTGGACCGCAGCGCCTCCAGCGTCGCCTTCTGCGCGGCGGTCAGGTGGCTGACATAGGCGTAGTTGGGATTGGTGGTGTCGGTGTCCTGGGCATTGGCGGCGCCGGTCACCGGCACCGAGGAGCGCACCACCTTGAAGGCGTCGCTGGCGGCCACCGGCACGCCGTCCTTGCTCTTGACGTTGACGGTGACGGCGACCAGATACGTGGTCGAGGGCTTCAGCGGCTTCAGCGGCTCGATCAGGATGCGCGTGCGTTCGAGATTGATCGGCACGCCGGTGGCGTTGTCCTTGGCGGTCGAAGGCTGCAGCAGGTAATCGACGCCCGGCGTCAGCGGCGTGCCGGTGGCGCCATCGATGACCAGGATGCCCGGCGTGGCCGTGGCGAAATCGACGAAGCCGATGAAATCGGTGAACGCCGAGGCGACGGTGGAGAAACCGTCCTGGCGGTTGGCGTCGGCGACGAAGGGCGCGTAGCCGGGCTGGCCGGGCGGCGGGTTCGGGATGTTGATCGTGCCGGTGAGGCTGCCGTCGGCGGCGACGAACAGGCCGTCGAACGGAAACGGGATGGTGCCGGCATTGGGATCGAACAGCGAGTAGATGCCGGCCTTGGCGGGCGTGCCGTCCGCGTTGGCGATATTCGGACCATCGTTGCGTGCGCTGCAGGCCGCAAGCAGCAACGCAAAAACCAGCGGGGCAAAGCGGATTTGCCGCATGACGAACTCCTCTGACCTAGATCGTTTTGATGACCCTGCCAGTCTGGTGACGCGACTTGCAGGCTGCAACAAAACTACGGAGTGTCGATCAGGCTGGAGTCACCGCTCGTCGGATGAATCCTGAGGTTGTATTCATGCTGCAGCACGGAAAAATGCTGCGCTAGGTCATTCGGCGGAGTTCGTCGGCCAGCAGCATCTCCACCGCGTCCAGCTCTTTTGCTGCACCTTGCACCAGCAGGCTCAGCGGCATGCGCCGGCGCAGGATGTCCTCCGGCGAGCGCGCCATTTCCTCGCGCACCGCCAGCACCGCCTCGGCCAGGATGAAGGGCGCCTGCGGATGGATGCGCTCGCGCCAGGCGGGATTTTCCGCCAGCAGTTGCCCGATGCGTTCGACGCGGCTGCCATGACGCTGCGCCAGCCACTGCGCGCTCTCGGCATCGACGCCGAAATGGCCGAGGCCTTTCATGGCATGGGCCTGCCAGGCCTCGAACTCGCCCTCGGGCGCGCCCGGCAGCGGCTGCAGGTGGGTGCGCGAGGCGGGCGGCTTGCGCCGCAGGGCGCGGTAGACGCGGTCGACGATGTCGACGGCGTCGCAACGCGAGGTGGTGTACTTGCCGCCGACCGGCATGATCAGGCCCGGCCGCGGCTCGGTGATCACGAACTCGCGCGACACCGCCGAGAGATCGCCGGTGTCCTCGTCCTGAAGAGTGCGCACGCCGGCGAAGGCGCTGATCACGTCTTTCTCGGACCAGCCCAGTCCCGGCAGGCTGTTGCGCACGCCGGCGACCAGGTAACGGATTTCCTCGTCGGTCGGCTGCGCCTGCGCCGGATCGCTCACCGTCTGCTCGGTGGTGCCGACCAGGGTGCGGCCGTACCAGGGGATGACGAAGAACACACGGCCGTCGCCGGCGGTGAGCAGGAAGGCTTCGCGCTGGCCGGCGATCGCCGGCATCACGATGTGCGTGCCCTTGATCAGTTTCACTTTCGGCGCCGACGCCCCCGGCAACTGTCGCGCCCAGGGGCCGGCGGCGTTGACCACGACCTCGGCTTCCAGGTCGAAGCGGCGTCCCTCGACGCTGTCGTGGACCCGCGCGCCGGTGACGCGGCCATCGCTCTCCAGCAGGGCCTCGGCCGCGACGCGGTTGGCGGTGACCGCGCCGGCGGATTGCGCCGCCGCGACCACGGTCATGGTCATGCGCGCGTCGTCCTCCTGGCAGTCGCCGTAGCGGAAGCCGCCGAGCAGGCGCTCGGGATCGATGAAGGGATAGTCGGAGAGCAGCTCCGCGCGCTTGTAACGGCGATGTCGCGGCACCGGCTGACTGCCGGCGGCGAGCAGGTCGTAGAGCGTCAGGCCGGCGGAGAGCATGAACATGCTGGCGCGAGGCCCCTGCCATACCGGCAGGATGAAGTTGAGCGGCCGCACCAGGTGCGGCGCGATGCGCGACAGCGTGCGGCGTTCGCGCAGCGCGTGGCGCACCAGCGAGAACTCGTAGTGCTCCAGGTAGCGCAGGCCGCCGTGGATCAGCTTGCTGGACGCCGACGAGGTGCCGCTGCCCCAGTCGTTCTTCTCGATCAGCGCCACCGACAGGCCGCGCTGCGCGGCGTCGTAGGCGGTCCAGGCGCCGTAGATGCCGCCGCCGATCACCAGCAGGTCGAAGCGCCGCGCCTGCAGGGCGGCGACGTTGCGGATCAGGGGAAACGCGGCGTTCTGGATCATCGGAGGCACCACCCGCTCTCGCGTTCAGGCCAGGCAAGAGTGTTATTAAAAGTATTACAAATTTAAAAACGTTAAATAAAAATTAACAACTTCCGCCGCATCATCACAGCGAGCGGGTGACAGCTTGCGGCGCTGCGAAAGCCGCTGCAAGCGCTCAGCGGTAGACGGTTTCGATGTCGAAATGACCGCGCGCCTGCTTGTGCAGGCGCACGTAGGCCTGGGCGATGCGGTTGGGGTCGAACTGGGTGTTGGCCTGCACGAAACCGTGCACCGTCACCATCGCCACGTGGATGCCGTCGCGCCCCAGCTCCTGCGCCAGCGTGAAGGTGAGACTGCGCAGCGCCGCCTTGCCCAGCGACAGCGAGGCGTACTCCGCCACCGGCTCGTAGGCCGAGGCGCCGCCGGTGAACAGGATGGTGCCGCGGCCGGCCTTGCGCATCGCCTTGGCCACCTCGCGGACCGCGACCAGGGCACCGGCGACGTTGATGCGGAACTCGGCGATCAGCTGCTCGGTGTCCAGTGTGGTCGGCTTGCCCAGCGTGGCGGCGGCGGCGTTGTAGACCAGCACCTCGATGTCGCCGCCGAGCCCGCGCCGGGCGCGACCGATCGCCGCCTTGAGCGAGGACTCGTCGCCGGCATCGCCGGCATAGGCGCGCACCGTGCGGCCGGTCTTCTTGGCGATCAGCGCGCAGGCGTCAGCCAGCTTGGCGGGATTGCGCGCGATCATGCCGATGTCGTAGCCCTCGTGGGCAAAGGCATAGGCCACCGCCTGGCCGATGCCGGGACCCGCGCCGATGATCAGGCACCGCTTGCTCATGCGTTCCCCCGTTGCTGCGGCCGTCGACGGCCGCCCCCAGTGTGCCACGCTAGGCGGCGAAGAACCTTGCGATGTGCCGCGCCGTTTCCTCCGGCGCGTCGAAATGCAGCATGTGCCCGGCGTCGGCCACGATCACGGTTTCCCGCGTCGCGAAGCAGGCGCGGCGCGCCTCGGTCTGCGCCGCCGGCAGGGCGTTGACGAAGGCGGACTTGCCGGCGTCGATGAACAGCGTCGGCGCGGTGATCTGTTTCCAGACCGCCATGCTCTCGGCGGCGCGGTACAGCGAGGGCATGTCGAGCCGGTGCTTGGGATCGGCGCACAGCGTGATGCGGCCGCGACCGTCCTGGAAGCCCCAGCAGCGCGCGACGAACAGCGCGCGCTCCTCGGACAGCTGCGGATGCTGCTTGCGCACACGCGCGGCCAATTCCTCGTAAGAGGTGTAGACCTTCTGGCGCTCCGGCGCCTTGAGCTCGTCCAGCCAGCGGCGGAAGCGGCGCGGCGCGCTGTCGGCGTCCATGTCGGGCAGGAACAGACCATCCATGCACACCAGCTTCCTCACCCGCTGCGGCCGCAGGCCGGCGTACAGGCTCATGATCTGCGCGCCCATGCTGTGGCCGGCGAGCAGGGCCGGCGCATCGGGGGCGTAGTGGTCGAGGATCGCTTCCAGGTCGGCGACGTAATCGTGGAACCAGTAGCCGTCCTGCGGCCACTGGCTGTGACCGAAACCGCGCCAGTCCGGCGCCAGCACCTGGAACTGCGGCAGCAGCGCCCGCGCGACATAGTCGAAGGTCGCGGAAACATCGAGCCAGCCGTGGCCGATGAAGATGGCCGGCGCCTGCGGCGCGCCCCAGCGGCGGATGTGATAGCGGAGACCGCGGACGGTCAGGAAGTCGGAACGGCTGCGCAGGTCGGTCACGGGAGCGGCGGCGATATTTTTCGGCAGTATAAGGACATTCGGGCCGGTTCCCGTGCCGGCAGGGCATAAACTGGCATCCCTTTTGCCAAGGGATTGGGGCGGTCATTCGCCGCCGGGAAGCCTCATGACCATCCACGCCGCCCTGCATCACCTGACCACCTACCGTTACGACAAGCCGGTGAGCCTGTCGCCGCAGATCATCCGCCTGCGGCCGGCGCCGCATTCGCGCACGCAGATCCTCGGCTACTCGCTCAAGGTGGAGCCAGCCGGCCATTTCATCAACTGGCAGCAGGATCCCTTCGGCAACTGGCTGGCGCGGGTGGTGTTCCCCGACAAGGTCACGGAATTCAAGGTGACGGTGGACCTCACCGCCGACCTGGCGGTGATCAATCCCTTCGACTTCTTCGTCGAGCCCTACGCCGACCGCTTCCCGTTCGAGTACGAGGCCTCGCTCAGGGAAGACCTGCGACCCTACCGGCGCGCGCTGCCGCTGGGGCCGCGCCTCAAGGCCTACCTGGACGGCATCTCGCGCGAGCCGGCCAACACGGTGAACTTCCTGGTCGATCTCAATGCCCGGCTGCAGCGGCACATCGGCTACCTCATCCGCATGGAGCCCGGCGTACAGACGCCGGAAGAGACGCTGGAAAAAGCCTCGGGGTCCTGCCGCGATTCGAGCTGGCTGCTGGTGCAGATCCTGCGGCAGCTGGGCTTCGCCGCGCGTTTCGTCTCCGGTTACCTGATCCAGCTCAAGCCGGACGTGAAATCGCTCGACGGACCCAGCGGCACCGATCACGACTTCACCGACCTGCACGCCTGGTGCGAGGTCTATGTGCCGGGCGCCGGCTGGCTGGGACTGGACCCGACCTCGGGCCTGTTCGCGGGCGAGGGCCACATCCCGTTGTGCGCCACGCCGGAGCCATCTTCGGCGGCGCCGATCAGCGGCCTGGTCGAACCCTGCGAGGTGGCGTTCGAACACGAGATGCGGGTCACGCGCTTGTACGAGTCGGCGCGCGTCACCAAGCCCTACAGCGACGAGCAGTGGGCTGAGATCGACGCGCTGGGCGCTGCGGTCGACGACCAGCTCAATGCCGGCGACGTGCGCCTGACCATGGGCGGCGAGCCGACCTTCGTGTCGCTGGACGACATGCAGGGCGCGGAGTGGAACACCGCCGCGGTGGGCCCGACCAAGCAGCAGCTGGCCTACGACCTGGCGCAGCGCCTGCGCGCGCAGTTCGCGCCCGAGGGCCTGCTCACCTATGGTCAGGGCAAGTGGTATCCGGGTGAATCGCTGCCGCGCTGGGTCTACACGCTGTACTGGCGCCGCGACCGGCAGCCGGTGTGGCGCACGCCCATGGCCCGGCCCGACGCCAAAAAGCCGCCAACGCTGGAGGAGACGCGCTCGTTCATCGTCGGCCTGGCGCAACGGCTGGAGGTCGATCCGCGCAATGCGATGGAGGCCTACGAGGACACGCTCCATTACCTGGTGAAGGAGCGCAAGCTGCCGATCAATCTCGACCCGGCCGACAACAAGCTCAAGGATCCGGAAGAGCGTCAGCGCATGATCGGCGTGTTCGAGCGCGGGCTGGGCACGCCGCGCGGCTTCGTGCTGCCGGTGCAGCGCTGGCAGTCGGCAGCGCGCTGGATGTCGGAGCGCTGGCGGCTGCGCACCGGGCGCCTGTTCCTGATCCCCGGCGACTCGCCGATCGGCCTGCGCCTGCCGCTGGAAACGCTGCCGTGGCTGCCGGCCGCGAGCTATCCGCAGGTGATCCCGGCCGATCCCGGCGCGCTGCCACCGCTGCTGCCGACGCCCGATCCGCAGCGTCAGCCCTACCTGCAGGTGCACGGCGTGCCGCACGACCTCAACCGCCGTCGCAACGCGCAGCAGCTGACCGACGAGGCCGACCAGCCGCGGCCGCGCAGGCAGGACGGCTTTGTGCAGGGTGGCAATGTGCGCACCGCGCTGGCGGTGGAATCGCGCGAGGGTTTCATCAACGTGTTCATGCCGCCGGTGGGCCGCACCGAGGATTTCCTCGATCTGGTGGCGGCGATCGAGGACGTCGCCGCCGAAACCGGCCTGCCGGTGCGCATCGAAGGCTACACGCCGCCGCCGGACCCGCGGCTGGAGGTCATCAAGATCACGCCGGACCCTGGCGTCATCGAGGTCAACATCCATCCGGCACATTCCTGGCAGGAGCTGCGCGACAACACGCTGGCGCTGTATGAGCAGGCGCGCCTGTCGCGCCTGACCACGGAGAAATTCCTGATCGACGGCCGCGCCGTCGGCACCGGCGGCGGCAATCACGTCGTGGTCGGCGGCGCCACGCCGGCGGATTCACCGTTCCTGCGCCGGCCGGACGTGCTCGGCAGCATGATCCGCTACTGGCAGAACCACCCCTCGCTGTCCTACCTGTTCTCCGGCCTGTTCATCGGTCCGACCTCGCAGGCGCCGCGCGTCGACGAGGGCCGCGACAGCGCGCTCTACGAACTGGAGATCGCGCTGGCGCAGCTGCCGCAGAAGGGCGCGCAGGTGCCCAACTGGCTGGTGGACCGCATCCTGCGCAACCTGCTGGTGGACCTCACCGGCAATACGCATCGCAGCGAGTTCTGCATCGACAAGCTGTATTCGCCGGACTCGGTGACCGGCCGTCTGGGCCTGGTCGAGCTGCGTGGCTTCGAGATGCCGCCGCACGCGCGCATGTCGCTGGTGCAGCAGCTGCTGGTGCGGGCGCTGATCGCCTGGTTCTGGGACCAGCCCTACCAGCGTCCGCTGGTGCGCTGGGGCACCGAGCTGCAGGACCGCTGGATGCTGCCGCACGACAACTGGGCCGATCTCTGCGAGGTGGTGGCCGACCTGCAGCGTGCCGGCTTCCCGTTCAGGACCGAATGGTTCGACGCGCATTTCGAATTCCGCTTCCCGCGCCATGGCGTCGTCGGTTTCGAGAGCCTGGAGCTGGAACTGCGCCATGCGCTGGAGGCCTGGCCGGTGCTGGGCGAGGAGCCGGGCGGCGGCGGCACCACGCGCTTCGTGGATTCTTCGATGGAACGCCTGCAGGTGAAGCTGCGCGGGCTGACCGGCGAGCGGCACTTCGTCACCTGCAACGGCCGGCGCCTGCCGCTGCGGCCGACCGGCGTGCGTGGCGAGTACGTGGCCGGCGTGCGCTACCGCGCCTGGCAGCCCTATGCCTGCCTGCATCCGACCATCGGCGTGCACACGCCGCTGATCTTCGATCTTTACGACGCCTGGAACCGGCGCGCGGTGGCCGGCTGCACCTACCACGTCGCGCATCCCGCCGGACGCAACTACGAGACCTTCCCGGTCAACAGCTACGAGGCCGAAGCGCGGCGTCTGACGCGCTTCGCGCCGCTGGGCCACACGCCGGGCTGGTACGAGCCGCCGGCGGAGGCGCCCAATCCGGAGTATCCCTGCACGCTGGATTTGCGACGCTGAGCGGTCGCGCTAGCGCGGCTTGCGCGCCACCAGCGTCAGGGTCGGCAGCAGGAACAGGAAACTCGGCGCGCCGAGGGAGACGATCTCGAGTCCGCGACGATGCAGCTCGCGCGCGTAGTCGCGGACGTGGCGCAGGTCGGCGATCACCACGTCGCCGCCGGGCTTGAGCACACGTACGAGTTCGGCCAGAGCCTGCTCGCGCGCCGCCGCCGACGGCAGGTTGTGCAGCGCCCAGCTCGACAGCACGCGGTCGAATTCACCGTCGGCGAAGGGCAGGCTGCGGAGATCGGCGGTACGCACCTCGACGCGGTGCGAGACGCCTTCGAGACGGGCGTTGCGCAGCGCCGCCTCGGCGCTGTTGCGCGCCTGATCGGCCTGCGACCAGTGATCGACGCCGATGGCCTTGCCGGTGCGCAGGCGCCGGGCCGCGCCCACCAGCATCAGGCCGTGACCGCAGCCGAGATCGAGCACGCGCTCGTCGCCGCGCCAGCGCAGGCTGCCGAGCACGCGGTCGCGCAGCCGCAGCTTGCCGACCTTGCTGCCCCAGAGCATCCACAGCGCGCCGATGACGAAGCCGTAGCCCGGGCCCTGCATCGCCGGCGCCAGGGCCTTGAGCACGCGCGCCGGCTCCGCCGGCAGCAGCGGCAGGTACAGCGGCTGCAGGATCGCGAACAGCAGGAAGACGCTGCCGGCGACCAGGAAGTTGCGGACCACCGCGGGGGCGTCGATGCCGTAGTCCGGCGCGGCGTCCGGGCGCTGCTCCATCACGCGTGACTCAGTGCTTGATCCGGCCCTGCAATGCCAGCTTGACCATGTCGAGCCGATCATTGCCCCAGAACATGGCGTCGCCGACGAACATGGTCGGCGCACCGAACACGCCGCGCTTGAGCGCCTCCTCGGTGTTCTCCTTGAGCTGATCCTTGACGCTCTGCTCCTGCGCGCGGGCGAGGATGGCGGCGCCATCGAGTCCGGCGTGGTTGAGCGCGGCGCTCAGCACCTCGACTTGCGAGATGTCCTGGCCCTGGCCCCAGTAGGCGCCGAGGATGGCGCGTGCCGCCGCGGCCGAATGGCCGAGCTGACCGGCGGCGATGGCGGCGCGGCTGGCCGCGAGGCTGTGCACCGGAAACACCTTGGGCATGGTCAGCGGCACGCCGTAGAGCTGCGCCCAGCGGGCGACGTCCTTGAACATGTAGGCGGCCTTGGCCGGCACCGAGGCCGGCAGCTTGGTGCCCAGGGCCTCGAACACCTTGCCGAGCAGGAAGGGTTTCCACACCACCGTGCCGCCGGCGCCACCCACCACGGCCTCGACCTGGGTGGCGGCGAGGTAGGTGTAGGGACTGCCCGGTTCCCAGAAGAAGTCGACGGTCGCGGACATGTGGGGTTCTCCTCGGTCTTTTTTTGATGGGGATTGAGTCTGCACGCGGGGGCAAGCTGGCACAAGGCATGCTGGCGAATCCATGACTGCCGGTGGCTCAGGCCTTAGAATGCGGAATTGTTACAAGCTCGCTGACACGCCTCGACCGAACTCCCCATGACTTATTGCGTTGCCATCAAAGTGGACGACGGACTGGTGTTCGCCAGCGACACGCGCACCAGCGCCGGCGTCGACGACGTCCGTACTTACAACAAGTTGCACCTGTTCGAGACCACCGGGCAGCGCGTGTTCGTGATCCAGTCGGCCGGCAATCTGGCGACCACGCAGGCGGTGCTGAACCTGATCCGCCGCGATCTGGCCGACCCGCTGGCGCCGGTCAGCCTCAACAGCGTGCGCCACATGTACGATGCCGCCGACTACGTCGGCAATCTTTCGGTGCGTGCGCAGCAGGACTCGGCCAATATCGGGCAGTACGCCAACAGCAATGTCGACTACCGCACCACGCTGATTCTCGGCGGCCAGATCATGGGCGAGGAGCCGGCGCTGTACCTGATCTATCCCGAGGGCAACTGCATCGCCGCCTCGCAGGAGATGCCCTATCTGCAGGTGGGCGAGAGCAAGTACGGCAAGCCGATTCTCGACCGCATCATCCGCTCGCACATCACGCTGGAGGACGCCGCCCGCTGCGCCCTGGTGTCGCTGGACTCGACGATGAAGTCCAACCTCACCGTCGGCCCGCCGCTGGACCTGGCGATCCTGCCGCGCGACACGCTGGCCATTTCCCACAAGCTGCGCCTGGACCTCGATACGCCGTACTACGCGGCGCTGAAGAAGGCCTGGGGCGAACAACTCGAGCGCGTGTTCCGCGAGGCGCTGCCGCGCTTCGACTGGGAACTGGCGGCCGTCGCGCCGCAGCAGCAGCAGCCGTCGCCACTGCCGGGCAACGCGTCGCAGCAGTCGTTCTGAGCCGTTTTGGGTGCCACCCGCTCGCGGCCGGGCGGGGCTTCAGGCCGTTATAAATTATTTATCGATTTTTAAATCGATAAGCAAAATATAACGGACCGATACCACGGCAGAGCCACAGCGGGTGGCGGCGATTTCGTCCCTTTGCCGGCCTTCGCGACCCTGGCGCCCGGATCAAAGCCTGAAATAAGCGTTGCTGACGGCCTCGTGCACCTGCGCCAGGCCGATCTGCACCTCGTCGACGAACTCGTGCAGGCCCGACTCCACCAGCTGCTCCAGGTTGGCGTCGTGCACCAGGGCGCGGGTGCGGTCCACCGTGCGCTCGATGGCGCGGTTCTGCGGCAGGTGCGGCAGCGTCGCGGCGATGGTGTTGAGGCCGAAGGTGACGCTGCGCGGAAACTCGCGGTTCTGCAGCAGGAAGCGCAGCACGCTGGCGCCGCTGACGCGGATGCGGGCGTGGCGGCGGTACATCTGGTAGGCGGTCAGCGAGCGCAGCACGCTCATCCACTGGATGTTCTGGAACGGCCGCAGTTCGTCGGCGGCGCCGGAGCGGATGAGGTTGGACGAACGCACATCGATGATGCGCGTGGTCATGTCGGCCTGCTCCAAACTGGTGCCGATGCGCATGAACTGGAAACCGACATCGTGCGACATGTTGCAGGCCAGCATGCCGTAGAGCAGCTGCGTGCCGTCGATCACCCGGCCCAGGAACTCCTGGCGCTTGGAGCGCGACAGCGCCGCCTCGCCACGCTCCTTGACGGTGTAGTGCAGGTCGTTGAGCTTCTCCCAGACTTCGCGCTGGATATGGTCGCGGGTGGTACGCAGGATCTCGCGGGCGGCATTGAGCGACGACAGGATCGAGCCCTGATTTTGTGCATCGATCAGCAGGAAGCGCACCACATTGGCCTCGCTGAACTCGGTGTAGCGCTCGCGGAAGCTGGCTTCGGCACCGAAGATGTCGACCAGCGGCGTCCAGCCGAACTGCACCTTGCGCGGCAGGTCCAGCAGCAGGTTGGCGTGGACGTTCACCACGCGGGCGGTGTTCTCGGCGCGCTGGATGTAGCGGCCGAACCAGTACAGGTTGTCGGCAACGCGGGAGAGCATCAGGCGGTTCCTCCGGCCGGGCGCTGCGTCTGGGTCTGCGCCAGGGGGTCGTCGTCGGGATCGACGATCCAGGTGTCCTTGCTGCCGCCGCCCTGCGAGCTGTTGACCACCAGCGAGCCCTTGACCATCGCCACGCGGGTCAGGCCGCCGGTGGTGACGTAGGTGCTGTCGCCGCGCGACAGGATGAACGGCCGCAGGTCGAGATGACGCGGCTCGATGCCGTCGTCGGTGATGGTCGGCGCGGTCGACAGCGACAGCGTCGGCTGCGCCATGTAGTTGCGCGGATGGGCCTCGATCAGCTTGCGGAATTTCTCGCGCTCGGCCTTGGTCGAGCGCGGGCCGATCAGCATGCCGTAGCCGCCGGACTCGTTGGCCGGCTTGACCACCAGCGTCTCCAGGTTGGCCAGCACGTGCTTGCGCTGCTTCGGGTCCATGCACAGGAAGCTCGGCACGTTGGGCAGGATCGCCTCCTCGCCCAGGTAATACTTGATCATCGCCGGCACGAAGGTATAGACGACCTTGTCGTCGGCCACGCCGGCGCCCGGCGCGTTGACCAGCGCCACCTTGCCCTTGAGCCAGGCGCGCATCAGGCCCTTGGCGCCGAGCACGGATTCCGGGTTGAAGGCCTCGGGATCGAGGAACAGGTCGTCGATGCGGCGGTAGATCACGTCCACCCGGCGCGGGCCGTAGATGGTGCGCATGTAGACCACGTCGTCGTCGCCGACGGTGAGGTCGGAGCCTTCCACCAGTTCGATGCCCATCTGCTGCGCCAGCCAGCAGTGCTCGAAGTAGGCGCTGTTGTAGATGCCGGGGGTGAGCAGGACGATGTTGGGCTCGTCGCCCGTACGCGGCGACATCGCCGCCAGGGTGTCGTAGAGCTGGGTCGGGTAGTCGTCCACCGGCAGGATGTTGGTGGTCTCGAACAGTTCCGGGAACACGCGCTTGGTGACCAGGCGGTTCTCCACCATGTAGCTGACGCCGGAGGGCACGCGCAGGTTGTCTTCCAGCACGTAGAGCGTGCCGTCGCCATCGCGCACCAGGTCGCTGCCGCAGATGTGGGCCCAGATGCCGTGACGCGGCTTCATGCCCTGGCACTGCGGGCGGAAATTGACCGACTCCGCCAGCACCTCGGCGGGGAACACCTTGTCCTTGACGATTTTCTGCGGACCGTAGAGATCCTGGATGAAGAGGTTGAGCGCCGCCGCGCGCTGCTTGAGACCGGCCTCGGTCTTCTCCCACTCCGTGCGGGCAATGACGCGCGGAATGATGTCGAACGGCCAGGCGCGGTCGACGTTGCGGCCCTCGGTGTAGACCGTGAAGGTGACGCCCATGACCTTGATCGCCAGCTCGGCGGCCAGCCGGCGCTCCGCCAGTTCGGCGGCCGAGAGACTGTCGAGATAGCCCGCGAGCCGGCGCGCCGCCGCGCGCGGTTGCGCCGGCGCCGCGAACAGCTCGTCGTGGAATTTCTCGCAGCGATAACGCTGCCAGTCGATGCCCATGCGCCGCCCTTTTGTTGGCTGATGCGGCAAGCCCAAGCAAAACATGGGCCATTTGCGTCATCGGAATGATAAAATCACGTAACTCCCTGCGATGCAAACCATGCCGCCCGCCAAGAAAGCCCTGGAATTCAAGAGCCGCATGCTGTCCCTGACCCGCATCCGCGTGGTCGACGCCGATCCGGCCGCCATCGAAGCCCAGCTCAGGGATTTCGCGCGCCAGATGCCGCAGGCCGTGGCCGGCATGCCGGTGATCCTCGACGCCGACGGCGCGCTGGATCTCGGCAGCCTGATCGCCAGCGTCAAGGCGGTGGGCATGCAGCCGGTCGGCGTGTCGGACGGGGTCCTGTCCGAGGCCGCCCGCAGCTGGGGCCTGCCGGTGCTGCCGCCGGAGTCGAAATCCGCTCGCGCAACCGCCCCCGCCGCCAGTGCAGCCCCCGCGGCATCCGCGTCGCCAGCGCCGGCGCCGGCCCCCGTGGCGGCGCGCCCGACGCGGGTCATCACCGAGCCGGTGCGCTCCGGCCAGCAGATCTATGTGGAAGGCGCGGACCTGGTCGTGGTCAACACGGTCAGCGCCGGCGCCGAAGTGATTGCCGACGGCTGCGTGCACGTCTACGGCGCCCTGCGCGGCCGCGCCATCGCCGGTGCCAAGGGTGACATCAACGCGCGCGTGTTCTGCCGGCGCTTCGAGGCCGAGCTGGTGGCCATTGCTGGTATCTACGCCGTCGCCGAGCAGATGCAGGGCGAGCTGCGCAACAAGCCGGCGCAGGCCTTCCTGGCCGACGGCAAGCTGCGCCTTGACCGGCTGGACTGGTGAGCCGCGATGCGGCGCCCGGTCACCCGTTTACAAGCACCGGTTTCCCGTTACATTAGCGACCAGCGTCCGGCAGCCCCGGGCGCCTTATTGAGAGAGGATTTTCCGTGACCAAGATCGTCGTCGTCACCTCCGGCAAGGGCGGGGTCGGCAAGACCACCACCAGCGCCTCGTTCGCCACCGGTCTCGCCCAGCGCGGCAAGAAGACGGTCGTCATCGATTTCGACGTCGGTCTGCGCAACCTCGACCTGATCATGGGCTGCGAGCGCCGCGTGGTGTTCGATTTCGTCAACGTGATCCACGGCGAGGCCAACCTGCGCCAGGCCCTGATCAAGGACAAGCAGCACGAGAATCTCTACATCCTCGCCGCCAGCCAGACCCGCGACAAGGACGCCCTGACCCAGGAAGGCGTCGAGAAGGTGCTCAACGACCTGGTCGCCGACGGTTTCGACTACATCGTCTGCGACTCGCCGGCCGGCATCGAGCGCGGGGCGCACCTGGCCATGTACTTTGCCGACGAGGCCCTGGTGGTGACCAACCCCGAGGTGTCCTCGGTGCGCGACTCTGACCGCGTGCTGGGCCTGCTGTCGAGCAAGACCCGCAAGGTCGAGAAGGGCGAGGGGCGCGTCAAGGAGCACCTGGTGCTGACGCGCTACAACCCGGCGCGCGTGCAGAAGGGCGAGATGCTGTCGGTGGACGACGTCAGGGAAATCCTGGCGATCCCGCTGCTCGGCGTGATTCCTGAATCGACCACGGTGCTGACCTCCAGCAACGCCGGCACGCCGGTGATCGTCAACAAGGACAGCGATGCCGGGTCGGCCTACGACGACGTGGTGGCGCGCTTCCTCGGCGAGCAGCGCGAGCATCGTTTCCTCAACGTCGAAAAGAAGGGCCTGTTCGGCCGCCTGTTCGGCACTTGATGGAGGCGCCCATGGACTGGCTCAAATTCTTCCGCGGCGAACCCAAGAACACGGCGTCGCTGGCCAAGGAGCGGCTCAAGGTGGTGGTGGCGCATCAGCGCGAAGGCCGCGTCAACGGGCCGACCTACCTGCCGCGGCTGCGCGAGGAGATCCTCGACGTGGTGCGCAAGTACGTGCAGGTGCCGGACAACGCCGTCAACATCAACGTCCAGCGCGAGGACGGACTGGAAGTGCTGGAAATGAATATCGCCCTGCCGGACGCGCATTCCTGAGCCCGGGACCGGGCTTCGGGTGGTCAACGGCCGGCTGATGCCGGCCGTTTCGTTTGGCGGCACCGGCGGCGGGCGCTGCACTCGGCGTATGCTTACGGACCAGGTGCCGTCCGGTTCATTGACCGTCGTTCCGCAGGGAGACCGTGCGCAGTCAGGAAAATCAGCCTCATCGTGTCGGCGATCCGGCGCGGCTCCCGCCGACGTCGCGGTGGCGGCTGAGCGGCTATTCGATCACCGTCAAGCTGGTCGTCATGGTGGGCTGCCTCGCCGCCGTCGGCGTGGTGATGGCACTGACCATCACATTGGCCTCCCAGGTCACCACCGGGATCAGGGCCTATGTCGGTGGCGAAGGTCTCTACACCAAGGGTCAGAAAGAGGCGATCTACCATCTGGAGCGGTTCGCGCGCTCCGGCGACGGCCGCGACTACCAGCTTTTCCTCGACGCCATTGCCATCCCCCTGGGCGACCATGACGCCCGTGTCGCCATGCAGCGGCCGGTGCTGGATTACGCCGCGGCCGAACGCGGCTTCCTGCAGGGCGGCAACGATGCCGAGGACGTGCCGAGCCTGATCTCGACCTTCCGCCGCTTTCACGCCGTGAGCTACTTCGCCCGGGCGATCGAGCTGTGGACCGCGGCCGATGCCGTGGTGGCGCAACTGGTGGACTGCGGCGAGCAGTTGCATCGGGAGATGGTGCCCGGACCGGCGCGGCCGGAGCGCGTCGCCGAGATCATGACGCGCGTCGCGCTGCTCGATGCCGAAGTGACGCCGATCGAGCGCGAGTTCTCGCACATCCTGGGCGCCGGCGCCCGGGCCATCCGCGGCGTGGTTATGGCGGCGATCTATCTCATCGGCGGCAGCATGCTCGCCGGCGCCCTCTGGCTGTCGTGGCGCATCGGTGGGGGCCTGCGCGACGGCATCGCCGACCTGCGGCGCGCGGCGACCCGCGCGGCAGAGGGTGACCTCGACCAGTCGGTGCCGGTGCGCTCCGGCGACGAGCTGGGTCGTCTGACCGTCGCGTTCAACCAGATGATCGAGCAAAGGCGCGGTGTCGAAGCGGCGCTGCGCGACTCCACCGATTTCCTGCAGAAGGTGATGCTCAGCGCCCGTGACGCGATCTATGCGCTCGACCTGGAGGGGCACTTCACCCTGGCCAACCCCCGCACCTGCGAGATCACCGGCTACGCGCTGCACGAGATTCTCGGGACCCATTTCAACGCGCTGTACGAACCGGAGCAGGCGGCACGGGTCGCCGTGCCTTTCTACAGCGTGATCCGCGAGGGCGCCACGGTAACCGATTTCGAGACGCCGCTGTGCCGCAAGGATGGCCGGGTCGTTCTCATCACCTTCAGCGTCGCGCCCCTGATCCGCAACGGCGAGATCGTCGGCGCGGTCGGCACCGCCGATGACGTCACCGAGCGCCGCCGCAACGAGAGCGAGCTGAAGGCGCGCGGCGCCGAGCTGGCGCGCCTCAACCGGATTTACGCGGTGCTGAGCAACACCAGCGACCTGATCGTGCGCGTCGCCAGCCGCGAGGAACTGCTGCAGCACGCCTGCCGCATCGCGGTGGAGCACGGTCGTTTTCAGAGCGCGCTGGTCTGCGAATCCGATCCGGCCGCCGGCCAGCGTTACATCGTCGCGGCCGCGGGTGTCGGCGCCGGCTACGCGACCATGAGCCGACTCGTGGAGCGCGCCTGCCCTCTCGGGCATCACGCACGGGTGCTGTGCAACGACCTGGGCGATGACCCGGCCTTTGCGGATGTCCGCGCCGAGCTGGCGGACAAGCGTTTCCGCTCGATGGCCGTGCTGCCGTTTCGCACCGACAGTGATGAAAGCATCGCGCTGGTCCTGTTCTCCGAGGAGCCGGGCTTTTTCAATGCCGAGGAAGTGCGTCTGCTGGAGAAGCTGGTTGGCGACCTGTCGCTCAAGCTCAATGCGTTGGTCAAGGAAATCCGCCTCCAGTTCATGGTGCATTTCGATCCGCTGACCGAGCTGGCCAACCGCCATCTGTTCCACGACCGTCTCGCGCAGAAGCTGCAGGTGGCCCGCCAGGAGGCCTCCGAGCTGGTACTGATCGTGCTGGAGATCGAGCAGTTCGATGCGCTGGCGCACTCGATGGGGCAGTCGGTGGCCGACGAAGTCCTGGTCGAGCTGACGCGACGCCTGCGGGCCAACCTCGGCGGCGCGCGCAATCTCGCGCTGGTCACGCAGAAGCGTTTCGCGGTGATGATGCTGCGGGATGAGCGCAAGGACGGGCAGTCCGAGGCTGCGGTGGCCGCCTGGATCGAGCGACGCCTGTTCAGCGCCTTTGCCGATCCCTTCGCCGTGGAGGGGCGCGAGCTGCGCCTGGCGGGACGCAGCGGGGTGTCGATGTTCC
The DNA here is from genome assembly GCA_008012115.1 of Nevskiaceae bacterium. Classification (GTDB taxonomy): domain Bacteria; phylum Pseudomonadota; class Gammaproteobacteria; order Nevskiales; family Nevskiaceae; genus Stenotrophobium. The sequence goes on from SSEB01000001.1 coordinate 167,227, forward strand.
CGACCGATGCCGGCGACGCGCGCGAACTGCTGCGCAACGCCGAGGCGGCCATGGACCAGGCGCTGGCGGCGGGCGAGCGGGTGTTCTTCTACGCGCCGGCGCAGAACACCGGTCTGGCGCAGCGTCTGCTGCTGGCGACGCGGCTGCGCCGCGCGGTCGAGCGGGAGGAGTTCGAGGTCTACTACCAGCCGAAAATCGACCTCGCCGACGGCGTCATCAGCGGCGTGGAGGCACTGCTGCGCTGGCGCGATCCCGATCAGGGCTATGTGCGGCCGGGCGAGTTCATCCCGATCCTGGAGGAAACCGGCCTGATTCTCGAGGTCAGCCGCTGGCTGCTGCATCGCGTCGCGGCGGATCTCAACGAGACGCTGTCGCTGCACGGCGATCCGCCGCGTGTCGCCGTCAACATCTCGCCCCTGCACCTGCAGCATCGCGATTTCCTCGCCGACATCCGCGAGGCGGTGGCGCGGGGAGGGCGCTATGGCGACCGGCTCGACATCGAAATCACGGAGAGCATGGTGATGCAGGACATCGACGCCAACGTCGAGAAACTGCGGCAGCTGCGTGAAGCCGGCATCGGCGTCGCCATCGACGACTTTGGCACCGGCTATTCGTCGCTGGCCTGGCTCAGCCGCTTGCCGGCAACGGCGGTCAAGCTCGACTACCAGTTCGTTTCGCGCATGCTCGACGATCCGCAGATCATGAGTCTGGTCTCGACCATCATCTCGCTGGCGCACTCGCTCAAGCTGAAGGTGACCGCCGAGGGCGTCGAGCAGGCCGCACAGCGTGATGCCCTGCGGCGGCTGCGCTGCGACGAGTATCAGGGCTTCCTGTTCAGCGCCGCGGTGCCGGTGGCGCGGCTTGCGGAACTGCTGGCCGAACACGCCCCGCGGAAGGGTGTCGGTCAGGCGGCGGCGAAATAGGCCTCGACCGGGCTGGGCCGCGCGATGAGATAGCCCTGCGCGTACTGGCAGCCCATCGCGGCCAGGCGTTGCAGCAGCGCCTCGGTCTCGACGCCCTCGGCGATGATCTCCAGCCCCAGGGACTGCGAGAGCTGCACGATGGCGGCGACGATCTTCTCGCTGCGCGCGTCGCTGAGGATGCGGCGCACAAAGCTCTGGTCGATTTTCAGCGTGTCGATGTCGAACTCGTGCAGGTAGCTCAGCGACGAGTAGCCGGTGCCGAAGTCGTCGAGCGCGATGCGCACGCCCAGCTTGCGACAGGCGGCGATCCAGCGCTTGGCGGCCTCGGCGTCGCCGAACACGCTCTCGGTGATCTCCAGCTTGAGGCGCGAGGGTTGCAGGCCAGTCTCGTGCAGGATGTCGGCGAGCGCGGGGAGGAATTCGGGGTCGCGGAACTGCCCGGGCGAGACATTGACGCTGATGAATCCGCCCTGGCCGCGCAGATTGGCGCGGTTGGTTTCGTGCTCGAAGCGCAGTGCGGCGCGGCAGGCCTCGCGCAGCACCCAGCGGCCCAGCGGCACGATCAGGCCGCTGTCCTCGGCGACGCGGATGAACAGGTCGGGACGGACGATGCCGCAGATCGGATGCTGCCAGCGCACCAGGCTCTCGAAGCCGGCGATGCGCTGGCTGCGCATGTCGGCGATCGGTTGCAGGTAGAGCCGCAGCTCCCCGGCGTGGATGCCGGACTTGAGTTCGTTTTCGAGCCGGATGCGGTCAATGGCGTCGGCGTTGGCCCCGCCGCTGCGCGCGCTGCCGTTCTTGCCCAGGCGATTGCGCAGACGGTTGAGCACCACGTCCAGCAGGAGACGCACGATCGGGTCGGCGGTCTGCAGGCGGGAGGAGAGCTGGCTGCGGTCGATGGGCGTCAGTCGCGTATCGACAGCGGCGATGGCGGTGGCCGAGCGTGGCGCATCGTCCACCACCGCCATTTCGCCAAGCAGGTCGCCGGGGCCGACGACCGCGATGCACTCGACCCGATCATCGATGCGGGCGTGGATCTCGACTTCGCCGGTCTCGACCACGTAGGCGCAGTCGGCGGCATCGCCCTCGGCGAAGATCTGCTCTCCCGCTCTGACATTGCGTGACAACAGGGTGGCCACGGCGATTCCTGGACTGGACGAGTCAGTATAGGAGCCATGTCGCTCCGGCGCGGCGTGGGTCAAATCCACTACCGCGCTGTGTGCCGTATCAGCCGCGCAGTTCCTTGCGCAGGATCTTGCCGACCGGCGTCTTGGGCAGCGCGTCGCGGAACTCGATGTGCTTGGGCACCTTGTAGCCGGTGAGCTGCTGCTTGCAGAACTCGCGCAGCACTTCGACGCTCAGGTTGGGGTCCTTGCGCACCACGAACACTTTCACCGCTTCGCCGCTCTTGTCGTCCGGCACGCCGATGCAGGCGCATTCGAGCACGCCGGGATGCATCGCCACCACGGCCTCGATCTCGTTGGGATACACGTTGAAGCCGGAGACCAGGATCATGTCCTTCTTGCGGTCGACGATGCGCAGATAGCCTCGCTCGTCCATCACGGCGACGTCGCCGGTCTTGAGGTAGCCGTCGACGGTGAAGACCTTGGCGTTCTCCTCCGGCTTCTGCCAGTAGCCGGCCATCACCTGCGGTCCCTTGACGCAGAGCTCGCCGGGCTCGCCGAGCGGCACTTCGCGGTTGTCGTCGTCGCGCAGGCTGACCTCGGTGGAGGGCAGGGGCACGCCGATGGTGCCGTTCCAGGCCGGCTTGTCGAGCGGGCTGAAGCTGACGCCGGGCGACGTCTCGGTGAGGCCGTAGCCTTCGGTGAGGCCCTTGCCCGTGCGCTTCTGCCACTGCTCGGCCACCGCCTGCTGCACGGCGGTGCCGCCGCCGACCACCATCTTCAGCGCGGAGAAGTCGATCTTGTCGAAGTCCGGCGAGTGCAGCAGACCGTTGTAGAGCGTGTTGACGCCGGTGAACGCGGTGAAGCGATGGCGGCGCAACTCGGCGACGAAGGCGTCCATGTCGCGCGGGTTGGGGATCAGCACGCTCTTGCCGCCGATCGACATGAACACCAGGCAATTCACCGACAGCGCGAAGATGTGGTACAGCGGCAGGGCGGTGATCACGCACTCCTTGCCGGGCTCGTTGAGCATGCTCATCCAGGCGCGCATCTGCAGCAGGTTGGCGACGATATTGCCGTGCAGGAGCTGCGCGCCCTTGGACAGGCCCGTGGTGCCGCCGGTGTACTGCAGGAAGGCGGTGTCCTGGTGCGTCAGCGGCACGCGGTGGTAGGGCTCGGCCTTTCCCAGGGCCAGCGCGGTGCGCAGCGGCACGGCGTCGGGAATCTCCCACTTCGGCACCAGCTTCTTGCGGTACTTCACCACCGCGTTGACCAGCAGGTTCTTCGGGAACGGGTGCATGTCGCCGAGCTGGGTGGTGATGACGGTCTCCACCGGCGTCTTGTCCAGCACCTGCTGCAGGGTGACGCAGAAATTCTCGACGATGACGATGGCGCGTGCGCCGCTGTCGCGCAGCTGGTGCTCCAGCTCGCGCGGCGTGTACAGCGGGTTGACGTTCACCACCACCAGGCCCGCGCGCAGGATGCCGAAGATCGCCACCGGGTACTGCAGCAGGTTGGGCATCATCACCGCGACGCGGTCGCCCTTGTTCAGGCCCAGCACGTTCTGCAGGTAGGAGGCGAAGTCCTGGCTGTAGCGGTCGAGATCGTCGTAGCTGAACGAGACGCCCATGCACTCGTAGGCGACGAGGCTGCGGTAGCGTTCGATGCTCTTTTCCAGCACGTCGGCGAGCGAACTGTACTCGCTGACGTCGATCTCGGTCGGCACGCCCGCCGGGTATTGTTTCAGCCAGATCTTTTCCGCGTAGACGGACTGCTTCGCCATGCTGCTCCCCAATGGAGGCGCCGTTCGATTTCTAAGGGGCCCGGTGCGCCTGCCGGAGCCGCGATGATAGGTGAATTCGCCCAGTGGAGAAACGCGGTGACCGCCTCTGCAACGCCACCCGGTGTGGTCGGAATCACCAGGAAAATAGTTATAATTTATTTAATGAATTTTAATTTGATAAATAAAATATAACTACTTTCCGCTGCCAGCGCCGCATAGCGGGTGGTGCCTCTCAGGCGCGCTGATCGAGTTCCAGAATGAACTGGCGCAGGCTCAGGCCCTGGTGCGCCTTCTCGAAGCGGGCTTCGGCCTCGTCGAGCAGCGCGGCGACCTGCTGCGCCGCCGGTCCGTCGATGCGCGGCATCAGCGAGTTGCCGGCGCGGGCCAGGCGCCACAGGCGCGTCAGCGCCATCGAGTCGAGGTCCATGCCCGGCAGCAGCTGCGTGCGCTTGCGGCCGGCCTCGATCAGCAGGCCGTCGCGCAGCAGCACCTCGACGCTCTGCGCGACGTGTTCGGGCAGCGCGTGCAACTCGCGTGCGAGCTGCTCCTGGGTGAGTCCTTCCTCGCCGGAGAGGAAGCGGCGGCCGCACAGCACCATGATCATCAATCCCAGATATTCGGCACCGCGCCCGGACAGCGCCGGCGCGATGCGATGCGGCGCCACCTGCGCCGGGTTCTGCAGGTAGTAGGCGAGCTGGCAGCCCATCAGCAGGATCAGCCAGCCCAGGTGCAGCCAGATCAGCAGGAAGATGAAGATCGCGAAACCGGAGTAGATCGCGTTGTAGTTGGTGGCGCCGGCCACGAACGAGGCGAACAGCACACTGCAGGTCTGCCACAGCAGGCCGGCGAACAGCCCGCCACCCGCCGCCGCCTGCCAGCGCACGCGCGTGTTGGGCACGAAGCTGTAGAGGAAGCTGAAGGCGGCGACGATCAGGACGTAAGGCAGCAGCTTGGTGAGGCCGATGAACAGCAGGCCGAAGGGCTCGATGGCGGTGATGCGGGCGACGATGCTGTTGCTGGTGACGCTGGCGGTCAGCCCGATCGCCGAGAACACCAGCACGGGGCCGATCATCAGCACCGAGATGTATTCGCTGACCCGCTGCGACAGCGGCCGCGGTCGCGCGATGCGCCAGATGAAATTGAAGCTGGCCTCGACTTTCTGGATCAGCGAGACCGCCGAGTACAGCAGCAGGCTGATGCCGACCGAGCCGAGCACGCCGACCTTCATGCGGTCGACGAAGCCGATGATGTTCTGCGTGATCTGGTCGGCCTGGCTGCCGAGCGGGCTCAGGAACTGCGCCAGCAAAGGCTCCAGCGTGTTGTGCACGCCCAGCGCCTTGAGCACCGAGAACGCCAGCGCCAGGATCGGCACCAGCGACAGCAGCGTGGTGTAGACCAGGCTCATGGCGCGCATCGAGATCTGGCCCTCGAAGAGATCGCGGCACAGGGCGAAGACGTAGCGGCCGGTGCGGACCAGGGCGCGCTCGCTGCGGCCGAGCGCGCCGTCCTCCTGCCAGAGGCGCTGATGCAGGTGCTGGAGCCAGTTGTTCATGGCGCGAAGATAACCCGGGCGCGGCGACCGCGAAACCGCGGCGCCGGAAATCTGGCGCGCGATGGCGGCAAAAGCGCTGGCGGAATCCCGGCAGAGCGGGTGCGTTTGCGCAGACGCAGCGCCGACGTAGTAGATTTCTTACCGGTGGCAGGGCCGGATTTGTGGATAAGTCTCCCGGGAACGCCGACGGTCCCGTGGCGCCTGCCGTCCGTAGGCTGCGTTCACCTGCTGGGAAGGGACGATGCAAGCATGTCGCCGTCTCCTCTTCACACAGGGCAGTGTCATGACCAAGGTTCAAACGGCTTTGATGGGCGCGGGCATCCTGCTGCTGTCGCAGGCTTCGCAGGCGGCCAGCACCTCCACCACCATGGCGGTCACCGCCGCCGTGACCACCTCCTGCATCGTGGTCGCCACGCCGGTGGTCTTCGGCAATTACGATCCGACGCTGGCGACCGATACCGCCGCCAGCGGCGCCATCACCGTGACCTGCACCACCGGCACCGCCTACAAGGTCGGGCTCGATGCCGGCGTCGCCAGTGGCGCGACGGTGACGACGCGCAAGATGGCCAATGGCGCCAGCCTGCTGTCCTACGGGCTCTACCAGGATGCGGGTCACAGCAATAATTGGGGCAACACGCCGGGCACCGACACGGTCAACAAGACCGCGACGGTGACGCCCGACGTCATCTCGGTCTACGGCCTGCTGCCCAAGCAGCAGAATGTCAGCGCCGGTGCCTATACGGATACGGTCAACGTCACGGTGAACTACTAATGAAACTTCGTATCGTCTTATCGGCCGCGGCAGTCGTGCTGTTGACGCAGCCGGCGATGGCCGCCACCACTTCCACCACGATGGCGGTCACCGCCACCGTGACCACGTCCTGCATCGTCGCCGCCACGCCGGTGGTGTTCGGCAACTACGCGCCGACCGCGACTTCCGACACTGCGGCCACCGGCACCATCACGGTGACCTGCACCACCGGCACGGCGTACAAGGTCGGGCTCGATGCCGGCGCCGCCAGCGGCGCCACGGTGACCACGCGCAAGATGAGCAGCGGCGCCAATCTGCTCGCCTATGGGCTCTACCAGGACGCTGGCCACAGCACCAACTGGGGCAACACGCCCGGCACTGACACGGTCAATAAGACCGCGACGGTGACGCCGGACGTGATCACCGTCTACGGCCTGCTGCCCAAGCAGCAGAATGTCAGCGCCGGTGCTTACACGGATACCGTCAACGTCACGGTCAACTACTGACCCCGTCGCCGGTTCCCGCTAGAGTAGCGGTCAGGTCCTGTCCGAGTCCGCGCCCATGCGAGTCCTTTCTGCGATTGCCTTGCTGTTGGTGGGCGCCGTCGCGCACGCCGCGGCACCGGCCGGCATAGCCCTCAATCCGATCACGGTGAGCCTGGACGCGCAGCGGCCCGCCGACGCGGTGACGCTGACCAACGGCACCGGCGACAACAAGGTCATCCAGGCCGAGGTGATGCGCTGGACGCGTGAGCGCGGCGAGGACCATTACGCGCCGGCGCCGGAGATGCTGGTGAGCCCGCCGATGTTCCGCGTCGCGGCAGGCGGCCAGCAGATCGTGCGCGTCGGACTCAAATCCCGCGCGCAGGCCGACAGCCCGGTCGAAAAGGCCTACCGCCTGTTCCTGCAGGAAGTCCCGGAGACGGCGCCGAGCCCGGCGCCCGCGGGCGATGCCGCGGGTGGCTCCGCGCTGCGGCTGCTGCTGCGCTTTGGCGTGCCGGTCTTTCTCAAGCCGGCCAAGCCCCAGCCGACGTCGCTGGCCTGGCAGGCGCGGCAACAGCCGGACGGCGGCGTCGCGCTCAGCGTCCGCAACGACGGCAACCGCCATGTGAAGCTGGCCAATGTCCAGCTGACGCAGGGCGCGCAGGCGGTGAATGCCGACGGCTTTGCCTACGTGTTTGCCGGCGAGACCTATACCTGGATGCTCAAGCCCGCGAAGTCGCTGGCTGCGGGCGCCGGCACCCTTTCCGCGAGCACCGATGACGGACCTGTCCATGCCGGCCTGGTGCTGCAGGGGCCTTAGCGCCACGGCCCTCCTGCTAGCGGGCGTCTTTCATCTCGTCCCCGCCCACGCGGCTTCCTGGTTCGGTCCTGGTTGCGGGCCAACGCCGGTGGCCGTGGTGCCCGTGGCCGATCAGCAGATTCTGGTTTCCGTCCGCACCGGCCCCGGCGAGCCCGAGCAGAGCGATATCGTCCTGCAGACCGCCGACGGCGCCTTGTGGGTGTCGCCCGACAGTCTGCGACGCTGGCGCGCCACGGTGCCGGCGAAAGTCCTGCGGCAGGAGGATCAGGACTGGTCACCCCTGGCCGCGGTGACGGGACTGGTCTATCGCTTCGACGCCTGCACGCAGACCCTGTGGGTGGACACGGCGGCGGCCACGCGCGTGGTCACGCGCCTCGACCTGTTGCCCGACGGCGGAGTTCCCGAGGGTGCTGCCCGCATCGAACCCGGCGGTTACTTCAATCTCGACAGCCAGCTGTTGCACGCGCAGGGTTTGACGCGGCTGGCAGGCGTCGGCGAGCTGGGCGCCTTCAGTGCCTGGGGCTATGGCGCCACCAGTGCGGTCGCCAGCCAGGGGCGGGTGGTGCGTCTCGACAGCAGTTGGAGCGTCGATGATCCGTCAGCGCTGCAGCGCCTGCGTGTGGGCGACCTCATCACGCGCAGCGGCAGTTTCGCGCAGGCCGTGCGCATCGGCGGCCTGCAGTGGGGACGGCAGTTCTCCCTGCGTCCCGATCTGATCACCTATCCATTGCCGACCCTGCGTGGTCGTGCCGCCCTGGCATCGTCGGTCGACGTCTACGTCAACCAGAGTCTGCGCAGCAACCAGGACGTGCCGACCGGACCGTTCGAGCTCGACCGGGTCCCGGTGGTGGCGGGCAGTGGCGAAGTGCAACTGGTGGTCCGCGATGTCCTTGGCCGCGAGCAGGTCGTGTCGGTGCCTTTTTACGCCGCGCCGGTGCTGTTGCGGCCGGGCTTGACCGACTACACGGTGGAAGCCGGCTGGATGCGGAACAACTATGCCGTGACCTCGGCCGACTACGGCCGTTTCCTGCTGGCTGGCACCTATCGCCAGGGATTGAACGAGATGCTGACCCTGGAGACGCATGCCGAGGTGCTGCACGAGCAGGAGCTGATGGCCCTCTCCGTCGCTTTGCTGCAGCCGGCACTGGGGGTGTTTTCGGCGGGCCTCGCCGGCAGCGGCACCATCGCCGGGCTCGGCGGCAGTGTCGTGGCCGGCTTCGAGCGCGTCAGCCCGTCCTGGAGCCTGACCCTCGAAACGCGACGCTCCACCTCACGTTTCGTTCGCGCGGGCGATGGACCCGATGCCGTGACACGCAGCGATCTGATGCGCGTCGGTTTTGCGCCGCATACCAACGGCTCGCTGTCGCTGAGCTACCTGCGTCAAGGCCATGCCAGCAGCGGCGATCTGAACATTCTCGGGCTGAATTACAACTACGGCTTCGCGCGCGACTGGAACCTGTTCGTCAACGCCACCCGCGCCACGTCGCAGACGCGGGACTATGGGGCCTACCTGGGGCTGAACTGGCAGTTCGGCCGTGACCTGCTGGCCAGTTCCGAATACACCCACGACGGTCGCGGCAACGTCGGCCGCTTCACGCTGCAGCGTTCGATGCAGAGCGCATTGGATTATTCCTGGCGCGCCTCGGCCGAAACCGGGGTCACGGGGCGATATGATCTCGCCGGACAGTGGGCGCAGGAGCGTGGCACCGTCACCGCCGACGCCGAGCGGCGCGGTGGCGACAACAGCTACCGTCTGGGCTACACCACCGGTTTCGCACTGCTGGGTCGCGATGCCTTCTGGACGCGCCCGGTCAATGGCAGCTTCGCGGTGGTCGATGCCGCCGGCGTGCCGGGTGTGCGCATCTATGCCAACGAGCAGCCCGCCGGCCGCACCGACGCGGCGGGCAAGCTGCTGGTGCCGGACTTGCGGACCTACGAAACCACGGCCTTGCGGATCGAGGACAGCGACGTGCCCATGCAGTACGAGATCACGGAATTGCGCCAGCCGGTGTTCCTGCCGACGCGGGGCGGCACGCACGTGCATTTCGCGTTGCGCGCCCCGGAGGGCACGCGCCTGCGCCTGCATCTGCGTGGCGGTGCGCCGGTGCCGGCGGGCGCGCAGGTCTTTCTGCGCGGTGCGCCGGAAGCGCTGCCGGTCGGTTTCAACGGTCAGACCTATCTGGACGGCCCGGCGCAGCGGCGGCGGGTGGATGCCCGCTGGCCGGGCCATCACTGCGTCGCGCGCTGGACGCCTGATGAGGAGCCTGACGTCGACGCGCTGTGCAAGGAGGTTTCGCCATGAGCTTGCAGAAGCAAACGCTGGTGCTGGCAGTGCTGGCCGGCCTGACAGTGCCGGCGCCGGCCTGGGCGTTGCTGAACACCTGCGTGGTGGCCAGCGTGCCGGTGGCTTTCCCCAGCTACGATGGCCTGAGCGGGGCGACGGTCACCTCCACGGGCACGGTGGCGCTGACCTGCACTGGCGTGACGGTGCTGGGCCTGACTTCGGTCGACGTCGATTACACCATCGCCCTGTCCACCGGCGGCTCGTCGAGCTATGCCGCCCGCAAGATGAGCTGGCTGACCAACACGCTGAGCTACAACCTCTACAAGGACATCGGCTATTCGCAGGTCTGGGGCGACGGCACCGGCGGCTCGTCTACCGTGACCGGCAGCATCCACCAATCGGGGCTGCTGGTGACCAGCGTCACGGTGAACATCCCGGTCTACGCCAGCATTCCGGCGTCGCAGAAAGTGCCGGCCGGCAGCTATGCCGACACCATCACCATCACGGTGACGTACTGACGGCAGGCATACGCTCCGGCGCGGCTGTGGCGGGCGTGTCGATGGCCTTCAGCGTGAAATGGAAGGTCGCGCCTTCGCCGGGGCGCGAGTCCACCCAGATGTCGCCGCCGTGCTGCTTGACGATCTTCTGGCAGATGGACAGGCCGATGCCGGTACCCTCGTACTCGCTTTCGCCATGCAGGCGACGGAAGATCAGGAAGATATCGCGCTGATCGTCCTCGGCGATGCCGATGCCCTGGTCGGCCACCGAGACGCGCCAGAACTTGCCGTCGCGTACCGCCGAAAGGTGTACGCGCGGGTGCGCACCCGGTTGGAACTTGATGCCGTTGCCGATCAGGTTCTGCAGCAGCTGGGTCAGCTCCAGCGCCGAGCCGATGACCTTGGGCAGGGGGCCATGAGTGATCTCGGCGCCGCGCGCAGTGATGACCGCGTGCAGGTTTTTCTGCGCCTGTTGCAGCAGCATTTCGAGATCCACGGTTTCGATGCGCATCTGACCGCCGACGCGGGAAAACTCGAGCAGACCGGAAATCAGCCGTTGCATGTGCGCGGCGCTTTGCACGATGTGCTGGATGTAGTCGTTGGCCTGTGCGTCGAGGGATTCGCGATAGCGCCGCTGCAGCAGCTGGCAGAATCCCGAGATGGTGCGCAGCGGCGCCTGCAGGTCGTGCGAGGCGATGTAGGCGAACTGTTCCAGTTCGCGGTTGATCAGCTGTAGGCTCTCCATCGAGCGCGCCAGCTTTTCCTCGACCAGGCGGCGATCGCCGATCTCGCGCTGCAGCGTCTCGTTGGCGGCGGTCAGGCTGGCGGTGCGTTCGCGCACGCGCGCCTCGAGTTTCTCGTTGTCGCCGCGGATCTGTCCCAGCCTCGTCTCGATCACGGCCGCGCCCAGCGTGATCAGGATCAGCAGCGCGGCGCCGGCACCGATGACCAGGGCAAGGGCCTCGCGGCCCAGGGTCTGCGGGTTGCCGGGAGTCACGGTCTGGGGCGCGAATTCCGTCGCCGCCATGCCGATGTAGTGCATGCCGGCGATACCCATCCCCATCACCAGCGCGGCGCCGGCCTTGCTCCACGGCGCCTCCAGCAGACTCTCACTGCGACGGCGGTACACCATGCGCAGCGCCAACTGCGACGCCGCGACGGCAAAGATCGCCGACAGCAGCAACATGCCAGGGTGGTAATACGGGCCGGGCGACAGTTGCATCGCGGCCATGCCGCTGTGATGCATGGACACGATGCCCAGGCCCATCAGCAGGCTCGCCACCAGCAGGCGGCCTTCGCCGAGCGTCGCCAGGTTGCAGGTGTAGAGGGCGAAACAGGCAATGACCACGGCGATGCCCAGGGAGGCCAGCGTCGCCGGCAGGCTGTAGGTCACGGTAAACGGCAGCTTCAGCGCCAGCATGCCGATGAAATGCATGCCCCAGATGCCAATGCCCATGACGCTGCCGCCGGCCAGCAGCCACGCCAGGCTGAGGTGTGCGTTGTCGGGGCGACGGATGTGTGTGGACAGGCTGAGACCCACGAACGAGGCGAACGCGGCGACGCCACAGGACAGGGCGACCAGCCAGGGGTCGTAAGTGCTGATCACGTCGTGTCTCGCTCCGGAAGGCCGCTCATCATAAGCGGCAGCCCTGGTACGGCCGAGTGCCGGTCAGGGTTGCGCTGGCGTCCGTGCGTCGGGCCAAAGCCATCTTGACAGCTGCAATCTCGGCCAATATGATGCGCTGCAACAATTGCTGCATCGCAGCAAGTTGGATGAAAGACTAACTATTTTTCAATCACTTAATGTAATGGAGTGCAGCAAATGAACGTTGAAACCATCGTGAATGATGTCAAGGGCAAGGTTGAGCCGATCGTCGCCAAGGGCCAGGAAGCGGTGCAGGCCGGCTTCGAGACTCTGAAGACCGCCAACAGCATCGTCGTCGAAGGCGTGCAGACCCTGGTCAAGACCAATGTCGAGGCCGGCAAGGACCTCCTCGCCGCCGCCCAGACCAGCTTCGAGAAGGCCAAGGCCGACGGCATCAAGACCGTTGCCGCCAACCCGGTCGCCTACCTGCCGGAAGGCAAGGAGCGCGTGATCTCGGCCTACAACGACACCGTGACCCTGGTCACCAAGACCGGCGACGAGCTGGTCAAGACCTTCAAGCAGGGCTACGAGAGCATCAACGCCGCCATCACCGGCGAGGCCGTGGTCGTGACCAAGGCCAAGACGACGGTGAAGAAGGTTGCCGCCAAGGCCAAGAAGACCGCCAAGGCCGCTGCCTAAAGCGTCCCCCAGCCAGCGCCTCGACGCTGGCACCAGGGCCGGGGGAAACCCCGGCCCTTTTTTGTTGGTGCAATACGTTTTCCCTCAGACACTGCCGGAATTGCATGATGCTGGACGGGATCGATCATCGCCTGAATCACTATGCCGACCGCGCTCTCGGCGGCGTAGCGCTGCTGCTGGTTCACGAAACGGGAGCGTTGCGCGGCTACTGGCGCGACCTGGGTGTGCGCTTTGCGGTGGCGCGCCGCGCGCGCGATGCCGGCGAACTGCTGCGTGACCAGTTGGACCTGCTGGCCGAATCGCGGCGCCGCATGCGTCACGAAGGGCGGGTGCGCAGTGCGCTCTGGCGCGGCGTGTGGCGGGACCTGACGCGGACTGCGCGCGCGGCGGGATGAACCGCGGGCTTGGGCCCGATCGCTTATTCCGGATCTTGTGTCTTGCGGCGGCTGCGGCGCGGCCGTTCCGTTTCGCTTTCCGCCGTGGCGTCCTTCACCGTGACCTTGGCGACGATGTTCTTGATCGCGTCGATATTGCTCTTGACGAAGCCGCCGGCATCGAACTCGCTGGCGGCCTCGACCTTGTCGCGCAGGAAGGCGATGATCTCATCCTGAAGCCCGGATACATCCGGCAGGCCGAGGAAGCGGCGCAGTTCCTCCGGCTTGACGTCGATTTCGATCTTGATCTGCATGTCGGGTCCTCGGCGGCAATGGGGGTGCGCGGCGTGTCGTGGCGGCGTGCGGCGCTCGCAGCGAGGATAACAGTTTCGCGCGCGGTTTAGCCCATGCGGTGCGCGGCGAGAAAGCTGGCGACGCCGGTCATCAGCATCTCGACGGCGATGGTCACCAGCACCAGGCCCATCAGGCGCTCGACGGCGATGAGGCCGCGCACGCCCAGCCAGCGGCGCAGCGTGCCGCTGAGCAGCATGATCGGCAGGCAGGCGCTCCAGGCCAGCAGCAGTGCCGCCACCCATTCCGGCCAGCGCTGCGGTTCGCGCGTCATCAGCAGCAGCACCGTGGCCAGCGCCGAAGGACCCGCAACGTAAGGGATCGCCAGCGGCACGATGAAGGGCTCGCTGTCGACATCCTCCTCCATCGAGGTCTCGCGCGAGGGGAACACCATGCGCAGCGCGATCAGCATCAGGATCACGCCGCCCGCCACGCCCAGCGCCGGCTCGGACAGCCCGAGCAGGCGCAGCAGGTGCCCGCCGAGCAGCAGGAACAGCAGCAGCGCGATCAGGGCAAAGATCATTTCGCGCAGCACCACGCGGGTCTGGCGCGCCGGCGGCACGCGTTTGAGCGCGGACAGGAACACCGGCAGGTTGCCCAGCGGGTCCATCACCAGGAACAGCAGCACGGCGGCGGAAACGAGGCTCATCGCCGGAGTCTTCAGCCCGTCAGCAACTGCTGCGCGCGCACGTAATTGGCGGCAGTCTTGTCGACCACGTCATCGGGCAGCCAGGGACCGGGGGCTTTCTTGTCCCAGTCCAGGGTCTCCAGGTAATCACGCACGAACTGCTTGTCGAAGCTCGGCGGGCTGATGCCGGGCTGGTAGGTGTCCGCCGGCCAGAAGCGCGAGGAATCCGGCGTCAGCACCTCGTCGATCAGGTGCAGGGTGCCGCTCTTGTCGAGACCGAATTCGAACTTGGTGTCGGCGATGATGATGCCGCGGCCCAAGGCGTAGTCGGCCGCCTCGCGATAGATGCGCAGGGTCATGTCGCGCAGTTGCGCGGCCAATGCCTTGCCGACCTTCTGCTCGACCTGCTCGAAGGAGATGTTCTCGTCGTGCTGGCCCACCGGCGCCTTGTCGGCGGGCGTGAAGATCGGCTCCGGCAGCCGGTCGGCCAGGCGCAACCCCTTGGGCAGGGCGATGCCGCAGACCGCGCCGGTTTTCTGGTAGTCCTTCCAGCCGCTGCCGATCAAGTAGCCGCGGGCGACGCATTCCACCGGCAGCGCCTTGAGGCGCTTGACCACCACGGCGCGACCCTCGCACTGCGCCAGTTCCTCGCGCGTGAGGTAGTCCGCCAGGCGCACGTTCGGCGCGAAGTGGTTGGGAATCAGCGGCTCGAATTTCTTCATCCAGAATTCGGTCACCGCGGTCAGCACCGCGCCCTTGCCGGGGATCGGCCTTGGCAGGATCACGTCGAAGGCGGAGAGACGGTCGCTGGTGACGATCAGCATGTGCTCGTCGCCGAGCGCGTAGATGTCGCGCACCTTGCCGCGGTGCAGGCGGGGCAGGCTGCTGATGCTGGATTCGAACAGGGCTGTGGTCATGTTTTTCGGGCCGGGCGCAGGCCGGGCCGGGCGGAACGGGCCGACAATTTATGCGAGGGGCGGGTGCGGGTCAAAGCTGCGGTGCCGCCAGGGATGCGCCGCACCGAGGCGGCGCGCTTTTGTGCGCCGGGCGGCTTTCGCACTTTCCGTGCGGGCCGGAGATAATGGGCGCCCCTGTTCGACGTCCCACGCCATGTCCAAGAGTCCGCTCGCTCCGCTGATCGCGCCCAGCATCCTGTCCGCCGACCTCGCGCGCCTCGGCGAGGACGTGGAACGCGTGCTGGCCGCCGGTGCCGACATCGTCCACTTCGACGTGATGGACAACCACTACGTGCCGAACCTGACCTTCGGTCCGGCGGTGGCCGCGGCGCTGCGCAAGTACGGCATCAAAGCGCCGCTGGACGTGCACCTGATGGTGGAGCCGGTGGACGCGCTGGCGCAGGAATTCGCCAAGGCCGGCGCCAGCTTCATCACCTTTCATCCCGAGGCCACGCGCCACATCGACCGCAGCCTGCAGGCGATCCGCGACGCCGGCTGCAAGGCGGGCCTGGTATTCAACCCGGCGACGCCGCTGGACTGCCTCAACTACGTGCTCGACAAGGTCGACATGATCCTGCTGATGTCGGTCAACCCCGGCTTCGGCGGCCAGAGCTTCCTTCCTTCGGCGCTGACCAAGCTGCGCGAGGCGCGGCGCCTGATCGACAACAGCGGCCGCGCGATCCGGCTGGAGATCGACGGCGGCGTCAAGGTCGACAACATCGGCGAGATCGCCTCGGCCGGCGCCGACACCTTCGTCGCGGGCTCGGCGATTTTCAACGCCAAGGACTACGCCGCGACGATCCGGGCTATGCGCGAGGCCATCGCTTCGGCAAAATAGGCGCCCGATGACTTCGCATACCGCCCCATTGCGCCACCCGCTCTCGCCTTCCTGGCGATGGCAACTGTGATTATCTGTTTTTAGATTTTAATTTCATTATCTAAATAATCACAACGCCGCTGCACCCCATGACCACAGCGGGTGCACGGGTTGAGCCAGGAAACCGCCTCACCATGTCATCGTCACCGTATAACCGCGTCGCGATCCTCCGCGAACTGCCGGGCGACCTCGATACGCCCGTCGGCGCCTATCTCAAGCTCGGCAACCGTCCGTATTCCTTTCTGCTGGAATCGATGCAGGGTGGCGAGCAGTGGGGGCGTTACTCGTTCATCGGCCTGCCCTGCCGCGAAGTCCTGCGCGTGCACGGCCGCAGCATCAGCGTCAGCCGCGACGGCGCCGTGATCGAGCGGGCCGAGGCGGCCGATCCGGTCGCCTGGGTGCGTGCCTACGCCGCGCGCCTGCGCGTGCGGCCGGAGCCGGCGCTGCCGCGCTTCGCCGGCGGCCTGGTCGGTTACTTCGGCTACGACTGCGTGCGCTATTTCGAGCCCAAGCTCGCGACCACGCAGAAGCCCGACGCGCTCGGCACGCCGGACATCCTGCTGATGGTCGCCGACGAACTGGTGGTGTTCGACAGCCTGCGCGCGACGCTGACGCTGGTGGTGCATGCCGATCCGGCCGACGCCGCCGATCTGCAGCGCGCGCAGCGGCGCCTGGATGAGATCGAGGCACAGCTCGCGATGCCGGCCGCGCAGCCGCGCGCGCCGCTGAGCAGCGAACCTGCGGCGCCGGATTTCGTCTCCGGCTTCACCCGCGAGAAATTCTGCGCGGCGGTCGAGCGCATCCGGCAGTACATCGCCGCCGGCGACGTGATGCAGGTGGTGCCGTCGCAGCGTCTGAGCGCACCGTTCGTGGCCGAGCCGCTGGCGCTGTACCGCGCCATCCGCCGGCTCAACCCGTCGCCGTATCTCTACTGCATGAATCTCGCCGATCACCATGTCGTCGGCTCCTCGCCGGAGATCCTGGTGCGGGTGCAGGACGGCGAGGTCACGGTGCGTCCGATCGCCGGTACCCGCAAGCGCGGCGCCACGCCGGCCGAGGATGGGGCGCTGGAAAAGGACTTGCTGGCCGATCCCAAGGAGATCGCCGAGCACCTGATGCTGATCGACCTCGGACGCAACGATGTCGGCCGGGTCTCGCAGACCGGCAGTGTCAGGCTCACCGAGAAGATGGCGATCGAGCGCTACTCGCACGTCATGCACATCGTCTCCAACGTCACCGGCCGGCTGCGGCCGGGCGTCGATGCGCTCGACGCACTGGCGGCGACCTTCCCGGCCGGCACGCTGTCCGGCGCGCCGAAGGTGCGGGCGATGGAGATCATCGACGAACTCGAACCGGTCAAGCGCGGCATCTACGGCGGCGCCGTCGGCTATCTCGGCTGGGACGGCAACATGGACATGGCCATCGCCATCCGCACCGCCGTGATCAAGGACGGCCAGTTGCACGTACAGGCCGGCGCCGGCATCGTCGCCGATTCGGTTCCCGCCTCGGAGTGGGAAGAAACCATGAGCAAGGCGCGCGCGATGATGAAGGCCGCGGCCCAGGCCGGAGGTACGCCATGAGCGAGACGCTCAAGGTCACCGCCGAGGACGGACACGCGTTCGACCTGATGCTGTATCCCGCGGCCGCCGGTGTGCCGGTATTGCTGATCGGCCCGGCCATGGGCACGCCGGCGCGCGTTTACGCACCGCTGGCCGAGGCTTTCGCCACCGCCGGATTCAACGCTGCGGTGATCGAGCTGCGTGGCATCGGCTCCAGCAGCATTCGTGCGGGTCGTGGTGTGGACTATGGTTATCGCGACCTGGTCGAGAAAGATTGGGCAGCGGCCGTGGCGGCCCTGCGGCAGCGGTTTCCCGGTGCGCCGCTATATCTCTTTGGCCACAGTCTCGGTGGACATATCTCTCTGCTGTACGCCGCCAGCCATCCAAGCGAAGTGGATGGCGCGATCATCGTCGCCAGTGGCAGTGTCTATTTCCGTAGCTGGAAGGGTGTGAAGGCCCTGGGCATCCTCGCGTTCACGCAATTCGCTGGAGTAATCAGCGGCGCGCTGGGTTACTTCCCTGGCAAGCGCGTGGGTTTCGGGGGAACCGAGGCCAAGACGCTGATGCAGGACTGGGCACGTTTTGCGCGCACCGGCCGTGTCGACATGAAGGGCGAGGGCACCGACTACGAGCCTGCCCTGCGATCACTGAAGTTCCCGGTGCTGGGGCTGAGCTTCGACCATGACACGCTGGCGCCGCATCGCTCGCAGCACAACCTGCTGAAGAAACTCAGGCAGGCGCAGGTCACGCATCTTGCCCTTGGCGAGAAGGATACCGGTGTGCGTCTGGATCATTACAACTGGATCAAGAACAACGAGCCCGTGGTGACGCGGGTCGTTCAATCGATCAAGAACAACGGAGTCGCATCATGATTCTCATGATCGACAACTACGACAGTTTCACCTACAACCTCGTGCAGTATTTCGGCGAACTGGGCGCGGACGTGCAGGTGCATCGCAACGATCGCATCACGGTGGACGAGGTGGCGGCCCTCAAGCCCAGTCACATCATCCTGTCGCCCGGGCCGTGCACGCCCAACGAGGCGGGCATCTGCCTGGAACTGATCGAGCGCCTGCAGGGGCGTTTCCCGATCCTGGGCGTCTGTCTCGGCCACCAGTCCATCGGCCAGGCTTTCGGCGGCACGGTCAAGCGCGCGCGCGAGGTGATGCACGGCAAGGTGTCGCCGGTGCATCACAGCGGCGTCGGCGTGTTCCGTGGCCTGCCGAGTCCGTACACGGCGACGCGCTACCACTCCCTGATCGTCGATACCGCCGATCTGCCGGACTGCCTGGAAGTCACCGCCTGGACGCAGCATGCCGACGGCACGCGCGACGAGATCATGGGCATGCGCCACAAGACGCTGCCGATCGAAGGCGTGCAGTTCCATCCGGAATCGATCCTCACCGAGCATGGCCACGCGCTGCTGAAGAATTTCCTGGAGGCGCACTGATGGCCATCACCCCGCAGGAGGCCCTGCAGCGCGTCATCGAGCACCGCGAGATCTTTCACGACGAGATGATGGATCTGATGCGCCAGATCATGCGTGGCGAGGTGTCGCCGGTGATGACGGCGGCGATCCTCGCCGGCCTGCGCGTGAAGAAGGAGACGGTCGGCGAGATCGCCGGCGCCGCGCGCGTGATGCGCGAACTGGCGGTGCCGGTTGCGGTCGCGCCCGATCCACATTTCCTCGACATCGTCGGCACCGGCGGCGACGGCAGCCACAGCTTCAACATCTCGACCTGCTCGATGTTCGTCGCGGCAGCGGCCGGCGCGCGCGTGGCCAAGCACGGCAACCGCGGCGTGTCGTCCAAGTCCGGCAGCGCCGATGTCCTGGAGGCGCTGGGTGCCGCCATCGATCTGCCGGCGGAACAGGTGGCCCGCTGCATAGCCGATACCGGCATGGGCTTCATGTTCGCGCCCAACCATCATCCGGCGATGAAAGCCGTCGCGCCGGTGCGGCGCGAGATGGGCGTGCGCACCATCTTCAACATCCTCGGCCCGCTGACCAACCCGGCCAATGCGCCCAACATCCTGATGGGCGTGTTCCACCCGGACCTGGTCGGCATCCAGGTGCGCGTGCTGGAGCGCCTGGGCGTGCGGCGCGCGATGGTGGTCTGGGGCAAGGATGGCATGGACGAGATCACGCTGGGCGCGGCGACCCTGGTCGGCGAACTGCGCGACGGCGTCGTGCGCGAGTACGAGATCCAGCCCGAGGACTTTGGCCTGGCGATGGCGTCGAGCCGCAACCTCAAGGTCGCCGACGCGCAGGAATCGCGCGCGAAAATTCTGGAAGTGCTGGACGACACGCCGGGCGTGGCGCGCGACATCGTCGTGCTCAACAGCGGTGCGGCGCTCTATGCGGCCGGACTGACCGCCACCATTGGCGAAGGTATCGCCCGGGCGCGCACGGCCCTCGCCAGCGGCGCCGCGCGCGCCAAGCTGCGGCAGTTCATCGAGACCACCCAGGCGCTGAAGTCATGAGCGACATCCTAGAAAAAATCCTCGCCGTCAAATGCGACGAGATCGCCGCGTTGAAGCGACGGGCGTCGCTGGCGGCGCTGCGCGAGCAGGCTTTGGCGCGGGGTGCAGCGCGCGGCTTCGCCCGCGCGCTGCACGACAAGGTTGCGGCCGGCGGCGCGGGCGTGATCGCCGAGATCAAGAAGGCCTCGCCGAGCAAGGGTCTGATCCGCGCCGATTTCGAGCCGGCCTGGATCGCGCGCGAATACGAGCAGGGCGGGGCGGCTTGCCTGTCGGTGCTGACCGACCGGCAGTTCTTCCAGGGCCACGACGATTTTCTGAAAGCGGCACGCGCGGCCTGCGCCCTGCCGGTGATCCGCAAGGACTTCCTGATCGACGTGCACCAGGTCGTCGAGGCGCGCGCCATCGGCGCCGACTGCGTCCTGTTGATCGCGGCGGCGCTGTCGAAAGCGCAGCTCAACGAGCTGCACGGCTGCGCGCGGGAATCCGGGCTGGACGTGCTGGTCGAGATCCACGACCGCGCGGAACTGGGGCAGGTGCTGGACGCCGGCCTCGGCCGTGACTGGCTGCTGGGCATCAACAACCGCAATCTGCGGACCTTCGAGACCCGGCTGGAGACCACGCTCGACCTGCTGCCGCTGCTGCCGGCCGGCTGCGAGGTGGTGACGGAGAGCGGCATCGGCGCGCCGGCCGACGTGGCGCGCATGCGCGCCGCCGGTGTGCAGCGTTTCCTGATCGGTGAATCGCTGATGCGCCAGCCCCGTCCGGGCGCGGCGCTGGCGGCGCTGATCGCCTAGGACTGCTGTTTGGCGTTGAACACCAGGATGCTGCGGCCCTTGCTGCTGAGCACGCCATCCTCTTCCAGCTTTTTCAGCACGCGCCCGGCCATCTCGCGCGAGCAGCCGACGTTGCGGGCCAGTTCCTGGCGGCTGATGCGCACCACGACGCCGCGCGGATTGGCGACGGCACCGGGTTTCTGGCAGAGATCGAGCAGGGCATGGGCAACACGCCCGGCGACGTCGAGAAAAGCCAGATCGCCCAGCCGGCGACTGGTGTCGCGCAGACGCGCGGCGAGCTGGCCGGCGATCTCGAACATGATCTCCGGGTGCTCGCGGCTGAACTGGCGGAAGGCCTGGAAGCCGATTTCCGCGACCAGGGTGGGGTTGCGCGTGCGCACGATGGCGGTGCGCAGTTTCTGTTCCGGAAACAGGCACATCTCACCAAAGAAGTCGCCCGGGCCGAGGTAGGCCAGCACGATTTCGCGGCCGTTGTCGTCCTCCAGCAGGATGCTGACCGAGCCCTCGAGAAGGAGGAACAGCGTCTGCGGCGTGTCGCCGGTATGGATCAGCGTATGTTTGGGCGCATAGCTGCGCTTATGTGCCTGGGCGATGAACGCCTGCACGGCGGACTGCTCGAACATTCAAATGCTCTCCTGAACCTTGTGCGCGTCTAGCCTGGACGCTTGTTTTTTCCGAAAATAGCACAATATCCATGTTTTCTTACGGAGTACCCCGTGCAAGCGCGCATCAAATGGGCAGAAAACGCTGCCTTCATCGGCGAAACCGGCAGCGGCCACGCCATTGTCATCGATGGTCCCCAGGAGATCGGCGGCCGCAATCTGGGCCCGCGGCCGATGGAACTGATGCTGCTCAGCGTCGGCGCCTGTTCCGCAGTGGACGTGGTGATGATCCTCAAGAAGTCGCGCCAGCAGATCACCGACTGCTACGTCGAGGTGACCTCCAAGCGCGCCGAGACCGATCCCAAGGTCTTCACCGACATCCACCTGCACTTCGTGGTCACTGGCAAGGCGCTGGGCGAAAACCACGTCAAGCGCGCGGTGGACCTGTCGGCGGAAAAGTACTGCTCGGCCTCGATCATGCTCGGCCGGGCCGGGGCCAAGGTGACGCACGACTATGAGGTACGCGAGTCCGCCTGAGCGGTTGACACGCTGGCGTCATACATGGCGCAGCATTTTGTTGGATAATGTGCGCTAGTGGGCGCGCCGAGGCGCGCCTGTTTTCATTCTGTTCCGAGGGTTCCTGCATTGGCCAAGCCCAAGCCCAAACCGACCAACAACCCGAAGCTCAAGCTGCTGGGGTTCAACAACCTCACCAAGACCCTGAGCTTCAACATCTACGACATCTGCTACGCGCGCACCAAGCAGCATCAGCAGGAGTACGTGGAGTACATCGACGAGGCCTACAACGCCGAGCGCCTGACCGCCATCCTGACCGAGGTGGCCAACATCATTGGCGCCAACATCCTCAACATCGCGCGCCAGGACTACGATCCGCAGGGCGCGTCGGTGACCATGCTGATCTCGGAAGGGCATCACGACGGTCTGAAGACGCCGGGCAAGGACTCGGTGGTGACGCATCTCGACAAGAGCCACATCACCGTCCACACCTACCCGGAGACGCACCCGGACAACGGCATCTCGACGTTCCGCGCGGACATCGACGTGTCCACCTGCGGCAAGATCTCGCCGCTGAAGGCGCTGAACTACCTGATCAAGAGCTTCGAGAGCGACATCGTCGTGCTCGACTACCGCGTGCGCGGCTTCACCCGCAACGTGCGCGGCATGAAGCACTTCATCGACCACAACGTCGATTCGATCCAGAGCTTCATCTCGTCGGACATCAAGGACCGCTACCAGATGATCGACGTCAACGTCTACCAGGAGTTCATCTTCCACACCAAGATGCGCCTGAAGGAGCTCGACCTCGACACCTACCTGTTCGGCGAGGGCGTGTCCGAGCTGCCGCCGCGCGATGCCAAGAAGATCCGTGACAACGTCAACCACGAGATCATGGAAATCTACTACGGCAACAACATCCAGCGCTGAGGCTGGCGCTGTGACGCGAAACCCGCCGAAAGGCGGGTTTTTGCGTTTCAGGGCTCGGCGAGCAGGCGTTGCAGCGCCGCATCGACGGCGCGGGCGTTGTCGTCGCCCTCGTGCGTTTCGCCGACAAACAATCCACGGATGCGGCCGTGCCGGTCAACGAGGTAGAACGCGGGCCAGTAGCGGTTGTCCAGCGCCGTCCAGTAGGAGTAGTCGTTGTCCAGCATCACCGGCCCGCCGACCTGCAACTCGCCGAGCTTGCGCACGACGTTGGCGCGCAAGTACTCCTGCGGCAGCTCCGGCGTGTGGACGCCGACGACTCGCAGGCCACGGTCGCGGTAGCGCTGCTCGATGCCGTGCAGCCAGGGCAGCGAGCGCTGGCAGTTTCCGCAGGCGAAGGTCCAGACATCGAGGATCACCACCTGGCCGCGCAGATCGTTCCAGCTCAGCGGCGGCGAGTTGAGCCAGTCCTCGGCGCGGCTGTGGGTGAAGGCCGGTGCCGGCCGGACCTCGGCGACCGGCGCTGCGGCGCGGGCGCAAGTAGTCACCGCGAGCAGCAGGGCCAGCGCCGGGCGCCGCAGGGCGAGGCGGCGCACATCAGCCCCGCAACACCGGCAGCGGCTGCTCGCGCGGCACGAAGTGCAGCGCCACGCCGTTGTTGCAATAACGCAGGCCGGTGGGCGCGGGCCCGTCATCGAAGACATGACCCTGGTGGCCGCCGCAGTGGCTGCAGTGATATTCGGTGCGCGGGACCAGCAGCTTGAAGTCGCGCTGGGTGGCAACGGCATCCGGCAGCGGCCGGAAGAAGCTGGGCCAGCCGGTGCCGCTCTCGTATTTGGTGGCGGCGTCGAACAGCGGCTGGTAGCAGGCGGCGCAGACAAAGTGCCCCGGCCGGTGCTCGTTGAGCAGCGGGCTGGTGTAGGGCGGCTCGGTGTCCTCCTCGAACAGCACGGCGTAGGCGGCGGGCGGCAGCAGCTGCTTCCAGTCGGGCTTGGCAGCGGCGCGGGCGGCGCCCGCCCAGACGGCGGTGGCGGCGGTCAGCACCTGCTGGATGAAATGGCGGCGTTTCATGGCGATCCTCCCAGTCCCACGGTACGGTGGACCGTGATGCGGAGATGCTAGGGGCCCGTGGTGGCGGCGTCTGCGCCCGCCGGTTCGCGCCTTATGTCTGATCGTCCACCGGATGGCGTCGGAAGCGGTTTCGAGGGCCACCCGCTGTACCGCGAAGCATCGCCAGAAATGTTATTAAATATATAACGAATAAAAATTCATACTATATTTAATAACCAATAGCGCAGGTCTCCCGGGGAGAGCGGGTGACGCCATGACGGGCCATTTCGCGGCCGGATGCCTCGCTCAGAAGCGATAAGCGCCGAACTTCATGACGCGGGCGGCGCGCTTCATCAGCTCGCGCACCGGGCGCGGCAGCGGTGCGCCGCCGGCGTCGCTGGCCTCCTGGCCGTGGCGCGTCTCGTCGTGGCGCATGGCCTCGAGGATGCGGCGGCTGCGCGCGTCGGGTTCCGGCAGGCGCTGCAGATGCTCGTCGAGATGTTCGGACACCTGCTTCTCGGTCTCGGCGACGAAGCCCAGGCTCCAGCGGTCGCCGGCCAGGCCGGCAACGGCGCCGATGGCGAAGGAGCCGAGATACCACAGCGGCTGCAGCTTGCTGGGGCCATCGCCGAGTTCTTCCAGGCGCTGCTCGCACCAGCGCAGATGATCGCGCTCCTCGGCGGCGGCCTTGAGCAGCTGCTCGCGCACGCGCGGGTTGCGCGCGGTCAGCGCCTGGCCCTGGTAGAGCGCCTGCGCAGCGACTTCGCCAGCGTGGTTGATGCGCATCAGGCCGGCGGCGTGGCGGCGCTCGTCCGGCGCCAGCGGCTGCTCCGGCTGCTGCGTGGCGGGATTGCCGCGGCCGTGGCGCGCGCCGGGCGCGAGCTGCGCAAGGCCCTGATGCAGGCGCATCAGGAGTTGATCGGCGGGAGTGTAGTGACGGTCCATGCCGCTATTTTACGACGGCGTGGCTCAGGATTTGCGGTAGGCCGACGGCGAGTGGCCGTGCGTGCGCTTGAACGCCTGGCTGAAGGCGGCCTCCGAGCTGTAACCCACCTGTTCGGCGATCTGGGTCAGCGTCAGCCGCGTCTGCGTCAGCTTCCAGGCGGCCAGGCGCATGCGGTGCTCGGTGAGGTAGGACAGCGGCGGCTGGCCCATGACCTGCGCGAAACGTTCGGCGAAGGCCGAGCGCGACAGGTGCGCGATCTCGGCCAGCTCCGGCACCGTCCAGTTGCGCGACGGCTCGCGGTGCATGGCGGCCAGTGCGCTGGACAGCGGCCCGTCGCGCAGCGCCATCAGCCAGCTGCCGTTGCCCTCCGGCAGCGAGGCCACGTAATCGCGCAGCGCCTCCACCAGCAGGATGTCAGCGACGCGGTTGATGATGACCTGCTGGCCGGGCAGCACCTTGGCGGTTTCCTCGGCGATGAATTGCAGGCCGATGCGCAGCCACGGCGCCGGTGCGCCAGCGATGCTGCGCAGGTGGATCAGGTCGGGCAGGGCCGCGATCAGCGGCCGCGCCAGGTTCACGTCGAAACGGAAATGGCCGCTGAGCAGGGCCGTGCCCTGGCCGCCGAAGCGCAGCGGCACCACCTGCGGACTGTCGAGCGACGGCATCAGGTCCTGCGCGGCGACGCGGGTCGCCGGGTCGTCCTGCACACGATGCTCGATGCCGCCGGGCAGCATGGCGATGTCGCCGGTCTGCAGCCGCAGGGGTTCGCAGCCGTTTCGCAGCAGCCAGGCCTCGCCGCGGGTAACGATGTGAAAGCTGGTCAGGCCGGGGGTGTGCAGGCGAACCGCCCAGGGCGCGCTCAGTTCGGTTTCGCGGAACACGGCGCCGTGCAGGCGGATGTCGTCGAGGATCAGGCTCAGCGTGTCCATGGCAGTGCATTCCCGGCGCATGGCCGGCGTTTTGAAGAGGTTTTCTGGAGCCTGACGAAGGTGGCGGCGTTTGACTGGGGTTTGCCGGTGCGCGGCATATTCCGCCATTGGCCGATGACATTGACTATATCACCGCGCCGGGCGTATACCCGCAGGGCGCGGCGGCCCGGGCCGAGTCCGGGCATCACGCTGGAGGATGCACGATGATGAGTACGACCACGATCGACTCGACCTGGACGGACGGCAAGTACTACCTGTGGCTGCTCAGTCCGATGATTCCCGTGCTGGTGCTGGCCGCGCTGGGCCTGTACCTGTGGACCGGCTACACGGCGTTCGCCTGGGGCGGCCCCATCCTGGTCTACGGCCTGATCCCGCTGCTGGACCGCCTGATCGGCGAGGACAAGAACAATCCGCCGGAATCGGCGGTGGCGGAACTGGAGAACACGCTCTACTACCGCGCCATCGTCTACGCCTATATCCCGACCCAGTTCCTGGCGACTATCTGGGGCGCCTGGATCGTGGTCAATGGTCATGTCTCCGGCTTCGCCCTGGTCGGCCTGATCTTCACCGTCGGCACCGCCAACGGCATCGCCATCAACACCGCGCACGAGCTGGGCCACAAGAAGGAGAGCCTGGACCGCTGGCTGGCCAAGCTGACGCTGGCGCCGGTGGCTTACGGTCACTTCTATGTCGAGCACACCCGCGGCCATCACAAGAACGTGGCGACGCCGGAGGACCCGGCCAGCTCCAAGATGGGCGAAACCTTCTGGGCCTTCCTGCCGCGCACGGTGTTCGGCAGCGTGCGCTCGGCCTGGAACATCGAGAAGGAGCGCCTCGCGCGCAACGGCAAGGGCGTGTGGAGCCTCGACAACGATAACCTGCAGGCCTGGGCGATGACGGTCGTGCTGTTCGGCGGCATCACGCTGTGGCTGGGCTGGGCGGCGCTGCCGTTCCTGCTGCTGCAGGCGGCCTACGGCGCCTCGCTGCTGGAGGTCATCAACTACATCGAGCACTACGGCCTGCTGCGCCAGAAGGGTGCCGACGGCCGCTACGAGCGCTGCCAGCCCAAGCACTCCTGGAACAGCAACCACATCGTCACCAACCTGTTCCTCTACCAGCTGCAGCGCCACTCGGACCACCACGCCAACCCGACGCGCCGCTTCCAGGCTCTGCGTCACTTCGACGAGAGCCCGCAACTGCCGTCGGGTTATGCCTCGATGCTGATCCCGGCCTACATCCCGTTCCTGTGGTTCCGCCAGATGGATCCGCTGGTCGTCGCCCACCACAAGGGCGACCTGACCCAGGCCAATCTTTATCCGCCCAAGCGCGCGGCGCTGCTGGCGCGCTGGAGCAACAAGACGCTCGACGACGGCCATCCGGCGCTGTTCCCCGGCAGTCACGTCACCGCCAAGCCGGCGACGGCAGCAGATGCCGCGCGCTATCAGTGCACGGATTGCGGCTACATCTACGACGAGGCCAAGGGCTGCCCGCACGAGGGCTTCCCGCCCGGCACGCGCTGGTCGCAGATTCCCGATACCTGGCCATGTCCGGACTGCGCCGTGCGCGAGAAGGTAGATTTCGTCCCGCTCAAGTGAGCCGGCCCTCGGCGCGTTGTCGATACGGAGTCTGCGGCGATGAACCATCGGAAATGGCAATGCGCCGGCTGCGGCTACATCTATGACGAGGCACTGGGCTGGCCGGCGGACGGGATTCCCGCCGGCACGCGCTGGGAGGATGTGCCGGACGACTGGACCTGCCCGGATTGCGGCGCCTCCAAGGCGGATTTCCAGATGGTGCTGCTGAGCTGAGCGGTAGCGTCACCTCGCGGGTCACCTCAAGCCGGTAGAATGGGGCTCCGTCTACCGGCTTTTTCATTCGCTTTGCGCCTCAACGCCCACCAACTCGCCGCGCATCTCGCCAAGGGGCTCGCGCCGGTCTACGTCGTCGCCGGCGAGGAGCCGTTGCTGGTGCAGGAGGCGCTGGACGCCATCCGCGCCGCCGCGCGCCGCCAGGGTTACAGCGAGCGCGAGGTGCTGGACGCCGACAAGAGCTTCGACTGGCAGCGCGTGGTCGATGCCTGCGCCAGTCTGTCGCTGTTCGCCAGCCGCCGCATCGTCGAAATCCGCCTGCCGTCCGGCGCGCCGGGCGTGGAAGGCGGCAAGGTGCTGACCCAGCTGGCCAAGGCGCCGCCGCCGGACGTGCTGCTGCTGCTGACCTGCGAGGCCATCGACTGGCGCAGCCGCCAGGGCGGCTGGTACAGCGCCATCGAGAACGGTGGCGCCGCCCTGTATTTCGAACCGATGCCGGCCGGCGAGTTGCCGAACTGGCTGGCGGCGCGCGCGCGCGCCGCCGGAGTCGAACTCGATGCCGAGGCACTGACCCTGCTGGCGCAGCGCACCGAGGGCAATCTGCTGGCGGCCGCGCAGGACGTGGAGAAGCTCAAGCTGCTGTTCCCCGGCCAGCGCATCAGCGCCGCCGAGCTGGAGCAGGCGGTGGCCGACAGCGCACGCTACGAGGCCTTCGATTTCATCGCGCTGATGCAGATGGGCGATGCCGCCGGCGCCGTGCGCAGCCTCGCGCGCCTGCGCGAGGAGGGCGTCGAGGTGCTGGAAATCCTCGGCGCGCTGCTGTGGAGCCTGCGCAGCTGGATCAGGGCGCAGGCGATTTATGCGCAAACCGGCGATGCCGGCAGCGCCTGCCAGCAGGCCGGCGTGCCGCGCAAGAACCAGCCCCAGCTCGCGCGTGCCCTGGCACGCACCCGCGTGCCGCAGCTGTACGGCTGGCTGCGCCGCTGCGCCGCCATCGACAGCGCCGCCAAGTCCACCGGCGGCAAGGAACAGGCCTGGGAAGAATTGTTAACATTGACGCTCGCGGCCAGTGGCGCCGCCCCTCGCAGAACCCCATGAGCCCTGCAAGCAGCAAGATGTCCAAGTCCAAGGCCGACGATGCCAGCATCGCCGCCTACATGCGCCTGAAAGGCCAGAAGGCCCGTGTCGCCTCGCGCGAGATGGCCAAGGCCGACACCGGCACCAAGAACGCCTGCCTGTTCGCGCTGGCGCAGATGCTGCTGGACGATAGCCGCGCCATCCTCGAGGCCAATGCCGAGGACATGCGCAACGGCCGCGCCGCCAAGCTCGATGCCGCGCTGCTCGACCGCCTGGAGCTCAACCAGGACCGCATCGCCGCCATGGCCGACGGCGTCAAGCAGGTCGCCAACCTGCCGGACCCGGCCGGCGAGATCACCGATCTCAAGCTGCGCCCCTCCGGCATCCAGGTCGGCAAGATGCGCGTGCCGCTGGGGGTGGTCGGCATCATTTACGAATCGCGGCCCAACGTCACCGCCGATGCGGCGGCGCTGTGCCTGAAGTCCGGCAATGCCGCGATCCTGCGCGGCGGTTCCGAGGCGATGAACTCCAACCAGGCCATCGCGCGCTGCATCGGCCGTGCCCTCACCGCCGCCGGCCTGCCGGAAGAAGCGGTGCAGGTGCTCGACATCACCGACCGCCGCACCGTCGGCGAACTGGTGGCGATGCCCGAATTCGTCGACGTGGTGATCCCGCGCGGCGGCAAGGGGCTGGTCGAGGCCGTCAGCAAGGCCGCGCGCGTGCCGGTGATCAAGCATCTCGATGGCATCTGCCACGTTTACATCGACGGCGCCGCCGATCTCGACAAGGCGGTGGCGGTGGCGGTCAACGCCAAGACCCAGCGCTACGGCACCTGCAACACCATGGAAACCCTGCTGGTCGACAAGCCGGTGGCGGAGGCCGTGCTGCCGCGCCTGGCCGACATCTACGTCGAAGCCGGCGTCGAACTGCGCGGCTGCGAGCGCACGCGCCGCATCCTCGCCGACATCAAGCCGGCGACCGAGGAGGACTGGCGCACCGAGTACCTGGCGCCGATCCTGTCGATCCGCATCGTCGATGGCATCGACCAGGCCATCGAGCACATCACGCGCTACGGCTCCGCGCACACCGACGCCATCGTTACCGAAAACATCACGCGCGCGCGCAAGTTCCTGCGCGAGGTGGACTCCAGCTCGGTGATGATCAATGCCTCGACGCGCTTTGCCGACGGTTACGAGTACGGCCTCGGCGCGGAAATCGGCATCAGCACCGACAAGTTCCACGCGCGTGGCCCGGTCGGGCTGGAAGGACTGACCACGGTGAAGTGGGTGGTGTTCGGCGACGGGCATGTCCGCTAGCCTGAGCGCGCCCCGCGCATGAAGGCCATCGGCGTCTTCGGCGGGGCGTTCGCGCCTTTCCACAACGGCCACCTGCGCGCGGCCATCGAGTGCCGCGATCGCCTCACGCTCGACCAGGTGCGGCTGATCCCCACCGCCAATCCCGCGCATCGCCCGACCGCGCGCATCAGCGCTGTGCGTCGGCTGGAGTGGCTGCGCCTGGCGCTGCGCCGCGAGAAGGGCCTGGTGGCGGACGACCGCGAAATCCAGCGCACCGGCCCGTCCTTCACCGTCGATACGCTGACCGAACTGCGCGCGCAGTTTCCCGACGCCGCGCTGGTGCTGATCATGGGTGCGGATGCCTTCGCGCACCTGCACACCTGGCATCGCTGGCGCGACCTGCTCAAGCTGGCGCACCTGGCGGTGATCGCGCGTCGCGGTGCGCGGCTCGATGCCTCGCCGGAGTGCGCGCAGGAGCTGGCCGGCCGCCGCATCGTCGATGTCGCGGCGCTGCACGAGCAGGCGGCGGGCGGCTGGCTGCAGCTCGACCTGCCGATACTCGAAATCTCCTCCACCCGCATCCGCCGGCTGCTCAAGGCCCAGCAGTCCGTGCGCGGCCTGTTGCCGGATGCGATACTCAATCACATGACCGCCGCGGATATCGCGGCACTGACGCAGGATGAAGATGGCACGACCCACTAAAGCCAAGAAGGCCGCCGCCCCCAAGCCGCTGACGCTGGCGCAACTCGCCGTCGCCGCCCTGGAGGACGTGAAAGGGCAGGACATCAAGGTGATCGACGTGATGAAGCTCACCACCATCACCGACACCATGATCGTCTGCACCGGCACCTCCAACCGCCACGTCAAGTCGCTGGCCGACAGCGTGATCCAGAAGGCCAAGGAAAACGGCCAGCGCCCGGTCGGCGTCGAAGGTCTGGAGCAGGGCGAGTGGGTGCTGGTCGATCTCGGCGGCGTCGTCGTGCACGTGATGCAGGTGCAGGCGCGCGCCTTCTACCAGCTGGAAAAACTCTGGGATGTGGCGCCGCCGGAACCCGCGCCGGCACCGGCGCCGGTGCGCGGCAAGGCGCCGCTGGCGCGCAAGGGCACGGCCGCCAAGAAGGCCGGCAAGAAGGCGAGCAAGGCGGGCCTGGGCAAGGCCGGCTTCAAGTCCGCCGCCGACAAGTCCGGGCCCAGGTCCGCCGCGAAGTCGGGCACCAAGAGCGGCGCTGGCGCGCTGCTCGGCCGCAAGTTCGTGTCCAAGGCCGCGCCCAGGAAGGGCGCCGCCAAGAAGAAGCCCGCGCGCTGACCTTCCCGTGCGCATCCACCTGATCGCCGTCGGCACGCGCATGCCCGGCTGGGTGGAGAGCGCGTTCGCCGACTACGCCGCGCGGCTGCCGCGCGAGTGCAGCCTGCAACTGGTGGAGATCGCGCCGGGCCAGCGCGGCAAGAACGCCGACATCGCCCGCGCCAAGCAGGCGGAAGGCGAGAAAATCCTCAGGGCGATTCCGCGCGATGCCTACGTCATCGCGCTCGATGAGCGTGGCGAAGCCTTGCCCAGCACCGGCTGGAGCGAGGCGATGAAGGCCTGGCTGCAGATGGGCCGCGACGTCTGCCTGCTGGTCGGCGGGCCCGACGGTCATGCGCCCGAGGTGCTGGCGCGCGCCGACCGCAAGTGGTCGCTGTCGAAGCTGACCCTGCCGCATGCCCTGGTGCGCGTGCTGGTGGCCGAGCAGTTGTTCCGCGCGCACAGCCTGCTGGTCAATCACCCGTATCACCGCGCCTGAGGGCGCGCGCGGCGCTGTTCGCGCCGGCCGGCACGCCACCCGCTCTGGCACTTTTCCCTGGGAAAATCGTTATAAATTATTATTCAAATTTAAATTTGATTAATAAAATATCACAACTGCAACCGGAAACACCGTGTCAGCGGGTGGCGCTTTCCGGCGGCGAAACGGCCGTTCCTGCGGTACTGCGACCGGTGACGACGCAGCCCCGCGCCGCGTCGGTTCTCGCAACCGCGGTGACCGCGGCGACGACGTGGGCGGGGCGCCGCGCTCAGCGGTTGACCGTCGCCTCCCACAGCCGCAGGTAGGCTTCCGCGGAGTTGTAAAGCGCGCTCAGCGCCAGCTGCGCCTGCTGGTCCGGATCGCGCTGCTGGTCCTTGTGCGCGGGGTCGGCGTTCCACTTCTGCGTTTCTGCAATCGCACCCAGGCGGATCTCCTCCACCCAGTCGGCGTCCAGGCCGTAGTGCGCGCGGCCTTCGACGTTGAGGTCGTAGACGTGCTGGCCGGTGACCTGTTTGTCGAACTGGATCGGCGACAGGCGCGCGAACTGCGGGCCCCAGTCCTTGCCGCGGAACAGGGTGAAGGGATACTGCACGCCGGGCTTGAGGCCGCTGGCCTCGGGCTGCGCGGCGAGGCCGTTGGTGTCGGAGCCGAGGCCGACGCCGAACAGGTGGTTGGGATCGCTCAGCGGCAGCAGCTTGGTCACGAAGTCATACCACTGCGGGCCGGTGCCGCCGCCGCCGCCCGGATAGACCACGCCGCCCAGCTTGTAGATGCGCGCCGCCTGGTCGTTGCTGATGCCGCCGTGGCCGCCGTGCGAGGAGATCAGCGGGTAGGGCGGGTTCTGCTGCTCGGCGAGCTTGATCAGGTCTTCCTTCATCGACAGTTCGAGATGGTCCACTTCCATGATGATCTTGTGGTCCATCATCTTCTTGAACGCGTACTTGCCCAGGTCGGTGAGGCCGCGCGCGTTGCACTGGCGCGTGGTTGGGTAGATCGGCAGCGGGATGGTCTTGCCGGCGAGCAGCGCCGACACCACCGGGTTGGCCGGCGCGGTGACGCCGCTGGGATCGGACGTGGTCATCTTGGCGCCCGGCGTGTAGAGGTAGTCGCCGAAGTTGCCGGAGGGATCGGTGCTCGGGCAGTCGTAGGTTTTCCAGAAGCTGCCGGTGTCGACGAAGTTGCCGACGTTGAGCACCAGGCCGTCGAAGATGCCGTTGCCGCCCAGCGCATTGTCGAACTCGTGGATCGGGAACATCTCGCGCACGCCGAGTTGGTACAGGCGGTCGAACTGCGTGTCGATGTCGGCGGTGGTGCAGCCGCTGACGTCGGCGAGGCCCGCCACCTGGGTGAGGTTGCAGTTGAACAGGTGCGAGATTTCGATGCCCAGCACCACGGCGAGCTTGCCCTGGTTGATCACCTTGCGCGCATCGGCCGGGTTGTCCACCAGCCGGAACCAGCCCTTGCCGGGGCCGCCTTCCTGCGCGTCGATGTAGTCCTGCATGTCGTGCATGAACTGCGCCTGCGACACGGCGCTGTCCATCTCGTTGCAGTCCTGCGTGGGATTGCCGTGCGCCACCACTTCCAGGTGACACAGCGTCGCGTTCTCCACCAGGTTGTTGAGCAGGATGCGCAGGCCGGCCTTCCAGGCGCGCTCGATCCACTTGTAGTAGGTGCTCTCGTGCGTCAGCGAGTGCGGCGCCGGCCAGGCATTGAAGGTGGGCCAGCCGACCGTGTCATGCGTGGCCAGCGGCTGCGTGGCGTAGAGATTGCCCAGCAGGTCGAGGTGACCGTCCGGCCCGTGCACGCCGGAGCAGTCCTTCAGCGCTTCGGTGACGCCGAAACGGTGGAAGGGCGAGCCGTAGTGCGCGCCGCCCAGGAAGGTGGTGGCGCTGATGTGCTGGTGCACGTCGGCAAAGCCCAGCACCGGCTTGTCGATGCCTTCGCCCTTGAAGGTGTCGCCGACGGCGTTGACCTGCGCTTCGGGATACGGCGTGCAACCCTTGGCCGCGCTGAAATGGAAGCGCGTGGCGTCGCTGGCGGCGTCGGCCAGCACCAGCTTGCCGCTGGACGGATCGACCGCCAGCGACTTGTTGGCCGAGGCGGAGAACACGCTGAAACTGTGGCCGGCGTCGGCCGTGTCGATGGTCCAGTCGGCGGCG
Organism: Nevskiaceae bacterium; assembly: GCA_008012115.1. Taxonomy (GTDB): domain Bacteria; phylum Pseudomonadota; class Gammaproteobacteria; order Nevskiales; family Nevskiaceae; genus Stenotrophobium. The sequence continues at coordinate 200,840 of SSEB01000001.1, forward strand.
TCGCTGGGTGCGCCGTCGGTGCCGACCGGGCTGTTGGCGGCCGACATGAACGACTGGTCGTGGGTATAGAACAGGTATTTGCCCAGCGCCGTCGGCTTCATGAAGAACGGCTCGCCGGTGTCCGGGTTGCCGGCACTGGCGGTGTAGCTGCCGTCGCTGCCCTTGACCGCGAACTGGCCGGTCTTCAGCGCCTGCAGCGCATAGCAGCCATTGGCGAGATCGTAGCGCGTGGTCGGCACCGCGCCCGGCGGCAGCACGCCGTTGCCGCCAATGCCGGCACTGGCCGCGGGACCGCTGGAACGCCCGCAGGCCGCGAGCAGCAGGCTCGCGCCCAGCGCGGAAAGCAGAAGGCCGGAATGACGCATGGTTGAATCTCCTCGGAATGGGCATACGCCCCCTGCGGCGGGGGTCTGTCGTGTTCTGCCTGCACTATACGGGCGGGAGCAGGGACGGGATATGGTAAAAACGCTTCCGACCCAGCCTTCACCCGGATATCTCCGCGCATGAACAAGAACGCGCTGCTGTTCCTCGTCCTCGGCGCGGCCATTCTCGCTGGCCTGTTCTGGTGGCTGCAGCCGCAGACGGAACCACAGCCGGTACCGTCGCCGGTCACCGCGTCCGCGCCTGTGGCCGCCGCCCCTGCCGCGCGCGAATTCTCCGGGCCGCCGCCGGCGCAGGGGTTCGAGATCACGGTCCGCAACGGCCAGCGCGTGTCCGGCCCGGGCGACATCGAGGTGCATGCCGGCCAGAACGTCACGCTCAAGATCACCTCCGACCGCGACGACGAGTTGCACCTGCACGGCTACGACCTGCACCTGACCCTGCATGCCGGCGTGCCGGCGACGCTGGCCTTCCAGGCCGCGCACAGCGGCCGCTTCGACTACGAGCTGCACCACGCGCACACCGAGCTCGGCACGCTCAACGTGCTGCCACAGTGAGCCGCGCGATGCGTGGCGTCGCCACCCGGTTCGCAGCGATACTGCGGGCATGAGCACATCGTTCTATCTCGCCTCCAAATCGCCGCGGCGGCAGGAGCTGCTGCGGCAGCTGCACTACCGCTTCGCCGTGCTGGCCGCGGATATTCCCGAGCAGCCCGGCGCACAGGAGCGGCCGGACGCCTTTGCCCGGCGCATGGCGCTGGAGAAGGCGCGCGCCGTGCAGCCGCCGCAGGCGGAGCTGCCGGTGCTGGGCGCGGACACCGATGTGGTGCTGGACGGCCGCATCCTCGGCAAGCCGCGCGACCGCGCCGATGCGCTGGCCATGCTTGCGGCGCTGTCGGGACGGCGGCACCAGGTCTACTCCGCCGTGGCGCTGGTGCAGGGCGCGCGCGAGGCGCTGTCGCTGAGCGTCACCGAGGTCGAGTTCGGCCGCATCGATACCGAGGCCGCGCAGCGCTACTGGGACAGCGGCGAGCCCGCCGACAAGGCCGGCGCCTACGGCATCCAGGGCCTGGGCGCGCAGTTCGTCAAGGCGATTCACGGCAGCTACAGCGGCGTGGTCGGCCTGCCGCTGTACGAAACCGTGCAACTGCTGCAGCAATTCCACATCCACCCGGGCACGCCATGAGCACCGAAATCCTCGTCAACATCGGCACGCGGGAAACCCCACGAACGGTGCCTGCCCTGGTGGAAGGCGGCGCTCGATGAGCACCGAAATCCTGGTCAACATCGGCACGCAGGAAACCCGCGTGGCCCTGGTGGAAGGCGGCGCCGCGCAGGAGGTGCACGTGCAGCGCGCCTCGCGCCACGGCCTCACCGGCAACATCTACAAGGGCGTGACGCAGCGCGTGCTGCCGGGCATGCAGGCGGCGTTCGTCGAGATCGGCCTGGAGCGCACGGCTTTCCTGCACGTCGCCGACATGGTGCCGCCCAGCAACGGCAATGGCGGCAACGGTCACGCGCCGACGCCGCAGATCACGCAGCTGCTGCACGAAGGCCAGACCGTGCTGGTGCAGATCGTCAAGGACCCGCTCGGCACCAAGGGCGCGCGCCTCAGCAGCCTGCTCTCCGTGCCCTCGCGCTACCTGGTGCTGCTGCCGCACGAGAAGCACGTCGGCGTCTCCGCGCGCATCGAGGATGAGGCCGAGCGCCTGCGCCTGAAGGCCGTGCTGGAAAAAATCCAGCAGGAGATGGCGCCGGAGTTCGGCATCATCGCCCGCACCGCCGCCGAGGGTGCGGACGCCGAGGCGCTAGCCAGCGACGTGCGCTTTCTGCTGCGCCTGTGGGCCTCGATCAGCGAGCAGGCCAAGCACGCGCCGGCCGGCACCCTGGTGCATGGCGACCTGCCGCTGTCGATGCGCATCCTGCGCGACCTGCTCGGCACCGATGTCGAACGCGTGCGCGTGGACAGCGCCGAGGAGTTCCGCCGCCTGCAGCAGTTCGCGCAGGTGTTCGTGCCGCACGCGGCGTCCAAGATCGAGCTGTACGCGGGCAGCGCGCCGATCTTCGACCTCTACGGCGTGGAAGACGACATCAACCGTGCGCTGGACCGGCGCGTGGAGCTGAAGTCCGGCGGCCATCTCGTGATCGACCAGACCGAGGCGATGACCACGGTGGACGTCAACACCGGCGCCTACATCGGCCATCGCAATCTCGAGGAGACGGTGCTCAAGACCAACCTCGAAGCCGCGCAGGCCATCGCGCGGCAACTGCGGCTGCGCAATCTCGGCGGCATCATCATCCTCGACTTCATCGACATGAAAAGCGACGACCACCGCGCGCAGGTGCTGCGCGCGCTGGAGCGCTCGCTGGCGGCAGATCACGCGCGCACGCAGGTGTATCCGTTCACCGAGCTGGGCCTGGTGCAGATGACGCGCAAGCGCACGCGCGAATCGCTGGGTCACATCCTCTGCGAACCCTGCGCCGCCTGCTCGGGCCGCGGCACGGTCAAGACGGTGGAGACGGTGTGCCACGAGATCGCGCGCGAAGTGCAGCGCGCCGCGCGCCAGTTCGAGGCCAAGGGTTTCCTCGTGCTCGCCGCGCCGCACGTCATCACGCGCTTTATGGAAGAACAGCCGCTGGGCCTCGCCGAGCTGGAAGCGCAACTCAACCGGCCGATCCGCCTGCAGGCGGAGGCGGGGTATTCGCAGGAGAATTTTGACGTGGTGCCGTTGTGACTGACGGCGCCGCTATTTCTCCCGTACTGTTGCACGGAGAGAGGGGTCTGAAGGGTTGATGGAGATCACGCGCTTCGCGTGAGACGTCTTGCCTTTTTACGAGGGCGTCTTCCGCGCTGTGGCGCGGGTTCCTTTTCTTTGCTTGTCCAAAGAAAAGGAACCAAAAGAAAAGACACCCCGCGTCCGCGCTTCGCTACGCGAAGTGCCCTGCGCTTCTCGCCCTGAGCGGGCTGCGTGACGGGCCATCCTGGCCCGGCACGCAGGCTCGGCTCCTGCCTCGCCCGACGCTGCGCGTCGGCAACGACCGCTCAGGTCTGCGATGCTCGGCGCTGCCGAGGGGATGGGGCGCCATGACTCCATCGACAAGCCCACCCGCTCTCACTGATTTTCCAAGGAGAGTTGTTATTAATTGTTTATCGTATTTAAATTAGATAAATAAAATATCACAATATCTTTGTCGTTCTTGGCGAGAGCGGGTGGCGCGTTTCGAGCACAAAAAAGCCGGCTTGCGCCGGCTTTTTGTTCGCAGTGCGTAGCGACTCAGCTGCCAATCCAGCGCTTGAGCCAGGCGTTGACCGTCTCGTGCCACTGGATGCTGTTCTGCGGCTTGAGGACCCAGTGGTTCTCGTCGGGGAAGGTGAGGAACTCGCTGGGAATGCCGCGACGCTGCAGCGCGGTGAAGGCGGCGATGCCCTGCTCCAGCGGGATGCGGAAATCCATCGCGCTGTGGATCACCAGCATCGGCGTCTTCCAGTCGGCGACGTGGTTCACCGGGTTGTACTTCTCGACGTTCTCCGGCTTTTCGTAGGCGATGCCCTTGTTCTCCCACTCGTCGAACCAGAGTTCTTCGGTGGAGTAGGACATCATGCGGTTGTCGAACACGCCGTCGTGGTTGACCAGACACTTGAAGGTGTCCTGCCAGTTGCCGGCGATCCAGTTGATCATGTAGCCGCCGTAGGAGGCGCCGAGCGCGGCGGCCTTGCTGCCGTCGAGGAAATCGTATTTCTCCAGCGCGGCCTTCCAGCCCTTCTGCAAATCCTCCAGCGGCTTGCCGCCCCAGTCGCCGGAGATGGAGTCGGTGAAGGCCTGGCCGTAGCCGGTGGAGCCGTGGAAGTCGATGAACACCACGGCGTAGCCCTGGCCAGCGTAGGTCTGCGGGTTCCAGCGGTAGTGCCAGTCGTTGCTCATGCTGCCCTGCGGGCCGCCGTGGATGATGAAGGCGACGGGATACTTGTGGCCCTTCTTATAGTTCCAGGGCTTGACCACATAGCCGTAGACGGTTTCGTTGTTCCAGCCGGCGAAGTGGAACTGCTCCGGCTCACCGAGTTGCAGCTGCGCGAGGCGCTTGGCGTTGTGATGCGTGAGCTGCGTCGTTGCGCCGCCGGCTAGGCCGACGCTGTAGAGCTGGTCAGGGCTGGTCAGCGAATCCATCGCGTAGACGATGCCGTTCCTGCCGAGGCTGAAGCCGGCGACGGTGCCCTTGCCGCTGAGCTTGTCGACGGTGCCGGTGGCCACGTCCATGCTGAACAGTGGCTTCTGGCCGAGATCGTCGGCGGTGAAGTAGACCGTCTTGCCGTCGGCGGACAGCGCGAAGGCATCGACGCTGCGGTCCCAGGCCGGCGACAGTTCGCGCGTGGCGCCGGTGGCCAGATCCTTGATCGTGAGGGCGAGACGGTCGGCCTCGAAGCCGGCGCGCTTCATCGCCTTGTAGATCACCGCCTTGCCGTCCGGCGTGAACACCGGCGTGGTGTCGGTGGCGAGATTGTCGGCGGTGAGGTTCTCGGGCTTGGCGGAGCCATCGGCCGGCACGCGCCAGAGATCGAGGTTGGTGCTCCAGGCCTCGCTGTTGCCGGCGACGCGCGCGGTGAAGATCACGGTGCTGCCGTCGCGCGAGATGGCGTACTCGCTGTCGTCACCGAAGGGCTTGCTCGGCACGTCGCCGTCCAGACCCTGGCTCAGGGAGAGCGGCTCGCTGGCGGCGACGCCGTTCTCGTCGAGGTCGGCGATGAACAGCTGCGAGCGCGTGCCATTGCTCCATGTATCCCAGTGGCGCATGAACAGGCGCGTGTAGAGCGTGCCGGTGGATTTGATGGCGGCGCGCTCGTCCAGCCGCTGCTTGCTGCAGGCCAGCGTCTTGCAGTCGGTGAACACTTCCATCGTCAGCAGCAGGCGCTTGCCGTCCGGGGCGAGGGCATAGCTGCCGACATCCAGCGGCAGCTGCGTGACCTGCTGCGCTTCGCCGCCGCCCAGATCGAGACGCCAGACCTGCGAGGCGCCGGAGCGCGTCGACAGGAAATACAGCGACTGGCCGTCCGGCGACCAGCGCGGATTGTCGCTGTTGCCGCTGCCGCCGGTGAGCTTGCGCGGTGCGGACTTGCCGTCGAGCGCGAGCAGCCAGACGCTGGTGACGCCCTTGTTGTTGGGCAGGTCGGTCTGGCGCAGCGTGTAGGCGACGCGCGTGCCGTCGGGCGAGACGCGCGGATCGGACACGCGCTCCATCATCACGAGATCCTGCACGGTGAAGGCTTTGCCAGCGGCGTGGTCGGTTTTCATCTCGGCACTCAGGGCAGGGCCCGCAGCAATCAGCAGTGCGGCGGCGAGCAGGGTGGATTTCATGTCGGCGCTCCTCGTAGCGAAGGCGGCATGGTAGCGGCTCGGCGGCGGGCGCGGTACCGGGTGAAATCCCCTGTAACGACTCGGTCGCGGGCTTCCTTATACTGCGGCGAACCACAGGAAGCCTTTCATGTCCGCAGCCGCCGGTGCCACTGCCGTCTCCGAAGAGTTCTGGGGCCATCCCAAGGGGCTCTACATCTGCTTCTTCACCGAAATGTGGGAGCGCTTTTCCTTCTACGGCATGAAGGCGCTGCTGCTGCTCTACCTCACCAAGTACCACCTGTTCTCCGACGACCACGGCTACAACCTGATCGGCGCCTATGGCGGCCTGGTGTATGCGACGCCGGTGATCGGCGGCCTGCTGGCCGACCGCTACCTGGGCATGCGCAAGAGCGTGATCTTCGGTGGCGTGCTGCTGTGCCTGGGGCATTTCGGCATGGCCTTCGAGGGCCATCAGGCGACGCTGGTCAATGGCGTGGTGCAGCAGGACACGGCGGCGCTCAAGGTGTTCTATCTGTCGCTGTCGCTGATCATCCTCGGCGTCGGCTTTCTCAAGCCGAATATCTCCACCATCGTCGGCAAGCTCTACCCGGACAACGATCCGCGCCGCGATTCCGGCTTCTCGATCTACTACGCCGGCATCAATCTCGGCGCGCTGCTGGCGAGCCTGATCGCGGCCTGGCTGGGCGAGACTTTCGGCTGGCGCTTCGGCTTCGGCGCCGCCGGCGTCGGCATGCTCGGCGGCCTGCTGACCTTCACGCTGGGGCAGAAGCACCTGCTCGGCCACACCGAGGCGAAGGACCCGGCACTGCTGCGCGCGCGCCTGCTGGGCCCGCTGACGCGCGAGCACCTGATTTATCTGGCGTCGGCAGCCGGCCTGCTCGGCATCTGGCTGCTGATCCAGCAGCATTCGCTGATGCTGCAACTGGTGAGCTGGCTGCCGGAGATGAGCGCGGTGCTGTGGGCGATGCACGCGATCTCGGTGGTGCTGCTCACCGGCGTGTTCTGGTTTCTGCTGACGCGCTGCAACGCGGTGGAGCGCCAGCAGATGACGGTGCTGCTGGTGCTGATCGCCTGCTGCCTGATCTTCTTCACGCTCTACGAGCAGACCTATGGCTCCTGGGTGCTGTTCTCGGACCGTGTGATGAATCGCCACTTCATCATCGACTGGACCGCCGGACAGCTCACCTTCCTCGGCGCCTTCTTCATCATCGTGCTGGCGCCCATCGTGTCCTGGCTGTGGCCCTGGCTGGAGCGGCGCAATCTCAATCCCAGCAAGCCGATGAAGTCGGCGCTCGGCCTGATCTTTGCCGGCCTGTCGTTCCTGGCGCTGGTGTGGAGCGCGCGTCATCCGCAGGACAACGGCCTCACCGGCCTGTGGTGGTTCGTGCTCGCCTACTTCGTGCTGGAGATCGGCGAGATGCTGCTGTCGCCGATCGGCCTGGCGGCGGTGACCCAGCTGTCGGTGCCGCGCGTGGTCGGTGTGATGATGGGCGGCTGGTGGCTGGGCACGGCGTACTCGGAAATGTTCGCGGCGCTGCTGGGCAAGCTCTCCGCCATCGAGATTCCCGAAGGCGCCACGCTCAATGTCGCCGAGGCGCTGGCCAAGTACGACGCGCTGTTCGTCTACTCCGCCAAGATCGGCATCGGCAGCGGTATCGTCATCCTGCTGCTGACGCCGCTGCTCAAGCGCATGATGCACGGCGTGCGCTAGCACGCCGCCGCAGCGCGAGCAGGGCGAGGCCCGCCAGCGTCAGCGGCGGCAGCGCGCCGCCACCGCTGGAGCCGCCACCACCGTTGACGGCGCCGCTGTTGCCGGAGGTGGAGGAGGGTGCCGTCGTGTTGCTGTTGGCATCCTTGCCGCCCAGCTGCAGCGTGCCGGTGTTGTCCGGATCGAGATTGGCCTTGAGCTGCGCGTTCGCGGCGGGGCCCGCGGTCCAGGCCGCGTTGGTGCGCCCGTAGATGTCCGGCTGGCCATTGCCGTTGCTGCCGCTGCAGGCGGACGAGCCGCCGGAAAGCTGGCCGACGATCAGCCGGTTCTGGTCGTACAGCGCCGAGCCGGAAGAGCCGGGTTCGGTGATGCCCTGCGAGTACTTCACCTGCCAGACGTTGACGGTGCGGGTGGTGCCCAGGCAGACGTTGGCCAGAGAGACCTGTCCGTCGCAGAGCTGGGCGCCGTCCTGGCTGGAGGCCGGCGTGTTGTAGATCGCCACCTTGGTCACATCGCCCTGCGGGTGGTGCACGATCCCGCCGGACTGCGGCACGCTGTTGCCGGCGTTCCAGCCGGCAAGATAGAGGTTGAAGCTGGCGTCCGGCTTCTGCGCCGCCTTGATCAGCGTGAAGTCCGAGGTGGTGTCGCCCGCCACCCAGGTGCTGCCGGACTGCGTCTGGTACGAGGGCTCGGTGCCGTTGCCGCCGCAGACACTGTTCTGATAGTTCCAGTAGAACACCACCGAACTGGCGTTGCTGGAGGTGATGCCGCAGTGGTTGGCGGTGAGGAAGAACGGCGTGTTGTCCTGCCGCACGTTGTTGACCAGCTGGCCGCTGCACAGCGTGTTGCCGCCGATGGTGATGCGCGCCAGCGCGCGCGCCTGCGTCAGGTAGGGCTGGCCGGCGGGGCAGACCACGTCGATCTCGCAGCTGCCGGAGCTGTTGTAACTGCCGGTGCCGGCCTTGGCGAAACCGCGATAACCGTGGTTGGCCTCCGCCAGCTGCAGCGCGACCTGATCCTGGGTGCCATCGGGCACGCGCGCTTCGATGATCGCGGTATCGCCATCGACCACGGCGGTCCACAGCTGGCCGTCGGTGGTCGGCGTGTAGGGCCCCGCCAGCGCGCGGCCGTCCGGTGCGTACAGCCACAGCGCGCCACCCGCGGGCAGGCGGAACTGCGAGAAGTGGAAGTTGAGCGTCTGCGCGCCGGCCGAGTAGACGCGGGTGCGCCACGAGCGGCTGCCGTCCTCGTTGAGCTGCCAGGTGCCGTCGCTGGTGCTGAGCGGCAGCGCCACCGGCACCGCGAACTGCAGCGGCGAGCCTTTCGCCAGCGCGTTCGTCACCAGCGTCGATACGCGCTGCGCCGGGAGGGCGTGCACGGGCACGGCGTCGAGATGGCGCAGGTCCGGCGTGAACGTGGGGGCGGCGAGGGCATGGCCCAGCCACAGCAAGGCGGTGAGGGCGGACAGCAGGGACGCTTGGCGCATGATTCGCTCTTCAGCGGAAGAGGCCACGACTATACCCAATCCGCCAGCGCATTCCGGCAGGTTTTACTCGGGCTTTACCTCGCCCTTGCGGCGCCACCCGCTGTCTCGTGATGAGTCGATGTATTTGTTATCAAATATTGAACGAATTAAAATTAGATAAATAATTAATAACACTCTGCCTGGGGATTCCGTCGACAGCGGGTGGCGGGATGGTGCGTCTCAGAGCGCGGTGCCCGCGCGGTTTTTTCCTCGCCGGACTGCGCGACGGCGCTGCAGGGTCGCCGCCAGTCCAAGGCCCAGCAGGCCGGCCAGCGGCATGGCGCCGCCACCACCTCCGCTTCCGCCACCACCGCTTCCGCCACCACCACCGCCACCGCCACCCGCACCGGCTGTGAGCGTGCCGGACGACGCCGGGTAGAGGGCATCGCCCGAATACGCGGCGGCAAAGGTATGCGTCTGCTTGTCGGCGAAGGTGTAGCTGAAAGCGGCGCTGCCGCCGCCGAGCGTCACGGGATTGCCGACATTGGCGCCGTCCACGCTGAACTGCACCGTGCCGGTAGGCATCGCACCGCCACTGAGCGCCGGTGCGATGGTCGCGGTGATGGTGCTGCTGCCGCCAAGGGTCGGCGGATTGGGCGCTGCCGAGAGCGTGGTGGTGTGGGCCTGCACCAGTGCGTAGACATCCAGCGAGCCCAGGCCGGTCACCATGTCGTAGCCGGCGCCGGCGGTGTAGCCGTACTGCTTGCTGGCCGGACAGTCGGGGGTCGATGGCGTGCAGGGCACGATGTTGTTGCCCGTGGTGACGTCATGGAAGACCGAGCTGTAAAGGCTGCTGCCGGCCAGGTTGTAGAGGAAGGGGTTGATGTTGCCTTCACCGGTACTGCCGGTGTAGTGCTCCAGCAAGGTGAGAATGCCGGCGAACACCGGGGCGCCGAAGGATGTGCCGCCGGCCGCGTGGAGGCTGGTCTGCTGATCGTTGTTGCGGAAGCCGTTGACGCAGGAGCCGCCCGAACACATCAGGTAAGCGTCGTGGGCAGGCGAGGCTGCGAAGGCGATATCCGGCACATCGCGTTTGCCGTCGGCGGGAACGCCGGTGCCCTTCTGCCAGGAGGGCTTCGTGAAATAGGTGCTGCGGCCGCCGCCGCTGGCGGCGAGCCCCTGCCCGGGCGTGGTGGCAGGTGGCGGGCTGTCGTTCCACGCGGTTTCCGGGATGTACTTCAGGGCGGAGTTGACGATGTCGACACTGCTGTCATAGCGCCAGTAGGCGTTGGCGCCGCTGCTGCCATCGCCGGTGAACGTGGTGCCGCCGATGCCGGTCACCTGCGGCAGGCTGGCGGGGATATCCACCTGCAGCCCATTGCTCGCAGCGCTGATGCTGCTGCCGCTGTCGCAGTCCGCGGCGCCGGCGTCGCCGGAAGCGGCGATCAGGGTCTGGCCCTGGGCATTGGCCTGGTTGACCAGCGTGACCATCGAGGTGCGGTCGCTGCTGGTGGTTTGCGATTCGCAGATGCCGTAGCTGATGCTGATCACCGGGGCCAGGTTGTTGTCGACCGCGTACTGCACGGCATCGAAGACACTGTTGTTCTGGTTGCTGCCGCTGTAGACGAAATTGACGGTCGCCTCGCGGGCGACGGCTCCCGACCACTCGATGTCGAGAGACGACTCGTCCACATCGTTGGCCACCACCTGCGAGCTGCCGGTATTGGGCACCAGGGTCTGGACCAGATGCTTGGCGCCGAGCCCGGCGGCGCTGCGGAAGGCGTCGATATCTGCGGGATTGATCGCGCTCTGACCCACCACCACCAGGGTATGCCCCGTGCCATCGACGGTGGCGGAACTGGAGCCGCTGACGTTGAGGCTGTAGATCGGCGCGATGTTGTAGATCGTGGCGACGTCGCCCGGCGCCAGGAAATGGCTGCCGCTGATATGCGAGGTGAACAGCGCCGAGGGCCGCTGGCCGAGCCGCGGGTGCGGGCGGAAATCATTGAGATTGCGCACGCCGCCGATCAGTGGCGCCAGCGTGTCCGGCAGCCAGAGATCGCCGGCGTTGGAGAAATGCCGGACGCCGTCTTCGACGTAATGACGGAATGAGGTGCGAAACGCGCGGCCGAGCTGCGCGGTGGTGCCGCTCACCTGCAGACGCGTGCGCGAGCGCGCGACGCTGTCGATGGTCAGTCCGTAGCTCTGCAGCCAGGCCGCAGTCTGTGCCACGGTCTGCGGGCTGGCGCCGAACTGCTCGGCGTACTGTTCCGGCGTCAGCCAGCGGTGATAGAGCGGCGAGCCCGGGCGCTGCTGCTCGGCCAGCAACTGTTCCAGGGCGGCCTGCTGCTCGGCGCTGGGCTGGAATTCGATGGAGACGCCGTGCAGCACCAGGTCGGTGGCCAGCGGTCCGTCGTCCAGCATCGCCAACGCGCGGGGATGAACGCTATCCGGCAACCGTGTCGTCGCCGGGGAGGCGACGGGCAGTCCCAGCAGGCACAGCAGGCAGATGCGGATGGCGGAGCGGCGGATGCCGCCGGAGCCGGGGCTCGTCATGAATCACTCCCTGGTGGGTCGTGCCGGGAAATGCCCGGTTCGTGGCTCTGACTTTATGCGATTGGCGCGGGGGATGGCGACCCGGGATTTTCGTCAGGCGTGACAGCGGGGTAGACCGTGACTGGTCGGCTGGGCGTGCCGCCCAGGCGCAGGGACGGCGACTGCGCGTGGTTGAGTTGCAGGACCAGGCTGAGCAGTTGCCCATCGCCATCGGGCACCGCCTGCACGACCTCGCCGACAGCCTGGGGGTCCTCCGCGTCGTAGACATCGGTGCCCGGCGCAACGGTCCCCGGACCGTCAACGCGCCCCTGGAACATGCGGCGCTTGAGCTGGCCGAGATAGTGCAGGCGCGCGACGATCTCCTGACCGGTGTAGCAGCCCTTGTCGAAGCTGATGCCGCCCAGCCGGTCGAGATTGGCCATCTGCGGCACGAAGTGATCGCTGGTCTCAGGCACCACCGTCGGCACGCCGGCCAGGATGTCGAGCCGGCGCCAGTCGTCGTCGCTGCCGGCCGCCAGATCGCGCCACGCCGCGCGCAGTGCATCCAGTGCTTCCGGGGGGCCGTAGAGCGTGTACCGTGGCGTGTCGCCCAGTCTGCGCAGGACGATCCGCCCGCCGGCACGGCAGCACTGCTGCGGCGCCAGCGGCACCGTCAATCCCTGCGCAGCGAGCAGCGCCGCGGCTTGGGGGCCGGCGAGCCCCAGCGGCGGCATCGCGTCGCTGACGTCGTCCAGCGTGAGCCTGGCGCGCAGCACGTAAAGACGCAGCCGCTTGAGCACCGCCGGCAGCACGCTGCGCGGCAGTTCGATCAGCACGTCGTCGCCATCGGCGATCAGCTGCAGCACCGCCAGCATGCGCCCCTTGGGACTGTTGTATGACGTCAACTGGCCCAGGCCTGTGTCCAGCCGCCGGACATCATTGCTGAGCTGGCCTTGCAGGAAGCTGCGCGCGTCCTCGCCGCGCGCGCGGATCAGGCCGAGATGCGTCAGCGGAAAAAGCAACGTGCGAGTCATGGGTCCATTGCCAGCGATACGCGAATTTTGTCACACTATGCGACGTAATCGAGCCTCGATCAGACCTGATCCCGAAGTGTCCTCCCCGACCGATCCCACTGTCCGCATCCACCAGCCGTCCGCGCCGGAAACGCCGGCGGTGACGCTGGCGGAGTTGCTCAAAGCCGAGGCAGCGGCAGCCAAGCCGGCACCGCAGGCGCCGGTGAAGGAAATCGGCGGACGCCAGGACGGTCCCGAGCCCACGCGCTACGGCGACTGGGAAAAGAACGGACGTTGCATCGATTTCTAGCCTTCAACGCGGCAAAAAATCCAAGGAAGCCAGAATGAGCCACCCTACGCCCAACCGGCCACTGTCACCGTTCATGCTGGGGCAGTATTACCGCTTCCAGCTGACCTCGCTGCTCTCCATCATCCACCGCATCACGGGTGTGGGGCTGAGCCTCGGTACCTTCCTGCTGGCGGGATGGCTGATCAGCCTCGCTGGCGGGCCGGAGTGCTACGCGGCCTTCGCCAAGCATCTCACCGCCTGGTACGGCCAGGTGCTGCTGTTCGGCTGGAGCTGGGCGCTGATGTACCACCTGTGCAACGGCATCCGCCATCTCGGCTGGGACGTGGGCAAGGGCTACGCGCTGTCGGCGGCCTATGCCAGCGGCTACGCCGTGGTGGTCGTCTCGCTGATTCTCACCGCCGCGGCCTGGGCCGTGGCCTACGCGCATTAAGGAGCTGTCCATGAGCATGCGTTCTCCGCTGGGCCGCGCGCGGGGCCTGGGTTCCGCCAAGGACGGCACCCATCACTTCTGGGTGCAGCGCGTCTCCGCCGTCGCGCTGGTGCCGCTGGCACTCTGGTTCGTGTTCTCGGTTGCACGCCTTTCGGGTGGCGACTTCTTCATGGTGCGTCACTGGGTGCACGCGCCGTCGGTTGCCGTCACGCTGGTGCTGTTCATCGCTGCAGCGCTGTATCACTCGATGCTGGGGGTGCAGGTGGTGATCGAAGACTACGTCGGTAGCGAAGGCGCCAAGATCGCCAGCCTGCTGCTCAACAAATTCCTGCACGCGATCGTGGCGGTATCCGCGATCTTCGCCGTGCTCAAGGTCGCTCTGGGACAATAAGAATGGCTTACGACATCATCCATCACGAATACGACGTGGTCGTGGTCGGCGCCGGCGGCGCCGGCCTGCGCGCCACCCTGGCGCTGGCCGAGGCCGGCCTCAAGACCGCCAACATCACCAAGGTGTTCCCGACCCGTTCGCACACAGTGGCGGCGCAGGGCGGCGTGTCCGCGGCGCTGGCCAACATGGGCCCGGACGACTGGCGCTGGCACATGTACGACACCGTCAAGGGCTCCGACTGGCTCGGTGACCAGGACGCGATCCAGTACATGACCCGCGAGGCGATCCCCGCGATCATCGAACTCGAACACTACGGCGTGCCCTTCTCGCGCACGCCGGAGGGCAAGATCTACCAGCGCCCGTTCGGTGGCATGACCACGCAGTTCGGCGAAGGTCCGCCGGCGCAGCGCACCTGCGCCGCCGCCGACCGTACCGGCCACGCCATGCTGCATGCGCTTTACCAGCAGTCGCTGCGCTGCAAGGCCGAATTCTTCATCGAGTACTTCGCGCTCGACCTGCTGATGGACGATGACGGCTCCTGCAAGGGCGTGCTGGCCTGGGACCTGTCCACTGGCCAGCTGCACCGCTACCGCGCCAAGCAGGTGATTCTCGCCACCGGCGGCTACGGCCGCGCCTACTTCTCCGCCACCTCGGCCCATACCTGCACCGGCGACGGTGGCGGCATGGCGCTGCGTGCCGGCCTGCCGCTGCAAGACATGGAGTTCGTGCAGTTCCACCCGACCGGCATCTACGGTTCGGGCTGCCTGATCACCGAAGGCGCACGCGGCGAGGGCGGCTACCTCACCAACTCCAAGGGCGAGCGCTTCATGGAGCGCTACGCGCCGCGCGTCAAGGACCTGGCGCCGCGCGACATGGTGTCGCGTTCGATGACCATGGAAATCCGCGAAGGCCGCGGTGTCGGCGAGCACGGCGACCACATCCACCTGCACCTCGAACACCTGGGCGCCGACGTGCTGCACAAGCGCCTGCCGGGCATCTCCGAGTCGGCGAAGATTTTCGCTGGCGTCGACGTCACCAAGGAGCCGATCCCGGTCATCCCGACGGTGCACTACAACATGGGCGGCATCCCGACCAACTTCCACGGCGAAGTGGTCACGCTCAAGAACGGCAACCCGGACGAAGTGGTGCCGGGCCTGATGGCCGTCGGCGAAGCGGCCTGCGTGTCGGTGCACGGCGCCAACCGTCTCGGCTCCAACTCGCTGCTCGATCTGGTGGTGTTCGGCCGTTCGGCGGGCCTGCGCTGTGCCGCGACCCTCAAGGCCGGCGAGAAGCACGGCAAGATCACCGGCAACAGCGAGGAGAAGGCGCTGGCGCGCCTCGACAAGCTGCGCAATGCCAAGGGTTCGCTGCCCACCGCCAAGATCCGCCTCGACATGCAGAAGACCATGCAGGCGCACGCAGCGGTGTTCCGCACGCAGAGCTCCATGGAAGAGGGTCTGGTCAAGCTCAAGGACGTGATCGGTTCGTTCGGCGACGTCGGTGTCAGCGACCGCTCGATGATCTGGAACTCCGATCTGGTGGAGACGCTGGAACTCGACAACCTGCTCGGCCAGGCGCTGGTGACACTGGCCTCGGCCGCCAACCGCAAGGAATCCCGCGGCGCCCACGCGCACGAGGATTTCCCGGAGCGCGACGACGAGCACTGGATGAAGCACACGCTGTCCTGGCGCAGCAGCGACAAGGACGTGACCATCGACTACCGCCCGGTGCACATGAACACGATGGATGACGACGCCAAGGTCATCCCGCCCAAGAAGCGCGTTTACTAAGGACAAACAACATGGCCCAGTTCTCGCTGCCGCAGAATTCCAAGATCGACAAGGCCGCCGGCAAGCACTATCCCGCGCCGGCCGGCGCCAAGAACGTCAAGACGTTCCAGATCTACCGCTACGAGCCGGACACCGGCAAGAACCCGCGCATCGACCGCTACGACGTCGACATGGACAAGTGCGGACCGATGGTTCTCGACGCGCTGATCAAGATCAAGAACGAGATCGACAGCACGCTGACCTTCCGCCGCTCCTGCCGCGAGGGCATCTGCGGCTCCTGCGCGATGAACATCGACGGCACCAACACCCTGGCCTGCATCAAGGGCTGCGACGAGATCAAGGGTGACGCCAAGATCTACCCGCTGCCGCACATGCCGGTGGTGAAGGACCTGGTGCCGGACATGACGCACTTCTACGCGCAGCTGGCGTCGATTGAGCCCTGGCTCAAGACCGACTCGCCGGCACCGTCGCGCGAGCGTCTGCAGAGCGAGGAAGACCGCGCCAAGATCGACGGTCTCTACGAATGCATCCTCTGCGCCTGCTGCTCGACCAGCTGCCCCAGCTACTGGTGGAACGGCGATCGCTACCTGGGCCCGGCGATCCTGCTGCAGGCCTACCGCTGGCTGGTGGACAGCCGCGACGAGGCCACCGGCGAGCGTCTCGATGCGCTGGAAGACCCGTTCAAGCTGTATCGCTGCCACACCATCATGAACTGCTCGAAGACCTGCCCGAAGGGACTCAATCCCGCCAAGGCGATCGGCGAGATCAAGAAGATGATGGTGGAGCGCACCGTTTGAGACGGTCGCCGCAGGGCATCGACGAGGGCGGCGCTGCCGCCCTTGTCATTTGTGGACACTGACAATGGACAAAGCGCGACTCAAATGGCTGTGCCGCCGCGGCATGAAGGAACTCGACGTGCTGCTGGAGCGTTATCTGGCCAAGCGCTACGACGAGGCGCCGGAGGCCGAGCGCGCCGCCTTCGTGGCCCTGATGAGCGAGGAGGACCCGCAGATCTGGTCCTGGATCATGGGCTTCGACGCGCTGCCCGCGGGCGAGACCGGCCATGTCATCGAACAGCTTCGCCGGCACCGTTGACCTGACGCTGCGCCCGTCGATGCGGGCGTTCAAGGGGCTGTTCTGGCTGCACGTGCTGCCGATCGCCCTGCTGCCCTTTGCCATGGAGCCGGGTCCGGCGATGTGGCTGCTGCTGGTGTTGTTCGGCGCGTCCTGGCTGGGGCTGCGGCGCCATCCGGTGTTCGGCTTCGGTCCACGCGCGCTGAACCGCCTGCTGTGGCACGGCGACAACGCCACCGAGCCGGCCGCCGGCGCGGCCTGGGTGGTGTACGACGCCGCCGGCGCGCACGAGGCTGAACTGCTGGGCAGCAGCACGGTGCACCCGCGCATCCTGATCCTGAATTTCCGCCTCAAGACCGGCGGCCGCCGCAGCCGGGTGCTGCTCGGCGACGAGGCGGACCCCGAACTGCTGCGCCGCCTGCGCGCGCGACTGCTGTTGTTGCGCGGTCAGACGGGCTAGGGCGTTCGCCGGATGCCGGGGGCGGCGAATTTCAGTATCATCCGCGCCGCTTCAAATCTCCTGGACAAGGGTATCCCCGTGGAACTGACGCTCGCGCAACGTGTAGGCCGCATCAAGCCGTCTCCGACCCTGGCAGTGACCGCCAAGGCCAACGAACTCAAGGCGGCCGGCAAGGACGTGCTGAGCCTGGGTGCCGGCGAGCCGGACTTCGACACGCCGCAGCACATCAAGGATGCCGCCAACAAGGCCATCGCCAGCGGCTTCACCAAGTACACCGCCGTCGGTGGCACGCCGGCGCTCAAGAAGGCGATCATCGACAAGATGAAGCGCGACAACGCGCTGGACTACAAGCCCAACCAGGTGCTGGTGTCCACCGGCGGCAAGCAGGCCTGCTACAACCTCTGCCAGGCCTTCCTCAACGCCACCGATGAAGTGATCATCCCGGCGCCGTACTGGGTGAGCTATCCCGATATGGTGCTGCTGGCCGACGCCACGCCGGTGTTCATCACCACCACGGCCGAAACCCGTTTCAAGATCACGCCGCCGCAGCTGGCGGCGGCGATCTCGCCGCGCACGCGCATGATCTGGCTCAACTCGCCGAGCAACCCGTCCGGCATGGCCTACAGCAAGGCCGAGCTGGCGGCGCTGGGCGAGGTGCTGCGCCAGCACCCGCAGATCCTGATTGCCTCGGACGACATGTACGAGAAGATCCTGTGGACCGGCGAGCCGTACAGCAACATCGTCAACGCCTGCCCGGACCTCTACGACCGCACGGTGATCATCCACGCCGTGTCCAAGACCTACTCGATGACCGGCTGGCGCATCGGCTGGGCCTGCGGCCCGGCCAAGCTGATCACGGCGATGGCCGACATCCAGAGCCAGAGCACCTCCAATCCAAACTCGATCGCGCAGGTCGCGGCCGAGGCGGCGCTGAACGGCGACCAGACCTGCGTGACCGACATGGTCAAGGCGTTCAAGGCGCGGCACGACGCGCTGGTGGCCGACCTCAACACCGTGCCGGGCGTGAAGTGCCTCCCGGGCGACGGCACCTTCTACGTGTTTCCCAACGTCGAAGGCCTGATGAAAAAGCTCGGCTGCAAGACCGACCTGGAACTGTCCGACCTGCTGCTGGAGAAGGCGCTGGTGGCCCTGGTGCCGGGCTCGGCCTTCGGCGCGCCGGGTCATGTGCGGCTGTCCTTTGCCACCAGCGACAAGGTGCTCAAGGGCAGCGTCGAGCGCCTGCGCGCCATCGCGCAGGGCTGAACCGCCGCTGGACCGCCGGCCCCGTGCCGGCGGTCGTTGCCGGCCGTTGCGCCGCCGCGTGGCGGCCACTACAATGCGCCCCCTTACCGATCCGCGATAGCTCAGTCGGTAGAGCAAGTGACTGTTAATCACTGGGTCCCAGGTTCGAGTCCTGGTCGCGGAGCCAAATCAGAAACGCCCACGGGAGACCTCGTGGGCGTTTTGCGTTGTGGGCGGTAACGCCCCGGAGTCCGCATGCAGCTCGCACTCGCACCGATGGAGGGCCTGGTCGACGACATCCTGCGCGACGTGCTGACCCGCGTCGGCGGCATCGACTGGTGCGTGACCGAGTTCATCCGCGTCAGCGAGCGCCTGCTGCCCGAGCACGTGTTCCTCAAGCTGGCGCCGGAACTGCGTCGAGGCGCGCGGACCCGCGCCGGCACGCCGATGCGAGTGCAACTGCTGGGCTCCGATCCCGCCTGCCTGGCCGACAACGCGGCGCTGGCCTGCACGCTGGGCGCGCCGGTGATCGATCTCAACTTCGGCTGCCCGGCCAAGACCGTCAACAAGTCGCGCGGCGGCGCCGTGCTGCTGAAGGAGCCGGAACTGTTGCACCGGATCGTCGCCGCCGTGCGCGCCGCCGTGCCGGCGGAGATTCCCGTCACCGCCAAGATGCGCCTGGGCTTCGACAACACCGACAGGGCTTTCGACTGCGCGCAGGCGCTGGCCGACGGCGGCGCCGCGCAGATCGTGGTGCACGCGCGGACCAAGGTGGACGGCTACCGCCCGCCGGCGCACTGGGAGTGGGTGGCGCGCATCCAGGACTGCGTACGCGTGCCGGTCTACGCCAACGGCGAAATCTGGAGCCTCGACGACTGGCGCCGCTGCCGCGCGGTCAGCGGCGTCGACAACATCATGCTGGGTCGCGGGCTGGTGGCGCGGCCGGATCTGGCGCGCCAGATCGTCGCCGCGCGCGAGGGACGCCTGCTGCTGCCGATGACCTGGGCCGACCTCTGGCCGCTGCTGCAGGATTTCTGGTGCCAGGTGCGCGCCAAGCTGCCGCCCGCTTTCGCGCCCGGCCGGCTCAAGCAGTGGCTGATCTGGCTGTCGCGCCACGAGCCGCAGGCGGCGGCGCTGTTCGCGCGCATCCGCCGCGAGAACGACTGCGCCGTGATCGACGCGCTGCTGGGCGTCTCCATCGTCGCCGGGGTGCCCGACCTCCTCGCGGAGCGGTCCGGAGACGGCACCCGCTCTCGCGCCGTGGCCTGAGAAAGTCGTTATAAAATATTTATCGAATTTAAAATCGATAAATAAAATATAACAATGTTGCGGTCTTCTGGAGCCACAGCGGGTGGTGCTTCGGGGCGTGGTTCAGGCCGGTTTCGTAATCATTTCTTGGGTAAACGCGGCCATCAGCTGCTCGCGCAGCCAGCGGTTGGCCGGCTCGGTGTCGGCGTTGGCGTGCCAGTAGAGATAGGCGTCCATCGCCGGCATCGGAAACGGCAGCGGCAGCACCTGGTTGTCGAAGAAGCGGCTGGCGACGCGGGCATAGCTTCCGGGCATGGTCAGGATCAGGTCGGTCTGGCTGACCACGCGGCAGGCCGAGAAGTAATGCTGGCAGCGCAGGCGGATGCGGCGTTGCAGGCCCTGGCGGCTCAGCTCCACGTCTTCCAGCCCCGGCCCGCTGCGGCGTGAGCTGACCAGGATGTGATCCTGCTGCAGATAGGTGACGAGGCTCAGCTTGCGCCGCGTCACCCGCGGGTGCGACTGGCGCGCCACCACCATCAGCGGATCCAGCGCCACGCGCTGGCGATGCACCTGGTCCGACAGCGGCAGCGGCACGTCCATCGCCGCGTCGATGGTGCCCATCGCCAGTTCGCTTTCCAGATCGCGGCGATTGGCGCGCACCACCGCGATCTCGATCTTCGGCGCGCGCTGCGTCACGCGCTGCATGAAGGCCGGCAGCAAGGTGGACTCCAGCACGTCGCGCACGGCGACGGTGAAGCGCTTGTCCGACGTGGCGGGATCGAACTGGCTGACCTCGTTGAGCGTGATCTCCAGGCTGCGCAGCGTGCGCCGCAGCGGCTCGATCATGCGGCGCGCCAGCGGCGTCGGCACCATCGTCCGGCCCTCGCGCTCGAAAAGCGGGTCGCCGAACATCTCGCGCAGCCGCCCCAGCGCATGGCTGATCGCCGGCTGCGTCAGGTGCAGCTTTTTGGCGGCCGGCGTGATGCCGCCCTCGCTGTAGATCGCGTCCAGCACCACGAACAGGTTGAGATCGATGCGGTTCAGATGCATGAAATTGATGAATGCGCATTCAAACTATTCATTGGATCGATTGTAGAGAGCGGCCTAAGCTGCCGGCAAGCCAATCACCGCAAGCTTCCGCATGGGCCAGATCGTCCTCGTGCGTCACGGCCAGGCCTCCTTCGGCGCCCGCGACTACGACCAGTTGTCCGAACTCGGTACCGAGCAGTCGCGCCGTCTCGGCGCCTGGATGGCCGAGCACGGCTGGCGTTTCGACCGCGTCGTCACCGGACGCTTGCGACGCCATCGCCAGACCGCCGAGGCCTGCTGCGCGGCGCTGCCGGCGCCGGCAGCGGAACACTGGCGCGCCGACGCCGGCTTCGACGAGTACGACCACGAGGATGTGCTGCGCCGCAGCCGCCCGGAATTCGCGGAGCCCGGCGCGATCCGCGCGCACCTGGAGGCGGCCGACGATCCGCAGCGGGCCTTCCGGCAGGTGTTCGACGCCGCCATGCGCCGCTGGATGGGCGGCGCGCACGATGGCGACTATCGCGAATCCTGGCCGGCCTTCCGCATGCGCTGCGTCGGTGCGCTGGCCGCACTGGCACGGGACGCGGCGCCCGAGGACAACATCGTCGTCTTCACCTCCGGCGGCGCCATCGCCACCGTCGTGCAGGATCTGCTGGGGCTGCCGGACGAGAAGGTCGCAACGCTGACCTGGTCCCTGGTCAACAGCTCCGCCACCAAGCTCCTGTACGGTCGCGGCCGCCTGACCCTCAGCACCCTCAATGGCCACGCGCACCTCGAGCGCGCGGGGCAATCGCAGTTCATCACCTACCGTTAACGGAGTGCCACGCCCATGAGTCTCAACCCCGCCTCGATGTTCGACCTGACCGGCAAGGTGGCCCTGGTCACCGGCGCCAGCCGCGGCATCGGCGAATCCATCGCCAGGACCCTGGCGGCAGCCGGCGCGCACGTCATCGTCTCCAGCCGCAAGGCGGCGGACTGCGAGAAAGTGGCCGAAGCGATCCGCGCCGCCGGCGGCAAGGCGGAGGTGCGCGCCTGCCATATCGGCGAGATGGACCAGGTGCAGCAGGTGTTTGCCGATATCGCGGCCGCGCACGGCCGGCTCGACATCCTGGTCAACAATGCTGCTGCCAATCCCTACTTCGGGCCGATCGCCGATACCGACCTCGGTGCTTTCCAGAAAACGGTGGACGTCAACATCCGCGGTTACTTCTTTATGTGCGCGCTGGGCGTCAAGCTGATGAGGAAGAACGGCGGCGGCAGCATCGTCAACGTGGCCTCGGTCAACGGCGTGGTGCCGGGCGATTTCCAGGGCATCTACTCGATCACCAAGGCGGCGGTGATTTCCATGACCCAGGCCTTTGCCAAGGAGTGCGCGGGGATGGGCGTGCGCGTCAATGCGCTGCTGCCGGGCGCCACCGACACCAAGTTCGCCGCCGCGCTGGTCAAGAACGAGGCGATCCTGAAGCAGGCGATGGCGCATGTGCCGATGCGCCGCGTCGCCGCGCCGGACGAGATGGCCGGCGCCGTGCTGTACCTGGTGTCGCCGGCCGCGAGCTACACCACCGGTGCCTGCCTCAACGTGGATGGCGGCTACCTCACCGTGTAAACAGCGCGAACGATCATTCTCTGCCAGCCGGATAAAAGACATGAAAGACCTGAAAGGAAAAGTGGCGGTGATCACGGGCGCGGCCAGCGGCTTCGGTCGCGAGCTGGCGATCCTGTGCGCGCAGGAGGGCATGCGCGTGGTGACGACCGATGTCGATGAAGTGGGCCTGCGCGCCACCGACGAACTGTTGCGGCCCTCCGGCGTGCCGACGCTGACGCTGCGTTGCAATGTCGCCGATGCGGCCGAGGTCGAGCGTGTCGCGGCGCAAACCTACGAGACCTTCGGTGCCGCGCATCTGCTGTTCAACAACGCCGGCGTCGCCAGCGCCGGCCCGATCTGGACCACCACGCTGGAAGATTGGCAGTGGACGCTGGGCGTCAACCTGATGGGCGTGGTGCACGGCATCCGCAGCTTCGTGCCGCGCATGCTGCAGCAGGGTGACGAGGCCCATGTGGTCAATACGGCCTCGGTGGCCGGCCTGCTGTCGGTGCCCTCATCGAGCGTCTACTGCGTCAGCAAGCACGGCGTGGTGACGATGTCGGAGTGCCTGCACCATGAACTGCGCGCGGCCAATGCGCGCATCGGCGTGTCGGTGCTGTGCCCGGCCTTCGTCAACACCGGCATCGCCGATGCCGCGCGCAATCGGCCCAAGGAGCTGGCCGCGACCAGCCCGGAGGCCGCGGTCTACGAGCAGCGCGTGCGGGAGGCGACCAAGCGCGGCAAGATTTCCGCGGCCGACGTCGCGCGCATGACCATGGACGCGGTGAGGGACGGGCGCTTCTACATCCTCACGCATCCCAATATCAAGCGCGCCATCGAAGCGCGGATGCGCGATATTCTCGACGAGCGTCTGCCGTCCAATCCCATGCCTTGATTTGGAGTCCGCATGAAAGCCTTGTTATGCAAAGAGTGGGGCCTGCCCGAGACCCTGGTGGTGGAGAGCGTGCCGGACCCGGTGCCCGGGGATAACGAAGCGGTGGTGCGCGTGCACGCCGCCGGCGTGAATTTTCCCGATGTGCTGATCATCCAGAACAAGTACCAGTTCAAGCCCTCGCTGCCGTTTGCGCCGGGCGGCGAGTGCGCCGGCGTGGTCGAGCGCGTCGGCGACAAGGTCAAGCATCTCAAGCCCGGCATGCGCGTGATCGCGCTGACCGGCCACGGTGCTTTCGCCCAGCAGGTGGTGGCCGATGCCCGCATGCTGGTGCCGGTGCCGGACGATTTCGACTTCGTCATCGCCTCGGCCTTCATGATGACCTACGGCACCTCGTACCACGCACTCAAGGACCGCGCCGCGCTCAAGAGCGGCGAGACGCTGCTGGTGCTGGGCGCTTCCGGCGGTGTGGGCCTTGCGGCCATCGAGATCGGCAAGGCGCTGGGTGCGCGCGTGATCGCGGCGGCCTCCAGTGCCGAGAAGCTGGAGATCTGCCGCCAGCACGGCGCCGACGAGCTGATCAACTACAGCACGGAAGATCTCAAGGAGCGCCTCAAGACCATTACCGGTGGCAAGGGCGTGGACGTGGTCTACGATCCGGTCGGCGGCCCGTTCACGGAAGTGGCGCTGCGCAGCACCGCCTGGCGCGGACGTTTGCTGGTGATCGGTTTTGCCAACGGCGAGATTCCCAAGCTGCCGATCAACCTGACCCTGCTCAAGGGCTGCTCCATCGTCGGCGTGTTCTGGGGCGACTACGCGCGGCGCGAGCCGATGAACCTGCTCGGCGACCTGCGCGCCCTGTTCGGCTGGCTGAAGGAAGGCAAGCTCAAGCCGCATATCGCCGGCACCTATCCGCTGGCGCGTGGCGGCGAGGCGATTCGCGCGCTGATGGACCGCAAGGTCTCCGGCAAGATCGTCATCCTGCCGCAGGAATGAGGAGGAGCGCATGAGCCAGGATTTCAGCGGCACCAAGCCGGTCGACGAACGACAGCAGTTCGATGTCGCGCGCTTGGAGCAGTATCTCAAGGGCAAGATCGCGGGCTTCGAGGGACCGCTCACCGTCGAGCAGTTCAAGGGCGGACAGTCGAATCCGACCTTCAAGCTCATCACCCCGGAGAAGAAATACGTGCTGCGGCGCAAGCCGGCCGGCAAGCTGCTGGCCTCCGCGCACGCGGTTGATCGCGAGTACAAGGTCATCACCGCGTTGCTGGGCAGCGAAGTGCCGGTGGCCAGGACCCACGTGCTGTGCGAGGACGATAGCGTCATCGGCACGGCGTTCTACGTGATGGACTGCGTCGAAGGCCGCGTGATGTGGGACCCGACGCTGCCTGGCATGACGCCGGAACAGCGCAGCGCGATTTTCGACGAGATGAACCGCGTCATCGCCGCGCTGCACTGCGTCGATTACGCCGCCATCGGTCTCGCCGACTACGGCAAGCCCGGCAACTATTTCGCGCGGCAGATCGATCGCTGGAGCAAGCAGTACCGCGCCTCGGAGACCAAGCGCATCGAGGCGTTCGAGAACCTGATGCTGTGGTTGCCGAAGAACATCCCGGCGGGCGACGAGACGAGCATCGTTCACGGCGACTACCGCCTCGACAACATGATCTTCCATCCGACCGAACCGCGCGTGCTGGCGGTGCTGGACTGGGAGCTGTCCACGCTGGGTCATCCGCTGGCGGATTTCTCCTACCACTGCATGACCTGGCACATCCCCAAGGGCGTGTTCCGCGGCCTGGGCGGCGCCAAGCTGGTGGAGCTGGGCATTCCCCTGGAGCCGGATTACGTCAGCACCTACTGCCGGCGCACCGGCCGTGACGGCATCGATGCCAACGACTGGGATTTCTACATGGCCTACAACCTGTTCCGCCTCGGCGCGATCCTGCAGGGCATCGCCGGCCGCGTGAAGGACGGCACCGCCGCCAGCGCGCAGGCCAAGGCGATGGGCGAGGCGGCCGGGCCGCTGGCCGAGCTGGGCTGGAAACAGGTCGAGAAGATTCTCGGTCGCCGATAACGCGGCAGACCCAACACGAGGGACGCACCATGGATTTCGAGTACTCGCAAAAAACCAAGGACCTGATGGCGCGGCTCAACGCCTTCATGGATCAGCACATCTATCCCAACGAGAAACGCTTCCTGGAGGAAGTGGCCGAGGGCGACCGCTGGCAGCCGACCCGCATCATCGAGGAGATGAAGGACAAGGCGAAAGCGGCCGGGCTGTGGAACCTGTTCCTGCCGGAGTCCGAGCTGGGTGCCGGCCTCACCAACCTGGAATACGCACCGCTGTGCGAAATCATGGGCCGCGTGCTGTGGGCGCCGGAGGTGTTCAACTGCTCGGCGCCGGATACCGGCAACATGGAAGTGCTGGTGCGTTACGGCACCGAGGCGCAGAAGAAGGAATGGCTGGAGCCGCTGCTCGAAGGAAAAATCCGTTCCGCCTTCGCCATGACCGAACCTGAGGTGGCTTCGTCGGACGCCACCAATATCGCCTGCCGCATCGAGCGTGACGGCAATGACTACGTGATCAACGGCCGCAAGTGGTGGACCTCCGGCGCCAACGATCCGCGCTGCAAGATTTTCATCCTGATGGGCAAGACCGATCCCAACAACCCCAGCCGCCACAGCCAGCAGTCGATGATTCTGGTGCCGCGCGACACCAAGGGCGTGAAGATCCTGCGTCACCTGCCGGTGTTCGGTTACGACGACGCGCCGCACGGCCATGCCGAGATCGTGTTCGACAACGTGCGTGTGCCGGCGAGCAACATGCTGCTGGGCGAGGGGCGCGGCTTCGAGATCGCGCAGGGTCGTCTCGGTCCCGGCCGCATCCACCACTGCATGCGGCTGATCGGCCTGGCCGAACGCGCGCTGGAGAAGATGTGCAAGCGCGCGCTGTCGCGTGTCGCCTTCGGCAAGCCGGTGGCGGCGCAGACGGTGACGCTGGAGCGCATCGCCGAGGCGCGCATCCTGATCGACCAGGCGCGCCTGCTGACGCTGAATGCCGCGTACATGATGGACACCGTCGGCAACAAGATCGCCGCCAAGCAGATCGCCATGATCAAGGTCGCCGCGCCCAACATGGCGCTGCAGGTGATCGACTGGGCGATCCAGGTGCATGGCGCCGGCGGCGTCACCGACGATTTCGGCCTCTCCTACATGTGGGCGCAGGCGCGCACGCTGCGCCTGGCCGACGGGCCCGATGAGGTGCACCGCAACCAGATCGGCAAGCTGGAGCTGTCGCGTTACGTGACGGCCGATGCGATGAAGGCCTACAGCGCCGCCCGCAAGTGATCGCCCACGCGCTCGACAGCCTGCTCAATGCCGGACCCGCGCCATCGGCGCTGGCGTCCGGCATGCGCATGCTGCCGACGCGATACGGGCCGTTGCGCGTGTGCGACAGCGGCGGTCGCGGACCCGTGGTGCTGATGGTGCCGGATGGCCCCAATGTCATCGAGCATCACCGGCCGGTGATGGAAGCGCTGGCCCCGCACGCGCGCGTGATCTGCTTCGACATGCCCGGCTTCGGCTTCTCGCGACCGTTGCGCGGCTACGATCACGGCCTGCAAGCCGGTGCCGAGACCATCCTGGCGGTGATGGACGCCCTCGATATTCGCGAAGCGGCACTGCACTTCAGCTGCGCCAATGGCTTTTATGCGCTGGCGGCGGCGCGGCTGGCGCCGCAGCGCATCCGTCGCCTGCTGCTGTGCCAGACGCCCTCGCTCGACAGCATGGACGCCTGGGTGCAGCGCGTGGTGCCGTGGCCGGTGCGCACACCGCTGCTCGGCCAGACATTGATGCGCGCAACGCGTCGTCGCGTGGCGCACGGCTGGTATGCGGCGGCGCTGCCGGATCGCGAAGCGCGCGCGCCGTTCCGAAAACTCGCCGACGAGGCGCTGGCGCAGGGCGGCTGCTTCTGCTTGGCCGGCGTGGTGCAGGGGCTGTCGCGCGCACAGACGCGCGAGCTCGAAGGCGTGCGCCAGCCCGTGACCCTGTTGTGGGGCGATGCCGACACCAGTCATCGCCATACCCGCGCCGAGTCGCTGCACAGCCTGGTGCCGCAGGCCCGCATCGAGCACTTCGCCGGCTGCGGACATTTTCCCGATCTCGAACGGCCGCAGCGCTATGTCGAGATTTCACTGGCCGCGCTCGCGGCCTGATTCCCGTCATCACGGAGTTCGACATGAGCCACAACATCAACCATCAAATCCGTCTCGCCGCACGCCCGGTCGGCCTGCCCAAGCGCAGCGACTGGCAGTTCACCGAGGAGGCCGTGCCCCAGCCGGGTGACGGGCAACTGCTGGTGAAGGTGCAGTACCTGTCGCTGGACCCGGCGATGCGCGGCTGGATGAACGAGGGCAAGTCTTACATTCCGCCGGTGGGCATCGGCGAGGTGATGCGTGCTGGCGCGGTTGGTCGCGTGGTCGCGTCCAAGCATCCGAAGTTCGCGGTCGGCGATCACGTGGTCGGCACCTTCGGCGTGCAGGAGTACGCGCTGTCGGACGGCAAGGGCGTCAACAAGGTCGATCCGAAACTGGCGCCGCTGCCGGTGTACCTGGGCACGCTGGGCATGCCGGGCATGACCGCATATTTCGGCCTGCTCGATGTCGGTGAGCTGAAGTCCGGCGACACCGTGGTGGTGTCCGGCGCGGCTGGCGCGGTGGGCACCGTGGTCGGCCAGATCGCCAAGATCAAGGGCTGCCGCGTGGTCGGCATCGCCGGTGGCGCCGACAAATGCGCGTGGATCGTCAACGACCTGGGCTTCGATGCCGCCATCGACTACAAGACCGATGACCTGAAGAAGGCGCTGCGCGAGCACTGCCCCAAGGGCATCGACGTCTACTTCGACAACGTCGGCGGCGACATCCTCGATGCGGCGCTGACGCAGCTGGCGCGCGGCGCGCGCATCGTCATCTGCGGTGCGATCTCGCAGTACAACAACACCACGCCGGTGAAAGGCCCGAGCAACTACCTCTCGCTGCTGGTCAATCGCGCCAGCATGAAGGGCATGGTGGTGTTCGATTACGCCGACCGCTACGCCGAGGCGGCGCGCGAGATGGCCGGCTGGATGATGGCCGGCAAGCTCAAGTCGCGCGAGGACATCGTCGAAGGGCTCGAGACTTTCCCGGAAACCCTGCTCAAGCTGTTCAAGGGCGAGAACACCGGCAAGCTGGTGTTGAAAATCGCCGGCGACTGATGCCGGACCGCCACCCGCTCTGGATCATTTGCCTGGGTAAATTGTTATATTTTATTTATCAAGTTAAATAATGATAAATAAATAATCACAAGTTGCCTGGAGCAAATGGCACGAGCGGGTGGCGCTGTAGTGCCGTCCAAATCCGGATTTCAGCCCGGCGCTTCGCGCTGCAGCAGCTCGCGCTTGCGCGCGACACCCCAGCGATAGCCGGACAGCGCGCCATCGCTGCGCACCACGCGATGACAGGGGATGGCCACGGCCAGCGTGTTGGCGGCGCAGGCCTGTGCCACGGCGCGTACGGACTTCGGCGCGCCGATGCGTTGCGCCAGCTCGGCATAACTGACGGTGTGGCCCGGCGGAATGCGCCGCAGCGCCTGCCACACGCGTTGCTGGAAGGCGGTGCCGCGGATGTCCAGCGGCAGGTCGGCGCCTAGCGCGGGTGCCTCGATCAGGCCGACCACGCGTGCCACCCACTGTTCAAACGCTGCATCGCCGCCGATCAGCCGCGCCTGCGGGAAGCGATCCTGCAGCTCGCGCGCCAGACGGTCGGGATCGTCGCCCAGCGCGATGGCGCAGACGCCGCGCGCGCTGCGCGCCACCAGGATCGAGCCCAGCGAGCATTCGCCCACGGCGAAGCGGATGTCGGCGTCGCGGCCGCCGGCGCGATAGCGGCGCGGCGTCATGCCCAGCGTGGCGTCGCTATGCTCGTAGACGCGGCTGCTGGAGCCGTACCCCGCGTCGTAAATCGCGTCCGTGACCCTGCCGCCGCGCGCGAGCCGGCTGCGCAAGCGGCCGGCTCGATGTGCGGCGGCGTACTCGCGCGGCGTGACACCGGCAACGGCCTTGAACACGCGATGGAAGTGGTAAGGACTCAGGCCCGCGCGGGCGGCGAGGGTGCCGAGGTCCGGCGCGGGTTCCTCGCGCTCGATGCGGCGGCAGGCGTCGGCGACCAGCGCCGCATGCTGCGCCGCCATGGTGCTGCGGTCGGGTGCGGCGCGGCGGCTGGGCCGGTAGCCGGCGGCTTCGGCGGCCTCGGCGCTGTCGAAAAACTCCACGTTCTCGCGTCGCGGCAGGCGCGTGGCGCTGCTGGGCCGGCCATAGACGCCGGTGGTTTTCACGGCATAGACGAAGCTGCCGTCGGCGCTGGCATCGCGCGCCAGCACCGCCGCCCAGCGGCGGTCCTGCGTCGTGCGGCACTGCGTGGAGGCCTGGTGGCGTGTCGTCGGTTTCATGTCCTGTTCCGGTTGCGTTGGGGCACGGCGCCAATGTAGCGACGGCCCGGCCGCGGGAAACTCCGGGTCTTGCGGTCAAATTCGCCTACCAGCATAGCGGCAGCACGCGCCGCGATGCGATTCAGGCCGCCTTGCGCAGAGTGAGATTGATGCGCATGGCGCCGAGCTGCGGATGATGGCCCGCTTTCAGTGGCAGCACGCCGTGGAAGCGCAGGCGGTCGGCACCGCCCCAGACCAGGATATCGCCGTGGCACAGCGGCACGCGCTGCGCGCGATCCTTGCGCTCTGCGCCGCCGAGCTGGAAGACCGCCGGCAGGCCCAGCGAGATCGAGACGATGGGCGCCGAGAAATCGCGCTCGTTGCGGTCCTGGTGCAGCGTCATGCGGGCGCCGGGCTCGTAGCGATTGATCAGGCAGGCATCGGGCTGGAAGTCCGCGAAGCCGGCCTCGGCGGCCGCCGCCTGCGACAGCGCGCGTAGCACCGGCGGCATGCCGGGCCATGCGCGGCCGCTGTCCGGGTCTTCGCGCGTGTAGCGATAACCGCGACGGTCCGAGATCCAGCCCCAGTCGCCGCAGTTGCTCATGGCCACCGACATGCGGAAGCCGCCGGGCGTGTGCATGTGCCGGAACGGCGCCGCGCGCACGATGGCGTTGAGCGCCTGCAGCAGCTCGCCGGCATCGGCCAGTGCCCGGCCGCGCAGCAGTACGGTCTGGTCGGCCAGGTGCTCGGTCCGAGGTGCGGATGCCGTGGCAAAGAGATCGTCTTGGAGAGACATGCGAACTTATACGCGGAAAAGACCGGAGCGGTTGATCTTGTCGCTCAATGAAAATCGCGCGAGGAGGACGCCAGGCTGCCGAGCCAGGCCGAGGCATCCTGAATGTCCTGGCTGATGATATTGATCACGCCCTGCACACTCTGCAGCCGGCCCTGAACGATGAGCAGGCGCCCGCCCAGCACGGCGTCCCGGTACTGCTCGAACACGCGAGGCCAGATGACCAGGTTGGCGTTGCCGGTCTCGTCTTCGAGCGTGGCAAAAATCACGCCCGAGGCGGTGCCCGGACGCTGCCGGTGGGTGACCAGGCCACTCACCGTGACCGGCGTACCGTCGGCGAGTTGCTGAAGATCCGCGGCGCGGCAGACCTGCAGCGCCTGAAGCCGTGCGCGCAGCAGGGCCAGCGGATGGCGGCCCAGGGTCAGGCCCAGGTGCTGGTAGTCCGCGACCAGATCCTGGCCTTCGCGAGGTGCCGGCAGCGCAGGCGCGGTTTCGTCAACGGCGCTGCCGGCCAGCACGCCGTCGAGATGCTGTACGCCCGCTGCCAGCCAGCGCGCGGCGTGACGGTGACCGGCGAGGCTCGCCAGCGCGCCGGCGTCGGCCAGCAAGCGGAGGGCTCGCCGGCTCAGGGATGCGCGCTGGGCGAGATCCTCGGTCGAGCGGAACGGTGCCTGCCGGCGGGCGGTCATGACGCGCAGAGCCTCCGCTTCCGGCAGGCCGCGGATCATGCGCAGACCCAGGCGGACCTCGGCGGCGTTGTCGTCGCCGCGTTCGAGGGTGCAGTCCCATTCGCTGTGGCCGACATCGACGGCGCGAAAGCGCACACCGTGACGTCGCGCATCGGCCACCAGTTGTGCCGGGGCATAGAACCCCAGGGGCTGCGAGTTGAGTAGGCCGGCGCAGAAGGCGGCGGGCTCGCGGCATTTCAGCCAGCAGGAGGCGTAGGTGAGCAGGGCAAAGCTGGCGGCATGGCTCATCGGAAAACCGTAACTGCCGAAGCCCAGCACCTGCTGGTAAATCTGTTCGGCGAATGCCGGATCGTAGCCGCGCGCGGCCATACCGGACTTCAGGCGATCGCGGAATTTCTCCAGCCCGCCCTTGCGCTTCCAGGCGGCCATCGAGCGGCGCACCTGG
Organism: Nevskiaceae bacterium; assembly: GCA_008012115.1. Classification (GTDB taxonomy): domain Bacteria; phylum Pseudomonadota; class Gammaproteobacteria; order Nevskiales; family Nevskiaceae; genus Stenotrophobium. The sequence continues at coordinate 232,132 of SSEB01000001.1, forward strand.
TCGGCCTCGCCGGGCGAAAAGCCGGCGGCGACCATCGCGATCTGCATGACCTGTTCCTGAAACAGCGGCACGCCCAGCGTCTTGCCCAGTACCTGCTTCAGCGGCTCGCTGGGATACTCGACTTTCTCCAGGCCCTGGCGGCGGCGCAGGTAGGGATGAACCATGCCGCCCTGGATCGGCCCGGGACGCACGATGGCGACTTCGATGACGAGATCCCAGAACTCCCGCGGCTTGAGTCGCGGCAGCATGCTCATCTGCGCACGGCTTTCGATCTGGAACACGCCAATGGTATCGCCGCGGCTGATCATCTCGTAGGTCAGGGGATCTTCGGCGGGGATGTCCTGCAGGCGGAAAGGACGACCGTACCACTGGCTGAGCAGCACGAGGCTGCGTCGTAGCGCGCTGAGCATGCCCAGCGCCAGGATATCGACCTTGAGCATGCCCATGACGTCGAGATCGTCCTTGTCCCACTGGATCACCGTGCGATCAGCCATGGCGGCGTTCTCGACCGGCACCAGAGTGGACAGGGGCTGGTCGCAGATGACAAAGCCGCCGACATGCTGCGAGAGATGGCGTGGAAACCCCCGCAACTCCCGGACCAGGCGCAGCAGGTGTTGCATCAGCGTATCGTCGGGATCGAAGCCGAGTCCGGCGAGGCCTGCGCGCAACTGGTTGAGATCGTCCCACCAGGCGCGCGACTTGCTGATGGCATCCACCTGCTGCACGGAAAGACCCAGCGCCTTGCCGACATCGCGGATTGCGCTGTCGGTCTGATAGGCGATGACGGTGCAGGTCAGTGCCGTGCGATGGCGACCGTATTTGCGATAGATGTACTGGATGACTTCCTCGCGCCGCTGGTGCTCGAAGTCGATGTCGATATCGGGAGGCTCGCCGCGCTCCTTGCTGATGAAGCGCTCGAACAGCAGATCCATGCGATCAGGGTCGATCTCGGTGACACCCAGCACGTAGCAGGTGGCGGAATTGACTGCCGAACCGCGGCCCTGGCACAGGATGCCCTGGCTGCGGGCGAACGCCACGATATCTTCGACGGTGAGGAAGTAGTGCTCGTAGCCAAGCTCGGCAATCAGGGCCAGTTCCTTTTCGATGAGGGCGCGAACCTCCGACGGGCAGCCCTGCGGATAGCGGCGTGCAATGCCCGCCTCGGTCAGGCGTCGCAACTGCTCGGCCGGCGTCAGCCCTGACGGCACGATTTCCTGCGGATAGGTGTAGCGCAGCTCGTCGAGACGGAAGCTGCAGCGCTCGGCAATCGCCAGCGTTTCGCGCAGCAGTTCCGCCGGGTAGAGTTTCTGCAGGGCCTGCACGCTGCGCAAGTGCCGCTCGGCATTGGCAAACAGCGGTGCCTGGGAATCGCGCAGATGGGTATGGGCCTTGATGCAGGCCATGACATCCTGCAGCGGCTTGCGTGAACGGACGTGCATATGCACGTCACCGGCAGCGACCAGAGGACAGTGTACGGACCGGCTGAGGATCTGCATGAGCCCGTAACGACGCCGATCCTGCGGATGCAGATGCCGCTCCCAGGTCAACCATAGCCGCCCATGGAAGCGCTCGGCCAGCGCGCGGGCTTCCTGCCGCATGCGGTCTTCATCCCAGCCCTGCGCCGGCCAGCGCGGCAGCCACAGCGCCAGCAGGTCGCGGGTCTCGTTGCCCAGATCGTCCAGCAGCAACCGGTACTCGCCCTTGCCGCTGCGCCGCCGCGCCAGGGTGATGAGCGTGCACAGCTGGGTGTAGGCCGCGCGACTCGGCGCCAGCAATACCAGCTTGGGACCGTCGCACAAGTGAAACTCGCTACCGACTATCAGCGGGAACGACAGCGCCTGGGCAGCCTCCCAGGCGCGCACGATGCCGGCGAGGCTGCATTCATCGGTGACGGCCAGTGCGCGGTAGCCTTGCTGCTGCGCGGTTTCAACCAGTTCGCGAGGCTGCGAGGCGCCGCGTTGGAAGCTGAAGCTGGAGAGGCAGTGAAGCTCGGCGTACATCGCTTACTGCCAGTAGCCATGCAGGTAGTAGGCACCGTCAGCCGTGCGAAACACCCAGCACACGCGGTCATTCTGGTCCTGGGCCACGAAGTAATCCCGCGGATCGTGATCGCCGTCGAGCCAGCCCAGTTCGATGCGCTCCGGCGGCGACAGCAGGCGCTTGGGCTGTATGCGGCGCGGCGCGGGCAGTAGCCAGAGCGGCCGCGGCGGGTGATGGGTGCCGGGCACGACCGTCGACTGCGACGTTGCGGAAGATCGTTCCGGTCGCTGATCGGCGCTGACGGCGATTTCGCGGAGGGCGGCCGTGCCGAGTCGCGCGGCCAGGCGTTCCTTGAGTTCGGTGAGTTGCTGACCCACGGTGCTGGTGTTGCCGAAGAGATCATCCTGGACGGCATGAGCGGCACTGAACTGTTGCGCGTCGAGCGTGATCTCGATTAGCCCGTCCTGAATCTGGATGCGCTCCACTTTTTCCCTAACGATCCGTAGCAGACGCTCTGGATCGCGGCTGGGCGATAGCAGGCCGATCTCATGCGTACTGCGTCGCTTGCGGCTGTCGCGCAGGTGCAGCGCGAAGTGCTGCACCATGACATCGCGCGTGTAGAGATAGCGGCACAGTTCACCCAGCATCATCTTGAGCGGGAACAGCAGCGCCTGTGCGGTCTCCACCGGTTCGCCGAAATCGAATCGTCGCCGGAAACAATCGGGCGGCGCGAAGGAAACGAAAGCCTCGGGCGCGCGTCCGTACAGTTGGTCCAGCGCCTTCAGTCCTGCGGGACCAAGGCGCCGGCCCAAGGCCTCGCGCGGCATGGCCATGACATCGGCGATGCGGCTCAGGCCGGCGCCCTGCAGCAGTTCGAGACTCTCGGGCGGCAGCGGCAGCAGCATGAGGGGCAGTGGTCCGATGCGGGTGGCAATGTCCTCAACACGCAGGATGCCCTTGTGCAAGCCGGCATTGATACGCGCCTGGAGATAAGCACAGGCCAGGGTGGGTGCGACACCCCACTGCCGGTGATAAGGCGGTGCATCCTGCGCAGTGTGCAGGCGCCGCAGCAGTGCGGGCCAGCCGCCGAACAGGGCGATGCTGCTGGCCACCTCGACCCAGACGGCATGGCCTGCCGCATTCGTCACTACCGGCGTGCCGAACTGATACGCCCAGCAGGCGACGTCCTGCACGAGCGCGGCTTCCAGATCGGGCTTGCGGCGTGCGGTGCGCAAAGCGGGAACCAGCCCCAGTGCGCCCGGCAGACCCATGCCAACGCGCAGACCGTGTTGGCGTGCGGGCGCATTGACCTGCGACAGAAATTTGCGGGATCCCTGTTGCTCGTAAACCGCGAAGGGCATGTCCGTGGGCGGCGCCAGGGCCTCCATCGACAGATCGGGAAGAAGAATGCAGAGCCAGCGCATGATCAGGATTCATGCAGCGTGGGCTTCAACTGTTGCCGGGGTGGCGAGCCGCAAGCGCTGCCCGCCGTGCTTACCGCGACACTTGCAGATGTCGATCTCCAGCGTGCCTTCGCTGCCCGTTGCAACGTTGAGCTTGACGGCGGCAAAGCTGTGATCCCTGCGATGGCTCGCCTCAAAACAAAACATCAGGCATTGCCCGCTATCGGCGGCCAGTTGCAGGCGGCGTTCGGCGGTGCTGTCGAGCGCAGCACCCCAGTAGGCGATCACGGCGACGAGACCACTGCGCGCCATTTGCTCCATGGCCCATAGCGCAGCACCCTCATCCTCGGGCTGTACCCACAGCAGGCGTTGCAGTGCAATGCCGGCGGAACAGAGTGCCGGTGCATAAGGTTGCAGCGGCGTCTGCACGAGTGCTGCGACACGGCCGGCCTGGGTGGTCTGCGCAAGCGTATCCACGATCAGTGAAAACCCGAGGCCTTCCTGACTGCCGCCGATCTGAACCAGCGCGCCGGTGGGCCAGCCGCCTAGCAAGGCATGATCCAGGAGCCGATGGCCGGTGCGCTGCGTGGGGAAAGTCGTGGTGCGTTGATGACCACGCCACACACCGGGGATATCAAACAGCGGAAGAACGGAGCCCATGAACGTCAGATCGATAGTGTATGGACATACACTATCGCCACGCCCGTCACCGTCGCAAGCGCGTGCTCAGAACCGCGCTGGAATCAAAGTTTTTTACACAGCACGAAGCGTTTTCGCTCTCGTCAGGCGGTCATGCAGCTCCTGTCGCAGGATTTCATGACGCTCCGCGCACGGACGACCGTGCCTGCGGCTTGCAGAGATTCATCACGCCTAGCTGCGAGCGGCGCGCACGGCATTGAACAGGCAGATGCCCGTGGCGATCACAACCCCGACGACGGCGATGTAGAACGTGCCGTAGGACACCAGATTGGGCCAGTCACCCACCGGTTGCAGGCCGCGCTCCGGCGCATAGACGGCGGTGGTATAGCCAATCAGGTTGCCCCACAGGGTGGTGATTGCAGCGTAGTAGACCCACTTGGCCTGTCGCACGCTGAAGTCCAGCCGAGCGCTCAGCAGCACGATTGCCATCACGTACATGGCGTTCATGATCGGGCCGATGTGAGTGTTTCGAAGCAGTTCGCCGCGATCCGGCACGGCGATCTCGAAGCGCGGCAACGGCAGGATATGCAATACGTTATCGGCAAGGTGAATCAGCCAGACGAAGCCGCCGCTGAACCCCAGGAACATCATGATGAAGCAATGCACCAGCAGGCGACTGCCAGCTTGTCTTGAGAATCCCTGTCCTGCGGTGACCCAAGTGTCTGGTCCCATGTTTTTCTCCTCGTTGTCGAACGTTTCTTTCCGATGCCGTTCCATGCCGACGATGGGTCGTACAAGGTGCAGCCATCATTGCCCAGTCCATTGCGCCCGACACGGGTGGTTCCTGAGCGAAATGCAAGAACAGTGCTTATGCAGCCTGTCGCTGGGCTGGAAAGGGCACGGGCATGTCCGGATGCAAGGTGTCGACCATCGGCAGGTAACCCGGCTCCGCACGCGGATAGGCGGCGAGCCAGTCGAGCACCCACTGGGAATCCTTTTCCGAGCGCGGGTTGTGACCGGGTAAGGCCGCGCGCAGCAGGTAAGGGCCGGCGTGGATGGCGAAGTCAGACAGGTGGAAGGCGAGGCGCAGACGTGATCGCCAGCTGGACCAGAGGCCGTCCTTGCGCAGGATGGCGCGATAGCCGCGCATGGCGAAGCGCATCACATCGAAGGAGCCATGAAACACGCCGATCATCCGCGCAACGTAACCGCGCAGGCTGCCACCGAACAGATACTGATAGACGTCGTAGGCCACTCGCTTGTGCTCGGTTTCCTCCACCATGTGCCACAGCACGAAGGACACCACCCGCGGGTCAGCACCGCGGAACAGACGGCGGCGGCTTCCAATCAGCCATTCGGTGACACCCAGAGTCATCGACTCAAACCCGGCGGTGTAGGCCATACGTGTCCGCAGTGAGCGTTTGTCCAGACGCGCATAAGAAGCGGTCATCTCGGCCTCGATTTCTGCCAGATCCGGATAGTGCCGGGCCTTGATCAGATCATTGAAACGCCGGTGCGCACGAAAGTGCTGGCCTTCTTGTGCATTGAATTCATTTGCATCCGTGCGCAGGGCGTCATCGTGGATACGCTCAGCCGCTTCGCGCACGGTTCGGATCAGGAAGGGCTCCAGGTAAGGCATGGTCAGCGACGCGCCATTCATCATCGCAGTGAGTTCGGGCTTGTCGGGAATCCACGCCCTCTCGATGTCATCGGGGAAGGGGAAGAGAATCCGGCGCTGCTCCATGACGTGGCGATCGGTGTCGGCCATGACGGTCTCCTCGTGCCCTCAGGCACCTTTTTCGGTTTTGGAGTCTGCACGGGGCGGCGACATGCTTTGCGGTGGGTCGTCGTCAAGACGGTCCGACTGCGCCAGACCAGCGCCGAGCCAGTGGATCAGGATGGGCGTCAGTTGCTGCAGCGTGCGCCCCATCACGAGCTGCCCTCCCACCTGGAGGGACACGAGTCCGTGCGCACCAATCCAGAACACATGCGCCGCCGTTAGCGCATCGGTCTGATTCGGCAACTGGCCACGTGCCTGCCCGGCAGCAATCACCCCGGCACAGACGCCCAGCGCGTCACGCTTCGCAGCCTTGAGTTCGACCGATCGTTCGCCGAGGTCCGAACCCTCCAGCTCGAAGTACATCAGCGCGTATAACGTAGGTCGCGCCAGCCCAGCTTGGATATAGGCTTGTGCCACCGCGGTCAGTTGGGTTGGCGCGTCGTCCGCAGGGTTGATGGACTCACGCAGGACGGTCTCCATCCAGCGATAGGCGCGGGCGCGCATGGCGACTATTAACTCGTCCTTGCCGCTGAAGTAACGGTAGGGTGCCGAGTAGCTGCAACCCAGATGCGCCGCGACGCTGCGGAAACTCACCGCCTCAAGCCCGCCACCGGTTTCAAACACATGCATCGCGGCGTCAAGAACATCCTGACGCTTCGCCGCCTGCTGTTCTTTGGAGTAGCCAATCCTTGCCATGGGATTATTTAACAGTGTTAATTTAATGTTGTCAACCAATAGGGTGATCGCATCTTTATTAAGGCAGAGTATGGTGCGGGAGACCGATCCCTGGTCTCGTCATCACTGCGTCAGTGCCCAGGCAGATGCACAAGACGGAACGTGCTTCGCGCGCCAGCGAGAATCGGCTGGCGTGCAACATGGCACTTCATATCAACTATTCTTCGATCATCCATCAAATAAGAAGCGCGTTAGATGAGCCAGATTCGCTTATCCACCGGGGTGACGAATTATGAGTTGCTCGGCCCCGAGCATGGGCCGATCGCCGTACTTGTACACGGCATTTCGATCCCGATGTGGACATGGGACCGTATAGGACCCGTTCTAGCGGCTAGCGGTTTTCGCGTACTTAAGTACGACATGCTTGGCCGCGGGGAGTCGGCATATCCGCCAGGGCCGTATGACCGTAGTTTGCTCGTGAAGCAGTTGAGCGAGTTGTTGGACGGATTAGGCGTTAGTGAAAAAATTCACTTGGTCGGCTTTTCGTTTGGCGGGGCTGTTGCAACAAACTTCACGTCTCTTTTCCCTGGCCGGGTTGCGTGCCTGGCGCTCATTGCACCTTTCTCTCGGGTCGTTGTGCCTGATCCAAGAGTGCCGATGCGATTACCGCTCGTCGGCGAAGCGGTCATGCGATTCAAGCTCAGCGGCGACTTGATAGCGCGGGCCGGGCGCCTGATCGAAGGCGCAGGGTTGACAGCCGCATCTGCGGAGCGATTTCGAAAGCAGGTAGCAAGGCCGGAGTTTCGTCGGGCTTTTTTATCGCTGTTGAGATCAGATGCGCTGAATGACTATACGGAGGTTTACGCCAAGGTGGGTGCATTGAATTTGCCTACTCTCCTAGCTTACGGATCAAAGGATCAGGATATTTCGCGCAATTCCATCGAGTCCGTTCGCCTCGCGTTGAAACCGCAGTGCTTTTTCGAAATAGCAGACGCGGATCATGGATCCATACTGCACCCATCGGTCCGAATTGAGGAGAAGCTGATCGATTTTCTAAAAGCATCATGACGATGCTTTGCGGGTTGCTGCCGGGGATGGCGCGTCTGTCCGCTTTGCGGAGTGACCCGACGGGTCAATTTTTATCGAAGTGACTGGTTTGAGCGCCCGACACCAGTCTGGGCTACCCATGCACCTCATATGGGCGCCAAATTGCGCTGATCCCAATAAAAAACCGCGCAAAAGCGCGGTTTCTTGTATTGCGTTGTCCCTGCGGGGCGCGTTGATGGTGGTGATGAGTGGAATCGAACCACCGACCTCAGCATTATGAGCGCGTCGAATTTGGTCCATTTTTCTCTTCTTTAACAGCCACTTGCGGTGCTTGCTCATGCTGACTGTGCCAATTTTGTGCCACTTCATGCCTCGTCAGACAGCTTTTCCAGAACCGGCCGTTTTTGATCTGACCGACCGCTAAGTGCCAGATACGGCCGTCCGACAATGGCTACTTTAGGGACGTCAAAGTTGAGCTGTGGACCGAACCTTGCAGGGGAACGTCGACTCAAACGACTGGGTAGGCATCCACACTCCAGTGCTTACGAACGATCTCCGAAAGCACCTCCCAGCCAATAACGATGGCTTGATGATTTTCATTGTCTTTGTCCACTACTAATAGCGAATCAGCTGATCCGATTGGGCCGATAAACTTGTTGTACGAAAGCCGACAAAAGTACCAAGCTGTACGGGCTGCATACCCGATAGTTCGATGCGAATTCGCGCTCGCCATGCCAAAAATACCAATTCCATGGAATTCAGCGTCTTCAATAGTCGTTGGCGCACAAGTCATAGCTGCAGCCAAATAAGACAAGTGCGATGACTGCGACATGACTTCGTATTCACGCCTCCGCCAAGCGGTCATTTCGTCAATTACGTCGGCCGCCAATCCGAGTGATCGCTCTATCTCGATGATACGTTTGTGAAGATTTTTTGGGGACGCATGCGTGTGCCAAAAATCGAGCACCTGCTGATCAGTTTCCGCATCCTTGTACAGTGTCTGCAAGGATTTATCATAAAGAATAGCCAAGCAGAGGAGCAGAGATTCAACGTACGTCCGTAATAGCGCGCGGCCGGGCGTATCGAAGCCGTTGACGCATGAATTCCGCAGCGCCCACCCAAAAGCGCATGCAGCGCCAACCAAGGCCCAAGCAACTCGATACTCTGGCCGACTCGGGCCGATTTCATCTTCATAACTAAGTGCCAGATGGACTTCACCAAGCCAATCCAATCCAAACTCTGACCTGCTCCCGAAACTGTAGCCATTGAGAAGGTGAGTCTTTCTGTAATGATGTTCACAGGAGGACTCGATGAAGAAGCGGTTTTCGGAAGAACAGATTATTTCGATTCTGCGTGATGCGGAGCTAGGCACAGGCAAGGACGTCTGCCGCAAGCACGGCATCTCTGAGCAAACGCTGTATCGATGGAAGAGCAAATACGGCGGCATGGATGTCTCCGACGCCCGGCGGCTGAAGACGCTGGAA
>SSEB01000003.1 GCA_008012115.1 Nevskiaceae bacterium
ATACAGCGTTTGCTCAGAGATGCCGTGCTTGCGGCAGACGTCCTTGCCTGTGCCTAGCTCCGCATCACGCAGAATCGAAATAATCTGTTCTTCCGAAAACCGCTTCTTCATCGAGTCCTCCTGTGAACATCATTACAGAAAGACTCACCTTCTCAATGGCTACAGTTTCGGGAGCAGGTCAGGGAGACGTCATGCTCGGGGCATTATTCAGCTGGGAACTTCAGCGATTCGTTCAATAGCAGTCTCGTTGCAACGATGGGAAGAGATATTGCTGGCCTTGCAGCCATAGGGGTAGGACTGGCAACCAACGACAAATCGTTAGTGGACACTGCGGAAGAGGGCCTCTCAGCGGACCTTGATAACAACAAGGAAGGGTTGATATTCATTCTTTCAGCGGGAAGAGGGGGCGCGGCGAAGTTAGAGAAGGATTTTTTTGCTGGCACCAGATACACCGACAAAGTGTTGGATCAGATGAAGCAAGGGGATTTCCATGCATTCCCTGAAAGCGTGAAAGGTTTCCAGGATGCGGGGCAACTAAGTAAACTCACCGGAGGAGATGGGATCGTTCGCGACATGCTGAAAATTCCAGGTGGGTATCGAGGTAAAGAAGGCGCGTTTGAGTTCATCAAAGACGCCGACGGCTCTATAAATCATCGCTTGTTTAAACCGAACTCAGAGCCGTAAGTCATGGAATATATTTGGTCTAGTGAAATTGATTCTATCTTGAGCGTTGGTCGCAGCTTGGAAAGTGTTGGGGTGCGTAATTGGGCTCTTGATCGAGACTCCGCTTTGGCTGCACTTGAGCAACTATCTGCTATGGAAGTTGCAGTGCTTGGCGGCGATGTTTATGAGATCAGTAATACTGATATCGAATCAAATTACGATAATTGGTATTGTAATCGTGATAGTGATGAAACTGAGGCTGCCTTCGTTGAACGAAGTATTACCAAGGCGAGGAACTACATTATCAACTATCAAGCCAAGGCAGGAAGTGTGCTCTTTTCGATTGTGCCCAGCATAAAACGTCGCTAGTTATTTTTGACAGATGTTGCGCAGGGACGGTCAACAGCACCGCCCAGAGTTATGACCTCAACGGCAATCTGACCGGCGATGGCACCTGGACGTATGAGTACGACGAGGAGAACCGTCTCCGGAAAGCCAGCGGGCCGCATACGGCGACCTATGACTACGATCCGCTGGGCAGAAGGCGTGCCAAGACGGTCGATACGATCACGACGACGTATTACACGTCGGATGGTGCCGAAGAAGTGGCGGAGTGGACGGGCACCGGTCAGCTGAGTACGCGCTACCTGAATGGCGTCAGCACCGACAACCATGTGGCGATGCTGACGTACAACACGACCACGGGGGCGCTGCTGCACCGGTATTACTACGCCCCGGACTGGCATGGCAGCACGGTGTTGCTCAGTGATGAGACCGCCAATGTCACCAGCTTTCATTACGGGGCTTATGGGGAAAGCCAGGACCCTGCCACCGGCAATCCGTTCCGCTATACCGGCAGAAGGCTGGATGCGGAGACGGGGCTCTACTATTACAGGGCCAGGTACTACAGCACGAGCCTAGGCAGGTTCCTGCAGACCGATCCCATCGGATCAAAGGATGATCTGAACCTCTATGCCTATGTCAAAGACGATCCGGTCAACAACACTGATCCTCAGGGGACAGAGAGCACCGTCAATGAAGATGAGATGGCAAAGAGAAATCAGAGAACTCGGGTTAAGCCGCAGGGGTCGATCTGTTCAAGACTGGGAGGTACGGCATGTTCAGGGCACTATTCAGCTGGAATAGCTGGAGTAATGGCCGGAATTGGATCTCAGTTAGGTGATGCCGGCGCCGCTAGAGCCGATTATAAAGCTGCCGTAGGCCAATTGGACCCAACTGACTCTGCTGGCAGAATTGCGCTCAAAGCTGCAACGCGCGAGGCTACTCCGCCGTTAGTGAGGGGCGTTATCGAGGCTGCTCGTCATGATCTCGGGCCACAGGCTGGGACAGGAGGAACAGCAAATTCCTCGAACCCAGGGTGGAATGCTGCTGGCAAGGCGCTCCACTATGGTGGAAATGCTATGGTCGTTGGTGGCTTGGCAATGGATGCGTACGCTATATCAAGGGCGCAGAATCCGTATCGGGAATTGGCGGGACGAAGTGGCGCATTGTTGTTTGGCACCTTGGGGGGTCTGGGAGGGGCAATAGGTGGAACTGCTGTGGCGCCAGGACTTGGAACAATTGGAGGCGGGATAGCTGGTGCATCCGGTGGGTCCTACTTTGGTGGCTCCTGGGGCTACGGCCTTTATGATGCTGTGAACGATCAGTGATGCTCGATTATGTTTAAACGAATTCGCGCCTTATTTCGTCGCCCTTCGGCCTATCAAATCGAATTTGACGATACCGGTTATTGGGTATCAGGGGTCAAGGGAGGCAGTTTTTCGATCCCTTATGGAAGCATCAGTATGGTAACGGCTTATAAGCGCGATCTTCTAACCGAAGATGTAATTTGCCTTTCCACGTCGTATCTCGATCCCACTAACGGTGAAAATCGAACAATTGAAGTCAACGAGGACATGGCCGGCTTTGAGGGATTGACGGCCAAATTTGTCGCGATTCTCGATGGATTCGACGAAGGCTGGCGGGCCAAAGTAGTGAAACCTGCCTTTGCGGAGAGTAAGACCGTTCTATATCAACGCAAAGCGACAGCTTGAAAACTTCAGCTACGACCTGGCGTCCCGAAAGTGGGATGTTGCCGTCACCGATACCGGAACCGGCGTCTCGACCAGCCAGACCCTGAACCACCGCTACGACAGCGCCGGGCGGCTGACCAGTGTCATCGATACGGAGCAGATGCGAAGCACCGATGCCGTGCAGCCTGAGTGCCCGACGTGCTCTGCACAAGAAGGTGCTGAGATGTCCCGCTTCTCTCGGACAATGAACCAACAGTTTGAGCCGCCAGAATAATGGACCCAGAGACTCAAAAGCGCCTTTGCGAAGTCTACGGGGCCCTGTACTTCGCCGCCCCAGCGGATGTGAAGGTTGGTATCTCTCGTGATGTCCTTGCGGGAGTGAAACCCTTGCATGGACTTAGGCATCCCCCGGAAGGTGATACGTCCGGCTGGTACATCTGGGCTGGCGAATATTCTGAGGACCCGAATTTCTTTGAGCCGATGCATGTCGGCCATCTAGACGAGGTTTGCCCAGCAGCTGTGAAGTTTTTGGGGCTCGCTCCCGGTTGGCGATTCTTGGTTGCGGACGGTCATGAGGATGTCTGGTTTGACGCCACTTTGCTCAATACCTGAACCTCTATTTGCCCGAATCAAAGCGAATCAAAGGAGCCGTGTTGAACTGTTTTCTGGGTTCCTCATGCCACCCACTCTCTGGGGTCAAGGTCGATGCGCAAGGCAAACTACAAAATGTTTCGGTGAATAGTGCCGAAGGCAAATCTGTCCAGGAATTGAGCCGAGGCATCCCTAATAAGCAAGTCGGCACTACAACTGTGGGACACTGGCCTAAAACCAGGCGAGCCGATAAAAATGAACTGCTTCGACGTTGATCGGCCGTGCTAGGCTCAACTGATGAGCAACGAACGCACTACTGTTGTTGATTTTGTCGCGAAAGGCGAAACGCCAGAGGAATGGAAGATGGTGCTGGTCGAAGAAGGTCCTTGGAAAGGTGCCATCCAAACTCAGCTCCGGCGAGTGCAAGAGCGTCTATACGGATGTCTCGATGCGGCGCTAGATGGACAGTTAGCGGAGAAATTTCCGGAGTCCAACGGCAAGAGGGTTGTCATCCAGTTGGATTGCTACAACCTGCCGAGGGACAAGGTTGCGGAATTCTTTAATAACTTCTCTAGCGGTGTTCTTGAGATGCCGGATTATCAACAGGCGTTGAAAGAGTCCAGCTTCGTAAAAGGCATCTCCTTTGAATTGAATTTCGAGGCCGTCCACTAAGTGCAAAAACGCAAAGTTGAAGCGGTCCAGCCATAACGGACACCGTAATTAGGCGACAACGTTCATCGCTTCGAATGCCACCCGCTCTTGCTACTTAAGCAGATAGGGTCGTTATAAATAGTCGATCTATTTATTTTTATATAAATAATTAATAACAAACTGCCTGGGAGAAGTATGAAGAGCGGGTGGCCGTCTCAAGCCTCACTTTCATTGCACCGTGTATCGCTGAACGAGGGCTTGCGGACCGAAACTCCATGAGCGCCATCCCGCAAGTCTCCGCCGAATTCCTCGCGATCCCGCGTCGTCGTCGAATCCGTCGGCGTCGTTGCAAGGCCACGCGCTACCGACACAGACGACGTACTCGACACAACGCGGTGACCCAAACCTGCCATGAGTCGACAACTGTGGATCATCTTCTTGGCTGTCCAACTGATCGGCGAGCTCGGCTTTTGGTTCTGGCCGCTGCTTGGTAGTTACTTTGGTCCGGCTGCATGGGTGGCTGGCATGACGTTTCTGCTCCCCGGAAACCAGCTCAGTGCACTGCTAATCGAGCATTTCTTTTGGACAACTCTTACGCTGACGCAGCAAGCGTTGGTGGAGTTGCCGATAGAGATTGCGATCAATGCTGCAGTGTGGCTTGTCGTAACAAACCTGTTACGGATTCTCTTTCGTCGTAGCCAAAAAAATCTACAGGGTTGAATTACATCGTAGGCGACATGGATCAAGCCGCAATCAAGATACGAAACCGGCCTGACTTATGCCGTCAACAGCCTGAACCAGTACACGACGGTCAACAGCACCGCCCAGAGTTATGACCTCAACGGCAATCTGACCGGCGATGGCACCTGGACGTTTGAGTACGACGAGGAGAACCGTCTCCGGAAAGCCAGCGGGCCGCATACGGCGACCTATGACTATGACCCGCTGGGCAGAAGGCGTGCCAAGACGGTCGATACGATCACGACGACGTATTACACGTCGGATGGTGCAGAAGAAGTGGCGGAGTGGACGGGCACCGGCCAGCTGAGTACGCGGTATCTGAATGTCGTCAGCACCGACGACCATGTGGCGATGCTGACGTACAACACGACCACGGGGGCGCTGCTGCACCGGTAAAGGGGCCAAGCTCGACTTTCCTGTGCTATTTACTGCTCTGAAAAGTCGAGCCTGGCCCCTTTGAATCAATAATGGGGCCGACACCGCTTAGGGGTGCCAGTCCAGGCTACCCTAGTGGCTACGTAAAATACGAGAATGCAAACGGACAGGGTGTGGCCCCATACACCGGTCGCACGCTGCCAAATTCAGAATCTCATTCCCCCATTGACCCATGAGCAATATTCAGGATCAACCGAAAGCAGGCATCCACATGCTTACCGGCTTAACGGTCAAGGCGGTTTCTACTGATCAAGACGGAATCCATCTCACGTTTTCGGATGGCACACGTCTGATGATCTACAACTACGCAACTCTGAATGGTCGATCACTTGAGACGACAAACGAAACAGAACGACTGCTGGGTCTGGCAGTGCTTTCCTGCGACCAGAGTGAAACTACGATAACCCTCATGTTTCGTGATGGACCTCTCCTTCGGGTTGATCTCACCGACCAAGCTTACCGAGGGCCAGAAGCACTTCAGATCATGACACGTGACGGGCGCATCATCGTCTGGAACTGAGGGGCCTTTAAATCAAGAGAGCTAAAGGGGCACAGGCTCGACTTTCCTGCGCTATTTACTGCTCTGAAAAATCGAGTCTGGCCCCTTTGAATCCAAGCAGTGTCAGGGTCGAAGTGTTTGCATCGAGATTCGCCAAGATGACGGGAGAATTGCTGCCGGTAGTGGGTATTATTTCAATCGGCATTCCTTTGGCTACAGACCCTACTTACCGCGTTGACGAGGCTTTCGTCGATTTCTTTGGAATAGGGGGCGCAATAAGTGTCATTACCGAATCTAAGATTCCAAACTTCAGATCGCTCGATCCAAGTCAGCAAGATGCATTGATCAACAGTAGTGGCCGAGCAATATAGCTCGCCAACAGGAACAACTCGATATCTTGAGAGGGCTTCTCGGTGGCCAATGAATCCGTTCGGTTGATGATTAGTGATGTAAGTCGAGAGTTACTCGATAAAGCTAGAGCCGCTAAGGCCGATGCTGCGCGGTCAGGGTCTGACTACGACAAAGGACGGCACTTTGCTTTATACGAGATAGTTTCGCTTCTATCGGAGCAAGCAGATGCCTTCGGCGTTGACCGCGCAGCGATTGGGTTGACAGGGATTGATCCTGAACGGGACATACTTGAAAGCGATAACTGAGTAGAGGGAGCTAAAGGGGCCAGGCTCGACTTTCCTTTGCTATTTACTGCTCTGAAAAGCCGAGCCTGGCCCTTTGAATCCATTTAATTCCTTTAATTCGTGGCGCGGCTGAGCTTGGTCGTTAGTCCGTTACGTCGATGAAAGACTATCTGACCAACCGCTGGTTCAAACTCGGCTTCTGGCTTGCCGTCATCGGCTGGAGCCCGTTGTGGGCCATCGTGCTGCTGGCGGCCGTCGGCCTGTGGCCGGACCCGAATCCGAATCCCATCGGGCCGGGGCTGCTGTTCTTCTTCAGCTTCTGGCCGGCGGTGATTGGCATGGGTGTTGGCGTGTGGCAGGTGCGGCGGCAGCGCGCCTGATGGCGCACGATGGGTGCAAAATGTCGCGCCGCTTCACTTTGTCCACCTGAGCCCATGAACGAGAAACCCGCTCCTGCGTCCGACGCTTCACTCGGCTTCTACGACCGCCACATCCTCCCCTACCTGCTCGACCTGCTCTGCGGCCTCAAGCCGATCCACCGGCAGCGGCAGAAGGTGGTGCCGCTGGCGCAGGGGCGCGTGCTAGAGATCGGCATCGGCACCGGGCTCAATCTCGCGCATTACGACAAGGCGCGTGTGAAACACATTGTCGGGCTCGATCCGGGGCTGGAGATGCATCCGCTGGCACGCAAGCGCTTGCAAAAGGCGCAGCTGGACGTGGAACTGGTGGGCCTGTCGGCGGAGCGGATTCCCTACGACGACGGCGCCTTCGACACGGTGCTGGTGACGTACTCGCTGTGCACGATTCCCGATCCGGTGGCCGCGCTGCGCGAGATGCGCCGCGTGCTCAAGCGCGGCGGCACGCTGATCTTCTGCGAGCACGGCATCGCGCCGGATGCCGGCGTGCGCCGCTGGCAACAGAAGCTGACGCCGGCGTGGTCGAAGATCGCCGGCGGCTGCCACATGGACCGCGACATCCCGGCGCTGCTGCGCGAGGCTGGTTTCGCCACGCAGGACCTGCAGACGATGTACCTGCCCGGCCCGCGCATCCTCACCTATAACTACTGGGGCACGGCGACGGCGGTCTGACGGCTGGCGCCCGGCGGGGCGTGGAGTAGACTGGCCGCAGACCAGCGATGGCCTCGCGCCATCGGGAGGACCGGCCATGACATCTGTCCCGCTCCCACCCTCGTTGCGCAGGCTGCGCGCGCCACTCTGCGGCGTGCTGGCCGTTCTGCTCGCCGCCTGCGCCGGTGTGCCCGCACAGGAGTCGCTGACGGGCGACGATCTTGCCTGGGTGCGCAGTGGCGCCGGCATGCTCGGCGCCGACGGCGACGGCCCGCTGGAGTCCACCGACGAACTCATGCGCGTGACGCCGGAGATGCAGCGCTTTGCGGACGATGCGACGCGCGCCTGGTCCAGCATCGGCGGCAAGAGCAACGCGCTGGCCAATGCGCTCGCGGGCAAGAGTGGTCTGCAGATGCGCTACGACGCGGCCGCCACTCTCACCGCCGCGCAGGCCTTCGAGCAGCATCGCGCCAACTGCCTCAGCTACACGCTGCTGTACGTGGCGCTGGCGCGCAAGCTGGGCATTCCGGCGCAGTTCAACGAGGTGGATATTCCGCCGGCATGGGGCATGGGCGACGAGCGCACCTCGCTGCTGTACCGGCACATCAACGCGCGCGTCGATCTCAATCTGAAATCCTTCCAGATCGTCGACGTCAGCCGCGACGAATACGACCCGCGCTATCCGCAGCGCCTGCTCTCGGACGCCGCGGCACAGGCGCAGTTCTTCAACAACCGCGCGGTGGAGCTGCGGCTGCAAGGCCAGTTTCCACGCGCGCTGCGCTACCAGTTGCAGGCCCTGGCGCTGGCGCCGGATGCGGCGTACCTGTGGAGCAATCTCGCCGGGCTGTATCTGGCCGGCGGCAATCTGCGCGCAGCGCACATCGCTGTTGCACGCGCCCTGCAGTTCGATGGCGAAGACCTGATGACCGACGACATGGCGGCGCAGGTGTTCGAGGCGCTGGGCCAGCCGCAGCAGGCGGCGGTCTATCACGACCGTGCGCAGCGCTTCGTCGATCAGAATCCGTACTACCACTACCAGCTGGCGCTGGCGGCGCTGGACCGCGCCGACGAGGCGGCGGCCTTCGACGAGACGCGACGCGCGATCCAGCTTTATGACCAGGATGCGCGCTTCTTCTTCCTGATGGCGCTGCTGCTCGATCGCCAGGACCAGCCGAACCTGGCCGCCCGCAGCCTGCGCGCGGCGCTGAGCCTGGCGGACGATCCGGCGCAGCAGGATCGCTATCGCAGCAAGTTCGCGCGGCTGCGGCGCCACGGCTGAGCGCGGCCTCGTGTCTTGGTCGCCACGGTGGTTGCGCCTCCACTATGCGGCGCGAGGCGGCCCGGGGCCGTCCCAGGGCCACGCCATTGCGCCACCCGCTCTCCCCCGTTTTCCCTACGCAGATTGTTATTTTTTATTTATCGAATTAATATTTGATATATATTTAGTAACAAATCCTCTCGGCCAAGACCCGAGAGCGGGTGGCGGGTGGCGGGCATCAGGGCGCCAACGACCGGAGCCGGGCATGGAAAAGTGGGTGGCCTTCGCGTTTCTCTCGATGATTTTCGCCGGCTTCACCTCGGTGATCGCCAAACTGGGCCTGACCGGCATCTCCGGCGAGCTGGGCCTGGCGCTGCGCACGGTGGTGGTGTTCGTGCTGGTCATCGGCTTTGCGCTGGCGGTGGTGCCGCGCACGGAGCTGTCGGCGCTGACGACGGCCAACGTCGGCTGGCTGGCGCTGTCCGGCGTCACCACCACGCTGTCCTGGGTGTTCTACTACAAGGCGCTGAAGCTGGGCGAGGTGTCCACCATCGCCCTGATCGACAAGGGCAGTTTCATCGTCGCGGTGCTGCTGGCCTGGCTGCTGCTGCGCGAGCAGATCACGCTGCGCGTGGTCGCCGGCAGCACCCTGATTCTCGCCGGCCTGCTGGTGGTGGCGCGGCGGTGATCGCCGGCAGCGGGTAAAATCGCGCATCGTTTTATCGCAGAAGTCGCAATGTCCGCTGTCTCCGCCATCCCCGTCGTCGTCGAAGCCGCGCCGCGCCGCGAAGCCCGCGAGATCAACAAGCTCGCCAAGCGCCTGCGCCGCAACGTCGGCCAGGCGATCATGGACTACAACATGATCGTGGACGGCGACCGCGTGATGGTGTGCCTGTCCGGCGGCAAGGACAGCTACACCATGCTGGACATGCTGATGCAGCTGCAGCAGAAGGCGCCGGTGAAGTTCGAGCTGTTCGCGGTCAATCTCGACCAGAAGCAGCCGGGCTTCCCTGAGCACGTGCTGCCGGAATATCTGCGCAGCATCGGCGTGCCCTTCCACATCCTGGAGCAGGACACGTATTCCGTGGTCAAGCGCGTGATCCCGGAAGGCAAGACCATGTGCTCGCTGTGCTCGCGGCTGCGGCGCGGCGCGCTGTACCGCTACGCGCAGGAGCAGGGCTTCACCAAGATCGCGCTCGGTCACCATCGCGACGACATCATCGCGACGTTCTTCCTCAATCTCTTTCACGGCGGCAAGCTGTCGGCGATGCCGCCCAAGCTGCTGTCGGACGACGGCAAGAACGTGGTGATCCGGCCGCTGGCCTACTGCCGCGAGAAGGACCTGATCGAGTACGCCGACATCAAGCAGTTCCCGATCATCCCCTGCACGCTGTGCGGCTCGCAGGAGAACCTGCAGCGCAAGCAGGTGCGCCGGCAGATGGACGAGTGGGAGCGCAACAATCCGGGACGGCTCGACCAGATCTTCGGCGCGCTGACCAATGTTGCGCCGTCACAGCTCGCAGACCCCAAGCTGTTCGATTTCGCCGGCCTCGGCGGCGATGCCGCGACCGCGCACAACTGGCTGATGCCGGAAGCGGATGCCGCGGAATGAGCGCGTTCAACAAATCCGGCCAGCTGTATTTCTTTCTCGACTTCATCTCGCACAACGCCTGGCTGGCCTGGCACCAGGTTCACGCCCTGGCCGCGCGCAACGACCTGGTGATCGAGCCGGTGCCGGTGCTGTTCGCCGGCCTGCTGAAAGCCCACGGCCAGGTCGGCCCCGCCGAGGTGCCGGCCAAGCTGAAGTGGATGACCTGGAACGTGCTGCGCAAGGCGCGTCAGCACGGCATCCCGCTGGCGCCGCCGCACACGCATCCCTTCAACCCGCTGCTGCCGCTGCGCGTGGCCTGCTGCGAGCTGCCACGCACGCAGCGGCTCGATCTGATCCAGCGCCTGTTCCGCGCCGCCTGGGCGGAAGGCCGCGCGATCTCGGAACCCGAGGTCGTCGCCGCAGTCATTACCGAAGCCGGTCTCAACGCGGACCTGGTGCTGGCGGAGGCGCAGAGCGAGGCGGTGAAGGCGCGACTGCGCAGCAACACCGAGGCCGCAATTGCCGCCGGCGTGTTCGGCGTGCCGACCATGATCGCGCGCGGCGAGCTGTTCTGGGGCTTCGACGATCTCGAGCACCTGGAGAATTTCCTGCGCGGCGTCGATCCGCTGGGCGACGACCGCGAGGCCTACGCGGACTGGTTCGCGATCCGCCCCAGCGCACAGAGGACGCGATGAAACTCCTGCTGGCGACCTGTGCACTGCTGCTGAGCCTGTTCACCGGCGCGGTGCTGGCCGCCGGCGATGCCCCGTTCCTGTACGACATCCAGGGACCGAAGGCGCACCACTATCTGCTGGGCTCCGTGCACCTGCTGCCAGCCTCGGCGCAACCGCTGCCGGCGGCGCTGGACGCGGCCTACGACAAGGCCACGGCAGTGATTTTCGAGAGCGACCTGGCGACGCTGGCCGATCCCAAGACGCAGATGGCGATGCTCAATGCCGCGGTCGCTGCGCAGGGCCTGCAGGCGGCGGTCGGCAAGGACACCTGGGAGCGGCTGCAGAAACGCGCCAAGTCGCTGGACCTGCCGCTGGACCAGACCTGCGCGCCGTACAAGGCCTGGTTCTGCGCGATGACGCTGGAGGTGTTCGGCTTCGAGCGCGAGGGCTTCGACGCCGATCACGGTCTCGACCAGACCTACTTCGACCGCGCGCTGGAGGACGGCAAGGCGATTCACTGGCTGGAAGAGCCACAGGCACATCTCGCCCTGTTCACGCAGATGCCGGACAAGCTCGGCGAGCGCTTCCTGATCGCCACGCTGGATGAAGAAGCCGAAGCCGGTCAGAACCCGAAAGCGCTGCTGCGCATGTGGCGCGAGAACGACAACACCGAGCTGGAGCGCCTGACGCGCGAGATGAAGCAGCGCCATCCGGCGATCTACGCGCGCCTGCTCGCCGACCGTAGCCGTGCCTGGCTGCCCAGGCTGGATCAGGTGCTGGCTGCCGACAGCCCGCAGCTGATCATCGTCGGCGCGGCGCACCTCGTCGGTCCGGACGGCCTGCTGGCCCTGCTGCGCGCCAAGGGTTACGACGTGCACGCCGTCGGCAGCGAGCCCGCCGCGAAGAGCCCGGCGACGCCGTAGCGGCTCGGCCGCTGCGCAGCGGTATCGTCGCTGAACGGCGTCCGATGTGCAGGACAGCGGCCCGGCGCGGGCGCCACCGCATCCTGCCGATGGCCGCGGCCGATTGCTAAGATTCGCGCAATGATCGTCCGCGGCGTCGCCCTCCTACTGTTGCTTGTCGCGATCCCGGCCGCCGCCGGGGTCACCGTGACCCTGCGCGGGCTCGACGGCGACGCCCGCGACAACGTCGAGCAGCGTCTGTCGATCCGCCATATCGGCAGCGACGAGGTGCTCGACGAACTGCTGGTGGAACGCCTGCACCAGCAGGCGGACAGCGACATCCGCAACGCGCTCCAGCCCTTCGGCTACTACAGCCCGACCATCACCGGCAGCCTGACCGGCGAGCCGCCGAACTGGCAGGCGAGCTACAGCATCGATCCCGGACCGGTCACGCGCATCACCGCCATCGACGTCACCGTGGACGGCGAGGGCAAGGATTTCGACGCCATCGCCAGGGCGGCGGCGCATCTGCCGCTGCGCCAGGGCGCACCGCTGCTGCACAGCGACTACGAAAACGCCAAGATGAAGCTGTCGCAGGCCGCCTTCGCCGGCGGCTTTCTCGACGCGCATTACAGCGCCAGCGAACTGCGCGTCGATCCCTCGACGCAGTCGGCGCAGATCGTGCTGCACCTGAACACCGGCCCGCGCTATTTCTTCGGCCCGATCCAGATCGAGCAGCAGGGGCTCGATCCCGCGCTGCCGGAGCGCTACCTGACCATCCACGAGGGCGATGCCTTCGATCCGCAGAAGGTGCTGGAGACGCAGTTCGCGCTCACCGACCTCGGCTATTTCCAGACCGTGGAAATCCTGCCGCATCGCGACCAGGCGGTCGACAACCATGTGCCGATCACCATCCACACCACGCCGCGGGCGCGGGCGCGCTACCAGGCTGGCGCCGGCTACGGCACCGATACCGGGGCGCGCGTCTCGCTGGGCAGCGAGTTCCGGCGGCTCAACGAGGGGGGGCACACGCTGCGCACCGACCTGCGCCTGTCCCAGATCAAGAGCAGCCTGACCAACGAATACCGCATCCCGCTGGGCAAGGTCGCTGCCGACAGTCTCAGCTTCACCGCCGGTGCGTCCTACGAAAAAATCTCGACCGGCGACGACACCAAGTACCAGCTGGGGGCCAGCCTCAACCGCACGCCGGGTCGCTGGCAGCGGCGCATCTACGTCGACTTCGTGCACGAGCGCACCAACCTCAATGACGCCCCCAGTTCCTCCAACCTGGTGATGCCCGGCATCTCCTTCACCCGCGGTGAATACGATGACCCGATCCACACCCGCCGCGGCTGGTTTGCCTTTCTCGATGGCCACGGCGCCAGCACCGACCTGCTGTCGACCTCGACCTTCCTGCAACTGCACGGCGTGGTGCGCAGCGCCTATCCCCTCGGCCGGCGCCTGACACTGCTGGCGCGCGCCGAGGTCGGCGCCAGCTTCGTGCCCAATCTGAGCACCCTGCCGCCCAGCCAGCGCTTCTTTGCCGGCGGCGACCAGAGCGTGCGCGGCTACGGCTACCAGTCCATCGGCCCCAGGGACAGCACCGGCACCGTGGTCGGTGGCAAGTACCTGGGCGTGTTCAGCATCGAGCCCGACCTGCGCGTTTACGGCAACTGGAGTGTTGCCGCGTTCTACGATCTCGGCGGCGTCGACGACGACCCCGCACCCAAGCTCTTCGGCGGCGCCGGCGCCGGCGTGCGCTATCGCGCGCCGATCGGCGAGGTGCGCATCGACATCGCGCATCCCATGACCGGCGACACCCGCGGCGTGCGGCTGCACCTGGGCGTGAGGGTCGGGCTGTGATGACGCTGCTGCGCTTGCTGTACCTCGTCAGCGGTTTCCTGTGGCGGCTGGCCGTGGGTACCCCGCTGGCGGCGCTGCTGTTTGTCGTCGCCACCAATGCCGGCCTGCGCCTGGGCCTCGACCTGGCCAGCGACCTCACCGGCGGCGCCCTGCGCTACGACGATGCCGCCGGCCGCCTGCTGGGTCACCCGGAGCTGCGCGGATTGGTCTACGAAGACCAGCATGTGCGCGTCGATGTCGATCGCGTGCGCCTGTCGCTGATGTTGCCGGCGCTGCTGCTGGGCCGCGTGCAGTTGCGCGAACTGGATGCGGACGAAATCCGCATCGCCCTCAAGAAGGCGCCGCCGCCGCCCGAACCCAGTCCGCCGTTCACCGGCCTGCCGTTCGCGCTGATCGTCGATGAGGGCCGCATCGTCCGGCTCGCGCTGCAGACCGCGCCCGATGCGCAGCCGCTGGACTTCGACCGAATCGCCTTGAGCGCCGCCTGGTTCGATGACCTGGTGAGCATCGAGCAACTCGATGTCGATCTGCGCCCGGTCGGACGCCTGGGCGCCCAGGGCAAGCTGCGCTTCACGCCGGACGGCCTGCGCATCGAGGACACCACGCTGCGCGGCCCCGGCGAATTCACGCTGGACATGGACATCGGTTACGACGACCGCTTCGCCCTGCAGACGCGGTGGCGTCAGTTGCAGTGGCCGCCATCCGGCGCGGCGCAGGTGGCGAGTCCGCACGGCGAGGCGCGCGTCGCCGGCGCCTGGGACAACTACGACTACGCGCTCAACGGCCTGCTGCGCTTGCAGGGCATCGACATCGACGCCAGCGCGCAGGGCCGCGGCAGCCTCGCCGCACTCGACATCGCCGCGCTCAAGGCCCGCCTGCTCGGCGGCAGCGTCAGCGCCAGCGGCCGCGTGCAGTGGCAGCCGCAGATCGCCATCGATGCCAGCGGCGATGTCGCCGGCCTCGATCCCGGCCGGGCGTTCAAGGACTGGCCGGGACAGGTCAACGGCCATTTCAAAGTCGCGACGACCTTCCCCAGGAACCAGCCGGCCGTCGCCTTCGACGCCGCGCTGCGCGACTCCAGGCTGCGTGGCTATCCCTTCGGCCTGCAGGCGCGCGGCCGCTGGCAGGGGCCGCGCCTGACGCTGGACGACGCGCGGCTGCAATCCGGCAGCAGCAGCCTGCAGGCGCGTGGCGAGGCGCTGCCGCCGTTCGACCTCAGCGCGGAGCTGCACAGCCCCGATCTCGCCACGGCGATGCCGGCGCTGCAGGGACATGCCGACGCCCAGCTGCGGCTGCGCGGCACGCTCGACACGCCGGTGCTCAGCCTGCACGGTCGCGCCGGCGACCTCGCCTGGCGCAGCTATGCCCTGCATCAACTGCAC
Source organism: Nevskiaceae bacterium (assembly GCA_008012115.1). Taxonomy (GTDB): domain Bacteria; phylum Pseudomonadota; class Gammaproteobacteria; order Nevskiales; family Nevskiaceae; genus Stenotrophobium. Next base: position 14,986 of record SSEB01000003.1, read on the forward strand.
GCGGACATCGAGCTCGACGCCGCTGGCAGTTCGACACTCGAGGTCGCGGCCGAAAACCTCGATGCCGGCACCCACGTGTCGTCGCTGCGCCTGAAGGGCGGCGGCACGGCGGCGCATCACGAGCTGCACCTCGACCTCGCCAGCGATCCGCTGAACGCATCGCTGGGCCTGAGCGGCGCGCTCGACCTGCCGCGCCGCGCCTGGAGCGGCGCGCTCGATAACGGCCAGCTGGCGCCGCACCAGCTGGGCGCCTGGACGCTGCAGGAGCCGGCGGCGCTGGCCGTCGACCGCGACGGCGTGACGCTGCAGCCGGCCTGCTGGAGCAGCGGCGATGCGCGGGCCTGCTTCAAGGTGCGCAAGGAGAAGGGCAGCGGCGCCGGTTTCGCATTCCGCGTCGAGAAATTCGCGCTGGCCTACTTCAAGCCGTTTCTGCCGCCGGGCTGGATCCTCAGCGGCGAACTCAACGGCAGCGGCGACCTGCTGAGCCGCAGCCTCGATACCGTGCAGGTGAATCTCACCTCGACCGCCGGCGGCATCACCATCGGCGACCGCATCGTGCTGGGTTTCGAGCCCAGCCACCTGAAACTCGACGGCCAGGACCACGGCCTCGTCGCCGAGCTGGCGATGCCGCTCAGCCACGGCAAGATCGAGATGCACGCGCAGCTCGCGCCCGGCGACGAGGTGGCGACCCGCCCCCTCAGCGGCGAGATCACCCTGGACCTGCCGGACCTCGACTGGCTGCGCCTGCTGTCGCCGGAGATCAGCAGTGCTGCCGGCCACCTGCACGGCCAGTTGCAGCTGGCGGGCAGCGCCGGCTCGCCGGCCTTCACCGGCGAGGTCGGACTGGCCGACGGCAAGGTCCGGCTGGCGACGCCGGGCATCGAACTGTCACCGCTGAATCTCCTGGTGCAGGGCGACAGCGAAGGCCTGCTGACGATGACCGCGGATGCCGCCTCCGGCGGCGGCCAGCTGCGCGTTGGCGGCGTGCTCGACACCGCGCAGGCCAAGCCGACCCTGCGGCTGGAGATCAAGGGCGATGCCTTCCAGGCCGCCAACACGCCGCAGGCGCGCGTCTGGGTGACGCCGGACCTGCAGGTGGACGTCAGCGGCCGGCGCATCAACGTCGCCGGCACGGTCGACGTGCCCAAGGCGCAGATCACGCCGACCAGCTTCGACAGCGGCGTCGGCCCCAGCAGCGACCAGGTCATCATCAATCCGCAGGGCAAGGCGCCGGCAGACAGCCCCTGGCAGGTCGCCGCCAACGTGCAGGTCCGGCTCGGCGACGAGGTCCGCTTCGAGGGGTTCGGGCTGAAGGCGCCGCTGTCCGGCGCGGTCACCGCGATCGAGGAGCCGGGCCGCCCCACCAGCGGCCGCGGCGCCATCGATCTCTCCGGCGGCCAGTACAAGGCCTACGGCCAGGACCTGAGCATCACCACCGGCCGCCTGATCTTCGACGGTGGGCCGATCACGCAGCCGGCGGTGGAAATCCGCGCCGAGCGCAAGCCCACCGACGACATCACCGTCGGCGTCTACGTGCGCGGCACGCTGACGGCGCCGCAGTTCAGTCTCTATTCGACCCCGGCGATGCCGCAGGAGCGCCAGCTGTCGTGGCTGGTGCTGGGCCGCTCGCTGGACGACAACGCCAGCAGCAGCGACCGCTCGGCGGTGTCCGGCGCGGCGCTGTCGCTGGGCCTCACCGGCGGCGACTACCTGGCGCAGAAGATCGTCGGCAAGGTCGGCATCGACCAGGTTTCGGTCGGCGCCAAGCCCGGCGAGGACGCCAACCTGGCCAAGCTCACCATCGGCAAGTACCTCTCGCCCAAGCTGTTCGTCAGCTACGGCATCGGCCTGTTCCAGCGCGGCTACACCTTCCGCCTGCAGTACGACGTCGGCCACGGCTTCAAGCTGCAGACCGAAACCGGCGTCGAGTCCGGCGGCGACGTGCTCTACTCGGTCGAGCGCTGACCCGCGCAAACAAAAACGCCGGAGCGGGCTCCGGCGTGGTCGGTGCCGCAACGGCGCTCAGCTGCGACGGCCGCCGAACAGGCGCAGCAGCGTCAGGAACAGGTTGATGAAGTCGAGGTACAGCGTCAGCGCGCCCATCACCACCTTCTTGCCGGCGGTATCGCCGGTATCAGCCAGCACGTAGAGCTGCTTGATCTTCTGCGTGTCGTAGGCGGTGAGGCCGACGAACACGATCACGCCCGCCACCGACACCGCGAACTGCAGCGCGCTGGAGTGCAGGAAGAGATTGACCAGGCCGGCGATGATGATGCCGAACAGGCCCATGATCAGGAACGAGCCCCAGCGCGTCAGGTCGGTCTTGGTGCTGTAGCCGTAGACGCTCATCGCCGCGAAAGTGCCGGCGGTGACGAAGAACACGCGCGCGATGCTGTCGTGGGCATAGACCAGGAAGATGCCGGCCAGCGACACGCCCATCAGCGCGGCGTAGACCCAGTAGGTGAGCTGCGCGGCGGCGAGGCTCATCTTCTGGATGCGCATGCTCAGGAACAGCACGATGCCCAGCGGCGCCAGCAGCGCCACCCAGATCAGCGGCGTGCCCGCGAGGCGCTGGTACAGCCCCTGCGAAAACGACAGCCAGGCGACGACGCCGGTCAGCGCCAGGCCGCCCGCCATGGTGTTGTAGATCGCCCGCATGTATTCCTGCAGGCCGGCGTAGCTGGCGCCATCGCGCACCGCGGTGGACGAGGGGATCGGGTTGAGTTCGGTGGCCATCGACATCTCCGGAAATGACGGTTGCAGCATACGACAAGGTGCGCCGGTCGGCAGACCGGCCATAACGGCACTCCCTTGGACCACGGAAACCGTCACCCGCTCCCGGCTCATGGCACTTTCTTTTTGTTATAAAATATTTATCAAATTTAAATATGATATATAAAATATAACAACCTGCGCCGGCATTGGCGTCACAGCGGGTGGCGCTTCGCGGCCTCAGACCTCCAGCCGCTGGCGCAGCCAGGCGCCGATGTCGGCGATCTCCTCCTCGCACACGGCGTGCTGCATCGGGTAATGGCGCCAGTCCACCGTGTAGCCCAGCTCGCGCAGGATGTCGCAGGAGTTCTCGCCGAGCTGGCGCGGCAGCACCGGGTCGAAATCGCCGTGACACATCAGGATCGGCAGGTCGCGGTTAGCGGCACTCGCCTCGCCGGCCAGCGTGTCGGCCAGCGGCAGATACGTGGACAGCGGCAGCAGGCCGGCGAGCCGCTGCGGATAGCGCAGCGCCGTCTGCAGGGCGATGGCGCCGCCCTGCGAGAAGCCGGCGATGACGATGCGGCGGGCGGCAATGCCCGCGTCCAGCTCGCGGCGAATGAAGCCGTGCACGAGGGCCTCGGAGGCGCGGATGCCGGCGCCGTCCTGCCGGTCCAGGCGCGTCAGGCTGGGAATGTCGTACCAGGCGCGCATCGCCATGCCGTTGTTGATCGTTACCGGCCGCACCGGCGCGTGCGGAAACACGAAGCGCACGCGGTGATCCGCCGGCAGGCCCAGCTCCGGCACGATCGGCACGAAGTCGTGACCGTCGGCGCCCAGGCCGTGCAGCCAGATCACCGCGGCGTCGGCAGTGGCGGCGGGTTCGAGCACAACGGCGGCTTCGGTGTGGACGGCTTTCATGGGTCTGCGCAGGACGGGTGGGCGGCCGATTGTCCGGGCTCGCCGCCGTCGCGGCAACCGTCCCGGGTGACGGACGCCACCGTTCGGAACGATAATGCGCGCCTTGTCCCAGCCCGCATCCGCGGAGTCCCCATGAACCTGTTCCGCTGCTGCCCGATCCTGTGCGCGGCCCTGCTGGCCGGCTGCGGCCAGGCCGGACCGCTGGTGCTGCCGGAAAAGAACGCGCCGACGCCCGCGCCCGCCGCGGCGCCCGCACCAGTGGCACCGGCGACCTCCGACGTCACCCCGCCTGCAACCGACACGCCTGCGCCCGCGCAGCCTGCCAAGAAGGAACAACCGTAGTGGATCATTTTGAATTTCGCGACGGCGAGCTGTACGCCGAAGACGTGCGCGCCGCCGACCTCGCCATGCGTTTCGGCACGCCGTGCTACGTCTACTCGCGCGCCACGCTGGAGCGTCACTACCGCGCCTTCGACGAGGCCCTGGCGGCGATCCCGCACCAGGTCTGCTACGCGGTGAAGGCCAATTCCAACCTCGCCGTGCTCAACGTGCTGGCGCGGCTCGGCAGCGGCTTCGACATCGTCTCCGGCGGCGAGCTGTTCCGCGTGCTGCGCGCCGGCGGCGATCCGGCCAAGGTCGTGTTCTCCGGCGTCGGCAAGACCGACCAGGAGATGCAGGACGCGCTCGCGGCCAACATCCACTGCTTCAACGTCGAGTCCGAGTCCGAGCTGCTGCGGCTCAACGCGGTGGCGGTGTCGCTGGGCCAGCGCGCGCGCATCGCACTGCGCGTCAACCCGGACGTGGACGCCAAGACGCATCCCTACATCTCCACCGGTCTCAAGAACAACAAGTTCGGCGTGGACATCGCCACCGCCGAGCAGCTCTACGCGCGCGCCGCCAGGCTGCCGGGCCTGCAGGTGATCGGCGTGGCCAGCCACATCGGCTCGCAGCTGCTCGACGTGCAGCCCTTCCTCGATGCGCTCGACCGCGTGCTCGCCCTGATCGCGCGTCTGCGCGCCGCCGGCATCGCGCTGGAGCACATCGACATCGGCGGCGGGCTGGGCGTGCGCTACCGCGACGAGCAGCCCATCGCCCCGGCCGACTGGGCCCAAGCCCTGTTGCCGCGCCTGCAGGGCAGCGGTCTCAAGGTGATGACCGAGCCCGGCCGCGCCATCGCCGGCAATGCCGGCGTGCTGCTGATGAAGGTCGAGGCGATCAAGCACACCGAGGCCAAGAATTTCGCCGTGGTCGACGCCGCGATGAACGACCTGATCCGCCCGACGCTGTACCAGGCATGGATGGACATCGTGCGCGTGCAGACCCGCACGCCGGTGATGCCGCGCGACTACGATATCGTCGGCCCGGTCTGCGAAAGCGGCGACTGGCTCGGCAAGGAGCGCACGCTGGCGCTGTCCGAAGGCGATCTCCTGGCGGTGCGTACCGCCGGCGCCTACGGCTTCACCATGGCCAGCAACTACAACACCCGCCCGCGTGCGGCCGAGGTGATGGTGGACGGCGACCAGGCCTACCTGGTGCGCGCCCGCGAGACGCTGGACGACCTCGTGCGCGGCGAGTCGCTGCTGCCGTGAATGCCGCGGCGGACCAGCGCATCTGCTTCGTCGGCGACTCTTTCGTCGCCGGCGTCGGCGATCCGGAGCATCTCGGCTGGGTCGGCCGCGTCTGCGCACGCGCCGCTGCCGACGGTCACGCGCTGACCGCTTACAACCTCGGCGTGCGACGCGAAACCAGCGCCGACATTTCCGGGCGCTGGCAGGCGGAGTGCGCACGTCGCCTGCCGCCGGGCTGCAGCGCCCGCGTGGTGTTCTCCTTCGGCGTCAACGACATGGTGATGGAGGCAGGTCGCGAGCGCGTGGCGCCGCCGGACAGCGCCGCCAACCTGCAGCGCCTGCTCGAAGCGGCACGCCGGCACTACGACGTGGCGATGATCGGCCCGCCACCGGTCGCCGACGAGGCGCTCGACCAACGCGTCGCCGCGCTAACGCAACGCTACAGCGACCTCTGCGCGCAGTTGTCGCTGCCCTACCTGCCGATGCACGCGGCACTGCACGCCAGCGACGCCTGGATGCACGAGGTGCGCCTGGGCGACGGCGCGCACCCGCGTGCGGCCGGTTATGCCGCGTTCGCGGCGCGGGTCGCGGACTGGAAAGACTGGTGGTTCCATCGGAGCGCCGCATGAAACCGTTGATCCTCATCGATGGCTCTTCGTGGCTGTTCCGCGCCTACCACGCGCTGCCGCCGCTGACCAATGCCGCCGGCCAGCCCACCGGCGCGGTGTTCGGCATGGGCAACATGCTGCGCAAGCTGCTCAAGGATTACGCGCCGGAGCGCATCTGCGTGGTGTTCGATCCGCCCGGGCCGACGTTCCGCGACGAGATCTACAGCGAGTACAAGGCCAACCGCACGGAAACACCGGAAGACCTCAGCAGCCAGTTCGCGCCGATCATCGAGATGATCGAAGGCATGGGCCTGCCGGTGCTGCAGGTGCCGGGCGTGGAGGCGGACGACGTCATCGGCACGCTGACCCGGCAGGGCGAGGCCGCCGGCCTCGACGTGCTGATCGTCACCAGCGACAAGGACATGGCGCAGCTGGTCAACGACCGCGTGAACCTGCTCGACACGATGAAAAACCGCCGCATGGACCCGGCCGGCGTGGTCGAGAAATTCGGCGTGCCGCCCGAGCGCATCGTCGACATGCTGGCGCTGATGGGCGACACCAGCGACAACATCCCGGGCGTCACCGGCGTCGGCCCCAAAACCGCGGCCAAGTGGCTCAACGAATATGGCTCGCTGGATGCGCTGGTGGCGCGGGCCGGCGAAGTCGGCGGCAAGGTCGGCGAGAACTTCCGCACGCATCTGGCCTCCGGCCTGCTCCCGGTGGCCAAGGATCTGGCCACCATCCGCTGCGCGCTCGAACTGCCCACGACGCTGGACCAGCTGGTGCCCCGTCCGGCGGATGCCGCGAAACTGGCGCCGCTGTTCCAGCGGCTCGGCTTTCACCGCTGGGTCGAGGAACTCGGCGGCGCCCGCGCCGATACCGCCGCGTCGGCGCCACGGCCGGCGCCCGCCGCCGTGACGACGCCGGCATCCGAAACGCCCGCGGCGGCACTGCCGCCGTCCCGGCCGACACGGGCGGAGCTGGTGCTCGACGAGACGGCGCTGGACGCCATGGCGCGGAAACTCGAAGCCGCGGAACTGTTCTGCCTGGACACCGAGACCGACAGCCTCGACTCCAACCGCGCGCGGCTGGTCGGTCTGTCCTTCGCCGTCGAGGAGGGCCACGGCTGGTACGTGCCGGTGGCGCACGATTATCTCGGCGCGCCGGCGCAGCTGTCCTGGGAGACCGTGCGCGCGCGGCTCAGGCCGGTGCTGGAGGACGAACGACGCGCCAAGGTCGGCCAGCACATCAAGTACGACCTCAACGTGCTGATGCGCCACGGCGTGATCGTGCAGGGCGTGCGTCACGACACCATGCTGCAGAGCTACGTGCTGGACGCCGCCGGCAACCGGCACGACATGGACACGCTGGCGGAGAAATACCTCGGCCATCGCACCATCTCCTTCACCGACATCGCCGGCAAGGGCAGGAACCAGATCACCTTCAACCAGGTGGCGCTGGACAAGGCGGCGGACTATTCGGCGGAGGACGCCGACATCACGCTGCGACTGCATCACGCGCTGTATCCGCGCGTCTGCGAGATCGACGCGCTCAAGCGCGTCTACGAAACCATCGAGATGCCGCTGGTGCCGGTGCTGGCGCGGATGGAGCAGACCGGCGTGCACGTCGACGCCGCCCTGCTCGGCCGCATCAGTCACGAGCTGGGCGAGCGCATGACGCAGCGCCAGGCCGAGGTGTTCCGCGAGGCCGGACAGGAGTTCAACCTCGGTTCGCCCAAGCAGCTCCAGCACATCCTCTACGACAAGCTGCAGCTGCCGGTGCTCGGCAAGACGCCGAAGGGCGAGCCCTCCACCGCCGAGGACGTTCTCGAGGAACTGGCCGCGCAGCACCCGCTGCCGCGCCTGATCCTGGACTGGCGCGGCCTGTCCAAGCTGCGCTCCACCTACACCGAGACGCTGCCGCAGCAGATCAATCCGAAAACCGGCCGCATCCACACCAGCTATCACCAGGCGGTGGCGGCCACCGGCCGCCTGTCGTCGCAGGATCCCAACCTGCAGAACATCCCGGTGCGCACGGCCGAGGGCCGGCGCATCCGCGAGGCCTTCACCGCCGCGCCCGGCTGCTCGCTGCTGTCGATCGATTACTCGCAGATCGAGCTGCGGCTGATGGCGCATTTCTCCGGCGACGAGAAACTGATCGACGCCTTCCGCCAGGGTCTCGACATTCACCGCGCCACCGCCGCCGAGGTCCACGGCCTGCGGCTCGACCAGGTGACGGGCGAGCAGCGCCGCGCCGCCAAGGCCACCAACTTCGGTCTGATCTACGGCATGTCCGCCTTCGGGCTGGCGCGCCAACTCGGCATCGCGCGCAGCGAGGCGCAGTCGTACATCGACACCTTCTTCGAGCGCTATCCCGGCGTGAAACGCTTCATGGACGAGACCCGCGAGCAGGCGCGCGGCCGCGGCTACGTCGAAACCCTGTTCGGACGACGGCTGTATCTGCCCAACATCCATTCGCGCAACGCCAACCTGCGCCAGTACGCCGAGCGCACGGCCATCAATGCGCCGCTGCAGGGCACGGCGGCCGACCTGATCAAGCTGGCGATGATCGATCTGGACGCGTTTTTACAGAAAAAGAACGCCGATGTCCGCATGATCATGCAGGTTCACGACGAACTGGTGTTTGAAGGCCCGACCGCCGACCTCGAGGGCCTGGCTCCGGAACTGGCAGCCCGCATGGGTGGCATCGCCAGCCTGCGGGTACCTCTGATCGCCGAACCGGGCCTGGGCGCCAACTGGGACGCCGCGCATCATGTTTGACACCGCAACGCATTGATCGAAAAGAGATTAAAGTTGAAATGCGACCGCTGCGGCGCATTTTTGCACGGCTAACTTATTGATTGGTAAGGAGCCGGTTTGCCGGTTTCCGCCCCGGAAACGGCGATGTCGGAACCGGTTGAACTTCCGCCCGCGAACCCCATCTAAGACTGCGAGTGTGGATCCTCCCTTTCCACCACTCCCGCCTCTTAACTCCCTGGGCGGATTCCGGCACCCCCCAAGCCGGAGCACCTTGCCCGGTGGGCTCCCCCCAGCCCATCGGGCATTTTTATGTCCGCCGTGCTTCCCGCTCAGTCGGCGATTGCCGCGCCGCGCTCGGCCAGCAGCGCGCGCAGGGCGGAGCGATGGCAGCGCGCCTCGTCCTCGCAATAGCAACCGACCGAAAAGTCGCTGCCGTGGGACAGTGCCGCCAGCAGATCCAGCGCGTGGCGGCAGTCGGGCTGCGCCATCTCGGCCCGGTATTTCTTCACGAATGCCGCCCATTGCCGGTCGCTGGTCGCGGCCTGCGCCTCGGCCACCAGCGCCGCGCTCGGCGCCAGCACGGGATACCAGACGTCGTACCAGTTCTGCCGGGCGAACTGGCTTTTCTTCACCCCGCGCGGCGGGCGCCGCACGGTGCCGATGCGCAGTCCTTCCCCGGGAAGCCGCGGCGTTCCGAGCCGCACGATGTGGATCGTCATGCGCGTTCTCCGTGCTGGATCCGCCCGAGTGTAAGCAGGACGACGGCCACAAAAAAGCCCGCGCTGGGCGGGCTTTGTTGCGGCGGCGGAGACCTCGTTACTTGAGCAGGTCCTCGATGGCGGCGCGTTCCTCGCGCAGCTCGGCCTCGGTGGCGTTCATCTTGCCGCGCGAGAACTCGTCGATGCTCAGGCCCTGCACGATCTCGTACTGGCCGTTCTTGCAGATGCAGGGGTAGCCGTAGACGATGCCCGGCTTGATGCCGTAGCTGCCGTCGGACGGCACGCCCATGCTCACCCACTTGCCGTTGCTGCCCAGCGCCCAGTCGTGCATGTGATCGACGGCGGCCGAAGCGGCCGAAGCGGCGGACGACAGGCCGCGCGCCTTGATGATGGCGGCGCCGCGCTGCTGCACGGTGGGGATGAAGTCGCGCTCGACCCAGGCGCGGTCCACCAGCGACTGGGCCGACTTGCCCTTGATCGTGGTGTGGCTGATGTCGGGATACTGCGTGGAGCTGTGGTTGCCCCAGATGATGACCTTCTCGATGTCGTTGGCGTGCGTGCCGGTCTTGGTGGCCAGCTGGCTGACGGCGCGGTTGTGGTCGAGGCGCACCATGGCGTGGATCTGCTTGGGATCGAGGCCGCCCTTGGACGCCGCCGTGGCGGCGATCAGCGCGTTGGTGTTGGCCGGGTTGCCGACCACCAGCACGCGCACGTCCTTCGAGGCCTTGGCGGCCAGGGCCTTGCCCTGCGGTCCGAAGATGCCGCCGTTGGCGGTGAGCAGGTCCTTGCGTTCCATGCCGGGGCCGCGCGGACGGGCGCCGACCAGCAGGGCGTAGTCGGTGCCTTCAAAGCCGCTCATGGGGTCGCTGTGCGCCTCGATGCCCGCGACCAGCGGGAAGGCGCAGTCGTCCACTTCCATGATCGTGCCCTTGAGCTTCTCCTGCACCTCCGGCACCGGCACCTCGATCAGCTGCAGGATCACCGGCTGGTCGGGACCGAGCATCGAGCCGGACGCGACGCGGAAAATGAGCGAATAGGCGATCTGGCCGGCGGCGCCGGTAATGGCGACCTTGACGGGCTTCTTCATGAGGTGCTCCTGAGCGTAAACGGGGGTGAAATAGCGCGCGGCAGGATACTGGAATGCGCCACCCGCTACCAGCCGCATGCCCGTCAAGAATGTTCTTTTTTATTTTATATTTTTAAAATTGATTGATTTTTTATAACAGTCAGCCTCGCTGATTTGCCGCCAGCGGGTGGCGCTCGTTGGCCGCGTCTGGCGCCGATGCAACACTCAGCACCGCTGCGCGACGCGACGTGCCCGCCCCTGCAGCCGCGGCGGCGTGCTGACGGCCCACCTTACGCCACACCGCCCGCTCGTCGCGGGCGGCGTGGCGGGTCAGGCCTCAGTCTTCGCGATCGTGGTCGTGCCCATGACCGTGACCATGGCCGTGTCCGCGACCATGATCGTCGTCGTGATCGCGGGGGCCGTGATCGCGATCATCATCCCAGTCGCCGCGGGGCCCGCCGTGGCGCTCGCGGTAGTAGGGCACGTAGGTCCGGTCGTACCAGTCGTCGCGCACGAAATACACCGGCCGGCCGCAGGCGTCGTATTCCGCGCAATGCTTGCGCCAGTGCTTGGCGTGGCCGGGCGGCACGTGCAGATAGATCGGCGCGGCGGCGATCACGGCGGGCTGGATCACCACCGGCTGGGTGTAGACGAGTTGCGGCGGCGGCGCGTCGCCGATATCGATCTGCCCGTAAAACCCGGGCTGGCCGATGCTCACCGAGACGCCCACGTTCTGGGCGAAGGCCGGCACCGTCGCTGCCGCCAACAGGGTCGCAGCCACTACGCGCTTCATCATAAGACTCTCCTGGTCAAGGCAATGATCAGGTCCAGCGGACCGTCATGCGGCGCAGGTTACGCCCGCCGATCTGAACGCGCGGTGAACGCCGCCGGCACTAGGCACGCACCGTGCAACGTCGCTTCGCATCTTTTTTCTCTCCGCCCGCGTAATGGACAGTGGACCCGCAAAAAACGGCCGCCCGCTGCTATGGTTGAAGGCGCGATATCTGTTTATTTTTATCTATAGAAAATATATATGGTTTATAATTTAGAACGATCTCGCCTACGTACGGCATCACAGCGGGTGACGGCTGCGAGGGCGCCGCGATGAAGATCGCGGTCATCGGCAGCGGTATTTCCGGACTGTCGGCAGCACGCTATCTGTCGCGCCGCCACGAGGTGACGCTGTTCGAGCAGGACGAACGCATCGGCGGCCACACCAACACCATCTCGGTGCCGACCGCCACCGGCACCGTGCCGGTGGACACCGGCTGGATCGTCTACAACGGCGTCAACTACCCCAACCTCACCGGCCTGTTCCGCGAACTGGACATCGCCACGCGCGACACCCAGATGTCGTTCAGCGTGTCGCTGGGCGACGGCGCCTACGAGTGGAAGGGCAGCGACAACCTGTTCACCGTGTTTGCGCAGCCGGCCAACCTGTTCCGTCCCTCGCACTACCGCCTGTTGCTCGACATCCTGCGGCTCAACAAGCGCTGCAACGCCCTGCTCAAAAGCGGCGTGCTGCCGTCCGGCTCGCTGGGCGAGTTCCTGCACCTGGAAAAATTTTCGCCGGAGCTGCGCAGCCGTTACCTGCTGCCGATGGCCGGCATGATCTGGAGCTGCTCGCCGAAGAAGGCCATGGAGTATCCGGCGGCGGATTTCATGCGCTTCTTCGACTCCCACGGCCTGTTCACCACCATGAACCAGCCGCAGTGGCAGACGGTGATCGGCGGCAGCCACACCTACGTCCGCAAAATCCTCTCGCAATATGGCGGCGGCCTGCGCCTCAACGCCGGCGTCACCGGGCTGCGGCGTCGCGCCGGCGGCGTGTCGGTGCACACCGCGCAGGGCGAGGAACGGTTCGAGCAGGTGGTCTGCGCCACCCACAGCGACCAGGCCCTGGCACTGCTGCAGGACGCCGCGATGGACGAGCGCCTCATCCTGGGCGGCATCCCCTACAACCGCAGCCGCGTGGTGTTGCACACCGACACCTCGTTCCTGCCGCGCCGCAAGGCGGCCTGGGCCAGCTGGAACTACCTGCACCCGCGCGACGAGATTCACGACCAGCGCATCTCCGGCAGCTACTGGATGAACCTGCTGCAGGGCATTCCCGGGCCGACGCAGTACGTGGTCACGCTCAATCCGCAGCGCGAGATTCCGCGCGACCGCATTCTCTACGACACCGTCTACGACCACCCGCACTACGGCGCCGGCTCGGTGACCACGCACGCGCGACTGGCCGAGATCCAGGGCCGCGGCGGCCTGTGGTGGGCGGGCGCCTGGTGCGGCTACGGCTTCCACGAGGACGGCCTCAAGGCCGGTCTGCGCGCAGTGCGCGGCATCGACCCCGACTGCCTGCCGGCCTGGGTCACGTCGCTCGACACGCCGGCCGAGACGACGCCGGCATCGCGCCCGACGCCGCTCGCAGCGGTCGGAGAGGCCGCCTGAGATGGCAGCCGATCCGCAGGCCGGTGCGCTGTACGACGCGCGCGTGATGCACCGGCGCCGCATCGCGCCGTTCTACCGCTTCGTCTACCGCGTGTTCTACCTGCTGCTCGACATCGACCGCATCGACGAGGCCGCGCGCGGGCTGCGGCTGTTCTCGCACAACCGCTTCAACCTGCTGTCCTTCCACGACCGCGATCACGGCGCGCGCCAGCCGGGCGCCCTGCGCACCTGGGCGGAGCACGTGCTGCGCGACGCCGGCATCGATCTCGCCGGCGGCCGCATCCGCCTGCTGTGCCTGCCGCGCCTGCTGGGCTTTGCCTTCAACCCGATCAGCCTGTGGTACTGCGAGCACGCCGACGGCTCGCTGCGCGCCGTGATCGCCGAGGTGCGCAACACCTTCGGCGAGCGCCACGCCTACCTGCTCGCATCCGCGGGCCAGCCGCTTGCGTATCACGCCGTACACGCGGCCGAGAAGTGCTTTCACGTTTCGCCCTTCTTCGACCTGGTGGGTCGCTATCACTTCACGCTCGCCGAACCCGGTGAGCGCCTGCGGGTGGCGATCCACGAGACGCGCGAAGGCGTGCCGATTCTCGACGCCACGCTGGCCGGCGAGCGCCGCCGCCTGAGCGACGGCCACGTGCTGGGGCTGGTGCTGATGATGCCGCTGATGACGCTCAAGGTCGTCGCCGGCATTCATTGGGAAGCCCTGAAGATCTGGCTGCGCGGCGCGCGTTTTCACCGCAAGCCGGAACCGCCCAAACTCGAAGTCACCTGACGACCTCATGGACAAAGAACAACCCCAAGCCCTTGCCGAAACCCGCCCGATGATGCCGGCCGACGGCTTCTCGCCGGAACTGCCCGCCCTGCTCGCCAAGCGCAGCGGCGGCATCAGCCTGGGCGTGCGCCTGCTGCTGTTCATGCTCAAGGGCCTGCGCATCGGCGCGCTCGAGGTGCACCTGCCCAACGGCGAGGTGCGGCATTTCCGCGGCCAGGAGCGGCTGGAGCTGCACGGCGTGCTGCACATCCGCAGCGGCGCGCTGATCCGCCAGGTGCTGCGCAATGGCGAAGTCGGCTTCGGCGAGGCCTACATGGACGGTCACTGGGACAGCCCGGACCTCACCGCCCTGCTGACCGTGCTCTATCTCAACGAGCCGTATTTCACCGGCCCCTACGAGAAGAATCCCGTCTCGCGTTTCCTGGGCTGGCTCAAGCACAAGTCGCGCGCCAACACCAAGAAGCAGGCGCTGAAGAACATCCAGTATCACTACGATCTCGGCAACAGCTTCTACCGCCTGTGGCTCGACGACACCATGGCCTATTCCAGCGCCGTGTTCCGCAGCCCCAACGAGACGCTGATGCAGGCGCAGCTCAACAAGTTCGCCAACATGTTCGAGCGCCTCGACCTCAAGCCGGAGCACACCCTGCTCGAGATCGGCTCCGGCTGGGGCGGCTTCGCCATCTATGCCGCGCAGCGCAGCGGCTGCCGCGTGCACAGCATCACCCTGTCGAAGGAGCAGCTGGAGGAGGCGCAGCGTCGCGCGCAGGCCGCCGGCGTCGGCGACCGCGTGAGCTTTGAACTGCGCGACTACCGCGACGTGCAGGACCAGTACGACCGCGTCGTCTCGATCGAGATGTACGAGGCGGTGGGCGAGGAATACTGGCCGACCTATTTCCGCGCCATCCAGCGCGCGCTCAAGCCCGGTGGCCGCGCCGCCATCCAGGGCATCACCATCCACCCGGAGATCTTCGACGCCTACCGTCGCAAGATGGACTTCATCCAGAAGTACATCTTCCCGGGCGGCATGCTGGCCACGCCGGGCGTGTTCATCGACGCCGCCAACTGCGCCGGCCTGACGGCGCAGCAGCCGGAGTTCTTCGCGCGTGACTACGCCGACACGCTGGCGGTCTGGCATCGCAACGTGCTGGCCGTGCGCGACACCATCCTGCAGCAGTTCGACGCGCGCTTCCTGCGCATGTGGCGTTACTATCTGTCGTATTGCGAGTGCGGCTTCCGCGTCGAGCGCGTCAACCTGATGCAGGTGACGCTGACCAAGCCCTGATTCGCGCCGTTCCGGGAGTTGTCATGAAGCTGCGCGTCGGCCTGCTGGCCGTGTTCGCCCTCGTCTGCCTGATCGGCGTGTCGATCTGGGCCACGGGGCATGTGTCGATCTCGCCGGTGATCGATGACCTGTTGACGCACCCGGACCGCGGCAACAATCCCTGGTTCGTCGCCACGCTGTTCGACGCCTACTTCGGCTTCCTCTGGTTCTGGGCCTGGGTGGCCTACCGCGAGCCGACGTGGCTGCGCCGCATCGTCTGGCTGCTGCTGATCCTGACACTCGGCAACATGGCGATGGCCGGTTATGTGCTGATCGAGCTGGCGCGCTTGCCGTCCGACGCGAGCCCGGAATCGCTGCTGCTGCGCCGTGGCTGAGGGCTTCTGGCAACGGCGCGTGGTCGCGCCCATCGTCGCGCAGCTGCGCCAGGGCATCACGCCGGAGAAGATCGCGCTGACGCTGGCGCTCGGCGGCGTGCTCGGCCTGTTCCCCATCATCGGCGCCACCACCCTGCTGTGCGCGCTGGCGGCGTGGTGGCTGCGCCTCAACCAGCCGGTGATCCAGCTGGTCAACTACCTGCTATATCCCCTGCACCTGCTCCTGCTGCTGCCGTTCTACCGCGCCGGCGAAACGCTGTTCCGCCAGCCGCATGTGCCGATCTTCTCCGTTGCCGATCTGGCGCACCGTTTCCAGGCGGGGCCGCTGCAGTTCCTGGTCGACTACGGCATGGTGGGGCTGTACGGCGTCGTGGTCTGGGCCCTGCTCGCGCCGCCGACGGCGGCACTACTGTACCTGGTGCTGCGGCCGTCGTTGAAAGCGCTGTCGGCGCGAATGCCGGTGCGTGGCGACTGAACCGCCGCCGCAAAGCGCCACCCGCTCGGCTGGTTTTCCCCAGGCAGAATGTTATTATTTATTTATCAAATTTATTTTCTATAAATAAAATATAACACTCTTGCGCCCGTGCTGACGGACAGCGGGTGGCGCTGGGCGGGCCGTCTCAGCGGCCCAGAATCTCCGGCACCATCCGCCGCAAGGCCGCACCGCTGCGTGGCGGCGGCAGGGTCAGCAGTTCCTCGCGCAGCGCGACGTGGAAGGCGCAGACCGGCAGCGGTTCCAGCGCGCGGAATTCCTCGGGATGACTCAGGCCGGCGGCGAAGACCGGCGGAAAGCGGCCGAGCACCGCCGCCAGCACTTGCTGACGGTCGGCCGCCGATTGCGCATCGCGCGGCGCACGGCGCTCGCCGGCCAGGGCATCGGCCAGCACCGCGTTCAAAGCCTCGTCGTAGGTCTTCTGCGTCTCCTCCGTCAGGGCCGCGGAAGGGTCGGCGGCCTGGCTGAACTGCGGATAGATCAGGGCACGGCAGACCTCGGGATCGCTGCTGCGCAGGACGCGCAGGCGGTCGAGGTCGGCCTTGAGATAGCCCAGCGCGGCGGCATCGCTGGTCACCGGCAGGTAGCGCAGCGCGGCGTCGTGCAGCTCGCGACGCAGGGCGTGGCGATAAAGGGGCGAGTCGGGATCGCCGCTGCCGTCGGCAGTGAGCACCGCACGCAACCGCGTCTGGCTGGCGTCGAAGGCGGCGGCGTCCAGCGTCCTGAACGCCTGGAAGGACGGCAGTGCGGCGGCATCGTCGAGCAGGGCCAGCACCGCCGCCGCCGGATACGCCGTTGCATCGACGACCTGCTCGCCGATCAGCACGCCATGGATCACACCGGCCTCGAACAGCGCCCGCGGCGGCGGCGTCCAGGGCTCGGCGTGGTCGCGATGGAAGGCGGCGTCGATGAAATCCGCGCGCACGCCGCGCCCGGTCATGAACGCCGCGCTGGCCGCGGTGACGCCTTCGAGTCCGCCGCGTGCTGCCGAGGGCTGGTGAAATCCCAGCCGGCCACCATGCGCGAGCAGGCGTCTGGCGCCGCCGGTAAAGGCGGTGCTGCAAGGGCTGTCGCAAACACCGCGCACCAGCGTGGTGACGCCGCCCTCCGCCAGAGCACGACCCAGCGCGACGCCGGCGCTGGCGCGCCCGTCGCGGCTGTCGAGTTCGACCGTCTGCACGTCCGGATGCTGCCGCAGGGCATCGCGCACTTCGCCGGCGATCCCCAGGCCCAGCCAGCCCGACACGCGCAGCGCCTTGCCGTCCGTCGTCAGCTCGACGCGGTGCGGCGCGCGGTCGCCCTGGAAGAACAGCGCCACCAGCGGCGGCAGCGCCGGCAGGGTCATGCACAGCATCACGGTGTAAGTCGCGGCGGTGAGCAGCACCACGGCCAGGGTGAGGTTGGGCCACAAGTGCCGTCCGCTCTCGCGTCGGGCCCGCAAGGCGGCGCGCCACACGCCGGTCATCTGCCAGATGGTGAGCAGCAGCATGGCGAGACCGGCGAGGATCACGCCGGCGAAAGGCCCGCGCGGATCGTCGCTGACCAGACTGCGATCCAGCAGGCTGCCCGCGACCCAGGCGGCCAGTTGCCCGGCGGCGAGGCCGAGCAGGGTCCAGTTCAACCAGTAGCTGACGGGCAGCGAATACTCGCCGCGCCAGTGACGGCCGAGATAGCCGCGCCCCAGGAAGGGCCGGGTTGTTGCCGGCGGTTGCGGCGGCGGCGGGGAGAACTCTTGGGGCGACGCCGGCGCTGCGGGCGCTGGCGAAACGGGCGGACGCGGCGTGGGCGCTGGAGCCGGCGGCGGTGTCGGCGATGCAGGCGGCGTCGGCGCGGTGATTGCCGTGGTCGACGGCGTCTCGGGCTCGTCCGGTGGCGGCAGGTTGAACTCCCGGATGTAGCCGATCGGAAACCACTCGTTCATGTCGGGGCGGCGCGCCAGCGTCGCGGACTTGACCACGCCCTTGTCGATCAGCGCCAGCACGCTGGCCTTGCTCATCGGCCCGCGGCGCACACCATCGATGACCAGATACCATTCCATTGCCATGTCCCCGGGTTTGCGTCCCGTCGTTCGCCGCGCGTGGCGTCACCTCTCGCGATGTTAAGACATGCCGACGTCGGTTCAAGGCCGCGTGCGGAACGCAAGGGCGCTAGAGAAAACATGCACAGCCGTGTGCGAGGGCTACATTTACTAGCGCGGACTGCCGTTAATTCGCATAGCCTGCCGGCCAATTCACCGGCTCCCACTTGCCTGCCCGTCGATCTCCGTGACTCCCCTCACCCGCGCCATCGAAGTATTGAAAGAGTTTCCCCTGCGTTTCCAGGTCGGGAAGGAAACGGTCATGCTCGCCGCTTATCCGCGGCTGATGCTGGCATTGGAGCTGCAGCCGCGCGAGGACCAGCCCTATGGCGTGCGCTACGAGTACGACGTGCATTGCGAACTGCAGTTGCGCCGCTCGCCGACCACGCCGCCCTTCACCGCCCTGGTCGGCATCTCCACCTCGCGGCAGTGGCCCGCCGGCGAGGCGGTGATCACCGCCGGCCACAGCGAAGCCGCCGGCATCGATCTCTACGAGCTCGACAATGTGATTTGCAGCCGCGTGACCCACGACGATGTGTGGAAGCGCCATGGCGAGGCGATCAAGGGCCTGGTGCAGCGCTGGGTGACGGAATACAGCCTGCGCAGCATCGCCGGCATGACCGATTTCGAAGTGGCCAACACCCTGCGCACGCGCTCGCCGGATTTCTACAACGAGATTCTCAACTACGTCGCCGCCATCGACGTCACCAGCCCGGAGATCGTGCGCACCTACGTCCGCACGGCGCTGGTGAACCCGGAAGTGGTGCGCGAGACCATGCGCAAGAATCCGACGCTGAAGAAAACCCACTCGCACGATCCGCAGGATCTGATGAACCAGACCGTGGAGCTGCAGCCGAACCGCAAGATCAAAAACGTGCGGCAGCAGATCGAGCTGGACGGCGGCAACGACGGACGCATCCGCGCCTAGGCATTTTCACGCGGCGCGCCGGCAAGCCCGCGTCGCAACCGCTCCATCTTCAGGCCCGCCAATCGTCGCCCGGTTGCGCACGGGCGTACCAGGCCAGCATCTCCGGCGTGCCCTCGGCCGGCGACCACCAGCTGTAGTCCGCCGGCGCCACCGGCGTATACGGACCACGCTTGACCTCGAAGATCACGCCGCCGGGGTCCAGCGACAGCACCGCATGCCAGAGCCCGGCCGGCGTCTCCACCGTCGCGCAATCCTCGCCGAGCACCGCGCGCGCCATCACCCGGCCGCCCTGGTCGAAATGCAGCACCACGAAGCGGCCGCGCAGAGGATAGAGCAGCTCCCAGGTCTGCGGATGCCGGTGCGGCCGCACGTAGGTGTCGGGCTCCATGGCGATGGCCAGGCGCTGCACCGGGTCGTCCAGCATCTCGTGGAGATTGCGGTTGGCGCGCCGGCGTGGCGACTGCGCGGCCTGCTGGCTGAGCGCGTCGAGCGCCTGACGGGAAATCTGCTTCAAGGCGATACTCCAGGAGTGGCCCGGTCCGGGCCGGGGCTCAGACGCGGCTCTTGAGCCGCGCGGCCAGTGCCTGCACCGAGTCCATCTCCGGCGTGATCAGCGCCGGTAGCGGCGCACGCTCGAGATAGTGCTTGCCGTCGAGCAGCAGGCGGCGTGCCGGCACCGTCTTGCGGGTCATGATCTCGCTGGTCTCGCCGTCGACGGTGGCCGACAGCAGGTTGGTGGCCGAGCCGGCGCCGCGGCCGCGGTACTCGCCGCGCGGACTGACGAAAATCAGGGTTTCATCGTTCTGCAGATCGGGGTTGCTGATCTGCGCGTATTCGCCGAAGCCGGAGTACCACACCGGGATGCCCTCGTCCGTCGCCTGGCGCAGGATCTTGCGCACCCAGGACGGATGCGGCGGCCGGGCGTTCTCGCCGCGGTTGCCGCCGATCAGGATCCACTCGATGCGCGGCGTGCGCATCAGCGGTTCGGCGTCCAGCGACGACCAGTGGCGCTGGCCCTGCTCGTCCATGTATTCGTAGGCCTGCACGAACTGCCGGAACGGCCACAGGCGGTCGAAGGTGTCGAGCTGAATCATCTCGGGCGCGATGGGCCCCAGCAGCGGCTCGAACACCAGGAAATAATGCTGCGCCGGCACGCCCAGCAGGTGCGGCACGCGGGCGTTGTAGGACGCCTGGTCCTCGACCGAGGTGCCAACCCAGACGTTGGGCAGCGGCCATTCCAGCTTGGTCCGGGTCTTGAAGTAGTGCTTCATGAACGCCGGGTTCTTGGTCTGGATGAAGAAGCGGTGCTGCGGCGCGTTCTTCATCACGCTGAGAATCTTGTGCCGCATGTCGTCGCTGACATCGGGCTGGAACAGGTCGCTGAGCGGCGCCACCTCGATGTCCATCGGCTTGCGGTAGCGGATCGGTTCCATCAGCTGCGAATCGTGGAACGTCACCTCGGTGGGCTTGGCCACCCAGTAGCCGGCCGTGCTCTTCTGGAATTCTTCCCAGCTTTCCTTGCGGGCACGGCAGTTGGCGCAGACGGCGCCCACGTTCATGCGGCAGCCGATCACGGGATGCCATTTGAAGCTGAACGGGGTCGGCAACGGCCGCTCCACCGCCTTACGGGCTTCCTCGCCGCGCAGGGTGCGCGTCAGGGAGTCCATCAATTCTTCAAAATTGCTCATCTTTTCCGGATTTCATGCCAGCGACACGACCAACGGCACCAGATTAAAGAATGTCCAGCCCCGGCCCCAATAGAAAATTCACACCATTTTTATGCTTGTGGCAAGCCGCAGAAGGATGAAAGGCTAGAAATGATGGGCCGGCCGTGCGGGCGGCGTCACAGTCTGGCCGCCTAAACGACCCAGCCGGGCGTCCTTCCTGGCCCAGAGATCGTTGACCCAGGCCTGGAAGCGGGCGCGGAATTCCGGATCGCCCTCGTAGTCCCCATGCATCAGGTCCTGCGGCACCGGCAGCACATCCACGTGCAGGGCGAGGTCGTCCTGCTCGCCGCAGAACCAGCTCCACCAGAGCCATTTGCGGCGGGTCGGACGGTAGGCCAGCGTCACGTCGATGATGCCGGCGAACTGCTCGCCCATAGCGTTGAGCGCGAACGACAGGCCGGCGGCCTTGGGCCGCAGCAGGTGGCGGTAGGGCGATTGCTTGGCGATGCGCTTGGCCTCGTTGAAGCGGGTGCCTTCCAGGAAATTCACCACCGTGACCGGCTCGGTCTTGAAGATCTCGCAGGACCGGCGGGTGGTCTCCAGGTCCTCGAAACGCAGCGCCGGGTTGGCGGCGATGGCCGCCTTGCTGTGTCGCTTCATGAACGGGAAATCCATCGCCCAGCAGCCGACGCCGATGATCGGCACGTAGATCAGCTCCCACTTCAGGAAGAACCGCGGCAGCGGCACGCGGCCGTGGCAGAAGTCGAACAGAATCAGGATGTCGGCCCAGGACTGGTGATTGCATACCAGCAGGTAGCTGCGGCGCGGATCGAGCCGGCCGCGCAGGTCGATCTGCCACTGCGTCGGGTGCAGCAGGCGGATCAGCAACTGATTGGCCGCCGCCCACTGCCCGGCGACGCCGACGCAGTAGCGGCTGCAGCCGCGCTGCAGCGGCGGATACGGGATCAGCTTGAGCAGGATCGCCGGCAGCAGGAACGCGAACACCGTGATGGTGGTGCCGAGAATCGCCAGGAAGGTGATCGCACCCACCAGCGGGCCGGGCAGCAGAATCGAGAACATCGCGTTGCCTCCTGCGCGCCGCGTTACGGCGCCTGGTGATACCGCGGGCTCAGCGTCCGCACCGCTTCGATCATCGCCGCCGCGTTGTCGGGCGGTGTCTGCGGCAGGATGCCGTGTCCCAGGTTGAACACATGGCCGCTGCCGGCGCCGTAACTGTCGAGTACGCGCGCCACTTCCTCGCGGATGCGCTCGGGCCGGGCCAGCAGGCACAGCGGATCGAGATTGCCCTGCAAGGCGACGCGGCCGCCGACCCGCTCGCGAGCATCGCGCAGATCGGTGGTCCAATCCACGCCCAGGGCGTCGCAGCCGCTGTCGGCCATCTTGCCGAGATGCTGTCCGCCGTTCTTGGTGAACAGGATCACCGGAATCGCCGGTGCCGACGCCTTCAGGCGCTCGACGATGCGGCGCATCGGCGCCAGCGAGCAGCGTTCGTACGCCGCCGGGCTGAGCGCGCCGCCCCAGGTATCGAACACCATGACCGCGTCGGCGCCGCGGGCGATCTGCGCCTGCAGGTAGAGCGCCACCGCGTCGGACAGCTTCGCCAGCAGCGCATCGAGCAGCGCCGGCTCGTCGAACATCATTTTCTTGGTGTGGGCGAATTCGCGGCTGGACGCGCCCTCGATCATGTAGGTGGCCAGGGTCCAGGGGCTGCCGGCGAAGCCGATCAGCGGCACCGAACCCTGCAGCGCCGACTTGATGGTGCCGACCGCGTCCATGACGTAGCGCAATTCGGTTTCGGGATCGGGCACGGCCAGCGCCTCGATCGCCGCGGCGGTGCGCAGCGGCCGGTCGAACACCGGACCCTCGCCTTCGACGAAGCGCAGGCCCAGGCCCATCGCGTCCGGCACGGTGAGGATGTCGGAGAACAGGATCGCCGCGTCGAGGCCGAAGCGCGTCAGCGGCTGCAGCGTCACCTCGCAGCACAGCTCCGGATTCTTGCACAGGCTGAGGAAGTCGCCGGCCCTGGCGCGCGTGGCGCGGTATTCCGGCAGGTAGCGCCCGGCCTGGCGCATCATCCACACCGGCGTGCGGTCCACCGGCTGGCGCCGCAGCGCGCGCAGGAAACGATCGTTGCGCAGGCTCACAGCGCCGCCGCGATTTCGGCCTGCAGAGCCAGCGCCGCCGCGCGCGGGTCGGCGGCATCGCGGATCGGGCGGCCGACGACGAGGTAGTCGGCGCCGGCGCGGATCGCGCGCGTCGGCGTCATCACGCGCTTCTGGTCGCCATCGGGCTTGTTCTCGACCGGGCGGATGCCCGGCGTCACGCAGATCAGTTCGCGCGGCGCCTCGGCGCGCAGGCGCTCCACTTCCAGGCCCGACGACACCACGCCGTCGCAGCCGGCCTGCAGGGCGCGGCGCGCGCGCGACAGCACCAGGTCGGCGACATTGCACTGGAAGCCGAGATCGTCGAGATCGCCCTGGTCGAGGCTGGTCAGCGCCGTCACCGCGAGCACCTTGAGCGCGCCGCTCTTGGCCCGCGCCGCCGCCTCCATGATCGACTGGTTGCCGTGAATGGTGCAGAAATCGGCGCCGCGCTCGGCGAGGTTCTTCACCGCCCGCGCCACCGTTTCCGGAATATCGAAGAACTTGAGATCGACGAAGACCTTCTTGCCCTCGGCCTTGAGCCAGTCCAGCAGCTCGAAAAAGCCGGGCGCCATCGAGAGTTCCATGCCGATCTTGTAGAAGCTGACGGCATCGCCGAGCTGGCCGACCATGCGACGGGCGGCATCGGCATCGGGGAGATCGAGGGCGACGATGAGACGTTCGTGTGCGGGAATCATGCGTCGTATTTTACCTGCCCGCGCGCACCCGGATCGCCGAGCGGGCGAAAAGACCATCCCCGCGACCTGCAGACGCGCCACCCGCTCTCGGAGATTTGCCTGGGGAAATGGTTTAAATATATATGTCTTTTTATAATTGTATTAATAATTTATAACAACCTGCGTCGTGCCTTTGGCGAGAGCGGGTGCGGCATTTCAGGCGCCGCCGAAGCGCCGACGACGCTTATCTCCGGAGCGCGTCCTCCACCTTCTGCGCATTGGGCGCATGCAGCGCCTTGAGCTCCTGCGCGAACAGGGCGACGCGCCACTCCTCGATCAGCCAGCGCGCCGGATGGAACGGTCCGGGCAGCCGCTGCACGGCGCGGACGATCTGCGCGGTCAGCTCGGCGTCGCGCGCCGGCTTGTTGGCGAGCCGGTCGAGGCGGATGCCCGCCGCCTTGAGGTAGACCGCGATGCGCGGCCACTGCGCTTCCGGAATGGCCGCGACGAAGCCCGGCGCGAACAGGCTGTCGAGCTGGCCGCGCAGATCGGCCAGCGACTGCGGCCACTGGCCGCCGAGGCCACGCAGACGGCGACGCAGCTCGGCGGCGGCCAGCAGCCAGTCGCAGACCTCATCGAGCCGACGCGCCGCCTCGCGCCCGAATTCGCCACGCTGCATCAGCGCCGCGTTGAACTGCGCCTGACGGCGGATGGCGCCGGCGTCCCAGGCGGTTGCGGCCGCGCGTTCGGCCACGGCGCGGGCCAGCTGCTCCGGCGTTTCCGCCGCGCCGACCACGGCCAGGTGCAGGCGCGTGCGCGCGGTCTTGGCCAGATCGCGCAGGCGGTCCGGCAGCTTGGCCAGCAACAGCGCGCGCACACCGGCCGCGTGCACCGCCGCCGCCGCGTCGGGCGACTCCAGCAGGCGCAGGGCCATGCCACCGCCCTCCTGCAACTGCAGGGCGGGATAGCCTTGCGCACCACCCGCCAGGGTCACCGCGTCGGGCAGATCGCCGAAGTCCCAGTGCTCGATGCCGTCGCGCACCCAGCGTGCCGCCGCCTCGTCACGCGCCGCGGCCTGACGCAGCGCCGCGCGCGCCGGGCCGGCGCTGCGCTGCTGCAGCTGCGGCAGCGACTCGCCCTCGACGACGGCTCGGCCCGAGGCATCCTCCACGACCAGGCGCGGCCGCAGATGCGCCGGCAGCTTGTCCGGCGCGAAATCGGCGGGCAGCAGCTTCACGCCGGTCATGGCGTGGAAGTGCCGGCAGATCGCCTCGAGGAAATCGCCGTCGGCTGGCGACATCCGTGCCGCCAGCGCCGTGGCGTACTCGGCGGCCGGCGTGCAGTAGCGCCGCTGCTGCTGCGGCAGCGTGCGGATCAGTGCCTCGATGCGCGCGGTGCGCAGGCCCGGCACCAGCCAGTCGAAGGGTTCGGCCGGCAAGCCATGCAGTAGCGCCAGCGGAATATGGAAGCTGACGCCATCCGCGTCCGCGCCCGGATCGTGGGCATAGCTCAGCTTCACGGCATGGCCGCCGATGTCGACGTGATCCGGAAACTGCGTCGCGACATCGGCGTTGGCACCGGGACGCAGCACGTCCTCCTCGCGCATCAGCAGGATTTCGCCGAAGCGCCGGGCGCCTTCGCCGGGGCGGGACGGCGCCGGCTGCGTGCTCGCCAGGCGACGCAGCCAGGCCTTGAGCCCGGCGACCGTGCACACGTCGGCCGGCAGACGGGCCTCGTAAAAGGCCGCCAGCTGTTCTTCGTCGGCCAGCAGGTCCGGGCGGCGCAGGCGCGCTTCCTTCTCGCGCACCTCTTCGATCAGCCGGAGATTGCGCTGCAGGAAATCCAGCTTGTTGGGCCCGTCGCCGCGCACCAGGCCGTCGAGAATGAAGATGCGCCGCGCCTCGGCCGGCTGCAGCGAACCGTAGTGGCGCTGGCGCTTGACCAGCGGCAACCCGAACAGGCTCTGGTGCTCGGTGGCGGTGACCTCGCCGCGCTCGCCGTTCCACTGTGGGTGCGTCAGCGTGCGCTTGACCAGGTGCGCGCCAACCTCGGCCAGCCACTCCGGCTCCACCGCGGCGTTGACGCGCGCAAACAGCTGGCTGGTCTGCGCCAGCTGCGCGCTCATCAGCCACTGCGGCGGCTTCTTGGCCAGCGCCGAGCCGGGAAAGATCTTGAACTTACGGCCGCGCGGACCCTGGTACTCGGGCTTTTCCGGCGCCTTGAGTCCGATGTGGTCGATCAGGCCGGCCAGCAGGCCCTTGTGAATCTGCGGCGACAGCTCGTCCAGCGTCAGCTTCGACGCGCGCGGCTCCTCCGGCTGGTCATGGCGCAGCAGGTCGACGATCTGGCGATAGACCGCCTCCCACTCCTCCATGCGCAGGTAGGAGACAAAGTTCTCCTTGCACAGCCGCCGCAGCTGGCGGTTGGACGAAGACTCGCTCCACTCGCGCCAGCGCTGCCACAGCTGCAGCAGGCTGAGGAAATCGGAGCGCGCGTGCCGCCACGCCGCGTGCTTGCTGCGCGCGGCCTCCTGCGCCTCGGGTGGCACTTCGTGCGGGTCCTGCACCGACAGCGCCGCTGCCAGCGCCCAGATGTGTTCTCGGCAATCCCGATGATCGCGCCCGGCCAGGGCGATGCGCGCGATGCGCGGGTCCAGCGGCAGCCGCGCCAGCTCGCGGCCCAGGGGCGTCAGCGCGCGCTGCTCGTCGAGCGCGCCCAGCGTCTGCAGCAGGCGATAGCCCTCGGAGACGTGGCGCTGCTCGGGCGGATCGATCCAGGGAAACTCCTCGATCTCGCCCAGGCGCAGCGCCGTCATCTGCAGGATCACACCGGCAAGGTTGGCGCGCAGGATCTCGGGATCGGTGAACGGCGCGCGCGCGGCGAAATCGTCCTCGCCATACAGGCGGATGCAGATGCCGGGGCCGACGCGGCCGCAGCGGCCGGCGCGCTGGTTGGCGGCGGACTGCGCCACCGCCTCGATCTGCAACTGCTGCACGCCCAGGCGCGGCGACCAGCGGTTGATGCGCGCGGTGCCGGCGTCGACCACGTAGCGGATGCCGGGCACGGTCAGCGAGGTCTCGGCGACATTGGTCGAGAGCACGATGCGCGGCGCGCCGCCGGAGGAAAACACGCGGTCCTGCTGCGCCGCCGGCAGGCGCGAATACAGCGGCAGCACCTCGGCGCGCGGGAAGCGGCCCGGCAGCGAGCGCGCGAGGTCATGAATCTCGCGCTCGCCCGGCAGAAAGACCAGCACGTCACCCTGCGGTGCACGTGGCCAGAGTTCAGCGATCGCCGATGCGACGCGATCCTCGAGGTCGTCGTCCTTGTCCGGCTCGCGGTAGCGCAGCTCGACCGGGTAGGTGCGTCCGGACACGGTCAGGATCGGCGCGCCGTCGAAGTGCTTCGACAGACGTTCCGGGTCCAGCGTCGCGGAGGTGACGATGATTTTCAGATCCGGCCGGCGCGGCAGCAGGCGCTTGAGCCAGCCGAGCAGGAAGTCGATGTTGAGGCTGCGCTCGTGCGCCTCGTCGATGATGATCGTGTCGTAGGCCAGCAGCTCGCGGTCGCGTTGCAGCTCGGCCAGCAGGATGCCGTCGGTCATCAGCTTGACCAGGGAGCGCTCCGACACGCGGCGGTCGAAGCGCGTCTCGTAGCCGACGAGATCGCCGATGCTGGTGTCCAGCTCGCGCGCGATGCGCGCGGCGACGCTGCGCGCGGCGAGGCGCCGCGGCTGGGTGTGGCCGATCAGGCCGCGCATGCCGCGGCCCAGCTCCAGGCACAGCTTGGGCAGCTGCGTGGTCTTGCCGGAGCCGGTCTCGCCGCAGACGACCACGACCTGATGATCGCGGATCGCGGCGAGCAGTTCCTCGCGCGCCTGCACCACCGGCAGTTCTTCGGGATAGGCGATGCGCGCCGGCCGCAGGCGCGCGCGATTCTCCGCAGCCAGGCGCGCCCGTTGCAGGTCGTGCTCGAAGCGCGGCAGGTCGAAACGGCCGGGCTTGGCCTGGTCCAGCGTTCGCGCCAGGCGCGCGGCATCGCGCGCCAGCAGGCGATCACGGACTTCGGCGAACTGCGAAACCGGGAGATTCAAAGGCACAGGCGCTGGGCAAGGGGCGCATAGGATACGCGAGCCCCGTGGCCACGCCTCAGCCGGCGCTTAGACGTGCCGTCAGGGTCTGCATCAGCGCCGGAATCTGGTCCGCCGTGACCGCCTTGCTGAAGTGATAGCCCTGGGCCTCGTCGCAGCCGCGCTCGCGCAGGTAATGCAGCTGCTCGGGCGTTTCCACGCCCTCCGCGATGACGCGGATCTTGAGGCTGTGCGACATGGCGATGATGGCATCGATGACCGCCGCGTCGGTGACATCGAAAGTCAGGTCGCGGACGAAGGAGCGGTCGATCTTGATCTTGTCGATCGGGAATCGCGTCAGGTACGCGAGGCTGGAGTAGCCGGTGCCGAAGTCGTCGATGACGACACCGACGCCCTGCTGGCGCAGCGCGTCGAGCAGTTCGGCGCTCTCGTCCGGGTTTTGCATCAGCATGCCTTCGGTGATCTCCAGCTCCAGATGCCGGGGATTCATGCCGCTGTCGAGCAGGGCGCTGCGAACCGTTTCGGACCAATCCTTTTGCTGCAACTGGCGCGGCGACACGTTCACCGCCAGCGCCAGCGGAGCGCCGCAGGCCTTCTGCAGGTTCACCACTTCCCGGCAGGCCGTTCTCAGCACCCACTCGCCCAGGGGAATGATCAGGCCGGTCTCCTCGGCGAGGGCGATGAACTCGGCCGGCGGCACCACGCCCCGCTTGGGGTGCCGCCATCGGACCAGAGCCTCTACCGCCATGACCTTGCCGGTCTTCAGGCACACCTCCGGCTGGAACTCGATGAAGAACTGGCCGGTGTCGAGCGCCTTGCGCATGTTGCCCGCCAGCGCCAGTTTTTCCTCGGCCTGCTGGTGCATGGCCTGCGTGAACCACTGGCTGTTGCTGCGCCCCGCGGACTTGGCGAAATACATGGCGGTGTCGGCGTTCTTCAGCAGGGTGCCGGCATCCTGTCCGTCGTCCGGGAACAGGCAGCCGCCGATGCTGGGCGTGACCAGGATCTCCTGGTCGTTGATCGCCACCGGCGCGGTCACGCGCTGCACGATCTGGTCGACCGTGCGCTGGATCTGTTCGCGCGATCCGGCTTCCGCCAGCAGCACCACGAACTCGTCGCCGCCGAGCCTGGCGACGGTATCGGTGTCGCGCACGCTTTCGGCGAGGCGTCACGCCACACTGAGCAGCAGCTGGTCGCCGGCGTGATGCCCCAGCGAATCGTTGACGCGCTTGAAGTGGTCGAGATCCATCATCAGCACCGCGACGCGTCCCTGGGAGCGACGCGCCTGGCGGACCGCCATGTCGATGCGATCCATCAGCAGCGTGCGGTTGGGCAGGCCGGTGAGGGCATCGTGATGGGCCATGTGCAGGATGGTGGCCTCGGTGCGCTTGCGCTCGGTGATGTCGTACGCCACCTTCAGGAAACCGCTGATGCGCCGGTTTTCGTCGTAGAGCGCGGTGATCGACAGGTTCACCGGCACGCAGCTGCCATCCTTGCGCACATAGGTCCACTCGCGCTCGTCCGGCAGACCCATCTCGGCCAGCGCCATCAGGGTGTGATGATCGGGCACCACGGTCATGTCCAGCTCGCGCGAGAGATCCGCGGCCTGGCGCTCGATCTCGCGCTGCAGGTGGATCAGGCTCGTCGCATCGCGGCCGACCATCTCCTCCTTGGTGAAGCCGAGAAGACGCTCGCTGGCCGGGTTGGCCGCAATGATGATGCCCTGCGTGTCGATGGCGATGATGCTGAACGGCGCGCTGTCGAGGATGGCCTGCCGCAGGCGATCCGTCTGCGCACGCCGCATCATTTCCTCGTTGCGCTTGCGCTCGGTGATGTCGATGATCGACGCCATCACGAACAGGCCTTCGTCGATGCGCAGCGGGTTCAGGCCGATCTCGATCGGCACCTCGCTGCCATCCTTGCGCAGGCCATAGAGGTCGCGGCCGGCGCCCATCGCGCGGGTGTCCGGGCGGGCGAAGTAGCCGCTGCGATAGCCGTCATGGGCGCCGCGGAAACGCTCCGGCACCAGCATCTCGATGCGCCGGCCCAGCAGCTCGCTGCGGCTGTAGCCGAACAGTTTTTCCGCCTGGGCGTTGACCAGCACCATCTCGCCGCGCGCGTTGACCATCAGCATGGCGTTGGGCGCGGCATCGATCACGAGGCGCAGTTGCACCTCCGCCTCAAACCCATGCGGACCGCGTTCTGCACGCCCCCCATCGTGCGCGCCGCTGTCGTTCACCATGAACACTCCGACGTTCAGCCGTCTGCATAGCTAACGGCGACATTCCAACCTAACACGAGTGGCCAAAACCTCACGGCCACGGGTGGATAAGCCGCAGCGGGGAGCCGACCGCCGGCAGGCGCTATTGCGGCAGGCGGCCTTCCAGTTCCGCCACCCGTGCCTCGAGCGCCTGCAGGCGCTCGGCCAGCTCCGCCAGACTCAGGCGCGGCGCCGCCTCGCCCGGCGGCGCGGCGATCTGCGCAGCGGCGACCTCGGGTGCGCCGCACAGGGTGTGGGCATAGCGCGACGACGACTGCCCGGCGGCACGCGGCAACAGCACCGCCAGCGGCTGGGCGCGGTCGGCCAGATCCTGCAACGCGGCCGTCACGCCCTCGATCTCCGGCGGGCCGCCCAGCGGCGCGGCATTGGCGCGCAGCTCCGACAGCGTCTGCGGCCCGCGCAGCATCAACGTCGCCAGCACCGCCATCACCGGCGCCTTCAGCAGCAGCTGGTTGTGGACGTGATGCCGCCACTTCGGCACGCGGCCGCCGAAGTCGTCGCGCGCCACCAGCCTGTGCTGCTCCAGCGCGTGCAGCGCAGCGCCGACCTCGCCCTCAGTGAGCGCCATCACCGGGTTGCGGCTGCTCTTCTGGTTGGCCGCGAGCATGATCGCGTTGACCGTCATCGGGTAGTACTGCGGCGTGGCGACGGATTTTTCGACGAGGGCGGCGAGCACGCGCGCCTCGCTGGCGCTGAGTTGCGGAGTCATGGCGATCTGCGGATGGGCATGG
This sequence comes from Nevskiaceae bacterium, assembly GCA_008012115.1. Lineage (GTDB taxonomy): Bacteria > Pseudomonadota > Gammaproteobacteria > Nevskiales > Nevskiaceae > Stenotrophobium. The sequence goes on from SSEB01000003.1 coordinate 45,321, forward strand.
CGCGGCAGTCTAGCCCAGCGCCGGCGTTTTTCGAGCGTCCGGGGGCAGCAGCGGCACCACCCGCTCGGGGCTCTCGCCCAGGGGAATTAGTTATAAAATATTTATCGATTTAAAATTTGATAAATAAAATATAACGAACTAGCGAACGCACATGCCGACAGCGGGTGGCGGCCGCAGCGGCCGCCCGGGGTCACTCAGATCGGCGCCGGCGGCGGCAGGCGCCGCGAGGTGCGCAGCACGCCCATGCAGTAGGTGACGAAGTAGCCGATCACCAGGCCCAGCAGGGCCAGCGTCAGCGGCGTGCGTGAACCGGCCGCCAGCATCGCCGGCGAGGCCGCCGGTCCGGCCTGCGCCTGCAGCGCCGGATACCGCACGATCAGGCGGTAGAGCAGGCGCCCGATGAGCAGCGTCGAAACGGCCACGCCGAGGATGCGGTTGGGCGTGAAGTACGGACCTTGCGGCGTCACTTCAAATCGCGTGTGGCGCAGGCCCAGCAGCGCCAGCGGCGCGCCCAGCAGCACGCCACCGGCCAGCGACAGCGCCATGAGCGGATCGAATGCCGGCCACAGCAGCAGCGTGACGAACAATGTCGCCAGCACCGCGCTGCGCAACATGAGCCGCCAGGCGACGACTTTCTGCCGCGCGAGGTTGCGGTGAATGCGCCGGTAGAAGCCCCAGGCCATCAGCGGCGCCACCACCGCCATCGCCGGCAGCGGGGTCACGCGCTGGGCCTCCGCCCGCGCGCGTCCCGCGACATCGCCGGCGCGGCGGCCGTCATCGTCAGCGCGGCAGCTCCGAAGAACCCATCAGGAATTCGTCGACGGCTCGCGCAGCCTGGCGGCCTTCGCGGATCGCCCAGACCACCAGCGACTGGCCGCGACGCATGTCGCCCGCCGCGAACACCTTGTCGACGTTGGTCTTGTAGCAGCCCTCGCCGTCGGTGGTGGCCTTGGCGTTGCCGCGCGCATCCTTCTCGACACCGAAGGCGTCGAGCACCTGCGATGCCGGCGCGACGAAGCCCATGGCCAGCAGCACGAGATCGGCCTTCACTTCGAATTCCGAGTTCGGCACTTCGCTCATCTTGCCGTCCTTCCACTCGAGGCGTGCGGCGATCAGCTTCTCGACCTTGCCGTTCTTGCCTTCGAAGCGCTTGGTGCCCACCGACCAGTCACGCTCGCAGCCTTCATCGTGCGAGGACGAGGTGCGCAGCTTGATCGGCCAGTACGGCCACACCAGCGGCTTGTTCTCCTGCTCCGGCGGACGCGGCAGCAGCTCGAACTGCGTCACGTCGACCGCGCCGTGGCGGTTGCTGGTGCCGACGCAGTCGGAGCCGGTGTCGCCACCGCCGATGACGACGACATGCTTGCCGGTGGCCTTGATCTGGTCCTTGACCTTGTCGCCGGCGTCGGTGCGGTTCTGCTGTGGCAGAAACTCCATCGCGAAGTGAATGCCATCGAGTTCGCGGCCCGGCACCGGCAGGTCACGGCCCTGCTCGGATCCGCCGGTGAGCAGGATGGCGTCGAAGTCTTTCTTGAGCTGATCCGGCGAGATCGTTTCCTTCGCCAGGTTGGTGATCTTCTGCAGGGGCTCCTTGCCGACGTACACGCCCGGACGGAAGGTCACGCCTTCGGCCTTCATCTGCTCGATGCGGCGGTCGACGACGTCCTTGTTGAGCTTGAAGCCGGGAATGCCGTAACGCAGCAGACCGCCGATGCGGTCGTTCTTCTCGAACAGCGTCACGTCGTGACCGGCACGCGCCAGCTGCTGCGCGGCGGCCAGTCCGGCCGGGCCGGAGCCGACGATGGCGACCTTCTTGCCGGTCTTGCGCGCCGCCGGTTGCGGTTTCACCCAGCCGTTCTCGAAGCCCTTCTCGATGATGAAGTGCTCGATGGACTTGATGCCGACCGGGTCATTGTTGACGTTGAGCGTGCACGCCGCCTCGCAGGGCGCCGGGCACACACGGCCGGTGAACTCGGGGAAGTTGTTGGTCGAGTGCAGCGTCTCCAGCGCCTGCTGGTAGTTGCCGGTGTACACCAGGTCATTCCAGTCCGGAATGATGTTGTTCACCGGGCAGCCGGTGGTGCAGAACGGCGTGCCGCAGTTCATGCAACGCGCGCCCTGGATCTTCGCCTTGTCGGTCTCCAGCGTCAGCACGAACTCGCGATAGTTCTTCACGCGCTCCTTGACCGGGAGGTACGCCTCCTTCTGGCGCGTGTACTCGAGAAAGCCTGTGGTCTTGCCCATGATGTATTTCCTCTAACCTTAGGCCGCAGCCTTCACCGCGTGCATTTCACCCAGCGCGCGCTTGTACTCGTGCGGGAACACCTTGACGAACTTCCTGCGGGCGTTGGCCCAGTCATCCAGCAGGTTGCGGGCGCGCGTGCTGCCGGTGAGCTTGAAGTGCCGCTCAATGAGCCCCTTGAGAATCGCCTCGTCGGTCTGCGGCTGGCCACCGCGCTCCAGGCGATGCCACAGCGCGCGATCGGTCTTCTCCTGCTCCGCGCTGCTGCTCACCGGGTCGAGCGCCACCATCGCCATGTTGCACTTGCTGGCGAAGTCGCCGGCCTCGTCATAGACGTAGGCGATGCCGCCCGACATGCCGGCCGCGAAGTTGCGGCCGGTAGCGCCGAGCACCACGACCGTGCCGCCGGTCATGTACTCGCACCCGTGATCGCCCGTGCCTTCGACGACCGTGATGGCGCCGGAATTGCGCACCGCGAAACGCTCGCCGGCGACGCCGTTGAAGAAGGCCTCACCCGAGATCGCGCCGTACAGCACGGTATTGCCGATGATGATGTTGTCCACCGCGCGGCCGCGGAAATCGGTGTTGGGGCGCACGATGATGCGGCCACCCGAAAGGCCCTTGCCGACGTAATCGTTGCCTTCGCCGACCAGGTCGAGCGTGATGCCGTGCGCGAGGAAGGCACCCGCCGACTGACCCGCCACGCCCTGCAGCTGGATGTGGATGGTGTCGTGCGGCAAGCCCTCGTGACCGTAGCGCTTGGCGACCTCGCCCGACAGCATGGCGCCAACTGTGCGGTTGTAATTGCCGATCGGCGAGATGAACGACACGCGTTCGCCGCGCTCCAGCGCCGGCATCGCCTGCGCAATCAGCTTGTGGTCCAGCGCCCTGGCCAGGCCATGATCCTGCGTCAGCACCTGGTAGCGCGGCTCGTTGGTCGGCGGCATGTAGAACACGCGGCTGAAGTCGAGACCCTTGGCCTTCCAGTGCGAAATCGCCTTGGCCTGCTCCAGCAGGTCGGAACGGCCGATCATCTCGTCGAACTTGCGGATGCCGAGCTGCGCCATGATCTGGCGCACCTCTTCGGCGACGAAGAAGAAATAGTTGACCACGTACTCCGGCTTGCCGGAGAACTTCTTGCGCAGCACCGGATCCTGCGTCGCCACGCCCACCGAGCAGGTGTTGAGGTGGCACTTGCGTAGCATGATGCAGCCCTGCGTGACCAGCGGCGCGGTGGCAAAGCCCATCTCGTCCGCACCCAGCAGCGCGGCGATGACCACGTCGCGGCCGGTTTTCATCTGGCCGTCGGCCTGCACCTTGATGCGCGAGCGCAGCCCGTTGAGCACCAGGGTCTGCTGCGTTTCAGCCAGGCCCAGCTCCCACATCGAACCAGCGTGCTTGACCGACGACAGCGGCGAGGCGCCGGTGCCGCCGTCGTGACCGGCGATGACCACGTGGTCGGCCTTGGCCTTGCACACGCCGGCCGCGACCGTGCCCACGCCCACTTCCGCTACCAGCTTCACCGAGATATCGGCGCGCGGGTTGGCGTTCTTCAGGTCGTGGATCAGCTGCGCGAGATCTTCGATCGAGTAGATGTCGTGATGCGGCGGCGGCGAGATCAGGCCGACGCCCGGCACCGAGAAGCGCAGCTGCGCGATGTACTCGGACACCTTCTTGCCCGGCAGCTGGCCGCCTTCGCCGGGCTTGGCGCCCTGCGCCATCTTGATCTGGATCTGGTCGGCGGAGTTCAGGTACTCGGCGGTGACGCCGAAGCGGCCCGACGCGACCTGCTTGATCTTCGAGCGCAGCGAGTCACCCGACTTGAGCGGGATGTCGGCGACGACACGATCCTTGCCGAGCACGGACGCCATGGTGTCGCCGTCCTTGATCGTCTGGCCCTGCTGCTCGGGACGATAGCGCAGCGGGTCTTCGCCGCCTTCGCCGGTGTTGGACTTGCCGCCGATGCGGTTCATCGCCACCGCCAGCGAGGCGTGCGCCTCGGTGCTGATCGAGCCCAGCGACATGGCGCCGGTGGCAAAGCGCTTGACGATCTCCTTGGCCGGCTCGACTTCATCGAGCGGAATCGCCTTGGCCGGGTCGAACTTGAACTCGAACAGGCCGCGCAGCGTCATGTGGCGCTTGCTCTGATCGTTGATGATCTGCGCGTATTCCTTGTAGGTGCTGTAGCTGTTCGACTTGGTCGAGTGCTGCAGCTTGGCCAGGGCATCCGGCGTCCACATGTGCTCTTCGCCGCGCACACGGAAGGCGTATTCGCCGCCGGCATCGAGCATGTTGGCCAGGACCGGGTCGTTGCCGAACGCCAGCTTGTGCAGGCGCAGCGCTTCCTCGGCGACCTCGAACACGCCGACGCCCTCGATGTTCGACGGCGTGCCGCGGAAGTACTTGTCCACCAGCGCGCGGTTGAGGCCGACCGCCTCGAAGATCTGCGCGCCGCAGTAGGACATGTAGGTCGAGATGCCCATCTTCGACATGACCTTCATCAGGCCCTTGTTGATGGCCTTCTTGAAGTTGTAGATCGCCTTCTCGGCATCGACGCCGCCCGCGAGGCCGTTCGCGGCCATGTCGGCCAGCGTGTCCATTGCCAGGTACGGGTGGATGGCCTCGGCGCCATAGCCGGCGAGCAGCGCGAAATGATGCACCTCGCGCGCGGAGCCGGTCTCGACCACGAGACCCGTCGACGCGCGCAGACCCTTGTTGACCAGGTGCAGGTGGATTGCCGAGGTCGCCAGCAGCGCCGGGATCGCGACGTTGTCCGCATCCATCTTGCGGTCGGACACGATCAGGATGTTGTGTCCGGACTTCACCGCGTCCACCGCCTTGGCACAGAGCGAGGCGAGGCGCGCTTCCACGCCCTCCTTGCCCCAGGCCGCGGGGTAGCAGATGTTCAGCTCGAAGGCCTTGAACTTGTTGCCGCTGTGCGCCGCGATATTGCGCAGCTTGGCCATGTCCTCGTAGCCGAGGATGGGCTGCGCCACTTCCAGGCGCAGCGGCGGGTTGTTGTTGTTGAAATCGAGCAGGTTGGGACGCGGGCCGATAAACGACACCAGCGACATCACCATCGCCTCGCGGATCGGATCGATCGGCGGGTTGGTCACCTGCGCGAACAGCTGCTTGAAGTAGCTGTACAGCGGCTTGAGCTTGTTGGACATGACCGCCGGCGGCGAGTCATTGCCCATGGAGCCGGTGGCCTCTTCGCCGTCCTGCGCCATCGGCGCCAGAAGGATCTTGAGGTCTTCCTGCGTGTAGCCGAAGGCCTGCTGCCGGTCGAGCAGCGAAACTGCGCTCTTCTCCAGCGGCTGAACCTTGCTCTCGTTGAGCTTGAGATCTTCCAGCTTGACGCGGACGCGCTTGATCCAGTTCTTGTACGGCTTGGCGCTGGCGTAGGTGTCCTTGAGCTCGTCGTCCTCGATGATGCGGCCTTCCTCGAGGTCGATCAGGAACATCTTGCCCGGCTGCAGACGCCACTTCTTGGTGATGCGCGCATCGGGGATCGGCAGCGTGCCGGATTCCGAGGCCATCACGACGAGGTCGTCGTCCGTGACGATGAAGCGTGCCGGACGCAGGCCGTTGCGGTCCAGGGTGCCGCCGATGTAGCGGCCATCGGTGAACGCCAGCGCGGCGGGCCCATCCCAGGGCTCCATCATCGAGGCGTGGTATTCGTAGAAGGCGCGGCGGTTCTCGTCCATCAGCGTGTGGTTCTCCCACGCCTCCGGCACCATCATCATCATCGCCTGCGCGATCGGATAGCCCGCCATCACCAGCAGCTCCAGCGCATTGTCGAAGCAGGCGGTATCGGACTGTCCTTCGTAGATCAGCGGGAACAGCTTCTTGAGATCGTCGCCGAGCTCGTCGGATTCCATCACGCCTTCGCGTGCGCGCATCCAGTTGAAGTTGCCCTTCACCGTGTTGATTTCACCGTTGTGCGCGATCAGGCGATACGGGTGCGCCAGCGGCCATTCCGGGAAGGTGTTGGTGGAGAAGCGCTGGTGCACCAGCGCCAATGCCGAGGTGCAACGCTCGTCCTGCAGGTCCTTGTAATAGACGCCGACCTGGTTGGCGAGCAGCAGGCCCTTGTACACCACGGTGCGCGCCGACATCGACGGCACAAAGAATTCCTTGCCATGGATCAGGTTCAGCGCCTGGATGGCGTGACCGGAGGACTTGCGGATCACGTAGAGCTTCCGCTCCAGCGCGTCGGTCACCATAATGTCGTCACCGCGGCCGATAAAGACCTGGCGGATCACCGGCTCCTTGGCGCGCACGGTCGGCGACATCGGCATGTCGCGGTCCACCGGCACGTCGCGCCAGCCCAGCAGCACCTGGCCTTCCTCGCGGATGGCGCGCTCGATTTCCTGCTCGCAGGCGATGCGCGAGGCGTTCTCCTTGGGCAGGAACACCATGCCGACGCCGTACTCGCCCAACGGCGGCAGCTCGACGCCCTGCTTGGCCATCTCTTCGCGGTACAGCTGGTCGGGCATCTGGATCAGGATGCCGGCACCATCGCCCATCAGCGGATCGGCGCCGACGGCACCGCGGTGCTCGAGGTTCTCGAGAATCTTCAGACCCTGCTGAATGATCGAGTGATTCTTGTTGCCCTTGATGTGCGCGATGAAGCCGATACCGCAAGCATCGTGCTCATGTGAAGAGTGGTACAGGCCGTTGTGCTGCACAGCTTGAATCTGGTGCTCCATGGCACGCCTCGATAACAATCAGACTGGGGCGGGGAGCTTAGTGCACCGCAACAATGATGCCAAGAAGAATAATTAGGGTCGGAACACAATTAGAAAGCCGGCGCCGAGATGGAAATTTTAATTAGGGACATAACGCGCCATGCGGCCGGTTTTCACGGGACACGCGCCGACGAAGCCGGCCGGCCGGCCTTGCCCCGCGTCAGCCGTCGTGCGGTTTGCTGCTGCAGCTTTTCCAGAAAAGCCCGGTCACCCAAGGCCCAGCCTTTGAGGACGGCATCGCCCAGCGTGTCGGTCTGCGCTGCGACCAGACCCTGGGCCACCAGCTCTACATAGCGGGCTTCGCGGGCGAACGGGGTATTGCCGAGCTGCCAATACTCGGGATGCGGTTTGAGCCATTTTTCCACCCGGAGCCCGGCATAGTGCGCATGACTAGACCAGGGATAATCGGCCGCCCGCGCGACGAGTCCCGCGCGCACCGGGTTGAGATCGATGTAGGCCATGCACGGCAGCAGATAGCGCTCCGGCTGCAGGAGGGTGGCGCGGTAGCGGCCTTCCCAGAGCGCGCCACGCCGACCGTGGCGGCGGTTGTAGGCCGGCACGTAACGGCGACCGATCGCCTGCATGGTGCGCGACAGGCCGCTGTCGGTCTCCGGTGTTGCCAGCAGATGCACGTGATCCGGCATCAGTACGTAGGCGTGCACGGCCAGTTTCTCGTGCTGCGCGGCTTCGACCAGCAGGTCGAGCCACTGCTGGTGATCCGCAGTGTCGCGAAAAACCAGCTCGCGGTTGTTGCCGCGATGGATGACGTGGTGGGGAAAGCCGGCAACGGCCAGCCGCGGCAGGCGCGCCATGTCAGCGCAGCCGCCGCGGATCGAACAGACGCTCGTGCTCGTCGAGCGCATAGCGATCGGTCATGCCGGCGATGTAGTCGGCAACGATGCGCGCGCGCCCCGTCAGCGCCGTCTCGCGCTCGGCCGCCAGCGCCAGCTTGTAGATCTGCGGCGGCAGCAGGCGCGGATCCTCGAACAGGGCGCCGAACAGTTCGCGCACCACGCGCCGCGCCTTGACCATCATGCGGTGGACCTGGTGGTGCTTGTACAGGTGCTCGCGCAGGAAACGCTTGAGCTCCAGATTGTCGTCGCGCACCGGCGCACTGAAGGCAATCAGCGGCCTGGCGCGCGCGCGGACATCGTCGATACCCTTGAGCCGCGCCTTGGCCAGCGCCGCACGCGAGGTGTCGACCAGATCGGTGACCAGGGCGTTGATGATGCGCCGGATGGTTTCGTGGCGCTCCTGCTTGGGATGGAGCGCCGCATAGGCCTTGCGAACCGCGTCGTGATGACGGCGGAACAGCGGCACTTCCCGCAGGGCGTCGACGCCGAGCAGACGCGCACGCAGGCCGTCGTCGATGTCGTGGTTGTTGTAGGCGATCTCGTCGGCGAGGTTGGCGAGCTGCGCCTCCAGGCTCGGCTGGCCGCCCTCGAGGAAACGCCGGCCGATCTCGCCCAGTTCGCGCGCACGCGCCTTCGAGCAGTGCTTGAGAATGCCCTCGCGCGTCTCGAACGTCAGGTTGAGTCCCGGGAAGTCGGCGTACTTGTCCTCGATCCGGTCGACCACGCGCAGCGACTGCGCGTTGTGCTCGAAACCACCATAGCCGCGCATGCACTCGTTGAGCGCCTCCTGCCCGGCGTGGCCGAAGGGCGTGTGACCGAGGTCGTGCGCCAGCGAGATCGCCTCGCAGAGATCCTCGTTCAGCGTCAGCGTGCGGGCGATGGTCCGCGCGATCTGTGCCACCTCCAGGGAGTGTGTGAGACGGGTGCGGAACAGATCGCCCTCGTGGTTCACGAACACCTGGGTCTTGTACTCCAGGCGGCGGAATGCGGCGGAATGGATGATGCGGTCCCGGTCACGCTGGTATTCGCTGCGGTAGCCCGGGGACGGCTCCCGGTGCATGCGGCCGCGGCTGTTGCGATCGCTGGCGGCGTACACGGCGAGGGTGGCGTTCATGCGGCGGATTAGAGCCGAAAAGGCCTGGCGGCCGCCACCCGCTCTTCGGGTCGGCGCCCGTCGATGAGTTATTAATTGTTTATTGATTTTAAAATCATTAAATAATTAAAAACGAAACGGGCGCCGCTGGCGGCGACAGCGGGTGACCTCGACGAACGGCTCAAGGCGCCGTGAAATGCGCCAGCGTGGCATGCAAGGCCTTCTCATCGAAATCCGAGGACAGCACGGACACGCCCAGCTTGCGCAGCAGCACCAGGCGCAGCTTGCCGGCGGCGACTTTCTTGTCGTGCCCCATCAGCTCGAGGAAATCCGCCGCCGTCATGCCCGGCGGCGGGCGTACCGGCAGGCCGGCGCGCTGGATCAGGGTGGCGCAGCGCAGCGACGACTCCACCGGCAACCAGCCCAGCTGCGCCGACATGTCCGCCGCCATGCACAGCCCCACCGCCACCGCCTCGCCATGCAGCCATTCGGTGTAACCGGTGAAAGTTTCGATGGCATGGCCAAAGGTGTGGCCGAGGTTGAGCAGCGCCCGCGGACCCGATTCACGCTCGTCCTGCGCAACGATGCGGGCCTTGAGCTCGCAGCTGCGGTAGATCGCCTTGGTCAGCGCATCCGGTTCCAGGGCCAGCAGCTTGTCGAGATGCTGCTCGATCCACTTGAAAAACTCGGCGTCGGCCAGCATGCCGTACTTGATGACTTCCGCAAGGCCGGCGCGCAGCTCGCGCGGCGGCAGGGTCTTGAGCGTGCTGATGTCGGCCACCACCGCGCGCGGCTGGTGGAAAGCGCCGATCATGTTCTTGCCGCGCGGATGATTGACCGCGGTCTTGCCGCCCACGGAGGAATCGACCTGCGCCAGCAGCGTGGTCGGCACCTGGATGAAATCGATGCCGCGCTGGTACAGGGCGGCGCAGAAACCCGCCATGTCACCGATGACGCCGCCGCCCAGGGCGATCAGGATGCCGTCGCGGCCCAGGCGTTGCTCCAGCAGCCAGTCGAGTATCTTCTCGGCGGTCGCCCAGGTTTTCTGCGGCTCGCCGGCCGGCAGCACCAGCACGTCCTCGGGCATAAGCGTCAGCGTGTAAAGCAGACCGGGCAGATAACGCCGACCGGCATTGGCATCGGTGACGATCTTGACCTTGCGGTCCTCGATCTCCGGGAACTGCGCCCGGTCGGCAAGCAGCCCCGCACCAATCCGGATCGGATAACTGCGGGTACCCAGGTCGACATTCAGCGTTCGCATAAAAACAAAAATCAGATCGCGCTGGCCGGGCGTTCGAGGTGCTCTTCGATATCGCGTGCCAGCGTACGGGCATTGCGCCCGTCGGTGTGGAGAATCAGGTCGGCGATCTCGCGGTACAGCGGATCGCGCATGGCAAACAGGGTTTCAAGCACGTCGCGGCGGTCGGCCGCCTTCTGCAGCAGCGGACGGTTTTCGGTGCGCGCCGTGCGCGCCAACTGCTGGTCCACGCTGGCGTGCAGGTAGACGACAAAACCGCGCGCCGACAGCGCCTGCCGGTTGTCCGGCTCCAGGACGGCACCGCCCCCGGTGGCCAGCACGATGTTCTGGCGGCCGCTCAGTTCGGCGATGACGCCGCGTTCGCGCCGGCGGAAGCCCGCTTCGCCTTCCTTCTCGAAGATGTACGCGATGTCGACGCCGGTGCGAGCCTCGATTTCCTGATCGCTGTCGACGAATTCCATGCCGCGCGTCTCCGCCAGCCGCTTGCCGACCGTGGTCTTGCCGGCGCCCATCGGGCCGATCAGGAAAATGTTGCTTTTATTGGCCATATCCGGAAATCAGGCGCGCCCCCGGCGCATCCCGCAAAAAACCGCGCGAGTATACCGGAGCGTGGTCACCCCGACCCGCGCAAGCAGCACGGGCCGCGATGGCGGACGCGTCGTTGCAGGCCCTAATTGACCTTGAGGCCGTCCTGCAGGATCTTCGGCGTGATGAACACCAGCAGTTCCTGCTTGGAGGCATTGCTCAGATCGTGGCGGAACAGGCTGCCGAGCAAGGGGATATCGCCGAGCAACGGCACCTTGGTGGCGTTCTTGTTCTTGGATTCCTGATACACGCCGCCCAGCACCACGGTTTCGCCAGTCTTGACCAGCACCTGCGTGGTCACGCGCTTGGTATTGATTGCCGGATTGCCCTGGATGATCTGGCCGATCGAGTCGTTGGTCACCGCGAGATCCAGCATGACGCGATTGTCCGGCGTCACCTGCGGCGTCACGGCCAGCGACAGCACCGCCTTCTTGAACTGGATGTTGGTGCCTGCGTTGGCGCTGGAGCTCTGGTACGGCACGTCCTGACCCTGTTCGATCAAGGCCTGCTTGCCATTGGCCGTGATCACGCGGGGCGTGGAGATCACTTCACCGCGCCCTTCGGTCTGCATCGCCGAAAGTTCCAGGTCGACCAGGTAGTGCGAACTGAGAATCGCCAGGGCGACGCTGCCCGCAGGGGAGGCGACGGGCAGATTGACGTTGTACAGACCCAGGCCGGCACTCGTCTCGTTGCCAGTGGTCGTGGTGGTGGTACTACCTCCAGTGCCGGTGCCCGGAGCGATACGGCCACCGCTGGACGGCGCGCCCAAACCCAGCTGCGAACTGGCACCCGTCGCGGTACCACTGGTCGAAACCAGGCTGTTGCCGGCAGAACCCACGGTGGTCACGCCGAATCGGGTACCAAGTTCCTTGGTGTAGTCGTCGTTCGCAATCACGATGCGCGACTCGATCAGCACCTGGCGCACCGGGATGTCCAGTTTGGCCACCAGATCGCGGATCTCGGCGATCTTGTCGCGTGTTTCGAGCACGATCAGGGTGTTGGTGCGCTCGTCAACGCTGACACGCCCGCGATCTGTCAGCAGAGAGGACTTGTCGGTCGTCAGCAACGACTTCAAATCCGATGCCTTGGCGTAATTGACCTGGATGATTTCCGAGCGCAGCGGGGCCAGCGTGGTCTTTTGCTTCTCCGCCTCGAGTTCGGCCTTCTCGCGCGCGGCCAGTTCGTCCAGCGGCGCCACCATCATGACATTACCCTGCTGGCGCATGCCCAGGCCCTTGGTCCGCAGGATGATGTCCAGGGCCTGATCCCAGGGCACGTTTTGCAGGCGCATGGCGATATCGCCGGAGACGCTGTCGCTGACCACCATGTTGGTGCCGGCAACGTCGGCAATGATCTGCAGCAGCGAGCGGATATCGACGCTCTGGAAGGAGAGGCTGATCCGCTCACCGTTGTACTGGGGCTGCAGCTTTTTCCGTTCCTCGATTTTTTCCTGCGTCAGCGGCTGCAGTTCCAGCGTGAAAACGTTGCCGGTCTGATAGGCCACCTGCTCGAAGTCCGCTTTTTCAATTGGCGTGACGACGATATTGGTGTTGACGCCGTCGCGCTGAACGTCGACAAACTTCACGGGCGTGGCGAAATCCAGCACGTCCAGACGCCGCATCAGGTTTTCCGGCACGCTCGCGCTTCTGAACCGCGCGATCACCTTGCCCGACTCCTCGCGGACATCGACGGGCGCGCGCACGTCAGCCAGCGTGACGACCACGCGTCCCTCGCCCTTCTCACCACGGCGGAAATCGATATTTGAAATCCGCGGCTCGGCGCTGCTTGCGGCAGGCACGACCGCGTCGGACGTCGACGTCGCGACGGACGCCGGCACCGCGCCGCCACCCAACTGGAGCAGGATGCGGTTGCCATCCGTCTTGACGCTGTAGGGAACGAGCTGAGTCAGCTCTACGACGAGTCGCGTCCGTCCCTTGGCTTCCGCGGCGGCGACGGAAACAGCCTTGCCGACGCCGATCTTGCGAAACCGCTCGGGGATGGAGAGGCGGGTATCGGGCAGGTCCAGGGACAGCCGCGCGGGCTTGTCGATGGTGAAGACCACGGGTGTCGGCGCAGCCTCGGACAGGGTCAGCGTGAGCAGCACACGCTCGCTGTCCACTGCAACGAAGTCCAGTGACTGCAGGCTGCGGGTGACGTCCGCCTGCGTCGCGGAGGCGGTGACCAGCGCCGCGAGCGCCATCAGAATCCGAAAGCCGGCCGTGCGTATTTTTTGGGTCATGGTGCCGTGCATCATCATTGTGAAACTCCCTTACTTCACTGCGCCGTTGAGATGCTGGCGGGGCGCTGCATCCAGCCGCCGAAGCCATCGGGAATGATTTCCGTCAGCTTGATTTCCGAATCGCTGATCGAGGTGATGGCGCCGTAGTTCTGTCCCATGTGATCGCCGCGGGTCACGCGATGAATCACGTTGTCGGGCGCCTTAATTAAAGCGTACGTCTGCCCATTCGCCTGGATGATGCCCATCATGCGCAAGCCATCCAGCGGAAATTCCTCGAGCGGCTCGCGGTTCCGGTGAAGATCCGGCCGCAGCGCGCTGTTGCCGGCCGCACCTGCAGCGCGGGTATCGGGCTCGGTCGGCACAAAAGGGTCGCGCCGGTTGCCTTCGACATAGGCAAAGGCCTCGTACTGCTTGATCTGCGGAATGGGCTCGATCCGGTTCGACTTCTTCGCTTTTTCCTGCGCGACGAAATCCTCGAGATCGCTCATGCCTACGGAGCACGCCGTCAGACCCAGTGCCGACAGCGCGATGAGGACCCCTTTGAAACGCATTATGCTGCGCATCACTTGGCCCCTCCTGCCTTACCTGCGGCGCCCGGCTTGTTCGACTTTTGCGCGCCGATTTCATCGTCATCGAGGTAGCGGTAGGTCTTCGCATAGGCCTGCATCCTCAGCAGGTTCGGCGAAGACTTGTCGCCCGCCTTGCCGTTGGCCAAGCGAATTTCGACATCATCGATGGTCACGATCCGCGGCAGGGCCGCGATGCCGCTGACAAAAGTCCCCAGCTGATGATAGGTGCCGAGCACCGTGATCTGGTTTGGAATCTCCGCGTAGAAATCCTTGGGGACCTCGGCCTGCGGCTTGAACAACTCCTCTTCCAGATTGGAAGCAATACGGGTCTGCGAGATGTCGTTCAGCAGGCTGGCCACTTCCGTTTTGCTGGGCAACTGCCGCAGCATCGAACCGAAGGACTTGCGCATCTCCTCAAGCTGGGCCTTGTAAGCGTCGAGCGCCGCGACCTTTTCCTGCTTCTTGACGAAGTCTTCACGAAGCGTCTGCTCTTTCGCCTGCTCCTGGTCGAGATCGTCGAGTTGCGGCTTGATGAAGGCAACGAACCCCGCCACCAGAATCGCGATGGACAGCAGCACCACGGCGGCGATTCGCGCCCACAACGGCCAAGCGCCCGGGTTCTTGGCATCCAGCGACTGCAGTTCACTGAGAAGTTGCTGGAGATTCATTCGCCATCTCCGCCGTTGCCCTTGGACGACGCCTTGGTGAGATTTTTGACTTCGAGCGTGAACGTGCTCTTGCGCTGCTTGTCCTTCTCGCTGGTGGCGATCACCACCAGCTTGGGCTCGGCAAACCATTCCGAGCCCTCGAGATTCTTCATGTACGTGGAGACGCGGCCGTTCGATTCGGCAATGCCTTCGATGGTCACGCTCCCGGCATTCTGCTTGATCGACGTCAAGGTGATGCCGTCAGGCAAGGTATTCACGATTTCATCGAAGAAATGGACCGTCGCGGTGCGGCTGGCTTGGAGTTGTTCGATGACGCGCATGCGCGCCAGCAGGCTGGCCTTGGTTTTCTCCAGGTCCTGAATTTCCTTGATCTTCTTTTCGGTCTCGGCGATCTGCTGCTGCAGGTACTCGTTACGCTCGCGCTGGTGGCTGACCGCTTCGGAGGCGATCAGCAAGCCGAACACCGCCAGGGCGGCGCTGGCCACGGCGCCCAGTCCGAGCAGGCTGAAAAACTGGCGCTTGCGCTGATTGCGCAGCTCTTGACGCCAGTCCAGTAGGTTGATGCGGGTCGCCATCGCTCACCTCACCCCGTCGAAGGCACGAAACGCCAGACCGCAGGCAATCAACAGGGCGCCCTCGTCCTTGGCCAGCATCGGCGGCTTGGCCTTGGCCGCGATACTCATCCGGGCGAACGGCTTGGCCACCACGGTCGGGATTTGCAGGCGCTGGTTGATGAAGGTTTCGACGTTCGGAATATGCGAGCAGCCGCCAGCGACGATGATCTGGTCGACGCTGCTGTACTGCGAGGCCGCCGAGAAGAAGAACTGCAGCGAACGATCGACCTGCTGCGCCATGTCCGCCAGAAAGTGCGATAACACCTCCTCGTTGTAGGTTTCCGGCAGGTTGCCCGTACGGTTGGCGCGCAGCGCTTCTTCGTAGGACATGCCGTAGTGGCGCATGATGTCCTCGGTCAGCTGCTTTCCGCCGAACGCCTGGTCACGGGTGTACACGGTTTTCAGATCGTGCAGGATCAGCACCGAGGTGTTGCTGGCACCGATGTCGACGACGGCGATGGTCTTACCCTGTCCGCCCTCCGGCATCTGGTGCCGCAGGAATTCGCAGGCGTTTTCCAGCGCGTAGGATTCGATATCGACCACGGTCGGCTTGAGTCCGGCGATTTCCACCGCCGCACAACGCTGCTCGACCTGCTCCTTGCGGCAGGCCGCGAGCAGTACATCGACTGTTTCACCGCCCTTGTCGCTCTTGCCCACGACCTGGAAGTCCAGGTTCACTTCCTCGATCGGATAGGGGATGTACTGGTCCGCCTCCGCCTTGATCTGCTCCTCCATGTCGTTTTCAGACAGGCTGGCGGGCATCTGGATGATCTTGGAAATGACCGAGGCGCCGGCCACCGCGATGGCGGCATTCTTGGCGCGGGAGCCGGAGCGGTTCACCGCGCGCGCAATCACCTCGCCGACCGCCTTGGGATCGGTGATCTGCTTGTCGTTGACGGCGTTGGGGGGCAGCAGTTCGACGGCGTACGCCTCGACCTGGTACTTGTCTCCCTTTTTGGCGAGTTCCAGCAGCTTGACCGCGCTGGAACTGATGTCCAGCCCGACCAACGCCTGGGGACCCCCACCCAACAGCGATTGCATGATGGCCATACCGCCTCGCACCCGCCCTTAATGAAATTGTTCGCGGGCCCCGGTAATGACTCCACCCGCATTGAGCCTTAATATAAACCAATCTATCTACAATGCAACACGAAGTTTGCACGCCAACTATCTGATACTAGTCCTAAAGCAGTATCGGGTTTTTCCTACAACAGACCGTTAAACCATGACCTTTCCCGAACTGCGCCAGCGCTTGCTGCAGCTACTGCCGTGGCTGGCAGCCGCCGGCCTGGCCCTGGCCGTCGCCGTTTTCCTCGCGGCTCGCGCCTACTTCGAAGCGGACCTGCCGTCGGTGGACAGTCTGCGGGAACTGCAGCTATCGGTGCCGCTGCGCGTCTACACCGAGGACGGCAAGCTGATTGGCGAATTCGGCGCCGAACGGCGCGCCGTCCTCAAGTACGCGGAGTTTCCGAAGCGCGTGGTGCAGGCTTTCCTGGCAGCGGAGGATGCCGACTTTTTCGGTCACTCCGGCGTCGACTACGCCGGCCTTGCCCGCGCGGCTCTCAAGCTCGCCACCACCGGCGAGAAGGCGCAGGGCGGCAGCACCATCACCATGCAGCTGGCGCGCAACGTGTTCCTGTCCAGCCAGAAGACCTTCACCCGCAAGTTTCGCGAGATCCTGCTGGCGCAGAAGATCGAACGCGAGCTGAGCAAGGAGGAGATCCTCGAGCTGTACCTGAACAAGATCTATCTGGGCGAGCGGGCTTACGGCGTTGGCGCCGCCGCCAAGGTCTACTTTGACAAGGACCTCAAGGACCTGACGCTGTCGGAGATCGCCGTCATCGCCAGCCTGCCCAAGGCGCCCTCCGCCAACAACCCGGTGAAGAACCCGGAGCGTGCCACCGAACGGCGCAATTACGTGCTGCGCCGGATGCGCGAGCTCGATTTCATCGATCAGCCGGCCTACGACGCCGCCGTCGCCGAACCGATCACCGTCAGGCCGGCGCACATGGCGGTCGACGTCGATGCGCACTACGTCGCCGAGATGGTGCGCGCGCAGCTCTACGACAAATACGGCGAAGACCTCTACAGCCGCGGCCTGACCGTGACCACCACGATCAAGTCGTCCCGTCAGGAAGCGGCCAATCAGGCGCTGCGCCGCGCCTTGCAGGACTACGACGAGCGCCACGGCTGGCGCGGCGCGGAAGCCAAGCTGCCGGCCGGTCTCCTGGCGCAGCTGGAAGGCGGCAATCCGCAGGTGATCGCTGCACTGGACGCACGCCCCCTGATCGCAGGCCTGGTGCCGGCGGTGGTCACGGACTTCTCGCCCGAGGCGATCCGGCTGCTGACCCGCACCGGCGGCGTCACCCTGGCCCGCGAGGACTTCAAGTGGGCCAACCTGTCCGAGAAGCGTCCGCTGACGCCAGGCGATATCGTCCGCATCAAGCGCAGCGGCGACCGCTGGAAGCTGTCGCAGGTGCCGCAGGTGCAGAGCGCCTTCGTGGCGCTCGATCCCAAGGATGGCGCGATCCAGGCACTGATCGGCGGCTACGACTTTTTCGAAGGCAAGTTCAACCGCGCGATCCAGGCGCGGCGCCAGGTCGGCAGCGGCTTCAAGCCCTTCCTGTATTCCTCGGCGCTGGCCGACGGCTACACGCCGGCCTCCGTGTTCCTGGATGCGCCGGTGGTGTTCGACGACCCCAAGCTCGAATCCACCTGGCGGCCGGAAAACTACGGCGGCGACTTTCACGGCCCGATGCGCATGCGCGAAGCGCTGGTGCAGTCGCGCAACCTGGTGTCGATCCGCATCCTCATGGCCATCGGCATCGGCTACGCCCGCGACTTCATCCCGCGCTTCGGCCTGCCGGCCGACCGCATTCCGCGTGACCTGACGATGGCCCTGGGCAGCGCCGTCTACACGCCGCTGGAACTGGCCCGGGCCTATTGCACCATCGCCAACGGCGGCTTCCTGGTCGACCCCTACTTCATCCGCGAGATTCGCGACGCCAACGGGCAGACCCTGTTCAAGGCCGCGCCCAAGCTGGCCTGCCCGGACTGTGCCGCTCCCGCGCCGACAGCGGCCGGCGACGGCAAGGCAGCGCCGGCCAGCACCGTCGCGGTGGCGGCCGACGCACCTGACGCCGCTTCATCGATCCCCACCGACCAGCAGGCTCCGCGCGTGGTCGATCCGCAGATCATCTGGCTGATCACCGACATGATGCGCGACGTCACCGTGCGCGGCACCGCCGCCGCCGTGCACGCCGCGCTCGGCCGCGACGACCTCGCCGGCAAGACCGGCACCACCAACGACGAGACCGACGCCTGGTTCAACGGCTTCCAGAAAGACCTGGTGGCGGTCACCTGGGTCGGCTTCGACCAGCCCACGCCGCTGGGCCGCGGCGAAGTCGGCGGCCGCGCCGCGCTGCCGATCTGGATCGACTTCATGCGCAGTGCCCTGCGCGGCGTGCCGCAGGCCACGCTGCCGCGCCCGCCGGGCCTGGTGACGGTTCGCATCAATCCTGCCAACGGCAGGCTGGCCGCGGACAGCGATGCCAACGCCATCAACGAGACCGTGCAAGCCGACCACGTGCCGGAAGCCGACGCCGCCACCGAAAATGGCAAACCGAAAACCGGCGTGGATGACATTTTCTAGCGCGGGACCGGCCACCCGCTCTCGCAGTTTTCCGTAGGAAGTTTGTTATTATTTATATATTGATTTTATATTTGATATATATTTAATAACATTCTGGATGCACCGACCCAGGAGAGCGGGTGATGCCGGATCGCGCATTTCGCAGGGCCGTGAGCAGGCAGCAGCGCCACCACGCGCAGGATGCGCTCGCGCAGGAAACGGCGCGGCTGATCTGCGAGGAGCGCATCACCGACTACCGCAGCGCCAAGCACAAGGCGCTGCAACGCCTGGGCCTGGGTCCGCACACGCCGCTGCCGGACAACCTGCGTGTGCGCGATGCGGTCATCGAATACCAGCGGCTGTTTGGCGGCGCACGCTATGTCGCGCATCTCGATGCCCTGCGCCGCGCGGCCGTGCAGGCGATGACGCTGCTCGCGTCGTTCCAGCCGCAGCTGGTCGGCGGCGCCGTCAGCGGCGCCGTCACCCTCGCGCATCGCGCGCAATTGCACGCCTTTGCCGAGCGGCCGGAATCCCTGGAGTTGTTCCTGCAGAACCGCGGCATCGCCGTGCGCCAGCAGGAGCGCAGCTACCGCTATCCCGACGGCCGCGAGCAGTCGATCCCGCTGGTGTGTCTGGAGGCCGGCGGCGTCGGCCTCGACATCGCCGTGTTCGATCACGATGGCCTGCGCCGCATACCGCTCGACCCGGTCGAAGGCACACCCTATCGGCGATTCGATCTCGCCGCCGTGCAGGCCCTGATGCGTTGAACGCGGCGGCCGTCAGATCGACGGGCCGACCGTCAGGATCGTCGCCCCCAGCGAGGCACCGAAAATCAGTGCCCCCACCACGCGCCGACGCTGCAGCCCGGTCCACAGCAGCACGCCGGTCAGCGACAGCAGGACGATGCTGCCGGCCAGGGTGTCCGCCAGCAGCACCCAGGCGACGCCCAGTCCGTTGCCCTTGTGCAGGTTGATCAGCAGCGCGAAGAAATTGCCGTCGCTGCGCTTGACCGAAACCATGCCGCTGCCTAGCCAGTACTCGGCCTGCACGCTGTAGCGCAGCGCATTGAAGCTCACCTGCCAGCGCGCTGGCTGCTGCAGTGTCTTGTCGCCCCAGGCCACCGGTCGTGCCGGCTCCTCGCGCACGCGGTTCGCCGGACGCTCGATGCCCAGCTGCTGCTGCAGCCACACCGCCAAGGCATCGGCATCTGACGGCGCTGGCGCCGGCAGCGGCAGTTGCACGCTGCTCTCCTGCATGCGGACGGCAGGGATCTTCATCACCGCGCGATGGTTGAGCAGGATGCCGCTGGTGCCGAACAACAGACCCAGCAGCGCACCCCACAGGCCGATCCAGCCGTGGAACTTGCGCAGGGCCTGCAGAAAGCGGGGGCGGTTGAAGCCGGCCCAGCGTCTGGGTTTGGCAGCGTGGACCGCGACGGCTGCGGAAGAGGGTGTCGGTGTGTTCATCGAGCGCATATCCAGGGAAAGCGATGCCGGGCTCGATTGCACCCGGCACCGCTCACCGCCGTTTCAATCAAACCCGGCAACTGGGCGACCCTCAGTAGTTCATGGTCACCGTCAGGCGCGCCGCCCGCGGCGACCCCGGGGTGATGTTGTTGTTGCTGTTGGCATTCACGTAGTACTTCCGATCCACCAGGTTCTCCAGATTCAGCTGCGCACTGAGTTTCGGATTGAGCGTGAAGAACACCGCGCCGTCGAGACGGGTAAAGCTCGGCAGGGTCACCGTGTTGTCGATGCCGGCGTAGATCGAGCTCTGATGGATCACGCCCAGGCCCGCGCCCCACATCGGCACAACCTGGTACTTGCTCCACAGCGAGGCGGTGTGCTTGGGCACCAGAGCAACGCGCGCGCCTGCATTGGCGGTGGTGGTCTGGCTGGTGATGTAGGCACTTTGATAGGCGTAGCCACCCATCACCTGCCAGCTTTCCGTGATGCTGCCGGCGAGACCCAGTTCGACGCCCTTGCTGCGCTGGCTGCCGGTGAGCACCAACTGCCCCGGATTGTTCGGATCGTTGGCCTTGGTGTTGGTGCGGTCGAGCTGGAACACCGCCGCGGTCAGGGCCAGATTCGGGCGGATATCCCACTTGCTGCCGATTTCATAGTTGACGAACTTTTCCGGCTTGACGGTCTGTGTGGTGGCGTCGATCGAGCCAAACTGATCGCCGGAACTGGGCAGGTAGGAGACGCTGTAACTGGCGTAGAGCGACAAGGGATCGAGCGGCTTGTAGACCAGACCCAGGCGCGGCGAAACCAGGTTGTCGGTTCGGCTGAGCTCGGTGCCGTTTCGGTTGTTGCGGTATTTCAGATTGAAATTGTCGAAGCGCAGGCCGGCGATCGCCTGGAACTGCGGCGAGAACACGATCTGATCCTGCACATAAACCGCCGCCAGATTGACGACGCTGCGGCCATCCGCATCGCTGGCGCTCTGGCGGAACGTGACCGGCGTATAAGTCACCGGATCATTGAACGGCACCTGGATCGTCGTGGTGGCATTGTTGAAATACCCGGTCTGGCGGAAGTTATCCGTCGTCTGACGGCCAAACTCGGCGCCGCCAAGCAGTTTGTGGCTGACCGCGCCGGTCTGCAGCATGTAGATCAGATCGGACTGGTTCAGCAGGTTGCTGCGCTTGGTGGCGTTGCCGTAGGCCGAAATGCTGACCATGTCTCCGGTCGTGTTGACCGCGCCCGGGAAGACGTTCTGGTAAACCTTGTCGTAGTCGGCATACCGCGTGTGGTTGCGAATCGTCAGCCCGGATGCGGTGACATGTTCGACGCTGGCATCAACGGCATGCGCCTTGACGTCGGCATAGCTCTGGTCGGGATTGCCGAAGAAAGTCGACACATCCGCATGGGACGGCCGGCCCTGGAATGATGGAATGCCGCGGTCGGCGACGCGGTGATCCTTGAAGTACTCGTAGCCCAGCTTGACCTTGGTGCGCTCGTCGATGGCGAAGGCCGCCGTCGGATTGAGGCCGAAACGCTCCAGGTGCACGTAGTCGCGATAGCTACCGGAGTTCTCGTACATGCCGTTGAAGCGCAGTGCCGCGGCGCTGCTGAGGCCCTGGCCGATATCCACCGCCGCGCGCTTGTTGCCGTAGGAACCGCCCTGCAGGGTCAACTCGCGTGTCGGCGCCCACTCGGCCTCCTTGCTGACGCGGTTGATCAGGCCGCCACTGCCGCCGCGGCCGAAAATCATTGCGTTCGGGCCCTTCAGCGCCTCGACGCGCTCGATGTTGTAGAGGTCGCGAAAATACTGCACGTCATCGCGCATGCCGTCGATGAAGAAATCGGCGGTGGAGTTATTGCCGCGGATGACCACCTGATCGCGGTTGCCTTCGCCCTGGGAGATGTTGATCCCCGGCACGTAGCGGACGACGTCGGCAATACCCTGCATGCCCTGATCTTTGATCTGCTCGCGCGTCACCACCGTGATCGACTGCGGTACATCGCGCAGCGGCGTGTCGGTTTTCGTGCTCGAGCTGATGTTTTCGACAACGTAGCGGTCCGGGCGCTTGGCCGTCACCGTGACGCCGGGCAGAGTGGTCGCATCTGTTGCAGCGGCAACTTCGGTACCAGCCGCCGCAACGGCGACTGCCTTCTCCGCGGTCTGGTCGGCGTCCGCCGCCGCGGCCGGCTGCGACGTCATCGCCACGGCCAGCGTCAATGCGCTGAGCGTCAAATTCGTGGCCTCGAATCGAACGGCGCCCGCCGTCCGCAACCCCTTCGCGTGCTGCATATGAAACTCCAAGTCGGTAGCCCCTAAGCAAGAGCATTCAGGTAACGCTGGCTATCCAACCGCGGGAGGAATCGCTTGCGAAAAGCGGCCGCTGTCATACGGCCAAAATTCAATTCGTCGGAACCGCTACTTTGTGAGCAACAACCTCCCCTGCCGTGTCGCGCGCAACCAATAGACACTGTCGCCGTGACGGATCGCGACCCGGTCGCTGCCGCCCAGAAAGTCACGGCTGCTGATTTCGCTGTACATGACCTCGGTGCGCACAACTGCGTCAGCAGCTGCGCAACGTTCGACCGGCGAGGACAAAGGTGGGGCAAGCTTTTTTTGCGCAGTCATCATGGACGGCTCTCAAATATACGAATGAGAATCAATATTATTTCAGTCAAGAATAATTCTCAACAAATTTTTACAATTAATTTACTTCTCGGGAGAACACCTGGCGCGCGCGCAAAAAAAGCCCTCCGGTCAGGGAGGGCTTTTGGTAAGCCGGAGTGCGATCAGCGCTGGGCCAAGGGCACCACGCTGCGCTCGGCAGCGCCGGTGTAGACCTGGCGCGGACGGGCGATGCGCATGGTGGGATCGGCCACCATTTCGATCCAGTGCGCCACCCAGCCAACCGTGCGGGCGACCGCGAACATCGGCGTGAACATGTTCACCGGGATGCCGATGGCCTTGTAGATGATGCCCGAGTAGAAGTCGACGTTGGGATACAGCGAACGGCTCTTGAAGTAGTCATCCGACAGCGCGATCCGCTCGAGTTCCA
Organism: Nevskiaceae bacterium; assembly: GCA_008012115.1. Taxonomy (GTDB): domain Bacteria; phylum Pseudomonadota; class Gammaproteobacteria; order Nevskiales; family Nevskiaceae; genus Stenotrophobium. Next base: position 68,344 of record SSEB01000003.1, read on the forward strand.
TCGCCAGTTCCAGCTGAGGATCGTTCTCCTTGCCCAGGTGCTTGAGCACCTTGTGGCACTGCTCGCGGATGATCGTCGCGCGCGGGTCGAAGTTCTTGTACACGCGGTGGCCGAAGCCCATCAGGCGCACGCCGGAGTTCTTGTCCTTGACCTTAGCGATGAAGGCCGGGACGTTGTCCTTGGTGCCGATCGATTCCAGCATGCGCAGCACCGCCTCGTTGGCGCCGCCGTGGGCGGGCCCCCACAGTGCGGCGATACCGGCAGCGATGGCCGCGTACGGATTGCAGCCGGTGGAACCAGCCATGCGCACCGTGGAGGTCGAAGCGTTCTGCTCGTGGTCGGCATGCAGGATGAACAGCACGTCCAGCGCCTTCGCCGCCACCGGGTCGATGTGGTACGGCTCGGCCGGCACCGCGAACATCATGTGCAGCAGGTTGCTGCAGTAGTCCATGTGGTTCTGCGGATACATGAACGGCTGACCGTAGAACTTCTTGTAGGCCGCCGCGGCAATGGTCGGAATCTTCGCGATCATGCGATGCGCGAAGATCTCGCGGTGGCGCGGGTCCTTGTTGTTGGTGGTGTCGTGGTAGAACGCCGACAGCGAGCCGACCACACCGGTCAGCATGGCCATCGGGTGGGCGTCGTAGTTGAAGCCGTCGAAGAAGCGCTTCAGGCCCTCATTGATCATCGTGTGCTTGCGGATGTTCTGATCGAACTGCTCGAGCTGCGCCTTGTTGGGCAGCTCGCCGTTCAGGATCAGGTACGCCACTTCGATGAACGAGCACTGCTCGGCCAACTGGCTGACCGGATAGCCGCGATACAGCAGCACGCCCTTGTCGCCGTCGATGTAGGTGATCGCGCTCTTGGTCGAGCAGGTCGAAGTGAAGCCCGGATCGTAGGTAAAAACATCCTGCTTGTCGTAGACCTTGCCGACATCGAGGCCGACCGGCCCCAGCGTGCCAGCAATGGCCGGCAGGTCGATCTTCTCGCCGGTCGTATTGTTGACCAAGCTGAAATTGGCGTTGCTGCTCATTTTTCTCTCCCTTTCAAACTGGATAGTGCGCCGGATAGGGCAACCGGGCGACACCGCTGGCAACCGCAGCGCGAGCGACCGCCGGTGCGACAACATCGCGCAGTCGGGGGTCGAGCGGCTTGGGAATGATGTATCCGGGGCCGAAGGATAACGAGTTTTGGCGGTATGCCGCCAGCACATCGTCGGGAACCGGCAGTCGCGCAAGGCCGGCAATGGCCCGCACCGCCGCAACTTTCATGGCGCTGTTGATCAGTCGCGCACGCACGTCCAGCGCCCCGCGGAAGATGAAGGGGAAGCACAGGACATTGTTGACCTGGTTGGGGTAGTCGCTGCGGCCGGTCGCCATGACCAGATCCTTACGCACGGACCATGCCGCCTCCGGCAGGATTTCGGGCACCGGGTTGGAGAGCGCGAAGACGATGGGGTTCTCGGCCATCAGCATCAGCCATTCCGGCTTCATCAGGCCGGGACCGGACACGCCGATGAACACGTCGGCGCCGGCCAGCGCGCCGGCCAGGGTCCGTCGCTCGGCAGCCGCGGCGGAGGCGAATTCCAGCTTCTCCTTGTTCAGGCTGGAAAAATCCTCGCGGTCGCGGTGGATCACGCCCTTGCGGTCCACCAGCAGCATGTTCTCGCGCCGGGCGCCCAGGTCCACCGCCAGCCGCATCGAGGCGATGCCGGCGGCACCGGCGCCCAGGCAGACGATGCGCACGTCCTCGATCTTCTTGCCGACCAGTTCCAGCGCATTGAGCAAACCGGCGCAGAGCACGATGGCGGTGCCGTGCTGATCGTCATGGAACACCGGGATGTCGCAACGCTTGATCAACTCGTCCTCGATCTCGAAACAGGAAGGTGCCGCGATGTCCTCGAGATTGATGCCGCCGAAGGTCGGCGCGATGCGCGCGACCGTATCGATTACGTCCTTGGGGTGCTTGGCATCGACTTCGATATCGAAGACATCGATGCCAGCGAACTTCTTGAACAATACCGCCTTGCCCTCCATCACGGGCTTGCCGGCCAGCGCCCCGCAGTCGCCCAGGCCCAGTACCGCGGTGCCGTTGGAGATGACCGCGACCAGATTGCCCTTGGCGGTGTAGCGGTAGGCGTCCTCCGGGTTGGCCTGGATGGCCAGGACCGGCTCGGCAACGCCGGGCGTGTAAGCCAGCGACAGCTGCTCGGGCGTCTCGAAGGGCTTGGTAATGCTGATGCCGAGCTTTCCGGGGGTGGGAAACTCGTGGTAGTCCAGCGCGGACTTCTTCAGTTGTTCGTTCATGGCTCTCTGCGCAGTGCCTTCTGCCTGGATGCGCGGGAAAGAATCAAATGACGCGGCCGGGTATCGAACTCCGCCGCCGAAAACGGCAAGGCCGCCCAGAGGCGGCCTTGCTGTGGCTCATCACGCCGCCCGACAACTCAGGCCGCGGCGCCAGCGCTCTTGGTGTAGCGCTTGTTGAACTTGTCGACGCGACCGCCGGCATCCACGATCTTCTGCTTGCCGGTGTAGAACGGATGGCACTTGGCGCAGACGTCGAGGTGCAGGTCCTTGCCAGCGGTGGAGCGGGTCTTGAACGCATTGCCGCAGCTGCACTTGACGGCGACTTCCGCGTAGCTCGGGTGGATATCGGGTTTCATTACACAAGTCCGGCAAAACCAATAAGGGGCGCGCAGTCTAATGAAAACCCCCTTCTGCGGCAAGTCCCCGGCCTCGGCGCCCGTTCAATCGGCCTCGGGCTCCACCGCCACCTCGAAATTGCCCTCGTCATCGACGTAAAGGCGAACCGTCATGGGCCTGCAGCAGACCGGGCAGTCCTCGGCGTAGACCGCCGAGCCCGCCGACAGATCGACTTCGAGCACGATGTCCTCCCAACAGGCAGGGCAGATGACGGTGGCCTCTTCCAGCATGCGCGTTCTCAGTCCAGGAACCGGGTCAACAATCCGTTGAGATGACGCAGACCCAACGGACTGGCCCACCATCCGGATGCATCTCCCAGCAGCAGGCCATCGTCACGGGCCCGCACCAGCGCCGGACGCAATGGTGCCAAGGGCAGCCCGGTGCGGCGCTCGTAGTCGGCCTCGGCAAAGCCCTGGTTGAGGCGCAGCGCATTCATCAAGTATTCGAACGGCCTATCCGCCGGCGGCACCTCGCGATGCTCCTGCAGGGCCGCGTCCCCGCCGGCCGCGTCCAGATAGCGCCGGGGATGCTTGTGCCGCGCCCGCCGTGCAATCACGGCGTCCTGCGTCCGCTTGCCATGCGCGCCGGCGCCGATGCCCAGGTAATCGCCGAACTGCCAGTAGTTGAGATTGTGGCGGCTGCGCCGACCAGCCCGGGCATAGGCCGAGACTTCATATTGTGCGTAGCCGTGGGCCGCCAGCAGCCGCTGACCCTGCTCCTGCATCTGCCAGGCAGCATCGTCGTCCGGCAGGGCCGGCGGCCGCGCGGCGAATTCCGTATTGGGCTCCAGCGTCAGCTGGTAGTAAGAGATGTGGTCCGGCGCCAGGTCGATCAGGGCCTGCAGGTCCGTCTCGGCCGCGGCGACGGTCTGCGCCGGCAGCGCATACATCAGGTCGAGATTGAGATTGTCGAAGCCGGCGGCACGCGCCACCTGCACCGCGCGGCGGGCCTGCGAAGGATCGTGGATGCGGCCGAGCGCCTTGAGTGCCGTCGCATCGAGACTCTGCACGCCGATCGACAGCCGGTTGACCCCGGCGGCACGATAGCCGGCGAAGTGGGCCTCATCGACGGTGCCGGGATTGGCCTCCATGGTGATCTCGATGTCCGGCGCAAACGCCAGCCGCTCGCGGACCTCGCGCAACAGCCGTCCGATAGCGGCGCCGGAAAACAGACTGGGCGTGCCGCCCCCCATGAAGATGCTGTGCAGCGGTCGCGCCTCGGGATACTGCGTCAGCTCAAAATCGAGATCACGCAGCAGCGCATCGACGTAAGCGTCCTCGGGCATCTCGCCGCGCAGGGCATGCGAATTGAAATCGCAGTACGGGCATTTTCTGACGCACCACGGGAAATGCAGGTAGAGCGAGAGCGGCAGCTCAGGCGTGGCCATCGTGCAGCGCGGAGTACAGGTGCTTGGCGGCGCGGGCACGGTGGCTGATCTTGTTCTTGACCGCCGGCTCCAGTTCCGCCGAGCTGCATTTCTGCTCGGCGACGTAGAACAGCGGGTCGTATCCGAAGCCGTTGTGGCCGCGCGGATTGTGCAGGATGCTGCCGCGCCACTGCCCCTGGGCGATGATGGGCGTCGGGTCCGCCGCCGAACGCAGGTAAGCCATCACGCAGACGAAACGTGCGGTGCGCGCGTTGTCCGCCACGTTCTTGAGCACCTGCAGCAGCTTCTGGTTGTTCTGCGCATCGCTGGCGCCCTCGCCAGCGTAGCGCGCGGAGTACACACCGGGCGCACCGCCCAGCGCATCGACCTCCAGGCCGGAATCGTCGGCAATGGCTGGCAGCCCCGAAACCTGGGCCGCATGGCGCGCCTTGATCAGGGCATTCTCGATGAAGGTCGACGCCGTTTCAGCCGGCGTCTCGTCGCTGAAATCCGACACCAGACGCAGCTTCCAGCCCAGCGGCGCCAGCAGCGCCTGCATCTCTGCCAGCTTGCCGTCGTTGCGGCTGGCCAGCACGACCTCTTTCATGACGCCAGCGCCTCGCGCTGCAGCCGGTGCAGCTCGCGGATGCCGCCGGACGCCAGCTCCAGCAGGGCGTCGAGCTCATCGCGGCGGAAGGCATGGCCCTCGGCCGTGCCCTGCACTTCGATGAATCCGCCGGCCTCGTTCATCACGATATTCACATCGCACTCGCAGTTCGAGTCCTCAGCGTAATCCAGATCGAGCACCGGCGCGCCATTGAACAGCCCGACCGAAACGGCCGCGACTTGGCCATGGATCGGGTTGCCCTTGATCTTGCCGGCCTTCTTCATCGCCGCGACCGCATCCACCAGGGCGACATAGGCGCCGGTGATGGCGGCGGTGCGGGTGCCGCCATCGGCCTGCAGCACATCGCAGTCCAGGGTGACGGTCAGATTGCCGAGCGCCGACAGGTCCACCACCGCCCGCAGGCTGCGGCCGATCAGGCGCTGGATTTCCTGCGTGCGCCCGGACTGCTTGCCCTGCGCCGCTTCGCGACGGCTGCGGTCGTGCGTGGCGCGCGGCAGCATGCCGTACTCGGCGGTGACCCAGCCGCCCTCCTTCTTCCAGGCCGGTCCGCGCTCCTCGACGCTGGCGGTGCACAGCACGCGCGTGTCGCCGAAGCTGACCAGCACCGAGCCCTCGGCATGGCGGGTGAAGCCGCGCTGGATGGTGACGGGGCGAAGCTGATCGGGTTTGCGGCCGGAGGGGCGAGTCAGGGTCATGCGGAATGCCTCGATGGCATTTCGCCCGACCGGCGGCCGGCTGGGGAACCAGGCCGGGTGTCGAGCGAAAGCGCTGCGGCCTTGCCGGGTACGGCAAGCGCCACTGTTTTGGGCCGCCGATTATAGCCTCGACTTACAATAGCGATATGAATATCGACGAACTAGCCGACACCTTTGAACTCCTCGGCGACTGGGAAGAACGCTACCGTTTCATCATCGACCTGGGTCGCAAGCTGCCGCCGCTGCCCGAGGCCGAGCACAACGAGGCCAACAAGGTGCGCGGCTGCATGTCGCAGGTCTGGCTGCACTCGCAGGTGACGGCGGACTCGCCGCCGCGCCTCGTGTTCCAGGGCGACTCCGACTCGCACCTGGTCAAGGGCCTGATCGCATTGCTATTCCAGCTCTGCTCCAACAAGACGCCGCAGGAAATCCTGGCCACCGACATCGCCTCGGCATTCACGCGCCTGGGCCTGGAGAACCACATCACCATGAACCGCCGCAACGGTTTCTATGCCATGGTCGAACGCATCCGCGCGCTGGCCGCGGCGCAGGTGCACGGCCGGTCGTCATAAACGCGGGCTACAATCGGGCAGGAATCAGCGCAGGAGAGGCACATGGGTCCGGTCTTCATCGTCTTCGTGGTGTTCGCGATCGTCACGCTGTGGAAGGGCATCGTCACCGTGCCGCAGGGCAAGGAATACACCATCGAGCGCTTCGGCAAGTACCGCGCCACCTTCCAGCCCGGTCTGCACTGGATGCTGCCCTATATCGATGGCATCGGCCGCAAGCTGTCGCTGATGGAGCAGGTGCTGGACGTGCCCTCGCAGGAGGTCATCACCAAGGACAACGCCATGGTCGGCGTTGACGGCGTGGTGTTCTACCAGATTCTCGATGCTGCCCGCGCCGCCTACGAGGTGCAGAACCTCGAGTTCGCGATCATGCAGCTGACCATGACCAACCTGCGCACGGTGATGGGCTCGATGGACCTCGACGAACTGCTGAGCCAGCGCGATCACATCAACTCCAAGCTGCTGTCGGTGGTCGATCAGGCCACCACGCCCTGGGGCGTGAAGGTGACACGCGTGGAGATCAAGGACATCCGCCCGCCCGCCGACCTGGTCGAGAGCATGGGCCGCCAGATGAAGGCCGAGCGCGACAAGCGCGCCTCGATTCTCGAAGCCGAGGGCCTCAAGCAGTCAGCGATCCTCAAGGCCGAGGGCGCGCGGCAGGCGCAGATTCTCTCGGCCGAGGGCGAGAAGCAGCAGGTGATCCTCGATGCCGAGGGCCGCAAGGAGGCCGCCTTCCGCGACGCCGAGGCGCGCGAGCGCCAGGCCGAGGCGGAAGCCAAGGCCACGCTGATGGTCAGCCAGGCCATCGCCAAGGGCGACGTGCAGGCGATCAACTACTTCGTCGCCACCAAGTACATCGAATCGCTGGCGCGCATCGCCACCAGCCCCAACGAAAAACTGGTGTTCATGCCGCTGGAAGCCGGCAGCGTGATCGGCGCCCTCGGCGGCATCGCCGAGTTGGCGAAAAAGGCCGGCGTGCCCACCACCAAGCCGGGCTGAGCGCGCCGTGGCCGAGCAGCTGCTGTACTGGCATTGGTGGGTCGCGGGTCTCGGCCTGCTGATCCTGGAAGCCTTCATGCCGGGCGCGATCTTCCTGTGGATGGGCATCTCGGCTTTCGCAGTGGGCCTACTGGCGTGGCTGATGCCGATGGACTGGCAGGTGCAGGCGCTGCTGTTCGGCGTGCTGTCCATCGTCAGCTTCTTCCTCTACCGCCGTTTCAAGCCGGCGCCGGTCAGCGACCGTCCGACCCTCAACCGCCGCGGCGAGTCCTACGTCGGCCGCGTGTTCACGCTGCACGAGCCCATCGTCAACGGCGTCGGCAAGCTGCACGTGGACGACAGCCAGTGGCGCATCACCGGTCGCGACGCACCGGCCGGCAGCCAGGTGCGCGTGGTGGCCATCGACGGCACCACGCTGCAAGTGGAGCAGACGCATTAACGACAAGCCCGCACCGCCGCATTCCCATCTCGTCGACGAGGTCGCCGCCGGCCTCGCCGAGGTCCGCCACAAGCTCTACAGCGTCGGCGAGGAAGTCGCGCACGTCATCACCCACGGCCTGGGCGCGGTGCTGGCCATCGCCGGCCTCACCGTGCTGGTGGCGCGCGCCGCCATGTACGGCAACGCCTGGCACATCACCGCCAGCGCCATCTTCGGCGCCTCGCTGGTGATGATGTACGCCGCCTCGGCGCTGTTCCACGGCATCCAGTACCCGCGCGCCAAGCACATCCTGCGCGTCATCGACCACTCGCTGATCTACGTGCTGATCGCCGGCACCTACACGCCCTTCACCCTCATCACCCTGCGCGGGCCCTGGGGCTGGAGCCTGTTCGGCGTCACCTGGGGCCTGGCCCTGTTCGGCATCGTCTTCAAGATTTTCGCCACCGGCAAATTCGAGAAACTGTCGCTGGCGATTTATCTGGGCATGGGCTGGTGCGCGGTGGTCGCGGCGCGCCCCCTGCTGCACGCCCTGCCGGTCGGCGGCCTGATCCTGATGCTGGCCGGCGGCCTCACCTACAGCGCCGGCGTGGCGTTCTACGTGCGCGAGCGCATGCGCTATCACCACGCCGTCTGGCACGTGTTCGTGCTCGGCGGCAGCGTGCTGCACTACTTCGCCATCCTGCTGTACGTGATTCCGGGCGCACCCGCTGTGGCGTCCTGATGCCCGGGAATTGTTTTAATTTATCAAAAGAATATTAAATTAATTAATAATTAATAACGATTTCCCTGGGAAAACCGCCGGTAGCGGGTGGCGGCTCCGGGGCCCTCCGAGGAGCCGACGCGATGTTCGAAGCCGTGCGCAGTCCCTACCTCGTGCCCTTCGACGGCACCTTCAACCACAAGGACGCGCCGACCGCGCCGCCGAAGAACGCGCCGGAAAAAAGCGCGCGCGTGGCGCAGCTGCAGGCGCTGGTCGCGGAACTGGCCTCGCTGCAGCACATCCTCTACGCCCACGATCATCACGCGGTGCTGCTGATCTTTCAGGCGATGGACGCCGCCGGCAAGGACAGCACCATCCGCGCCGTGCTCTCCGGCGTCGATCCGGCCGGCTGCCAGGTCACCTCGTTCAAGCACCCGAGCGCCACCGAGCTGTCCCACGATTTCCTGTGGCGCACCTCGCAGCACCTGCCCGAGCGCGGCCGCATCGGCGTGTTCAACCGCAGCTACTACGAGGAAGTGCTGGTGGTGCGCGTGCACCCGGAGGCGCTGGACGAGGAAAACCTGCCGTACCGGCCGAAGAAGCTGGAGGAGCTCTGGCGGGAACGCTACGAGTCGATCCGCGATCACGAAAAGCACCTGGCCCGCAGCGGCACCGTGATCCTCAAGTTCTGGCTCAATGTCTCGCCGCAGGAGCAGCGCGACCGCCTGCTGGCACGGCTGGAGGAGCCGGAGAAGAACTGGAAGTTCGAGGAAGGCGACCTCGCCGAACGCGCGCGCTGGAAGGACTACATGGCCGCCTACGAGGAGGCCCTGCGCGAAACCTCGCGTCCCTGGGCGCCGTGGTACGCCATTCCGGCCGACAGCAAGTCCTACATGCGCATGACCATCGCCGACATCCTCGTGCGCACGCTCAAGTCGCTCGATCTCAAATATCCCAAGCTCGCCAAGGAGCAGCTGGACAAGTTTGGCGAGATGAAGAAGCAGTTATCGAAGGAAAAGTAGGGCGCAACGCTGGCCGAAGCCCTCGCTTTGCACCCGACACGGAACAGGCGGTGCGCCGCGAAGCGCGAAACACTCGCTTTTTCAAGCCCGCTCGTGGACCAGGGAGAGACGAGGCCCGCAAGGTGAAACGGAATTTCTGCCTCCGCGGAAATGATCCGCGATTCGCCTAGGCCTTGGTGCCGGCAAACAGCGGCTTGAGAAACGGCGGCGCGATCAGCGTCGTCGCCACCGCCATGAACAGCACCACGCCGAACAGCTCGGCGCTGATCACGCCCATGCTCAGGCCGATCTGGGCGACGACGATGCCGACCTCGCCGCGCGGCACCATGCCCATGCCGACCTGCGCCGCGCCGCGCAGGCCCAGACCCCAGGCACCGATGCCGCAGCCGACCAGCTTGGTGATCACCGCGATCACGGTGATCGCCAGCGCCAGCAGCACCACGTGTGCGTCGGCAAACACGTCGAGCTTGAGCTGCATGCCGATGTTGACCAGGAAGAACGGCACCATGAACTCGGTGACGCCGCGGATCTGGTCGTGCAGTTCGTGGTTGCCCTCCGACACCTCGGCGATGGCCATGCCGGCGAGAAAAGCGCCGATGATGGCGGCGACGCCGATCCACGATGCCGCCACCGCCAGCCCCAGGCACAGCACGATAGAGCCGACGAAGGCGGCGTGACTGATGCGCACATTGGCGCCCAGGCGCGGCGCGTGGCGCGTCATCATCGGCGCCAGCAGCAGCGCCACGCCGGCGACGAAGGCCAGCGACACCGCGGCGGTGATGCCGATCTTCACGAAATCGGTGCTGCCCTCGGCAAGGCTCGCCACCACCGCCAGCACCAGCAGGCCGAGCACGTCGTCGATCACCGCCGCGCCCAGGATGATGCGGCTCGACGTGGCGCCGAGCAGGCCCATGCCGGCGAGCACGCGCGCGGTGATGCCGACGCTGGTGGCGACCATGGCGGTGCCGACGAACATCGACTCGATATCGCTGGCGCCGCGCAGTTCCATCAGGCCCCAGCCCCCCACGAAGGGCAGCGCCACGCCGAGCACGGCGACAATCGTGGCGGTCTTGCCGACCTGCAGGATCGCCGCCGGCTTGGTCTCCAGGCCCACCGAGAACAGCAGCAGGATCACGCCGATCTCGGACAGCGTGTGGCTGATCTCGCTGGGCTGCACCCAGTTCAGCACGTAGGGGCCGATCAGCACGCCGGCGAGGATTTCGCCGACCACCGCCGGCTGGCGCAGGCGCTCGAACACCTCGGCCAGCAGCTTGGCCGAGGCGATGATCAGGAACAGGCCGAGCAGCAGGTGCTGCGCGTGCTCGGCGGCAGCAACGGCGGCGGTGGGCTCGCTGCTCACGCGTCCAGCGGCAGGTGGTGGATGTGCACGCCGCGCGTCTCGCGGCGCGCCAGTTGCAGCATGGCCTCGGCCACGTCCTCGCCGCGGATCGCGCGGTATTTCCGGAGGCCGCCGACCAGCAGCGGGTTGAACAGCGGCATCAGCCACTGGCTGACCGCCTCCGCCGGCCGCGACTCGTCACGCGCGCCCAGCAGCAGCGACGGCCGCAGAATGTGCACGGCGTCAAAGCCGACGGCGGCGACATCGCGCTCCATCTTCGCCTTCACGCGGCTGTAGAACGACGGCGAATGCTCGGCGGTGCCGGCAGCGGACACCACCAGGAACTGCCGCGCGCCCTGTGCGCGGGCGGCGCGCGCGAGATCCAGCACCATGCGGTAATCGACATCCTCGAAGGCGGCGCGCGAGCCGGCCTTGCGCAGGGTGGTGCCGAGACAGCAGAAGACATCGTCGGCCTGCAGGCGCGCGCCCAGCGCCGCCAGGTCGGCGTAGTCGCTGATCACGTTCTCGATGCGGCCGTCGTCGATGGCCAGCGGCCGGCGCGTCAGCAGCTTGATATGGTCGTAGGCGCCGCTGACCAGCAGCCGCTGAACGAGATGTTGGCCGACGAGGCCGGTGGCGCCGGCGACCAGGGCGATGCGCGCCATGCTGCGCTCCCATGCAAGTGATGCGGCCAAGTGTAACGGAGGCCCGCGCTATCATGGCGACCGGATTCCGGACCCGCCGCCATGCATTTCGATCTGCACCCGCAACTCGCCGCCGACACCGTCGCCGTGGGCGACCTGCCGCTGTGCCGCCTGCTGTTGATGAACGACAGCCGCTATCCGTGGACTATCCTGGTGCCGCGCCGCGCCGGGCTGCGCGAGCTCTACGAACTGCACGAGTCCGACCTGCAGCGCTACTGGCGCGAGTCGATGCTGCTGTCGCGCACACTGATGAGCGCCTTCGGCGGCGACAAGCTCAACATCGGCGCGCTCGGCAACCTGGTGCCGCAGCTGCATGTGCACCACATCGTGCGCTTCCAGGCCGATGCCGCCTGGCCGGCACCGGTCTGGGGCAAACATCCGCCGCTGGCCTATGCCCCGGCGGCGCTGGACGAGCGCGTGACCCTGCTGCGCGGGCTGCTGGCGCAGGAGCTGGCCGCACCGGCCTTGGCCTGAGCCTGCGCAAGGCGCGTGACGCGTCCGCCGGGCGCCACCCGCTCGGCCTGCAGGGTGCAGCATGAATGTGTTTATTTATCTATCAAAAATAAAATTGACTGATATTTAATAACATCCGGAATGCGCTGATCACGGACAGCGGGTGCGGGCAAAAAGACCTGCGCAAGCCATACGGCGCTTGCTTGTGCACCCTGCAGCATCTGCCTAGACTGTTTTCAGCGGCGCGAGGTTCAGCGCCCGAGCCAAAAACTAGGGGAAACTCCATGCTCAAGAAGCTCGCGCTGACGATGCTCCTGTGTTCGCCGCTGCTTGCCACGGCCGCCACCGCGCCCGCCACCCAGAAACCCGCCGCCGCACCCACGCCCGTCGCCAACGCCGACTGGCCGGAGTTCGGCAAGTACCCGGTTCCCGACGCGCCGTACACCGCAACGCTGCGCTCGGTGTCGCTCGAAGATCTGCTGCAGCGCGACCTGCTGCCGCTGGGCATCTACAAGGGCACGCCGCAGCTCGCCGCCAAACGCGAGTGGCTGGACCAGAACTATTACGCGACACTGGCCGCGCGCAAGGTCTGGCACCCGGGCACCGGCCCGAGCACGCATGAATTCCAGGGCCCGATCACCTGGGACATCGTGCCGATTCCGCAGGCCGCGCCGCCGCCCTGCGATCAGCCGCAGCCGACCGGCTATGACGCCGAGTCCTGCCGCTATGTGAACGCGCTGTTCAAGGACATCGCCGCCAAGGATCCGGCCAAGGCCAAGGCCCTGCGCGAACAGGTGCGCAAGGGCCGCGACGTCTGGTTCAAGGGCACCTTCGGCAACCAGGACGAGCAGTACCTGCACTTCTCGCGCACCACGCCGAACGGTATCGACGACATTTCCTATCCCTGGCTCGACACCCGCGAGCGCAACCAGCGCTTCACCAAGTACGGCGTGATCAACGACCCGGATTGCACCGAGGGCGATGCCAGCACCAACTATTGGGACAAGTGCCCGGACCCGCACTCCTCCGGCGTGCTCGGCTACCGCAAGTACTTCGCCGACCCGACCAAGGATGCCAGCGGCAAGGTGGTGTTCGATCCGCAGACCTCGCCGTATCGCCCGGACGAGCTGAAGAAGAACCTGCGCTATGTCATCGGCCATCCCTGCGTGCAGTGCCACGTCGGCTTCGACCCGACCAACCCGCCGAAGGACCCGAACCAGCCGAAGTGGGAGAACATCAACGCCCTGATCGGCAACCAGTACATCAACCAGCCGACCATGTTCTTCCAGGGCGCGCCGCCGGATTCGCTGGCGCGCATGGCGCTGGAAGCCGGCCGCAACGGCACCATCGACACCTCGCTGGTGGCCAACGATTTCCAGAACAATCCGGGCACCCAGAACAACATCATGGATTTCCAGAACCGCCGCGTGTTCACGGACATGATGAAGGACCCGATCACCGGCGAGGTCAAGCCGGGTCGCACGCAGCACGTGCTCAAGGGCGGCGAGGACTCGGTGGGCGACCACCTCGCCCTGATCCGCGTCTACGTCAACATCGGCATGTGCACCGAGGAGTGCTGGGCGCCGAACTTCCCGGTGCCGGGCACCTACTTCGGCGAGAAGTCGCACCAGCGTCCGTTCCACATCAAGCAGTGCGCGCAGGATTGCGACGCCTGGAACTACGCCGACGCCAAGATGGATGACCTTGCCGCCTTCCTCATCACCGGCGGCCCCACCTACCTGATGAAGGCCAAGGACACCGACGGCACGCCGGGCGCGGGCTTCATCGACACCGCCCTGGTGCCCAAGGGCCGCAAGATCTTCGCGCGCGAATGCGCCGGCTGCCACAGCTCGCTGGTGGCGCCGGAGAACGTGCGCGCCGACAAGGCGGCGCTGGAGCGCTTCTACGAGGGCCACATCTTCGGCAAGGAGGACTACTGGCAGTACGAGTTCACCGACGCCGAGCGCAACTCGCCCGAGTTCCAGGCCAAGTATCTGGCCAAGGACAAGACCGGCAAGCTGCGGCCCAAGCAGTTCGCCGAGAAGGACGTGTTCGGCCAGGACTGGCTGGGCAGCGACGAGCCCACCGCCTTCAACATCGTCGGCACCAACAGCTGCCGCGCGCTGCACGACAACCACAGCACCGGCCACATCTTCGAGGAGTTTTCCTCGGAGACCTACAAGCAGCGGCCGTCGCCGGGCTCGGTGCCGGTCACCGTCAACCGCATGGTGCCGGGCATCGGCGGCATGAAGGTCGGCGAGCGCAAGATCGAAGGCGGCCCCGGCTACATGCGCAACATCTCGCTGCTGTCGGTATGGGCCACGGCGCCGTTCCTGCACAACAACGCCATCGGCGAGCAGACCTATCTCAAGGACGGCAAGACGCTCGACACCTCGGTGCGCGGCCGCGTCAAGCAGTTCGAGATGGCCTATGACGAGTTGATGATGTCGGACAACCCCAACGACAATCCGCACCGCCCGCAGAAGATCACGGTCACCGACCGCGACTTCAAGCTGGCGCCGCGCGAGGATGGCCAGGGCCCGATCAAGCTGCCGGTGGCCAAGGGCACCCCGGTCGCCAATTTCACCTCCAGCAATCCGCATGCGCCGCTGTTCATGAAGTGCGACGACCCGGTGGAGAACAAGGGCCACCAGTTCGGCATCAGCCTCTCCAAGGACGACAAGCTGGCGCTGCGCGAATTCCTCAAGATGATGTAAGCCGCACGGCGGGCCGGTACGCACCGGCCCGCCGCCTCCGCGTATCGACATGAGCAAAATCCGCTGGATCGTCGCCCCCCTGCTCGTGCTGGCCGCCGCCGGCGCCTGGTGGCTGCGGCCCTCCGGCGGTGCGTCGGGCCCGTCGATCAAGGATGTGGCGCAGGCCGCCGGTGCCCGCGCGGCCGCACTCACCGCCAAGTCCATCGCCACCGAGGACCTGCCGCCCGAGGGCACGCGCTCGCTGTTCGATCACCTGATCGCGCAGAACGACGTGCTGCCCTACCCCTTCGACAAGCTGGTCGACCTCGTCGCCAAGCAGAGCCCGGACGGCCAGCGGCCGCTGACCCTGCTGATCCCCAAGGGTCGCTCGCTGCTCAAGGCGCAGGCCGATTACCAGCATCCGCGCCTGCTGATGGCCGCCGACTTCCAGGCGCCCAACACCGGCGCCGCGCTCGGCCTCGCACCCCGCGGGCAGTTGTTCCTCGGCTTCGTCGAGAACGCTGGCGAGATCGAGGTGATCAGCTACAACGAGGCGGCCGGCCGCTTCGAGTTCCAGCTGGTGCAGGACTACCGCGAAGGCGGCGTGCCGCGCATCGTCTATGCGCGCCGTGCCATCTGCACCACCTGCCACCAGGCCGGCGCACCGATTTTCCCGCAGCGCCCTTGGAACGAGACCAACGGCCAGCCGGAAACCGCCGCGAAAATCCGCGAGGCGCGCGGCAGCGACGCGCCCTACCTCGGCGTGCCGATCGGCAACCCGCTGGCGGTGCCGGAGCGCTTCGACGAGCTGGCCGAGATCGGCAACTTCCTGGTTGCCACGCAGAAAATCTGGATCGACGCCTGCGCCGACGACGACGCCTGCCGCCGGCAGATGCTGAAGATCGCGCTGCGCTACCTGTGGAACCCGGCCGAGTTCGATGCGGCGCAGCCGGACGCGCAGGCGCTGCGCGCGCTGCAGGCGAAGCACTGGCCGGCGGACGGCGTCGCCGTCGGCCAGAAGACGCTGCCCAACCGCGATCCGCTGGCCGAGTCGCGCGGCATCAAGGGCTGGTTCCACGATCTGCTGACACCCCAGTCCACCGAGCCGGGCGCCAGGAGCAACGAGGATCTCGATGCGTTCGAACGCCTGCCGAAACTCCCGGCCCATCTCGACCCGCTGACGCCGCGCCCGCCGCTGCGCGTGCTCAGCGCGCAGGACATCGATGGTGCGTTCGGCCTCGCCTCGATGATCACCGATCCCGACTTCAAGCAGCTGGAAGCGGCCGCCGGCTTCAAGCTCGACACCCTGCTGGCGGCGGTGGACCGCACCGACGCGGCGCTGTTCGCCCAGCAGCCGTTCTCGCGCGTCAAGATGATGAAGGGCCTGCTCGCGGCGCTCGGCGCCAAGGCCGATCTGGGCTACTGCTGCCTCGACACCAAGGAGCTGTCGCCGCCGGTGGCGCTGGGCGTGCCGCCGCTGGCGATCTCGGCCGGCTCGCCGCTGAAGAATTTCGAGCACTATTGCTTCGCCTGCCACCGCGGCAACCCGAGCAAGCGCCTCAACTTCATGGCCGGCGCCACCGAGACGGAGACGCTGGCCAACCTCAAGGCGAAAACCGAGATTCGCGACGCGCTGGACTGGGACCGCTATCGCGGCACCGACAAGGCGAATAAGCTGATGCCGCCCGCCGACTCGCACCAGCGCCAGATGCTGGAAGCCGACGCGGCGAAGAATCCCAAGCTGCTGGACGACATGCGCAGCACGGTGCCGGCGCTGTTCGATTTCTGAGAGAAATGCGTATGAACATCATGCTCCGCTCGGCAAGCGTCCTCGCGATATTCCTCGCCGCGCAATCGGCACAGGCCGAGCCCGCCTACGCCCGCCTCTACAAGCAGCAGTACGGCTACATGCCCTCGTGCAATGCCTGCCACAAGGATGGCGGCGGCTCGCCGCTCGATCCGTTCGGCCAGCAGTTCAAGGACGCCGGCAAGAATCTCGCGGCCTTCGACAAGATCGCCAAGCTCGACGCCGACGGCGATGGTTTCAGCAACGGCGAGGAGGCGCAGGCCAAGTCGAATCCCGGCGTCAAAAGCTCCACGCCGAAAAATCCCGGCGACTGGCTCGACACCGCCAGCCTGATCCCGCGCGAGGTGCAGGCGCAGTTCCCCGGCGTCACCGCCTACCTGCCGAAGGATGCGGTGCTGACCGACGCCGACATCGCCCGCGCCAAGACGCTGGGCGCCGAGCTGGGCAAGGCCGACGAGAACACCATCTACATCCCGCTGCAGGACCAGCACCCGGCCGGCACCGCGATCATTTTTCCGGCGCAGTACCAGGGCAAGGATTTCTTCCTGCTGCTGGCCACGGACCGCAAGCTGGTGGTCACCGCGGTCAAGCCGATGAACACGCTGCACGTGCCCGACGCCGCCAAGAGCAAGGCCTACGACCGCTTCAAGGGCCTGAGCCTGGATCAGCTGCCGGCCGCCAAGGGCAGCGATCTCGACGCTGCCATCACCACCGCGGTGAAGAAGGCCGGCACGCTGATGTACGTGCGCCTTAAGAATGCTTAAGCAACGACTGGTCGAACTGCTGCTCGCAGCACTGCTGCTGTCGGGGCTGCTGGGCGCGCGCGCGCTGGCGCAGACCGCCGCACAGCAGGATCAGGCCGCCGCCGCGCAGAGTGCCGCGCCGGCCAATGCGCCGACTGGCGGCGACGGCTTCGATTTCTTCAGCGACAAGCCGGTCGAGAGCAAGGACGTGGTGCAGGTGCCGCCGGAAAAATCGGCGTGGCTCACCATCGCGGCGCCGCTGGCACTGGTGGCGTTCTTCTTCGTGCTGAATTTCTGGATCTGGTGGCTGGTGCCGTTCTCCAAGCACCGGGTCGACATCAACCTGCGCGGCCTGCCGCCTGCGGCGCGGCGCGGCATCGCCATGGCGACGGTAATGTTTGGCATCGCCTTCGCCTTCGGCGCCTCGGAGATCTGGTACCAACTGCAGCTCAACGGTGGCACGCAGGCGTTCTTCGAGCAGATGTCGCTGGGCAAGCTGATCGTGATGACGCACGCGCATTTGTTCGGTTTCACCACCAGCTTCTTCATCATCGGCATCCCGTTCTCGCTGCAGTTCCCGCATATCAAGTCCTACCAGTGGGTGTTCCCGGTGGGCCTCGCCGCTTCGCTCACCGACGTGATGTCGTGGTGGGGCATCAAGTACGCGGCGCCGAGCTTCGAGTACGTGTCGATGTTCTGCGGCGTCGTGTTCAGCATCAGTTATGTCTGGATGCTGATCGGCCTGCTGCGCGTGCTGCTGTTTCCCGACGTCATCTGGCCCAGCGACATCGACCGCGAGCAGCGCCTGGCCGAACTGCGCGAGCGCGCGGAGTCCACCCGGCATCACGAGGGTGATTACTGACCGTATCTGCACATTACAGCGGCGATGGCCCGCCATAGTCCATCAGCATCGACCACAACACCAACAAGGGGGAGTTCATGCGCATCAGGGAAAAAATCGTCGTCACCGGCCTGCTGCTGGCCTTCAGTCCGTTGAGCCATGCCGAGAGCTATATGGGCATCGGCGGCACCTCATCGGAATACCAGTACAGCGACGTGAAACGCGGCTACGGTCTGCAGGCTTTCGCCGGCTACCGTTTCGACGGCCTGCCGATCATGATCGAGGCCGGGTATCTCGACGGCGGCAAAAACAAGATCAACGATTTCAGCCAGGGCGGCGTCACCGGCACCGATGCCTCGCTGGCCTTCCAGGGCCTGCTGCTCACCACCGGCTTCTTCGGGCGCTTCGATACCAAAGGTTCCGGCTTCTACGCCAAGCTGGGCTATTACACCGGCAAATCCAAGGGCACCGGCACGTTCAATGGCGTGAACTACGACAATAGCGAGAGCAGCAGCGGCCTGACCTTTGACCTGGGCTTCGACTGGATGCTGACGCCCAACTTCGGAATCCGCACCAATATCGGCAGCCTGCAGAAGGTGAAGGATCTGCCGCAGTTGGGCGTCGATCACAAGAGCAACGTCACGCTGGCCGGCATCGGGCTGATCTTTGCCTTTGGGGGCGCCCAACACTCATATCCAGCGTCGCGGTCGCTGTTCGATAACTCTCCCGCCGTCAACGCGGCGACGCCGCAATCATCAGCAACAGCCATAGCCACGGCCGGAGCCGCGATTCACGGTCAGCCTTCCGCCAACGCATCGGTCACCGCGGTGCTCAAGGAGGGAGGCACGGTCACGCTGGCATCACAGCGGGTCGACAACGCTGAGGGCAGTTGGTGGTTCATCCGCAGCGGAGATAGCCAGGGTTGGATTAACCAGAAGGATCTGCAGTCCTATATCGGACCGTAACCCAAGACTGCGGGTGGCACTGCCGTGCCACCCGCAATCGTGGTTTTGAGCCGCACGCCTGTTGGTTATTATTTAATGAACTTAAAATTAATAAATAACTAGTAACAGTTTTCCTAGGCAAGACGCTCACAGCGGGTGGCGTACGCGACGACGCCACACCCCTCAATATCCGAACCCCGGCCGCCGCACGGCACAAATTTCATGAGCCGCCACTCTTGCGACCATACCGCGCGGTCGCAAAACATCAGTAAGATGCATTTCTGCAAAAAATCTACGGCGGGGAAATACGATGAACTACTTCGTCACCGGCGCCACCGGCTTCATCGGCAAGTTTCTGCTGGAGCGCCTGCTGGCGCGCGAGGACGCACGGGTCTACGCGCTGGTGCGCGCCTCGTCCGCCGACAAGTTCGATGCACTGCGCGAGCGCTATGGCGAGGCCGGCAAGCGGCTGCACATGGTGGCCGGCGACATCACCACGCCGGGCCTGATCTCCGGCGCCGACTTCAAGAAGCTGCAGGGCAAGATCGATCACGTGTTTCACCTCGCCGCGGTCTACGACATGAACATGTCGGACGAGCAGGGCGACAAGATCAACAACGAGGGCACGCGCAACGTCGTCGCCTTCGTCAACGAACTGGGCGGCAAGGTGCGCCTGCACCACGCCTCCAGCGTCGCGGTGGCGGGCGGCGATTTCGTCGGCCGTTTCACCGAGGACATGTTCGACGAGGGCCAGCGCACCGATCACCCGTACTACCGCACCAAGTTCCAGTCGGAAGCCATCGTCCGCAACGAAAGCAAGGTGCCGTTCCGCATCTATCGTCCGGGCGCCGTCGTCGGCCACAGCGAAACCGGCGAGATGGACAAGATCGACGGCCCCTACTACTTCTTCAAGATCCTGCAGAAGCTCAGCTTCGCCGTCCCCAAGTGGCTGCCGCTGGTCGGCATCGAAGGCGGCAAGGTACCGCTGGCGCCGGTCGATTACGTGGCCGCAGCGATGGACTACATCGCGCACCAGGACGGCCTCGATGGCCAGGCGTTCTGCCTGATCCAGTCGCACTCGCCCAGTGTCGGCGAACTGCTGCAGACCATCCTGGAAGCCGCGCACGGGCCGGAGTTCGCCAAGAACTTCGACGTGCCGCCGCTGCCTTCCGCGGTGCGCAAGTTCACCGGCCAGCTCAAGCGCCGCATCCCGCGCGAGGTGGAGAAAAAGCTTTCCGAAGCCATCGGCGTGCCGCTCTCCGTGCTCGGCTACGTCAGCAACCGCGCGGTGTTCGACGACAAGAACGCCCGCACTGCGCTCAAGGGCTCCGGCATCAAGTGCCCGGACATCCGTGACTACTGCGGCAAGCTCTGGGAGTACTGGGACCTCTTCCTCAACCTCGACGTCAGCCTGCCGAGGGGCTCGCTGAAGCGGCTGGCCGGCAAGGTGGTGATCGTCACCGGCGCCTCGTCGGGCATCGGCTTCAATGTCGCCAAGAAGCTCGGCGCCGCCGGCGCCAAGGTGATTCTCGTGGCGCGCACGCGCGAGAAGCTGGAGCAGACCCAGTTCATCATCGAGAAGGCCGGCGGCGAGGCGCATGTGTATCCCTGCGACCTCAACGACATGAAGGCCATCGACGACTGCGCGCAGGCCATCCTGCGTGACTTCGGCCATGTCGACGTGCTGATCAACAACGCCGGACGCTCGATCCGCCGTGCGGTGATGGAGTCGCTGGACCGCTTCCACGATTTCGAGCGCACCATGCAGCTCAATTATTTTGGCGCGGTGCGCATGATCCTCAATCTGCTGCCGAGCATGGCCAAGCGCCGCTCGGGACAGATCATCAACATCAGCTCCATCGGCGTGCTGGCCAATGCCTCGCGCTTCTCCGCCTACGTGGCGAGCAAGGCCGCGCTCGATGCCTTCTCACGCTGCCTGTCGGCGGAGATCAAGGACAAGAACATCGAGATCACCGCCATCTACATGCCGCTGGTGCGCACGCCGATGATCGCGCCCACCAAGGTCTACGACTACGTGCCAACCTGGTCGCCCGATCACGCCGCGGACGTGGTGATGAAAGCCATCCTGCATCGCCCCAAGTCCGTCGCCACGCCACTGGGCACCGCCGCCGCCATTAGCTACGCGCTGTGGCCGAAGATGAACGACTACTTCCTCAACAAGAGCTTCAAGCTCTTCCCCTCATCCTCCGCCGCCAAGGGCCGCAAGGAAGGCGAGAAGCCGACGCTGGAGCAGGTGGTGTTTGCGAATGTATTTAGAGGCGAGTACTAAGTCGTTTCAGAATCAAACGGGAAATACGTAAAACCCTTGAATTAGGAGTGCCGGTGAAATTTCAAGTCGCTCGTGAATGGGCTGACTTTATTTTGAAGGTACTAACCTCCATTGCGATCGCCGTTGGGGGAGTTTGGTCTTACTTTGAATTCAGCTTGATGGAAACAGCTGCCACGAATATTCAATTAACTCTTGCTACTGAGGTCCTCGATTACGGCCCAAATGAGAAGCTACTTGTAATCCATGTGCGTCCAAAAAATATCGGAAAAACCCTTGCTACAACGCCCAAAAAAGGTTTTGTTGTGAGTGTAAAGAGCATCCCCCAAAATATTCCGCAGGGCGAAGTATCACTAGATAAATTCCGAGATTTCTACTCGGGCGATTTGATGCAACGATTCGCAGATGGATATGAGCTAGAGCCCGGCGTGGAATACGACGAGTTGGTAACTTTAGTCGTTCCCACTGGCTCAATATTTTTCGTCAAAGCTGAATTTCCCTTGGCCGATAATGACGAAGTAGACCAAACTGCCGTCGTTAAAATAACCAACTAATTTAAATCGGTTGGCGAAATAAATTCGCCATTGCGATAAAGCGATGAATGACGGAGCGCCACAGCCCTGGTGGTCACGCCTCACTGAGCGCGCGCTCGCTTTCCTGCAGCGCTATCCCTGGCTGCTGCCCACTCTCAGCTTTGCGGCCGGCTGGATCAGCTTTGCCCTGGTGCAGCGTGGCGAGCGCATGGCGCGGGGCATTGCGGCGCTGGCGCTGCTGGGCTGGATCGCCCTGTTGCTGGAGGATTTTCTTGGCGACTGGATTGAACGGCTCACGCGCGGACGGCTCAACGAGAAGCTGCTGCATTTCGCCACGCAGTCGCTGCAGCAGGAGATCTTTTTCTTTGCGCTGCCGTTTCTGATCGCGGCGACACAACGCGATCTCGGCCAGATGGTGTTCACCGGCATCGTGATTTTCGCGGCGCTGGCCAGCACCATCGATCCGCTTTACAACGCGCGCATCGCCAGCGCGGCGGCGCGGCGCGTCATCTTTCACGCGTTCTGCAGCTTTCTGGCGGTGCTGGTGGTGCTGCCGCTGGCCCTGCGCCTGCCGATGGAGCAGGCCCTGACGCTGGCCGTGGTGCTGACCATCGTATTCACGCTGCTGAGCCTGCCGCGCCTGCTGCGCGACGCCACGCCGGCGCGGCGTCTGCTGCGCCTCACGGTACTGGCCCTGGCATTGGGCACACTCTGGATGGCGCGCGCGTCGATTCCACCGGCCGGTCTGCAGGTGAAGCAGGCGGTGATCACCGCGAGCGTGTCGGACGATCTGGTGCCCGGTGCGGCCTTGCCGGCGCTGACGGCGGCGCAACTCGCCGATGGCCTCGACGCCTTCGTCGCCGTGCGTGCGCCGCAAGGTCTTTCGCAGCCGGTGAGTTTCGACTGGCGACAGAACGGTGTGGTGGTGGATCGCATCGCTGGCACCATTCGCGGCGGCCGCGAGGCGGGCTACCGCACCTACTCGCGCAAGGAGCATTTCCCCGGCGACCCGCGCGGCGCGTGGACGGTGGACTTGCGCACATCCGGCGGCCAGCTCATTTGTCGCCTGGACTTCCGGGTGGACTGAGGGCGCTCAGGGTCGCGGACCGCGCTGCGCCAGCGGCTGCTGCGGCACGCGCTCTAGTCGCTTCGTGTCGTAGCCCCAGCGCTGCATCATCTCGATATACGGCTCGAGCTGCGCGTCGCTCATCACGGGCTCACGGCTGAACACCCAGAGATAGTCCAGCGCACTGCGCGCGATGATCGCCACCGACTCATCCGGCGCGAGGTAGGCCACGCGGTACTCGTACCAGAACGGCCAGTACCAGGCGAAGCGCACGGCCCAGAGCGCGTTGCCGCTGTCCGGCATGATGCGCGTGGTGGGCGTGAAGCGCTGCGGCGGGCCGTCGAAGCCGCCCTTGCGGCTGGTGTAGGTGGTGACGATCTGGCCCTGCGCATCGAGGTCGTAATGCTCAATGGCGTTGAACACGCCGCCGTCGAGTGGCGTCGGAATCTGCGCCACGACATACCAGTCGCCGGTGAAGCGCTGCAGGTCCACCTTGGGCACCAGCGGCACCGGCGAGGGATCGTGCGGCGAAAACGAGGCGCAGCCGGCCGTGCCGGCCAGTAGCACCGCCATCATCCAGATTCGTATCGCCCGCATCGCACGCTCCGTTGACGCCTCACTCCGCATAAACGGAGCAGGACGCCGAACGGATGCGATGCGCGCCGCTCAGGCGCTCTTGGCGAGATTCTGCCGGCGCTGCGCCACCGAAGTGGCGAGGTTGCGCAGCAGTTCGGCGGTGTCGTCCCAGTGGATACAGGCGTCGGTGACGCTCTGGCCGTAGGTCATCTTGTCGCGCGGGCCTATTTCCTGGCGGCCTTCGACCAGGTGCGATTCGATCATCACGCCGACGATGCGGTGATCGCCACCGGCGATCTGGCTGCCGACATCGTGACCGACGACGATCTGGCGCTTGTGCTGCTTGCTGCTGTTGGCGTGCGAGAAGTCGATCATCACCTGCGGCTTCATGCCGGCCTTGGTCAGCGCCGCGCAGGCCGCGTCCACCGCGCCGGCGTCGTAGTTGGTGCCAAGGCTGCCGCCGCGCAGGATGATGTGGCTGTCCGGGTTGCCGCGGGTCTCGAAGATGGCGATCTGGCCGTCGTTGGTCAGTGACAGGAAGCGGTGCGGATTGCGCGCCGCCATCACCGCATCGACCGCGACTTTTACGCTGCCGTCGGTGCCGTTCTTGAAGCCGACAGGACACGACAGGCCGGAGGCCATCTCGCGGTGCAGCTGCGATTCCGTGGTGCGCGCGCCGATGGCGCCCCAGCTGACGAGGTCGGCCATGTACTGCGGCGTGAGGATGTCGAGGAACTCGACACCCGCCGGCATGCCCTGGTCGTTGAGCTGCAGCAGCAGCTTGCGCGCCACGCGCAGGCCCTTGTCGATCTGGTAGCTGTCGTTGAGATCGGGATCGTTGATCAGGCCCTTCCAGCCGACGGTGGTGCGCGGCTTCTCGAAATACACGCGCATGACGATCAGCAGATCCTTGGCCAGCTGCTGACGCAGCGGTGCCAGGCGCGAGGCGTAGTCGAGCGCGGCCGCGGGATCGTGGATCGAGCAGGGACCGACGACCACCAGAAGGCGGTCATCCTGGCCCTGCAGGATGTTCTGGATCTCGCGGCGGGCGTCGCTGGTGGTCTTGGCGGCGGCGTCGGTCAGCGGCAGTTCCGCCTGCACCTGGGCGGGCGTGGAGACGGCGCGGATCGACTGGATCCGCAGGTTCTGGGTGGCAAGCGTCATGGCAAAAATCAAAAGCGTGCAAAAACGGAGGCGGCGATGCTAACAGAGGCCGGTAGGCTCCGCTAAACTCCGGGCGGACGAGGGTGGCGCCCCGCGGTGCCGCTGACACGGCGCCTGTCCCCCGCGCAGTCACCCTGGAACCGCCACCCGCTCCTCGATCATTCGGATGCCAAGCCGTTATAAAATATTAATAGAATTCAAATTCTACGTATAAAATATAACCAATCTCGTCCCCCAACCGGAGATAGCGGGTGACCTTCAAAACCACGGCTCTTGGCGCTGCGGCGCTGCTGGCGGCAGTCACGGCACCGGCGGCCTTCGCCTGGGACGCACTGCCGGCTTATAACCAGGGCACGCTGGCGCGCAACTTCGCGCTGCCGGTCATCGGCCAGGCCTCGGTGCTGGCCTGCGGCCAGCGCGAGCGCAGTCTCGACTACGACCTCACCACCGAGTACTACGCCGATGCCAACGCCGCCGAGAGCGTGACGCTGGACGGCGAGACCTCGGCGTTCACGCTGGGCTGGCGCGTCGGTGTCGGCAGCGGCGTCGAAGTGACCGGACGCATTCCGGTGCTGATCGTCGGCGGCGGCTTCATGGATCACTTCGTCGAGGAGTGGCACAAGACCTTCGGCCTGCCGGACGGCGGTCGCAACCTCGCACCGCACAACGAGCGGCTGTATCGCTACATCCGCAACGGCGCCACCTTGCTCAACGAAGTCGGCGGCAGCGGCACCACCTTGGGCGACATCCAGCTCGGCCTGGGCTGGCAGTACGCCCAGGGCGCGACGCTGCGCGGCATGGTCAAGCTGCCCACCGGACGCGAAAGCCATCTCACCGGCGGCAATTGGGGCGGCGCGCTGTGGAGCGACTTCGCCCTGCCCTTCGCGCCGGGCTCGTCCTTCGATGGCTTTGCCTCGCTGGGCGCGACGCTGGCGCAGCGCAGCGACGTGCTGCCAGACCTGCAGCGCCGCGCCGCGCTGTTCGGCGGTGCCGGCCTGGGTTATCGCCTGACGCCGTCGCTTGAACTGCGCAGCCAGGTTTACGCGCACACCGCGCTGTACCGCGACAGCGATCTCGACGGCCTGCGCAAGCCCGGGCTGCAACTGACGCTGGGCGGCAGCTACCAGGCCAATCCCAAACTGCGTTTCGACCTGTTCTTCCAGGAGGACGCGGTCACCAACTCGTCGCCGGATTTCAGCCTGCACCTCGGCGCCAGCTGGCGCTAAGGCGTCGGCCACTGCAGCCACAGGCGCCCGTCGCTGAACGTACCGACGCCGGCCTTGAGCCCGGTGTCGGAATCTTTCTCGATGAACGTGTGGACATTGGCCGGCGGCGTGATGACCGCATCGCGGCCTTTCTCGAACGTCTGATCGGCCACCAGGGTCATGTAGGCCTTGTCCAGCGCCAGCGCGCGCGCCCGTGAGGGCACCAGCAACTGCGTGAGATCGTCCGGCCCGCCGGGCGCAGCGCGGCGCACGGTGGCCTCGTCGAGCACGCCGCCCGGGAAGAAGCGCGCCAGCATCTCGGTGTTGGCGCGAAACTCGTCGCCGGCGCCGACGCGGCGCAAGTAGGTCAGGATTTCAGGACCGGGCTGGCCGGCCTGCGCCGTGTCCTGCTGGCCGGCGAGCGCTTGATGGCCCCAGCCCGCAGCACCCGGCGGCTTGCGCGCGAAGCTGAAGGTCTGGTCCACCGTCACGCCCAGGCTGGTGTGACAGCCCATGCAGAAGTGGTGCTCTTCATACGTCTGCACCCGCAGGCGGCCCAGGCCGTCCTCGATGAAGGCGTTGAGCTGCCAGCCGAAGTTGTTGTGTAGCCCGCGCAGGGCATTGCCGCCGAACGCAGGGCGGACGCCTTTCGCATCCTCCCTCGCCTCTGCCGCATACAGGCTGCGCACTTCATCGTCGCTGAGCAGTCTCTGCTTGACCATGTAGCGCACCTCCTTGAGGCGCGTCGACATCAGGTTGGGGGCGTCCGGATCGAGGTAGCGCACCGTGTGCAGAAACTCAGTTCCCAGCGGATATTGCCAACGCATGACCGGTACGTCGGTGGCCTTGCCGCCAGCGTCGTAGGTCACGTAGTGCGCTGGCAATCCGCGGATCACCGTGACGCTGCCACCGATGTGGCCGTCGCCGTTCAGGTCCAGCTTGGCCAGATCTTCGCTGACGGGTTCGACCGCACGGACGATCGCCGTCGCGCCCGTGGTATCGGGCACCGCCATCGCCGCTTCGAGGATGGCCAGGTTGATCTTGTAGATTTCACGCGAAGGCTTGCCATCGGCGTCGGTATAAAACGCCGGCGGCAGCCGGATGATGACGTCATCCGTGGAGCCATTGGTCGGCCAGAACGTGCCCAGGAAGGGCTTGTAGCGGTAGGCCCGCCACCACGAACCATCGATGGCGAAGCCAGCGGCATCGAAGCCCCGCATCAGGTCGAAGTCCGGCTTCCAGCCCTTGTATTCCGTGCGATCCGCCACCGCTACACGCAGCGGCGTGTAGTTGTCCTGCCGCACGTAAGCGAGTGCCGCGTCGTCGCTGATGGCGGCAATCCGGGCACTACGGTCGACAAAGAGATTGGTCCAGTGGTTGGTCTGGCCCTCGTCAGTGAAGGCGTAAGACTCCTGCAGCCTGTGGTCGTCCGCGTAATTGATGCCATTGGGCGAAGTGTGGCAGGCCCAGCAGGGGTTCGAGAGACCATCGGTCTTGGTGTAGCACTGCGGCGGCACGTTGGCATCGGGATTGAGCTTGCGCAGGCCCTTGGCCCGTGCCGTGGCCAGTGGATCGTAGCCGCCGCCGCCGTTCCCGCCTCCGCCGCAGGCGGCGAGCACGGCCGTCAGCAGCAACGCCAGGGGCCCGCGCAGATCGATGCGCATGCAGCGCGCCGCGTCGCCCCGCCTGAAAAAAATGCGGGGGGCTTTCGCCCCCCGCAGCCTGCTTGCCCGCATCAAGGCAGCCGGATCAGCCGGCTTTGCGGCGTCCAGCGGAGCGGATTGTTATGCGCGTCCACCGCCGTCGGGCTGGCGCCCTGCACCGGGTGCGCGAGATCGACTTCGACCAGGAACAGCGGCCGCGTATCGTTGGCCGGCCAGCCGTTGTAGTAGACGTTGGGATCGGCCAGGGCATACATCTTGTTACCCACCGGATCGATACTCAGCGAGTTGGGGTCGCCGCGCATACCCAACGTCGTCGGCGTCCCGCCAATCGAAGCCTGGGGGATGACGCCCGCCGAAATCTGGAACGCCGCACCGGTGCCCGTCGTGGCTGCAACCGGCGCGCCGGTGAATTGCGAAGTCGGCAATTGCAGCAGCTTGAAGTTCTCGCCGAATTCGTCGATGGCCACTGCCTGATGGGTCAGCACGTTGACGGCAGCCTGTCCGCCCGGACCCTCGCCGGTGTTTGGAGAGTTGCCCGTTCCGTTGATGGTGATGAGTAGCGCCGTAGCGGACTGGCCCGGCGCCGTGCCGGCGATCTGCAGGCTGTTGAAGTTGAAGATGTGCGTCAGATCGGAACCGACTTCGGCGGATTGCGCCACGACATTGGTCAGGTTGTCGAAGGCAACGCCGTCGGTGGTGCCGCCGGCGGCCGGGAAGGAAATGAGGGAGGGTACCGCCGTCGAGGTATTGACCAACTGATTGCTGCCGTCGTCGGAGACGAACAGGATTTCGGTGTCGAAATTGAGCGCGATCGAATCCGTACCGAACAGCGAAATCACCGAATTCACATCGAACGTCGGCGCACCGGTCTGCGGATCGAGACGGATAATGCCGAGATCGTTCGTGCCCACCACGATGACCTTGTTTTTGGTCGGGTTGGCGATGATGCCGCCGAACGTGCCGCTATGACTCAGGCCACCGCCATTGGGGCTCGCGTCGATGGTCTGCAGCACGGTGCGCGTCGACGGATCGATCACGTAGACGAAAACGCCGTCGCTGCCGTTGAAGCCCTTTCTGGCCTCGACATACACCTTGTGATTGACCGGGTCGAACGACGAGGCGATGGGCTGCTGACTGCCTGGCAGCGAAATGGTTGGAATCTTCGTGGGATCGGTTGGCGTGTTGGCGAGATCGACCACGGCAATGCGCGCATTGCTGTTCGCATCCCAGGTGTAGATCGGCACATAAGCGACTTTGTTGGCTGTGTCGATGGCGATCAGGCCCTGGCTGGCGACGACGTTGACCTGCGGCGGCGCGAGATCGCCGGTGGCCACTGCGGTGCGCACCGCGTCACGTGCGCCGGTCTGCTGGTTGACCTGCATGGTCTGCCCGAGCTGCGTGTTGCCGAACTCGTCATAGGCGTTGAGCAGATCCGCCGTGCCGGTGCCGACCGGCAGGTTTTCCTTACCGCCCGGCGCTGCGGCGCAGGCCACTTGTAGCGCGATGGTTTCTGCGGCGTTCAGCGGGTTGATGGTCTTGCCATCGAATACGCCGTCGGTGATGTCGGCGATCAGCGCATTCAGACGATCCTGCGCAACGGTGCCGCCGCAGCGCTGGCCGTTGTCCTTCTCCAGCTGCGAGTAGGCGCCCAGCAGCGCGGCCAGCAAATAGCCGTCGGTCGGCGCAGCGCCCGTCGGCGGCGCGGCGAAAGTCGGCTTGACGGTATGCGGCGGATTCTTGAGCGCAAAGAACTTCTGGATCTTGTTCTGCGCTGCGGTGACTGCATTCTGCAGATCCGCAGGCTTGGGATTGGCGGTCTTCTTGATCTGCCCCTTGGTCAAGGCATCGATGAACGCCGTGAGCGGATTGACGTTGACGTCCGCGGCATTCAGCGGCACCAGCGCGCAGAAATCTTTCACCTGGTTGGTCTTGCCGGTACCCGTGGACTCATCGGTGTAGGCACCGTCGGCCGAACAGACGCGGAAGGGCCCCGTCGGTTTTTCCGTGAGCGTGATCTTGAACGTGCCGTCGTTGTTGGTCACGCCGCTGCCGATCTGCTTGCCGTTGGAACCGTCGGCATTGACCTGGAACACCGTGATGTTGGAACCGTTCAGGGGCCCCAGCGTGGTGGTGCCGGTGAGGCTGAGCGCGCCGGTGCCACCCGTGCCACCGGTGCCTGCGGTGGTGACGCCGTCATGCACGGGGCATCCGTAGAGGCCGGCAACCGCCGTCAACATGACGATGCCCAGCGTGGTCTTGAGGGGAATAATCCGGGCCATATTGCGCTCCCTGTGTTTGTGTAGGCCAGGCCCCAAGACTGGCACATTGGCTTGACAGGTCAACCTTTTTTTGGTCTGAGATTGTGAACTGCCCCCCAAATGGCCGGCATTTTTTACGGCCGTCCCCCATTCAGGGAGACGGCCGCGCTGGGTGGGGCCTCTTCACGGCGCCAGATCGAACAGCAAAAGTTCGCTGCCGGTCGTGGCCCGCACTTCAAAATTCTCTTGTTTTTCAATCATCGCGGCGTCGCCGGCCGTCAGACGCTGGCCCTCGAGCATGACTTCGCCGGTGGCGACATGCAGGTAATAGCGGCGTGATGCGTCCAGCACGCGCGACAGGTTTTGGCCTTGCGCCGGCCAGGCGATCAGCAGGCGCGCATCCTGGTGAATGGTGAACGGCGCGACCTCGCCCTGGGGGGCGACCACTACGGTGAAGCCCTGGCGCAGGGCGGCTTCGTCGAGCTTCTGTTGCGCATACGCCGGCGCCACGCCGGTCACACTGGGCTGGATCCAGATCTGCAACAGGTGCAGCGGCTCGGTGTTGGACGGATTCTTCTCGCTGTGCTGCACGCCGCGCCCCGCGCTCATCATCTGCAGTTCGCCGTGGCGCAGCACGCCCTCACCGCCGGTGGAGTCGCGGTGCTGCACCGCGCCGGAGAGCACGTAGGTGATGATCTCCATATCGCGATGACCGTGCGTGCCGAACCCGGTGCCGGGGACGATACGGTCCTCGTTGATCACGCGCAGGTCGGAGTAGCCCATGCGACGACGGTCGTAGAACTCGCCGAACGAGAACGAGTGATAGCTGTCGAGCCAGCCGTGTTCGACGTGGCCGCGGTCTTCGGAACGATACAGGTGGATCATGGGCATCTCCGCCAAGTAGTGGATGCCGGTCACTATGCGGGCGCCTGCCGCGGCTTAAAAGAACAATTTTCCGCACCGATTCATCGAATGGTTCGATGAGTCGGCCGCATCATTTTCGCGTCTGCCTCGGCAGGCGCAGGGACTGCTGCTGGCGATCCTCCGGCTGCGCTTTCTGCATCCGCGCGATCAGGTCGCGGTCGTGCTCGTCGCGGTAGGGCTTGAAATCAAGATCGTCCGGCACTTTCTTGAGCCGCTCATCGCCGATGCGCTTGACGTACTTCTGCATGAAGCGGTCGTAGTCGCGCCAGGACACGCGATCCGCGCGCACCGCCGCCTGTTCCGCGCGCGTGGCGATCTGGTGCGCGTGCAGGTAGTGCAGGCCGAGCTGGTCGATCAGGGTTTTCTCGACTTCCTCGTGCAGGATCAGATAGCGCGCCACCTCGATCTGCCGTCCCCGGTCGACAAAGGACTTGGGCAGGTGACGGTCGATGTAGACGGTCTTGCCATCCTGGCTGTAGCCGGCCAGGTACGGGATGTCGTAGCGGTAGTCGAGACGGATGCGGCGCAGGATGGCATCGAGCGCGCGCTCGGTCATCAGGCTGGAGGCGTACCAGTCCGGTGTCCGCAGCTTCTTGTGCGGCGCCGAGGGGTGGCAGGTGTCAAGGGGCACGAGGAACTCCGGCGGTAAACGATGCGGCAGCATAGCCCGGTGCCGCGGCCACTGGAACAGCGCCCGGTTCCGCGCTACGTTAAGCACCGGAAAGCCCGGTACAGGGCACGAGGAGAGTCTGGCAATGCGCACACTCGGGTCGGTCGTCGCCCGCGACTACATGGAAACGCAGGTCGTCACCTTCACTCCCGACATGGAAGTGATGACGGCGATCAACGAGCTGGTGAAGCACGGCATCTCCGGCGCGCCGGTACTCGACGAGCAGGGTCAACTGGTCGGCGTGCTGTCGGAAAAGGACTGCCTCAAGGTGGCGCTCACCGCCGGTTACGAGGGCGTGCCCGCCGGCGTGGTGCGCGAGTACATGACGCCCAAGGTGTTGGCCGTGGAGCCGGAAACGCCGATCCTCGAGATCGCCAGCCGCTTCCTCGACTCGCCGGTCAAGCGCTACCCCGTGGTCAAGAACGGCAAGCTGGTCGGCCAGATTTCCCGCGCCGACGTGCTGCGCGCGATCAACGAAATCTGCTGACGCGTTTCAGTCGCGCGGGTTGCGCAGCTCGCGCCGCAGCGTCTCGCGATCGAGGGCGTTCTCCCAGCGCGACACCACCAGCGTCGCCACGGTGTTGCCGACCAGGTTGGTCAACGCCCGCGCCTCCGACATGAAGCGGTCGATGCCCAGGATCAGCGTCAGCCCCGCCACCGGCACGCTCGGCACCACCGCCAGCGTGGCGGCAAGCGTGACGAAGCCGGCGCCGGTGACGCCGGTGGCGCCCTTGCTGGTCAGCATTGCCATGCCCAGCAGGGTCAGCTCCTGTGTCAGCGTCAGTTCGACGTTGAGCGCCTGCGCCACGAAGATCGCCGCCATCGTCATGTAGATGTTGGTGCCGTCGAGATTGAACGAGTAGCCGCTGGGAATCACCAGGCCGACGACGCTGCGGGCGCAGCCCAGGCGTTCCAGCTTCTCCATCACCGGCGCCAGCGCGCTTTCCGACGACGAGGTGCCGAGCACCAGCAGCAGCTCGGCGCGGATGTAACGGATCAGCTGCAGGATATTGACGCCCAGCGCCGCGCAGACGCCGCCCAGCACCAGCAGCACGAACAGCACGCAGGTCAGATAGAACGCCGCCATCAGGTGCGCCATCGGCCCGAGGCTGGCCACGCCGTATTTGCCGATGGTGAAAGCCATCGCGCCGAAGGCGCCGAGCGGCGCCAGCTTCATCACCATCGTGACGATGCGGAACAGCACTTTTGAAATCGCTTCGAGGCCGCGCATCACCGGCCGACCCGTCTCGCCCAGCGCCGACAGCGCGAAACCGAACAGGATCGCCACCAGCAGCACCTGCAGGATGTCGCCCTTGGCGAAGGCTTCCCCGAAGGTGGACGGAATGATGCCGAGCAGGAAATCGATGGTGCTGTGCTGCTTGGCCTGCGCCGCGTAATCGGCCACGGCGCTGGCATCCAGCGTCGCCGGGTCGATATTGAAGCCAGCGCCCGGTTTGAGTGTGTTGACCACGATTAGGCCGATCACCAGTGCCAGCGTCGACATGACCTCGAAATACAGCAGTGCCTTGAAGCCGACGCGACCCACCTGCTTGGCGTCTTCCATGCCGGCGATGCCGCTGACCACGGTGCAGAAGATCACCGGCGCGATCAGCATCTTGATCAGCTTGATGAAGCCATCGCCCAGCGGCTTCATCTTGACCGCAGTCTCGGGTGCCGCCACGCCGAGGGCAACGCCCAGCGCGATCGCAGCCAGAACCCAGAGATAGAGCTTGCCCGAAGTTTTCATCGCCGCTCCCAAGCCCGCGCCAGCGGCGCGACAGAGGTCAGAACGCCACACCCATGCGCGCCAGCACGCCGGCAAACAACACGGCAAAGCCGCCAATCTCGCCAGCCATCAGCACCGCCATGAAGGCATGCAGGCTGCCACGCGGCAACGACAGGCCGCCGATGCGCTGCGGCTGCCGGAACTGGTTGTCGGTGTCGTTGAGCAGACCGTGCAGCACATAGCCGCCGATGGCGGCGGCGAAGAACGCCAGCGGCACGGCGGCGGCCCAGACATTCACGGTGGGTGAAAACGCTGACAGCGCCGCGAACTGCGCCAGCAGCATTGCGGCGAAGGCATACATCAGCGAAGCGCGGTGCGCGATGTCGACATAGGCCGGGGCCTGCGCCTGCGGCGTGCGTGCGATGTGGGCGTATTTCCAGGCGCCGGTGAGCAGGCCGCTGCCGAAGAACACGCCGGCGGCGAGGATCGACAGGCGCACGGCGGGTTGGGCAAGGTCGGCGGCGTCGAGCATGGCGGTCCGGTCACGAGGGCTTGCCCGATGCTGGCAGCGCAGCGGGTCGCGGTCAATGCGCCCGCTGCCGCGCACGACGCGACCCCGAAGCCACCACCCGCTCGCCTTACCGCGCGTCATCGCGGCGTTATATATTATTTACTAATTTTAGTTTTGATTAATAATTAATAACTTTTCCTCTAGGCAATCTGCCCAGAGCGGGTGGCAGTGCAAGGGGCGCAGAACGCCTGAAATCGCGGTCACACCGGCGCAGACTGTTGCGCCGCGCCGGGTTCTGCAGAGCGAGAAGCCGGATGCCGGCATGACCAAAGCCGTACCGCGCATTCGCTAGGTCATGCGTTCGAAGCGCGGCAGCGCCGCCACGCGCGCCAGCCAGGCACGGACGGCGGGGTAGTCGCCGAGGTCGTAGCCGCCCTCGTACGCAACGTCGGTGTAGGCAAAGAGTGCGATGTCCGCGATGCTGTAGTCCGGCCCGGCGAGAAACGCCGAGGCCTGCAGCCGGCGCTCCATCACGCCCAGGGCGGCGTAGCCCTTCTTCATCGCCTCCGCGATCTTGTCGCGCCACTCGTCCTGCTTGTGCATGAAGTGCACCCAGAAGCGCACGGTGGCGATGTAGGGCTCATGGCTGTACTGCTCGAAGAACAGCCACTCGAGAATCTTGGCGCGCTGCCAGCGGTCGGCGGGAAACAGCGGCGAACCCTCCGCCAGGTAGCAGAGCATGGCGTTGGACTCGGCCAGGGTGCGGCCGTCGTCCAGCTCTAGCAGCGGCACCTTGCCGTTGGCGTTCTTCGCCAGGAATGCCGGTGTGCGCGACTGCCCGCGCTGGATGTCGATCTCGATCCACTCGAAGGGAATCCCGAGCTGTTTCATCAGCACCGCCGGCTTCCAGCAGTTGCCGGAACCGGACATTCCGTAGAGCTTGAACATGCGCACCTCTCCTGGGCAGGGCAGCAAGTGTAGGCGTGATTTGTCAAAATCGGCAGGCTT
This sequence comes from Nevskiaceae bacterium, assembly GCA_008012115.1. Taxonomy (GTDB): domain Bacteria; phylum Pseudomonadota; class Gammaproteobacteria; order Nevskiales; family Nevskiaceae; genus Stenotrophobium. Next base: position 102,583 of record SSEB01000003.1, read on the forward strand.
GCCGGAGGCCGCGATGCGCACCCAACAGTCCAACGATCTCGACGCCCTGCTACGCGAACTGCAATCGCGCGTGCCGGTGGACGCCGCCGAACTGCTGGCGCGCCAGTCGCCGGCGATGATCGAGAGCGCGCTGCGGGCACTGCCCGAGGCCTTCGCCACCCGCGTCAACGCCCACCTGCTCGACAGCACGCTGACCGGTGTGCTGCCGCACGCCGAACCGCGGTTGGTCGCCGACCTGATGGAGCCCGCGCGCGCGGTGTTCACGGCCGATGACCGCGTCACGCACGCCATCGAGTTCCTGCGCGGCGCCGGTTCGGTCAGCGACATCACCTATCTCTATATCGTCGATGCACAGCAGCGCCTGACCGGCCTGGTGGTGATGCGCGATCTGCTGCTGGCCCGGCCCGAACAGGCGCTGGGCGAGGTCATGCTGCGCGAACCGTTCCGCTTCAGCGCGGAAACGGATCTCGCCGAAGCGATCCACGGCGCCTTCCGCCGCCACTATCCGGTTTACCCGGTGTGCGATGCCGAGGGCCGGCTGCTCGGCATCGTGCGCGGCTGGAAGCTGTTCGAGCGCCAGGCCATCGAGATTTCCGCGCAGTCCGGCCGCATGGTCGGTGTCGACCAGGAGGAACGCGTCGATACCGGCTTCTGGACCGCCTTCCGCCTGCGTCACCCCTGGCTGCAGTTCAACCTGCTGACCGGCTTCCTGGTCGCCTTCGTGGTCGGCTCCTTCGAGGACACCATCGCCAGGATCGTCGTGCTCGCCGCCTTCCTGCCGGTGCTCGCCGGCCAGAGCGGCAACAACGGTGCGCAGGCGCTGGCGATCACCCTGCGCGGCTATACGCTGGGCGATCTCGACCAGTATCCGCTGCGCCGGCTGCTGCTCAAGGAAACCCTGCTCGGCCTGCTCAACGGCCTGCTCACCGGCGTCGTCGCGGGCCTGGCGATGTGGTGGTCGGCCGGCCACAACGGCAGTGCGCATGCGCCGCTGCTGGGCGCGGTGGTCGCCATCGCCATGACCGGCTCCTGCATGCTCAGCGGCGTGTTCGGCGTCATCGTGCCGCTGGCGCTCAAACGCCTGGGCGCCGATCCCGCCACCGCCTCGCACATCTTCCTGACTACCGGCACCGAGATCGCCAGCATGGGCCTGATGCTGCTGCTGGCCACACTGCTGGTGCTGTGAGCGCCGGCGCCGCTCGCCGCAGGCGCCGGCCCACTACAATGCGCGGGTGACGCTGTTCACCCTCGCCATCGCCGCAGCCGCCTTCCTGACCGCCACGCTCTCCGGCATCGCCGGCGTGGGTGGCGGCACTATCCTGATCGGCATCTTCTACGCCATCGGCCTGGCGCCGGCGCAGGCAGTGCCGCTGCATGCCGCGGTGCAGTTGGTGTCCAATGCCTCGCGCACCGTTGCCTACTTCCGCCACGTGGAGTGGCGCGCCGCCGGCTGGTTCCTGCTCGGCGCGCTGCCCTCTCCGCTGCTGGTCGCACGCTATGTCGCCGCCGCCAATCCGCACGTGATCGAGCTGGTGCTGGCCGGCCTGATCCTGGCGTCGATGCTGCCCTCGACCCGCGACAGTGCGCTGCTGCCGCTGCGCTGGGCCTATCTCACCGCCGGCGTGCTCACCGGCAGCGTCGGCATGTTCGTGGGCGCCTCGGGCCTGTTCATCGGCAAGCTGTTCCTGCGGCCGGAGTGGCGCAAGGAAACCATGATCGGCACGCTGGCGCTGTGCCAGTGCGTCGGCCATCTCACCAAGATCATCGGCTTCGCCAGCATCGGCTTCGACCCGCTGCATCAGCCGGAACTGCTGTGGCCGCTGCTGCTGGCGGTGATGCTCGGCACCTTCGCCGGCAAGCAGCTCAATGCACGCCTGAGCGAGGAGCGCTTCCGCGCGCTGGTCAACGGCCTGCTGATCGTGATGTCACTCAAGCTGATCTGGGACAGCGTCGATGCGCTGTTCCTGCAAGGAACCTGATCATGGAATTGAAACTGACCGGCGCGGAGATCGAAAGCCTGGTGCAGCGCGGCTTCGGCGCCGACGAGAAAATGTTTACGGTGGAAGAACTGCGCGCCGGCTTCGCCCGCATCCGCCTGCCGTTCCGCCCGCGCATGCTGCGGCCCGGCAACGTGCTGTCCGGCCCGGCGCTATTCACCGCCGCCGATATCGCGATGTATGCGTTGGTGCTGGGCCACGTCGGTCCCGTCCTGATGGCGGTGACCGCGGACTTCACCATCCACTTCCTCAACAAGGGCATGCCGGGCGACATCGTCGCCGAGGCGCGGCTGCTCAAGCTCGGCCGCCGCCTTGCGGTGATCGATGTTGCGCTCTACTCGGCCGCGGCACCGGCCACGCTCGTGGCCCAGGCCAGCGGCAGCTACGCCCTGCCGCAGGGCGCCTGACGCTACATCAGCCCGAAGGCGGTGCGGGCGAACACGCGGTTCTGGCCGCGCACGACCAGCGCCAGGCTGTGATAGCTGCCGGGGTCGGTGCCCGCCGGCAGCGCGTAGTTCATGTTGCCGGTGGTGCCCTTGACCTCGCCGATGGTGACGGCGTCGGCGAGATCGCCGTCGTTGATCGCGGCGCGGCTGCTGACCACCACGTCCAGCGTCGGCGCCTCACCCTCGATCCAGAGATGCTCCAGCCGGACACCGTAGCCGTCCTGTGTGCGCAGCAGGATCGCCGTGCCGTGCACCGGCTGCGGGGTGGCGGCCTGCAGCGGCCCGGAGAAGAGTTTCTGCGTCGCGGTGTCCTTCTTCACCACCGGCTGCGGCTCGTTCACCTGCGGCGGCGGCTCCGGCACCGGTACCGCCTGTCCCACCGGCGCGGCGGCGGGCGGGGCCGCCGGTGCGGGCGCGTTGGAATGCCGGTTGCACGCCGCCAGCGCGGTCAGCGCCGAGGCGAGCAGGATCTTGGAGGCATGATTCATGGCGAACTCCGCATCAGTCGGCCAGCGTGCGGCCGCGCGTTTCGATCACCCAGGGCATGAACAGCAACCCCAGCAAGGGCAGGAAGCCGACCCAGAACAGCACATCGAGCACCGTGCCGGTGCCGCGTGCCGCGGCGGCGCCGACCAGGAAAGGACCCGCGGCGGCGAGCAGGCGCCCAATGTTGTAGCAGAAACCGGAGCCGGTGCCGCGCAGGCGCGTGGGGAACAGCTCCGGCAGGTAGTAGGTGAAGCTGCCGAACACGCCGAACACGGTGAGACCGACGGCGAAGTAGAGATACAGCCGCGTCATCGGCGCGAGGTCCAGCCCGAAGGTGGCGAGGATCGCCGCCGCCGACAGCGCGTAGTAGAGCGCGAACATGGTCTTGCGGCCGAGATGCTTGGCGGCGGGAATGGTCAGCAGCGTGCCGATCAGGCCGCCGAGGTTGAAACAGGCGGTGGCGACGAACTTCCAGTGTTCGACCAGCGCCAGCGTGCCGGACTTGTCGAGGTTCTGCGCTTTGGCTGCACTCTGCGCCAGGCCGGTGGCGACCACCGGGATGAAGGCATTGCAGCTCCACCACGCCAGCAGCGCCACCAGCGCCATTAGGAAGCCGCTGAGCGTGTAGCGCCGGAATTCCGGCCCGAACAGTTCGCGGATGCGCGGTGGCGGCGCCTGTTGCGCCGCCTTCTGCCAGCGCTCCGGCTCCTTCACGAACAGTCGCACCGCGAACGCCACCACAGCCGGCAGCAATCCGCAGAGAAACACGTAGCGCCAGGAAATTTCCGGCGCGTCCTTGAACCAGACGCCGACGATCTGCAGGTTGACGAAGGTAGCGAGGAACAGGCCGAAGGGCGCGGAGGTGTAGAGCAGCGCGCCGGCCTCGACGCGGCGCTGCTCCGGCATCACCTCGGTGACCATCGACGCGCCCGCCGCCCACTCACCGCCGATGCCCAGCGAGGCGATGAAGCGGAACGCCATCAGCACCCAGATATTGGGCGCCAGCGCGCAGGCGGCCGTGCCCAGTGCATAGAGCAGCATGGTCAGCAGCAGGGTGCGCGTGCGACCGATGCGGTCTGCCACCCAGCCGAAGATCACGCCGCCGATGGCCCAGCCGACCAGCAGCAGCGAAGTCAGCAGGCCGGTCCAGAACAGCGTCGCCTGCTTGGCCTCCGGCGAGCCGATCGTGAGCCCCAGCAGCGTCGGCACGCAGTTCGGCGCGACGTAGTTGAAGAGGATGCCGTCGAAGATGTCGAAGCCCCAGCCCAGCCAGGCGGCAAACAGGACGGTCCACTGATAGCGGCTGAGGCTGAGCATGGCGCGGTCAGTCCGGCACGACGGCGAAGTCGTCGTCCTTGGTCTCGCGCGAGAACAGCAGCGCGATCAGCGTCAGCAGCGCGGCGGCGCTCAGGTAACCGCCGACCGAGGCCAGCCCGTATTTCGTGGCCAGCGCGGTGGCGATGTACGGCGCCAGCGAGGCGCCGAAGATGCCGGCGAGATTGAAGGTCAGCGAGGCGCCGGTGTAACGCACGGGGGTCGGGAACAGTTCCGACAGCGCCGTGCCCAGCGGGCCATAGGTCAGGCCCATCAGGCTCAGGCCCAGCACCAGCGTCAGCACCACGCCGGCGGTGCCGCCTCCGAACAGCGGCGCCAGCACCAGGCCGAAGGCGGCGATGGCGACCGTCACGCCGATCAGCGTGCGGCGACGGCCATGACGATCCGCGTACACGGCCGAGAACGGGATGGTCAGCGCGAAGAACAGGATGGCGAACAGCTGGATCAGCAGGAAATCCTGCCGCTTGTAGCCCAGGGCCGTGGTGCCCCAGGTGAGCGCGAACACCGTCATCAGGTAGAACAGCACGAAGGTGGCGAGCGCGATTACGGTGCCGAGCAGCAACGCGCGGCCATGGTGCCGGAACACCACTGCCATCGGCACGCCGACGCGCGCGTTGCGCTCCAGCGCCTGGCGGAACACCGGCGTCTCGGCAATCTTCAGACGCACATACAGGCCGACCAGCACCAGCAGGCTGCTGGCGAGAAACGGAATGCGCCAGCCGAAGCTGAAGAACTGCGCGTCGCTGAGCACGTCCGACAGCAGCAGGAAAACCCCGCCCGAGCAGATGAAGCCCAGCGGCGCGCCGAGCTGCGGGAACATGCCATACCAGGCGCGCCGGCCCGGCGGCGCGTTCTCGGTGGCCAGCAGCACCGCGCCGCCCCACTCGCCGCCCAGGCCCAGGCCCTGGCCGAAGCGGCACGCCGCCAGCAGCAGCGGCGCCAGCATGCCGATCTGCGCGTAGGTCGGCAGCAGGCCGACGATCATCGTCGACAGGCCCATGGTCAGCAGCGCCGCCACCAGGGTCGCCTTGCGGCCGACGCGGTCGCCGAAATGCCCGAACAGCGCCGAGCCGATCGGCCGTGCGAAGAAGGCGATGGCGAAGGTCGCCAGCGACTGTAGCGTCGCCGACGCCGGATCGGACGACGGGAAGAACAGCTTGGGGAACACCAGCACCGCGGCGGTGGCGTAGATGTAGAAATCGAAGAACTCGATGGTGGTGCCGATCAGGCTGGCGAACAGTACGCGGCCCGGCGAGTTGCCGGCAGGCGCGGTCGGAGAAGGGGCGCTCATCGAGGCGGGAATCCTGTGGGTTTCAAAGCGGCGGCGGCGCGTGGTCGCGGTGGTGTTCGAGGATGCGGCGGTACTGGTTGGGGTCCTTCATGTGCACCACGTCGCCCTCGCGCGGGAAGGTCCAGTCGTAGAGCCGCGACAGGAAGAAGCGCAGCGCCGCGGCACGCAGCACCAGCGGCCACACCGCACGCTCGCGGTCATCCGGCTCGCGCCGCGCGCGGTAGGCTGCGGACATCGCCTGCCAGCGCGCGACGTTGAGATGCCCGTCCGGCTCGAAGCACCAGTCGTTGAGCGTCACCGCCAGGTCGTAGATCAGCGCGTCGTTGCAGGCGTAGTAGAAGTCGATCACGCCGGTGAGGCGGCTCTCCACGAACAGCACGTTGTCGCGGAACAGGTCGGCATGGATCACGCCCTGCGGCAGCGCCGCGAGATCGAGCCGCGCCTGCGCCGCCAGCTCGTCCTCCAGCAGCGCGCGGGTGGCGGCATCGACCTTGGGCAGCAGCGTGCGCGCGGTCTGCTCGCGCCAGGATGGTCCGCGCGAGTTCACGCAGCGGCCGGCGTAGGACAGGCCGGTGACGTGCAGCTCGCCCAGCGCACGGCCGACGGCGGCGCACTGCTCGAGTTCCGGAAACAGCACGCTCTGCCCGACCAGGCGATGCACCAGCGCCGCCGGCTTGCCGTTGAGCGTGACCAGGTTGCGGCCGTCGCGCGTGCGCGCCGGCATCGCGCCGGGAAAGCCGCGCGAGGCCAGGTGGTCCATCAAGCCGAGGAAGAACGGCAGGTCGTCGGTGTTGAGACGCTCGAACAGCGTCAGCACCCAGCGACCGTCGGTGGTGTCGACGAAATAATTGGTGTTCTCGACGCCCTCGCCAATGCCCTGGAAGCCGATCAGCTCGCCGACGGGATACTGTTGCAGGAACGCGCGCAGTTCCTGGTGCGTGACTTTGGTGAAAACGGACATGAGTCGCTAGGCGGCGGATTTCGCCGTTATGGTCGCATGCCGGGCGCCCCGCGTCAGCGGCGCGGCCCGCCGCTAGCGCGTGATCGGGCCGAGGTCGCTCTCGGGCAGCCAGCCGCCGCCGATGCCGGTGGCGGTGACGAACCACCAGGTGCCCTCGGCGTTGACCGCCTTGCCGCTGAGGTGCACCAGGGTGCCGGCGGCGATCAGGAGATCACCGGCCGCGGTCGTCACCGGACGGTCGCGCAGGCCGGTATCGACGCGCACCGCCGCGTACGGCGCTTTCGGCACCGCGTCGGAGACGGCCGCGCGCACCGCGGGCTGCACGGCGGCGGCGGACGGCGTTGCTGGCGCAGCAACGCTCGGCGCTGGCGGCGGGGTCGTCACCAGCGGCGGCGCATCGGGCGCCACCGGCGTCGGCATGGGGACCGCGTCGGCAGCCGGTGCCGGTGCCGCCGCGACCTGCACCGGCGCGGCAGGCGGCTGCAGTTCGGCCGGCGGCGGCTCGGCGGCGGGCTGCTCCTCCCAGGTCATGCGCTCCGGCTGCGGGATGTCGTCGGCCCAGGCGGCGGTCACCGCCATCGTCGCCAGCGTCAGAATCAGCGTTCGCTTGTCCATGCGTGTCCCCGGGTTTGTCATCGTCATGTCCGAACGACCGCCGCGCGGTGCCGGTGGGGCAAGGATAATGAATCGCCGCGCCCCGCGGCCAGTGCGGGACACGGCCAGGACGGCCTGTCGCAGGCCACCCGCTGATGCCGATCAAGGCCAAGCCGATGTTTATTATTATTTAATGATTTTTAAATAGATCAATAAATAATAACGCCCTGGCCCAAGGCAGCGACCCCAGCGGGTGGCGGTTCCCCGCGTCCGTCAGGCGGCCTGCGCCTCGCGCACGAAGGTGGCCTCGCGCGTGCGCACGGCGTAGAGGATATAGATCACCGCGCCCGCCGCCATCAGGGCGGCGAAGAACAGGAAGTACATCGGCCCGACCAGGGTGTAGGTCGAGACCTCGCCCTTGCTCAGGTCATAGCTGCCGGTGCTGGCCACCGGCTGACGGTAGACCTTGTCCATCAGGCGCACGCGATGCGCGGCCGCGTCGATCTCGGCGATCAGGAAGGTGCCGGCCAGCGGCTCGGTCTTGCCGTCGGCGGCGGTGACCTGCACGCCGTTGTCGCCGCTGAAGTCGATCTTCTGGCCGGTGACGTAGCCATCGACCGTCGACAGCGTCACCCAGGTCTGCGCGCCGGTGCTGACGCTCTCGGTCTTGAGCGGCTCCACCATGAAGGTGTTGACCGCGGCGGTGAAGGCGTTGCCGACGCTGGTCGACAGCAGGAACAACGACATGATGAAGCTCTTCATGTACAGCGGCGCCTGCTTGTAGCTGTATTCCAGCGCGGTGATCGACACCAGCACCTCGGAGGCGGTGAGCACCACGTACGCCGCGATCTGCCACCACATGCTGACCATGTGGCCGTCCTGGATGCGCAGTTCGATCCAGGCCACGATCAGAAAGGAGCTGGCGACCGTGAACAGGCCGATGCCGATCTTGCGCAGCGGCGTCACCGCGAAGAAGCGGCCCATCAGCGGGTAGATGCCGAAGGTGAAGACCGGCACCAGGATCAGGATGAAAAGGCCGTTCACCACCTGCACCTGCGCCGGCAGCATCTCCCAGGCGGCGGCGCGATCGAAGCCCGGCACGCCGGCGAGGAAGCCCAGCAGATGCTTGTCCATCAGCGCCGACTGCGCCTGGATGGTCCAGCTGTTGCCGTTGCTCTGGTCCCACAGCGACCAGAAGAAGGCGACGAAGATGTAGAGCACGATGAGGCGGCCGATGATCTTCAGCGACTCGCCGGTGAAGCAACGCCGCAGCCAGGCGTGCAGATCGTCCGGCAGCTTGGCCGCGACGCCCGGCCGCAGGCAGACATAGACCAGCGCCGCCAGCTGCGCCAGCATCGTCGCCGTCGCCGCCAGCACGTTGCTGTGCACCAGCACCACGCCGGTGATCACCAGCATCGCCGCGAACACCAGCATGAACACGGTCAGCGTCGCCGCCGCGCCGCTCTTCATCGCCGGCGGCACCACCGCGAACTTGCGGCGACCCAGCCAGAACGCGACGGTGGCCAGCGCCATCATCGCCGCCGGCACGCCGAAGGCGAACTTGGGGCCGTAGGCCGGGTTGCTCAGCAACTCAGGGCACAGGTAGATCGAGATCGAGGAGCCGGCGTTGATCGAGATGTAGAAGTAGCTGAAGGCGCGCTCGATCAGGTGCGCGTTCTTCTCGGTGAACTGGTCGCCGACATTGGTGGACACGCAGGGCTTGATGCCGCCGGTGCCGAAGGCCATCAGGAACAGGCCGACGATCATCAGCGTTTCGCCGGAGCCCAGCGCCAGCACCGTGCAGCCGGCGACGTAGACCATGGAGAAGGAGATGATGGTGCGGAACTTGGCCAGGAACAGGTCCGAGACAATGGCGCCGAGCAGCGGGAAGAAATACGCCGCCGCCTTGAACATCGCCTGCCAGCTCGCCGCCTTGGCGTCGCCAAAGTGCAGGAACTGGATCATGTACTGCACCAGGATCGCGTTGATGCCGTAGAAGCAGAAACGTTCGGCAAACTCGTTGGCGACGATGTACGGAATGCCGGACGGCATCCGGTCGGCGCGGACGTCGGTGGTCATGGTCCCCTCTTCTCCCTGGTGCGCAAGGCGTCGAGTCTAGTCTAGGCGGCCGGCTTGTTCAGCCGCCTGAGGATTTCTCCCTCCGGCAGGCCGTCGATCTGCAGGGTCTTGTTGGGCGAGGTCTCGCCGCGCACGATACGCAGCGCCGAGCGCGGCAGGTCCAGCGCCTCCGCCAGCACCGTGATCACCGCCTGGTTGGCCTTGCCCTTCTCCGGCGCCACCGTCACCGACAGCTTGAGCGTATCGCCCATCCAGCCGGTGATGGCGTTGCGGGAGGATTTGGGGGCGACTTTGATTTGCAGTCGCACCAAGGCTTCAAAACTCGGGACTCGACCAGACCATGCGCGGCCACTCAATCAAGTGGCCCTGCCACAAAATTGATATGGACGGGAAAATCCATCACGCAGGGCTGGCCGCCGCAGCGGGCCGGCTTATAAGTCGCTTTCTTGAGCAGGATGATGGCCGCGGGCTTGTTGAAATCCGGGTCCGGTGTTTCAAAGATCGAGATCGAGCGTCCTTTGCCAGTGCCATCGACACGAACCGTGGCAGTGAACGGTCCGCGTAGCGCCACGCCATTCTTCGACAGGGCATCTGCGAGCTTGTTGATAGGCACCCAGATTTGCTGCAGGCCATATTCCGGATACGGCGGCTCGTCTGCTTCGGGCATGCTCTCGTAGGCGTCCTTCACCCGCGCCTTCTCCTCCGTGCTGAGTTCAGCATAGCTCTTGTAGATGGGAAGATCGCTTTCAAAAGAGCGGCGCTTGAGATTTGATCCCACGTGCTGCTCGTTGATCGTCGACCGGTCGTCAGCACAGACCACGCCGATCTCTCCGAGCAACCCCACCATGCACAATGTGAGAAAAAGTAGTCGCATCGTTCACCCCCACTTTCCATGCAGCAATACCCCAAAGCTAACAGAAGCGCCCCTTGATGAAGTTGGAGCATGTCACCCGCTTTCGATGCTCTCCCTGGGAAAATTGTTAATAATTTTAGTTGGGCCTCCACTCACTATAGTCGAGTGAACATTAAGGCGAGTTACGCCTTCGTTTAGTCTGCCCTGAGCAAGATTATTTTCCGCCAATTTACATTTTTTGTTTTCTGCTCTTGCGTTCGCCAAAGCCAAAAAGAAACTACAGAGATGCGGAGAGCAATAAATAGCCCTATACATAGAGAAATAACATCGAGCGACTAAACTTCTCCACCATACCTTGTACGCTTTATAAAATAAGAAATGATCTCAATTAGTAGCGCTATCGAGAGAATCGCCCATCCAGCCGATGATGGCGTTGCGGGAGGATTTGGGGGCGACTTTGAGTGCGAGGTGCACGACGGGCTCAGCCCGTCTCATTGAGGTTCTGCAGCAGCCGCACATACCAGCGGATCATGTCGGCGTAACCCTTGACGCTGACGCGCTCGTCGGTGCCGTGCACGCGGGCAAGGTCGGCGGGTTCGTAGAGCGTCGGCGAGAAGTTGTAGCGGTTGTCGTAGACGCCTTCGTAATTGCGGGTATCGCTGGCGCCGAACATCAGGCCGGTGCTGACCACCACCTCCGGATAGATCTCGCGGATGCTGCGTTCGAGCACGTCGAACGCCGCCGAGTGCGTATCCGACACCGCCGTGGGATTGCGCGCGAAATCGTCTTCGCGGCGGACGGTGATGCGGTCATCGGCGATCGCCAGCTTCACGTGCCGCTCGACATCCTCGATGCGGTCGCCGGGCAGCAGGCGGAAATTGATGATGGCGGTGGCCTCGGACGGCAGTACGTTGTCCTTGACGCCGCTGTTGAACATGGTTGGCGCGGTGGTGGTGCGCACCAGGGCATTGCCGACCGGCGTGCGCGACATCACGCGCACCAGCAGCGGTGCGAACAGCCAGCGGTTGGCGACGGCCACGCGCTGGCCCAGCGGCATCTCCGGCGCCAGGCGATCGAGCATGTCGGTGACCGGCGCCACCAGGCGCCCCGGCAGGCGGCGGTTCTGCACGCGCGCCACCGCGCGCGCCAGCTGGCCGATGGCGGTCTCGCCGGGCGGCATTGACGAGTGCCCGCCGCTGGCCTTCGCGCTCAGGCGCAGGGACAGATAGCCCTTCTCCGCCGCCATGATCGTGGCCACGGGCCGGGTGATGCCGTTGACGATGCCGTGGGTGATGGCGCCGCCTTCGTCCAGCGAAAACGCCGCGTGCACGCCGCGCGACTTGAGCAGGGCCGCGATCTTCGCCGCACCCTCGGCGCCACCGATCTCCTCATCCTCGCCGAAGGCGAAGTAGATCGTCTGGCGCGGCGCGAAGCCCTGCGCCAGCAGGGTCTCGGCGGTTTCCATCAGCGCCAGCGCGCAGTTCTTGTCGTCCAGCGCGCCGCGGCCCCAGACGTAACCATCGGCGATGTCGCCGGAGAACGGTGCGTGCGTCCAGCTCTTTTCGCTGCCCGGCTCCACCGGCACCACGTCGAGGTGCGCTAGCAGCAGGACCGGCTTGGCCGCGGCATCGCGGCCCGGCCAGGTGTAGAGCAGGCTGTGACCGACGCGCTCGCGCTGCAAGGTCGCGTGCACGCGTGGATAGCTGCGCACGAGGTAGTCGGCGAGGTCGTCCAGCGCCTTGGCATCGATGCGCTGGCGGTCCTCGTAGGAGATGGTTGGAATGCGCACCGCCCCGGCCAGCCGCTGCGCGGCGCCGGCCTCGTCCAGCGGCAGCGGCGGCAGCGCGTTTGCCGGCGGCGAAGGCGGCTGCAGCCGCGACGTGTTCCAGGCCAGGACCACGGCCAGCGGCAGCAGCACAGCGACGGCGATCTTCGTCAGGAATTTCACGCGGCCTCCCGGTCCTTGGCGCCGCACTGTAGCGGCTCCTCGCCGGCTGCCCAAGCGGTCGGCAGGAAAAGACGTGCAAAGAGCCGTCGCACCGGCACCCGCTCGCCGTGTTTTCCCTGGAGAGATCGTTATTATTTATTTATTAATTTTAAAATCGATAAATATTTAATAACAATATCGGCCGCTCAGGACTCGATAGCGGGTCCGCCTTCTGCGGCCGTCGACGACGGTTTTTCGATGCGTGCCTGCTGCCCGCGTGCGCGGGCCATGACGCGCCGGCCCCAGAGGATCAGGTCGTCGATCATCAGGTAGATGGTCGGCAGCACGATCAGGCTGACCACGGTGGCGAACAGCAGGCCACCGATCACCGCGCGCGCCATCGGGTAATACGGCGGGCCGTCGCCGCCGATGGTGGTATCGCCCAGCGCCAGCGGCACCATGCCGAGAATGGTGCTGGCGGCGGTCATCAGGATCGGCCGCAGGCGGTCGCGCGAGCCCTGCACCAGCGCGCGCTCGCGCGTCAGGCCCGCTTCGCGCAACTGGTGCACGTGGTCGATCAGCACGATGCCGTTGTTCACCACCACGCCCATCAGCACCAGCATGCCGATCATGGCCATGAACGAGAACGTGGTGTGGGTGGCGAAGAAAAACCAGTACACGCCGATGAAGGAGAACAGGATGCCGCTGATGATGGCGGTCGGCGCCAGCGTCGATTCGAACAGCGCCGCCATCACGATGTAGATGCAGGCCAGCGCCAGCGCCATGTTCACCAGCATGGTCTGCATCTGCTCCTGGTCGTCGTCGAAGGCATGGCCCAGGCCCCAGCCGTAGCCGCTGGGGAACTGCAGGCTGTCGAGCAGGGCGTTGACGCGCTTCTTGGCCTCGTCGGCGGTGACGCCGGGCTTGGTGGAGAAATTGATCGCCAGCGACGTGCGGCGATCCTCGCGCTTGATCGTGCCCGGCACGTCGCCGATGGACAGGTCGGCGACGGTGGACAGGGCGATGCGCTCGCCTGTCGGCGTGATCAGCGGCAGCGACAGCAGGGCGTCAAGATTGGTGCGGTCCTCTTCGCGGAACTGCAGGCGCATCTCGATCTCGCCGGTCGAGGTGCGGAACGGTTTCAGCTCGCTGCCGCGCATGGCGCCGGCCACCACCTCGGCCACCTGCTGGCTCGACAGCCCATGCATGCGCGCGCGATCGCGATCGACGCGCACGCGCACCTCCCAGCTCGAAGCACCGACATCGACATGCACGTCGGCCAGCCCCGGGATGCCGCGCATGGTGGCGGCGACGCGCGACGCCACCTCGCGCAGGCCATCGCGCGACTGGCCGTAGATCTGCACCGCCAGCTTGTCGTTGTTGGCGCCGCGATTCTCCTCGAAGCTCGGTTCGCCGATGGCGATGTGCGGCAGCTCCTTGCGGATCTCGTCCTTGAGCTGCTCGCCGCTCTTGAGGCGATGCTCCGGATCCTTCAGGTACACCATGGTGATGGCGCGGCCGAGGTCGAAGTAACTGTAGATGTCCTGGATCTCGAAGCGCGCACGGTTGCGGTCGAGGTAGTCCTCGACGGTGTTGACCGCGGACTCCACCTTGTCCAGCGAGTAGACGCCGTTGAGGTGGTAGTCCATGAACAGGCGCTTCTCGCTGGAGTCCGAGAACATCTCGGTCTTCACCTGGCTTGCCGGGATCACCACGCTGGCGATCAGCAGCACGATGAACAGGGCGGTGCGGCCGCGATGCGCCAGCGTCCACTCCAGCAGGCGCAGGTAGCGTGCCGACAGACGCTGCACCCAGGCCGCACCGCGCGTGTCCACCTGCGTCAGCACACGCGAGGTCAGCTGCGGGATCAAGGTGATCGCCACCAGCAGCGACGCCGCCAGCGACAGGCAGATGGTGATGGCGACGTGCGAGAGATAGATGGTGATCTCGCTCTGCGCGCCGAAGATGTTGGGCAGGAAGACGATGGCGGTGGCCAGCGTGCCCAGCACCACGGCGAGGCCGACGCTGCCGACGCCGGCCAGCGTCGCCGCGCGCGGATCGCGCAGCTCGGCGTTGTGCTTGAAGATGCTCTCGGTCACCACCACCGAGTTGTCGACCAGCATGCCGATCGACAGCATCAGGCCCATCAGCGTCAGGATGTTGATGGAGTAGCCGAGGAAGTACATCGCCGCCAGCGTCATCAGCAGCGACAGCGGCACCGCCAGGGTCACGATCAGGGTCATGCGCCAGTCGCGCAGGAAGGTGAACAGCACGATCACCGACAGCAGCGCGCCGATCAGTCCGGCCTCCAGCAGGTTGTTGAGCGAATGCTTCACGTCGGCGCCGGAGTTCTGGAACAGGATCAGGTTGATGCCGTGCATCTCCGGCAGCTGCTTGATCTGCTCGATCTCCGCCATCGCCTGCTTGCAGACCTCGACCAGGTTGGCACCAGTCTCCTTGAAGACGTTGACGCCGATGGCGTAGCGGCGGTTGAGATGGCGGCCGTAGTTGAGCTCCGGCTGGGCGTAGCGGATCTCGGCGATGTCGCGCAGGCGCAGGCCGCCCTGGTCGATGACCATGTCACCCACGTCCTCGACGCGGGCGAAGCGGCCCTCCGGTTTGACGTAGTAGCGCTTGCCGGCCTCGACGAGATCGCCGCCGGTGACGGAGAAATTGGCCTTGGCCATGGTCTGCGCCAGCTTGGCGAGATCGACGCCGTGCGCGGCGACGCGGTCCGCCGCCAGCTCGACGCGCACTTCCTTGGGCTCGACGCCGTACAGCTCGACCTTGGACACGCCGTTGAGGCGCTCCAGCCGGCGCTTGACGTTGCGGTTGAGCAGGTCGTAGGCGTTGGAGAGATCGCGGTCCGCCGAGATGCGCAGCACCAGCACCGGCTGATCGTTGGCGGAGAAACGCTGGATCTGGATGCGCTCGATGTCCAGCGGCAGGTTGGCGCGGATCGAATCGATCTTGTCGCGCACCTCGACGCCGCGCACCGCCATATCGGAGTCGAAGCCGAAGCGCAGTTCGATCTGGGTGCCATCGTCGCGCGATTCGGAGTTGATGCGCTGGATGCCGGGGATCGTCGCCAGCACCTCCTCCACCGGCCGCGTGATGCGGCGTTCGACTTCCTCCGGCGTGGAATTGCGGTAGGGCACGTTGACCACGAGGCCCGGGAACTGGATGTCCGGCAGCAGTTCCAGCGGCAGGCGCTCGCCGCCGATCAGGCCGATGACCGCGACGCAGACGAAGAACATCGCCACCGTCACCGGCCGCTTCAGCGAGATCTCGGTGAGCTTCACGGCGGGCTCAGCCGGCGGGCCGCTCGTCGCGGCGGCGGTCCAGCAAGGTGTAGACCACCGGGATCACCAGCAGCGTCAGCAGCGTCGACACCGTGAGACCGCCGATCACGGTGATCGCCATCGGCGCGCGCACCTCGGCGCCTTCGCCGCCGCCCACCGCCATCGGCACCAGTCCAAGCACGGCGGTGAGCGTCGTCATCAGGATCGGCCGCAGGCGCGTCGGCCCGGCCTTGAGCAGCGCCTCGCGCCGCGTCAGGCCTTGCTCGCGCAGATGATTGACCAGGTCGATCAGGATGATGCCGTTCTTCACGACGATGCCGACCAGCATGATCATGCCGATCAGCGCGACGACGTTGATCACGGTGCCGGTGACGTAGAGCGCGACGATGGCGCCGATGGCGGCCAGCGGGATCGAGAACAGGATGACCAGGGGATGCACCAGCGATTCGAACTGCGAGGCCATCACCAGGTAGACCAGGAAGATGGCCAGCGCCAGCGCGAACTGCAGCGAGCGGAACGAGACCTTCATCTCCTCGCTCTGGCCGGCGACATTGGCGCTGACACCCTGCGGCAGGGCGATGCCGTCGATGCGATGCTGCAGGTCGATGACCGCCTCGCCGAGATCGCCGGAGGCGAGGTTGGCGGAGACGACGACGCTGCGCTGCTGGTCGGCGCGGCGGATTTCGCTGGGGCCGCTGCGCAGGCGCACGTCGGCCACGGCCGACAGCGTCACCGGCCGTGCGCTGTCGGGATTGATCACGAGATCGCGGATCGCCTGCACGCTGGAGCGGTCGGCGGCGGCGCCGCGTACCAGCACGTCGATTTCGCGGTCGGCCAGCCGGTAACGCGTGGCGACATTGCCCTGCACCGCACGCACCACGCGGTCGGCCAGATCGGCGGTGTCGAGATTGAGCGCGGCGGCGCGCTCCTGGTCGAACACCACCTGGATTTCCGGATGCCCGGGCGCCAGCGTGGTCTTGACCTCGGTGTAGCGGCCGGAAGCGATCATGCTCTGGCGCAGGGTCTCGGAGACGCGCGCCAGCGCGTCGAGATCGTAGCCGGCGATCTCCACCTCCAGCGGCGTCTTCAGCGTGAACAGGGTCGGTCGCGAGTACTTGTAGCTGAGGCCCGGCACCGTGTTGAGCCGCGCGTTGAGCACGTCGATCACCGCGCCTTCCTGCTTGGCCTCGCCGGGCTTGAGCACGAGCGACAGCGTGCCGAAGCTCTCGCCGCCGCTGTCGGCGTTGGCGTCGAGGCGGTTGCCGGTGCCGGCGACGGAGTAGTTGGCGGCCAGATGCGTGTTGCCACGCACGCTGGCGGCGACCTCGCGCAGCAGCGCGTCGGTCTTGTCCAGCGGCGTGCCCGGTGGCAACGTCAGCTCGGCCTTGAATTCGCCCTGGCTGAAGGGCGGGATCAGTTCGATGCCGATGCGCGTCAGCAGCAGCAGGCTGAACCCGAACAGCGCCGCGGCAATGCTCAGCACGATGAAACGATGGTCCAGCGCCCAGGCCAGCAGTGGCACGTAACGGCGCTCCACCGCCTCGTAGCCCCGCTGCCAGCCGGCCGCCAGCGGGCGCATGACGGCGCCGACCAGCCGCGCCAGCAGGCGCGCGATGCGCACCAGCGCAGCCATGACTAGCGTCGGCACGGCCTCGATCAGCGCGAAGCGCGTCTGGCTGAGGGCGCGACGCCAGCGGCGCGGTGAATCGCTGAGCGGTGTGGCATCGGGAATGCGTGTCTCGTCGGGGCTGCGCGCCGCCATCATCGGCGTCAGCGTGAACGACACGACCAGCGAGAACAGCAGCGCACCCGTCACCACCAGCGCCTGATCGGCGAACAGCTGCCCGGCGATGCCCTGCACGAAGACCATCGGGAAGAAGACCGCCACGGTGGTCAGCGTCGAGGCGGTAACCGCCGCGCCGACCTCGCGCGCACCCTGATTGGCGGCCGCCATCGGCGCAAGGCCCTGTTCGCGTTTTCGCGAGATGTTTTCGAGCACGACGATGGCGTCATCGACGATCAGGCCGATGGCCAGCGCGATGCCCCCCAGCGACATGATGTTGAGCGACAGGCGCGTGCCGTACATCAGGTTGAAGGTCGCGATCACCGACACCGGTATGGCGACGCCGATCACCACCGTGGTCCAGGCATTGCGCAGGAACAGGTAAATGATCAGCACCGCCAGCAGGCCGCCCTCGATGGCGGCGTGGGTGACCTCGTTGATCGACTGCTGGATGAACACCGACTGGTTGTAGAGCGTCTTGATCTCCAGGTCCGGCGGCAGCGTCTTCTTGAGCTCGTCGATGCGCTTGAGCGCGTTTTCCGCGACGCTGACCGTGTTGCCGTCGCCTTCCTTGTACAGCGCGATCTCCACCGCCTCGTCGCCGTCGATGCGGATGATGGCCTGACGCTCCTTGTAGCCGCTGACGACGGTGGCGATGTCCTTGAGATAGATCGGCCGGTCGGCGCGGGCGACGATGATGGTGTCGCGGATTTCGTCGAGGCTGGTGAACTGGTTGAGCGTGCGCACCAGGTAGCTGAAGCTGCCCTGGTCGACGCGGCCGCCGGAGATATTGGCGTTTTCCGCCTTGAGGCGTTCGGCCACGGTTTGCAGGTTCAGGTTGAACTGCGACAGCTTCTGCAGATCGACCGAGACCTGGATCTCGTCTTCCAGGCCGCCGCTGATCTTGACCGCTGCAACGCCGTCCACGCCTTCCATCTGCCGCTGGATCTGTTCCTCGGCGATGCGGCGCAGGCGCTTGAGCTGCGACTCGTCGGCGTTGCGCGGCACGCCATCGGCGCCGCGCTTGAGCGACATGCCCAGGCGCACGATCGGATCCTGGCTGGGATCGAAGCGCAGCACGATGGGCCGCTGCGCCTCCTTGGGCAGCGTCAGCGTGTCGAGCTTCTCGCGCACGTCGAGCACGGCGTAGTCCATCTTCGTGCCCCAGTTGAACTCCAGGGTCACGTCGCTCTGGCCGGCGCGCGACACGCTGCGCACCTGCCGCACACCCTTGATGATGCCCAGCGTCTCCTCGATCGGTTTGGACAGCAGGGTCTCCACCTCCGTGGGAGCGGCACCGGCCAGCGTGGTGCGCACGGTCAGCGTGGGGTACGACAGGTCCGGCAGCAGGGTCACGCGCAGGCGCGTCAGCGAGACCAGTCCGAACAGCAGCACCGCCAGCGTCAGCATGACCACGGCGACCGGGCGCCGCGTGCAGAGCTCGACGATGTTCATGCGCTCAGTTCGCCTTGGCGGTCGTCGCTGGCGCGGCGGCGCCCGCCGCCACGGCCGGCGGCACCGCCGGGTGCACGACCTGCACCTTGGCGTCGTCCTTGAGGTTGCTCTGGCCGGTGGTCACCACCTGCTCGCCATTCTTGAGGCCCTCGATCACCTCGTAGTGATCGCCGTCGCTGTAACCGGTGCGGACGGTGCGGCGATGCGCGTGATCGCCACTGACCACGAACACCGCCTGTTGCGCGTCCTCGGTGAGCACGGCGTCCTTGGGAATCAGCAGCGCATCGTCCTTGCGGTCATAGAGGATCTCGGCGCGCGCGAACATGCCCGGCTGCAGCTGCGGCTGCTCGGGTTTCATCTGCACCGTGACCTTGACCGTGCCGGTGCTGGCATCGACCACCGGATTGACGCGCACCACTTCGCCCTCGAACAACTTGCCGGGCCAGGCATCGACCGTGAGCTTCACCTGGTGCCCCGGATGCAGCTTGTGGATGTCGCGCTCGGGCACGTGCAGCGAGGCCTGCAGCCGGTCCATCTTGGTGATGCGGAAGGCCTGCGCATTGGGCTGGATCATGTTGCCCAGCTTGATGTAACGCGCCGTCACCACGCCGTCGAAGGGCGCGCGGATGTCGGCGTCGTGCAGCGCAATCACGGCGAGATCGTAGGCGGCCTGCCCGGCTTCGAGGTCGGCCTTGCTGCGGTCATAGGCCTCGCGCGACACGAGGTTGCGCTGGAACACCGACTCGTTGCGCTGATGCACGCTGCGCAGGTTGTCGAGGCTGGACTTGCTGCGCGCCACCTCGACCTGCAGGCGCTCGGTATCCAGCCGCGCCAGCGGCTGCCCGGCCCGGACCTTCTGGCCCTCCTCGACGAAAATCTGCTGGATCACGCCGCCGGTCTTGGCCACGACGGTGGCCTCGTCCTCCGCCTCCAGCGTCGCGGTGCCGCGGTAGGCCGCGTCGATCGGCCCGGTGACCACCGGCGCCGCCTCCACCGGCACCACAGCCTCTTCCTTCTTGTCGGCGTCGGCGTTCTTGCCGCCACAGCCGGCGAGCAGTACGCCCAAAAGAACAATGCTTGCGATGCGCGGATACGGTTTCATGCCGACAGGTCCCTGGATGGATGCAGCAGATCAACAAGAGCCATGCCATCCGGTGGCGACAGCTCAACGCGTTGATTTGTAATGGTTATTGAATACGGCGCAAAGCGGCTCCTCATTGTGCATGGCTCAAACCGCAAAGCCATCGGCAAAAACCACCAAAGAGTGATTTTTCGCGCCACCCGCTCTTGCCGTATCGATGTCGCATTTTGTTATTAAATGTTATTCAAATTTTAATTTGTAATATAACTAATAACATCCTGGGCAAAGCCCATAGCCGGAGCGGGTGCACCCCAATGCAGATGCGCGAGCCGTGAAAACCGTCGCAGGCACGGCGCCGCGGGCACAAAAAAGCCGGCGCGAGGCCGGCTTGGGCGTTGCGGGCAGGCCCTTCAGCCGAAATGGCAGACGTAGTGCAGCGTCTCCAGCGTCTCGATCTCGAACGACGAGTTGCCGGGCGCATCGAACGACTGGCCACCGCGGTACTCCTTGGCCTGCGTTTCGCCAGCCAGCCTGACCCGGCAGCGACCCTCGATCAGTTCCATCACTTCCGGTGCGCCGGTGTTGAACACCAGCTTGGACGGCAGGATCACGCCAACGCTCTTGCGCGTGCCGTCGGCGAGCAGCAAGGTATGGCTGACGCACTTGCCGTCGAAGTAGACATTGGCCTTCTTGACGACGCTGACCTGGTCGAACTGCGACATCCCTCAGACCTCCACCATCTGGAAGTCGGACTTGCCGGCACCACAGTCCGGGCAGGTCCAGGTTTCCGGCACGTCTTCCCAGCGGGTACCGGGCGCGATGCCCTCGTTCGGCATGCCCAGGGCTTCGTCGTAGATGAAATCGCAAATCAGGCAGCGCCACTTCTTCATGGTGATTCCCAAGCTTGGAGCACAAAAAAGCGGCGCGGACACAGGCCGCGCCGCCGGTTTCGAGGCTTATTATGCCGCAAGCTGCGCTGCGATTGGGGACGTCCGGCTAGCCCGTGGCGAGCGCGCGCCGCAGCGACGCAAACCCGCTCGCCGGCAGGGGCTCCATCAGGCGCAGCGAGGTCAGGATGGTGCAGGCATCGGCCCGGGGCGGCGCAGACCGCGTCTCGGGCAGCGGCGCCAGGCCGGCCAGCTGGCGGCGCAGCGGATGGGCGGCGTTGGAGAGGAAGCCGGCATCGCTGATCGCGCTGCGGATCGCCGCATAACGCAGGGCCTCGATGCGCGGGTGGCGGGATGCATCGGCGGCCGCCAGCGCGGCGTCGACACAGGTTTCGGCCAGGGCGAGGCGCTGCAGCACCGCCGGCCCACCCGCCGCGATTTTGCCGCGGACGATGGCCAGCAGTTCGCGCGCCAGCAGATGTTCGGCGGTCACGACGGCGCCGCCGGATTCGGCGGCCGCCTGCAGGCAACGCAGCGTCGGCGCCCCCGGCAGCGGCGGGTCTTCCGGCACAGGCTGCACCGGCGACGGCGCCGCGGGTGCCGCCAGGCCGTAACGGGCCAGCACGGCCAGGAGGTCGGCATACAGCTCGCCAAAGGCCGGCAGCGCCAGTCGCTCAAAGACCCGGTACAGCACCATGCGCGCCTCGCGCTCGAGCTCTTGCCGGACCAGGCTCTGTGCAAACGCCACGCACAGCTGGCGCGGGGCGGCCAGTTGCGGCGGCAGCATCAGCCCCGATTGCTGGATGGCCTTCTGCAGGCCGCCTTGCACGCCGGCCAGGGGCGCGGCATGCAGCTGCTTGATCCGGCTGGCAAGGTTGACGACGGCGATCTGTTCCTCGATCTGCGCCGCCTGCGCCTCGCCCTCCACGGGCTGCGGCCGGGCCGGCGCCGCAAGCGCATCGAACTGGCTCATCACCTCATGCAGGTAGCGGCGCGCGATGGCGCCGCGCTCCTGCGGCAGGCGATGCAGCACATCGATGAGCAGGCGCCGCTCGCTGGCGTCGCTGGCGCGCTCGATCAGCTCGCCCAGCACATCGTCAGCGCCTCTGAACATGGCCTCGAGCGCGCGTCGCAGGCCCTGCGCGGTGGCCGTGCGCAGGTCCTCGGCCAGCGCCCCGGGCGCCGAAGCCGGCCGCGGCGGTGCGGTCGGCTGGTCGGCCAGCGGGGCAGTGGCGGGAAACAGTGGGCGGACGGTGGCGGACACGGTGGTCGGACAGGCAGGTCTGAGGGCACCATACGCAAGCACAGACCCTCCTTTGCGCCGCACGGGACCGGGGGCAGCCGGGTGCCGACCAACGGCCCGGTCGCTTCTATATCCGTTTATCCGCATAGAAGGATATAATCGCACCCGAACCTTTTGCTATCGCCGCTACGCCGCCATGCGCCTGTCTCCCCGCTACGAAACACTTGCCGACCTGCTGGGCCGCCGCATCCTGGTGCTGGACGGCGCCATGGGCACCATGATCCAGCGTCACAAGCTGGAGGAAGTCCATTTTCGCGGCGAGCGCTTCAAGGACTGGCCGCGCGATCTCAAGGGCAACAACGACCTGCTGGTGCTGACGCAGCCGGACATCATCCTCGGCATCCACCGCCAGTACCTGGAGGCCGGCGCCGACCTGATCGAGACCAACACCTTCAGCTCGACCAGCATCGGCATGCACGACTACGGCATGGAGGCGCTGGCCTACGAACTGAACCTGGAGGCCGCGAAGCTGGCGCGCCGTGCCTGCGACGCCTTCGGCACCGCGGAACGGCCGCGCTTCGTTGCCGGCTCCATCGGGCCGACCAGCCGCACCGCCAGCATCTCGCCGGACGTCAACGATCCGGGCTACCGCAACATCAGCTACGACGAGCTGGTCACCGCCTATATCGAGCAGGTGCGCGGCCTGATCGACGGGGGTGCCGACCTGCTGCTGATCGAAACCATCTTCGACACGCTTAACGCCAAGGCGGCGATCTTCGCCTGCGAGACCTACTTCGAAGAAGTCGGCCAGCGCTGGCCGGTGATTCTCTCCGGCACCATCACCGACGCCTCCGGTCGCACCCTGACCGGGCAGGTCACCGAGGCATTCTGGAATTCCGTGCGCCACGCGCGGCCGCTGGCCGTCGGTCTCAACTGCGCGCTCGGCGGCAAGGACATGCGTCCCTACATCGCGGAGCTGTCGCGGCTGGCGGACTGCTTCATCTCCTGCTATCCCAACGCCGGCCTGCCCAACGCCTTCGGCGAATACGACGAGAAGCCGGAGGACACCGCAACCATCATCGCCGAGTTCGCCAGCGCCGGACTGGTCAACCTGGTTGGCGGCTGCTGCGGCACCACGCCCGACCACATCCGCGCCATCGCCCAACACGTTGCATCGATCCGGCCGCGCGTGCCGGCAACGCCGGTGCGCGCCTGCCGCCTGTCGGGCCTCGAGCCCTGCAACATCACCGACGACACGCTGTTCGTGAACGTCGGCGAGCGCACCAACGTCACCGGCTCGGCCAAGTTCCGCGACCTGATCAAGGCCGGCGATTACAACGCCGCGCTGGCGGTGGCGCGGCAGCAGGTCGAGGCCGGCGCGCAGGTCATCGACGTCAACATGGACGAGGGCATGCTCGACGGCAAGGCCGCGATGGAGCGTTTCCTCAAGCTGATCGCCGCCGAGCCGGACATCTCGCGCGTGCCGGTGATGATCGACTCCTCCAAGTGGGAGGTGATCGAGGCTGGCCTCAAGTGCGTGCAGGGCAAGCCCATCGTCAACTCGATCTCGATGAAAGAGGGCGAGGAGAAGTTCATCAAGGAAGCGAAGCTGTGCCGCAAGTACGGCGCCGCTATCGTGGTGATGGCCTTCGACGAGCAGGGGCAGGCGGACAATCTGCAACGCCGCAAGGACATTTGCGCGCGCGCCTACAAAATCCTGACCGAGCAGGTGGGCTTCCCGGCGGAAGACATCATCTTCGACCCCAACATATTTGCGGTCGCCACCGGCATCGAGGAACACGCGAACTACGGTCTCGATTTCATCGAGGCCACGCGCTGGATCAAGCAGAACCTGCCGGGTGCGCTGGTCTCCGGCGGCGTGTCCAACGTGTCGTTCTCGTTCCGCGGCAACAACGCAGTGCGCGAAGCGATCCACGCCGTGTTCCTGTACCACGCGATCAAGGCGGGCATGGACATGGGCATCGTCAACGCCGGCGCGCTGGTGGTCTATGACCAGCTCGACGCGGAACTGCGCGAGCGCATCGAAGACGTGATTCTCAACCGCCGCGCCAACAGTCTCGAAAGCACCGAGCGCCTGTTGGAAATCGCCGCCAAGTTCAAGGGGGATGGTCAGAAACAGGCAGCCGAGGACGAGGTCTGGCGTTCGCTGCCCGTGGCCGAGCGCATCACGCATGCCTTGGTGAAAGGTCTCGACGCGCACGTCGAGCAGGACACCGAGGAGCTGCGCCAGCAGATCGCCGCGCGCGGCGGACGTCCGATCGAAGTGATCGAAGGGCCGCTGATGGACGGCATGAACGTGGTCGGCGACCTGTTCGGCGCCGGCAAGATGTTCCTGCCCCAGGTGGTGAAATCGGCGCGCGTGATGAAGAAGGCCGTGGCCTATCTGATCCCGTTCATCGAGGCCGAGAAGAAGCCTGGCGATGCCGTGCAGGCCAAGGGCAAGATCGTGATGGCGACGGTCAAGGGCGACGTGCACGACATTGGCAAGAACATCGTCGGCGTGGTGCTCCAGTGCAACAACTACGAGGTCATCGATCTCGGCGTGATGGTGCCGGCGCAGAAGATTCTCGACACCGCGAAGGCGGAGAAGGCCGACATCATCGGTCTGTCGGGCCTGATCACGCCCTCGCTCGACGAGATGGTGAATCTCGCCAAGGAAATGGAGCGCCAGGGTTTCGACATTCCGCTGCTGATCGGCGGCGCTACGACGTCGCGTGCGCACACCGCTGTGAAGATCGACCACCAGTACCACGGCCCCGTGGTCTGGGTGAAGGACGCCTCGCGCTCGGTGCCGGTGGCGGCGGCGCTGCTGTCGGACGAGCAGCGCCCGAGACTCATGGACGAAGTCGGCAAGGAGTACGACGCGATCCGCGAACGCCATGCCGGCAAGCAGGGTCACGACAAGTTCGTGAGCCTCGCCACCGCGCGCGCCAATGCCACGCCGATAGCCTGGACGAACTACCAGCCGCCGCGGCCGCGTCTGCTGCTGCAGCAGGCCAAGGACGTCTGCATCGGCAACGGCTGCGATCACGCGCACCATATGGCCACGCAGTTCGTGAAGGCCCTCCACGACTACCCGCTGGCGGAACTGCGCGAGTTCATCGACTGGCAGCCCTTTTTCATTGCCTGGGAACTGAAGGGCCGGTATCCCGACCTGCTCAACAATCCGGCAACCTCGGAGGCGGCGCGCAAGCTGTTCGCGGACGCGCAGGCGATGCTGGACAAGATCGTCGCCGAGAAATGGCTGACCGCCAATGGCGTCATCGGCCTGTTCCCGGCCAGCCGTGTGAATCACGACGACATCGAGATCTATACCGACGAGTCGCGCACGCAGGCCGCTGCGACGCTGTTCAATCTGCGCCAGCAGGGCGAGCATCGCGAAGGCGTGCCCAACCGCTGCCTCGCCGACTTCGTCGCCCCGAAGGACAGCGGCCTGCGCGATTATGTCGGCGCCTTCGCCGTCACCGCGGGGCTGGGCTGCGCGGAGCGCGTCGCCGAATTCCGCAGGCAGCTCGACGACTACAGCGCCATCCTGCTCGAATCGCTGGCCGACCGCTTGGCCGAGGCCTTCGCCGAACGCCTTCACCAGCGCGTGCGCAAGGAGTTCTGGGGCTATGTGCCGGACGAACATCTCGACAACGCCGCCCTGATCGCCGAGAAATACGCCGGCATCCGCCCTGCGCCCGGCTACGCCGCCTGCCCGGAGCACAGCGAGAAGGCGACGCTCTGGCAGTTGCTGGATGTCGAGAAGAACGCCGGCATCCGGCTCACCGAGAGCTACGCCATGTGGCCGGGCGCCTCGGTCAGCGGCTGGTATTACGCGCACCCGGACGCGCAGTATTTCGTGCTCGGCCGCATCACCAAGGAGCAGGTCGCCGACTACGCGCGCCGCAAGGGCTGGACACTGGCGCAGGCGGAGAAATGGCTGTCGGCCAACCTCGGCTACGAGCCGGAGGACTGACGCAGCTTCGGCGCAGATGATGGTTTAATCTTCGAACATTCTCCGCCGATCAGACGGACCGCAGCCCGATGCCGCCCGACGCACAAGTCACCACCATCGCTCACGTCATCCAGCAGGCCGTCGCGCCGGTCTTTTTGATCGCCGGTATCGGCTCGATGCTGGGCGTGCTGACCAACCGCTTCGGCCGCATCGTCGATCGCGCGCGGCGTCTGGAAGAGCAGCTGGCCGACACGCAGGTGCCATTGCCCGCCCATACCGAGCACCTGGATGTGCTCGGCCGCCGCGCGCGGCTGATCCACTGGGCCATCGGCTTCTGCGCGATCTGCGCCCTGCTGATATGCACCGTGGTGATGATCCTGTTCGTCGGCGCGCTGCTCGACCTCAATTTCGCCAGCGGCGTGGCCCTGCTGTTCATCATGGCAATGAGCTCGTTCATCCTCGGCCTGCTGTGCTTCCTGCGCGAAATCCACCTGGCCATTTCGCATCTGCGCATCGGCCCGGTACGATAGCCGCGCCCCCCGGACATCCGCGCGAGACTTCCGCATGGTCACCAAAAAGAAAACCAGCTGGCTCGACGCCCCCGAGTGGTGGGTCCGCTGGAAACCGCTGCGCATCATCGCGCTCGCCGTCATCGGTTATTTTTTCTACACCACGACCAATTCGGTCCAGACCTACGTGCTGGCGCCGGAGCAGAATCCGCAGACGGACTTCTACACCGCGGTGGAGGCGCAGCGGGTGCGCCTGGGCCCCTTCGAGAGCTATCAGAATCTCGCGTCGGTGCGTACCGCGCTCACCGACCAGAAGTACGACTGGGGCGAGACGCATCTGCACGCGCCGTCCAGCGAGCTGTACCCGCGGCATGACATGGACACGATCAACGTCAAGGCCTACAAGCACCTCGACAACGACGGCGAGCTGAACCTCGAGTTCTTCAACGATCGCCTCTACGAAGTCGAGTTCATCCCCAAGGACGTCGACGCCTACGCCCACGCGGTTCACACCGCCCTGCCGGCTCTCAAGCCCAACCGCGTCGGCGATGCCGTGCTCATCGACGGCGCGCTGCGCGTGGCCAGCAATGTCGACCTCGTGCGCAGCGACGTCGGCCAGTCGCTGCAGGCGCATCCCTACGTGATCTGGCAGGACCTGCGGCTGATCCGCCAGCGCGACCAGTGGGATCGCGACTACGGCGAGCTGCCGATCAAGGGGCCACACTAGCGCCGGCCGCGGCCGGCGCGACCAGCAGCGGCTTGACGAAGCGCAGCGTCATGCGGTCGCTCTCGCCGATCTCCAGGTATTTCTGGCGGTCCGTTTCGCCCAGGGCCAGCGTCGGCGGCAGCGTCCACACGCCTTTCGGGTAGTCCTTGCTGTCGCGCGGATTGGCGTTGATCTCGGCGCGGGCCTGCAGCTTGAAGCCCACCGATTCGACCAGCTGCACGACATAGTCCTCGGTGACATAGCCGCTCTGCTGCATGCGCTCGACCGAGGTGCCCGGCGAGGCGCGATGATCGACCACGCCGAACACGCCGCCTGGCTTGAGCGCGCGATACGCCGCCGCCACCATCTCGCGGTCGTAACCGCCCTTCAGCCAGTTGTGGAAATTGCGGAAGGTCAGCACCAGGTCGGCGCTGCCGGCCGGTGCCATTTGCCAGCGGTCCGGCAGACCCAGCTCGGTGACGACGGCGCGGTCGTAGCGCTGCGGCGCGGCGGCGAACTTCGCGGCCAGCGCGGCGGCATCGTCCCTGCGCCACTGCGGGCTGCTGGCGTCGGACACCACGTAGCCGGCGGCGATGTAGCGACCGTGTTCGCGCAGGTACGGCGCCAGGATTTCCGCGTACCAGCCCAGGCCGGGCCAGATCTCCACCACGGTCTGCCCGGGCTGCAGGCCGAAGAAGCTCAACGTCTCCTGCGGATGGCGATAGCGGTCGCGCTCACGGAACGCGGCACTGCGGTCCGGGCTGGCGATGGCCTGCGCCAGCGCCGGATCGGGGCCGGCGGCAGGCTGCCCGACGGTGGTCGCGCAGGCCGCCAGCGTGATGGCGGCCGCGATACAGGCGAAAAGGCTTTTCATGGCGACTCCCGGTCTCGGCAATCAGACCGGTCGCCGCCACGAACGTTCCGACCGAGGGTGGCCGGCGCGTGGGCGCCGGCGCGGGTCAGTGGTGATGACCGCCGGCGCCGTGCACGTGGCCGTGATCCAGCTCTTCCTGGGTGGCGGTGCGGACCTCGGTGATCTCGACATCGAAGTTCAGCACTTCGCCGGCCAGCTCGTGGTTGCCGTCGATGGTCACCATGTCGCCCAGCACCTTGGTCACCACCACGCGCACCGGGCCGTTGGGGCCGTCGGCGCGGAAGCTCATGCCCGGGGCGATGTTGGACACGCCCTGGAAGGCGCGCTTGGGCACCTGCTGCACCAGGCGCTCGTCACGCACGCCGTAGCCTTCTTCCGGCTGCACGGTGACCTGCAGCTTGTCGCCCGCCTGCTTGCCGACCAGCGCCTTCTCCAGGCCCGGGATGATGTTGCCGCCGCCGTGCAGGTAGGCCAGCGGTTCGCCGCGGTCGCGCGAGGTGTCCAGCACCTCGCCCTTGGCGTTGGTCAGGGTGTAGTGCATCAGAACGACGCTCTGATCGGCGATTTGCATGGCGGGGCTCTCTCAAAAGGGCCGCTATGCTAACGCGGAACCGCTGGAAACGCCGCTGCGCGCGCCACCCGCTCGGGCAAAATCACCTGGCGGATTGGTTCTAATTTATCGCACGAATAAAAATTCGATATATAAATAATAACGGCCTATGTGCCACCGGCTGCAAGAGCGGGTGACGCTTCCGCCATGCCGCCATCACGCCGCGCTCAGCGGAAACGGCAGGTGGCGCCGCCGTCGAGCTCGGTGAGTTCCAGCGTCGGGTCGTCGGCCCGCAGCGCCACCGTCTTGTCCGGCAGGACCATCTCCAGCCGGTCGCCGGCGGCGCTGACGCGCAGCTTGCGGTCGCCGTCCGACTTCTTGTTGGCGGCGAACCACACGCCATAGCCGGCCGGCACTTCCACCGGCAGCGCATTCGGCGCGGTGGCGAAATCGAGATCCTTGCGCAGCGGCAGGCGGGCGCTGCCGCTGCGCCGGCAGTTGCGCAGCGCCACCACGGTCTTCTCGTTGCGATAGCTGACTTGGTCCTCGCCGTCCTCGACGTGCAGCGCGGCAGCGACCGCAGGCAGCGGCTCGTAATAGAAGTAGTAGTCCTCGCTGCCTTCCTGCGTCTGCACCTCCGGCAGCTTGCCGGCGCCCACCGGCAGCACGCGCGCACGGTTGCGGCTGGGCTTGCGCAGGATGGTCCAGTTGCCGAAACGGTGCGGCGCCGTGTAGTCGAGCAGCGGCAGCTCGCGGTTCTCCAGCCAGGCGCCCGGCGTGGCGGCATCCACCATCGCCAGCGGCGAATCGAGATAGGCGATGCGCTTGCGCGCGTCCTCGGCGTAACGGCCCTTGGGGAATTTTTCCAGATAGAGGTTGAGATCTTCCTTGCGCGTGCTCGACTTCACCGAGCTCCACACCGCCAGCTCCAGCAGCTCGCGGTTCTCGGCGCGGCCCGACTCCGCCGGCTGCGCGACCGCCACCTGCGTCGGGGACGACGGCACGCCCTCCGGATTGAAGTAGAACACGCCGGTCAGGGAGCCGTTCTCCCAGGGCACCTGCTTGCCGCCGCTGCGCGCCCGCACGTTGCGGCGGGTGTTCATGAAGATGTCCTCGAGCCGCGCGCCCGGCGTCTGCATCGCGGTGGTCAGCGCGGCGGTGTAGAGGCCGTTGTCGCCATCGCCATCGCTGGCGGTCTGGCCCGGCGCCGTGGCGTAGGCGATGTAGGTGCCGACCGGCGCCTCCAGTTCCGCCAGGCCGCGCGCGCCGCCGCGCCAGCTGCGCGCGAAGGGGTTGTCGCGGCAGGCGTCGAGGATCACGAGGTTGAGATGGTTGTCGGCCTTGCCCATCTGCTTGAGCACGGCGGTGACGTTGACGCCCCAGGCATCGACGTCGGCCTCCTGCTCGATCTGCGCGTCGGTGGGGATCAGGTAGTTCTCGCCATCGATCTGCAGGCCGTGGCCGGCGTAGTAGAACAGGCCGACGCCGCCTTTCTTGATCTTGGCGCCGAACTCCGAGATCAGCTCCTTCATCTCGCGCTGGTTGGCGTTGGTCTTGCTCATCACCTCGAAGCCGAGCCCCTCCAGCGTGTGCGCCATCAGCTCGGCATCGTGCGGCGGATTCTTCAGCGGCGCATTGGGATAGCTGCCATTGCCGATCACCAGCGCAACGCGGCGCGATTCACGGATCACCATGTCCTGCGGCGCGGCGGCAGTGGCGGCGGCATCGCGGAAGAAATCCGGCACCTGCGCATTGGCCGGCGTAACCGATGCCGCTGCGGCGGGCAAAGCTGCGGAGGGAGCCGGCGCGGGGGCGGGTGCCGAGACCGCCACTGGCGGCGCAACGGACGCTGTGACCGCGGGCGCTGCCGGGGCCGGCTTGGCCACGATGACTGGCGCTGGTGCAGGCGCGGGCGCGGGCTTGGCCGGCACCGTCATCGGCACCGCGGCGGGCAGCGCAGCCGTTGCCGGCGCAGCGAGGGGCGGCGTCGGCAGCGTCACCGGTGCTGGCGCCGGCGCAGGCACGGCGGCCGGCAGTGCAGCGGTCGTCGGCATCGGCGCGGGGTTGGCCGGTCGCGCCTCGGCCTCGACCGGCGGCGCTGGGAGCGGGGCCACCGGCCGGGGCGCCGGTCGGGGTGGAGGTGTGGCGGGCTTGGTGGTCGCGTCGTCGTCCGGAATCGCGCCGAAGAAATCCTGGGGATCCTGCGTGCAACTTGGGTCGTTACGCGGACCGGCGGCCGTGCAATCGGCGGCCACGGCCGGCGCCGCCGCCGACAGCGCGATCAATGCCCACAGAACAGCCAGCCGCCCGCGATGCCGCATGTCGTTCCCCAATCCCCGTACCTGCATGGCGGAACTTATGAGCAGCCACCGGCCGCGTGTCCCGTCCTTATCGGCACTATATTGGTCCCGCGCGGCAGGGCGTGCAAGCGCCTGTCCGGGCCTAGTTTCTTTGCAGAGGTTGCGCGCTGGCGCAATCGGCTACACTTCGACTCCCGCCCGGTCGGGACCCAGGCGTGCGCGCGGATTTTTCCGTCGGCTTCATCGCCCCGCAAACGTCGGCACAGACGTCCGTCATTTCGAACTATTGAGAGACTCTCAGGAGCATTTATGGCAGTGAAAATTGCCGTGCTGAAGGAAACCCGCGCCAACGAGAAGCGCGTGGCGCTGGTGCCGTCCGTCGCCGACAAGCTTGCCAAGCTGGGCGCGGAGATCAGCATGCAGTCGGGCGCCGGGCTCAACGTCAAACTGGCCGACGCGGCCTACAAGAACGTCAATTTCGTCGCCAACCCGCAGGGTCTGGTCAGCGATGCCGATATCGTGCTCTCGGTGCAGCCGCCCAGCGCCGACGTGGTCAACGCGATGAAGGACGGCGCGATCCTGCTGTCCTTCGTCTACGCGCACAAGGAGCCCGACCTGGTGCGCCTGATGCGCGACAAGAAGATCACCTGCTTCGCGATGGAGCTGGTGCCGCGCATCTCGCGCGCGCAGGCCATGGACGCGCTGTCGTCGCAGGCGGCGCTGGCCGGCTACTACGCCGTGCTGCTCGGCTCGACCCAGCTCGCGCGCATCCTGCCGATGATGACCACCGCGGTCGGCTCGATCCGCCCGGCCAAGTGCCTGGTGATGGGCCTGGGCGTCGCCGGCCTGCAGGCGCTGGCCACGGCACGCCGCCTCGGCGCGATGACCGAAGGCTACGACGTGCGCCCCGAGACCAAAGAGCAGGCCGAGTCGCTGGGCGCCAAGTTCGTCGACACCGGCGTCGATGCGCGCGGTGCGGGCGGCTACGCCCGCGAACTGACGCAGGAGGAAAAGGACAAGATCGCCGCGGTCGTCACCAAGCACATCCAGCAGGCCGACCTCATCATCACCACCGCCGCCATCCCGGGCCGCCCGTCGCCGAAGCTGATCAGCAAGGCGCAGGTCGACGGCATGAAGGCCGGCGCGGTGATCGTCGATCTCGCCGCCGAGGGCGGCGGCAACTGCGAGTACACCCAGCCGGGCGAGACCGTGCAGGTCGGCCAGGTCACCATCGTCGCGCCGCTCAACGTGCCGTCGCTGCTCGGCGAGCACGCCAGCGAGCTGTACGCCAAGAACCAGCTCAACCTGCTGGAGCTGATGATCAAGGACAAGGCGCTGAAGCTGGACTGGGACGACGAGATCATCGCCAAGTCGGTGCTGACGCACGGCGGCGACATCAAGAACGAGGCCGCGAAGAAAGCGGTGGAAGGCTAAGGAAGACGGACATGGAATACACCACCACCATCCTCACGGGCTTCGTCGCCCTCTACATCTTCATGCTGGCCGCGTTCACCGGCTTCGAGATCATCGGCCGCGTGCCGGCGATCCTGCACACGCCGCTGATGTCCGGCTCCAACTTCATCCACGGCATCGTCGTGGTCGGCGCGCTGTGGGCGCTGCTCAATGCCTCGACGCCGCTGCAGCAGGCCATCGGCTTCGTCGGCGTGCTGCTGGGCGCCGGCAACGCCGCCGGCGGTTACGTGGTGACCGAGCGCATGCTCGAGATGTTCAAGCCTTCGGACAAGAAGAAGGGTTAAGGGGACGCGACCATGAATGCTGCTCTGATCATCGACGCGAGCTACTTCCTCGCTGCGTTCCTCTTCATCTTCGGCCTCAAGCGTATGTCGTCGCCGGTCACGGCGCGCTCGGGCATCGTCGTCGCCGGCGTCGGCATGGTCGTCGCCGTGCTGGCCAGCTTCCTCTACACACTGGATGTGGAAGAAGCCGCGCGGCCGCATCTGACCACCAATGTCATCCTGGCGGTGGTGGCGCTGGTCGCCGGCCTCGGCTGGGCCTGGTGGAGCGGCAAGCGCGTCGCCATGACCGCGATGCCGCAGATGGTGGCGCTCTATAACGGCATGGGCGGCGGCGCGGCGGCGGCGATCGCCGCGATCGAGCTGTTCGGCTACAAGGCGCATGCCGGCGTGGGCCTCGGCCTCGCGGTGCTCGGCGGCCTGATCGGCTCGGTCTCGCTGTCCGGCTCGCTGATCGCCTGGGGCAAGCTCGACGGCCGCATCAACAAGACGCTGCGTCTCGCCGGCCTGCAGGCGATCAACGGCACGCTGCTGACGGTGATCGTCGGCCTCGGCGCCTACGTCGTGTACAACGGCGGCGCGGTGCCGGCGCTGCTGCTGGCGGCGTTCTTCGCACTGGCGCTGTTCTACGGCGTGATGATGACCATGCCGATCGGCGGCGCCGACATGCCGGTGGTGATCTCGCTGTACAACGCCTTCACCGGCCTGGCGGTCGGCTTCGAGGGTTATGTGCTGAACAACCCGGCGCTGATGATCGCCGGCATGGTGGTGGGCTCGGCCGGTACGCTGCTGACGCTGCTGATGGCCAAGGCGATGAACCGCTCGGTGTCGAACGTGCTGTTCTCCAACTTCGGCGCCGCCGGCGACGAAGGCCAGGGCGAGATCCAGGGCAGCATGAAGCCGGTCGATGCCGGCGACGCCGCCATCAACATGCGCTACGCCAGCAAGGTCATCATCGCCCCGGGCTATGGCCTGGCCGTGGCGCAGGCGCAGCACAAGCTCTACGAGTTCGTGAAGCTGCTGCAGGACGCCGGCGTCGAGGTGAAGTTCGCGATCCACCCGGTCGCGGGCCGCATGCCCGGCCACATGAACGTGCTGCTGGCCGAAGCCGGCGTGCCCTACGACATCATCTATGACATGGAAGACATCAACGGCGAGTTCAAGGAAGCCGACGTCGCCATCGTCATCGGCGCCAACGACACCGTGAACCCGGCGGCGCGCACCAACAA
This sequence comes from Nevskiaceae bacterium, assembly GCA_008012115.1. GTDB lineage: Bacteria > Pseudomonadota > Gammaproteobacteria > Nevskiales > Nevskiaceae > Stenotrophobium. The sequence goes on from SSEB01000003.1 coordinate 136,186, forward strand.
GTCCTCGCCGATCTACGGCATGCCGATCCTCAACGTCGATCAGGCCAAGCAGGTGTACGTCGTGAAGCGCGGCCAGGGCAAGGGCTATTCCGGCGTGGAGAACGAGCTGTTCTTCAAGGACAACACCAACATGGTCTACGGCGACGCCCAGAAGGTGATGGTGCAGATGATCCAGGCGGTGAAGTCGCTGGACGGCGGGCACTGACGCGCCCCGCATGACGAAAAGGCCGCCGCGAGGCGGCTTTTTTGTGCCCGCGGATGCCACCCGCTCGGGCCAGACGATCGAAGGTTTGTGTTATTAAATATTGTTCAAAACTAAAATTGATAAATATTTGATAACACATTGCCCAGGCAGAATGGCTGTAGCGGGTGGCGCCTCCCAGGGCCGATGAACCACGACACGACCGCTGCGGCGGCGGCCCATGCGGCGCCGGGCCGATGTGGTCAGCGGACTGCGCCTTCCGCGATCCGGGTGCAGATGCGCCCATCCGACACTTGCATCCGTCTCAGCAGCCAATGTCGACGACAAGCGCGGCGGCGCAGCATCGATGGTCAAATCGGCCGCAATCGTGCTGGAATGGCCGGACACTAAAACACGAATCAGCCCGCGAGCTGGAGGGAAGCAAGATGAAGAAGATCGCCTTAGGCGTGGTCCTGCTGTGGTCGGCGTGTGCCGCGCAAGCCAAGGTCAGCCCCGAGGAAGCCGCACACCTGGGCAAGGATCTCACCGAAGTCGGCGCCGAGCGCGCCGGCAACAAGGACGGCACCATTCCCGAGTACCTCGGACGCGCCGCGGTCAGCGATGCTTCCACCAAGACCACCCACGCCCAGCTCGAAGCCTTGCGCGTGCGCCTGGTCAAGGACATCAACAACCTGGTCACCGATCCGAAGGCGGTCAGCGAGGTGCTGGAGCTGGGCCAGTCGATCATGGACAGCGATCCCGCCAAGTTCGCGCAGGTGATGAAGCTGGTGCGCGAGATGCTCTCGGCCGATCCCTCGCTCAAGGCCGACTACGACAAGGTGCTGTCCGGCCGCGGCGGCAAGAGCGTCGACGGCCTGCTGGCGCAGGTCGAGCAGCACAAGGTGAAGCTGGCCACCCTGCAGCCGGACATCGTCGCGGTGCTCACCGAGCTGCGCAAACAGCCGGACATCGTGTCGCGCATGGTCAAGGCCTTCGACGTGGGCAAGGCGCTGGAGCTGGCCTCCCTGGCCGACGACAAGACCCAGCGCACCGGCGCCGACCTGATGCTGAGCTACATGCCCGGCTACGTGAAGGATTTCCTCAGCTACAAGGTGCCGGGCAAAACGCCGGACGCCATGCTCAAGCCGCTGTACGTGATCACCGCCGCCAACGAGGCCAAGTACGACCGCTACCTGAGCGAAGGCCACAAGGCGATGTTCAAGACCTACCCCGACTACAAGATGATCGTGTATCCGACGGTGCGCACCGCGTTCTTCCCGGATGCGATCCTCAAGGCCACGGTGGCCAACGCCACGCGCGCCTCGCTCAGCGGCACCGACGACGTCGAAGGCGCCGAACTCGGCTTCCCGTTTCCGATGCCCAAGGCCGGCGCCGAGCCGCTGTGGAACCACAAGCTCAAGTTCCGCGGCTCCGCGGTCAAGCGCTACAACAACCAGGCCATCGTCAAGGCCGATGGCAGCTACAAGATCAGCAAGCTGATCGAGGACGTGAAGTTCAAGTACGCCAATCTCAAGGAGCCCTCCACCGGCGCCAAGAAGAGCATCTTTGCGTACTACATGCAGGCGGTGCTGTCGCCGCCGCGCGTCGCCGGCCAGATCACGCTGGTGCAGGAAACCGCCGGCGGCGCCGGCAACACCCGTATCGCCTATCTCTACAGCCCGGGCCTGGCGCGCGTGAACCGCGCACCCGACGTCGGCTACGACAATCCCTCGATCGGCTCCGACGGCGAGCAGTTCAACGACCAGATCGACGAGTTCAACGGCGCGCAGGACCGCTTCGACTGGAAGCTGCTTGGCAAGAAGGAAATCCTGATCCCGTACAACTCCTGGGTCATCAACAGCCCGACCTTCAAGTACAACGACATCATCCGCCCCGGCCACATCAACCAGGACCTGGCGCGCTACGAGCTGCACCGCGTCTGGGTGGTCGAAGCCACGCTGCGCGCGGGCCAACGTCACCGCTTCGGCAAGCGCCGCTTCTATCTCGATGAGGACTCCTGGTCGGTGGCGGTCGTGGACTGCTACGACAACCGCGGCGAGCTGTGGAAAGTGCAGGAAGCACATCTGCTGACGGTGCCCTTCATTCCCACCGTCACCGGCATCCCCGAAACCATCTACGACCTGCAGTCGAAGCGCTACTTCGTGACCGCGATGACCAACGAGGACGCGATCTCCGACTTCGAGATCAACTACACCGACGACTACTTCTCGCCCGACGCGCTCAAGCGCAAGGCGCGTTCCAAATGAGGCGCGCGGCTTTCGCGCTGGTGCTGACGCTGGCCAGCGCCGGCATCTGCGCGCAGGAGGAGGAACCCACCACGCATCCGCCGGCCCCGCCGCAGACGCCGCGGCCGGCATTGCTGGCGCCCAAGTCGCTGCATGCGCGGCTGCTGGACATTGCGCTGGCCGGTTCGCGCATGGTCGCCGTCGGCGAGCAGGGGGTGATCATCCACTCCGACGACGGCAAGCACTGGCAGCAGTCGCGCTCGCCGGTCAACGTCATGCTCACGCGCGTGCGGTTCAGCGACGCGCAGCATGGCTGGGTGCTGGGCTATAGCGGCAGCATCCTGCAGACCAGCGACGGCGGCATGACCTGGACGCTGCGGCACTTCGACCCGCAGAGCCACGCGCTGTACGACGTGCTGTTCCTCGATGCGCAGCGCGGCCTTGCCGTCGGTGCCTACGGCACCGTGCTGGAGAGCAGCGACGGCGGCGCCACCTGGAATCCCGGCGCTGCGGCCCTGGCCGATCAGCGCCTGCATCTCAACGCCGTGCTGCGCCTGGCCGACGGCACCCTGCTCGTGGTCGGCGAGCACGGCCTGCTGGCACGATCCCGCGACGCCGGCGCGAGCTGGCAGGCGCTGCACTCGCCCTATATCGGCTCGTTCTTCGGCGCCATTGCGCGCGGCGCCAAGGGCGTGCTGGCCTTCGGCATGCGCGGCCACGTCTACGAGACCGCGGACCTCGCCGCCTGTCCCGCGACCGACATCGCGCACTGGGATCCGGATGGCCAGCAGGCCGCCGATACGCCACAGGCCGCGGCCGCGCTGGGCTGGCACCGCGTCGAGAACCCGTCCAACGAAAGCCTGTTCGGCGTGCTGCCGCTCAAGGATGACGGCCTGCTGTTCGTCGGCATCAACGGCACGGCGCTCAAGCAGGCCGCGTCCGGCGCGGCGCTGACCGTGGTGAAGACACCGGCGGTGGAGACGCTGGTGCACGCGGTCGATTACCAAGGCCGCGTGATCGCGGTGGGCCGTCAAGGCGTTCAGGATCTGGGAGCGCTGCCATGACCGCGCCGATGCGTTCGACCAACTTCACCCGCGCCGTCCTGCGGATCGTCGAGCCGCCGATCTTCAAGTGGCGTGCGGTCACGCTCACGCTGCTGTTGATTCTCACCGCGTTCTTCGCCTGGAACGCGGCGCAGCTGCGGCCCAACGCCGGCTGGCTGAAGATGGTGCCGAAAGAGCACCCGTACATGCAGACCTTCATGCAGTATTACAAGGACTTCGGCGGTGCCAACACGGTGCTGATCGCCCTGCACAACAGCAAGGGCGACATCTACCAGCCGGAGTTCATGGAGACGCTGCGCAAGGCCTCCGACGATGCCTTCTTCATCCCCGGCGTCGACCGCGCGCGCGTGACCTCGATCTTCTCGCCCTCGATCCTCTACGTTGAGGTGGTGGAGGGCGGCCTGTCCGGCGAGAACGTGATTCCCTCGACCTACTCGCCGACGCCGGAGATGATGCAGCGCATCAAGCGCAACGTGGCCAAGGCCAGCGTCATCGGCCGCCTGGTGTCGGAAGATCAGACCACCGCGCTGATCCAGCTGGAGCTGCTGGAAAGCGATCCCAGCGCCGGCACCACCGACGCGCTCAAGGACGCCGCCCGGCCGCTGGGCGACCGCCTGCACGATGCCTGGACGCTGGGCGCCGTCGCCGGCACCACGGCACCGGCATCGCCGACGCTGAGCGACCGCATCAAGGCCGTGACCGCCGTCGCCATGTCCGGCAACCAGGCCGCCGCCGGTCTCGACTACGTCAAGGTCGGCGACAAGCTCGAGGAGATCCGCAAGAAGTACGAGAGCGACAACGTCCGCGTCAGTATCGTCGGCTTCGCCAAGGTCGTCGATGACATGACCAAGGCCTCGCTGGAAGTGGCGGCGTTCTTCGTCATCGCCCTGATCCTCACCGGCCTGCTGCTGTGGGCCTACATCGGTTCCTTCCGCCTCGCGGTGCTGGTGGTCGCCACCTCGCTGGTGGCCTGCACCTGGGAGCTGGGCCTGCTGCATCTGGTGGGCTACGGCCTCGACCCGTTCGCCATGCTGGTGCCGTTCCTCATCATGTCGGTGTCGGTGAGTCACGGCGTGCAGTACGTCAACTCCTGGGCCAGCGAAATCTCGACGCGCAACGCCACCAGCTACCAGGCCTCGCTGGCGACCTTCCGCTCGCTGGCGATTCCCGGCGTGGTGGCGCTGCTGACCAATGTCGCCGGCTTCTCGACCATCTACCTGATCAACATCCAGGTGATCCGCGAGATGTCGGTCAATGCCGCCTTCGGCATGGCCGGCGTGATCATCGTCAATAAGGTGCTGCTGCCGGCGATGCTGTCGTACATGCGACTGCCCAACGTCGAGCAGTTCCGCAAGGCGCAGGAAGTGCGTGAGCGCATTGGCGACGCGGTGTTCAAGAAGATGGCGGTGCTCACGCATCGCGGCCCGGCCACGGTCGTGGTGATCGTGATGGTGCTGCTGTCGATCTTCGGCGCCAGCCAATACCACAAGGTGCAGATCGGCGACACCACCGAGGGCGTGCCGGAACTGCGGCCGGACTCGCGCTTCAACCAGGACGCGCGCGCCATCGCCCAGAATTTCACCATGGGCGTCGATCACCTCAAAGTGATTGCCGAGTCCTTCGACGACGGCTGCATCGACTACTCGATCGCCTCCGAGATCGACACCTTCAACTGGTACATGAAGAACCAGGACGGCGTGCGCGACGTGCTGTCGCTGTTCGACCTCGCCAAGTTCGCGCACGCCGGTCTCAGCGAGGGTCGCCTCGATGCCGAGGAGCTGCCGCACGAGCCGCAGGCGCTGGCGCAGATCACCGCGCTGGTGCCGACCACCACCGGCTTCCTCAACACCACCTGCTCGGCGGTGGCGCTGTTCGTGTTCACCACCGACCACAAGGCGCAGACCATCCAGCACCTGACCGACGCGGTGAAGCGCTACGCCACCGACTTCCAGCGCGACAAGCGCGTCAACTTCCGGCTCGCCTCCGGCAACATCGGCGTGATGGCGGCCACCAACGAGGAAGTGAAGCGCAACGAGCTGCCTGTCGTCGGCTGGGTCTATGCGGTGATCATCCTGTTCCTGTGGCTGTCGTTCCGCACGCTGTCCGGCGTGCTGTGCGTGATCCTGCCGCTGTCGATGGTGACGCTGCTCGGCTATGCGGTGATGGTGGCGCTCGGCATCGGCCAGAAGGTGGCGACGCTGCCGGTTCTGGCCTTCGCCTGCGGCGTCGGCGTGGACTACGGCATCTACAGCTACTCGGTGATCGCGGCCGGCCTGCGCAAGGGTCAGTCGCTGGAAGAGGCGTACTACCAGAAGATGCGCTCGACCGGCAAGGCGACGCTGTTCACCGGCGTCGGCCTCGCCACCGGCGTGGCGCTGTGGATCTTCTCCAAGCTGCAGTTCCAGAAAGACATGGGCATCCTGCTGGTGTTCGGTTTCACCACCAACATGGTTGGCGCCATCGTCGTGCTGCCGGCGCTGGCGCACTTCCTGTCGAAGGAAGAGCTCAAGCACCGCGACGACGATCTCACCGTCGGCGCCGACGATGCGCTCAAGGACGACAGCCCCAAGCACTGAGCCGATCATGTCCGAGCAGCGGCTGAACGCGGACCTTCGCGCCGAGCTGGGTGACGAGCGCCGCCTGGATTTCCTGGCGGCGCTGCCTGCGGAGGCGCAGGCGCGGCTGGCCGCGGACCTGCACAGCGCGCGACAGCGCCAGCGCGCGGCACTCGATCAGGCTGTCGATCACGGCCTGCGCATGGCGCCTGCGCTGCTGCGCGGGCCGCTGAAGAAAATCCTGTTTTCATGAGCCAGCTCGACGTCCTCGCGGAAACCGTCAAGCTGGCGCGCTTCCTCGGCACCACCGCCGACGCGCTCGGCTATCTGCGCGCGCTCGACGCCCGGCAGTTGCGCACGCTGCGCGAGGTGCTGAGCGCTGCTGAGTTCGCGCGCTCGCGACCGATGTTCACGCGCGTCACCCAGGCCAGCCGCCTGCTGCCCAACGCCCTGGTGGCGCTGATCGGCGAAAAGGTGTTCGGCGCCGTGCTGTGCGCGCGCATCGCCGGCCTGATGCCGGCGGATCGTGCGGTCGATCTCGCCGCGAAAATGCCGGATGCCTTCCTCGCGGATGTCGCGGTCGAACTCGACCCGGCGAGTGCCCGCGAAGTGATTGCGGCGATGCCGGCGCACCGCGTCGTCGCCATCGCCCTGATCCTGGTGCAGCGCGGCGACTTCATCACCATGGGCCGCTTCGTCGGCTACCTGCGCGATACGGTGATCGCAGCGGCGATCACGGCCATCACCAGCGACGAGGCGCTGCTGCGCACGGCCTTCTTCATCGAGTCCAAGGACAAGCTCAACGCCCTCATCGGCCTGCTGCCGGAGGCTCGCTTGCGGTCCAGCATCCGGCTCGCGGCCGATGACCGTCACGGCCTGTGGACTGAGGCGCTGTCGCTGATGGATCACGCCAGCCGTGAGTGGAAGGGCCGTATCGGTGATCTCGCCGCGGCCGAGGACGCGTCCGTGCTCGGCGGCATGCTTGAGGCGGCGCAGCGGCTGCAGGTCTGGGACGCGGTGCTGCCCATCGTCAGCTGCATGAGCGAGGCCAACCAGCGCAAGGTGGCGTCGCTGCCCGGACTGGCCAGTGCCGAGGTGCTGCGCAGCATCATCGATGCCGCCGAGCGCCACGGCCTGTGGGCCGAGCTGCTGCCGCTGGTCGGGCACATGCACGAGGGGGCGCGCCGCACGGCGGCGCAGGTGGTGGAGCACCTGCCGCGCACCGTGCTGCTCAAGCTGCTGAGTGTCGCCAACCAGCGCGCCCTGTGGCCGGATCTGGTCTCCATTCTCCAGCTAATGGACGACGACGAGCGCCGCAACGTCGTGCGCCTGATCGGCGAGCAGGACGAGTCCGTGCTCAAGGCCCTGCTGGAGGCGATGGATCGCGCCCGCCTCTGGGGCGAGGTGCTGCCGCTGCTGCGCGACATGGGCGAGTCTGCACGCCGGACCGCCGCGCGACTGCTGCCGCATTTCCCGCAGCCCGTGCTGCTGCGCCTGATCGACACCACGGATCGCCTGGGTCTGTGGCCGGATCTGCTCGCAATCGCCAGCGACATGGGCGAGCCGGAGCTGGACACCGTCGCCACCCTCATCGCGCAGCAGGACCGCGCCGTGCTCGATCACCTGATCGCCAGCACCGAGGCGCAGAACCTCTGGCCGCAACTGCTGCCCATCGTCTCGCGCCTCGGCGACGACACACTCAAGCGCGCCGCGGACACGCTGCGTGCGCGCCTGCCCGCGCTGGAAGTGCAGGCCCGCAAGCTCGGCGTGTGGGATCGACTCACGGCCCTGTTGCCCGACATCACGCGCCCGGCGTAGGCGCTGCATCGGCCAGATACGGTATCCAGATCGCGCGCCGAGCCGTATCCAATTCCGACCACTGATGAATCCGGTTGCGGCACCGGTGAAACCGGTGTGCATAGCCGCCTGAGCGGCCCACCCGCTCTGCGATTTGATGGCAGGCTTTATGTTTGCAAATATATGCTGAACTTTAAATTACATAATGATTTATAACAAACTCCCCAGGCAACTGTCGTTGAGCGGGTGCCGGCGCTGACGCCTCCTTCGGGCACAATAGGTCATGCACAGCTATCGCTATTACGACTTTCTCGTCGCCGGTATGGGTGAGCCGGGCCGCTGCGCTCGCACTGCGAGCGGGCGCAGCGAACGCCAAGGGCCAGGATGGTCCTTGGCCGGTTTTCTTGGCGAGGCATGGATGCCGCGCCTGGAAAAGCGTCACCGCTGGCCGAAAGGAACGGGCTGATCCTATGCACGCGTATCGGTACTACGACTTTCTCGTCGCCGGTATGGTGACGGTGCTGTTGTGTTCCAACCTGATCGGCCCGGCCAAGGTGGCGGTGGCCACGCTGCCGCTGCTCGGCACCTTCAACTACGGTGCCGGCAACATCTTCTTCCCGTTCAGCTACATCTTCGGCGACATCCTCACCGAGGTATATGGCTACGCGCGCGCGCGCCGCGCGATCTGGGCCGGCTTCGGCGCGCTGATCTTCGCCAGCTTCATGGCCTGGGCGATGATCGCACTGCCGGCAAGCCCGACCGAACCATTCAACAAGGATCTGCAGCCGGCGATGGAAGTGGCCTTCGGCAACACCTGGCGCATCGTCTTTGCCGGGCTGTTCTCCTACTGGCTCGGCGACTTCGTGAACTCCTACGTGCTCGCGCGACTCAAGCTGCTGACACAGGGACGCTACCTGTGGACGCGCACCATCGGCTCCACCATCTGCGGCCAGGCGGTGGACTCCATCGTGTTCTTTCCGCTGGCGTTCTACGGCGAGTGGACCAGCGACACCATGGTCACCGTGGTCATCGCCAACTTCACCTTCAAGGTCGCCGTCGAAGTGCTGTTCACGCCTGTGACCTACGCCGTCGTGAATTTCCTCAAGCGCAGTGAAGGCATCGATACCTACGACAAGGGCACCAATTTTTCGCCGTTCTCGCTGCGCGGCGACGAGGGCGAGCAGCATCGGTACGAGCGTTGACGTCCTCAGGGCATGAAAAAGCCGCAGCACTTGCTGCGGCTTTTTTGTTCGGCTCGCTTTACTTGAGACGGTAGATCGTCCCCAGCCCGCTGCCGAGCGTGGTGCCATAGAGTCCGCCGTTGCTGGCCTTGAGCAGCGCGCCATACGGCGAAGCGCCATCCGCCGCGTTGGCGCCGAAGGCGTAGAGCGTCGACAGCGTGCCATTGGGCGTGATCTTGAACGCGGTGCCCAGATTATTGGCGCCGCCGCCGGAGGCGGTGCCATAGAAGCTGCCATCGCCGCCGTCGATCAGGCCGGCACGCGGATGCGCACCGTCGGCAGCCCCGGAGAACGAATACAGCGTGGTGAAGCCGCCTGCCGTCGTGATCCTGTAGACCGTTCCGAAGTTCTTGGCGCCGCCGTACGAGGTGACGCCGTAGAGGTTGCCGTCGCCACCCTGCACCAGGCCGGCGTAGGGCAGCGCACCGTCTGCATTCCGGTCCGCAGCAATGGCACTGAAGGAGTACAGGATGGTGAAATCACCTGCGGGCGTCAGCTTGAACACCGTGCCTTCGCCGTTGGCCCCGCCCAGCGGCGTGGTGCCGTAGAAATTGCCGTCGCTGCCCTGCACCAGGCCGGCGTAGGGGCCGGCCGCATCGTTGGCGACGCCGCCGAAGGAGTACAGCGTCGTGATGACCCCGGACGGGGTGATCTTGTAGAGCGTGCCGCCACCGTAAGCGCCGCCAGTCTGCGTGGTGCCGTAGAAGCTGCCATCACGGCCCTGGACCAGCGTGCCGCTGGGTTCGGCGCCATCGCTGCCGGCACCAAACGCATGCAGCGTGGTCAGCGCCCCGGAGGACGTGATCTGGAAGACCGTACCCTTGCCGTTGGCACCGTTTGCGGAATTGGTGCCATAGAAATTTCCATCGCTGCCCTGCACGAGGGCCGAGTACGGCGAGGCGCCGTCGGTGTTGTTGGCACCGAACGAGTAGAGCGTCGTCGGCGTGCCGCCCGGCGCGAGCCGGTAGACCGTGCCGGCATTGTTGGCACCGCCGGAGAGAGTCGTGCCGTAAAGGTTGCCGTCCCGCCCTTGCGTCAGGCCGGCATAGGGATAGCTACCATCGGCGGCGGTGAAAGCGTACTGGGCGAGGCCCTGCGCCCTGTCGATCACGCTTTCTGGCGCAGGGGAGCTGCGGCTGCAAGCCGCCATGTCCGACGCGAGTACGACCATCGCAGCTGCGAGCAGCAATCGCGCAGCGGGAAGTGCGGTAAGCCCGGTGTGGTTCTGGGTAATCATCGTGTAAATCCCTTTTTCTGATATGACGTGAACAAGTGCTGGTCCGCGGTCACGCCTGCCCCGGCCCGATATTCATTGGTATTGCGCGAGCAGCGCTCCGCCGACGACGACCAGTCGGTCGTCCGGCTTGAATCCGCTCACCGCTCCATTGCCGATGGCCGCGACAGATGGGTTCACCGCATCGCAGGCCGCGATACGGCGCAACGCAAAGCGCTCAGACGCAACATGCACCCAGACGCCACCACCCTCGTTCAAGCCGGTGACGCAGGCCTTCGAGAGCTGCTGCGTCGCGGCGTCGGCGTCGACATCGACGACGACATCCACCGGCATGCCGGGCACAAGTCCGGCACCGGCATCGGCGACGTCGAGCAACAGTCGCCATCCCGGCTGCTCCTTCAGTGGCTCCTGTGCACGCAGGCGCAGCAGCACTTGCCGTTGCGTATCGACGGCGATATGCGCGGATTGCACTTTCGCCGCGAGGCGCGGATCGAAGCTGTACGCCGCAACGCGCAGCTGCGCAGGATTCGTCACCTCGAACAGCGGCTGTCCGGCGATCACCATTTCGCCTTCGCGCAGATTGCTCCTGAGCAGCACGCCGCTGACCGCCGCGCGCAGAGGCAGCCGGTCCGTCAGGCTGGCCGCAGCCTGGTCGCGCTGCTGTGTCGCGGCCTCAAGCTCCGCGAGCGCCTGCTCGTAGTAGACGTTGCCGCTGGCCTGGCCCTCGCTGGCTGAGGATTGCAGCCGCAGGCGCTCGACATTGATCTGGTCGATCAATGCGCGCTGCTCGGATTCGACGCGCTGCGCGGTTCGCTTGGCGGCATCCCTCTGCGTTATCTGCGGCCGCAGGTAGGCCAGCACCTGCCCAGCTTTGACGGCAATGCCGGCGAGCGGCCAGTCGCCCTCGGGCGCTTCGAGAATTCCCGTCTCCGGCGCGGCGATCAGGGTGCGCGCCTCGGGCCGCGCGATGACTTCACCCTGCAATTTCAATACTGTCGTAACGCGACCTTGCGCGAGCGTTTCGGTACGGACGCCCAGCAAATGCTGCACGGCCTTGGGCACGAACAAGTCACCATTCGATAACTTGTGCGGCACGGCCGCCAAAGGTGCAGCCACTTCGGTCACTGGCGGTGCACCGGCATCCCGATGTGCCTCGCCGTCGTGGGCATTCACCGCCGGCGTGATGTACACGGCCGTGATCCCCAAAACCAGAAAGGCCGCGGAACGGGTCATGGCCTGCTGCCCTCCGCCCGCCGGGCGTCGTTGAGCGCCGGCACACCGTCCACCACGACGTGCTCGCTGCCGCTCAGGCCTCGATCGACGAGGATGCGCTCCTGGTCGGTGGCGACATAGTGAATCCGCTGCGCGCGGAAAATCCCAGGCCGCTGGTTGACCCAGACCCAAGAGGCGCCATCCTGGCGAAATACGCTTCTTGCGGGTAAGGCGAACTGTCTGGCGCTGCTTGCCTGCGTCTCCGCTCGGACCTGAACGGGCTCGCCAGGGGCCAGCGAAGCGATCGCGCCGACGACCTCGTACAACGCTCGGCGCGAACGCAATTCCGGGTCGTAGGACTCGCTGAGCAGGCTCAGTCCGATCGATTGGCCGTCGACCGTCACGGCGCTTTTCACCTGGGCACTGTCGATATCTCGATCCGAGTATTCGACGGCAATCGCAAGCCCCGCCCCGGCGTTCAGCTCGAAAAGCGACTGTCCAGAAACCGCGACCGCGCCAGCTCGCGCGTTACTACGCACGACCACTCCGGCACGCGGTGCGGCGATGGTGACGCCGTCGTTCAGAGCCCTGTGCAGCTGTGATTCTCGCGCCTGGGCGCTGCGGTAGTCGGCCAGCAATTGGAGGGTTGGTGTCGGCAGCTTGATATCAAACGGTTGCGTGCCATCCAGCTGATAACGCTCGACCTGGAGCCGGCTGATCATTGCATCGCGATGCGCGGCCGCGTATTCGATTTCCAGGTTGCGGCGCTCAGGTTGCGGCAGTGCCGGTCTCAGGTAGGCCAGCACCTGGCCAGCGATCACTTTTTGCCCTGGCTGCGCGAAACCGCCAGCCGGCGCCTCGATAACGCCATCCTGCCTGGCGACGATGCGCAGGTCACGACGCGCATCGACGACGACCAGACCCGGGAGAGCGGTGCTCCGCGCTGCGTCTGCGAGCAATATCGTCTTGATACCGGACTGCTGCTGCGCAGCCTCGCCCAACTCGACCTGCGCGGTCTCATCGTGCGTGCCGGTCGCCGCGTGCGATTCGTGTGCCTGAGCGGCCTGCAGCAGGCCAAAGCCGGCCATGCCGCAGAGCGCGGCGACAGGAAGCGTTCTTATTGCAGGCCACGGCAGCATGCGAGCCTCAATGCGACGGCGCGCCGCCTGGCGCCGCTGCCGATTCCAGCAGCGCCACGATCCGGCCTTGGCCGCGCAACTTCGCGATGCGCAGCGGCGTGTAGCCGGCGGTGGATTCGATGCTGCGGTCGGCGCCATGACCGAGCAGGAACTTGACCTGCTCTTCATGCCCGACTGCACTGGCGAGAAAGAGCGCCGTAATGCCGCGATCATTGCGCGCATTGATGTCGGCACCGTGCTTCAGCAACTCGGTCAGCAACTCGGCGCTGTCGCCGAAGTAAGCGGCATAGATCAGCGGACTCCAGCCCGAACCATCGGCCAGGTTCACACTGGCCTGATGGTCGAGCAAGATCCTGGCGCACTCCAGCGAGTTGTGGCTGACGGCAGCGATCAACGCGGTTTGTCCCAGGGAATCGAACTGATCGACGGGCTGTCCGTCGGCGATACTCTTGGCGACCTCGGCACACTCGCCGTTGCGTGCATGGTTGACGAAGAACGCCACACGGTCTTCTTGTGTGAGACCGTTGATCACAGCGTCGGACCGTGGGGTTTGCGTCGCGGGCCGCACCCCGCTCTGGGCGCAGCCTGCCAATACCAGCAGGGATGCGGCCAAAACGGCAAATCGCCGTACAGATGAATACGATGCCGTCATGTCATTTCTGCCCGGCGCCGTTGGTGCCTGTCGCGCTGCCGCTGCTGATCTTGGCGTTCGCAGTCAGACGTGCAGTCAAGGTTTCGATCTGAAGCTGTCCCGCTTTTTGGCGCAGCGCCTGTTTCACGTTGTCGCTGAGCGCATCGTAAGGCTCGGGGGTTGCGACCGGACGCGGACCATCCTCGACCTTGATGACATGCCAACCGAAGCGGCTGCGCACTGGAGTCTTGCTGTATTCACCTTTTCTCAGCGACGGCAGTGCGTCGGTGAAATTGTGGTCGACGAAGATATCGGGTCGGAACCAGCCCAGATCGCCTCCGTTATTCTGTCCACCAGGATCCTGCGAATACACCCTGGCAAGCTCGGCAAAATCGGAGCCGCCATTCAGCTTGCCGATGATTTCACGCGCTTCCGAGGACGTCGGCACCAGGATCTGGCGCAGCTTGTACTCGACGATCTTGCCGTTCGCTCGATTCCATTCGTAGGCCGACTTCAGGCTGGCGTCGGTGATCGGATTTTTTTCAAAATAATTTTCCAGGTATGCACGCGACAGAATTTCACGCGTCTGGAATGCCAACTGGTCGGCGACCGCCGGCTTCTTGTCCAGGCCGCTCTTGCGTGCCTCCTGCGCCAGCACCTCTTCGGTGATCAACTCCGTGCGCGCGGCAGTGCGTGCATCAGCGCTGTTCAAGGGCCGTCCATTCTTGTCAGTGGCAAACCCGGACGTCATCAGCTGCACATGGTTCTGGCTGATCGGTTGGCCGTTGACAATAATTTCTGGTGCGAGCCCTTCGGCATACGGTCCAGCACTGGCGCCTGATGCGCCCTGCGCCGCAACCAGACTGGCCAAACCAGCGGCGTAAAGCGAGAGTCTCAACGCCGGTCTAATCTGCAACTGCAACATCTGAATACTCCTGATACCTGCAAAAATATTGATCCGGGAAAAATCCGGAGACTGACTGCAATTGAAGCCAGTCTCCGGATTGGCTGGGCTCAGTTGCTGCCGTTGAGCGTCACCGGTGCCGCAGGGTAGTAACCCGGGCCGAACAGGGCTGCGCCATCTCGCTCGAAGATCGCAGCGTGCGGCTTGGCGGCACCCTTCAGTCCACGTGCGCCGGGCCACAGCCAGCTATCACGCGCCGCGCTGTCGAAATCGAGGCACGGCGTACCCAGGAGCTCGTCGGTGAATGACGTATCGAGCACCGATGCGCCGGTTCTGCGATCAACCTTGGCCAAGCAGATCGTGCGGTCACCATCCGACCCGGTACCCGGCAGAGGCACGTGATTCAGTTCCACGAAGTACTGGATAAAGGCGTAGCGCTCGACACCGGACGCTGGCGGCTGTCCCACCACGGCGTCGCGCGGCACCCCAAGACCGCTAGCCGTCTTGATCGGCGTCAGGTCAAGGTAGCCGCCGCCGCCCGAAGGCGTAGCTTGATAGCCAATGCGATCGATCACCGTGAAGTGCGGACCACCGTGGGTGTAAAGGTTCTGCGGCGAGTTGAGATTGCCGCTGCCCGGATCGCCGCCGGTGCCCGAAGGCTCGCCGCCAACCTGAGACGCGTTCAAGCTGATGTTGCCCGGCGTACCGGATTGAACTTCCTGTAGGGTTTGCGCCAGGCGGATGTAGCCCACACCGAGCTGGCTCGAGTTGGACGATTCGGTGGTGGCGGCGCCGACACCGGTCGGTCCGGTTTCAAACTGGCCGATGGCTCCGCGGATACGCGGGCAGTCGTCGGCTTCGTTATTGTGGCGAAGCACGTTGAACTTGCCGCTGATCCCGCTCGATAGATCTGCGCGCGTGGCCCTGATGCCGAGCGTGGTATTGGCGGTGCGTGTGCCGTCCGGCGGCGGGAAGTCGCAGCGAATGGCCGTGGCAGCGGTATCCGCATGGCCCTTGGCCAGAAGGGGACGGATATCCACGGTCAGAACACGACGGCTGTGTTCACGCGGATAGTCGCGGTCGAATTCTACGGCACCATCCGGATCCACATTGGCCGGGCTTTCGATACCCGAGATGGGCAGGATCAGCCAGCGGTCATCGTCGGTCAGGTTGAAGTAGGACACGCCCGTGCAGGGACCCACGTCGTAGACCGCGCGCCAGTACGGACCTTTACCACCGAGTGCATTGGTCTGGTCGCCAGCGATGGTGATATCGGGGCTGTAGAACAGCGTACCGCCGCACATTGCCGCCGAGAACGCCCCGTCATGAGGGATGTAGTTGCTGTCGCCGGACGTGCAGCTGGCAACGCCGATGTTGGAGCCGCTGTTGGCGCCAACGCCGGCTGGTGTAATGGCGCGATCGTAGCTCGGATCGCCGAGGTTGACCCAGCCTTTCTGATTCACACAGTGATGCGACTGGTGCGGCAGGCCGAACGCCATCAGGCCTTCGTTCTCCTCATGGAAAATTACCTGCTCCTGGCGTGGGCCATCCGGCACGGCGCTGACCGAGCGAATGTAGGGATTGCTCGAAAAGATATTGGACTTGGACAAGGAGTCCTGCGTCTTGCCATGTGTATAGCTCTCGCTGGTCTTGTAGACACGCACCGAGGAACCGAAGCTCGAGCCGCAAATCCCCAGAGGGCCTGCGCTGACCGCTGGCGCGCCTGCAATCAGTGATTCCTGATTGCAAAGCCCGCGCAACGCGCCATTGATCGCAGCGGCGCCAATGCTGGCAGCCACTGCGTAATCCGACTGCACCAGATATTTACCATCGTAGGTCAGCGCCATGCCGTGTGGAAGCGCTTCGATGCCCGCATCCTTGTTGCCGTAATAGAACACGCCCTGGTTGTAGGAGCGCTGTGCGCGGGTATCCGGATAGCTGGTGTAGCGCGTCGGATTGCGCGGCTGATTGGCCTGCACGCAGGCGGAGTATTCGGTGATGCCGGCATGCCCGAGCAAGGAGCTGTCATCGACGTAGTCGAGTCCACCCAGGCAACCGATCAGTCCGCCCTGTTCGGCGCTCTGCAGCAACGGCACAACGGAAGGCACTGCAGCTTCGCAGATCCCGCCCGGTAGCGTGGGCGCGGTGCGATCCGGGTCGATTTCGGTCACCGTCCCACCCGGACCGTACACATAGTTGCTCATGTAGGTGTACAGAATCTTGTGATTCGCCCCCTGCGACGGCATCACGACGAAATCGTCGGTCAGCGATGAGCGCACGGGCTGGGTGCCGCAGACCGCGACATCCGCCTTCTGGATATTGCGCACGCTGGTGATATCGAAACGGAAGACGTTCTTGCTGATGACGCCGCCAGCAAAGGTGTACTTATGCCCGGCGATCAAACCATCACCTCCGCCGGAGATATAAGACGTGTAGCTCAGCATGTGGTGCGGATCATTGTGCGAATCCGAGCCGATAACGCCCAGTACCCCGCCTGGGGGAATGTTCGACCCCAGGACGTTGGTCAGCTCTGCGGTCCAGATGACGTTGCCGAAGGTCTTGGAATTCGGCTCCGCATCGATAACCGCCAGGAAGTCCTGACTGGTGGTGGGGTTGCAGACCGGCGTGCTGCAGCCGTCACCGGTCCAAACCAGTAGCGTGGCGCCGTTGGGGATGACCTGCCCCGTGTACTTGTTGATGGCATCCGGCGCACCAGCGCTAGCCACCCCTGTGATGGCCAGCAGGCCGATGCTTAAACAGCCGGCCAGCCAGCGCTGCAAAGATCGCGTTCTCGTTTGAGAGGGCGAGTTCATGACTACTCCTGAGCATTCCCTTGAGTCGATGTGAGATTTCGTGACCCAAGCGCACAGACCATCGTCTGTACGCAGGCCACGCCCCATTCGGATATAGACGGGCGACTCCGTATTCCGTCTCGACGGATAATACAAAGATTACTCAGTGAAAAAGTGCGATTTACTAGAAGTTTTGTTACGTGCTTTAGATGATTATGAAATATACGACGTTTCTAACAGGCCAGTTGTCATCAGAATATATCGATAGAAGATACTGTTTTGTCTTAATTTTTTATGAACAGTGTTATATGGTTATTCCACGAGCTTCTTGACGCCGAAAGAAAGATTTTTATTTAAAGTTGTTTTTGTCGTTTTGATGTCTATAGCCATCAAAAAATTACTTTGCCGATGCGATACGGCCGGCGCGCTGTTTAGTACAGCGTTTGGCGGTTGCCATGACGCTGAATCCGCATCACGGCCGCCGCCCCATACCGGTGAAACAGCAGCGGCGTCAGGAAGCTGTCGAGTACCGTGCCGACGATGAGTCCGCCGAAAACGACTACCGCAACCGGATGGAGGATTTCCTTGCCCGGTGCCTCGGCGGCAAACAGCAACGGCAGCAATGCCACTGCCGCGATCAGGGCGGTCATGAGTACCGGGACCACCCGCTCCGACGAGCCGCGCAGAATCAGCGGCATGCCGAAATCCTCGCTCTCGACAAGCGTGAGATTGAGATAGTGACTGACCTTGAGAATGCCGTTACGCGCTGCAATGCCGGCGAGGGTGACGAATCCGATCAGGCTGGCCACCGATAACGGCGTACCGGTTGTGGCGAGCGCAAGAATGCCGCCGATCATCGCCAGGGGGACCGTGGTCAATGCAATGAGCACCAGCCTCAAGGACCGGTACCGTCCATAGAGGATCGCCACCATCAGCAGCAACGAGATTGCAGCAAGTTGCAGGATATGCCGGCTCGCTTCCCGACCGGCGAGGGACTCGCCCTCAAGCCGAAACTCGTAGCCTGCCGGCAGCGGAATTTGCGCGAGCACCTTTGACGCCGCTTCGACGCTGCGCTCGAAACCAGTGTCTGCAGCGTAGGCCGAAACCACCATCCTGCGGCGCAAGTCCTCTCGCAGAATCTGATTCGGCCCTTGGGCCGTTGCCATGTCGGCCAGCCAGTTCAATGGCACCGCACCTGCTGGCGTGTCGAACAAAGTCCGGCCAATCGCATCGGGCCTGATCTTCTCCTGCGGCAAGCGCAGCACGAGGCTGTAACGCCGCTCCTGCTCCACGATGGTGGACAGGCTGCGTCCGACGGTCAGCTCCGTCAGTGCGTCCTGCACGTGTGGCACCGTCGCTCCGTACTGTGCGGCGCGTCGCGGGTCGACCCGAATCTGCAACTGCGGCACTAGCGCCTGCTTCTCGATCTGCACATCCGCTAGCCCCGGGAGGTCTGCAAGGCGCTTGCGCGCTACCTCGGCGAGGTTGCGCAGCACATCCGGATCGTCGCCAAAAATCTTTAGTGCGAGCGGCGCCTTTACACCTGACAGCAGATGATCAAGGCGATGCGATATCGGTTGCCCGAAAATCAGCGTGCCGGGCAATACCGCCAGATGCGTACGCAGGTCATTCACGATGTCGGCTCGTTTGCGACCGACAGCGCGCAGCCTCATCTCCAGTTCCGAGTAATACACGCCCTCTGCATGTTCGTCGTATTCGGCGCGCCCGGTGCGGCGCCCGACGCTGGCGACTTCCGGCACCTGCAAGGACAGGGTCTCGGCGAGCGCGCCAATACGGTTGGACTCCTCCAGCGATACGCCGGGCTGCAAAAGTACGTTGACCGTCAGGGTGCGTTCATTGAAAGCAGGCAGAAAACTGCGTGGAATCTGCATCGCGGCAACCACTGCGGCGACGGCAACCAGGCCTATGACCCAAAAAACCGGAGCAGGCGCGCGCAAAATGCGGTGCAGCGCCCCGGTATAGCGAGATTTGAAGCGTGTTAGCCAGGCCGGCTCCCGGGGCAGCGAAGCCGCGACCGGCAGCGAGAGGCCGAGCAACAACGGGACCAGCGTGATCGACACCAGGAAGCTTGCCGCAATCGCGGCCATGTATGCGGAGGCCAGTGGAACGAACAGGCGGCCTTCCACGCCCTCAAGCGCAAGCAGCGGTACAAACACCAGAGCGATCAGCAGACTCGCGTAGAGAACGCCGGAACGGACTTCCACCGTGGCATCCGCAATCACGCGCAGGGGAGGCAAGGGCTCGACGAGGCTGCTGTTGCGGCGCATGCGCCTGACCGCGTTTTCGATACCGACGACTGCATCGTCGACCAGTTCGCCCACGGCGATCGCAAGCCCCCCGAGGGTCATGGTGTTGATCGTGAACCCGAAGCCGCGCAAAACAAGTATCGCCACCAGTGCCGACAGCGGTATCGCCACCAGCGCCACCAGCGTCACGCGCGCGCTAGCGATGAAGAACAGCAAGACGAGCGCGACCACGACGGCGCCTTGGAGTAGCGATTCGCCGACATTGGCGATTGATTCTTCGATGAAGTCCGCTTGCCGGAATAAGGTCGTGCGCTGGACACCAACAGGCAGATCGCCATCAGATTTCGCCAGCGTGCGCTCGATGGCACGAGTGAGCTGCACGGTATCCGCCCCAGGCTGCTTCTGGATCGCGAGAATCACTGCAGGCTGGCCGTTCAGTCCGGCGTCGCCGCGCTTCAGTTTTGTACCGACTGCCAGTTCAGCAAGCTGTCCGAGCCGCAGTGGACCAGTCCCGCGCCAAGCCACCGCAGCCTGCGCCAGATCTTCCATCCTGAATGGCCGCCCGAGACTACGGATTTCGAACTCGGCGCCATGGGCTTCGGTAAAGCCGGCGCCTGTATTGCTGCCAAATCCGCTGACAGCCTGATTGATCTGGCTAAGGCTGACCCCGTTCATGCGCAGCCTCTCGAGATCGGGACGTATCTCGTATTGTTTGACGTCACCGCCGATCACCATGACCTGCGCAACGCCTGGCAGCCCCAACAACCTCGGCCTCAGGCTCCAGTCTGCGTACTCGCGGACCTGCTGGGGACTGCTGCTCGCCGGTGTAGCTTGTAGCGCCACCAGATAGATTTCACCCATCAGTGACGTCAGCGGCCCGATACGCGGATCGGCAACTGAGGCTAACTGGGATCGGATCGAATCGATCCGCTCTGCGACGAGCTGACGATTGCGAAAGGGGTCACTATCCCAGCCGAATTCCACATAGACCACGGAAAGGCCCGGGCTCGACAGCGAACGCACACGTGTGACACCCTGCAGCCCGCTGACGGCTGTCTCGATCGGGAAAGTCACCTGCGCTTCGACATCCTCCGGCGCCAGCCCCGACATTTCCGTCTGCACCGTCACCATCGGTCTGGTCAGATCGGGCAGCACGTCTACCGGCAGGCGGCGCGCCTGGAAAACACCCACAGTCAAAAGAACCACGGTCAGCGCCATGACAATGACCGGATTGCGCATACTGCTCTCAACAATACGGGCGTAGATCATGAACGCAGTCCGTCACGGTACTTGCGATAAGTCACCCAGACCATCGCCGCCAGAAGCGACAAAATCATTGCGAAAGACATGCGTAGGCGGAAATGCCTCGCAGTTGGCGGCTGCGCACTTTGTGTTTCAGCCGGCAATATTTCCCGCACATGCTCGTCGAAGCTATCCCCTCGAAGACCCAACTCGAGTGCCTGTGGTCGGGCGAAATCGATATGCTCCGCAGGGATGCGATAGTCACCCTCATGCACTTCGACCGCTTTCAGCAATTGGTCGCCAATACGCGCGCTCAGGTTTAGTCCTCTCAACGGTGCGTTGGTCACAGCGTCGTCTGCATAAACCACAAGGTCCTGTGCTTCATGCGCAAGCACCAGTTCCACATGCGTTGTTTGCAGCGCAGGCCTTGCCTGCCGTTTTGGATCCGCCAGCGGCCCAGATCCGGCCGGGGTTGGCCGATGGATTTCATCGACGTCGGCATCGGTCCATCCGGCACGGTTGAACCAAGCAGCCACTGTGCTCGCCAATGATGGCTCCACCGCCCGCGTGGCATCAGGATCGGAAAAACGGACATCGCTGATAAATTGCGTGTCGCTGAGCGTATTCAAGAAGCTCAGCAACTCACGACGCTGCTGCGGGTTGAGCGCGATGCCTTTGGACAGCAGGGGATCGAGGGCGGGCGATGCCACGATGCCGTGATCGTAGTGATCGAGTACCTGCTCGAGTGAATCGTAGCGTCCGTCGTGCATGTAGGGTGGCGTCAGTGCGACGTTTCGCAGCGACGGCACCCGGAATAGGCCGCGGTCTTCCGGTCGCGCCGTAACGCCTGCGCGCCCTTCGTCTACGGGTATGGCATCGAGCCCGTTGCTGCGATAGCTGTAATCACTGAACAGTGGCTCACGGTGGCATGCCGCACATTGGCGGCGAAACAGCGCGAGCCCCGCGACCTCTTCTGGCGAAAATTTTTCCTCGCCCGCGATATAGCCGTCGTAGCGCGAATGGCTGGAGACCAAGCTGCCGGTAAATTGCGCCAGTGCGCGAAGCACCCGCTGGGAGTCGATCTCTGCCGTCCCAAATGCTGCGGCAAAAAGTCGGGGGTAGCCGGGATCCATCTTCAATCTAGCAACAACGTCCGCAAGACTTTCGCCCATCTCAAGCGGGTTGCTGATCGGCAGAATCGGCTGAGTCTCGAGGTGCGTCGCCGCACCATCCCACATCAGCTGGGGCTGCCAGGCCAGATTGAACAGACCGGGTGCGTTGCGCTTGCCGTTGAGACCACCGATACCATGGCTGACACGGTGGTCGAGTTGCGCGAAGGCCGCGAATTGCTGATGGCAGCTGCCGCAGGACACACTGCCGTCGTGCGAAAGACTTGCGTCGTAAAACAGCTTACGGCCGAGCGCAAAGCCGGCCGCTGTGATCGGGTTGTCTTGGAAATCGTAGCTGGGCGCCGGCCAACTGGCCGGCACTTGCCGGCTCGGGAGAGTGCGAGCCTTCAATATCGGCTGGCCTCGCAACACTATCAGGCCCAGCAGGCCGGCGACCATGGCTAGACGGGCCAACATCCACCACCTGATCCGCGTCTTCACGGCGACAACGCATGATCCGCGGCGGCGATACCGTGACTGTGATCAACGCTGAACAGGCCGGCGACATTATCGGCGATGGGGGCGCTAGTCGCCGGCGACATTGCCTCGGATAGCGCGGTAATACGTATCGAGTGTGCACCATCAAAAACCTGCGAAACGTCGGCGATCAGGTGGATCTTTGCAGGCGTGCTGGCGCTCACATGGATCGGCTCCGGCTGTAGGGTTAGGAACACGCGCCGCGCATCCGAAACTTTATCGGAGGCACCCAGGTGGTAGAGCAACTGATGTTGCTCAGCCAAGGATTGCGGGGAGTGTCCTTCCAACTTGAAAAAGATGTAGCCGGTCGCCCAGGTCCAGAACATGCCGCGCGCCGGATCGAGATCCCCGGCCTGCGCGCCGGCATGATTGCGCTCAGGGTCCACGCCGATCAGAAATTCGATGCCCGAATAATCGCCTTGTGGCAGCGGCCCTATCCTCAGTGTCTGTGTTTCTTTCGCGGCGGCATCGACGAGGAAATAGCCCT
Organism: Nevskiaceae bacterium; assembly: GCA_008012115.1. Classification (GTDB taxonomy): domain Bacteria; phylum Pseudomonadota; class Gammaproteobacteria; order Nevskiales; family Nevskiaceae; genus Stenotrophobium. The sequence continues at coordinate 158,824 of SSEB01000003.1, forward strand.
GGCTACTCTGCGGACTCTGCGGATTGGCGAACCACCTGCCATCCGCACTCCGCAGGCGAAAGTTGCTGAGGTAGTAACGCAGGTGATCTACCGTGAACTCATCACCGGCCGGCGTTCTGTAGCCCGTACCGCCCAACCGCAGCGGCGCAGTACCCACACGATGCTCGATATCAATCTCAACGGGGGCCGTAATTGCAGAGCGGCTGGACGAACAGCCGGAGGCCAAGGCAATCAGCGCGACGGCCGCGGTGCGCCTCCCAAAGAATGTTGCCCTCCACATGTTGCAGCGTTTCCGGACCCGTGTGCGTGAATCGGCGTCGACCCCGGCAGCGCGGGGCCGAACGATTTGGCGGCATCATATATTCCAGATTTGCTTAACGGTGATCTAACTCTAGACTTAATAGAAATAACTGGGGACATCCGATCCTCACGTCTACCGGTTGCGTCGGCGGCATGTGGCTGTGCGAAGACTATCCCTCAGAGTTTCGCGATCTCCGGGGGTTACAGTACTGACCTTATCGCGCCATCGCGCGAAGTGAATCATCGTCCGACCGAATTGCTCGGCGGTGGTGCCGGGCCAAGCAGCGATGATTCCGAGTGACCAAATCATGAGTGCGGCGCCTGCGTAAAGTACGCGGCAGGCGTCCGTCTTCGAACGGACACCATGCAGAGCCTGGACCACGTCCGCGCGGAGCAAGCGGAAGGAATTTCCGCTCTGAGGTCCCAGTGAAGCTGCCGATCAGAATTTCGATCCGCTAGGGCGTCGCAGTTACGGCATCTCGCCGCAGCAGGACAACCATCGTGGCGCTTTCCGAATACGAGAAGATCTCCGCGTAGCGACCCCAGGCGATGACCGCCTTGAGGCTCTCCTTGGCGTTGTCTTCGGTCATGTAGTCCTCCAGCTCCTCGAGGAACCGGCTGATCCGTGCGCTACGGTCCGGGCGCTCTTCAAGCACCCGCCGCATATGGGCGGCCAGCGGAACATAGGCAAGCAGGTGATCCGCAAACAGGTCCTTGCGATCGTCGCTCGACATGTTGGCGTATCGCGTCCCTGCAGCGGTCAGCGCAATGTCACCCTCGGACAGTTCGACGAAACGGAGCAGCTGCAAGGTTTCCGCGAGGTGCAGAAGATTGTCGACTTCCAGCTGCAGTGCCGCAGCGATGACCGGAAGGTCCGCCCGACCCTTGTGCTCCTGCGCAAGATTTTCAATGAGGCCGGACATCAGGTTGGTCGAGACGTCGGGCAGCACCATGCCCAATCCCAATCCCGGAAATGCGCCATCGGACTGGGGACTTTGCTTGGCGTTGTGCGTCGTCATTCTTGCGTAGATCGAGTCGACGATCTTGCGGAACGTCGGGTCCAGGCGATTTCTCGGATGCGGCAGGTTCACCCGAACTTCTTCGGCGATGCGGCCGGGATTCGATGAGAAGATCAGGATGCGGTCGCACATCAGTACCGCTTCCTCGATATTGTGGGTGACCAGCAGCACCGATTTGATCGGCATGCGGCCTTCCACCCAGAGATCGAGAAAGTCGGTTCTGAGCGTTTCCGCGGTCAGCACGTCCAGGGCGGAGAACGGCTCGTCCATGAGCAGGAGCGTCGGTTGCACGACCAGCGCTCTGGCAAAGCCCACGCGCTGCCGCATGCCGCCGGACAGTTCCCGCGGGTAGGCGTTTTCAAAGCCAGAAAGACCGATCAGCTCAATGGCATGTCTTGCCCGCTTCTTGCTCTCATCCCGCGGTACTTCCATCGCGATGAGTCCCAGCTCCACGTTCTCGAGCACGGTGAGCCAGGGAAAGAGCGCGAATGACTGGAACACCATTGCCATTTCGCCGGAGGGGCCGCGGATCGGCCGCCCTTTGAACTCGGCTTCACCGCTCGATGCCTCGATGAGACCCGAGATGATGCGCAGCAGCGTGGACTTGCCGGAGCCCGAGCGGCCAAGGAGGCTGACGATTTCGCCGGATTTCAACTGGAGGTCAACGTTGTCCAGCACCACCAGCGGATCATTGCCGACTCGAGGAAAAGATTTGCCGATTTTCTTCAGCGAGAGCAGATCTGGATTCATTTTTAATTGTCCTCGAAGAAGTCAGCCCAGCTTGAGCCGGCGCTCAGCGTAGTTGTAAAGAGGCCGCCAGATCGTTCGGTTGAGAAGGGTCACAAAAACGGACATCACGGCAATACCCAGCACCAGCCGGTGGTAGTCGCCGCTTTCCGTGGCCTTGGCGATATAAGCACCGAGTCCGTGCGCCTCCAGTTTTTCATTTCCCCAGCTGGCAATCTCAGAAACGACACTGGCGTTCCAGGAGCCGCCCGATGCTGTAATCGCACCGGTGAGGTAATAGGGAAAGATGCCGGGCAGCGCGACCTTGCGCCACCACAGCCAGCCCTTGATCCGCATGCCCGTTGCCACGTCCTTGAGATCGGAGGGGAATGCGGAAGCACCCGCAATGACGTTGAACAGGATGTACCACTGCGTCCCCAGCACCATCAGCGGACTCAGCCAGACATCCGCATTCAGGCGGAACCTCACGATCAGCGCGACTGCCACCGGGAACATCAGGTTCGCGGGAAATGCCGCCATGAACTGGGCGATGGGCTGGGCAATCTGTGCCCAGCGCGGGCGCATGCCGATCCAGACGCCGATGGGAACCCAGAACAAGCTGGCCAGGGCAATCAGCACGATCACGCGCATGAAGGTGATCAAGCCATAGCCAACGACCGTGACCACATCGCCCCAGCCGAGTGCGGATCGTGTATAGGTAAAAACTTGCCATACTGCATAGACGGCGATCAGTCCGACGAACGCGTACCAGAGCCGGTCGATCCATTTTTCACGGACAGGGTTGGCTTCGCCAAAATTCAACGGGGCACGCGGGAAGATCGACCGGCGACGGATCAACTGGCGCGCCGCCAGGCTGACCGGTCCCGCCGATTCCTGCACCCAGCGTGCGCGATTGAGCAGATCGAGAAACCAGGAGCGCGGAACCTCGGCGCTGGCGGAGTCCTCGAACCGGAACTTGTCGGCCCACGCCACGATAGGACGGAACAGCAACTGATCGTACAGCGTGATCACGATCAGCATGGTCAGCAGCGACCAGCCCACGGCGGCGAGGTTCTTGTATGCAATTGCCGTCGCCACATAAGAGCCGACGCCCGGTAGCGTAATCGTCGTATTGCCGACGGAGATGGCCTCGCTGGCGACGACGAAAAACCATCCGCCGGACATCGACATCATCATGTTCCAGATGAGTCCCGGCATGCCGAAGGGCACCTCCAGGCGCCAGAACCGCTGCCACCCCGACAGGCCGAAGCTGTAGGTCACCTCATTGAGGTCGGCAGGAACGGTTCTCAGCGACTGATAGAAGCTGAACGCCATGTTCCAGGCCTGACTGGTGAAGATCGCGAACACTGCGGCGCACTCGGCGCCGAGTTGGTTGCCGGGGAAAAGGCCCAGAAACGCCGTCACCGTAAACGACAGGAATCCCAGGATGGGGACCGACTGCAGAATATCGAGCGTCGGGACCATCAACGCTCCCGCGCGTCGGCTCTTGGCCGCGAGTGTCCCGTAGGTGAAGGTGAAGATGATGGACAGCAGCATCGCGGCCAGCATGCGCAAGGTGGTCATCAATGCGTAGGCCGGCAACGCGGACGGATCGAGCGAGATCGCAGCGGTCTCGACGACGCTAAGGGGTGCCGACATCGAGCGTGCGGTGTGTGCAAACAGCACAAACACAGCCAGGATGATCGGCAGGGCGAGGAGATCCCAACGACTCGGCAGCAGTCGAGCGCTGCGTACCGAGATTGGGGGAAGCAGTGGTCTGCTCATGAAGCTCGCTCCTTCAGATCAAGCGCGACAAGACCGGATATAAAGTCCTGGTAAATGAGCCCGCGGTAGAGCCTGAGATTCAAAAGTCCGCGTGCAGCCGCAGCCCATAGACCGACACGGGGCCACGGTCCTGATTGTATGCAGGATTGATCACGCGCTGGTAATCGGCGGTCAGCACCCACTTGTCGATCAGATGCAAGGCGTAATACATCTCAAGGATTTTCTCCGGGGCGTAGTGGAGCTGCCCGTCTCCGATCAGGATTCCCATCCCGCCGGCGCTGAAATAGCGCTTTGCCTCGGACGAAAGCGCGTTGATCACGCCGGCAACGCCGAGCTTGTCGTCGCTTCTACCCCAGAGCGCGCCCTGCAATGCCATGCCGCTTGAGAGCGAGCGATTGATTTCGGTGAACTCGTACGCCTCCTTTTTTCCGCTGTTGGCGCTGACACGAGCGAACGCGCCGACATTGGCAGCCAATTCCTGTTCGATATTGAGGACGGCCCCAGGGTTGGTGGCGTAGCGTCTGATGCGGGAGGCATCCGGCGTGCTGTGCGTTGCTTGACCCAAGGCAACGGCGTCATCGTAGCTGGCCATGTCGGCACGATTGGCAAAAGCCAGGACTTTGACTTTACCAGGGTGGCCAAGCCACTCATGACGCTGCTCGACCTCGATCACGCTGCTGAACTGATGGAAGTGGACGCCACTGACCTTGGCGTTGGGTTCCGCAGACATCTGAAAGATGCCGCCACGCAGCGTCCAGCTCGCCTGCGTCCATTCCACCGCGACGCCATTGGTAAAACCCCACGCGTCGGCGGCGTAGTCAAAAGCGCCGCCGTCGACGACGCTCCAGTTGAAGAAATCGCCGCGGGGATCGTGGGCGTAGCTGTTGGTGTCGAAAATATCGACCACGGAGAATTTGCCGAGCGTCACGATGATGTTATTCGCTGCCGCGTTTCCCGCCATCTGATTCGGTCCTGCCGAAATCGCTTGAGTCTCGCCGCCCAGGCTAAAGACTTGGCGCACAAATAGGCGCGGCAGGCGGATGTAGGGCCGATGAGCGCCGATCTTGTACGCCTCACCGCTGGTAAAGCCCGCAACACCCAGGGTGTTGGAAAGACCGAAACCCTGATCAAGCTCGGGATTCGCCCAGAATTCGGCGCCGTCCCAGAGCCTGTGGCCCAAAAGCAGGGTCAGGTCCGCTGTCTCCTTGTTGCTGTCGCCGGCGCTCAAGCTGTTGGGCCCGCTGTAGGGCGCAGTAAACGCAGGGTGATATTGCTCGACAAAGGTGCCCTGACCATAGAGGTTCCATCCCGCGACCTCGGTTGGCTTGAGCGGTGCGGCGCTGTCACTGATGTTCGCCGATTCATCCGCTGCCCAGCTCAATACAGGCTGCAATGCCCAGGTGGCCAGCAGCGCGATAAGCGCTTTTTTACAGATGCTTCCTGTCAGTATTCTCATGTAGCAATCCTCGACAACCCTTGCCGGCGGCAACTTGCAATATACCATAGGGGGGTATAGTATAAACCCATGAGCCACGAAAATGCACACTCTTCCAATCCGGAAATCATCAAACGGCTGAATCGTACGATTGGTCAGTTACAAACCATCGTGCGGATGATTGAAGAGCATCGATCCTGTCCGGAGGTCGCCATGCAGCTGCAGGCCGTCGAGAAGGCCATCAGTCAAGCCAAGAAGACCTTTATCCACAATCACATCGAGAATTGGCTCGAGCCGGGAGAGACCGTGACGAAGCAGGCGCTCCAAGACCTGCGGGATATCTCCAAGTATCTGTAGCAAGTTTCCCGGCGTTGAAACGAGAGGGATATGACGCATTCGCATAGTCACCATCATGGTCACGATCACGATCATGGCGGGCGTCACGGGCATCACCACGCACATGCCGCACATCGCCATGCCGCAGGCAACGGCCAGCAACGCTTAATCGTTGCGTTGGCGCTCTTGGGGACCTTCACTGTCGTCGAAGCGGTCGGCGGCTACTTTGCGCACTCGCTTGCCTTGCTGGCGGAAGCCGTGCACATGCTTGCGGATTGCGGATCCATGGCTCTGGCGATCATTGCCATCCACCTCGGAAAGCGACCGGCGGATTCGGTGAGGACTTACGGGCATCAGCGCTATCAACCGTTAGCCGCGTTTGTAAATGGGCTGGCGTTGCTGCTGCTCACCGCCGGGGTCGTCTACGAAGCAGTTCTGCGTTTTGTCGAGAGACCCGCAGTGGATGGCCGATTGATGTTGATGGTCGCAGTCGCCGGTGGCGTCGCTAATCTTGCCGCTTTCCTGGCCTTGTCCGGTGCGCGGTCGCTCAACGAGCGCGGCGCTCGTGCGCATGTGCTGAGCGACCTCCTCGGATCAGCAGTCGCGGCTGTGGCTGCACTCGTGATCCTGTTGACGGGCTGGTCGCTCGCCGACCCCCTGCTGTCGCTGCTGGTGTCCGTATTGATTTTTCGATCAGGCTGGGCGGTTACAAAGGAGTCTGCGCATGTTTTGTTGGAAAGTGCTCCGGCGGGACTCAGTGCCGAGCGGATTGAGCAGGAGTTGGTTGGCGTCGTTCCCGGTCTCGCCAGCGTGCATCACGTTCACGTCTGGACGCTGACGGGCGAAACGCCGGTCGCAACGTTGCACGCGACGCTGATCACCGGGGCGGATCGCCGCAGAACGCTCTCCGGGATACACGCCAGGCTTCGTGAACGCCTGGGCATCTCTCACATCACCGCACAGATTGAGGACGATGAGGTCTGCGCAGAGCCCCGGTGTATACCGGAAACGCACCTCTAGGGGTGGCGCACTCGGATGTCCATCCCAGGCAAGAAGAGACTCGGAAAGCAAAAGCTAAACGAAGCGATGTTGCTGTGGTCTTTGCTTGCTGTCTTTGCGGTCGTGATGTCGACCTTGATTTTAAGCAGCCTTGATCGCTCTGTTGATACCGGATTGCGCATTGAGGGGACCGTGTTTTCCTGCGACACACACCGAAGATTTCGACGCTGCACCATTCTGATTGGGGGCAGGCAGGCCGAAAGGGCGACCGTTCTCTCCAAATCAGCGATGCCAGGCGATACGGTGACGCTGAAAGTGTTGAGGCATCGGCTGTTTGGCACGACCGATTATGTCGTCGCCACTGCCGATCCCTGAAAAAGGCCAGCAGTGCGCGATGGCCCTTGGAGTCGCTTCAAGAACACCCGCTTTCCAGCGGGACTGTGCTGCGTTGGCCGGCCGATCCGAGCTGATCGGTGACCACTGCGTCCGCGACGGAGATCGCCACGGAAGCCCTGTCATCGTTCACGCCATCCGCTTCACTTTGCCCAATTCTCGTAAAACGGCGGCAAATCCTCCGGTACCTTGGCCTTGAACTGCGGCGCGCGCTTTTCCAGGAACGAGCGAACGCCTTCTTTGCCATCCTGGAGACTGGCGTAGAAGATCGCCAGCGAGTCCACCTTGTGCGCTTCCAGCGGGTGCGGCTGCGCGGAGTTGCGGTACATCATCTGGCGCGTGAGCGCGATGGCAACCGCGGAGCGATTGTCGACGAACTTGTGCGCCAGCTTGTAGGCCTCGGCCAGCAACTGGTCTGGCGGCACCACGGCTTTCACCAGTCCGCCGCGCTGCGCTTCGTGAGCGTCCATGATCTCGGCGCTGTAGCACCACTCCAGCGCCTGCTGGATGCCGACGATGCGCGGCAGGAACCACGTGGAGCAGGCTTCCGGCGTGATGCCGATCTTTCCGAAAACGAAACCGATGCGCGCCTTCTCCGAAGCGATGCGGAAATCCATCGCCAGCGTCATGGTGGCACCAATGCCGACTGCAGCACCGTTTATCGCAGCGATAACAGGCTTGGCGCAGTTGTAGATCGCCAGCACCACGCGGCCGCCCGTGTCGCGCACGCCGTTCTGGATCGCCGGCTCGGTAAGGCGCTGATTCATGTCCCGCAGCGTCGGCCGCTGCGTCTCGTCGAGACCGAAGACGTTGCCGGGGCGCGTCAGGTCCATGCCGGCGCAGAAGGCCTTGCCAGCACCGGTGACGACGACGGCGCGCACGGCATCATCGACGCTGGCGCGGTTGAAGGCATCGACCAGTTCGTTGGCCATCTCGACGGTGAAGGAATTCATCTGCTCGGGGCGATTCAGCGTCAGCGTGAGGATACCGTCAGCGACGGACCAGGCGAGGGTGTTGTAGTTCATTGAATGGCTCGGGTCGAAATTTGGCGAGGCACGGCGGCGAAAGGGGCCGTGCCGGATTCTAGCGGAGAAGTTGCAAGACCACGCATCCGGTTCTTTGCTTAGCGTTATTTCTCATTTCAGGTCATTTCTGATCCTTCCTATTCTTCGCGGTTCAACTTTCGTTAGATCGCGCGATGAACAAGCTTCCGGTCCTGGTTTCTCTTTTGCTAGCAGCGCTGCTGCCCGCGGCACTTCGCGCGCAGGCGGCCGATGGCCCCGCCGCGCAGGATGCGGTGGAAACGCTGCCGACGATTCCGCTATCGCAGCCTGTAACGGCGCGCCCGCCGTCCGAGCCGCCGCAGGCGCCGACGCAGCTGCGGGAGGTCGTGGTCACCGCGCAAAAGACCCGGCAGTCCGCGAGCCGCGTGCCGCTGTCGATCACCGCGCTCGACGGCGAGGCGGTGAAGGAGACCGGTGCTGCGGGGCTTGCCGACGTCTCGCTGTACATACCCAACGCGCGTTTCGAGGCGCATTCGCCGGGTTCGCCGCAGGTCTATATCCGCGGTTTCGGCACCAACGCCTTCAATCCCAGCTTCGAGAGCTCGGTCGCCTTCGTGCAGGACGATCTCTATCTCGGCCGCCCCGGCTATATAACCCAGCCGATGTTCGACATCGACCGCATCGAGGTGCTGCGCGGGCCGCAGGGCACGCTGTTCGGCAAGAACACCGTGGCTGGCGTGTTCAACCTGACCAGCAAGAGTCCCGAGGAGGAGTTCTCCGCCGACGGCAGCCTCTACTACGGCTCGCACGACGAGAAGCGCGTCGAGGCCGGTGCCGGCGGCATGTTCAACGACTGGATCGGCGCGCGTGTAGCGGTCTATGGACTCGACCGAGGTGGCCGCCTCTACAACACCGATCTCGACCGCTACGAGGACGCCAATCGCCAGCGCGCCGCGCGCTTCAAGCTGCGGCTGCTGCCCGGTGCGGGCATCGAGAGCGAACTTACCGCGCTGACCTCGCGCACGCGCGTTCCGTTCTGGCCGTATGAACTGTTCAACCTCAGCACGCCGACCAAGAACTACCTGCGGTCCTTCGATCCCAGGGTTGAAGACAATCCCTATGACTTCCAGGCCTCGTTCGACACGCCGGGCTGGATGAAGAATGGCGAGGATACGATCGGACTCAAGACGCACTGGAAAATCGGCGATGTCGGGCCGATCCACGATTTCGATCCAGTGCTGGTGCTCGGCGGGTCGCGGTTCACCATTGACCAGTACAACGAGCTCGACGACTCGCCGGCCGACCTCGCGAGGCTCAACAGCCACGAGCGTCACCGCCAGCTTTCGGCGGAACTGCGTTTCACCGGTCACGCCGACAGCCTGTTCGGGCTCGGCACCGGCCTGGACATGGTCGTCGGCGGCTACTACTTCAAATCCAATTTCGATCTGAAGTCGCAGATACTGGCCGGTCACGACATCGGGTCGTACCTGCTCACTGACGATTTCCTGAAACTGATCAGCGGCCAATTCAATGCCGGCCTCACCGGCGGCCTCGGGCTGCCGGGCATCCCGGCGCTGGGCGCGCTGACCTCGCTGCTGACCAACAACGACTACTTCCAGTTCGACTATGGCCAGAAGGTGATCTCGCGCGCCTTGTTCGGCCAGGCGACATGGAATCTCACGCCGCGCTGGGCGATCACGCCCGGCCTGCGCCTGAGCATCGAGGACAAGGCGGTCGATGCGCAGGGCGCGAGCCATTGCCTGCTCAAGGACCAGGGCGTGCCGCGCCCCTGCGTGACCGAGCTGCTGCTGAACTCCAAGGACTACGACAAGCCGGGCCTGCACAAGCACGAGGTCGATGTTTCGCCGAAACTCGCCGTGCAGTATTTTGGCGACCACGGCATCAACTACTACGCCTCGTACACGCGCGGTTACAAGAGCGGCGGCTTCAACGCGCTGTCCTACACCGGCACCGGCCTCGAGTATCAGCCGGAGAAGGCGACGACGGTCGAGGCCGGCGCCAAGGCCAAGTTGCTGGACAAGCGGCTCAACCTCGACCTCACGCTCTACCAGACCCGCTTCGACAACCTGCAGGTGCTGGCTTTCAACGGGTTCAATTTCGACGTCAGCAACGCCGCGTCGGCACGCTCGCGCGGACTCGAGGCGGATTTCCAGTGGCTCACGCCGTATCAGCCGCTGCGCCTCAATGGCGCGTTCGGCCTGCTCGACGCACGCTACCTGCGCTATGACCAGGCGCCCGCGCCGATCGCGCAGGGCATCGGCGCCAAGCAGAGTCTCGCCGGCAAGCGCATCGCGCTGGCACCGCGTAGCACCGCCACGCTGACGCCAACGCTGACCTATCCGCTGGGCGACTATTTCGTCGGCAGCTTCGCGTTTGACGTGATCTATCAGGGCAACCAGTACACCGACACCGATCTTGATCCGCGTACCTATGTCGGCGGCTATACCAAGTACGCCGCGCGCGTGATACTCGCAAACCAGGGCGGCAACTGGTCGATCTCGCTCGGTGGCACCAACCTCAGCGACAAACGCGTGCTCAACCAGGTGATCGACACGGCGTTCTTTCCCGGCGCGTATTACGCACAGCAGGCAGCGGGGCGGGAGCTGTTCGCCTTACTCATGTTCAGGTTGTAAGGCGTATCGGACCGCGCGTTTTGCGCGCCACCCGCTGTCCGGCTTTGGTGCTGGACATTTGTTCTATTTCATGCGCTTATTTATATATTAGACTATAAAATAGAACTCCGTTACAAGCCGGCCGGGCGAGAGCGGGTGACGCGCCGCCGGCGCGGCCGGCCCGCGCAGCGCGGTCAGTTCGTCGCTGAGGCGGCCAGCAGCGGGCGGCGCGACCACACCGCCGCGAGCACCGCGCCCGAGGTGATATCCCACACGCCCCACCATGCGGCGATCAACGCCATCGGTCCGGCGCCGTCGAAGAAATTGAAGATCAGCACAAGGCCGAGGCCGGAGTTGTGAATGCCGGTCTCGATCGCCAGCGCGCGGCGGTCGGCTTCCGGCAGGCGGAACAGCGCACCCAGCGCATAGCCGCCGATGATCGCCAGTGTGTTGAGCAGGAACACCCAGCCGAACAACTGGCCGATGGCCTGCAGGAACAGGCCGAAGTTGTCCGCCAGCCCGCCGGCGATGAACGTCAGCAGCAGCAGGCCCGCCGCCGTGCGCAGCGGTTTGCGAATGCGCAGCGCCAGCGCCGGCGCCCGGGACTTGAACAGCGCGCCGAGCAGCAGCGGTGCGGCGACGACCAGGAACACCGAGCGCAGCATGCCGAAGAAGTCCACCTGCAGCGCCGGTAACGCCTCGGCCGACAACGCGATCTTCGCGGTGAGCGCGAACAGCCCGGGCGTGGCCAGTGCCGCGGCGATGGTGGAGATCGTCACCAGGCTGATCGCCAGCACGACGTTGGCGCGCGCAGTCATCGACAGATAATTGGAGACGTTGCCGCCGGGGCAAGCCGCCACCAGCAGCATGCCCAGCGCCAGCCCCGGCGGCGGCCGCAGCCACACCACCAGCAACACCGCCATCACCGGCATGTAGAGCCATTGCGCCAGCAGGCCGACAGCCAGCGCGCGCGGATTGCGCCGCAGGTCCGCGACCTGTTCGCGCTCGATGAACAGCGACACCGCGAACATCAGGAACGCGAGTGCGATGTTCAGCACCCAGAGGCTGCCGGCCGAGAAATGGATGTGGGCGTTGTCGAGGGACGTCATCTGTTGAACGCAGTTTAAGCAGACGCAGCAGGGCGGCGCGAGCCGCAGAGGCGGCCGACTATCCCGGCCCAGCGGCGGCGCGGCAAAGATTTTTTACACATTTGCTTATGACGATTGGCTTCTTCTAGCGACCACGAAAGGATGGTTTACTCGCCATCAAACCCTCCGCGCACCGCTGCGTGCCTTCACCTTCCTATGACTGCTCTGGCCGTTCCCTTCGTCATCAGTTCGCCGCGGCTGCCCCTGCTGATCAATCCAGGCGCCGCATCCGACGCGACCGCGCTGTCGCAATGGCTCGTCGACAATCCGGGCTGGGCGGGCGAACAGTTGCGCAGCAACGGCGCGCTACTGTTCCGCGGCTTCGATGTGCGCGGCGTCGACGACGTCGAGATCGTCGCCCGCGCGATCGAGCCGACGCTGCAGAACGAATATCTCGGCTCCTCGCCGCGGCTGCCGCTGAGCAAGAGCGGCTACGTGTTCTCGGCCAGCGAGCTGCCGGATTTCTACCCGCTGCCGGCGCACAACGAGATGTCGTTCACCGCCAATCCGCCCAAGCGCCTGTTCTTCTCCTGCACGATTCCGCCGGCGCGCTTCGGCGAGACGCCGCTGGTGGATTTCCGCGCGGTTTACCGTGACCTCGATCCGGCCCTGCGCGAGCGCTGGGCCCAGCGTGGACTGCGCATCATCCGCAACTACTCCGGGCCCGACGAGACCAAGAAGGATTTCTTCGAGCTGAAGAAGTGGACCGAGATGTTCAGCACCCGAGACCGCGCGGTGGTCGAACGCATCTGTGCCCGCGAGGGCTTCCAGGCGGTCTGGAAGGACAACGACCGCCTGGCGCTGATCAGCACGCACCAGCCGGTGCGGCCGCATCCCGAGACCGGTGAACCGGTGTGGTTCAACCATATCCATAATTTCCACCTGGACGCCGGGCACCTGGAATATTTCCAGGTGCTGAAGCACCGGCCGACGCTGCGCCATCTGCGCTACTGGCTGCTGGCCCGTGCGCTGAGCGCGTGGCGCCGGCGTACGGTCAAGGCCGAAGACCAGTCGATGCACGCGACCTTCGCCGACGGCAGCGAGATCCCGACGTCGGACGTCGATCAGGTGATCAAGGCGATCTGGAAAAACATCGTCATCACGCCGTGGCAGAAGGGCGACATCGTCGTCATCGACAACGCGGCGGTCGGCCACGGCCGCCTGCCCTTCCAAGGCCCGCGCGAGGTCGTGGTGGCCTGGGCCTAGCGCGCTGTCGGCGCCTCAGGCTTTGGGCGCCGGTTCCTTCCAGTTCATCGCGCCAAGGAAAATCATCCGCAGCTGGCGCACGAAGTTGTCGACCAGCGCCTGCTCCAGCGCCGGCTCGTCCTGCGGCATGTCGAGGATGTCGCTGGCGGCGTTGAGCATGGTGTTGACCACCAGGCCGCAGAGCAGTTGCAGCGTGGCAGTGGACAGGTTGGGCAGGAAGTTGAGGCGACGCAGGTCCTGGCTCATTTCCAGCACGAACAGGTTGACCTGGTTGCGGATGGCGCTGCGGATCACCGGCGAGCCGCCGCTGCGCTCGCCGGCAATGAACATGAAATGCATCTGCCGCGCCTTGAGAAACTGCAGGTAGCTGCGCACCGAGCGGCGGATGATGTCGTTGACCGGCGCCACGTCCTTACGCGCCTCGCGCAGCAGCTGGCGCAGGGTGGCGCCGCCTTCGTCCACCAGGGCGAGGCCCAGTTCGTCCATATCCCGGAAGTGACGATAGAAGGAGGTGGGCACCACGCCGGCTTCGCGCGTGATCTCGCGCAGGCCGAGGCTGGTGAAGCTGCGACCCTCTGCCATGAGCTTGAGCGCGGCATCGAGCAAGCTGGCGCGCGTGCGCTGCTTGCGCTCGTCGCGCGTGGCGAATTCGGTGGCGCCGTCATCGATGCTGGCGCCACGCGGGCTGGGTTTGCTCATCTCTGGCTCGAATGCCGGAACAATTGTTAGCATCCTAACACATTATCAATATTAGATATTTTATCTCTGGACGCGGTTGAAGCGGCATTTCAGTGAACAGTTGTTGACAATCCGATCCTTTTCAGTAAACATGTGTTCACCGTTTAGGAGAACGACATGTCTCAAAACACCGCTGCCTCTACTTTGCCCCGCGCCGCCGGCCTCAACGCCTGGCTGGCGGGCAGCCTGCGCCGCGCGCTGGGTTCACGCCTGGCGGCGACGCTGAGCTTTCCGCATGGCGTCGACCGCTACCTCGAGCAGTTCGACCCGTCCTGGTCGCTGCATGAAGTGCGCGCCGAGGTCGTCGGCGTGCGTCACCTGACGACCGACAGCGTCACCCTGAGCCTGAAGCCAAACGCCAACTGGCGCGGCTTCGTGCCCGGCCAGTACGTGCGCCTGACGGTGGAGATCAATGGTGTGCGCCGCACACGCTGCTACTCGCCGGCCAACTCTGCCCATGCCCGCGACGGCCTGATCGAACTGACCGCCAAGGCACACGCCAACGGTTTTGTCTCGCGCCACCTGCGCGAGCAACTGCGTCCCGGCACCGTGGTCACGCTGTCGCAGGCGGAAGGGCAGTTCGCGCTGCCGGAGTGGCGCCCGGAGCGCGTGCTGCTGATCAGCGGCGGCAGCGGCATCACCCCGGTGATGTCCATGCTGCGCACGCTCTGCGACGAGGGCCACAAGGGGCGCATCACCTTCCTGCATTACTCGAACAAGGCGACGGATCTGATTTACGCCGACGAGCTGGCGCAGCTCGCCGCGCGTCATCCCAACGTGCAGCTGCTGCGCGCGTTCGCCGAGCCCGGTCAGGGCGGCGAACTGGAAGGCCTGTTCAGCCGTGCGCAGCTCGCGCAAGCGGTGCCGGACTACGCGCAGGCGCAGACTTTCCTCTGCGGACCGCCGGGCATGATGAAGGCGGTACAGGCGGTGTTTGCCGCCGAGGCGCTCGAAGCGCGGCTGCACCTGGAGCATTTCACCGCCGCGCCGGTCGTGGTCGACAGCGCCGGCGCCGAAGGCGAGGTGCGCTTCGCGCGCAGCGAACGCCTGGCGCGCAACAGCGGTGCGACGCTGCTGGACCAGGCCGAGGCCGCCGGCCTCAAGCCGGAATCCGGCTGCCGCATGGGCATCTGCCACGCCTGCACCTGCCGCAAGACCGCCGGCAAGGTGCGCGACACGCGCACCGGCCAGATCAGCGACGGCGAAGAAGACATCCAGATCTGCGTCAGCGTGCCGGTCGGCACCGTGACGCTGGAAATCTGAACCCCCACGAATTTTCGAGAGCTTTCACATGAGCAACTACAACAAACTCACTCCGGCCCAGTTCGAATCCATCGGCAAGGAATTCGACGCCATCCGCAACCGCGTGCTCGCCGACCTGGGCGAACGCGACGCCAACTACATCCGCACCCTGGTCAAGCGCCAGCGCCAGCTCGAAGTCGGCGGCCGCATCATGCTGATGATTCCGCCGGCCTGGCCGCTGGGTGTCGCTGCGCTGGGCGCGTCGAAAATCATCGACAACATGGAAATCGGCCACAACGTGATGCACGGCCAGTACGACTGGATGAACGATCCGGCGCTCAACTCGAAGAACTTCGACTGGGACACCGCGGACACCGCCAAGAACTGGAAGCACACGCACAACTTCGAGCACCACACCTACACCAACGTGCTGAACAAGGATCACGACATCGGTTACGGCTTGCTGCGCATGTCGGAGCAGCAGAAGTGGGAGCCGCGCTTCCTCGCCAACGTGCCGCTTGCGGTGATCCTGCACACCTTCTTCCAGCACTTCGTCGCGGTGCAGAATCTGAAACTGGAGGACGTGCTGGTCTACAAGACCAAGACGCGCGCGCAGCTCAAGGAGGACTTCAAGCCGGTGTGGAAGAAGATGCGCAAGCAGCTGGCCAAGGACTACGTGCTGTTCCCGGTGCTGGCCGGTCCGCTGGCGCCGCTGGTGTTCGTCGGCAACGTCGCCGCCAATCTCGCGCGTAACGTCTGGGCCTGCGCGGTGATCTTCAACGGTCACTTCCCGGAAGAAGTGGAGCAATACCCGGAGTCGGTGATCGAGAACGAAACGCGCGGCCAGTGGTACGTGCGCCAGCTGCTCGGCTCCGCCAATTTCAGTGGCGGCAAGCTCATGCACATCATGAGCGGCAATCTCAGCTTCCAGATCGAGCACCACCTGTTTCCGGACCTGCCGGCGCATCGCTACCAGGAGATCTCACCTGAAGTGAAAGCCATCTGCGAGAAGTACGGGCTGCCGTACAACACCGGTTCGTTCTTCAGGCAGACGCTGTCCACCTGGACGCGCATCGTCAAGCTGTCGCTGCCGTCGCGCCGCAAGCCTTCGACGCCGGTCGCGGTCGCTGCAGCGGCACCGGCAGTCGTCGAGCTGCCGCTGGCTGCCTGAGCGCGTCATGGCGTCCACGCATGTGCGGCCCGACGACGTGCGCGGCTACGCGCAACTGGCGGTGGACGCCACACTGCGCGTGACCGATCTCGTCGAGGCGATTCACCAGCGTATCGGCCAGCCGGCATGGCTGTACGGCGAGCGCGAGGATCGCACGCTGGGCATCACCGGCCTGGTCTACCGCAGCATCCGTGAGGTCGCGGGCGCCATCGGTGTCGGCATCGATCAGGCGATGCAGCCGCTGACCGCTCTGCTGGAGCGCATGGTCGCGGACACCGCCAACACGCCCGAGCGCGAGGCGCTGGTGGCCGCGATCAATGGCGTGTTGGGCGATCACCTGGAGCAGCGTCGCAATCCGCTGGCGCTGCCGATGACGCTGCGCCACGCCGACCGCGCATTAGTGCTGGAGCGCGACGCGCTGGCGACTGCGGTTGCGCAGCCGCGAAACCACCTGCTGATTCTCGTGCACGGCCTGTGCATGAACGATCTGCAGTGGTCGCGCCAAGGCTATGACCACGCGGACGAGCTGGCGCTGCTGCTCAAGGCCTCGACGCTGCACCTGCGCTACAACAGTGGTCGCCATATTTCGCAGAACGGTCGCGCTTTTGCCGAGCAGCTCGAACAACTGGTGCACGCCTGGCCGGTGCGCGTGGAGCGCATCACGCTGCTCGTGCACAGCATGGGCGGACTGGTGGCGCGCAGCGCCTGCCATTACGGCGCGCAAGCCGGACACCGCTGGCTACCGCGGCTTCGCGATCTCGTGTTTCTCGGTACACCGCACCACGGCGCGCCGCTGGAGCGCGGCGGCAATCACCTGCAGCATGCGGTGGGCCTGATTCCCTTTGCCGGGCCGCTGGCACGGCTGGGCATGCTGCGCAGCGCCGGCGTCACCGATCTGCGCCACGGCGCGCTGCTCGATCAAGACTGGCAGGGCCGTGACCGTTTTGCCGATCACCACGACACGCGCCTGGCCTTGCCGCTGCCGGCCGGCGTGCGCTGCTTCGCGGCGGCGGCGACACTGGGCGCGGCGCGCGGCGATCTCAAGGACGATTTGCTCGGCGACGGCCTGGTGCCGGTCGCCAGCGCCTTCGGCGAGCACGTCGACCCGGCGCGCGCGCTGCATCTGCCGGAGGCGCAACGCGCGCTGTTCGCAGCGTCGAGTCACTGGGATCTCCTGTATCGACGCGATGTCGGTGAACAAATCCAGCGTTGGCTGTCACACTACTGAGGCGGCAAGCGGACACTCAACCGTCGGCGGTGCCGGATCAACAGGACGGTTCATCTTGCTTTGGAGGCCCTTATGAAAAAACTCGAACGCCTGCAGTTGCTCAAGGACATGATCCAGGAGGCCGTCGATCGCGGCGCCAGCTCGATCGAACAGGTGCACCAGTACATCGCGGAGTTGCCGTTCGAGGCGCTCGAGCGGGCGGGCCTGCTCGACGACGACAAGCTCCAGCTCAAGGCGCGCCAGCGGCGCAGCATCGGCATGGTCTATGACGCGATCCGGCGCATCAACCGCGAGATCGGGCAGCTGATCTCCGACCAGTTCGAGAATCTGGAAGAGACCCAACAGGTTGCCGACGTGCTCAACGGCAAGGATCGTCCGCAGAAAGCCGAGCCGGTGGATCAGGCGCGCGTCGCGCGTCGCGGACGGCGATCGGGAGCCTGAAAAACAGCCACCCGCTGTGCTCGCTGGACGAGGTTGGATGTTATTAATTATTATATGATTTATAAATCGATCTATAATTAATAACGCATTTCCCTAGGCATCGGCCGCGAGCGGGTGGGCTTTCACGGGTGCCGCCGGCATCGCGAGACGGCAGGTGACGATACCGGCCAAGACGATGGCGCCGCCCAGCAGTTGTCGCGCGCCAAACGGTTCCGCCAGCAGCAGCCAGGCAAACACCGCGGCCGCCACCGGCTGCACCAGCAAACCCACCGCCGAGAAGGCCGCGGACAGGTGCGCCATCGCCCAGGCGATGAGGCCCTGGCCACCGACGTGCGAGAGCAGCGCCAGCGCCAGCAGGATCATCCAGCCCCGCCAGGACGCCGGCAGCATCACATCGCCCTGCAGCCAGGCCAGCACCCCGAGTATCGCGGCGCTGCCGAGCGTGGCCCAGAACATCACTTCCATCGCGCCGCAGCGCTGCCGCGCACGCGACACGCCGAGGATGTAGCCGGCATAAAACAGCGCCGATACCAGGGCCATGAGATCGCCGAGCAGGTGCTCGCGCCCCAGCCGCAGGCTGCCGGACATCAGCACCACGGCGCCGGTGAGCGCCAGGGCAATGCCGACGATGAACGCGTAGCGATAGCGTTCTCCGAACAGCAGGAAGGACGCGGCCGCGACAAACGCCGGCGCGAGGTTGGTGATGAGCGTGGCGTTGGCGACCGAGCTGGCATGGATGGCCTGATGCCAGAACACGAGATCGCCGGCGAAAAAACCGCCTGCCAGAAACAGCCAGCCGATGCCGGGCTTGGCAACGTCGACACCGCCCGTCTCGCGCAGCATCAGCGCCGCCAGCGGCGGCAGGGCAAGCACGGTGCGCCAGAACGCGCAGGCGGTGAGGCCGACATCCGTCAAGCGCACGAAAATCGGCGCGAAGCCGATCAGCACCGCACCACTCACCAGCGCCGCGAGGGCGCGTGCGCTGACGCGCGCTGCGCTCATGCCGCGCCGAGGCGCGCCAGGGCTTCGCGGTAGCCGCTGGCCACTTCCTCCGGCGACGAGGCCGCCAGCCCCAGGTCGCGTACGCGCCCGTCGACCAGCCCGTAGATCCACGCGTGCACGACCAGCTTCTGGCCGCGCGCCCAGGCGTCTTGCACGATGGAGGTCTCGCAGACATGCACGACCTGCTCCAGCGCGTTGAGTTCGCACAGGCGGTTTTCCTGGTCGCCGACCAGCGTCAGCTTCTCCAGCACGGGCAGGTGCTTGTCGCGCACGTCCTGCACGTGGCGGATCCAGTTGTCGACCAGCCCCAATCGCCGGTTGTGCAAGGCGGCATGCACGCCGCCGCAGCCGTAGTGACCGACCACCATGATGTGCTCGACCTTGAGCACGTCCACCGCGAACTGGATCACCGACAGGCAGTTGAGGTCGGTATGGACGACGACATTGGCAATGTTGCGGTGGACGAAAATTTCGCCCGGCAGCAGGCCGGTGATTTCGTTCGCCGGCACGCGCGAATCGGCGCAGCCGATCCAGAGATACTTGGGCGCCTGCAGGCGGGCCAGCTTCTCGAAGAAGCCGGGCTGCTGTGCTTCCACTGCCGCCGCCCAGGCGGCGTTGCGTTCGAGTAATTCAGTCAGTTGTTTCACGGCAAATCCTTGATCGGTGAACGTGTGTGCAGTTGATGCCGCGCGCGGGCATCGTCGTAGCCTTCGACCGCGGTTCCGAAGATGCGATCCCATAACGGCAGGAATCCGGCGTAGTTGCCGCGTACGCGCGCGTGATGAAAGTCGTGATGCAGCGCGCCGTGCGAAAACGGCAGCCAGCGCGTCGGCGACCAAGGGAAATCGTAACCGCAATGTCCCTCGGCCGCCTCCCATTGGCGGACGACGACCCACAGCCACAGCACCGCGACATGAGCGCCAACCAGCGCAGGGCCGATGAAGGCCAGTGTGCCGGTCAACACGTATTCCACGGGATGCATGTAGTTGCCAGTGATCGCCCACGGCGTCATCACACGATGATGCATGCCGTGCACATGACGCAGCAGGAAACGCGTGTGCATCGTCCGGTGCATCCAGTAATAAAGAAAATCGTCGAGATAGACGAAGAACAGCAGCTGCAACGGAACGACCCACCACGGCGGCAGCGCGCCACCGTGCACGCCGGTCAGTGACATCAGCGGCCAACTGCAAATGCCACCGGCGAACATCCAGAGATTGTTGACCAGCCATACGCGCAGCGACTGCCGCACCATCTCGCGGCCCGGGACCAGGATGCCGCGCTGCTGCGCCGTCTCCGCGGCGAGCCGGCCGGCGCCGCGGGGATTCTGGATGCGCCAGCGCCGCGCCCACGCGGGATCGCGCGCCGCTAGGCCCGTCAGCATTCCCGCGAACAGCAGAAACGCAGCCATGCCGATCGGGACGGTGGCAACGGCGACGGGCCAGAAGCGTGGATCGTGAAACGTCGACAGCAGGTTCACGGAGATCGGGACGTCGTGAGCATCATCGCGGAAATTGTAGGCGTTTTTGCGCCGTCGCCGGACTTCACAGCTTCAGCAGCTTCTGCGCCTCGAGCCAGAGTTCGGCGTAAGCCAGCAAGGCCGGATCGTCGGACGGCGCATAGGCCGCCAGCGGCGCGCGATGCTCGCCCATGCGCTCCACCATCGAGGCATACGGCACCACCGCCCTGAGCGCGCGCGCCATCGCCTTGGGCGGATGTTCGAGCAATTCGCGGTGCAGGCTGCGCCGGCGATCCGCCATCGAGTAGAACGGCCGCAAACGGGTCGCGTCGAAGCCTTCCTGCTTGAAGTAATCCTGCACCTGTTCGAAGGCGCGCAGTGACAGGAAGGTGGGCACCACGGGCACCAGGACGAGATCCGCGGCCGCGAACACATTGTCGGCCAGATGCGAGAGGCTGGGCGCGCAGTCGAGCACGATCAGCGAATACTGCTCGCCGAAAGGCTTGAGCAGGCGCTTGAGCGCCTGCCGCGGCGGCTCGACTTTTTTCAGCATGATGTCGAGATAACGATACGAGAAATCCGCCGGGATCACCGCGAGGTTGTCGTAGCGCGTGGGCTTGACCAGACGGCCGATAGGCGTGCTGCCTTCGAGAACCTTCTTGGTCCTGCCGTCTTCGGACTTGGCATCGTAGTACCAGCTCGCTGCGCCTTGCGCGTCGAGATCCCACAGCAGTGTGGAGAACCCGGACGCCGCCGCGAGATAAGCGAGATTGACCGCGGCGGCGGTTTTGCCGACGCCGCCCTTGAGGTTGTACAACGCCAGTGTCTGCATGTAGCGACTCCGCGTGCTGCGCCCGCGTCGCGATCATGCGGCGCGCGGCGGTTCGATGTTCGTGTCTCGCGCCGGCCTCAGCCCTCGAAGGGGCGCAGTTCGCCGCCGTAGGCGATGGCCACGCATTCGCCGCCGGCGTTCACCGCCGCTGTCGCGGACATGATGCTGGTCAGGATCTCGATGCCGTTTTCACGCGCGACCTGCGCCAGCGCGTTGTAGCCAGGCAGCTTCTTCACGCGTGCGGGATCGCCGCCGTAGCTGATGCAGAGATGCCGAGTGGAAATGCCGCGCTCGATCTGGCGCGCGACGTGATTGAACATTTTTTCCACCGCCCGCTCATAACCCAAGACCTTGGCGATCGGTTGCGTCTCGCCGCGATACGACTGGATCACCGGCTTGATGTCGAGCGCGCTGCCAATGGCGTACGTCAGCAGGCCCACGCTTTTCTCGCCCTTTTTCATGCCGCGTGTGCGGATGTAGTAGAGATCGCCAGGCACCATGTATCCGCAAAGATTGTCGCGCAGCTCGTCGAGACGTCGGCGGATGTCGTTGGGCGGAAGGTTCGCCTTGGCCATCTTCGCCGCCTCCGCCGCCAGCACACCCGTGGCGCAGAACATGTTGCGGCTGTCGACCACGCGCAACGCGAACGGTCCGCTGACACCCGCGGCGGCGCGGATGGTCTTGTAGTCGTTGAGGATGGCGAAGGACGCACGGGTGGCGTTCTCGAAGATCGCACTCCGCGTCGAGGTCACCGTGATACAAAAAACATAGTCGTAATCGATGACGATACGGTCGAGAAATTTCTCGCGGATCTGCTCGGCGGTGAAGGGAAATGTCTCGGCGTCGAGACCTTTAGCCGCCAGCTGCTCGGTATAGAACTTCAGCGTGACCTGCGGATCGCGCTCGTCCACCAGCAGCTCGTCACCCAGGCGGATGCTCACCGGCAGAATGCCGATGTTGTGCTCACGCAGGAATTCCGGCGGCAGATCGCAGCTGGCGTCGATCACGACTCCGATACGCATCCCTATCTCCCCGCTGGCTTTTTCGTTCTGCCGCTATTATGCCGCGCATTTTGCGCAGTCACGTTCCCTCGTTCTGCTGTCCGCGCGCAGTGCGCGGCGACCCGGATCAGAGATCGAGGTTACCAACCAGCAGCGCGTTTTTCTCGATGAAGTCGCGTCGCGGATCGACTTGCTCGCCCATCAGCGTGGTGAAAATCTGATCCGCCGAAACGGCGTCCTCGATGCGCACCTGCACGAGGCGGCGATGCTGCGGATCCAGCGTCGTTTCCCACAGCTGTTCGGGATTCATTTCGCCCAGACCCTTGTAGCGCTGCACATGCAGTCCGCGCCGGGCTTCCGCCATCAGCCAAGCATAGGCTTCATCGAAGCTCGTCACTGGCAGCTTGCGTTCGCCGCGCTGAACCTGTGCGCCCGCGCCCACCAGGGCATTGGTCGCCTGGCGCAAGGCGTCGATCCGCCTGTATTCTACTGAAGCGAAGAAATCACTATTAAAATTAAATAGTTGCGTAGCGCCGTGAATTTCGCGGCTCACCAGCAGCTGTATCCCTTCCGTGCCGATGTTGGCTTCGACGCGGAAACGTCCATGCAATTCGCCGGCGTTCAATTCCTCGGCGAACTTGGTGGCCCAAGCCGCCAGCGCCGCCGTTTCAGCGGGTACCGGCGCCAAGCGTGCGAGGACCTGCACCACGTGCAGATCGTAGCGGCGCGACAGGCGTTCGATCACCTCGCCGACCGCGGCCTGCTCACGCACCCACTGAGCCAGCTTTGACGCTGGAACCGGCTCCGCGCCGGCAGCGGGGATCAGGGCGGCGTCATTCAAGGCCGCCGTCAGCAGCCATTCGCTGAACTCGGCGTCGTCCTTGACGTAAGTCTCCAGCTTGCCGGCCTTGACCTTGTACAGTGGCGGCTGCGCGATATAGATGTGCCCCTTTTCAACCAGCGTGTACATGTGCCGGTAGAAAAAGGTCAGCAGCAGCGTCCGGATATGCGCACCGTCAACATCTGCGTCGGTCATGATGATGATGCGGTGATAGCGCAGCTTTTCGGGCTTGAAATCGTCCTTGCCGATGCCGCAACCCATGGCGGTGATCAGCGTGGCGACTTCCTGGGATGAAAGCATTTTTTCCAGACGCGCCTTCTCGACGTTCAGGATCTTGCCCTTCAGCGGCAGGATGGCCTGGAAGTGACGATCACGGCCCTGCTTGGCGCTACCGCCGGCGGAATCGCCCTCGACCAGGAACAGCTCCGATTTCGCCGGATCCTTCTCCTGGCAATCGGCCAGCTTCCCCGGCAAACCGGCGACATCCAGTACCGATTTCCGTCGATTGAGTTCTTTTGCCTTGCGTGCCGCCTCGCGTGCCCGCGCCGCCTCACAGACCTTGGCGGCAACCAGCTTGGCTTCGCGTGGATGTTCCAGCAAGAAATCCTTGAGCTTCTCGCCGACCACGGTGGAAACCACCGGCGTCACCTCCGAAGACACCAGCTTTTCCTTGGTTTGCGACGAGAACTTGGGATCGCGGATCTTGACCGAGAGCACGGCCGTGAGTCCTTCACGGGTGTCGTCGCCGATCATGCTGATCTTTTCTTTCTTGGCGTACCCCTCGGATTCCAGGTAGTCGCCCAGCACGCGGGTCAAGGCGTTGCGGAAGCCCGTGAGATGCGTACCGCCATCCTTTTGCGGAATGTTGTTGGTGAAGCAGAAGACGTTTTCGGTATATGAGTCGTTCCACTGCAGCGCCGCTTCCACCACCACGTTGTCCTGCTCGGCTTCCATGTACAGGATGTTGTCGTGGATGGACGTCTTGTTCTTGTTGAGAAACTCGACAAAGGCCTTGATCCCGCCCTTGTACTCGAAGATGTCCTCGCGCCCCGTGGATTCTTCCCGCAGGACGATGCGCACACCGGAATTGAGGAAAGACAGCTCACGCAGGCGACGGGCCAGGATGTCGTAGTGGAATTCCAGATTGGAGAAAATCTTCGGGCTCGGATAGAAACGGACCGTGGTTCCACGCTTACCCGCCGACTCCCCGACCTCCGCCAGCGGCGCCACGGCGTCGCCCATCCGGTATTCCTGATGGTGATGTCGGCCCTGGCGGTAAATATCGAGCACCAGGAGATCGGACAAGGCGTTGACCACCGATACACCTACGCCGTGCAGACCGCCGGAGACCTTGTAGCCGCTGCCCCCGAATTTGCCGCCGGCGTGGAGCACCGTCATGATCACTTCTGCAGCCGAACGGCCCTCCTCGGCCATGATGTCGGTCGGAATTCCCCGTCCGTTATCAGACACGGAGACGCTGCCATCGCTGTGCAGAATGACGCCAACTTCCGTGCAGTAGCCTGCCAAGGCCTCGTCAATGGCGTTATCAACCACCTCGAACACCATATGGTGCAGGCCGGTGCCGTCATCGGTATCACCGATGTACATGCCAGGACGTTGCCGGACCGCTTCCAGGCCCTTCAAAACCTTGATGCTGGAAGAATCGTATACCGGGCTAGGTTGATCGCTCATGGGTAAGCCTTTTTGTAATAAACAATTTTAGCACTGGCGGACCTGGCCATGTTCCACGTGGAACATGGCTGCGGAGGTGAAACTGCTGAGTGCGGGCAACAACTCAAAACTGGTGATGAACAACTGGCCTGCGTAAGCCTGCAACATGTTTACGAACAACGCCTGATATTCCTTCGCGAGTTCGGCTGCGAAATCGTCGATCAGCAGGATGGGCGCGTAACCCCGCTGCTGGTGTACCAGCTGGGCCTGCGCCAGCAGCATCGCTGCAATCAGCAGCTTCTGCTGTCCGCGGCTGATGTGATTCTTCACTTGGTGGTTTCGCAACCGGATCCGCAACTCCGCCCGATGCGCGCCCTCCACAGTAGTCCCCGCCCGCCGGTCCCGCTCAATCTGTCTATCCAACGTTTCCAGCAGTGCCGACTCCGGCGACCAACCAGGTTGCAGGTCGATATGCCAGTCGTCATCACCAAAGAACAAGGTCACCAAGGGCGCCAACAAGGGTTTGAGAGCCCGTAGATGTTCCGTTCGATATTGCTGAAGCTGATCCGCCGATTCGGCCAGTTCAGGATTCCAGATCCGGACCTCTTTGACAGTAGCGCCGCTCCTCAAAGCACGATTGCGTTGCTTGAGCGCACGATGATGGCGTCGCCACGTCGGCATGAAGCGTTGTTCCACGTGGAACACACCCCAGTCCAGAAAGCTGCGCCGATATGCCGGGCCATCTTGCAGAAGACGATGCATACCTGGATCGAGAATCTGCACAGGTATCACCGACACTAATTCGATGGCCGTCGCTTTGGCGTTCTGACCCAACTTGATCTGCGTACCGGCCTGGTCCCAACGCACCCCCAACCCTGTGGCGGGCTCATCAAGATGCAATTTCAGCCGGCCGCTGACGGACCAATATCTCCCTTCCGGCCCGGCCAATTCGGCTGCACCGTTTCCGCGAAAGGACTTCGCCCGCCCCAGACAGTAAATCGTCTCCAGCAAGCTGGTCTTGCCGGCTGCGTTCTGTCCGGTGATGAGATTGACCCGCGCATGCGGCTCGATCTCTACCCGTTTGAGCGAGCGGAAGTTATCGCCCTTGATGAGGGCGAGCTGCATCGACAAAACCGTCCCGAATCACAACCGCATCGGCATGACGACGTACTTGCTGGAAGGGTCGCCCAGCGCATACACCAGGCCGCTGGAATCCGCGTTCTTGAGTTCCATGATGAACTCTTCGCTGTTCAGCGCGCCCAGTGCATCCAGCAGGTAATTCACATTGAAACCAATTTCCAGTGAGCCGCCTGTGTAGGCGACTTCCAGATCCTCTTCCGCTTCTTCGTGTTCGGGATTGTGCGTTTGCAGAACTAGCTTGCCATCCTCCAGCTGCAGACGTACGCCCCTGAACTTCTCATTGGAAAGGATTGCCGTACGCCCCAAGGCGCGCTTGACCAGTTCCCGATTTGCCTGCAACCGCTTGTCTCCAGATTCCGGGATGACGCGTTCGTAGTCCGGGAACCGGCCGTCTATGAGTTTGGTAGTCAGGCGCACGACATCGAGATCCGCCTGCAATTGTCCGCCGGAAATCTTGAGGGTGACTTCCTCGTCCCCGCCATCCAGCAATTTGAGCAGTTCAAGAATTGCCTTGCGCGGCACGATGATCTGCTGGGGCTCCTTGAAACCCGTATCCAGTGCCAGCTCGCTGAGTGCCAGTCGGTGTCCGTCGGTTGCGACGGTACGAACGCGCTTGCTACCGATCTCCAGCAGCATACCGTTGAGGTAATACCGAACGTCCTGCTGCGCCATTGCGAACTGGGTGCGCTCGATCAGCGTTTTCAGCTCGCCGTGCTTGAGCGTCAACAAGCGACCGTCCGCGACACCGCCCATTGCCGGGTACTCATCCGCCTTGAGGCAAGCCAGCGAATAACGGCTGCGTCCGGATTTCAAGGTCGCCCGATCACCGGAGGATTCGAGATTGATCTCGGCGCCCTCAGGCAGGCCACGGCAGATATCGAATAGCTTGCGGGCGGGAACCGTGACACGGCCGGGTGCCAGGTTCTGGACGCGCGCCCGGCTTTCCATTTCGATTTCCAGATCGGTACCGGTAACGATCATTTCATCGTCGCGGGTTTCAATCAGGAAGTTGGATAGCACGGGCAAGGTTTGCCGGCGTTCGACAACGCCAATCACCGCCTGGAGCGCGGATAGAAGCTCGTTTCTCCCCACCTGTACTTTCATAGCAACACCTGTTTTTGATGAGATTTAAAAAGTATTAAACCAGTAGTATTAGGCCGCAATCACATCACTGAATAAATAAACTAAATCCAAAATAAACAATAAGTTAAAATAAATTTTCATTATGGCGAAACTGTCATTCGACAGCAGGACGTCTTGTGGATAACAAGAGGATGAATTTCGTCTCCCGGGTTTTCAACCGATCATCCACAGGGCTGTCCCATCGATTCCTACAGCTTTTCAATAACCGAGCTGACGCAGCAGGTTCTCGTAATCCTCGCGGATCTTGAGGTCATCCTGACGTAGTTCGGCGACCTTGCGGCAGGCGTGCAGTACCGTCGTGTGATCCTTGCCAAAAGCCTCGCCGATTTCCGGCAGGCTGTGCTGCGTCAGCTCTTTCGCCAGTGCCATCGCGATCTGACGGGGCCGCGCCAGGGAACGCGTACGCCGCGGCGAGCTGAGGTCGGCGAGACGGATGTTGAAGTAGCCACTGACGGTGCGCTTGATATTGTCGATCGTCACCATCCGCTCGTAAGCCGCGAGGCGGTCCTTGAGCGTGGCACGGGCAAAGTCGGCGGTTAGGGTCTCGCCCTTCAGGCGCGCCGTGGCCGACAGCGTCGCGAGGGCGCCTTCGAGATCGCGGACGTTGGAGCGAATGCGCTGTGCGACGAAAAACGCGACATCCTCCGGCAACTTCACCTTGGCCTGCTCAGCCTTGGCGAGCAAGATGGCCACGCGGGTTTCCAGCTCCGGCGGTTCCACCGCCACCGACAGGCCCCAGGTGAAGCGCGACTTCAGGCGCTCGTCGATACCGTCGACATCCTTCGGATACCGGTCGCAGGTCAGCACGATCTGCTTGCGGTTGTCGATCAGTGCATTGAAGGTGTGGAAAAACTCTTCCTGGGTCCGTTCTTTGTTGGCGAAGAACTGGATGTCGTCAATCAGCAGCGCATCCACCGACCGGAAGAAAGAGCGGAACTCGTCGGCGCGGCCGTGCCGGATGGCCATCACCATGTGATTCATCCACTGCTCGGCACCCAAGTAAGCAATGCGGGCCCGCGGATTATGCGCCAGCACGGCATTGCCGACCGAATGCATCAAGTGTGTTTTGCCCAGGCCGGATTGCCCGTAGATCAGTAGCGGGTTGTAAGCGGCGCCAGGCGTCTCGACGACGTGCTGGGCAGCGGCGCGCGCATGTGCGTTGGACTTGCCCTCGATGAAGTTCTCGAGCGTGAACTGTGGGTTGAGCTTGGCCGTGAAGGCGGTCGGAACGTCCTCGTAAGTCGCCGCCACCGGTGGCGCTTTGCGCGACGGGGCCTCAGGAGCTTCGCTGGGCGCCGGCCGCGTTTCGGCGGTGCCGACCGCCAGCTCCACCTCCATCGGATCGGTGCCGGCATTGGCCTTGACCGCACGCCGGATCGGTCCAAGGAAGTCGCTGCGTACGCGATCCAGCACAATGCGGTTGGGCGCCAGCAGCAACAGCCGTTCACGCGTCGCTACTGGATGCAGTGGACGGATCCAGGTGTTGATGTCCTTGTCTGGAAGCTCGCCTTCCAGCCAGCGCACGCATTGCGTCCAGATATCTTCGCTGTACATGTATCGATTAATAGTTATTGTCGGGCCTTCGCGTACGCTCTAGGCCGGCCGTGGAGTCTATCGCCTTGCCGCCGACTTATCCACAGTTCTCTTGTCGTCATCGAGTCGACGCGCTAGAATCCGCGCCCTTTTGTGGTTTTCAAGCTTTGGTATCGTCATGAAACGCACATTTCAGCCGTCGAATCTGCGCCGCGCCCGTACGCACGGCTTCCGCGCCCGTATGGCCACCAAGGGCGGCCGTCTCGTGCTGTCCCGTCGTCGCGCCAAGGGCCGCAAGCGCCTGATCCCGTAACACGGCCTGTTGCGCAAGGTGCATCCATGGCGCGCTTTCCCCGGCGCGCCCGCCTGCTCAGGCCCGACGACTTCAAGGCGGCCTTTGAGAGCGGGCAACGCGAGCAGCTTCCCCTGTTTACTGCCGTCGTTCGCGGCAACGAGACCCAGCAGCCGCGGCTCGGACTAGCCGTGGCGCGCAAGGCGGTTCCCCTGGCCATCACGCGCAACCGCATCAAGCGCCACGTGCGTGAAAGTTTCCGGCTGCATCAGGACCGTTTGCCGGATGTCGATCTCGTGATCCTCCCGCGGCCCGCGGCCGGCAAGGCGACCGCAGCGGAGCTGCGTCATCAGCTGGAGCGGCTCTGGACACGCCTGGCGGAAAAATGGCCCAAGTCCTGATTTTCCTGATCCGCCTCTACCAGCGCCTGCTGAGCCCCCTGCTCGGCCCACGCTGCCGTTTTCATCCATCTTGTTCACAATACGCCGCCGAAGCGATCGAACGCTTCGGACCCTGGCGCGGTGGCTGGCTGGCCCTGCGCCGCCTGAGCCGCTGCCATCCGCTGAATCCTGGCGGCATCGACCCCGTACCTGACAAGCCATAAGAGCAACGAGACTTCACGCGATGGAAAACCGCCGCTTCATCCTGATCGCCCTGCTGGGCGCCGTTCTCTTCTTCATCTACCAGGCCTGGCTCAAGGATTTCGCGCCACCGCCGGAAACACCGGTCGCCGCCGCCAGCGCGCCGGCGGTCTCCGACGAAGCGCCGGCCGGCACGGCAGCGCTCGCCACGACACCTGCGGCGACGACGCCAGCCGCGGGCGCACCGGCAGCGCGCATCAAGGTGCGCACCGATGTGCTGGCGGTTGAAATTTCGCTGGCCGGCGGCGAAGTGCGCCGCGCCGCGCTGGTGGGCTATCCCGTCGCCAAGGACCAGCCTGATATTGACTATGCCCTGCTGGATGATCGCGACAACCACTGGTTCGTGCTGCAGAGCGGGCTGGCCACGCCGCAGGAAACGCTGTCCGGACCGCAGACGCTATTCCAGGCGGCGCAGGCCAGCTATGAACTGGCGGCCGGTGCCGACAGCCTCGAAGTCCCGCTGACCTACACCGGCGCCAACGGCGACGTGATCCGCAAGACCTACCGCTTCAAGCGCGGCAGCTACAGTGTCGAGCTGGTGCAAAGCGTCAAGAACGCCGAGGGCGCCGATCTCGCGGTGAGCCCCTACGTACGCCTGTGGCGCACGCCGCCCGCAAATGTCAGCAGCCACCACATGGGCGCCAGCACCTTCACCGGCATGGCGTTCTACGAGCAGAAGCCGGATTCCAGCAACTACCGCTTCCGCAAGCTCAAGTTCGAGGACGTCGCCAAGGAGCCGCTCAACGCCAAGCAGCAGGGCGGATGGCTGGCGATGATGGAACACTACTTCATCGCCGCGGTGATTCCGCCGCATGAAGAGACCAACACGTTTTCCGCCAAGCCCAGCACCAGCCAGGGCTATCTCGGCCAGTACGTCGGCGCCGCAGCCGCGGTCGCGCCGCAGGCCGAGCACAGCTTCAGCACGCAGATCTACATGGGGCCGCTGCTGCAGAAGACGCTGGAGGGCGTGGCCCCCGGCTTCGATCTGGCCGTGGACTACGGCGTGCTGACGCCGATCGCGCATCCGCTGTTCCTGTTCCTCAACTGGCTGCACGGCCTCACCCACAACTGGGGCGTGGCCATCATCTTGCTGACGCTGTCGGTCAAGGGCCTGATGTTCAAGCTCTCCGAGGCACAGTACCGCTCGATGGCGAAGATGAAAAAATTCGCGCCGCGCATCCAGGAGCTCAAGGAGCGTTACGCCGACGACCGTGAGCGCATGAGCAAGGCGATGATGGAGCTGTACAAGAAAGAAGGCTTCAACCCGCTCGCCGGCTGCTGGCCGCTGGTGGTGCAGTTCCCGGTGTTCATCGCCTTGTATTGGGTGCTGCTGCAGAGCGTGGAACTGCGCCAGGCCCCGTTCATGCTGTGGATCAACGATCTCTCCGCCGCCGATCCCTATTTCGTGCTGCCGGTGCTGTTCGGCCTGAGCATGTTCGTGCAGCAGAAGCTCTCCGGTCAGCAGGTCGCTGACCCGATGCAGCAGAAGGTGATGCAGATCATGCCGATCATCATGACGGCGTTCTTCGCCTTCTTCCCGGCGGGCCTGGTGCTCTACTGGTTCGTGTCCAACCTCACCGGCATTGCCCAGCAGTGGTACATCACGCGCAAGCTGGACAAGGAAGGCCTTGGCCGCAAGGCTGCCTGAAGCCTCTGGAACCGCCACCCGCTCGGCGGCGAAGGGCGACTGCAATTGTTAATAAATATTTACCGAAAATAAAATCGATAGATATATTTTAACAATCTGGAGCCGCCGGAGGTCGAGAGCGGGTGACGGCACAATGGGCCCATGAGCATCGCCACCGACACCATCGCCGCCATCGCCACGCCGGCCGGGCGTGGGGCCTTGGGCATCCTGCGCCTGTCGGGCCCGCTGGCCCCCCACATTGCCGAACGGATCGCCGGTGCGCTGCCTCCGCCGCGTCAGGCGGCATTGCGACATTTTCGCGATGCCGACGGCAGCGTGATCGATCAGGGCCTGGTGCTGGTGTTTCCGGGTCCGCACTCCTTCACCGGCGAAGACGTGGTCGAGCTGCAAGGGCACGGTGGCCCGGTGCTGCTGGACCTGCTGCTGCGCAGCGCCTGTGCGCATGGCGCGCGCGTGGCGCGGCCGGGAGAATTCTCCGAGCGCGCTTTTCTGAATGATCGCATCGACCTGGCGCAGGCCGAAGCCATCGCCGATCTCATCGATGCCGCCAGCGTGCAGGCCGCACGCGCCGCGTCGCGCTCGCTCGATGGCGAGTTCTCGCGTCGCGTCAACGCACTGGTCGAAGAACTGATCCAGCTGCGGGTGTTCGTCGAAGGCGCGCTGGACTTCTCCGACGAGGACGTCGACTGGCTTGCCGACGCGCGTCTGCGTGAACGGCTCGACGCACTCGATGCCCACCTGCGCGGCCTGCTGGCGCAGGCGGCCCAGGGCCGCCGCCTGCGCGAGGGCATCACGGTGACACTGACCGGCGCGCCCAACGTCGGCAAATCCACCCTGCTCAACCGGCTGGCGGGCACCGACGCCGCCATCGTCACCGACATCGCCGGCACCACGCGCGATGTGCTGCGCGAAAGCCTGGTGCTCGACGGCATGCCGCTGACCCTGGTCGATACCGCCGGCTTGCGCGAATCCGACGATCCGGTCGAGCGCGAGGGCATCCGCCGTGCCTGGCAGGCGCTGGCGCAGGCCGAGATCGCCCTTTACCTGATCGACGACACCGCCGGCTGGACGCCGCAGGACGAGGCGCTGGCGGCGCAGCTGCCGCCGCAGGCGCGGGTGCTGGTGCTGGCCAACAAATGCGACCTCAGCGGCCGCAAGGCGCAGCGGCTGCAGATCGGCGGCCGCGACGCGCTAAGGCTCAGCGCCGCCGATGGCAGCGGCGTGCCGTTGCTGATCGCCGCCATCCGCGAGATCGCCGGCCTGGGCGATGCGACGGAACACGCGTTCTCCGCCCGCACCCGTCACGTCGACGCCCTGCGTCGCGCCCAGGCATCCGTACACGACGCGCGCAAGCGCCTCGACGAAGGCGCCACGCCGGAACTCGCCGCCGAGGAACTGCGGCTCGCGCAGGACGCCTTGTCGGAAATCACCGGCGCATTCGGCAGCGACGACCTGCTCGGCCGCGTATTCAGCCAGTTCTGTATCGGCAAGTGAGCCGTCAGCCGTCTACTTGCTGACTTCGCGCTCGATCGCCACCACCACCCGGCGGTCATCGAAGAACACGCGGATACGGTCGCCTGCCGGTTGCGCGTTGTTGATGACCACCGGCGCGAAGGCCGGGAAGAAATACGGGTTGTAGTAGCCGACGTAATCGACCGTCGCGACGGTTGAATCGCGGTTCTTGTAGTGCCAGACGCGAACCACACCCTTGGCTTCGGTGCGCTCGGTGATGCTGTCCGGGCGGCCGAGCGCCATCTCGACGCCGAAGTCCGGCATGCCGATGCCGATGTCGCCGTTGTGCACCAGCGCCTGCTGCGCGGGCGTCAGCCGGGCGTAGCCTTCCGGGTTGTCGCGGATGCGGGTCTCCGGCGAGGCGCAGGCGCCGAGCAGGGCGGTGACGAGCAACAACACGAAAGTGGTGATGCGAACGCTGGGTTTCATGACGCAATCCTCCTGGCCAGACTTCGACAATGCGCCATGCCATTGGTGCGATGCCGACGCCCTTTTCTGCAACGATACCGCGTATACGAAACGGCGGCAGGAACCGTTGCAGCCGACCCCACAGCGCGAAGCCGCCGCGCCCGGTATGCTGCAGGCCCCTGATGGAAATGCATCGTGTCCAAGACCCTGCTCGACAGCGTGTTCAACGGCGGCCGCTCCAGCCGCAACGGTGATCTGGTGGTGGTGATGCTGCCGTCGCAGAGTTTCGTCACCAGCGCGCAGGAGTTCATGCAGGCGCAGCAATGGGCGCGCTCCAAGCAGTCCAACGGCTTTCCCAACCGCGACCGCGCGGCGTTCATCGAGCGCTTCGACACGCTGGTGGCGCGCAACGGCGCCGGCGTGGCCACGCGCGGGCATCCCAAGGTGCTCAAGCGCATGGTGGCGCTGATGGAGCAACAGGGCATGGCGATGGAAGACTGGATGATTCCGCGCTTCGTCGACGACGAGATCAAGCGCAAGGAAAAACCCGAGGACGAGGCCGAAGCGCCGGCCGCGGCGCCGGACCCGGACTCGCCAAAGCTTCCGCAGGACTGATCGTGCCGGCAGACGCGGACACCGCCGCATCCGCAGCGGTGTACGGGCTGCGGGAATTCGTCTACATTCGCGCTCGCTTCCGCCGCCGCTACGCCCACGCCGCCGCGCGTTATTAAATATACGCAGATTACTTTGGATGTTAATTAATTGTAACGCCCGGTCGGGTCACGACGCGGAGAGCGGGTGGCGCTGCCGATGCCAGGATCGATGCCTGTGAAGCCCCTGCAACACGACGCGGTGCCCTATCGGCTGGAGACCGTCGAGGCCATCAGGGCGCAGCCGGACGAGCGCACCCTGGCTCTGGTGCGTTATGGCCGTGATCTGCCGGTGACGGACGATCCGCGGGTCATCGACATCGGACTGGACCTGCTGGGCGGGGTCTCTCTGGCGCAGCACTGGCGCAGCCCGACCCCGGTACGTATCGGACAGGACGAAGGGCTGCGCTACGCCTGCAATGGGGAGGTGCTGATCGGCAGCCTGCGACTTGAAGAGCGCGAACTGGGCGACATGGCCGAAGCCGCGTTCCAGGCCTATCTGCGCATGGACCGCCTGCTGCAGGCACAGGGGTATCCGGGTTGCCTGCGCGTCTGGATCTACATGGGCGGCATCACCCGTGGTGAGGGCGACGACGAGCGCTACCGGCAGTTCACCCTGGGCCGGCATCGTGCGCTGTCGCTCAAGCCGGATTTCGAGCGCAACCTGCCGGCCGCCACGGCGATCGGCACGCATGGCGAAGGCCTGACCATTTATTTCCTCGCGGCGCCCACGGCCGGCATCCAGATCGAGAATCCGCGACAGGTCAGCGCCTTCCATTACCCGCGCGCCTACGGGCCGCGCAGCCCGAGCTTTTCCCGAGCCACGCTCAAGCGCTGGGCGGAGGGCGCGCATCTCTACGTGTCCGGCACCGCCAGCATCGTTGGCCACGAGAGCCGTCATCCCGGCGATCCCGCCCTGCAACTGGAAGAGATCGCCCACAACCTGCGCGAACTGGTGCAAGGCGCGCTCGACCGGCACCCGACTGCGCGCTCATTCAACGAGTGCCGCGCACTGGGCCTCAAGCTGTACCTGCGTCAGCGCCATCTGCTGGCCGGCCTGCGCCAGCAGCTGCCTCGCCTGTTCGGCGCCGACACGCCGATCCTGTGCTTGGAGGGCGACATCTGCCGCGACGAGTTGCTGGTGGAAGTCGAAGGCATTTATACCCTGGTGCCGCGCGAAACAGATGCGGCACCGCGTCTCGTTGAGTGAAGCGGCAATATTTCTTTCGCCCATGAATTGGGCTATGTTGGGGCACGGTGGTTGTGCCCAACTGCCGGAGCCTGGGGCTAGGGCTCAATCCAACAAGACGCAAGGAGAATCAACATGATGAAAAAAGCAGCGGTGGTTGCTGTGCTCGCGCTCGCGCCGGTCGTCAATGCTTTTGCGGATCACGATGCGGGTTGCGGCGCCGGCAGCATGATCTGGGCCGGACAGAAGGGCCTCGTGTTCAAGGTGCTCGCCGCGACCACCAACGGCATCTTCGGCAACCAGACCTTCGGCATGACCTCTGGGACCCTGGGCTGCTCGCAGGATGGCGTCGTCACCGCCTCCAGCCGCGTGCCGATGTTCGCCAGCGCCAACCTCGATCAGCTGTCCGCCGATATGGCCGCCGGCCACGGTGAAACGCTGACCGCGCTGGCCTCGCTCTACAACGTCGCCGACGCCGATCGCAGCGCGTTCTACGCCAAGCTGCAGTCCAGCTACGGCAGCATCTTCGCGCGCGCCGACGTGACGTCGAACGAAGTCGTTGCCGCGATGGAAGCCGCGCTCAAGAGCGACGCCCGCCTCGCGCACTACGTCGCCTAAGCATCACCGCTCGCAAAGGACGGCGGCTGCAAGGCCGCCGTCTTTTTTTGCCCGATGAAACGTCTCCTGTTCCTGTTGTGTCTGGCCTGCTCCGGCGTGGCGGATGCCGCCGGCGATCCTGCGTATCTTGCTGAACTGCAGGCGCAGGCAAAGGTCCGTCAGCTCGCGCAGGCGCGGCCCTGGCAGCGGCTGCTGCATCTCCAGCCGGATCGCATCGGGCAGGGCTACACCAGCACCATTTCCTTCGCGGGCTTTTTCAACGCACCCGAAGGCCGCGACCACCCCGCCGCGGAACTCGATGCGACGCTGGCGGTGTTTTTCAGTGATACCGACATCGCCGGCGAGCCGCCACAGTGCCGCTTCAAGGCGCGTTATGAATGGCTCAAGTCGCAACTCGACTTCGACGACGCACGTCTGCCGCCGCAACCGTGCACGCGTTACGACGCCTGGGCGGCGGGCCTCAATGCGCGACACCTCGCCGTGGTGTTCGCATCGAACGATCTCAACAGCCCGTCGTCGATGTTCGGCCACACGCTGCTGCGCGTCGACGCGCCCGGCCAGGGGCGCGACGAACGCCTGCTGGCCTACGCGCTCAACTATGCCGCCACCGACATCGACGACAACGGTGCGGTCTACGCCTGGCGCGGCATCACGGGTTCTTACACCGGTTATTTCTCGATCTATCCGTACTACGAGAAGGTCAAGGAGTACGCGCGCTTCGAGCACCGCGATCTCTGGGAATATCCCCTCGAGCTTTCGCCGCAGGACACGCAGCGCCTGCTGTGGCATGTGTGGGAGCTGCGCGGCGTCGGTTCCAACTACTACTTCTTCTCGCAGAACTGTTCATTCCAGTTGCTGAGCCTGATCGAGGCGGCGCGTCCCGATCTCGATCTGACGCATCGCTTCCTCTATCGCGGCGTGCCCTACGCCATTCCCATCGATACCATCCGCCAGTTGCGCGACGCCGGCGTGCTCGGCGCGCCCGACTACCGCCCGGCCAATGCCAAGCGTCTGCAGCACGAGCTGGCGCAGCTCGGCGAGGCGCAGCGCATCTGGGTGCTGGCCTATGCGCGCGGTGACACGGACCTCGCTGCAGCAACCTATATGCAGGCGGAGGAGCGGGATCGCGCGCGCATGCTCGAGACCGCGCACGAGCTGCTGTACTTCCGCTTCCAGGAAGGCGAACTGAGCCGCGAGGCCGGACTGCCGCGCGACCGCGCCGCGCTGCTCGCGCGCAGCCGCATCGCCACGCCGGCAGATTTCGCGCCCGTGCCGCAGCCGGAGACACCTCCCGATGCCGGGCACGACAGCGGCCGGCTGAGCATGGGCCTGCGTGCCGATGCGCATCACGTCGCGGCACTGCTGCGACTGCGACCTGCCTATCACGACCGGCTCGATCCGCCCGCCGGTTATCTCGCTGGCGGCGAGCTGGAGTTTTTCGATCTCGGCCTGCTCGCCAACCGCAAGGGCGTGCAGCTTGACGACCTGCGCCTGCTCAGCGTGCAGGCGGTGTCGCCGCGCAGCGACGTCTTCAAGCCCTGGTCCTGGCAGGCGTCCACCGGCCTGC
The DNA here is from genome assembly GCA_008012115.1 of Nevskiaceae bacterium. Classification (GTDB taxonomy): domain Bacteria; phylum Pseudomonadota; class Gammaproteobacteria; order Nevskiales; family Nevskiaceae; genus Stenotrophobium. Next base: position 195,775 of record SSEB01000003.1, read on the forward strand.
GCCGCAGCGAGCCGCAGACCCTGTCGGCTGATCCGCAGGGGCGCTACGGCCCCTACGTCGACGGTGGCGGCGGCATGGCCTGGGCGCCGTGGTCCAATACGCAGGTCTATGGATTCGCGTTCGGCAGCGCCGACCTCAACGCCGACGCTGCCAAGGGTTACCTGCTGCGTGGCGGCCTGCGCACTGGCGCCGCCGTGCAGTGGTCATCGCGATGGACCCAGCAACTGGAGCTCGATGAACTGGCTGGCCTGTCACCGCAGACGCGGGCGCGTCACGAGGCCCGCCTCGGCACCCAGTGGCAGTGGTGTCATTCGAAGGGGCTGCGCCTCAACCTGCACTACACCCGCCTCGGCGACCAGACCTGGCGCAGCGGCGAACTGCTCTGGCAGATTTATTTCTGAACGGCGAGACGGCTGCCCACGAACGTTTGCGTCGCAGCGGTCGTCACGCGCTGCATCGCGGATGCCCACGTCTTCGGATTGCGTGCAGGCTCAGCTGGATTTGACGCGCCGCACCGCGTGCTGCCAGCCCTCGTAAAGAGCGTCCGCTGTCGCGGCGGGACGCTCCGGCGCGAAGCGGCGTTCGGCACGCCAGAGCCGCGCGATATCGTCCAGCGAGGCATAGACGCCGCGTTGCAGGCCGGCGAGGAAGGCCGCGCCCAGCGCCGTGGTCTCCACGGTCTGCGGGCGCACCACCGGAATTTTCAGGATGTCGCTCAGGCTCTGCGTGAGCCAGTCGTTGACCACCATGCCGCCATCGACGCGCAGTTCCGTGGGCGGCAGCGCGTCCTGCGCCATCGCCGTCAGCAAGTCGCGGGTCTGGTAACAGACCGACTCCAGCGCCGCGCGCACGATGTGGGCGATGCCGGAGTCGCGCGTGAGGCCGAAGATCGCGCCGCGCGCCTCCGGATCCCAATACGGCGCGCCCAGGCCAGTGAACGCCGGTACGAGATAAACGCCCTGCGTGTCGGGGATCGACTTCGCCAGACCCTCGGTCTCGCCGGCGGCGCGGATCAGGTGCACGGCATCGCGCAGCCACTGCACGGCGGCGCCGGCAACGAAGATGCTGCCTTCCAGCGCGTAAGTCGTTTCGCCGTTCAGCCGATAGGCGACGGTCGACAGCAGGCGGTTCTTCGACAGCACGAACTGTGCGCCGGTGTTCAGCACCATGAAGCAGCCGGTGCCGTAGGTGCTCTTGATCATGCCCGGCGCGAAGCAGGCCTGGCCGACGGTGGCCGCCTGCTGGTCGCCGGCGATGCCGGCGATGGCGACCGGGCCGCCGAGCAAGGCGGGATCGGTGCTGCCGAAGTCGGCGGCGCAGTCGCGCACTTCCGGCAGCAGCGCCGCGGGCACCTTGAAGAAGGCCAGCAGCTCGTCGTCCCAGCGCTGGGTGCGCACATTGAACAGCGCGGTGCGCGAGGCATTGGTGGCGTCGGTGGCGTGAACCCTGCCGCCGGTGAGATTCCACAGCAGCCAACTGTCGATGGTGCCGAATGCCAGCTCGCCTTTCTCGGCGCGCCCGCGCGCACCGGGGACGCGGTCGAGGATCCAGGCGATCTTGGTGGCGGAGAAATAAGGGTCCAGCAACAGGCCGGTCTTTTCAGACAGCCAGGCGCTGCGGTCCTGGTGCTGGCGGCAGAACTCGGCCGTGCGGCGATCCTGCCAGACGATGGCGGGATGGATCGGCTTGCCGCTGGCGCGCTCCCACAGCACGGTGGTCTCGCGCTGGTTGGTGATGCCCAGGCCGACCAGATCGGCGGCACCGAGACCGGCCGCCGCCAGCGCGTCACGCGCCACGCTCAGCGTGTCGTTCCAGATGGTGACGGGATCGTGTTCCACCCAGCCCGGCTGCGGGTACGACTGTGGCAGCTCGCGCTGGGCGACGCCCAGCTTGGCGCCATCGCGCGCAAACACGATGGCGCGCGTGCTGGTGGTGCCCTGGTCGATGGCCAGTATCGCGCTCATTGGCGCTCTCCCCCGGTTTTATGTCAACGTCCGTCCGGGGGGAAACTACACGTGCAAACCGAACAATTCCAGTTCGCACTCGCGGGCGGCGCCAGTGCGCACGTCCATCGCTGGCTGCCGGATCAAGCGCCGCGCGCCGCGCTGCAGATCGTGCACGGCATGGCCGAGCACGGCGGTCGCTACGCGCGATTGGCGCAAGCGCTGACCGCCGAGGGCTTTGCCGTTTACGCACAGGATCTGCCCGGACACGGCCGTACCGCACGCGCGCCCGACGAGCTGGGCCACTTCGCCAACCGCGATGGCTGGCAGGTCGCGCTGGGCCAGATACACCAGGTGCGCCAGCGCATCGCCGTGGAGCAGCAGCGCGCGCCGCTGTTTCTCCTGGGACACAGCATGGGTTCGTTCCTGCTGCAGGACTACCTCGTGCATCACGGCAGCGGCCTGGCCGGAGCGGTGTTTTCCGCCGCCAGCGGCGACCCCGGCCCGCTGCGCCTGATCGGCCTGAACCTCATGCGGCTGGAAACGCTGTGGTTTGGCGCGCGCCACCGCAGCGCCCTGGCCGAGGCGCTGACCTTCAAGGATTTCAACCGCCGCTATCGACCGGCGCGCACGGACTTCGACTGGCTGTCGCGCGATACCGACGAGGTGGACCGCTACGTCAAGGACCCCCGCTGCGGCTTCCGCTGCAGCGCCAGCCTGTGGCTGGAACTGCTGACGGCCATCGGCGCGCAGGCCGATCCGCAGCGGCTTGCGGCGGTACCCAAGTCGCTGCCGGTGCTGATCGTCAATGGCGATGACGATGCGGCGACGCGGGGCGCCAAGGGGCCGCGCGCACTGGAGCGCAATTACCGCCGGGCGGGATTGAAGGACGTAAGCCTGCGCCTGTATCCGCAGGCGCGGCACGAACTGTTCAACGATCTCTGCCGCGACGAGGTGACCCGCGACCTGATCGCCTGGCTGCGCGCTCGGCGCTGAGCTTCAGCCTTCGAAATCGCCGCCGTCGCGCGCGCAGTAGGCCAGCGACACCGCGCCGCTGCCAATGTTGACCGCCGTGGCCGGCGCCATCATCGACAGCATCAGCTCCACGCCGTGCGCCGCCGCCATGCTCGCCAGCGCCTCGTAGCCCGGCATGGCTTTCAGCTTCTCCGGATCGCCGCCGTAGCTGATGCCGACCATGGGCACCAGGAGGCCGCGGCGGATCTGCGCGGCGCCGTGCTGGAACAGCCACTCGACTGCGCGGGCGTGGTGGCGCACCTTGGCCACGGTGCGCGTCGTGCCGCGGTTGGCGCGGATGATCGGCCGCAGTTGCAAGGCATTGCCGAGGAAGTACGAGAAATAGCCGACGGTGCTGTCGCCGCGCGCGGTGGCGCGCGTCAGCAGATATTGCAGGTCGTGCGGCACCAGGTAGGCGTAGGTGCGCGGCGCCAGTTCATCGAGCCGCTGCCGGATTTCCACCGGCGTGTGCCCGGCCTTGACCATGCGTGCCGCTTCCCAGGCCAGCACGCCGGGGCCGGTGAACAGGCTCTGTGAATCGACCACGCGCAACGCGAAGGGGCCGGGCACGCGGTGTGCGGCGCGCACCTGGGTGTAGCTCTGCAGAATCGTGAACGAGGCCTTGTGCGCGTTTTCGAAGGTCAGGCTGCGGGCGCTGGTCAGGGTGATCAGGAAGATGTAGTCGAAGTCCAGCACCAGCCGGCGCAGGAACAGATCCTCGATTTCCTTGACCGAGAGGGGCGTCGTCTCCGAGGCCGGGCCCTTGTCGGCCAGGTGGTCGCGATAGAACGCGACTGCACGCTCCGGGTCGCGGTCGTAGACCACGCTCTGGTCGCCCATGTGGATGGTGCTGGGCAGCACGTAAATCCCGTTTTGAACCAGGAACTCGTGGGAAATATCGGTGCTGACGTCGATGGCGATGCCGACCCGCATGCGTGTTATAGGCTTTTTCGCGGTATGGATTCGCATTTTGACAGCACCCGGTGTCAATGTTCTACCGGAAACCTGACAGTGCTGTCGGAAAAATCACCCAGTGCGATGTGGCCAGCCGCAGAATGTTATTAATTATCAATTAAAAATCAATTTAATTGACAATTAATAACGCATCGGATCGTCTGCAAGGCCCGAGCGGGTGGCGGACGCCGCGTCAGCGCGCGGCGCTATGCGCAACGCCTAGGCGGGGCGTACGGCCGGCGCCGCCAGCAGCACGGGGCCGGTGGGCTTGCCGGTGGGCGAGCCGCCGTGCGGCTCCAGGCTGACCGCCAGCGTGGCGTCGCCGTCCATCTTCAGGCCGGGCGGCATCGGCATCTCGCCGTCGCCGCTGGCGGGCAGCAGACCCAGCGAGTGCGGGCCGTCGGCCGCGACCACCCACAGTTCCAGGCTCTTGGCCTGTTCGTCGATGGCGTAGCGCCCGGTGGTGGCGACCTTGATCAGGCCCTTGTCGGGATAGATGCTGACCTTCCAATGCGCCTCCGACTTGGCCGGCTGCAGCACCGCGACGTAGGGCATCGGCGCCGGCACCGGCACTTCGACGCGGACCGTCTCGGTGCGGGTCACGATCTGCGGCGGCTGGTGCATCTGCTGCCACAGGCCCAGGGCCAGCAGCAGGGCTGCGGCGGTCGACACCGCCGCCCAGTTGCGCCAGAGCGTGCCGCGCGGCGCACGGTGCAGCGGCACGACGGTATTGGCATTGATGCGCTGGTCCAGCGCGGCCCAGACCACAGGGCGCGGCGGCACCGGCTTGAACCCGCCGTTGAGCCCGGCGAGGCGCTGCTCCCAGTAACGCACCTCGGCGCGTAGCGCCGGGTCGCGCGCCTGCAGCCGGCGGAAACGGCTGCGCGCCCGTCCTTGCAGGGTGCCGAGCACGTACTCGGCGGCGAGCATGCGGCGGAGCTGAGGCTGCTGGTAGTTCATTGTTCGAGACACTCGCGCAGCCGCGCCAGACCGCGGCGCACCCAACTCTTGACGGTGCCCAGCGGCGCCTGCAGCCGCTCCGCCAGCTCCTGGTGCGTGTAGCCTTCGTAGTAGGCGAGCAGCACGCTCTGGCGCTGCTCCTGCTGCAAGCCTTCCATACAGTTTTCCAGCCGCCCGATGCCCTCACCTTCGACGGCGCGGTCTTCGGGGCTCTGCGTTTCATCGGCAAACGTGAGCGGCTGCTCCTCGCCCTCCTCGGGCATTTCCACTTCCGGCCGCTTCACGCGCAGCAGGTCCAGTGCACGGTAGCGGGCCACGGTCATCAGCCAGGTCATGGGCGCTCCCTTGTCGGGAGCGTAGGTCTCGGCCTTCTGCCAGACCTTGAGGAAGCAGTCCTGCAGCGCTTCCTCGGCCCAATCCCTGCGCTTGAGCATACGCAGCAGCAGGCCGAACAGATGCGAAGCGGTGGCGTCGTACAGTTCGCGGAACGCGCGCTGGTTGCCCGCCGCGGTGGCAGCCAGGAGGTGACTGAGGTCTGCAACGTCGGCCATGGGTCTTATAGGTCTGCGCGCGGCGGCCCCGAGATGATAGCGGCATCCGGGGGCGGAAGCATCGGCCGATGCGGCGGGCGGGGTCCGCGTAGCCGCCGGCTTATAATCGTCGCGCCTCTTTCGTCGATCGGAAAATCTCGTGAGTCTCGGTTCCTTTCCCGCCGTCCGTCCCCGCCGCCTACGGCAGGCCGAATTCCTGCGCGCGATGGTGCGCGAAACACGCCTCGTGCCGCAGCAGCTGATCCAGCCGCTGTTCGTCGCCGAGGGCGCGCTCAAGGGCGCGATCGGCTCCATGCCCGGTGTTGCACGTCTCGATCTCGAGGAACTGGCGCGCGAGGCCGTGGCCCTGCACCGGCTCGGGGTCGGCTGCATCGCGCTGTTTCCGGTGATCCCGCCGGCGCGCAAGAACGACGAGGGCAGCGAGGCGCTCAACCCCGAGGGGCTGGTGCCGCGCGCCATCGCCGCGGTGAAGCGGGCCTGCCCGGAGATCGGCGTGATGGTCGACATCGCGCTCGATCCCTACACCACACACGGTCACGACGGCCTGCTCGATGCCGACGGTCTTGTCGACAACGACGCCACCGTCGAGATCCTGCGCCGCCAGGCGCTGCTCTATGCTCGCGCCGGCGCCGACATCGTCGCGCCCAGCGACATGATGGACGGCCGCGTTGGCCAGATCCGCCAGGTGCTGGAGCGCGACAGCCAGAAGAACACCGTGATCCTGTCCTACGCCGCCAAGTACGCCTCGGCGTTCTACGGGCCGTTCCGCGATGCCGTCGGCACCGCGTCGGCGCTCAAGGGCGACAAGCGCAACTACCAGATGGACCCGGCCAACACCGACGAGGCACTGCGCGAGGTCGAGCTGGATCTCGCCGAGGGCGCCGATATCGTCATGGTCAAACCCGGCATGCCGTATCTCGACATCATCCGCCGCGTGAAGGAGCGTTTCGAGGTGCCGGTGGCCGCCTACCAAGTGAGCGGCGAGTACGCGATGTTGCGCGCCGCCATCGCCAACGGCTGGCTCGACGAACAGAAGGCGCTGATGGAAGCGCTGCTGTGCTTCCGCCGCGCCGGTGCCGACCTGATTCTCAGCTACTACGCCAAGCAGGCGGCGCAGTGGCTGCAGGCGTGATGGCCATGGATCGCTACGCCGTCATCGGGCAGCCCATCGCCCACAGCAAATCGCCCTTCATCCACGCGCAGTTCGCGCGCCAGACCGGGCAGGATCTCAGCTACGACGCCATCGAGGTGGCACCGGAGGCGCTGGCCGACGCCATCAAGCGTCTGCACGCCGAGGGCTATCGCGGTCTCAATGTCACGCTGCCGCACAAGATCGCGGTGGCCAAGCTCTGCGAGGCGGTCAGCGAACGCGCGCAGCTCGCCGCTGCGGTCAACACGCTGGTGCGCACCGACAGCGGCTGGCGCGGCGACAACACCGACGGCGAGGGCCTGGTGCGCGACCTCACGCAGCACCTGGGTCTGACCATCGCCGGCAAGCGGGTGCTGGTGCTGGGTGCGGGTGGCGCGGCGCGCGGCATTCTCAAGCCGCTGCTCGACCAGAAACCGGCGGAGCTGGCCGTATCCGGCCGCAATCCCTGGAAGCCGGAGGAGCTCGCCGAGCAGTTCAAGGCGGTCGGCACCATCCGCCCGGCGACGCACCTCGCGCTCAAGGGCGATGTCTTCGACCTGATCATCAACGCCACCTCCGTCGGCCACAGCGGCGCGCAGCTGCGCCTGCCCGGCCAGCTGCTGGCCGAAGGCGGCGCCTGCTACGACCTCAGCTACGGCAAGGCCTTCGCGCCGTTCGCGGCCTGGGCGTGCACACAGGGCGCGGCGCGCGTCAGCGATGGCCTCGGCATGTTGGTCGAGCAGGCGGCGGCGGCGTTCGAGATCTGGCGCGGCGTGAAGCCGGAAACCGCGTCGGTGCTGCAGCGCGTGCGCCAGCCGCAGGCGGGCGAAGGCCCGCTGGAGACCGCGACGCTGGACAGCGGCAAGGCGCGCGAGAAGGCCACGCACCTGGTCAACGGTCAGGACTGAGCCCGCTCCGCGAACAGCGCATCCCAGCCTTCGCGCCCCAGCTTCTGCAGCGTCAGCACGTTGCGCTGATAGATGCTGTCGATCTCCGGATAGGTCGCCACCGCACGCTCGACGCTGGCCTCGCGCAGCAGGTGCAGCGTTGGGTACGGCGAACGGTTGCTGTAATTGGAGATCTCGTCCGGTGCGGTGCCTTCGAACTGGTACTGCGGATGGAAGCTGGCGATCTGCAGCACGCCGTCCAGTTCCAGCTCCTCGACCACGCCGTCGGCGAGGTCGAGGAAATCGTTGTAGTCGAGGAAATCCTGCAGCAGCTGCGGGTGGATCAGCAGCGTGGTTTCGCAGACCGCGGGGTCGGCGTCGTGGAGGGCGCGCAGCTCGCGCTCCAGCTCGTCGAGCAGGCCGTCGAGATGTTTCGCGGTGCTGACGACGTAGCGGATACGGCCGTGGACGTGCACCGCCTTGGCGAAGGGGCAGAGGTTGAGGCCGATCACCGCGCGCTCCACCCAGCGCTGGGTCGCGGCGATCACCGCATCGGGATCGACCGCCGCGCTCACTGGCCCATGCGCTTCATCAGCGCCTGCATCGGCTTCCAGTAGTTCACCGGCATCAGGCGCTGGATCAGATCGATCAGTTTGGCGTCGCCGCCAATCAACACGCGCTCGCGGTTATGTTCGATGCCGTCGACGATGGTCTGCGCCGCCTGTTCGGGCGTGGTGCGCGCCATCTTGGCAAAGTGGGCAGCGGCCTTGCGGTGATCGGACACGCCGTCGGGATCGACGTAGAAGCGCGCCGCCGCGGCGATGTTGGTCTTGATGCCACCGGGGTGCACGCAGATGGCTTTGACGCCGCTGCCGGCCAGCTCGTGCCGCAGCGCCTCGGTGAAGCCGCGCACGGCGAACTTGGCGGCGTTGTAGGCGCCCTGCGTCGGCACCGCGATGATGCCGAAGACGCTGGAGACGTTAACGATGACGCCGTCGTTCTGCGCCTGCAGCATCGGCAGGAAGGCCTTGGTGCCGTGCACCACGCCCCAGAAGTTGATGTTCATCAGCCACTCGAAATCGTCGTAGCTGAGATCGGCCACGGTCTGCGACACCGCGACACCGGCGTTGTTGATCACCGCGTGCGCGGTGCCCAGTTCGCGCTGCACGCGCTCGGCGAAGGCGAACACGGCGGCGCGATCCGCCACGTCCAGCCGCTGCAACAGGGCCGGCGACGGCAGCGTCGCGGCGGTCTCGCGCAGGCCGATCTCGTTGACGTCGGCCAGCGCCAGCCGGCAGCCCTTGGCCGCGAGCAACTGCGCCAGCGCCCGCCCGATGCCCGAGCCGGCGCCGGTGACCACTGCAACCTTGTCCTTGAGCGCGTACATGCCTGTCTTCCCCGTTGTGGACGCTGCGAGGGTGTCGAGCGGAGGCGGTGGAACGCCACCCGCTCACGCTGCCATCGCGGCGCAGATTGTTATAAAAAATAATCCGAAAAATAATTCAGTAAATAATTAAAAACACATTCTTCGCCGCAGTGACCGAGAGCGGGTGGCGTCTCCGGCAGCCACGGCGGTCATGCCGCCGGCTTGTCCGCCGTCGCGTCGTTGGCAACGGCTTGGCCCGGCCCGATCCAGCGCGACACCAGGATGCCCACTTCGTAGAGCAGATAGGCCGGCACCGCCAGCAGCGTCTGCGACAGCACGTCCGGCGGCGTCAGCACCGCCGCCACCACGAACACGCCGACCAGCACGTAATCACGCCGCGCCGCGAGCTGCGCCGGCGTGACGAAGCCGGTGCGCACCAGCAGGACGATCGCCACCGGCGTCTCGAACGCGAGGCCGAAGGCCAGGAACAGCGTCAGAATGAAATCGAGATACTTGTTGATGTCGGTCATCACCGCCACGCCTTCCGGCGCGATGCCGACCAGGAAGCGGAAGACATTGGGCAGCACCAGGAAGTAGGCGAAGGCGACGCCGGCATAGAACAGCAGCGTGCTCGACACCAGCAGCGGCCCGACCAGCCGTCGCTCGCTGCGGTACAGGCCCGGCGCGACGAAGGCCCAGACCTGGTAGAGGATCCACGGCATCGCGCCGGCGATGGCGAGGATGCCGGCGAGCTTGATCGGTGCGAAGAACGGCGCCGCCACCTCGGTGGCGATCATGCTGGAGCCGGCCGGCAGCAGCCGCAGCAGCGGCTTGGCCATCCAGGTGTAGATTTCCTTGGAGAAATACGCCAGCGGCAGAAAGCAGATGGCGATGCCGGTGATGATGCGCAGCAGCCGCAGGCGCAGCTCCAGCAGGTGGGCGATCAGCGGCTGCTCGTTGCCGCCGGGTGCGGACTCCTCGCTCACGGTTTTTCGGTGTCCTTGCCGATGTCCTTACCAATGTCCCCGACGTGATCGGCGGTCTTGCGTGCCTCGGCCTGGATCGCCTCGGTGTGCTCGCGCATGCTGCGTTGCACGTCCTCGAGCTGCTTCTTCATCTCGGCCAGCTGCGTTTCGCGTTCCAGTTCCGCCGAGAGATTGCGCATGTAGGCGCGTGCCTGCCCGGTCCAGCGGCCGAGCGCACGCGCCACTGCCGGCAGGCGCTGCGGGCCGAGCACGACCAGCGCGACGATGAAGCAGAGAACAATCTCGGAAAAGCCGACTTCGAACATGGCGCCGTCCGCGCGGGCGGGCTCAGGCCTTGGGCGTCTTGTCCTGCGACAACGCGTCGCTGGCCTTTTTCTCGCCCTCGGCCTCGCCGTCCTTCATGGCCTGCTTGAAGTTCTTGACCGCGCTGCCGAGGTCGCCGCCGGCGTCACGCAGTTTGCGCGTGCCGAACACGAGGACGACGATGCCCAGGACGATCAACCAGTGCCAGATGCTGAAACTGCCCATGATGTGCTCCTGAAATTACTTGGCGCGCGCCGCTTTCTCGGCGAGCCCGGATGTACCCATGCGCCGCGCCAGCTCGTCGGTGACCGCGCTGACCGGGATGTCCTTGGCGGCCAGCAGCACCAGCGCGTGATACCAGAGATCCGCCATCTCGTAGACCAGCGCCGCCGGGTCCGCGTTCTTGGCCGCGATGATGGTCTCGGCCGCTTCCTCGCCCAGCTTCTTCAGGATCGTGTCGAGACCCTTGGCGTAGAGGCTGGCAGCGTAGGATTTTTCCGCCGGCGCGGACTTGCGCTGCTGCAGGACATCCTGCAGGCGCAGCAAAACGTCGGAGGGGGTTGGCGCGACCGGTGATTCCATGCCGCTAGTGTAACGCTTTGACCGGCGTCACACGGCAGCGCCGGAGGCGTTGCCTGGAAAAAGCCGAGGCCGCAGGATGGCGCTCCCCGTCTCTCCGGAAAAAGCAGCATGGTCGTGGTCTACGGCATCAGGAACTGCGATACGGTCCAGCGTGCGCGTGAGCGTCTCGACGCGGCCGGCATCGCCTACCGCTTCCACGATTTCAAGGCCCAGGGCTTGAGTCCCGAACTGGCGCAGACGTGGATCGCCGCGCTGGGCATGGATGCGGTGGTCAACCGCAAGGGCACCACCTGGCGCCGGCTGGACCAGGCCACGCGTGAAAGCCTGGACGCGCGCACTGCCGCCGCGCTGCTGTCGCGCGAGCCCTCGCTGGTCAAACGTCCGGTGATCGCCTGGCCCGGCGGTCTCGTCGCCGGCTTCGCCAAGGGTGACGAGGCGGCCATCCTCGAGCGCCTGCGCTGACCGCGCCATGCAGAACCCGCTGTTCCCCGAAGACGAGAAAAGCGCCGCGCCCGCCGCGACCCGTCACGACGCGCGCGGCGTCGAACCGGCCGTGCCGGCGCCCGGTCTGCAGGCCCTGCGTGAGGCACTGCCGGAGGCGCTGCGACTGGGGACTTCGTCGTGGAGCTACCCGGGCTGGGTCGGCACGGTGTGGGCGCGCGACTACCCGGAGACGCGGCTGTCGAAACAGGGTCTGCGCGCCTACGCGCGGCATCCGCTGCTGCGCACCGTCAGCCTGGACCGCGCTTTCTACCGGTCGCTAGACGCTTCGCAGTATGCGGCCTATGCGGCCCAGGTGCCGGAGGATTTCCGCTTCGTGGTCAAGGCACCGGGCCTGGTTGCCGACGCGCTGGTGCGCGACGAATCGGGCCGAGGCCTGCAAGCCAACCGCAGCTATCTCGATCCCGATCTCGCGGTGCGCGCGTTCGCCGAGCCGGCGCTCGAAGGCCTGCGGCACCGGCTCGGCGCCCTCGTGTTCCAGCTCAGCCCCGTGCCGGATGAAATGCTGCGCGACCTGCCTGCGCTGCTGCGCCGGCTCGGCGCGATGCTGCGGGCTTTGCCGGCGCTGCGGCCAACGGCGCCCGATGCCGTTGTGGCGGTCGAGGTACGCAATCCGCAATGGCTGACGCCGGCCTTCGCCGCGACGCTGCGCGAAGCGGGCGCGACCTACTGCCTCGGGCTGCACGCGAAAATGCCGCCCATCGAGGACCAGCTGCCGACGCTGCGCGCGCTGTGGCCCGGCCCGCTGGTGTGCCGCTGGAACCTGCATCGCAAACATGGCGCTTACGGTTACGAGGATGCCAAACGCCTGTACGGAGACTTCGATCGTCTGGTCGATCCGGACCCGGAAACGCGCGCCGCACTGGCCCGCGTCATCGCCGGCACCACCGGTGCGGGGCATCCCGCCTACGTCACGCTCGGCAACAAGGCGGAAGGCTCGGCGCCGTTGTCGGCCGTCGCGCTGGCGCAAGCGGTGGCGGCCCTGCAGGCGCCTCGCGCCTAGCGGAACGTACCCTGTTCACTTCGGCTTCTGGCCGGCCAGATAGGCGATCAGATCGGCGCGATCCTGCGGCTGGGCGATGGAGAAGTACATCTTCGATCCCGGCACCAGCGCCTGGGGATTGCTCAGCCAGCGGTCCAGCGTGGTCGCGTCCCAGGTCAGCCCGGACGCCTTCAGCGCTGACGAGTAGGCGTAATCGGAGACCGTACCGGCCTTGCGCCCGACCACGCCACGGTGCATCGGGCCGACGTCGTTCTCGTCGAGCGAGTGACAGCCCATGCAGCTCTGGTACAGGCGCTGGCCGCGGACCGGATCGCCGGGAGGCGGTGCGGCGAAGGCAGGCGCGGCGGCGATCACGGACAGCGTCAGCAGAAAACGGCGGGTGATGGTCATCGTGCGCACCTCAGGCATCCGCCAGCGCGGTGTCGATCAGGGCCAGCGGTGCGTCGCTGGTGCGCAGGGTCACGGAGCGCAGGCCAATGGTCGCGCGCAGCTTTTCGGCCGGCACCACCAGGGGTCCCGGGCCGGGTCCTTCGCCAGGCGCGGGCTGGGGGAAGGCCGTGGAACGGGCGGCGTAGAAACGCAGGTTGCCCTCGACCTTCTGCTGGACCTGGTGAATGTGGCCGTTGAGCGCCGTCACCGAGCCGAAGCGGCGCAGCAGGCTCATCGCCTCCAGCGCGTCCTGCGTGCCCCAGCCCCAGTCGGGCATCAGCGCCCAGAGCGGGAAGTGCGAATACACCACGATCGGCGTGGAGTCGGAGCGTCCGGCGAGGTCGTCGCGCAGCCAGGCCAGCTGCTCCGCTCCCAATGTGCCCATGCCGCGGTCGCCCAGGCGCACCACGTTCACCAGCGCGACGAAATGCACGCCACCGGCGTCGAAGCTGTACCAGCCGTCGCCGCGCGCGTCCCGGCTGGCGAAGCGTGCCAGGTAAGGCCGGGGATCGTTGCCGTCGACCAGATCGTGTTCGCCCGGCACGCAGAACATCGGCAGCCCGATTTCCGACAGCAGCGACTGCGCCTGGTCGAACTGCTCCGGCGTCGCCAGCTGCGTGATGTCGCCGGTATGCAGGATGAATGCCGGCTGCACGGGCAGGGCGCGGATCCTGGCGATGGTTTCCCGCAGTGTTCCCGCCGGATCGGGATTGGCGGCCTTCCGGAAGCCGATATGGGTGTCGCTGATCTGCACGAAGCTCAGGCCGCCCGACGGCTTCACCGGCGCCGGCGCGCAGCCGGCCAGCACTGACGACGCCACGCCGCCGCCCAGGGTCCAGACCACGCCGCTGCCGGCCCAGGCCATGCACTTGAGCAGGTCGCGGCGGCCGATGCCGCGGCGGGAATGATCGGAGTCGCTCATAGGGTTGCTCGTTTCCTTGGAAGTGGTACCAAGACATACTCGCCGCGGCACCGGCTTATTCCCGCCCGCCGTGCACGAAAGGGAATATTTCCGCGGCGGGAATAAAATCACCGGTGCCGCGGTACTGCACAGGATGGAGCCCGCTTTGACAGCCGCGCCGTTCGCACGGGAGTTCGACCGCGTCACCACGCCGCACCTGGACGCGGCGTACAACCTTGCGCGCTGGCTCACCCGCGACCCGCACGACGCCGAGGACGTGGTGCAGGAAGCCTATCTGCGCGCCTACCGCTTTTTCTCGGGCTTCCGCGGCGGCGACGGCCGCGCCTGGCTGCTCGCCATCGTGCGCAATACCTGCCACAGCTGGCTGGCGCGGCATCGCCGCCCGCAGGCGTTTCAGGATTTTTCGGAATTGGAGGAGGAGCTGGCCGCGCCACAGGACGATGGTCCGGAGCAGCAACTGCTGCGCGAATGCGACCGTCAGCAACTGGTGCGGGCACTGACGCAGTTGCCGCTGGATTTCCGCGAGGTGCTGGTGCTCCGCGAACTCGAGGAGCTGTCCTACCAGGAGATCGCCGACATCGCGGCGGTTCCCATCGGCACGGTGATGTCGCGCCTGTCGCGTGGGAGACGGCTGCTGCGGGCCCGGCTCGAAGGGCACGGTGAGGGATGAATATGGAATGTCAGGATGCTGCCCCGCTGCTGGCTGCCCGCGCTGATGGCCAGGCCCTGACGGCCGCGCAGGCGCGTGAACTCGATGAACACCTGGACGGCTGCGGCCCCTGCCGCGCCCGGCTGCGCGAGCAGCGGGCGGTCAGCGCGGCACTGCGCCAGTCGGTGCCGCGGTACCCCATGCCTGAAGACCTGCGGACACGCCTGCGCGCCGGCCTGCCGGCCGGAGAGGCGGCGCCGGCGCGATCACGGTGGCGCGATTTGCTGCAGGGTGCGACGCGCTTCGATGGTCTGCGCCTGGGCGGCGCCTTTGCCGCTGGCGCGGCGCTGGCCCTGGGGCTGCAGCTTTTCGTCGCGACCGGCGGGCGCGGCGACCGCCTGGCCGACGAGGTGGTGTCCGGGCATGTGCGCTCGCTGATGGCGCAGCATCTGGCCGACGTCGCGTCCAGCGATCATCACACGGTCAAGCCCTGGTTTGCGGGCAAGCTGGATTTCTCGCCGCCAGTGACCGATCTCGCCGCGCAGGGTTATCCGCTCACCGGTGGCCGGCTCGACTATCTCGACTCACGCGCGGTGGCGGCGCTGGTCTATCGGCACGGGCCGCATCTCATCAATCTGTTCGTGTGGCCGGCGGACCGGCCGGGAAGCGCGCCGCTGGCCGCGGGCACGTCCCGCGGGTACAACGTGCTGCACTGGCAGCGCGACGGCATGAACTACTGGGCGGTGTCCGATCTCAATGCCGGCGAGCTGAAAACCTTCGCCGGGGCGTTGCAGGCGGGTGCTTAGAGGCGCACGCGCACGCCGTGACCGGCGAGGAACTGCTTGGCCTGGCCGACGGTGTAGGTGCCCTGGTGGAAGATGCTGGCGGCGAGCACGGCGTCGGCACCGCCCTGGTCGAGCCCTTCGTAGAGATGCTCCAGTGAACCGACGCCGCCGCTGGCGACGATCGGCACCGGCACCGCGTCGCTGACCGCACGCAGAAACTCGACGTCGTAGCCGGCCTTGGTGCCGTCGCGATCCATGCTGGTCAGCAGCAGTTCGCCGGCACCCTTCTCGACCATCTTCGCGGCCCATTCCACCGCGTCGATGCCGGTGGCCTTGCGGCCACCGTGGGTGAAGACCTCCCAGCGCGGCGCTTCCTTCTTCTTGTTGACGCGCTTGGCGTCGATGGCGACGACGATGCATTGCACGCCGTAGCGGTCCGCGGCCTCGGTGACGAAGTCCGGGTTGTCGACCGCGGCAGTGTTGATGCTGACCTTGTCGGCGCCGCGCGACAGCAGGGCGCGGACGTCGGCGCAGGTGCGCACGCCGCCGCCAACGGTCAGCGGGATGTAGATTTCGCGCGCCACGGCCTCAACGGTGGCGAACAGCGTCGGGCGGTCTTCCGAACTGGCGGTGATGTCGAGGAACACCAGTTCATCGGCGCCCTGCTGGTCATAGCGACGTGCCACTTCCACCGGATCGCCGGCGTCGCGGACTTCCTCGAACTTGACGCCCTTGACCACGCGGCCGCGGTCGATGTCGAGACAGGGAATGATGCGTTTGGCGAGCATAGGAGCTACCGCGCTGCGCCGGTCGGCGGGCACGGTGCCCGCCACGGCAGGCAGGGCTTAGGGATTGGCGATCTTGTTGGCTTCGGCGAGGGTGAAGCTGTTCTCGTAAAGCGCGCGGCCGATGACCGCGCCGGCGACGCCGCTGCTCTCGATTTCCTTGAGCTTACGGATGTCGTCGAGCGTGCTGACGCCGCCGCTGGCGAACACCGGCGTCTTGACCGCGTCGGCGAGCTTGCGGGTGGCATCGTCGTTGAAGCCTTTCATCATGCCGTCGCGGCCGATGTCGGTGTAGACGATGGACACCACGCCGTCGCGTTCGCAGTGCTGCGCTGCCTCGATGGCGTCGTGATGGGTCAGCTTGCTCCAGCCGTTGAGCGCCAGGCGTCCGTCCTTGGCGTCGAGGCTGACCATGATGTGGTTGGGAAACTCGATGCACAGGTCGTGCAGGAAGTGCGGCGCGTTGACCGCCTTGGTGCCGATGATCACGTACTGCACGCCGGCATCGAGGTAGCGCTGCACGGTTTCCTCGTCGCGGATGCCACCGCCGACCTGCACCGGCACCTTCACCGCGGCGGCGATCTGCTCCACCGCCTTGAGGTTGCCGGGCACGCCCTTGAAGGCGCCGTCGAGGTCGACGACGTGGATGCGCTGCGCGCCCTCGTCCGCCCATCGCTTGGCCATCGAGACCGGGTCGTTGGAAAACACGGTGACGTCGTCGAGACGCCCTTGGCGCAGGCGCACGCACTGGCCGTTCTTGAGATCGATGGCGGGGATTAACAGCATGAGCTGTGGTTCAACGGGTCAGGTGGAGAGGGTTATGCGTATTCCGGAAATGCGGCGGCGGAGCGGGCTTTATTGGAATTCCTGACGTTGCGTAAAACTCTGCCCGAATCGCAGGGGCAAGGCAAGCGCGGTGCGGATCAGGGCGTCCAGTTGACGAAATTGGACAACAGCGTCATGCCCACGCCCTGGCTTTTCTCCGGGTGAAACTGGAAGGCGACGATGTTGTCGCGCGCGATCGCCGAGGCGAACGGGTGAATGTAGTCGGTGGTGCCCAGGGTGTGGGCCGGGTTCTGCGGCAGCGCGTGGTAGCTGTGCACGAAATAGAACCAGCTGTCGTCCGGCACGCCCTGCCAGACCGGGTGGGGCCTCGTCTGGCGGACGCGGTTCCAGCCCATGTGCGGCACCTTGAGCCGGTCGCCGTGGTGTGCCGGCGATGGGCCATCGGCGGCCGGCGAGGGTTCCGCCGGCTGGGGATCGGGAAAACGCACGACATTGCCCGGGAACAGGCCCAGCGCGGCGACACCGCCGTTCTCGTCGCTGTGCTCCAGCATCACCTGCATGCCCAGGCAGATGCCGAGCAGCGGTTTCTTGCGCGCCACTTCCATGACCAGCTCGTTGAGCTCGAGGCGGCGCAGCTCGTTCATGCAGGCACGCACACCGCCAACGCCCGGCAGCACCAGGTGATCGCACTTGAGCAGCTTGTCCGGGTCGTAGCTGATTTCCACGCGGCGGCCTTCCGCGACGCGCTCCAGCGACTTGCCGAGCGAGTGCAGGTTGCCCATGCCGTAATCGATAACGCCAATGGCCGACATCAGTTCAACACACCCGGATTTTCTTAGAGGCTGCCCTTGGTCGAAGGCAGGATGTCGCCCAGGCGCGGATCTGGCGTGGTTGCCATGCGCAGGGCGCGGCCGAAGGCCTTGAAGCAGGTTTCGGCGATGTGGTGCGCATTGCGGCCGCGCAGGGTGTCGATGTGCAGCGTCGCCTTGGCGTGGTTGACGAAGCCCTGGAAGAACTCGCGGAACAGGTCGACGTCAAACTCGCCGATGCGTGCGCGCGGGAATTCGACGAAATATTCCAGGCCGGGACGGCCGGACAGGTCGATCACCACCCGCGACAGCGCCTCGTCCAGCGGCACGTAGCTGTAGCCGTAGCGGACGATGCCCTTCTTGTCGCCCACCGCCTGGTCGAAAGCCTGGCCGAGGGTGATGCCGATGTCCTCCACCGAGTGGTGGTCATCGATGTGGCGGTCGCCCTCGCAGCTGATGCTCAGGTCGATCAGCCCGTGGCGGGCGACCTGGTCGAGCATGTGGTCGAGGAAGGGGATATTGGTTTTGAGACGTGCGGCGCCCGTGCCGTCGAGATTGATCTCGACGTGGATACGGGTCTCCTTGGTCTCGCGCGTGACGGCAGCGCGACGGGCGGCTTGGACGGACAAGACGGCAACCGGCGGTCAAAAGGGCGGCTAGGATACTCCGCAGTGCAGCAAATTTGAATCCGCCGGCTGCGGACCTGCCTGTTCGTCCAGTTGACCGGCCCCCGGCGAAGTGGTGGGATGCCGCCACCGTTCCATCGGGAGCCCTCCATGCGCCACCTGTTCGCTGTGACCGCCGCCGCCTGTCTCGCCCTGCCCCTCTGCGCCGTCGCCGGGATGAAGGCCGGCCAGTGGGAAATCACCACCAAGATGGACCTGGGCAAGAACGCCCCGCAGATGCCGCAGATTCCCCCCGAGCAGCTGGAAAAGATGAAGGCGATGGGCATCACGCCGCCCAGCATCGGGATCGGCGCGCCGCACAGCTTCAAGACCTGCGTCTCGCCGCAGGACGCCGATGCCGGCCAGCCGCCGATGGACGAGCGCTCCCAGCGCAGCTGCAAGGCGCAGGACATCAAGCACGACGGCCCGCGCACCACGCTCAAGATCGTCTGCACCGGCGAGATGAACGGCACCGGCGAGATCGAGTCGGTCTACGACAGCCCGGAGCACTACACCTCGAAGATGCACTTCACCGGCAGCGCCCACGGCCATGACGTCGACATGACCAACAGCTCCGAGGGCCGCTGGCTCGGCGCCAGCTGCAACTGACCGGGGCGCGGCTCAGGCTTCCAGCCAGAACGTCACCGGGCCCTCGTTGACTAGGGCCACCCGCATGTCGGCGCCGAACACACCGCTGCCGACGCGGCCGTGGACGGCGCGGGCCTCATTCACCAGGTGCTCGAACAGCCGGCGCGCCTGCTCCGGCGCCGCCGCGGTGGTGAAGCTGGCGCGGCTGCCGGAAGCGGTGTCGGCGGCCAGCGTGAACTGTGGCACCAGCAGCAGGCCGCCGCCGGTATCGCGCAGCGAGCGGTTCATGCGGCCCTGAGCGTCGGCAAACACGCGATAGCCGAGCAGGCGCTCCAGCAGCCGCCGGCCCCGCGCCTCGTCGTCCTGCGGCTGCACGCCGACCAGTACCAGCAGGCCGCCATCGATGGCCGCGACTTCGGTGCCATCGACGTGGACGCTGGCGCGGCTGACGCGCTGTAACAAAGCGATCATTACGGCATATTCCTACAGGACGTGTCGGCGTCGGGGGACGCCGGGTTTTCGGGGCGGCACAGATACTACCCTCGCTGGTGACGCTGTGGTCCTCCTTTCCGCAACGCCGCCAGCACATGGTTTTTCCTCCTCCCAATACCCGGCTCCCCAGCCGGGTTTTTTTTGGGCAGGATGCCCGAACGCTGCGGGCGCAGGGACGCGCCGGAGCAGCGCGGTGGGATCAAGGTGGAACCTCGCATGGCAGCGAAGCGCGCCAGAAGTCGGCGCGGCGTCTCTCCGAGATGCGCCAGGCGGAACGCCCGCGGCGACCGGCCCGGGCATGATCGGCTAGACTGCCGCCGTTCCCGCGACCCCGAGCAGGCCCCATGCGTCTCGCGTTCCATGTGCTGGCCTGGCTGCCGCTGCTCGTCTTGCAGGCGCTCGGCGCCCTCGTCGGCGGGCTGCTGTGGGTGACGCACTCCTCGCGTCGCAAGGTCGCGCTGCGCAACCTTGCCGCCTGCATGCCGGAGCTGGATGCCGCGGCGCGCACACGCATCGCCCGCGCCGCCATCACCAACGAGATGACCACGTATATCGAGACCGCGCGCGTCTGGCTGGGTCCAGGGCGGGCGGTGCGCAACGCGGTGCGCGAATGGCGCGGCATCGAGGCCCTGGACCGCGCCTTCGCGCAGGGCAAGGGCGTGATCCTGCTGACGCTGCACCAGGGGGCGTTCGAGGCCGTGGCGATTCCGATGTCGGCGAGCTACCCGTTCTACGGGCTGTACAAGCCGCAGCGCGGCGCGCTCAACGATCTCTCGCTGATCGGCCGCTGCCGCTTCGGTGGGCGCATGGTCAAGGCCGAGGCCGGTGTGCGCAAGGCGGCGCTGCCGCTGCTGGCGCAGCGATTCGGTGTCTACTACATGCCCGACCACGATCCGCCGGAAGGCCGCGGCGTGTTCGTGCCGTTCATGGGCGTGATGGCGCATACGCCGACGCTGATTGCGCGCCTGGTGCGCGAATCCGGCGCGCCGGTGGTGTTCATGTTCGGCGAGCGCCTGCCTTGGGCGCGCGGGTACATCGCGCATTACTTCGACGCGCCGGCCGAGATTTACAGCGAGGACATCGCCGTCTCCACCGCAGCGATGAACCAGGGCCTGGAACGTTGCGTGCGCGCCTGCCCGGAGCAGTACTGGT
The DNA here is from genome assembly GCA_008012115.1 of Nevskiaceae bacterium. Taxonomy (GTDB): domain Bacteria; phylum Pseudomonadota; class Gammaproteobacteria; order Nevskiales; family Nevskiaceae; genus Stenotrophobium. The sequence continues at coordinate 216,016 of SSEB01000003.1, forward strand.
GGGGCTACAAGCGTTTCCGCCGGCAGCCGCCGGGCCAGCCGAATTTCTATTGTTGAGCGGACGGCGGCACCCCGCTGCAGACCGGCAGCGCGGGAAATAAAATAGTGCCCGCATGACCGGGCTTTTGCGACTTCTGCTGATCCTCGCCGGCACTCTGCCGCTGATGCTGACCCACGCGCTTGGTGCGCTGCTGGGCAACGTTCTCTGGTGCCTGCCCATCGGCCTCAAGCGCCGCACGCTGCGGCATCTGGAGCTGTGCCTGCCGGAACTGGATGCCGCCGGGCGCCGCCGCATCGCGCGCCGGAGCCTGGTGCACAGCGCCAAGGCGGTGCTGGAAGTGCCGGCGATCTGGTTCGGGCCGCGCTGGCGCCTGCGCCGCTGGCTGACGGACGCTGCGACGCAGGCGCAGATGCAGGCGCTGATCGACGGCGGCCGCGGCGTGATCCTGCTGTGCCCGCACCTCGGCGCCTGGGAGCTGGCCGGCCTGTTCTGTGCCGCCGTCGGCCCGATGACCACGCTCTACAAGCCGCAGAAGGGCGCGATGAACGCGCTGATTCTCGAAGGCCGCCGCCGCAACGGCGCACAGCTGGTGCCGACCAGCACCGGCGGCGTCAAGGCGCTGCTGCAGGCGCTGCGACGGCGCGGCATGGTCGGCATCCTGCCGGATCACGATCCGCCGGAGGGCTCCGGCGCCTTCGCGCCGTTCTTCGGGCGGCCGGCGCACACCACCACGCTGGTCAGCAAGCTGGCGTCACGCAGCGCCGTGCCGGTGTGGTTCTTCTACGCCGAGCGCCTGCCCTGGGGCCGTGGCTTCCGCTTCCACCTGCGGCCGGCGCCGGAGGGCATCGACGACGCCGGCGAGCGCGGCCTGGCGGCGCTCAATCTTGGCGTCGAGCAGGTGATCCGCCATCTGCCCGAGCAATACTGGTGGAGCTACAAGCGCTACCGGCGCCTGCCGGCGGGCGCGCCCGATCCCTATCACGGGCTCTAGGGCAGCGCCGCCGCATTCGTCGTTCCGAGGTCTCTCTATATGCATCAGCGCGGCCTCGGATCGCACAGCGAAAGACGCATCAAATCGCCGTAAAGGCGCCACCCGCTCCCGGCAACATGCACGGCGGGTTAGTTATATTTTATATATCATGATTTAAATCATAATATAATAAATAACATTTTCCCTAGGGAAATTCGCCACAGCGGGTGACGGTCACAGGTCGCGGGAAACGGCTTGCAGGCAAGGTTCGAGCCCGTACAATGCCGCCGCACGGAACTCGCCGCGAGGCGCGCGAGTCTGTAAACCGCTTTGTCCCACCAGAACAGAACACCATGGAAAGCGAAATCCTGATCGAGGCGCGCGGCCTCACCCGCCGCTACGGCCCCACCGTGGCCGTGTCGGATCTGAGCCTGACGCTGCGCAAGGGCGAGATCCTCGGCCTGCTCGGCCCCAACGGCGCCGGCAAGTCCACCACCATGAAGATGCTCACCGGCAATCTCGCGCCCAGCGCTGGCGAGGCGCGCATCAAGGGCATCAGCCTGCACGATGCGCCGACGGCGGCGAAGCAGCATCTCGGCTACCTGCCGGAGCAGCCGCCGGTGTATCCGGAGCTGACCGTCGACGAATACCTGCGCTACTGCGCCGGCCTGCACGGCATCGCCAGCAAGGCGCGCGCCGAGGCCGTGCGCCTGGCCAAGCAATCCTGCGGTCTCGCCGATGTCGGCGGCCGCCTGATCGGCAATCTGTCGAAGGGCTACCAGCAGCGCGTCGGTCTGGCGCAGGCCATCATCCATCGCCCGCCGGTGATCGTGCTCGACGAGCCCACCGTCGGCCTCGATCCGATCCAGATCCGCGAGATCCGCGCCCTGATTGCGGAGTTGGGCAAGAGCCACAGCGTGATCCTGTCCAGCCACATCCTGCCGGAGATTCAGGCGGTGTGTTCGCGCGTGATGATCATCAACCGCGGTCGCGCGGTCTACGACCAGCCGGTGACGGCGACGCGCAACGCGCAGATCGAATCGCTGCTGGTGACGCTCAAGCGCGCGCCGTCGGTCGAGGCGCTGACGCGCATCGTCGGCATCGCCCGCGCCGAAGATCTCGGCGGCGGACGCTTCCGCCTGGCGCTCGCCGGCGGCAACGATCCGCGCGAAGTGCTGGTGGACGCCGCGGTCAACGGCAACTGGGGCCTGATCGAACTGGCGCCGGAAGTGAAAACCCTGGAAGAAATCTTTGTCGAACTGACCTCCGGCGACGAGCAGGAGAGGAAAGCCGCATGAACAACATCCTGACCATCGCCGGCAACGAAGCCCGGCGCATCTTCGTCTCGCCGCTGGCCTGGGCGGTGCTGGGCGTGGTGCAACTGATCCTCGCCATCGTCTTCGTGCTGTCGCTGCTCGACTACGCGCGCTTCTCCGAGCAGGCCGGCGACGCCTTCGGCGTGTCGGACTATGTCGGCGGCTCGCTGTTCGGCTTCGCCGTGATCGTGCTGCTGCTGGTGATGCCGCTGATGACCATGCGGCTGTTCGCGGAGGAGCGCAAATCCGGTTCGCTGACGCTGCTGTTCTCGGCGCCGGTGTCGCTGACGCAGGTGGTGCTCGGCAAGTTTCTCGGCCTGCTGGTGTTCGTGTTCGCGCTGCTGGCGCTGCTCGCGGCCATGCCGCTGTCGCTGCTGCCGGCCACCGCGCTCGACCTCGGCCGCGTCGCCGCCGGCCTGCTCGGCCTGTTCCTGCTGATGGCTTCGTTTGGCGCCGCCGGCCTGTTCGTGTCGTCGCTGACGCGCGAGCCGACCATCGCCGCCGTCGGCAGCTTCGGCCTGCTGCTGGTGATCTGGCTGATGAACATGCTGGCCTACAACGACAGCATCCCGTTCACCGCGCTGTTCGGCTACCTGTCGCTGATCGGTCATTTCGAAAGCCTGCGCCGCGGCATTTTCAGCAGCGCCGACGCGATTTACTACGTCCTGTTCACCGGCCTGTTCCTGTGGCTCACGGTGCAGCGCCTGGACATGGAACGGAACTGAAACGGACGCCAGTGACATGACCAAGAAACAAACACTCATTCAGCAACTCATCGCCGGCGTGCTGTTCATCGCCGTGCTCGTGATGCTCGGCTGGCTGTCGGTGCGCTACAAGACCGACATCGACTGGACCGCCGGCAAGCGCAACAGCATCTCCGCCGCCAGCATCAGGCAGCTCGATGCGATGCCGGACCCGATCACCTTCACCGCCTTCGTGGCCTCGGGCGACGCCGATATCCGCAACAGCCTGCAGTTCGACATCGCGCGCTACCAGCGGCACAAGAAGAACGTGAAGCTGGAGTTCGTCGATCCCGCCGCGCAGCCGCAGAAGGCGCGCGCGATGAACGTCAACGCCAGCGGCGAGATCGTCGTCGAATACCAGGGCCGCCACGAGAATCTCCAGGCCAGCACCGAGCCGGTGATCACCGGCGCGCTGCAGCGCCTGACCTATGCCGGCGAGCAGTGGGTGGTGTTCCTGGAAGGCCACGGCGAGCGTTCGATCAGCGACGCCCAGAGCCAGGCGTCGATCAGCAAGTTCGCCGGCGTGTTGCGCAGCAAGGGCCTGAAGGTGCAGGGACTCAACCTCGCCAAGACGCCGAAGGTGCCGGACAACACCTCGGTGCTGGTCATCGCCAGCCCCAGCAGCCGCCTGCTCGACGGCGAGGTGAAGCTGGTCGAGGACTACGTCGCCAAGGGTGGCAACCTGCTGTGGCTGGCCGACCCGGACTATCCGCCCGGTGCCGAGGCGCTGGCCAGGGATCTCGGCATCACCTGGCAGAACGGCTACGCCATCTTCCCCGAGTACAAGGTGCTGGGCACCGGGCACCCGGGCTTCTTCGCCGCCACCGACTATCCGCCGAACCCGGTGACGCAGGGCCTGGACCAGATCACGCTGTTCCCGCTGGTGCGTTCGCTGGTCGCCGACGCCAAGTCGGGCTGGACGGCGGAGCCGCTGCTCAAGACCAGCGATCTGTCGTGGCTGGAGACCGGCAACATCGAGTCCGGCACGGTCAAGCAGGATCCGGAGGACATTCCCGGCCCGCTCAACATCGGCATGACGCTGACGCGCGACTACAAGGACTCGGCCGACAAGGACGGCAAGCCCAAGCCGCAGCGCGTGGCGCTGATCGGCGACGCCGACTTCATCGCCAACGCCTATCTCGACCAGCTCGGCAACCAGCAGCTCGGCCTCAACCTGATCCAGTGGCTGGCCTCGCGCGACGCGCAGCTCAACATCGACGTGCCCAAGGCGCCGGATACCGCGCTGGTGATGCCGGGCTGGGCCGTGGTGCTCGTTGCCGGCGGCTTCGTCGTGGTGCTGCCGCTGCTGCTGATCGGCTGGGGCGTGGGCCGCTGGATCGTGCGGCGCAGGAAGTAAGCCATGCAACGCCAGTCGCTGAATCTCGTGCTGGGCGCCGCCGCGCTGGCGCTGGGCGCGGCGGTCTTCTTCAGCCAGAAGAAGGAAGCCAAGGGCCCGCCGCTGACGCCGTATACCGGCGCCACGCTCAACCATGTCGTGCTCGATCATCCCGGTTCGCCGGCGATCGTGCTCGACAAGCAGAACGGTCGCTGGCAACTCACCGCGCCGGTGAAGACCGCGGCCGATCCCTTCGAGACCAACGCCTTTCCGTCGCTGGCCACGCTGGAGGTGAAGTCCACGCTCGATCCGGCGCAGGTCAGCCTGAAGGAGCTGGGCCTCGATCCGCCGGCCTACACCGTCACGCTCAACGACCAGAAGCTGGCCTTTGGCGGCACCGATCCCATCCAGTCGCGCCGCTACATTCTCAGCAACGGCAAGATCGCGCTGGTGGACGATCCGCCGGGCGAAGCGCTGGACGCCGACGATTCCGACCTGATCGACAAGGCGCTGCTACCGGACGGCGCGCAGATCGCGTCCATCGCGCTGCCGGGCCTGACGGTGACGCGCGCCGCCGACGGCAAGGGCTGGACGCTGACGCCGGATCGTCCCGACGTGGGCGCCGACGCGCGCCAGAAGTTGGTCGACGGCTGGCTGCACGCCCGCGCGATGTGGAACGCCGCGCTGGGCAAGGACGAGGCCCAGGGCGACGCAGTCACCATCACGCTCAAGGACGGCACGGCGCTCAAGTTCATCGTCGCCGCGCGCGATCCGCAGCTCAAGCTGGCGCGGCCGGACCTCAACGTGACCTACACCTTGTCCAAGCAACTGGTGGATGAGCTGCTCAAGCTGCCGGAGCCCACCAAGGCCGCGCCGCCGGACACCAAGTCCGCCGCCGCGGGCGACGCGCCGAAAAAGTAGCGCGTCCCGCCGGAAGCCGGTACAACACCAGCCCGCAGCCCCTCGCTGCGGGCTTTTTCATTCGAGACCCATGCCGGAATTACCCGAAGTCGAAACCGTCCGTCGCGGCATCGAGCCGCATGTGCTCGGCCGCAGGATCGTCCAGGTGACCGTGCGCGACACGCGCCTGCGCTGGCCGGTGCCGGCCGACCTGCACGCGCGCATCGGCGGCAAAGAAATCGTCGGCACCGCGCGCCGCGGCAAATACCTGCTGCTGCAGCTCGCCGGTGGCGACCGGCTGATCGTGCATCTGGGCATGACCGGCCGCCTGTTCGTTCTCAAGCCCGGGCAGCCGGTGAAAAAGCACGATCACGTGGACCTCGAGCTCTCCGGCGGTGTGCTGCTGCGTTTCCACGATCCGCGCCGCTTCGGCGCCGTGCTGCCGTGGCCGGCGAGCGAACCGACACATGCGCTGATCGCGGGCATGGGCCCGGAGCCGTTCGGCGAGGACTTCGACGGCGATTATCTTTTCGAGCTGTCGCGCCGCCGCAGCGCGCCGGTGAAGAATTTCATCATGGACGGTCGCGTCGTCGTCGGCGCCGGCAACATCTACGCGGCGGAGTCGCTGTTCCGCGCCGGCATCCGCCCGACCAGGGCCGCCGGCAAAATCACGCGGCCGCAGTACCGCCTGCTGGCCGAAAAAATCCGCGAGGTGCTGGAGGAAGCGGTGCAGCAGGGCGGCACCACGCTGCGCGACTTCGCCGGCGCCGACGGCGCACCGGGCTACTTCCAGCAAAAACTGTTCGTCTATGGACGCGAGGGCGAGCCCTGCCTCGTCTGCGGCGCCACGATCCGCAAGGTCGTACTCGGCGCGCGTGCGTCCTGCTACTGTCCGCACTGTCAGAAATAACGGAGTGACCTGTCCATGAGTTTGCTCGCCCAACCCTTCCGTCTCCCCTGCGGCGCCACGCTGCCCAACCGACTGTGCAAGGCGGCGATGACCGAGGGCCTGGCGGATGAACAGTTGCGCGCCACCGGACGGCATGTCGAGCTCTACCGTCGCTGGTCGGAAGGTGGCGCCGGGCTGCTGGTCACCGGCAACGTGATGATCGACCGCCGCGTGCTGGAGCGGCCGGGCAATGTCGCCATCGACCCTGCGCCGACGGACGCCGAGTCGATGCGCCGCCTGCGCGAGTGGGCGAAGGCCGGCACCAGCGCCGGCAATCACCTGTGGATGCAGATTTCGCATGCGGGCCGGCAGTCGCCGCGTTATGTCACCGGCGAGCCGATGGGGCCGTCGGCGGTGCAGCTCGAACTGCTCGGCAACTACGCGCGGCCGCGCGCGCTGCGCGAGGAGGAGATCCTCGACTTCATCCAGCGCTACGCGCGCGTGGCGGTGACGGCGCGCGAGGCCGGCTTCACCGGCGTGCAGATCCACGCCGCGCACGGCTACCTGCTGTCGAGCTTCCTGTCGCCGATCACCAACCAGCGCACGGATGCCTGGGGCGGCTCGCTGCAGAACCGCGCGCGCATGCTGATCGAGACGATCCGCGCCACGCGCAAGGCCGTGGGCGCGGATTTCCCCGTCGGCGTGAAGCTCAACTCCGACGACTTCCGCAAGGGCGGCTTCAGTCACGCCGAGTGCCTGCAGGTGGTGGAGTGGCTCAACGCCGAAGGGCTGGACCTGCTGGAGATCTCCGGCGGCACCTACGAGCAGCCGCGCCTGCTGGGCTTTGACGGCAAGGCCGGCTCGAAGGCGGAAGAGCCACAGCGCGAGAGCACGAAAAAGCGCGAGGCGTATTTCCTCGACTACGCGGTGGCGATCCGCAAGATCGCGAAGATGCCGCTGATGGTGGTCGGCGGCTTCCGCACGCGCGCGGCGATGGAGGCGACGCTGGCCGCCGGCGAGTGCGATGTGATCGGCCTCGCGCGGCCGCTGTGCACGCACGCCGACACGCCGCGTCAGCTGCTGGCCGGCGAGATGGCGGTGGCGCCGGCGTTCGAGAAAACGCTCAAGCTCGGCCCCGGCAAGCTGTTTTCCGGCGTCAGCCCGGTGTTCCTGTTCAAGATCCTGCACGTGCTGGGCACGCAGGGCTGGTACTACCAGCAGATCGCGCACCTGGCCGACGGTGGCCGTGAGCCGCTGCAGCGCAGCGTGATCGGGGCGTTCTTCGCCTACCTGTGGGACGAATACACGACGGCGTTCCGCATGCGGCGTGCGCGCCGGGCGGCGAAAACAGGCGCTTGAACCCGTTTCAGGCGTCACCCGCTCTCCCTCGTCGGGAACCTGAAAACGTTATAAATTATTTATTGATTTTAAATTCAATAAATAAAATATAACGACCTGTCCAGGGAAACGGGCAGGAGCGGGTGGCCGGTTTTGCGCCCGCAAGACGCTCAGTTGAGCGCGCGCGGCACCGCGAGGCGGAAGGGGTCGATCCTGGCGTCGAACGGCAGGCCGTCCGCAGTCACCATCTGGAAGCTGCCGTGCATGGTGCCGACCGGCGTGTTGAGCGGGCAGCCGCTGGTGTACTCGAACGCCTCGCCGGGCTTGAGCACCGGCTGCTGGCCGACCACGCCGGGGCCGCGCACTTCCTCGACGCGGCCCTCGCCATTGGTGATGACCCAGTGGCGCGTCAGCAGTTGCACGGTCTCCGCGCCTTCGTTGCGGATGGTGATGTGGTAGGCGAACAGGTAGCGCGACGAGCCCGGCTCCGACTGGTCCGGCAGGTAGCTGGGCTTGACCAGGATGCGCACGCCGCGGGTGGTGGTGTCGGACACGCGCCGCGCCTCAGAACATGCCGGTCTGCAGGCGCGCGGCCTCGGACATCATGTCCTGCGTCCACGGCGGGTCGAACACCAGCTGCACGTCGGTCTCGGCGATGGTCGGCAGTTGCGAGACCTTGCTCTTGACGTCGTTGACCAGCACATCGCCCATGCCGCAGCCGGGCGCGGTCAGGGTCATCTTGATCGAGGCCTTGCGCTGGCCGCTGTCCAGCGTCTCGACGCGGCAGCCGTAGACCAGGCCCAGCTCGACGATGTTGATCGGGATTTCCGGGTCGTAGCAGGTCTTGAGCGCGTCCCACACCGCCTGCTCCAGTTCGGTCTCGCTGGCGTTGTCCGGCACCTGCGGCACCTGCGTGACGGTCTTGCCGAGCGAATCGGCGTCCTTGCCGTCGATGCGGAACAGGTGGCCCTCGACCTGGACGGTGTAGCTGCCGCCGAGCGCCTGCGTGATCGCGGCCTGCGCGCCTTCGGGCAACTCCACCTTGGTGCCGGCCGGGATGAGGATGCCGATCACGTCACGCGTCAGGGTGACGGTTTCGTAGGAATGACCCATGGGGAAAGCGCTGGTGCCCGCTGAACTTGGGAACCAATTTTAAACGCCCGGGGTCATCAGCGCACGCTGTGCTTCAATAGGCGCCGCCGTCCCACCCGGAGAACCGACATGAAACCCGCCCTTCTGCTGTTGCCGCTGTTCCTGTTCGCCGCCGCCGTGCAGGCCAACGACGATCCTGCCGCGCAGCGCCGCAGCGTCAACGTCAATGGCCAGGGCGAGGTCACCACGCAGCCGGACCGCGCGCGCCTGTCGCTGGGCGTGGAAGCATCCAACGTCGAGCTGAAAGCCGCCGAGGCGGACGTCAACAAAGCGGTGCGCGCCTACCTCGTCGAGGCCAAGTCGCTGGGGCTCAAGGATGAGCAGATTTCCACCGCCGGCGTCACCATCAATCCCGAATACGTCTGGGACGACAAGGCGCGGCGGCAGAAATTCACCGGCTACAAGGCGCGCCGCCAGATCGACCTGCGCGTGGACGACCTCACCGTGCTCGGCGACCTGATCCTGCGTGCCACCAAGGTCGGCATCAACCAGGTCAATTCGCCGGTGCTGGAATCGAGCAAGGCCAAGGAGCTGACGCGCCAGGCGCTGGTCAAGGCCACCGAGGACGCCCGCTCCAAGGCGCAACTGCTGGCGGACACGCTCAATGTAAAGCTCGGCGCCATCCGCAGCCTGTCCGCCAACGACAGCGCGCCGCCGCCGGTGATGTACAAGGTGATGGCGATGCGCGCCATGGCCGCGCCCGAGGCCGACGGCGGCAATGCCGAGATGGGCTTTTCCGGCGGCGAGATCAAGTACAGCGCCAACGTCAGCGCCGATTTCGACCTGATCGCGCCGTAAGCGCGCAGGGCATGCGCTTTCCGTCAGTTATGGGATAATCCACCACTTTCCCGCCTGAACTAGGCCGAGAAAGTGGCGAAAAAGAAGCGTATCCAGGTTGGCGTCATCATGGGTTCCCGGTCCGACTGGGAGACGATGTCGCACGCGGCCCAGACTCTCGAAGACCTTGGCGTGCCTTACGAGGCGCGCGTGGTCTCGGCCCATCGCACACCCGATCTCCTCTTCGACTACGCCGAGAAGGCGGCCGGTCGGGGCATCCAGGTGATCATCGCCGGTGCCGGTGGTGCGGCCCACCTGCCGGGCATGTGCGCGGCCAAGACCGCGCTGCCGGTGATCGGCGTGCCGGTGCAGTCGAAGGCGCTCAACGGGCTGGATTCGCTGCTGTCCATCGTGCAGATGCCGGCGGGCATCCCCGTGGCCACCGTCGCCATCGGCCGCGCCGGCGCCACCAATGCGGCGCTGCTGGCGGCGGCCATCCTCGCCAACCACGAGCCGGCGCTGGCCAAGCGGCTCGCCAAGTTCCGCACCGACCAGACCGCCAAGGTCCTCAACGACGAACCGCTGAAGCTGCCCTCATGAAAATCGGCATCCTCGGTGCCGGCCAGCTCGGACGCATGCTGGCCCTGGCGGGGTATCCCCTCGATTTCGATTTCGTGTTCCTCGATCCGGCGACCGAGGCCTGTGCCGCGCCGCTGGGCGAGCACATCCACGCCGGCTACGACGACGAGCGCGCATTGTCCGAGTTTTGCGTCTCGGTCGACCTGGCCACCTACGAGTTCGAGAACGTGCCGGCGAAGACCGCCGAGTTCGTCGCCTCGCGCATTCCGCTGCTGCCGGGGCCGTCGGCGCTGACCGCCGGGCAGGACCGGCTGTCTGAAAAGCAGATGTTCGACCGTCTCGGCATCCCGGTGCCGCGTTACGTGCCGGTGGCGACGCGGGAGGCGCTGGAACTGGCGGTGAAGATGACCGGCCTGCCGGCGGTGCTCAAGACGCGCCGCATGGGCTATGACGGCAAGGGCCAGGCCGTGCTGCGCGAAGCGCAGGATCTCGATGCCGCCTGGGCGCGGCTCGGCGGCCAGCCGCTGATCCTGGAGGCCTTCGTGCCCTTCGAGCGCGAACTGTCCTGCTTGGCCGTGCGCTCGCGCAGCGGCGAGACCGCGTTCTACCCGGTGGTGGAGAACGTCCACCGCGACGGCATCCTGCGCACGGCCACGCCGCGGCTGAGCGATCCGCTGCAGCGCGAGGCAGAGGACTATGCCGGCCGTGTCCTGGCGCATCTCGATTACGTCGGCGTGCTCGCCTTCGAATTCTTTGTCGCTGGCGGCCGGCTGCTGGCCAACGAGATCGCGCCGCGCGTGCACAACTCCGGGCACTGGACCATCGAGGGCGCGGTCTGCTCGCAGTTCGAGAACCACCTGCGCGCCATCACCGGCCTGCCGCTGGGATCGACGGCATTGCGCGCGCCTTGCGTGATGGTCAATTTCATCGGCGATGCGCCGAAGAATACCGATCTGGCGGCGATTCCCGACCTGCATATCCACCACTATGGCAAAACGCCCAAGCCGCAACGCAAGGTCGGTCACGCCACGCTGCTGGCCGGCGGTGACGACGACCTGCGAACGCAGCTCGACCGGCTGCAACAGCTGGTGAGGATCAGCGAGGGCTGAACGGCCTCAATGCGCCGGCACGACTCCGCCGACCGGCTGCGGCGAGCTGAGCGAGGGCAGGCCTAGCGACGGCGTGCTGCTGGACGGCGCCGACTGATTCTGCTGCGACTGCTCGAACTGCTGCCGCAACATGTCCTGCTCGGAAGTCGGCAGCGAGCGGAACAGGTCGACGCTCTGCTGCAGCTTCAACTTTTGCGCCGCCGTCATGCGGCGGTACTCGTCCCGCTTGCGCAGCAACTCGCGCTGCTCGTCGGGTGTGTACTGCTTCCAGACCTGCAGCCGCGCGCGCGCCTGCTCGCGCTGCGCCGGCGTCATCTGCAGCCAGCGTTGCGCGCCGAGCGCCAGCTGGTCCTGGCGCGCCGAGGGCAGTTGCGCCCAATCCTTCTGCATGGCCTTGAGCAGGTCCTGCTGCTGGGGGCTGAGTTGCGTCCAGGTGACCGCGGCCAGTGCCGGTTGGGCCAGGCCCAACAACAGGGCGACCAAAAGCAATTTAACGTTCATGACCGTGATCCTTGGTCGGTCGACCGGTGCTGCTGCTGCCGAGGGTGGGCAGCGGTACATCGCCCCGCGGATGGGGGTCGAGAAATTGGTGGGCTTCGTCGTCGCGCCAGTTCGCCAGAAATTCCAGCATTTCCGGATCTGGAGCCACGTTGGCAGCAGGCTGCGGCATGGCGTGCGGCTTGGCGAGCGCGACGCCAACGGCGCAGAGCAGTGCCTCAAGCATGGCGCTGGTGCTTTTCCAGCCACTTGTAAAACTCCAGATCCCGGTAGAACTGCGGATCCTTGTCGTCAGTCAGCAGGTCCAGCGCATCGGCAGCCTGCAGTTCGGGTGCCGGCTGCGAGGTCGGCACGGCGTGGCGAAGGCTCAATACCATGGCGATCGCCGCCGCGACGGCGCCTGCCGGGACCAGCCAGTGAAAGGTCGACGCCGGCTGCGCGGCAACGATCGCGCGCGCGCGCGCCTGTGCCAAGCGCCGTGCTGTCCTGCGGTCCACAGATTCCGAGCTTCGCAGCAACTTGCGCAGCGACTGCGCAAAGTCGTCTTGATCGGGTCCTTCCTGCTGGTTCATGGCCAGACTCCTTGCAAATCATCCTTCAACGTCGCGAGAGCGCGGAACAGGTGCGTTTTCACGCTCCCGGTCGAACAGCCCATCGCCTGCGCCGTTTCCTCGACGCTCAGCCCTTGCCAGATGCGCAGCTCGAAGGCCTCGCGCTGGCGGCGCGGCAATCGCGCCAGGGCCGATTCCAACTTCCGCAGCGCTTGTTCGCGCTGCAGCACATCCTGCGCATCGGGCTGTCCGGGATCGGCAATCCCTTCGAACCCATCCTTTTCCGCGTCCTCGTCCTCCGCGCGGGGGCGCCAGAAAAACAGCCGTTGCGTCACGGCCCGCCGTCGCTGCCAATCCCGGATCTTGTTTTCCAGAATCCGGTAGAACAGCGGCGGCCATTCTTCTGCAGGCCGCTGGCCGTAACTGCGGGCCAGTTGCAGCATGGCGTCCTGCACCACATCCAGGGCCTCGTCGCGGTCGCGGGTGGCGATCTCGGCAATGCGCAACGCACGCCGTTCGACACCGGCCAGAAAGGCATCCAGATTGCAGAAATTGGGATTCACCACTGCAGTCTAGCCTGCATAATCAACGCAGCCGAGCTTCATCGGTTTACAAGGGCGCGACGACCTGTCGCCGGGGTTTATGCACAGTATCGCCGCTGCATGGATCGGGCCGCCGGTCAACGGTTCGGTCATAAGCGACTTTAAGAGTCAATTTTAATTTATTGTTTAACAAGGATAAATAGGCATTGATTCATTTCAGCGCCCGCCGCGGCCATTTTCGGGCTCCGCCCACAAAATATGCCATGCGGTTCTATCCCCACGGTTATCCACAGGCTGACGGATGAGCCGCGAACTGGTCCCGGTGGCCGTGCCGGCGCCTTTGCACCGCCTGTTCGACTACGCCGTGCCGGCATCGCTGGCAGGCCGGCTCGCGCCCGGCCTGCGGGTGCGTGTGCCCTTTGGACGTCGTCGCCTCGTCGGTGTGGTGGCGGGCGCTGCGCACGCGGGCGAGCCTGGGCGCGATTACAAGCTGATTGAGGCGGCGCTGGATGACCGGCCCGTGTTTGCGCCGGAACTGTGGGCGCTGTGCCGCTGGGCTTCGGAGTACTACCAGTATCCACTCGGCGAGGTGCTCGCCGCGGCCCTGCCGGGCCCGTTGCGCCGCGGCGATGCCGCCGCCATCCGTCGCGAAATCCGGCTGGAGTTGAGCGATGGCGGCCGTGCGGCGCTGGCGACGCTGCCGGCGCGGGCCACGGCGCAGCGCGCCGTGCTTGCCGCCCTGGACCGCGCGCCGGTCTCGCGCGATGCATTGCTGGCGCAGCTGCCGAAGGCCGTCGCCGCGCTGCGCAAGGCGCAGGCCGAGGGCTGGGTGGTGCAGGTCGAACAGGCTGCGCCGGTGCCATCGGCCGCCATCGCTGCGGCTCCGCCGGCGACGGTGGAACAGGCGACGGTACTGGAGGCGCTGCGACGCGCCGATGTGGGGTTCTCCGTCACCCTGCTGGAGGGCGTCACCGGCAGCGGCAAGACTGAAATCTATCTGCGACGCGCCGCCGACCTGCTCGATGGCGGCCGTCAGGTGCTGGTGCTGGTGCCGGAAATCGGACTGACGCCGCAGCTCCAGGCCCGCTTCGTTGAGCGCTTCGGCGGCGTGGTGGCCAGCTTTCATTCGGGCCTGAGCGAGCCGGAGCGCGCCGATACCTGGCTGCGAGCGGCCGCCGGCGAGGTGCGCATCGTCATCGGCACACGTTCGGCGGTATTCGTGCCGTTCGCCGACCTGGGCCTGGTGGTGATCGACGAGGAGCATGACGCCTCCTTCAAGCAACAGGATGGCTTCCGCTACTCGGCGCGCGACCTCGCGATCGTCCGCGCGCAAAAGCTCGGCGTGCCGGTGCTGCTGGGCAGCGCCACGCCTTCGCTGGAGACCCTGCACAATGCACTGAGCGGCCGCTACCGGCATTTGCGTCTGGAGCGTCGGGTGCATCAGGGCGCACCGCCGCGCGTGCATGCGCTGGACGTGCGTGGCCGCACGCTCGATCACGGGCTGTCGCCGCCGCTGCTGGACGCCGTCGGCCGGCATCTCGAAGCGCGCGGCCAGGTGCTGCTGTTCCTCAACCGCCGCGGCTTTGCGCCGGTGCTGCTATGCCACGACTGTGGCTGGAGCGCGCCCTGCACGCGCTGCGATGCGCACATGACCGTGCACCGCAGCCGCGCGCGTCTGGTCTGCCACCACTGCGGCGCGCAGCAGCCGCTGCCGGCGGCTTGTCCGGCCTGCAGCTCGAAATCCCTGGTGCCGGTGGGCCAGGGTACGGAACGCATCGAGGAAGCCCTGCGCGCAAAGTTTCCGAAGCACCGCGTCGAGCGCTTCGACTCCGACCGGCTGCGCCGAGCCGGCGAGTTGAACCGTCTGCTCGCCGACATCCGCAGCGGCGCCATCGACATCCTGGTCGGCACGCAGGTGTTGGCCAAGGGGCACGACTTTCCCGGGTTGTCCCTGGTGGGCATCGTCAGTGCCGACCAGGCGCTGTACGGCGCCGACTTTCGCGCCATCGAGCGCATGGGGCAGCTTGTGACCCAGGTGGCGGGCCGCGCCGGGCGCGGCGGCACCGGCGGCGAAGTGATCTTGCAGACGCACGAACCGGAGCATCCGCTGCTTCGCACGCTGGTCCAGAAGGGCTACATCGCGCTGTGCCAGGCGCTGCTGGAGGAGCGGCGCATGACCGGCCTGCCGCCGTTCTCGCACCTGGCGCTGCTGCGCGCCGAATCGACCCAGCCTGCCGCGCCCCTGCGCTTCCTGCGCGAGGCCCGGGCGCGGATGGAGGCCGACGGCAGCGGCGTGATGATCTCCGACGCGATTCCGGCCAGCATGGAGCGCCGCGCCGGTCATACGCGCGCGCAGGTGCTCCTGCAGTCGCGCAGCCGTGCCGAACTGCAGCGCAGGCTGGCCGCGTGGGTCACGCAGCTCGATGGCCTGCCCTCGGCGCGACAGGTGCGCTGGTCCCTGGACGTCGACCCGGCCGACCTGTTCTGAACCCCGCCGCACCGTCGCCGGAGGCGCCGGCAGCGCTGTACCTGGCGCGGAATACAAAATATAATGATTCTCAATTAACCAAGTGTCGAGATTGACGATGCACCCGTTCCTGCGAGCCCTGTATCTGTCGATGCTGCTGCTGGCCGGCCTGTTTTCAATGCAGGCCCGGGCGGCGGCCGATCCGCGCACCCTCTGGCGTCTGCTCGATTACCTCTCGGTGGACTATGCCGGTGCGGTCGAGAATGGCCAGGTCAAACGCGCCAGCGAATTCGCGGAAATGAACGAGTTTGCCGGCACCGTGCGCAAGGGCCTGGACGAGTTGCCGGCCAACCCGGCGTTGGGGAATCTCAAGCTCGGCGCCGAACAGTTGCAGGCCGCGATTGCCGCCAAGCAGTCGCCCGAGGTCGTGGCCCGACAGGCGCGCACCCTGGCCGCCGATCTGCTGCGGGCCTATCCGGTGCCGCTGGCGCCTAAGACGCCGCCTGACCTGGCGCGTGGCGCGAAGCTCTACACTGAAAATTGCGCCGCCTGCCACGGTGCGAGCGGACACGGCGACGGCCCGCTGGCGGCCCGGCTGGACCCGCCGCCGATGGCGTTTGCCAAGATTGACCGCGCCCGTGAGCGCAGCACCTTCGCGCTGTACCAGGTCATCGGCCAGGGCCTCGAAGGCACCAGCATGGCCAGCTTCGCCTCGCTGCCGGACGACGACCGCTGGGCGCTGGCGCTGTATGTCGGCCAGTTCGCGTTTCCGGACGCGCAGGCGGAACAGGGCCGCGCGTTGTGGCAGAACGATCCCTCGCTGCACAGCCTGCTGCCCAATCTCGAGGCCTTGCTGACGCGCACGCCGGCCTCGCTGGCCGCCGACGTCGGCGAAGACAAGGCGCGCGCGCTGACCGCGTACCTGCGGCGCCACCCCGAGGCGGTGCTGCCGAGCAGCGGCGGCTCCCTGACGCTGACACGCACGCGTCTGGCGGAGAGCGTGAAGGTGTACGCTACTGGCGATACGCAAAAGGCGGCGCAACTGGCGCTGTCGGCGTATCTCGACGGCTTCGAGCCGGTGGAGCCGGTGCTGGGTGCCAGGGACGAAGCCCTGATGCGCCGTATCGAAAGCGCGATGGGCGAGCTGCGTTCGCGCATCGGCAGCAAGGCGCCGGCGGCGCAGGTCGAGGCGCAGGCCAGTGAACTGCAGGGCCTGTTCGCGCAGGCGGAATCGGTGCTGGACAACAACGAAGCCAGCGAGGCATCTGCCTTCGCCGGCGCCGCCACCATTCTGCTGCGCGAGGGGCTGGAGGCGCTGCTGATCGTGGTGGCGATCATTGCCTTCCTGCGCAAGGCCGAGCGCGGCGACCTGCTGCGCTACGTCCACATCGGCTGGATCGGCGCGCTGCTCGCCGGCGCCGTGACCTGGGCAGTGGCCACTTACCTGGTGGGCGTCAGCGGCGCCAGTCGCGAGCTGACCGAGGGCTTCGGCTCCCTGTTTGCGGCGGTGGTGCTGATCTTCGTCGGCATCTGGATGCACGGCAAAAGCCAGGCCGGCGCCTGGCAGCGCTACATCCGCGACAAGCTGAACGTGGCGCTGTCGCGCAGCGGCTCCGGCGGTTTCCTGTTCACGCTGGCGTTTGTGGTGGTCTACCGCGAGGTGTTCGAGACCATCCTGTTCTACGCCGCGTTGTGGAACCAGGGCAACGGTCACGCCATCCTCGGTGGCGCCGGCCTTGCGGTCGCCGTGCTGGCGGCGCTGGCCTGGTTGATGCTGGCCTACACGCGCAAGCTGCCGGTCGCGCAGTTCTTCTCCTTCAGCTCTGCGCTCATGGCGGTGCTGACGGTGGTGCTGGCCGGCAAGGGCATTGCCGCGTTGCAGGAGGCCGGCGTGATCGGCACGCACACGTTAGCCCTGCCGAAATTCATCTGGCTGGGTCTGTATCCGACGCTGCAGGGCATCGGCGCGCAGGCGGTGGCGCTGCTGGTCCTGATCGCGGGGTTTGCCTGGAACCGCAAGGCGGCGCGCCGCGCTTCGTTCGCCTGAGTCAGGCGAGGAAGCCCGGCAGGGCCGCGGCAGAGGGACTGCGCGCCAGTTCGATGGCCTTGCGCAGCGCCTGCTCGAAGCCGTCCTCGGTCCTGGCAATGACGATGCGCGTGCGGAAGAAGTTTGCCCAGGTGAATTCGGTGAACGGCACCGTGCTCTTGGCATAGGCCCCGGCGTTGCGGGCGTAGGCCGCGAGACTGCGATAGGGATCGTCGATCAGTCCGGCCGCATGCGTCGGCAGCTCCGAGCAGGGGCGCAGCTGGCCGTGCTGGTCGTGCGGATAGACCCAGTGGCGTTTCTCCATCTCCTTCCAGAAGGCCGCGCCCTCGTGAGACGAGAGGTCGGCGACGGTTTCGCACCAGGCATGTTCGAAGCCATCGTCGTGCAGTGCGCGGGCGAGATGGTGGTGGTCGATCAGGAACCGCTTGCCGCCGGGGCCGATCACCACCGGAATCACGTGGTGGCGCAGGAACTCGTGGCGCTCGTCCTTGGATTCCTTGGCCAGTTCACGGCGCTTGTCGGCGACCTCGCGCATGCCGACCGTGATCTGCGTGGGGTGGAGGTCCGAAACGCTCAGCTTCTCGGGCGTCGACGACATCGGCTCAGTCCTGTGGTTCGCTGCCCGGCGGCCACGACATGACGGTGTGCTCCAGCCAGTGCAGCAGGATATTGGCCAGCAGGATCACGCCGGCGGTGACCAGCGCGATTTCGGTCATGCCCGCGCCGGCGAGCACGCCCACGGCCGCCGAGCACCAGACTGTCGCGGCGGTGTTGAGGCCGCGCACGGTGGCGCCCTGACGCATGATCACGCCGCCGCAGAGGAAGCCGATGCCGGTGGTGATCTGCGCCATCACGCGCGCCGGGCTGTCGCCGGCGCTACCGGTCGCGGCGACCATGTAGGCGGCCGAGCCCAGCGCCACCAGTGCGTTGGTGTGCAGGCCGGCCGGATGCCGCCGCAGCTGGCGCTCGATGCCGATCAGCGCGCCAAGCAACAGCGCCAGCACCAGGAGGGCGATGGGTTCGTGCAAGAGGTCGATGCCGGGCATGGGACTAAGTCCTGTTCACGCCCAGCTCGCGTCGGCGGCGGCAGGCGCAGCAGGCGCCAACGGCCACACCCGCTTGGTGGTGCGAAGGCGCCGTGCCGCCGGCGCTCCGCCTCGGGCTCCCATCGCAAGATTCGCCATGCGTCATTGCTCCTCCTTCGTCCTTTGCCATCAGCCGATGCTCTCAGCCCGCCGCAACGCCGACTCGATGCCCGAGCTTAACGGGGCCGTTTCAGGAAGCGGGGCCGCCGCGATGCGGGTGTTTATGAATTCTAGTCTAGCCATTCCGGAACTGGCGGCTCCACCGGCGTTGCGATAGGGTTCGGCGCGATGACGCCCGACGCTTACACCGACTACCTGCACCGCGAAATTCCTCTGACCGCGGCGATGGGCGTGCGCGTGCTGCGCCGCCTGCCGGGCGAAGTCGAGATCGCGGCGCCGCTGGCGCCCAATCTCAATGTCCACGGCACCGCCTTTGCGGGCAGCCTGGCGACGCTGGGCCTGATCTGCGGCTGGATCGCGCTGGATACGGCTTTGCGCGACGCAGGGCTCAAGGCGCACCTCGTTGCGCAGAAGAGCGAGTGTGCTTTTCTCGCACCGGCGACGCAGGAATTGCACGCCTCTGCACGCCTGCCGGCCGACGAGTGGACACACTTCGCCACGACTCTGCGGCACAAGGGCCGCGCGCGCATCGGCGTCGTCACCGAAATCCGCGCCGGCGATACGCAGGCCGTCACCCATACCGGTACTTACGCTGCACGACTATGAGCCGCTCCTTCAAATTCTGTCCGCGCTGTGCGCAAGCGATGACCACCCTGCATCATGGCGGTGTCGACCGCCTGGCCTGCCCCGATCCCGCCTGCGGCTACATCCACTGGGACAACCCGGTGCCGGTGGTGGCGGCGATCGTCGAGCACGAGGGCGAGCTGATCCTCGCGCGCAACGTCGCCTGGCCCGGCCGGTTCTTCGCGCTGATCACCGGATTTCTCGAAAAGGACGATCCTTCGCCGGAGAGCGGCGTGCGCCGCGAGGTGAAGGAGGAGCTGAACCTCGATGCGCAGGCGGTGAATTTTGTCGGCCACTATCCGTTCGAGCGCATGAACCAGCTGATCATCGCCTACCACGTGGTCGCCACCGGCGAGATCCGGCTCAACGAGGAGTTGGCGGAGTACAAGCGCGTGGCGCCCGCCAAGGCGCGCTACTGGCCGGCCGCGACCGGGCTGGCGCTGCGCGACTGGCTGATCAGCCGCGGTCACCAGCCGGAACCCATCGCGCTGGCCTGAGCGCCGCATGTTCACGGCTGGCGAACGCCACCCGCTCTCCGGTCGATCCCAGGAGAAATCGTTTTATTTTATTTATCGATAATTAAATAGATAAATAATTTAAAACACATTTCATGGCGTCAACAGCCACAGCGGGTGGCGCTGGCGGCGGCGTTCAGCCCTCGCCGCCGCAGCCGGTCGGCAGCACCTGAGCCGCGGCGCGGTCGCGATCCTGCACCCAGCGCACCTCGTCGAAGGACTGCTTGTAGAACTCCAGGGCCAGTTGCGTCGCCGTGAGCGTCGCCATCCTGGCGGTGGACACCGCCTGCGCCGCCTGCTTCTGCATGGCGCCATTCCTGACCTTGGCCGCCAGCGAGACGTCGAGGTTCATGTGCTGCAGCTCGTCGCTGGCGCGCTTGCGGTATTCGCCATAGACCGGCTGCAACTGCGCCAGCAACTGATCGGAGACCGCGATGTGCTGGTTGGCGGCGGCGACGGTCAGATCCTTCTGCTTGCGCGCCACGGCGACGCAGGCGGCATCGCTGCCGGTCGGCAACTGCTGGGTCGCGGCGATGGCCTTGTCGAGTCCGGCGCGGATCTGCGCGTGCTTGGCGTCGGCGGCCTGCCGCAGCGCGATGGCCCGCTGCGTCAGCTGGAAGCCGCTCTGGGTCATCTCGTTGGTGCGCTGCGGGTCCTGCATCAGTGCGCCCATCGCCTGCTGTTCCGCCGGGTTCATGATCGCCGCCTGCATGCCCATGTTGGCCTGGATCTGCTGCTGCATCTGCATCGCCATGGCGATCTGCTGCTGCTGGCTCATGCCCTGCATCTGCTGCGCCATCGCCTGCATGCGCGCCTGCTGCGTCGCCATATCGTCACTGCCCGGCGCCAGCCCGGTGCCCGCCATCACGCGATTGGCCTGCTCGCGGGTGACATCCTCCTGCGCCGCAGCGAGGTCCTTGTTCAGGGCCTCGGCGGTGGCGGCGCCAGCGGCCTGGCCCTGCATGGCTGCCGTGGCGTTGGCCGGCAGCGCCGCCGGCAGCCGCTGCACCAGGCTGGCGAAGGCAACGTCCGCCGCGGGTGCGCCCTGAGCGATGGCGAGGCCCGCGAGCAGCAGGCCGATCTTGAGTGGATTCATCCCGGTCTCCTCGTGTTTTCACGCATGGCGGTCACCCTAAGCGCGCCCCCGCAGGCTGGCAATAGTACGAATAGGCCGGTGCGTGCCCCAGGCCGCAGCCGGCTTCAGCGTGCCCGGGCGGCACGGGCCAGTTGCCGCGCCAGCTCCAGCAGGTTGCGCAGGTGCGGCGTGTCCTGATCGTCGCGCCGGTAGAGCAGGCTTAGCCGCGCCTTGGGTGCGGGTCTGCGGATCGGGCGGTAGGCCACGCCCTCGATGTTGGCCTGCTGCATCGAGGCCGGCACGATCGACACGCCCAGCCCGGCCGCAACCAGATTGACGATCGAGGTGACCTGGGAAGTCTCCTGTACCACGCGCGGCGAAAACCCGGCCTTGCGGCAGGCGTCGATGATCTCGTCATGCAGGCCGGCGCCAACCAATCGCGGGAACAGCACGAAGGGCTCGATCGACAGCGCCAGCAGCGGAATCCGCGCGCGGCCGCTGAGCGGATGATCCAGCGGCAGCGCCACCAGCATCTCCTCGTCCAGCAGCGGCTCCTGTGCCAGCGCGCGGTCGGTTTCCAGCAGGGGCCGCACGAAGGCGAGATCGACCGTCTCGTTGCGCACCGCCGCCGCCAACCCCGGCGTGGTGCGCTCCTCCAGCGTCAGCGCGACGTTGGGATAGCGCTTGCGGAACTCGCGCACCACCTGCGGCACCAGCGGATGGAACGGCGCCGAATTGATCATGCCGACGCGGATGCGACCCTGCTCGCCGCGCGCGACGCGGCGTGCGCGCTCGGCCGCCTGCGCGGCATCGCGCAGGATGCGTCGCGCATCCTCGAGAAACACCTGCCCCGCCTCGGTCAGCGCCACCCCGCGCGGCAGCCGCCGGAACAGCGGCGTGCCCAGTTCGCGCTCCAGGGCCTGCACCTGCTGCGACAGCGGCGGCTGGCCCATGCCCAGTGCCTTGGCGGCGCGGGTGAAATGCCGCTCCTCGGCGACGGCGACGAAGTAGCGCAGGTGGCGCAGTTCCATTGAGATACTTATAAAGTATGGCAAACCATTAAAACATAGATTGGACGTATGGAATGCCAGTCGGCACCATAGCCGGCATACTCCAGACAGACATCGCGCTCGACGAGGAGCACCCGAACATGAACGCCGCAACCGGCCACGCCGCGCCAGGCGCCCTCGATACCGACCCCACCGAGACCCAGGAGTGGCTGGATGCGCTCAAGGCGGTGCTCGCCAAGGAGGGACCGGAGCGGGCGCACTTCCTGCTGGAGACGCTGACCGAGAAGCTGCGTCGCAACGGCATCTTCATCCCGTTCTCGCCGAACACCGCGTACATCAACACCATTCCGCCGCATCGGGAGGAGCGCTCGTCCGGCGACCACGCGCTGGAGTGGAAGATCCGCTCGATCATCCGCTGGAACGCGATGGCGCTGGTGGTCAATTCCAACCGCGAGCACGCCGGCATCGGCGGCCACATCGCCAGCTTCGCGTCGGCGGCGACGCTGTACGACGTCGGCTTCAACCATTTCTGGAAAGGCCCGGAGCATCCCCAGGGCAAGGACCTGGTCTACATCCAGGGTCACTGCGCCCCCGGCATTTATGCGCGCGCCTTCCTCGAAGGCCGCATCAGCGAGGAGCAGCTGCGCAATTTCCGCATGGAGACCGGCGGCAAGGGCCTGCCGTCGTATCCGCATCCCTGGCTGATGCCGGATTTCTGGGAACTGCCGACGGTGAGCATGGGCCTGGGCCCGATCATGGCGATCTACCAGGCGCGGCTGATGAAGTATCTGCATCATCGCGGCATCGCCAATACCGAGGGCCGCAAGGTCTGGTGTTTCTGCGGCGACGGCGAGATGGACGAGCCGGAGTCGCTCGGCGCCATCGACATCGCCTCGCGCGAGAAGCTCGACAACCTGGTGTTCGTGGTCAACTGCAACCTGCAGCGTCTCGATGGCCCGGTGCGCGGCAACGGCAAGATCATCCAGGAACTGGAAGGCACCTTCCGTGGCGCCGGCTGGAACGTGCTGAAGGTGATCTGGGGCTCGCTGTGGGATCCGCTGATCGCCGCCGACCAGAGCGGCCTGCTGCTCAAGGCCTTCAACGAAACGGTCGACGGCGAGTACCAGAACTACAAGGCCAAGGGCGGCCGCTACACGCGCGAGCAGTTCTTCGGCAAATACCCGGAGCTGCTGCGCCTGGTTTCGACCATGAGCGACGACGACATCGCCAAGCTCAACCGCGGCGGCCACGATCCGCACAAGGTCTACGCCGCCTACGCGTCGGCGAGCCGGCACACCGGTTCGCCGACGGTGATTCTCGCCAAGACCATCAAGGGCTACGGCATGGGCGAGGCGGGCGAAGGCCAGAACATCACCCACCAGCAGAAGAAGATGGGCGAGGACGCGCTCAAGCAGTTCCGCGACCGCTTCCAGATTCCGATTTCCGACGACCAGATCGCCGATACGCCGTTCTACCGGCCGGCCGAGGATTCGCCGGAAATCCAGTACCTGAAGGCGCGTCGCGCCGCGCTGGGCGGCTATCTGCCGTCGCGGCGTACGCAGGGCGAGCGGCTGGAGATTCCGCCGCTGTCGGCGTTCGAGCGCATTCTCGCCGGCAGCGGCGAGCGCGAGATCAGCACGACGATGGCCTTCGTGCAGTTCCTGCAGACGCTGCTGCGCGACAAGAACGTCGGCCCGCGCGTGGTGCCGATCATTCCCGACGAGGCGCGCACCTTCGGCATGGAAGCGATGTTCCGCAGCCTCGGCATCTACTCGGTGGTCGGCCAGAAGTACAAGCCGGAGGACGCCGAGCAGCTCGCGTTCTACAAGGAAGACCTCAAGGGCCAGATCCTCGAGGAGGGCATCACCGAGGCCGGCGCCATGTCGAGCTGGATCGCTGCCGCCACCAGCTACAGCAATCACGGCGTCAGCCTGATCCCGTTCTACACCTACTATTCGATGTTCGGCTTCCAGCGCATCGGCGATCTCGCCTGGGCCGCCGGCGACATGCGCGCGCGCGGCTTCCTGCTCGGCGCCACCGCCGGCCGCACCACGCTCAACGGCGAGGGCCTGCAGCACGAGGACGGGCACAGCCACGTCTACAGCGCCACGGTGCCCAACTGCCGCTCCTACGACCCAGCCTACGCCTACGAGCTGGCGGTGATCGTGCGCGAGGGCATGAAGCGGATGTACCAGGACCAGGAAGACGTCTACTACTACCTGACGATCTACAACGAGAACCACCATCACCCGGCGATGCCGGCCGGCGTCGAGAGCGGCATCGTCCGCGGCATGTATCTGCTGCGTTCGGCCGAGCACGCGTCCAAGCAGCACGTGCAGCTGCTCGGCTCCGGCAGCATCCTGCGCGAGGTGATCGCCGCCGCCGACCTGCTGGCGGCGGAATGGGGCGTGACCAGCGATGTCTGGAGCGTGCCGAGCTTCACCGAACTGGCGCGCGACGGCGCCGAGACCGAGCGCTGGAATACGCTGCATCCGCAGGACAAGGCGCGCCAGAGCTATGTGGCGGAATGCCTGGGCGGCATGATGGGCCCGGCCGTCGCCGCCACCGACTGGGTGCGCGCCTACGCCGAGCAGATCCGCCCCTACGTACCGATGCATTACCACGTGCTCGGCACCGACGGCTTCGGCCGTTCCGACAACCGGCCGGCGCTGCGCAACTTCTTCGAGGTGGACCGCCGCTGGATCGTGGTGCGCGCGCTCAAGGCCCTGGCCGACGAAGGCACGGTGCCGCAGGAGCGCGTCGCGCAGGCGATGAAGATTCTCGGCGTGCGCGCCGACAAGCCCGCGCCCTGGAAGGTGTAAGCGATGGCCAACACACTCGACGTGACGATTCCCGACATCGGCGACTACAAGAATGTGCCGGTGATCGAGCTGCTGGTGAAGGATGGCGACACGGTGGCGAAGGATGCGCCGCTGCTGGTGCTGGAGTCCGACAAGGCGACGCTGGAAGTGCCGTCGCCGGCAGCGGGCGTGGTGCGCGGCCTCAAACTCAAGCCCGGCGACAAGGTGTCGCAGGGCGATGCCGTGTGCCAGCTCGAGACCACCGCCGCGCCGGCGCCCACGGCCCCGGCGACGCCGAAGCAGGAGGCGCCGCCGAAGCCCGCTGCCGTGCCACCCGCTCCTGCTGCCGTCAAGCCAGCGCCGCCTACGCCGTCGCCAGCGGCTGGCTCCAATACGACGGTCGCCGTGACCATTCCCGATATCGGTGACTACAAGAACGTGCCAGTGATCGAGCTGCTGGTGAAGGATGGCGACACGGTGGCGAAGGATGCGCCGCTGCTGGTGCTGGAGTCCGACAAGGCGACGC
Source organism: Nevskiaceae bacterium (assembly GCA_008012115.1). GTDB lineage: Bacteria > Pseudomonadota > Gammaproteobacteria > Nevskiales > Nevskiaceae > Stenotrophobium. Next base: position 240,986 of record SSEB01000003.1, read on the forward strand.
TGGAAGTGCCGTCGCCGGCGGCGGGCGTGGTGCGCGGCCTCAAACTCAAGCCCGGCGACAAGGTGTCGCAGGGCGACGCCGTTTGCGAGCTCGCGGTTGCTGGCGCGGCGTCGTCCGCGCCCGCGGCCGTAGCGGATGTTGCGCCCACGCCGGCATCAGCGCCCGCACCCGCTGCTGCCGCGACCGCACCGGTCAGCGATGCCGCGCCCTTGCCGCCCCCGGCGGCCTCGGCGGCAAGCGCCGACGTGGTCTACGCCGGCCCGGCGACGCGCAAGTTCGCGCGTCAGCTGGGCGTCGATCTCACGCAGGTGCGCGGCAGCGGCGCACGCGGCCGCATCGTCATCGGGGACGTGCAGGCGCACGTCAAGAAAGCGCTGGCGGCACCGGCGGCCGTGGCGGTTGCGGCGGCACCAACGACGGGTAGCGGTATTCCGGCCATTCCCGCCGTGGACTTCGCGCAGTTCGGTCCGGTCGAGAAGAAGCCGCTGGCGCGCATCCGCAAGCTTTCCGCCGCGCATCTGCACCGCTCCTGGCTCAATGTGCCGCACGTGACGCAGTTCGACGAGGCCGACATCACCGAGGCCGAGGCCTTCCGCAAGGCCGCGTCCGAGGACGGCGGCGTCAAGCTGACGATGCTGCCGTTCATCATGAAGGCGGTGGCCAAGGCGCTGGCGGCCTATCCCGAATTCAACAGTTCGCTGGCGCCGGATGGCGAGAGCCTGATCCTGAAGCAGTACTGCCACATCGGCTTCGCCGCCGATACCGAGAACGGCCTCGTCGTGCCGGTGATCCGCGACGTCGACAAGAAGGGCGTGGCGCAGCTGGCCAAGGAGTGCGGCGAGCTGGCATCGAGGGCGCGCGACGGCAAGCTCAAGGCCGATGACATGAAGGGCGGCTGCTTCTCGATCTCGTCGCTGGGCGGCATCGGCGGCAGTCACTTCACGCCCATCGTCAATGCGCCGGAAGTCGCCATCCTCGGCGCCTCGCGCGCGCAGATGAAGCCGGTGTGGGACGGCAAGGCGTTCCAGCCGCGACTGATGCTGCCGCTGTCGCTGTCCTACGATCACCGCGTGATCGACGGCGCCGCCGCCGCGCGCTTCATCGTGTTGCTGGTCAAGCTGCTGAGCGATGTGCGCCGTCTGGCGCTGTGAAAAGGACCGCCACGACGCCACCCGCTGGATGCTCTCGATAGGCCCGATGAGTTAATAAAAATAGTACATATTTACTTTTGATAAATAAAATATAACAATCTCTCCCAGCCAATGCACCACAGCGGGTGACGGTCATGGGGAGTGGAAAAATCGGGAACGGGCACCGCGGCAGCCGGCGGCGCCGCTCATCGGGCGCACCGCGCCTGCCGTCTCTCGCGGATGCGGAAAGTAAATCTTGTCTAGCGCCGGCGCATAGCGCCTCTGCTCCAATCCCTGACCGGATGGTCGTGTGGGCCATCATGCAAGGAGTGCAGGGATGATCATCGCCGACAACGTGTTGGAAGCGGCACTGGCCCAGGTCTTCGCCGGGCAGGCCGCCGGACACCGGATGAGTTTTGCCGCCATCGCCGACGCCTGGGGCGGCACCGGGCTGCGGCTCTCCGATCTGCGCGATGCCATCCGCGAGGCCGTGGACCAGCATCACCTGAGCAGCCGCGAAACGGCGGACGGGCTCGCGTTCGAGCTCACTGCTGGCGGCCGCGACCGCTACGACCGCCACGCCCGCGACGACAGTCCGGCGCAGTGGCTGCGCCAACACCGGCGTCTGGCGCCGACCGGGTAGCGTCATTCCCGGCGCGTAGGAAAATCCCGCGCCGTGCGTCGCCGGCCTTGATGCGCTGCGACGCTTTCAATACTTTTGTCACGCCTACCTGACAGGATGTTCGGCGTGCAGACCCCCAAGAAAAAATCGCGGTCCCTGCTGCGTCTCCTCGTGCTGCTGCTGGCGCTGGTGGCGAGCGTCGTCGCCTGGGCCTTCCTGGTGCGCCCCGGCATGGAGCAGGTGGCGGAACACCGCTACGTCGAGCCGGCCGGCGATGCGGCGGCGCCGACGCTGCGTGCGGCCTGGTTCGGCACCACCGGCGTGCTGCTCAGTGACGGCCAGCACGCGATCATGGTTGATCCCTTCTTCACGCGGCCGCCGGGCTTCCTCAACCTGCTGACCAACCAGAAGATCGCGCCGGACGAGGCGCTGATCCGCCGCTGGCTCGAACGCGCCGGCGTGCAGAAGCTCGACGCCGTGCTGGTCTCGCACTCGCATTACGACCACGCCATGGATGCCGGCGTCGTGGCGCGGCTCACCGGCGCGACGCTCGCCGGTTCCGCCAGCACCGCCTTCATCGGCCGCGGCAGCGGCCTGCCGATCGCGCAACTGCGCGTGGTCAAGGTGGGCGCGCCGATGCAGTTCGGCCGTTTCACCGTCACCTTCATCCGCAGCCAGCACGCGGGCGCCACCGGCGGCACGCCGGTCGGCGATATCGACGCGCCGCTGGCGCCGCCTGCGCGCTACATGGACTACAAGCAGGGCGGCACCTACTCGATCCTGGTCGAGCACCCGCTGGGCAACGTCCTGCTGCACGGCAGCGCCGGCTTCGTGCCGGGCGCGCTGGCCGGACGCAAGGCCGACGTGGTGTTCCTCGGCATCGCCATCCGCCGCGACATGGAAAGCTACCTGCGCGAAACCGTCGATACGGTCGGCGCCACGCGCGTGATCCCCACGCACTGGGATGATTTCACCCTGCCGCTCGACGAACCGCTGCAGCCGATGCCGGTGGGCGTGCGCCTCGCGGGGTTCTTCGACGAGATGGCGCGACTGCGGCCGGAGGTGAAGGTGGAAACCCTGGAAGCAGGCCGCAGCGTCGTGCTGTTCCGCGGCAAGCGGCCCGGCTGACGGCGTACCGGGCGGACGGCGGGTCGCGCAGGCGCTAGGATGACGCCTGGGCCCGGCTTTCGGGCCGGTTCGCATTGCACGGTCCGCGGGCTGCGGGCGTGCAAGGCGGTGATCAGAGCATCCCTGGAGCGGCCAGGCTTCCGGAGGCTCGCGGCCTTGCCCGCCGCGGTTCCGGCGATCACGTTTTGACCCGCTGGCCGCTCCGAAAAAATCCGGCGCCACGACGCCGTAGGGACCATGCTCATGTCACAACCGTATTCGGGCGAAGCCGTTGCGCCCGCCCCCCTGATCCCCGCCACCGCGCGCGGCGAAGCCACCCGCCGCAAGCTGCTCCATGCCGCCGAGGAAGAGTTCGGCAGCAAGGGCTTTCACATGGCGTCGGTCAGTTCCGTCACCCAGCGCGCCGGCGTCGGCCAGGGGACCTTCTATCTCTACTTCCATAGCAAGGAGGAGATTTTCACGACGCTGGTGCGCGAGATCGGCCACGCCCTGCGCAAGCAGGTGACCGAGGCGATGGCGACGCACCCGGACCGCCTCGACGCCGAGCGCGCCGGACTCGACAGCTTTCTCGCATTCGCGGCCGCGCACCCGGGCCTGTATCGCATCGTGCAGGAGGCACAGTTCGTCGACGAACCGGTGTTCCGCGACTACTACGAGCGCATCGCCAACGGCTACACGCTGGGCCTGGCCGCCGGCGTCGGCCGTGGCGAGATCAGCGAGGGTAACGCCGAACTGCGCGCCTGGCTGCTGATGGGCATCGGCCATTTCCTCGGCATGCGCTACTGCCTGTGGGAAGGCAAGCGGCCCGATGCCGCAGCCATGGACCAGGTGATGGACTTCATCCGCCACGGGCTCATGCCGAGAGGCAAGGCGAAAAAGTAGGCGGGTCATGCGGCGGCGTGGCGGCAATGCCCCGTGCCGTCGCGCCTCGTTCGACGTCGCCGGCAGCGCCCGCCGCGGTGAGCCTCCCGGCGGGCGCGCGGCGCACGGGTGGCGGCGGGGCTGGCCGCAAATTTATCCCGTCCCGCTAGTGGATCTTGTCCCGTTGTCGCCACGTCAGATTTTGCTTACGGTGCAATGTGCATCCGATTGACCCGCCGCCACGTACGCGCGTCATGGAGAGGCCTCGGCAAGGCCATGCAACAGGACGTTGGGAGTCGAGGATGAGCAGACCGCAGGTTTCACGCAGGGCCTTGGCGTTCGCCACAGCCCTGATCGCCAGCTGTCAGGCCTCCGCCATGGGCATTGGCGACATCGAACGCCAGTCCACGCTGGGCAACCCGCTCGATATCCTGATCCCGCTCAGTGTCGCGGACGAGGACGAACTGCATGGCGCCGTTGCGCGCATCGCCGCAGATGAGCTGTACGAGCACAGTCATCTCCAGCGCCTCGGGTTGCTGGACCGTGCCCGCGTCGACGTCGTCGCGCGCGACGGGCAGTCCTATCTCCGCGTAACGACGGCAGAGCCGGTGCGTGAACCGATCCTGGATCTGGTGATCGAGCTGGTCGGGCTCGACGGCGCCACGGTGCGCCGCACGTTCAGCGTGCTGCTCGATCCGCCCGACCCGGCGGCAGCATCGGTGCCGGCGGCGGTGCGCGAGGCACCGCCTGCGGCCAAGCGTGCGGCGCCGGTGGCGCCGGTTGCCGTGGCGCCGCTTGCGGCCCCCGCTGCCGCATCCGCCCCGCCCGAGCGGTCGGTGGCTGCGCCGCGGCATCACGCTGCGCGCCGGAACGCGTCGGCCGCCGCCGGTCCGCGGCCGTCACGGCCTCTGCGCGAGGCGTCGGTCAATACCGCGCCCAGGCTGTTCACCCCGGTGCTGAAGTTGTCCGAAACGCTGGCGGAAGTGCCGGCGCCGCCCGCCAGTGCCGCGCCGCCACCCCAACCGGTGGCGCCACAGCCGCCGGTTCCGGCGCCGATGCCTGCGCCATCGGCGGCGCCGTCGCCGGTCGCGACACCGGCGCGCGAGCTCCCCGACGAGCAGACCTGGTCGACGTGGCTGTTGGCGGCGCTGCTGGCCCTGGTCGTCGCGGCCGCGGCATGGCTGCGCCGGCGGCGGGGCCGCGAGCCGGGAGACGATGCGGCGGCGCGAATGATGAGCGAGATGCGTCGGAGTCTGCAGGCGATCCGCAGCCAGTCGTCCGACGCTGCGGATACCGAAGTGGTGCCGTCCCCCGTGGTCATGCCGGCCGTCGCCGTGGTCGAGGCCAAGCCCGCCTACGTGCCGCCGCCGCGGGAGCAAACCGTGCAGGCCGAGGCGCCGCTGGAGCAGCATCCGGATCAGGCGATGAACTTCTACCAGGATGTCGCCGCGCTGCTGCTGGGCGAACTGGAGAAGGACCCCGGCCGCCGCGACCTGCGCTACAAGCTGATCGAGGTCTACTACGCCGCCAATCTCAAGGAAGAGTTCCGCGAGCAGACCCGTTTCTATCTGGAGCAGCTGCAGGGCCGCAGCGACGAGCACTGGCCGGAAATCGTGCGCATGGGTCGCCAGCTGCTGCCGGACAGCGGCCTTTACAGCGAAACGCCGCAGCTGATGACGCGTACGGTGGTGCAGCCGCTGCCGATTGCGCAGGTCAAGGTGCAGAGCTTCCAGCGCTATTACGAAGCCGTGAACCAGGCGCGCCTCAGCGCGCGACAGAGCGAACTGGAGAAGGCCTGGGACTACGCCACGCGCGACCCCGAATTCCAGTCGGCGTTCAAGACGGAGATGCATCGGCTGCTGCAACGTCCGACGCCGCTGGAGGTCGCCGAGAAGCTCAGCGCCGAATTCGGCGGTGCGCAACTGCTGCGCAAGTTCGAGGATCGCCGCGGCGCGGAGGATATTCCGCAGATCAATGCCATCGGCCAAGTGCTGCTGGCGCGTCACATGGGCAAGAAGCGCGTGGTGACGGCGACCATCACGGGGCAGCACGGCGTTGCGGTGGCCGGCGCCGCGAGAGACCTGGGCATCGACTGCGCCATCTACATGAAGGACAGCGACCAGATCAAGCAGGCCGAGCGCGTGCGCCGCATGCGCGACCTCGGCGCCAGTGTGTTGTCCACCCAGGCCTCGATGATTGCCATCAACGACGACGTCCGCGTGCGCGCGCTCGAGGACTGGATGGTGGATGGCGACCACACGCTGTACATCAACAGCCTCGATGCCGGTCCCTATCCCTACCCGGCGATCGTGCTCTACTTCCAGGGCGTGGTCGGTCGCGAAGTGAAGGCGCAGATGCGCGAACGCGATGGCGCCCTGCCGGACGCCGTGATCGTCAGCAATGCCGACGGCCTGAGCGCCATCGGCCTGCTGGAGGGCCTGCTCAAGGAGAAGGCGATCCGCCTGTACTGCGTCGAGACGGGTGCGGCGGTGGCATCCGACAACACGCGCCATCGCTTCGGCCGCGAGCACTCCTGGCTCAAGGCGTCCGGGCGTGTCACCTATCTGTCGGTGCCGGAGTCGGACAGCCGCCAGGCCATGGACCTGGCGGGCTTGAGCGAGGGCTGGACGCTGGAGCTGGCCGCCGGCGAAGTGCTGGCCCAGGCGCGCCGCGTGGCCAAGGAACTGGGCCCGGACAAGCGGGTGGTGGCGATGCTGCCGAAGGCCGAGACAGCGGCCTGGGAGGCGGCACTGCGCGTCAACGGCTGATCGGCGCTCCCGCGCACAGCGCCTGGTAAAGCGCGAGGTAGCCCCGCGCGCTGCGGCGCCAGGAGAAATCCTGGCTCATGCCGCCACGCTGCATCGTGTCCCACAGCCGGACATCGCGGTACAGCATCAGGGCGCGTTGCAGCGCCGCGATCATGGCGGTGGCGGTTGCCGGCTCGAACAGCACGCCGTTGGCGCGCGCGCTGTCCAGATGCTCGGGCGTCGCGTCCACCACCACGTCTGCCAGGCCGCCAGTGCGGCGCGCCACCGGCAAGGCGCCGTAGCGCAGCGCCTGCATCGCGTACTGTCCGCGTGGCGCATGCCGCGCCGGCAGCAGCCGCAGATCCGCCGCGGCCAGCAGGCGATGCTGAGCGGCCTCGTCCGCGCCGATGATCGCGATGCGCGTCGGATGGCGTCGCGCCAGCGCGCGCAGGGCCGTCGCGAGTGCGTCTTCGCTGGCGTCGCCGACGCTGATCACGAGTTGCAGTTCGAGGCTGGCCAGTTCGTCGCCGGCCTCCAGCAGCAGGTCGGTGCCATAGGCCTCGCCGAGCCGGCCTGCCACCGCGACCAGCGGCACGTCTTCCAGCAGCGGCAGGTCCAGCTGGGTCTGCAGGACGCGCTTGGCCTCGCGCTTGCCTTCGACCGCGGTGGCGGCGTTATAGCCCGACGCCAGGTGCGGGTCCCGCGCCGGATTCCAGCGGCGCTCATCCAGGCCGCAGAGAATGCCGTGCAGCACGGTCGCGCGATCGCGCAGCAGGCCATCGAGCCCCTCGCCGCGTTCCGGCGTCTGGATCTCGCGGGCATAGGTGGGGCTGACGGTGCTGAGCGCGTCGCTGAACGTCAGGCCGCCCTTCATGAACGACCAGCCGTGGTGGAATTCCAGCGCCTCCGGCGACCACCATTCCGGCAGCAGCCAGAGATCATGGAAGGCATCGCGGCCGAACACGCCCTGCTCGGCGAGATGGTGCACGGTGAACAACGTGCGCGGGCGCGGCCACTCGCGGGTCAGCCACACCGCGGCCAGCGCCGTCTGCCAGTCGTTGAGATGCAGCAGGTCGGGTTTCCAGCGCAATCCGGCACGTCCCACCGCCAGATGCATGATCGCTTCGCTGAAGCAGCCGAAGCGCCAGGCATTGTCGCGCCAGTGCTCGCCATGCGCGTCGCGGTAGGGAGAGCCTTCGCGGCCGTAGAGCGGCGCGAAGTCGAGCAGCCAGCAGGTGGCGGCGCCATCGGGCAGGTGTCCCTCCCAGAGCGTGAACGGCTGGCCGCGCACGTCGAAGCGCGCGACGCGGCGCGGATTGCGCAATTGCTCCAGCGCACCGGGATAGGCGGGCGTGACGAGACAGAGATCGACGCCCAGTTCCACCAGCGGCACGGCCAGTCCGGCGGCCGCATCCGCGAGCGCGCCGGACGGCGCGAACGGCGCAACCTTGCTGGCGGCGTAGAGAACCTTGAGCGTCATCGGGCAGCGCGGGTGCGCGCGCTATTTCGACAGCACGTGGCTGGTGGTGAGATCGGCGAGCAGCTTGCCGCCCTCGCCGCGCACCAGCGTGCGCACCACGCTGACCGAGCGCCCCTGCTTGACGAAGGTGGACTCCGCCGTGAGCGTGCCGCCGGTCTGGTTGCCGACGAGATGGGCATTGAGGCTGATCGCCAGCGGAAAGCCCTTCATGCCCGCGCTGGCCTCGGTCGAGCCCATCGCCAGCACCGTGGCGCAGACGTCCGCGAACCAGATCATCGCGCCGGCATGCACGGTGCCGAAGGGATTGCGCATGCCGGCCTGTACCGGCATCTCGCCGACGACGCGCGTCGCCGTCTGTTCCACGATCCTGAATGCGAGGTTGCCTTCGACGTTCATGCGGGTTTCCGGTGCAGGTCTGCCACCGATGCTAGCGGCTTTGCGCCGGCCTTGCGCCGAGGCGCGGCTGGGCGGTGGCGCAGCGCTGCGGGATCGTCCGGAGGGGCGCAGGCCGCTGGCGGCGGCCGACGCCAGGGCGAGCATTACTTGCGCGTCAGGGCGTGGACGGAAGGTCTGCGGGTGTTGCGGTGGCCGAATACGCCGGCTCCGGTGCCTGCGCATCCGCCGCGGTGGCGGGCACGGTGCCGGCGGTGAGCGCGAAAGGCCGCACGCCGACATAGTTGCCGCGCGGGGCGTACTCGCAGACCCAGACTTCGCCCCTGGCGCAATGTGCGCGGCCGCAGCCGACCTCGCGCGAACGGCTCCACACCAGCTGGGTGTAGTGACCGCAGGTGCCGCCCGGCGGCGCCAGGCAGCGATTGCTGCTGGCGTCGTAGTCCGCCTTTTCCGCGGCCCAGGAATCGGTCACGAAGCGCGCCTCGCGCCGGTAGTCCGCGTAGGGCCGCGTCTGCCAGTAGCCATAGATGTTTTCGCCGTAGGTTTCCCTGCGCACGGGGTCGAGATTGTGGCGGATTGCGCAGCCCTCACGCTGCAACTGGTCCGCCCACTGCTGGGCCGCGTCCGCGGCGCGCGACGACCAGGTGAGCGGCGGCGCGCCGACCTCCGCGCGCCAGGCGTTGTGCTCGTCGAGCATGCCGCTGAACTCCGGCGGCTCGGTATCGGGTGCCCGAGGCGCGGCGGGGGACGGCGTGCGGACGACGGGTGCTGGCATCGTCGTCGCCGGCTCCGCCGGCGTGGCGGCGGGACGCACCGGAGAGGCCGGCTGACAGCCGCTGACGGCACCGGCGAGCAGCAGCAGCGGCAGGAGGGCGTGACGGAGCGGAGAGGACATCGCGGGCGTCTGATGAAACGGCACCAAAGAAAAACGCCCCGCGGCGCGGGGCGTTTTTGGAACAGGCTTACTTCTTGAGCAGGTCGCGGATTTCCGCGAGCAGCTTCTCCTGCGCGGTCGGCGCCGGCGGCGCGGCCGGGGCAGCGGCCTCTTTCTTCTTCACCGCGTTCATGGCCTTGACCACCAGGAAGATCACGAAGGCGACGATGATGAAATTGATCACGGTCTGGATGAACTTGCCGTAGGACAGCAGCACCGCTGGCGTCTTGCCGTCGGCCGAGGCTTCGCGCAGCACCAGCGCAGCCTTGGAGAAATCGACGCCGGAGGTGACGATGCCGATGGCCGGCATCACCACGTCGCCGACCAGCGAATTGACGATGGCACCGAACGCCGCGCCGATGACGACACCGACCGCGAGGTCGACGACGTTGCCGCGCATCGCGAAATCCTTGAACTCTTTCATCATGCTCATGGGAACAGCTCCTTTAAAGGGTGCAGCAGGGGGAAGGGACCGCATTGGGCGCACCCGCTCTTGCACTGGCGAGTGTCGCACCTGTTTTATAACATCAACTGTATAAAAATTTAATCAATAAAAAATAACACATCAAGACGCACTGGCAACCATAGCGGGTGGCGCGGTCAGCGCCGCCACACAACCGGGCAAGCCGTGCGCGAGGTCAGGATAGCGCGGCGCGAAGCCCAGTTGCTCGACCATCCGTCGGTTCGACAGGCGCTTGGACTCTTCCATGAACGACCACATCGCCGGCGTGAACACGCGCCGCGCCTCGGCCATCGTCACCTGTGGCGGCGGCGGCAGACCCAGCAGCGCTGCACAGCGGCTGAAGTAATCGCACATCGTGGTCGGATGACCGTCACTGATGTTGTAGGCGGCGCCAGGGCGGCCGCGCGCGGCGGCGCACAGCGCCGCATCGGCCAGATCGTCGGCGTGGATGCGGTTGGTGTAGGGCGATTCCTCCGGTCGCACCACCGGCAGGTTCTGGCGCAGCCGTGCAACCGGCAGGCGGCCGGGGCCGTAAATGCCGGGCACGCGCAGGATCACGTGATCGCCGCCCCATTCGGCCAGCGCCCGCTCGGCGTCGAGACGACGGCGGGCACGCGCGCTGAGCGGCTGGAGCGGCTCGTCCTCGTCGATCCAGCGGCCCTGGCAGTCGCCGTAGACGCCGGAGGTGGAGATGTAGACCAGCCGTGGCGATGCGCCGCGGCGCGTGGCGAGAAAGCGGCGCAGGCGCGGATCGCCGTCACCCTCGCCCGGCGGCGGCGCGAACCAGAACACCAGCGGCGCGTCGGTCGCCGGCGCGTCGATGTCTAGGTCCAGACGTTGTGCGGCGAGGCCCGCGGCAGCGAGTGCGGCGGCGCTTTGATCCGACCGCACCACTCCGGTAACCTCGCGGCCCAGCGCGCGCAGCCGCGACGCGACGCGCAGGCCGACGTCGCCGCAGCCGATGATCAGCGCGCGCGCCGGCAGTGAATCTTCGAGTGGAAGCATGACGCATCAAGTGTATCTCGCGGACCGGCCGGTGAGCTTCGCGGTCGAAGACGGCGAAACGGTGCTGGCGGCCGGCCTGCGTCAGCATCTGGCGCTGCCCTTCGGCTGCCAGAGCGGCGGCTGCGGCTCGTGCCGCGTGCGGCTGACCGCCGGTGCCGTCGCCTACCCGTTCGCTCCGCCGGCGCTGTCGCAGGCGGAGATCGACGCCGGCTACATCCTGATGTGCCTGGCGCGCTCGCAGAGCGACCTGACGCTGGAGCTGCACCAGCCGCCGCAGCTCGACGAGCTGCGTCCGCGCAAGCTGCCGTCGCGCGTGCTGTCCAAGCGCATGCTGTCGCACGACGTGATCGAGCTGCGGCTCAAGCTGCCCAAGGGCGATGCCCTGCGCTACCTGCCGGGCCAGTATCTCGACATCCTGCTCGACGACGGCCGCCGCCGCAGCTTCTCCATCGCCAACGCGCCCAACGGCGAGACGCTGGAGCTGCACCTGCGGGTGGCGCCCGGCGGCAAGTTCGCGCGCTGGGTGCTGGACGAGATGCCGGACAAGGCGATCCTGCGGCTGGAAGCGCCGCTGGGCGCCTTCTACATCCGCGAGGACTCGTCGCGGCCCATCCTCATCATGGCCGGCGGCACCGGCTTCTCGCCGGCCAAGGCGATGCTGGAGGATCTGCTGCCGCGCGCCGCGCAGCGCCGCGTGCACCTGTTCTGGGGCGGCCGCGCGCAGGCCGATCTCTACCTGGACGCCGAGGTGCGCGCCTGGGCGGCGCGGTATCCGCAGTTCCGCTACAGCCCGGTGCTTGCCGAGCCCGATGCCGGCTGGGCCGGCGAAGCCGGCTTCGTGCACGAGGCGCTGCTGCGCGCCTATCCGTCGCTGAGCGGATACGAGGTCTATCTCTGCGGCCCGCCGGCGATGGTGCAGGCCGGCAAGCGCGCTTTCCTCGCCGCCGGCCTCGACGCCGACCACCTGTTCTACGATTCCTTCGACTACGCCTTCGAGACCTGGCCGCAGCTGGGGTGAGCCGGGGCTTCCAGGGGCGGCCGGTGGCGGTTCTTGCCCGGCGAACGCCCGGGGTTGGCCCCCCGGCCGGGGATCGGAAATCGGAATCTGCTGCGCCAGGGATGGCGGCGCGCACCGAGCCGGAATGAGCGTCGGCCGTTCGCAGCCCGGCGTCAGAAATACCCGCGCCGCTTGAAGAACCACAGCAGGCTCAGGCCGATCACGCCGAGCAGGCCCAGCGCGTAGTAGTAGCCGTACTCCCAGTGCAGCTCCGGCATGTGCTCGAAGTTCATGCCGTAGATGCCGACGATCAGGGTCAGCGGGAAGAAGATCGCCGACAGCACGGTCAGCGTCTGCATGATCTGGTTGGTCTTGTGCGTGACCGAGGAGAAATGCAGCTGCACCGCCGATTCCACGTCGCGCTCGAGGTCGCGCGAGTGGTCGAGCACGCGGTCGACGTGCTCGCGCAGGTCGCGGATGCGGATTTCCTCGCTGGCGCTCCAGTCGCTGCGCGTGCCGCGGCGCCAGGTGTCGATGGCCTCGATCTGGTTTTCCGACAGCGACTCCAGCTTGCGCGCGATGCGGCGGCCCTGCAGCAGGGTGCGCCAGTCGTCGCACTTGCTGTCGGGATCGAGCAGCTCGTCCTGCAGCGCGGTGAAGTGCTTGTCCAGCGGCTCGCGGATCTTCAGGAAGCGGTCCACCATCGTGTCGAGGATCAGGTGCGCCAGCTTGAGCACGCTGCCCGGCGGTTTGACGCGGCCGTCCAGCAGCCGCTGCCGCACCAGCTGGATGCTGGTGCCGTCGTGGGCGCGCACGGTGAGCAGCACGCGGTCGAACAGGAAGAAGGCGACGTTGCGCGTTTCCAGCGGAAACGGATCGTCGCGCGGGCCCAGGCCCTCGAAGATCAGCATGTCGTAGTCCGGCGTGCCGTCGAAGAACGAGGGATGCTGCGGGTTGAGGCTGTCGCTGACGTGCTGCGGCTCGATCTCCACGCCCAGCAGCGGTTCGGCCCAGCAGTCCCAGTTCTCGCCCTGCTCGCGCACGAAGTCGACCCAGACCAGGCCCTCGGCCGGAATCCGGTCGACGCTGCCCAGCTCCTTGGGCGGCTGGTTGGCCAGGAAATGCAGGATCTGCATGGGCGGAAACTAGCTTTGCGACGCGGGCGCGGCAAGACCGAGCAGGCCCAGGATCGCGCTCTGTGCGTCCTCCAGGCCCAGGCGCGACTGCGCGGAAAACACCTGCGCCGTCGGCGGCTGCGGGTACGCCGCCAGCGCCTTGCGCACCTGCAGCAGCTGGTTCTTGGCGGCGCCGTAGCCGAGCTTGTCGGCCTTGGTCAGGAGCACGTGCACCGGCCGCCCGGCGCTCTGCGCCCAGGCCAGCATCTGCTCGTCGAAATCGGTCAGCGGGTGGCGGATGTCCATGATCAGGACCACGCCGCGCAGGTTGGTGCGGACCTCGACGTAGCCGCCGATCAGCCGGCCCCAGCTCTTGCGCATCGCCGCCGGCACCTCGGCGTAGCCGTAGCCCGGCAGGTCGGCGAAGCGGCCGAGACCGGGAATCTCGAACAGGTTGATCAGCTGCGTGCGGCCCGGCGTCTTGCTGACGCGGGCCAGCTGCTTGTGTCCGCACAGGGCGTTGAGCGCGCTGGACTTGCCGGCGTTGGAGCGCCCGGCGAAGGCGATCTCGGGCTGCTCGTCGCGCGGCAGCTGCGCGAGGTCGGCGCAGGAGATCAGGAACTGCGCCCGGGCGAAGGGGTTGGCGGCGGCGGCGGAACGGGCGGCGGTCATGGTCGCAAGCTTAACGGAAAAGGCGGCGGCGACCGCCGGCGGCCGCAGCCACCGGTGTTGGCCTTTGGTGTACCATTTGCCCGGAATTCGAACCCGTCACGCGCATCCGCCAACGCCGCGGCGCGCCGCCAGCCAAGACTTAAAGGGAGTCCCGCCAATGAAGCGCGTTTTGCTTGCCCTCGCCTTGTCCGTGCCGCTCGCGGCATCCGCCGAAGAGGCCGCCAAAGACCTGTTCGTGAAGGGCGATGCCGCGGCGGGCGCGACCAAGGCCGCGGTCTGCGGCGCCTGCCACGGCCCCACCGGCAACGGCAGCGCCCCCAACTTTCCCAAGCTGGCGGGCCAGAGCAGCAAGTACATCTACGAGCAGCTGACCGCGTTCAAGAGCGGCGCGCGCGTCAACCCGGTCATGTCCGGCCAGGCCGCGGCGCTGTCCGACCAGGACATGAAGGATCTGGCGGTGCACTTCGCCAGCCTCAAACCGCAGCCGGGCGTCGCCAGCAAGGACGCCGTGGCCACGGTCGGCAAGCTGTACCGCGCCGGCGACGCCGCCCGCGGCATCCCGGCCTGCGCCTCCTGCCACGGCCCGGTCGGCGCCGGCAATCCGTCGACGGGTTATCCGCGCATCGGCGGCCAGAACGCGCAGTACGCGGCGGTCTCGCTGCAGCGCCTGCATGACACCAAGACGGAATCTTTGCCCGAAGGCAATGTCAAGATGATGGCGACCATCGCCGCCAAGCTCAGCGACAAGGAGATCGAGGCGCTGGCGTCCTATCTCAACGGCCTCCAATAAGGATTCTCCATGCGTCTGCTCGCGCGCCTCGCCCTCACGCTCTCCGTCCTGCTGCCGCTGGCCTGCACGGCCGCGCCGTCCGAGGAATTCAAGGAAGGCACGCATTACGGGCGCGTGCGCGAAGTCCAGCCGCCGGCCGACCCCAAGCGCGTCGAGGTCGATGAGTTCTTCTGGTACGGTTGCCCGCACTGCTTCCACTTCGACCCCACGATCGAGGCCTGGCGCGCGCACAAGCCGGCGGACGTCGATTTCGTCCGCGTGCCCAACAGCCTGGGCCGCGACATCGGCATCCTGCACAGCAAGATGTTCTACACCGCCGAGGTGCTGAACCTGGGCGAGAAGATGCACAAGCCGCTGTTCTCCGCGATCCACGAGCACAACCAGATGCTGGCCTCGCCGGCGGAGATCCAGGCCTTCTTCACCGCCCAGAGCGGCGTGATGCCGGATATCTTCAACAGCACCTTCAACGGCTTCGCCGTCGCCTCGCGCGTCAACAAGGCCGAGGCGCTGGCGCGCAGCTACGGCGTGGCCAGCGTGCCGACCCTGGTGATCGGCGGCAAGTACACCACCAACGTCGGCATGGGCGGCACGCCGGAGCAGACCATCAAGATCGTCGATTTCCTGATCGAGAAGGTGCGGCAGGAGCGCAAGGGCAAGTGACGGCATGATCCCGCAGATCGCCCGGCTCGTCGCCGGGCTTTTTGTTTGTGCGGCGGGCGCCGCGCTGGCGGAGCCGATGGCGTCGGTGGAACGCACCTGCGAGCTGCTCGGCGGGCGCCTGCAGAGCGTCGGCGTGCCGCGCTGCCTGGCCGCCGGTCTGCGCGCCGACGGCATCGCCAGCGTGCGCGGGCTGCCGCTGCTGTACCGCGATTTTCCGGCGCGCTCGCAGCGCGGCACGCCCTACCGCGTGCTGCTGATGGGCGGCATCCACGGCGACGAGCTGTCCTCGGTCAGCATCGTCTTCCAGTGGATGGAGCAGATCGGCCGCGAACGCTTCCAGCCCTTTCACTGGCGCGTGATGCCCTGCGTCAACCCGGACGGCCTGCTCGCCGATCCGCCGACGCGGGTCAACGCCAACGGCGTCGATCTCAACCGCAACTTCCCTTCGCGCGACTGGGACCGCGAGGCGCTGAAGTACTGGAGGACCAGGACCGGCAGCGATCCGCGCCGCTATCCCGGCACGCGCGCGCTGTCGGAGCCGGAATCGCGCGCGCTCACCGAGACCATCCGCAGCTTCCATCCCGACGTGATCGTCAGCGTGCACGCGCCCTACGGCGTGCTCGATTTCGACGGTCCGCAGAAGCCGCCGGAGCGCTTCGGCTACCTGCACCTGGCACTGCTCGGGACCTATCCCGGCTCGCTCGGCAACTTCGCCGGACTGAGTCTGCCGGTGATCACGCTGGAACTGCCCAACGCCGGCCTGATGCCGACGCCGGCGCAGTCCGAACGCATCTGGACCGACATGCTGACCTGGCTGGAGCGCAATCTGCCCCGGCACGCGCCGCCGCTGTACCGCCGGCTCGACAGCGAGGACTGGAAGAGCGGCGGCTGACGTGGCCGTGGGCCGCGTGGCAAGCGCCGAGACCGCCACCCGCTCCGCCGTGATGGCCCAGGCGGAATGTTATTAAATATCAATCAAATATATATTTGATAAATAATTAATAACAATTTGATCCGGGCTTTCGCCGTCAGCGGGTGGCGCATTCGCGGCCGCGTCACGCCGCGTTCAGCGGTTTTCTTCGCGGAAAATCTTCCAGTCGCCGTTCTTGTCCTGGCGCCAGAACTGCTGCTTCTGCGTGGTCGAGCGGAAGTTGTCGCTGCGGTAGTCCATGGTGAACTCCGCCAGCATCATCGGCTCGCCGGCACCGGGATAGCGGAACAGGTTGATGTCGCGCAGCTGCACGTCGATGAACCGCTTGCCGGCGTTGACGCGCCGCTTGTGCGCCACGAACTGCGCGAGGTTCATGCCGTCGGTGGTGAAGCCCGGACCGTAATAGGCGAGATAGCCGTCGGTGTCCTTGTGCGACCACTTGCTGCGCCAGTCCTCGATGCGCGCGAGGAAGGCGCGGCGCTCGTCGCGCGCCTGGTCCGGCGGCAGCCACTCCACCGCGTCGCTGAGGATCACCGGCGTCTCGCCGGCGGTGACGTAGGGCTTGAGCGCCAGCAGGTCGTCGTTGGCCATGGTGACGCAGCCTTCGCTGGAGCGCGGCGCGCGCACGTAGGTGTCGCTGGGCACGCCGTGCAGCCAGATGCCGTGGCCGCTGCGATGCTTGAACTGGTCCCAGAGGTTGGGATAGTTCAGCGGAAACGCGCCGACGCCGTAGATCTCCGGCAGCTTGTCCTTCGGCAGCCAGCCGGTGACGTGGTACACGCCCACCGGCGTGCGCAGGTCGCCGGTGCTCTGCTTGCCGTAGCCCTTGCGGCCCATGCCGGCGTAGTGGTCGCGCACCAGGTGCACCTCGCCGTCCTTGCCGTTCTCCATCAGGTAGAGCCGCGCCTTGGGCAGGTCGACGACGATGAAG
This sequence comes from Nevskiaceae bacterium, assembly GCA_008012115.1. Taxonomy (GTDB): domain Bacteria; phylum Pseudomonadota; class Gammaproteobacteria; order Nevskiales; family Nevskiaceae; genus Stenotrophobium. The sequence continues at coordinate 257,845 of SSEB01000003.1, forward strand.
TACGGGTGATGCTGGTCCAGCTGCAGAATCGCGTTGGGCACGTAGCCGGCCGGCGGCAGCGCCTTCTCGCCGGCGGTGCGCAGGCGCGCCTCCTCGGTGAGGTCCTGCAGCAGCGGATCCTGCTGGTTGTCGATCAGGGTGCTGCCGCGGGCGCCGGCCAGCGAGGCCAGCAGTTCGCCGTACAGCAGGTTGGCGAGGCGGAAGTTCGGCTGGCGCTGCGTCAGGGCGGCGAGGTCGCGGCGCGCACCCTCGGCGTCGCCACCCTGCATCTTGGCCACGGCGCCGAGCAGTTCGCGTTCCGGATTGAAGCCGTCGGCCGCGATCGCGGGGGCGGCGGAAAGAAGAACGGCCAGCGCGAGGGCCGGCCGGGTGGAGCGTTTCGGGCGCATCTAGGGGTCAGTGGTTCAGCGCGTGTATTCGCGCACGATCTTCCAGGCGCCGTTGACCAGCTTGAAGTCCAGCACCTTGTTGACCGAGTCGGAGAAGCTGTCCGACTCGTAGACCTGCAGGAAGCTGGCGCGCACGCGGTCCGGCGCGGTGCGCGCGGTCTGCACGTTCTGCACGTCGACCTGGATGTGCGCCGGCTTGCTGATGCGCTCGCGGCGCTGCTGCGCCCAGGCGGCGCGGCTCTGGCCGGCTTCCGGCGTGAAGTCGTCGCCGTAGGCGGACAGATACGTGGCGACGTCCTTCGCCGACCAGGCCTTGCTCCAGGCGGTCAGCGCATTGGCGATGGCGGCGGCGGTGTCGGCATCGACCGGCTCGGCCGGCGCCTCGGTGGCGGCCGGCGCGGCGGCCGGGGCCGCGGCGGGCTTGCTGCCGCCCTTGACCGCCAGCACGTCGTTGACCGGCTTCTCGAGCTGGCCGATCAGGTTGAGCTTGTTGCGCACCGTCTGGTTGCCCTGGTCGAGCATCAGCGCGCGGTTGTAGGCGGCGCCGGCCAGCGCGGCGTAGATGTCGCCGAGGTTCTCGTGGGCGGTGGCGTAGCTCGGGTGCGTCGCCAGCGCCGCTTCCAGCGCGTCGCGCGCCTTCTCGTAGTCGCCCTGCTGGGCGTAGAGCACGGCGAGGTTGTTGTAGGGCTCGGGCAGCTGCGGGTAGTCGCGGGTCAGGTCGGTGAAGACCTTCATCGCTTCCGGCGTGCGGTTGAGCTTGGTCAGGGCGATGCCGCGGGCGAAGCGCGACTCGGCGTCCTGCGGGTTCTTGGCCAGTTGCTGATCCAGCTTCTGCAGGGCGTCGGCGTACTTGCCTTGCGCCATCAGGCTCTTGGCCTCGTCGGCCGGCGCGGCCATCGCCGCCTGCGTGAAAAGGACGGATGCGGCAAACGCGGCCGCTGCAGTCTGTCGCACGAGAGAACGTTTCACGCTGGAGCCTCGAAAATGGGGTGCACGGATGACGCCCTAATATAACAGCCCGTCCGTGGGATATGGGCCGGAAAAGCCCGAAAACCGTGAAGCCTGACCCGATCTTCCCGTCAGCTGCGGGCGTAGGGGTTCGGCATGCCCGGCGGCTGGTGCTTGAAGCGCCGGTGCGACCAGAAATACTGCGCCGGCGCGATGCGGATGCCGGCCTCCAGCATGCGGTTGATCAGGGTCGCATCGGCGAGGTCGTCGCCGCAGGGGAAATTCTCCAGCGCCGGCAGGAAGGTCACGCGGTAGCGGCCGCCGATGCGCGCCGGGAAATACGGCACCACCCGGGCGCGGCCCAGAGCGGCGAGCTTGGAGGTGGCGGTCAGCGTCAGCGCCGGCACGCCGAAGAACGGCACAAAGGCGGCGGTGCGCACGTCCAGCGACTGGTCGGGGCCGTACCAGATGCAGTGGCCCTCGCGCAGCGCCCGCACCAGTTTCTTGAGATCGTCCTTGGGCAGGGCCGGCAGGCCGGAGCGCGCCTCGCGCCAGCGGTGCATGAAGTAATCGATCAGTTGATTGTCGATCGGCCGGTACATGGCGTGGAACGGGCGTCCGGCGAGGCAGAGGTAACGCGCGCCCATTTCCAGCGTGGTGAAGTGGCCGGTGAGCAGCAGCACGCCGTGACCGTCCTTCATCGCCGCGTCGAGATGCTCCAGACCGACGACCTCGCCGCGGTCGCGCAGGCGCCAGTCCGGCGCAAACCAGGCCAGGCCCGCCTCGAAGATGCCGGCGCCCAGCGCCTTGAAGTGCGCGTCCACCATCGCCTCGCGCTCGGCGTCGGAGAGCTGCGGAAAGCACAGCTGGAGATTGACGCGCGTGACGTGGCGGCGGCTTTTCAGCAGGCGACCGACCAGCCAGCCCAGGCCCTCACCCAGCGCCACCACCACCGGCACCGGCAGCCAGCACAGCAGCCACAGCAGGCCGATGCCCAGCCAGGTCGGCCAGTAGCGCGGCTGGAAGAAGGCGGCCTGGAACGGGGGCGCGGAGTTCATCTCGGGATTTTAGCCGCTATGCTGCGCGCCATGCGCTGGCTCTATACCGTCCTGCTCTACCTGCTCGTGCCCTTCGTGCTGCTGCGCCTGCTGTGGCGTGGGCTGGCACTGCGCGACTACTGGCATCGCTGGCACGAGCGTTTCGGCTTCGTCACGCCGCCGCCGCAGGACGTGGCGGTGTGGGTGCACGCGGTGTCGGTGGGCGAGTCGCTGGCGGCGCTGCCGCTGATCCGCGCCCTGATCGCGCGCCACGGCGAGCGCCGCGTGCTGGTGACGACGATGACGCCGACCGGCTCGGCGCGCGTGCGCGAGGCGCTGGGCGAAAAAGTGCTGCACACCTATGTGCCCTACGACCTGCCGGACGCGGTGGCGCGCTACCTTGCGCGCATGCGGCCGCGGCAGGTGGTGGTGATGGAGACGGAACTGTGGCCCAACCTGTTCCGTGCCCTGGCCGCACGCGGCATTCCGCTGACCATCGCCAATGCGCGGCTGTCGCCGCGCTCGTTCCGCGGCTACACGCGTTTCCGCCGCTCGATCGCCGGCGTGCTGGCCGACTGCGCGCACATCGCCGCGCAGAGCGCGGCCGACGCGCAGCGCTTCCGCGAACTCGGCGCCGCGCCTTCAAGCGTGAGCGTGATGGGCAACATCAAGTTCGACATGGCCCTGCCGGAGGAGCTGATCGCGCGCGGCCGTGCGCTCCGCAGCGGGCGTCCGACCTGGATCGCCGCCAGCACCCACGAGGGCGAGGAGGATGCGGCGCTGGCGGCGCACCGCGAAATCCTGAAGGCGCTGCCGGAGGCGCAACTGATCCTGGTGCCGCGCCATCCGCAGCGCTTCGACGGCGTCGCGCGCCTGGTCGAGAAATCCGGCCTGACGCTGCAGCGCCGCAGCGTCCTGGGGGATGCCCAGGCGGATGCCGCCGTGCTGCTGGGCGACAGCATGGGCGAGATGTTCTTCTACTACGCGCTGGCCGATGTCGCCTTCGTCGGCGGCAGCCTCGCGCCGGTCGGCGGGCACAACGTGCTGGAGCCGGCGGCGCTGGGCCTGCCGGTGCTGTTCGGGCCGCAGATGCACAACTTCGTCGCCGCGCGCGACCTGCTGCTGGGCACCGGTGCTGCCGAGCAGATCCCCGACGCCGCGGCGCTGGCGTCGGCGGTGCAGGCGCTGCTGCGCGACACCGCCCGCGCGCAGGTTATGGGCCGCGCCGGCCAGGCCGCGGTCGCCGCCAATCGCGGCGCGCTGGATCGCCTGCTGGCCCTGTTGCAGGCGCCGCTGCGATAATGCCGGCCCTCTCCCGCTCGCGGGAGAGATGTGCATCAACGCAGGGCCGGAGAGTAACCATGCTGTACACGCACGCCATCAATCGCTGGGACGGCAGCGGTGCCACCGTCGATGCCGCCACGCGCACCGCGCAGCTCGAGGGCGGCGGCCTGCTGCGCCTGCCGCAGCTGCCGTTCGCGTTCAACGACGCCGAGCGCGCGCTGCTGACGCCGGCGGTGCTCGAACCGGGCAAGAAGAACATCAGCTACGACCTGGCGCGTGACCGCCTGGCTGGCGTGGCCGGCGATGCCGCGCTGCAGTCGCTGATGCACGGCATGATCCGTCGCTACGCGCAGCAGAGCGGCGCGCTGGTCGAGGCGATGTTCCCGCATTACCGCGGCCAGCTGCGCGACGGCCGCACCAGCTTCCGCCCGGCGGAGATCGAGGGCCGCGTCACCTCGCCGAAGAAGGACGACACGCGCCTGCACATCGACGCCTTTCCGGCGACGCCGGTGCAGGGTCAGCGCCTGCTGCGGGTGTTCACCAACGTCAACCCGAACGGCCGGCCGCGCCACTGGCGCACCGGCGAGCCCTTCGAGACCGTGGCCAAGCGCTATGGGCGGCAGTTCGATCCGGCGCCTGCGCTGCAGCGCAAGCTGATGCAGATGCTCAAGATCACCAAGAGCTACCGCACGGTGTACGATGACCTGATGCTGCGCACGCACGATGCGATGAAGCTCGATCCGGTCTACCAGAAGAGCGTCGCCGCCGAGCACATCCACTTCGCGCCCGGCGAGACCTGGATCGTGTTCACCGACTCGGTGTCGCACGCCGCGCACAGCGGCCAGTTCCTGATGGAGCAGACCTTCTACCTGCCGGCGGATGCGATGCTCGATCCGGCGCAGTCGCCGCTGCGCATCCTCGAGCGCCTGCGCGGGCAGCCGCTGCTCAACTAGCGGCGGTGGCGGGCCGCAGCCGCGCGCGCAGCAGGCTGTCCAGCGCGTAGATCGCCAGCGCCGCCCAGATGCAGCCGAAGCCGACCAGGTGCGTGTGGGTGAAGGCCTCGCCGAACACATACACGCCGATCAGCAACTGCAGCGTCGGCGCCAGGTATTGCAGGAAGCCGATCAGGCTCAGCGGAATGCGCCGCGCGCCGTAGGCGAACAGCACCAGCGGCAGCGCCGTGACCAGGCCGCCGAGCATCAGCAGCAGGCTGCGGCCGACCTCGATATGGCCGAAGCTGCCGCTGCCGGCGTGCTCCGCCCACAGCAGGTAGCCCAGCGCCGGCAGGAACAGCACGCCGCTTTCCACCGCCAAGCCTGGCACCGCCGCCACCACCGCCAGCTTGCGGATCAGGCCGTAGGTGCCGAAGGACGCGGCCAGCACCAGCGCGATCCATGGCAGCGCGCCGAACGACCAGGTGAGATAGGCCACGCCCGCGGCCGCCACCGCCACCGCCAGCCACTGGCCCGGCGTCAGCCGTTCGCGCAGCACCGCCACGCCCAGCAGCACCGACACCAGCGGGTTGATGAAGTAGCCCAGGCTGGTCTCGACGATGTGGCCGCTGTTGACCGCCCAGATGTACAGCCACCAGTTGATGCCGACCAGCACCGCGCTGCAGGTCAGCATCGCCAGCAGGCGCGGCTGCGCGGCGACGGTCCGCCACCAGCGGGCGCCCTGGCTCAGGGTGAGATAGCCGCTGACGAACAGCGCGCACCAGACGATGCGGTGCGCCATGATCTGCGTCGACGGCACCTGCGCCAGCAGCCGCCAGTAGAGCGGAAACAGGCCCCAGATGAAGTAGGCGCCGGCGGCGGCCCAGAGACCGTTGTTCATGGTGTGGTCCGGAAAAGGCGCGCAAGGATAGCAGCGGCGTCCGCGCGGTACATCGGGGATTTTCCCTGCGAAACCGGCATGAAAAGACCGCGGATGCCGCCACCCGCTAGGGCCGTGAAGGGCGGACAGTGAGTTAAATTTTATTGATTAAATTTAAAATCAACAAATAAAATAAAACATCCTTGACACGTTCCGGGGTTCGAGCGGGTGGCGCTGGCGGCGGTGCCGGACGGGATTCCAGCGTTAGAATCGATGCATGTACGAGGACAACTACAGCCCTTCGATTTTTCCCGGCGCGCCGGACGAGCAGGCCTTTGCGCCGGCCCGACATGAAGACCTGCTGCGCAGCAACCCGGCGCGGTATGCCGAGCTGGTGCGCAACATCAGCAGCTACGGCGTCTACATGATCGATCTCGAAGGTCGCATCCTCAGCTGGAACCAGGGCGCGCGCCTCATCACCGGCTACACCGAGGGCGAGGTGCTCGGCCGGCCGTTCACCCTGCTGTTCTGCGACGATGCGCTGCGCGACGACCAGCCCGGCAAATCGCTGAACTTTGCGCGCAGCAGCGGCCATAGCCGCACGGTGCAGAAGCGCCGCAAGCGCAATGGCGACGAGATTTTCGCGGAAGTGACGATGGATGCCGTGCGCGCGGAGAACGGCGAGATCAGCGGCTTCGTCGAGGTCTGTCACGACATCACCGAGCAGAAGCAGCGCGAGGACCGGCTCTACCAGCGCGCCACGCGCGATCCGCTCACCGGCGTGTTCAACCGCGGCCACTTCGCCGAAGTGGCGATGCAGGAGATCGACCGTGCGCGCCGTTTCTCGGAGCCGCTGTCGCTGGTGATGATGGACATCGACCACTTCAAGAAGGTCAACGACACCTACGGACACGAGGCCGGCGACAAGGCGATCATCAGCCTCGCCGCCACCACCGGCAGCGCGATCCGCAAGATCGACGCACTGGGCCGTATCGGCGGCGAGGAGTTCGCGCTCTTGTTGCCGCGCGCCAACAAGGACCCGGCCTTCGAGACCGCGCAGCGCCTGCGCATCCGCCTGATGGAGCAGCGCATCGATCTCGGCGGCGGCCAGTCGCTGAACTACACCGTCAGCATGGGCGTGGCGGCGCTGCGGCCGACCACGCGCGATCTGCAGGAGCTGATGCGTAACGCCGACGCCGCGCTCTACAAGGCCAAGCGCGAGGGCCGTAACCGCGTCGAAGCCTGGTTCGAGTGAGCATGCCGCGTTACCGCTCGCTGTTTCTCTCGCATGGCGCGCCGACGCTGGCGCTGGACACGATCCCCGCGCACGATTTCCTGAAGACGCTGGGTGCGACGCTGCCGCGTCCGTCGGCCATCGTCGCGGTGTCGCCGCACTGGATGGCCCCGGTGCCGGCGGTGAAGACCACGGCCCGCTACCGCGCCTGGCACGACTTCGGCGGCTTTCCCGACGCGCTCTATCAGCTGCGCTATGCCCCGGCCGGCGACGCCGCGCGTGCACAGCGCATCGCCGCCGCCCTGCAGCAGGCCGGAATCGACACGCAGCTGGTCGACGACGAGCGACTCGATCACGGCGTCTGGGTGCCGCTGATGCTGATGTTTCCGCAGGCCGATGTGCCGGTGATCCACGTCGCCAGCCTCGGCCGCGATCCGGCTGCCCACTACGCGCTGGGCCGAGCGCTCGCCGATGGCGTGGACGAGGAGGTGCTGATCCTCGGCTCCGGCGGCGCCGTGCACAACCTGCGCGCGCTCGCCGCACCGGGCACACCGCCGCAGGAGTGGGCGTTGTCCTTCGACGACTGGCTCTGCGATCGCCTGCTGGAGAACGATCGCGAGGCGTTGCTCGACTACCGCCGTCAGGCGCCGGGTGCCGCCCACGCGCATCCCACCGAAGATCACCTGATGCCGCTGTTCGTTGCCCTCGGCGCCGCGCATGCCGGTGCGACCACGCTGCACCGCAGTTTTTCCTACGGCAACCTCAGCATGGCCTGCTACGGCTTCGCATGAGCGGCACGCGCCGGTAAGCTGAGACACCCCGCGGATCGGACGTCGGCGCTTCAGGGAGAGGCGGTTGGCGGAACAACTCTATAAATACTGGGCCTTCATCAGCTATAGCCACCAGGATCAGACCTGGGCCAACTGGCTGCACAAGTCGCTGGAGGCATATCGTGTGCCGCGTCGCCTGGTGGGCCGCGAACACTGGAGCGGCACGGTGCCGCGTCGTCTGCTGCCGATCTTCCGCGACCGCGATGAACTGCCCAGTTCGGCGGAACTGGGGACGGTGCTCAACGAGGCACTGCGGCAGTCGCGTTACCTGATCGTGATCTGCTCGCCGCAGGCCGTGGCCTCGCGCTGGGTCAACGAAGAGATCAAGTACTTCAAGTCGCTCGGCCGCTCCCATCGCGTGCTGCAGTTGATCGTCGGCGGCGACCCCAACGCCAGCGATCGTCCTGGCAATGGTCTCGCCGAATGCCTGCCGCCGGCAGTGCGCTACGAGATCGGCCCGGACGGGCAGCTCACTTCGAAGCGTGCAGAACCCATTGCCGCGGATGCGCGTGGCGGCAAGGACGGCCGCGCCAACGCCAAGCTCAAACTGATCGCGGGTCTCATCGGGGTTGGACTCGACGAGCTCAAGCAGCGCGAGCGCCAACGGCAATTTGTGCAGCGCATCGCCGGCGCGGCGGCCATGGTCGGACTCGCACTGTCCGCGACCCTGGGCTGGCACTGGCAACAACAGGAAAAGCAGCGCGCGCTGGATGCGCTGGCGCTGCAAACGCGCATCGCGCAACTCTACGAAAACGGCCGCCAGGAACTGCTCGCGCACAACGAGGCGCGCGCTGCGGTGTATCTCGACGAGGCGTACAGGCTCGGTGTCGACACGCCGGCTCTGCGCTTCATGCTGGCGCGTGCGATGCGAGTGGTCGATGCGCAGGCGTTGCGGGTGCAGACGGGATCGTCGGTCATACTGGCCGGACTCGATCCCGACGGTCGGCGATTTTTCACGATCGGCCAGGATCGCGTCCTGTGCATCTGGGATGCGCGCACGGGACGGCGGTTGCACGAATATCCGCTGGGCATGGACACGGGCCCGCTCGTGGCGGGATTCAGCCCGCAGGGCCGCTGGATCTGGGTCCACAGTGTCGGGGTGAGCGATCGGTCGCAGCAATTGAGAATACTTGACGCCGACACCGGCGCGCTGGTCAGGACGTTTCATCCCGGTGGCTATTACCGGGGCACGTATCCCGTTCCTGTCGACGCGCAGGACCGGCGGGTCGTGTATCTGACGTCCGACCGGTCCATTGCCGTCGAAGACCTTGGCGGCGGCCGGACGCGGCATCTGCCCGGACCGTATTCGGTCGTCCGCTTCTGTGGCGGCCGGCCGTCGTTGCTGGCAGGATCGGAGCGGGGCGAGGTTTCGCTCCTGGAGGATGGAACCGGCCGCGCGATACGCCGGTTCCGCGGCTTGCACGGCGCGGCCATCGCGCTGGACGCCAGCGCCGCGTGCACGACGCTGGCGGCGGGCTCGGCGCAGGGCGAGATCCGGGTCTGGCGGTCGGCGACTGGCGAAGTGTTGATGACCGGCGGCCACACGCAGGCGATCGGCGATCTGCAGCTGAACCCCTCAGGCTCCAGGCTGATGAGCCTGACGCGCGCCGGCGTCAATGTCTGGGACGGCCGCAACGGCGCCTTGCTGTTCGCCGCCAAGTTTTTCGATTCCATGAGCAATCTCGCCGCGATGAGCCCGGGCGGAAGCCTGCTGGCGAGCAGCGTCAATTCGCGCCTGGCGCTGATCGATCCCGTGCAGGGCGTGGAAATCTGCACGCTGGACGGACACCTCGGCGCCGCGCGCAGTTTCAACTTTGGCGCGCTCGATACGCAGATGATCAGCGCCGGCTCGGATGGCTCCGTCGTCCTCTGGCATCTGCCGGCGAAGCTGACCGCGGAGATTGCCGTCGACCCGTCGTCCCCCGCGCGGCCGGAGAGCCCCGAGCCGGTCGACGTGCAAGCATCCTTCAATCATCGCGGCGACGCGTTTTTCGTCGCAGGCGATCGGGGTGCCGGAGAACTGCGGGGCAGCGCCTCGTGGCGCATGCCGGCGGCGCAGCGAAACGCAGCCATCGGTGCCGTGGCGTTCAGTCCGGATGATCGCGTCATCGCGCTGGGCGACGACGCGCAGACTGTGCGGTTCCGGGACGCGGTGTCCGGCGCGATCATCAGCGAATGGTCGGGGCTGGGGGGGCGCATCCGCGCGCTGTCGTTCAACCGGGACGGCCGCCTGCTGGCCGTCGTCGCCCGGGCGCGAGATCTCCGGGCGCGGCTGCGTCGGGTAGCCGATGGCGGAGAGGTCGCCGATTTCGACATCGATTGGCCGCACGCCCAGTCCTTCAGTCCGGATGGCAGGGCCTATGCGGTCGGATACCGCGGAGAACTCCGGCTTTGGGACGTCGAGCGCCGGGCATTTCGCTGGTCCGTCCGGCTGTCGGCGGGCCGCACCGAGGATGAAAAAGTGGCGACGCTTGCCTTCAGCCCCGACGGGCGGACCGTGCTGGCAGCGCTGGCGCGACAGCACGCCTATCTCCTGGATGCCGTCGACGGCAGACTGATCCATGAGATGAATGCCCAGGCGGCGAGCGGACTGTATGCGGCGGCCTTCAGCCCCGACGGAAAAAAAATCGCGTTCGGGGATCTGGGGAAATCCGTGCTGATCTGGCGACCGTCGGAGAATCGCCTGGCCACCCTGCTGGGCCATACCGGGCAGGTCAGGGCCGTGTCGTTCAGCCCCGATGGCGCCCTGCTGCTCTCCGCCAGCAGCGACGGCACGACCAGAATCTGGGACGCCGACAGAGAGGAATTGCTCGATGCTGCCGCGGTGTATGCGGGTCCGGTGAGCTGGTACAACGCTGGCTTCAACGCCGGGGGCGACGGGATTCTGATCGGTGGCACGGATGGCACCGCCGCCTTCCTGGACGCCGGTTCGGAGCGCCGTGACCCCGACCGGATCGCACAACGCCTGGCCTGCCGCGTCGCCTGGCGGCTGTCGGGTGCGGAACTGGTTCCCGCAGCGCCCCAAACCGGAAACTGCGGCCTGGGCCCTTAGCGGTCTAGCGCGGGCCCGGGTCGACCGGTCCGGGATGCGCTTCGACGGCGACGGGCGCTTGGCAGATGCCCAGCCGGACGCAGAGATTGAAATGGCACGCCAGGAAACCCAACACCGCTCCCGCCCCGAAACTAAGGGCGAGCATCATGATTTTCGGTCCGCCACCCGGATCTGTCGATTGGCCCATGCCGCTTCTCCCTGTCAAATACAACCCCGCATCATCATGCTGCCGACCGCCGGTAGCGTCAAACCGGTGTGGCCGGGCCCTGGGACTCGTGCCGTCCGGGCGGCCACGCGAAAGAGCGCCCTGCGGCAGAAACGCCGATGCCGGGCGGGACGGCGGCGCATGAGCGCGCTCCGGCGCTCACGCCATGAGGGCATCGCCCGCCCGAGGTGCCGGCAGGTGGCCCAGGCGCCCGTTCTCCAGCGTCAAGACGATGTCCGTGAGAAAGCGTATTTCCGCCAGCGAGTGGCTGACGTACAGCATCGGAATCCGCGTTTCCTCCCGAACGCGACGCAGAAAGGGAAGAATCTGACCCTTCAGGCGTTCGTCGAGGGAGGACAGCGGTTCGTCCAGCAGAAGGATGCGCGGCGAATAGAGCAGCGCGCGTCCGAGCGCAACGCGCTGGCGCTCGCCACCGGACAGGTCGCGCGGGTGACGCTGCGCAAGGTGGCCGATTTCCAGGAGCGCGATGATGGCCTCGTAGCCGAATTGCCGTTCTTGCGGCTGCAGACGGCGGTAGCCGTAGAGCAGGTTGTCGCGTACCGACAGGTGCGGAAACAATTGCGCATCCTGGAACATCAGCCCGATATGGCGCCGATGCGGCGGCACGAAGATCCGTCGCCCGGCGTCGAACAGGACATCGTCGCCCAGGCGTATCTGTCCTTGCTGGGGTTTCAACAGGCCGGCAACCAGAGCCAGCAGCGTGCTTTTGCCACAGCCGGAAGGGCCGTAGAGGCCGGTGACGCCATCGCCCAGCGTGGCCTGGGCTTGGAGCTGGAAGCCCGTGCGTTGATAACGCAGATCAAGCGTCAGCATGTGGCCGATATCCCAAGCGGCGCTCACCGTAGCGCGCGAGTGCGTTGCTGGCCAGCAGGGCGGCCAGTGCCAGCGCAATCGACAGCAGTGTGAGGCGCAGCACCGGCGCTTCGCCTCCCGGCACATGCGTGTAGCTGTAGATGGCCAGCGGCAGCGTGCGGGTCTCGCCCGGAATATTGCCGACGAAAGCCATGGTGGCGCCGAATTCCCCCAGACTGCGGCTGAAGGCGAGGATGCTGCCGACGATGACGCCCGGCAGCGCCAGCGGCAAGGTCACGGTCATGAAGACGCGCCAGGGCGTCGCGCCCAGGGTTGCGGCGGCCTGCTCCAGCCGACTGTCGATCAATCTCATCGACAGTCGGACCGGTTGCACCATCAACGGAAATGCCATGACCGCCGATGCGAGGACCGCACCTTTCCAGTTGAAGGCGAAATGCAGGTCGAACGTGCGGCTGAGCCAGTGACCCAGCGGCCCCTGCTCGCCGAGCAGCAACAGCAGCAGATATCCTGGTACCACGGGCGGCAGCACCATCGGCAGGTGGATCAAGGCATCGGCCAGGGCCTTGCCGCGGAACTGACGTTTGGCCAATAGCCAGCCGCAGGCGATGCCGGGTGGCATCGACAGCAGCATGCACCAGACCGCGACCTTCGCCGACAGCGTCAGCGCCTCGATTTCCTCCGGCGTCAGCGCGGCCACGCGTAATCACCGGCACCAGATACGGAAATTCCTGAAGGCATCTCGCGGCAGCCGCCCGATGGTGTGTTCGTCAGCCGCTGCACGAGGCGCGAGCCGGAAGGCGTTGATGGCGCTGGGCGCATGAGGCGATGGCGCAGGAGACGTGATGTTCCAATCAAGAATACCGGAGAACCAGAACGCCATGCGGCGCGGGCAAAAGCGTGACGTGTCGGTGCCTGTCGCGGCGACATGCAGAGACCCGCGCCTGCGAGCCACCGGCAACGAGAAGAGATGTGCGCTTTCGGGCATGGGTAGAATGATGAGTCCGTCCGAACGCTGTGCAGGTCCATCATGTCGTTGCTCTCGCGTCTGTTTCGAAAAGTGCCATCGCCTGCGGCGCCAGGGGTGCAACCAACGCCGACGGAAGCCCCTGCAAAAGCGCGTCCCAGGCCGAACGCGGCCGAGCGCGCGCTGATCGACGACGCCGAAGCGAAAGCCCTGCGGTCGGCTATCGACGCTGGCGATAGCCAGACCGTCGCCCGGTTGGTCGTTGCGGGGGCGTCGACCCGGATTCGTCAGGCGGCCGCCCAGGCCATCGAAGACCCCGAGGTGCTGCGGCAACTCATCCACGATACGCGCGGCGGCAACGACAAGAACGTTTACAGGATCCTGACGGGCAAGCGCGATGTCCTGCACGAGCAGACGCGTAAACAGGAGAAATTGCGGGCGGAGATCGATGCCGCCGCCACGGACCTCGAGCGCCTCAGCCTGCGGTCTTACGACGCCTTGTTCAGTTTGAGACTGGAGCAGTCCGAGAGGCGCTGGAACGCCGTGGCGGAGCAGGCGGATCCGGAGTTGCGCAGCCGAGTGCAGCAATGGATTCGCTGCGCGCATGAAACCAATGACGGACACCTGCGTGAAGTGGCCGCGCTCGCGGCGCTCGAGCAGGCCGCCGCCCAGGCAGCTGCGGAGGCAGTGCGCCTGCGCGAAGAGCAGGCGCAGGCATCGGCCGCTGCCGCGGCAGAGCAGGCGCGGATTCTGGAAGAACAGGCGCGCCTGATCTCGGAACAGCAGCAGGCTGAGCGCCATGCCGAGCACGAGATCGGCGAATTGATCCGGAAAGCGCGCGGTGCCCTCAATGGCGGCAATACCGCCCGTGCGGCGGCCCTGCGCAGGGCCATCGAGGCGCAGACAGCGGCGGTCCCGCCCCTGTCGATCAAGCTCGGCAACCAGTTACAGCAGCTCGACAAGCAGCTCGAAGAACTGAAGGACTGGAAGCGCTTTTCGGTGACGCCAAAACGCGCCGAACTGATCGAGTCCATCGAGGCGCTGATCGACGCACCTTTCGAACCGCCGGCTCTCGCCGACAAGATCAAGAATCTGCAGGAGGAATGGCGCACGCTGGGCAAGGGCGCTGGCGAGAACCTCGAAGCCGATGAGCAGCGCTTCCACGAGGCGGCACGAAAAGCGTACCAGCCCTGCAGCGAATACTTTGCCGCCCAAGCCCTCGTCCGCGAAGAGAACCTGCGACGCCGTGAAGCCCTGCTCGGCGAATTGACGGCGTTCAAGACGGCACACAACTGGGAGCAGCCCGACTGGCGCGCTGTCATCGCGTTCTTGCGCGAGACGAAACAGCAATGGCGGGCTCTTTCGCCGGTCGAACATCGTGCGGGGAAGTTGCAGCAGGAGCAGTTTTCGGCGGCCATCGCCAGCCTGCAGGCGCGGCTGGAGGCCGAATACGACCGCAATGTGAAAGAAAAGGCGTCGCTGGTGGAGCGCGCGCGGCAACTGCTCGCGAGTGAAGACGTCCACAAGGCCATCAATGCCGTCAAGCAATTGCAGCGGCAGTGGCAATCCGCAGGTCCGTTGCCTCGCGACGCGGATCAACGTCTCTGGAGAGAGTTCCGTCAGTGTTGCGACGCCGTGTTCCAGAAGCGCGAGCAGGCGGCCGCGGCTTACGCGGCGGAGCTGGAGAACAACAAGGCGCAGGCCATCGCCGTGTGTGAGCAGCTCGAGCAGATTGCCGCCCTCGAAGGAGCTGAACTGCTCGCGCGCGCCGGCTCACTGGCCGAATTGCGAAATGCTTTCGAGGCACTCGGCGAGTTTCCGCGTGCAGAATCGCGTGAGCTTCGCAGCCGCCTCGAACAGGCGCTGGATCGCTGCAAGAAAGCGCTGGCGCGCCAACATGCACGCGACGCAGAGCACGGCTGGGACGTGCTATTCGACGCCGCCAACCAGGTGCGCGCCTATCGGCTCGCCCTGGCGCGTGGCGCGGAGCAGGCGCAGCTCGAACACTTGAAAGCGACGGCCGAAGCCTGCCTGGCGTCCTCGTCGCGATGGCCCAAAGGCGGCCTCGATGCCCTCAAGCGGGGACTTGCCGAAAAAAGCGCCACGAATCTCGCCGCGCATGAGCGGGCGCTGAGAACACTCTGCATTCGAGCCGAAATACTGGCCGATGTGCCGACGCCGCCGGAGGATCAGCCGCTGCGCCGCGAGTATCAGTTGCAGCTCCTGGCGCAGAGCATGGGCCAAGGTCGCAGGGCAGACGAGGCGCAGATGGACGACCTCGTGATCGAATGGGTCAGCGCAGGCCCGGTGGAAGATGCGACGTATGAGCGACTGCTGCAGAGATTCCGGCGCTGCCGCGAGCGCAGCGGCCCGAAAGGATGATCAGACCCAACACGAAGTTTGGCGCGCCCGGCAGGATTCGAACCTGCGACCTACGGTTTCGGAAACCGGCACTCTATCCAGCTGAGCTACGGGCGCTTGGTGTGTCTGGCGCTGCGCGGGGCTGAGACGCTTGATCCGGCAGCTTTGACAGCGGCGCGAAGGATACCCGCAAAAGCACACAGTCGCTATACTGCGCGCCATTTGGCGCTGCTAGAACCAGGGAGCGGGATCAGTGGATCACAAAAACCACGACAAGGCTTTTTTCAAGAGCTTCTCCATCGTCATGGGGGCGCTGTTCGCGATCTTTTTCATCTGCATCGCGGTTGCTCGTTTGATCACGCCGGCGCCTGCGATGGATGCGCCGGCGCTGGCGCGTCTTGAAGAGCGCATCAAGCCGATCGGTGAAGTGGTGACCGACCCGGCCGCCTTGGAGGCCAAGCTGGCGGCGACCAAGACCGCGCGTGCGCCGTACACCGGCGATCAGGTGGTCGCGAAAGTCTGCGGCGGGTGCCACAACACGGGCATGCTGGGTTCCCCGAAAATCGGCGACAAGGCCGCCTGGGGCGCGCGCAAGTCGGCAGCCGGTGGTCTCGAAGGCTTGGTGGCACACGCTATCGCAGGCAAGAATCAGATGCCGGCGCGTGGCGGCGATGGCGACCTGAGCGATGCCGAGATCAAGGCTGCGGTCGAGTACATGCTCAGCAAATAAAAATCGGCATCTGAGTGACGCGAACAGGCCCGCCTCCAGGCGGGCCTATTTTTTTGCCTGTCCGCTCCCTTTTGGTGCGATGCATGCCGGGGCCCGTACGGGGCAGCGCTCCGTGCCCGACGCTGTTGTGCCGGCGTCCACTCCCTGCGCTCTGGCCATGGCGGCACGCCGATTTATAAATCTGATCTAAAACAGCAAGTTATTGCCGAGGAGCGTCCTGCCTGTTCAGGTTATTACAAATATGACAAAACCATGTACACTCGACCGCGAGGGGAATGAAGCTGTGGCTCCTCTCGATAATTCTTTTGATTATCAACAACATGCGGGGTTGGCATGGCTGTTGCTGACTGATGCATGCTGCATTTCACAGCGTATCCGAATCAATCAAGGAGCATCATGCGCAAGAACGTCTTGTTAGCCGCGGCCGGTCTGGCCGTTCTGCCGGTGGTCAGCAATGCTGCTGCACCGACTCTGGGGGAAGTGCTGGACGCATCGGGAATCTCGGCGACTGGGCACGCTTCCGCTTCATATGCTTATCAGAAGGTGAAGACCGGCGCTGGCGCGTCTGCCTCGACCAACACCTTCGGCTTCGATCAGGCGGAGTTGCTGGTGTCGAAGCTGCCCGCTGAGGGCTTCGGCGCCGCGGTTGACGTCTTTGCCGGCAAGGACGTGGTCGGTGGTAACTACAACTACGCTGGCGGCTTCAACAAGTTTGGTGGCGGTGGCGAGTTCAATCTGCATCAGGCCTATGTGCAGTACGCCACGGGTGGCCTGACGGTCATCGGCGGCAAATTCGCGACGCTGGCGGGCTACGAAGTGGCCTCCGACGTGCTGAACACCAACGCCACGCGTTCCATCTTGTTCGCCAACCAGCCGTTCACGCTGACCGGCGTGCGTGCGGGCTACAAGTTCAACGACCTGGTGACGGTCTATGGTGGCGTCAACAACAGCGCTGCGGGCTCGGTGACGGATGCGAATACCCAGAAGACGGTTGAGCTGGGCGTGGCGCTGGCGCCGCTGACGGGTCTGACCGTTAACGTGACCGACTACATCGGTAACGAGGGCGGCCCCGGCAACAAGACCAACCTGCTGGATCTGGTGACGGCCTACACCCTGGGCGACCTGAGCCTCGGCCTGAATGCCGACTACAACACGATGAAGGTGAGCGGCGGTGGCGTCGACCTGAAGTTCACGGGTGTGGCGCTGTACGCCAACTACCAGATCGTGCCGTCGTTCCGCGCCGGCATCCGTGGCGAAGTGACGCAGTCGAAGGACAGCAACGCCAACACCAAGGGCAAGTCCAACGAGATCACGCTGACGGGTGACTACTCGGCGGCCAAGAACTTCGACATCGTCAGCGATCTGCGTTTCGGCAAGGGTGACCAGCTCGCCGGTACCTTCACGAACGCGGCGGATGACACCAAGACCACCGCTTTCGTGGTCAAGGCCATCTACAAGTTCTAAAGCGTTCGACGGTAACGGAAAGGGCCGCTATTGCGGCCCTTTCTTTTTGCTTCACGATTTTTCGGACAGGCACGGCGGCGCCATCAACCCGTGCCGCGATCCAGTTCGCGATAGCGCACCGCCTCGGCGATGTGCACAGGCCCGATTGCGGCGCTCTCGCCGAGGTCGGCGATGGTCCGTGCCACCTTCAGGACACGGTGGTAGGCGCGCGCGGAAAGCGAGAGCCGCGACATCGCCGTGTCGAGCAGCGTGCGCGCGTCAGGCGTCGGCACGCAGTCACGCTCGATGTCCTTTGGGCTGAGCATCGCGTTGGCCTTGCCGGCGCGCTGCAGCTGGCGCTCCCGGCACTGTTGAACGCGCTGTCGCACGGCCGCGCTGGATTCCGCGTCGGGCGCAGCATCACGGCTCAACGCGGCCGGCTCGACACGCGGCACATGGACGTGCAGGTCGATGCGGTCGAGCAGGGGGCCGGAGATTTTCGCGCGGTAGCGCAGCACTTGGTCCGGCGTGCAGCGGCATTTGCCGGAGGCGTCGCCGAGATAGCCGCAGGGGCAGGGATTCATCGCCGCCACCAGCTGGAAGCGTGCGGGAAAATCAGCCTGCCGCGCCGCGCGCGAGACGGTGATGGTCCCGCTCTCCAGCGGTTCGCGCAGCACCTCCAGCACGCGGCGATCAAACTCCGGCAACTCATCCAGGAACAGCACGCCGAGGTGCGCCAGGGTAATTTCGCCTGGGCGTGGCGTGGCACCGCCGCCGACCAGGGCCACGCCCGAGGCGGTGTGATGCGGCGCGCGATAGGGACGCTGTCCCCAGCGTTGCGGGTCGAAGCCCTGGGCAATGGAGGCCACGGCCGCCGCTTCCAGCGCTTCGGCATCGGTCATCGGCGGCAGCAGGCCCGGCAAGCGCACGGCGAGCATGGATTTGCCGGCGCCCGGCGGCCCGATCATCAGCAGCGAATGCCCGCCAGCCGCCGCGATCTCCAGCGCGCGCTTGGCCTGTTGCTGCCCCCGAACCTCGGCCAGATCGGGGCCGGCTTGGGCGGGCGTGGGCGGGGTCGAGGCGGGCGCCGGATCGAGCTGGCCGGCATGCAGGGCGGCGCTTAACGCACCAAGATGGTGCGCTATAAAGAGGCGGCCGTGTCCGGAGAGCGCGGCCTCCGGGCCGTTGCCGGCCGGCACCAGGAGACCGTGTCCGCTGGCGGCCGCCTTCAACGCCGCCGGCAGCGCGCCGGGAACACTGCGGATCTCGCCGGACAGTGACAACTCGCCCAGAACTTCCAGCTGCTCCAGAGATGTCGCCGGAATCTGCCCGCTGGCCGCCAGGATGCCCAGGGCGATGGCCAGATCGAAGCGTGCACCTTCCTTGGGCAGATCGGCCGGCGCCAGGTTGCAGGTGATGCGGCGGTTGGGGAACTGGTAGCCGCAGGTGCCGATGGCGGCCTTCACGCGATCCTTGGCTTCGCGCACCGCCGCTTCCGGCAGGCCGACGATGGACAGCCCCGGCAGGCCGGGCGCCAGATGCACCTCCACCGTCACCAGATCGGCCTCGAGGCCGTTCTGGGCGCGGGACAGGACGCGGGCCAGCGCCATGCGCGGCGGCTTAAGCGGACTGCTTTTGCTCGAGCGCCTTCAGCCGCTTCTCCAGCGCGGCGAGCCGCGACTGCGTGCGCGCCAGCAACTCGGCCTGGACGTCGAAACGCTCGCGGGAGACCAGGTCGAAGCGTTCCAGATTGGCGCGCAGCACGGCGCGGAAATTCTGCTCCAGCTCCGCACGCAGGCCGCGCAGCCCGGGCGGCACCACCTGGCTCAGCTTGGCGGCGAGGTCTTCGAGTTGCTTGGACTCCAGCATGGCGTTCGCTCCTTTTGCCGAAGTTTAGCCGGTTTGGTCCGGTGGACCGGCCACCCGCTCTTGGCCCCAATCGGCATCGAGCTGTTATAAAAAATATTAAGAAAAATAAATCAATAAATATTTAATAACAAATAGCGTGGACGCTGCGACCAGAGCGGGTGGCGGGGTGGCGCCGAACTTCAAGGCTTAGTGACTGGTTTGATTGGATCTTTATGCCATGCGGGGCGGACATGGCACGCTCCGTGCTTTTTCCTCCCTGCGGATTCGCGGACGGCGAATCCTATGTTCGGGTTCAGTCGAAAAGGAGTCCATTCAAATGAAGCTGATTGCAGCGATCATCAAGCCGTTCAAGCTGGACGAGGTGCGTGAATCGCTCTCGGACATCGGCGTGGCCGGCATCACGGTGACGGAAGTAAAAGGGTTCGGCCGCCAGAAGGGCCATACCGAGCTTTACCGCGGCGCGGAATACGTGGTCGATTTTCTGCCCAAGGTGAAGATCGAAGTCGCGGTCGATGACGGCAAGGTCGACGCCGCCATCGATGCCATCACCAAGGCTGCGCACACCGGCAAGATCGGTGACGGCAAGGTCTTCGTCTACACCCTTGACCAGGCCATCCGTATCCGTACGGGTGAGACCGGCAAGGACGCCCTCTAAGGAGCTCGCACACATGATCCGCAAATTGACTTTTGCCCTTCTGCTGACCGCGGCCTGCGGTCTGGCGCCAGCCTGGGCGGATGATGCACCCGCTGCGGCGGCGCCCGCCGCTGCCGCTCCCGCGGCGGCTGCACCGGCTGCGGCCGCGCCGGCCCCGGCTGCGGCCACCGCGCCTGCTGCTGCGGCGCCCGCCGACGCTGCTCCCGCTGCGGCGCCGACGCCCAAGTGCGGCGACAAGGGTTTCGACTGCAACAAGGGTGACGTGGCGTGGATGATGACTTCCACCGCGTTCGTGCTGTTCATGACCGTCCCGGGCCTGGCGCTGTTCTACGCCGGCATGGTGCGGACCAAGAACTCCCTCTCCACCGTCATGCAGAGCTTCTCGATCTTCTGCGTGATCGCGGTGCTGTGGGTGATCTACGGCTACGGCGTGGCCTTCACCGCGGGCGACGGACCGTTCATCGGCGCCATGCCCTGGAGCACCGCCGGCAAGGGCTGGTTCCTGGGCCTGGATGATCCGACCACGGCGGTTGCCGCGACGTTCAGCAAGGGCCAGTACCTGCCGGACTTCGTCTACTGCATGTTCCAGCTGACCTTCGCCGCGATCACCGTGGCGCTGATCACCGGCGGTCTGGCCGAGCGCATGAAATTCTCCGCCGTGATGCTCTTCAGCGTCCTGTGGTTCACCTTCTCCTACCTGCCGATTGCGCACATGGTCTGGTACTGGGACGGCCCGGATGCCTACCCGAAGGGCGACGCCAAGGCGGCTGAGCTGGCGGCGAGCCACGCGGGCTTCCTGTTCCAGAAGGGCGCCATCGACTTCGCCGGCGGCACCGTGGTCCACATCAACGCCGGTATCGCGGCGCTGGTGTCGGCCCTCGTGCTCGGCAAGCGCTCGGGCCTGGGCAAGTCCCACTTCGCGCCGCACAGCCTGATGATGACGGCGATCGGCACCGGCATGCTGTGGATGGGCTGGTTCGGCTTCAACGCCGGCTCGGCTCTGGAAGCCAACGGCGGCGCCGGCCTGGCCTTCTTCAACACCCTGTTCGGCACGGCCGTGGCGGGTGTGGCGTGGGCGGGCACCGAGTGGCTGCTCAAGGGCAAGCCGAGCCTGCTGGGCGTGTGCTCGGGCATCGTCGCGGGTCTGGTGGCCATCACCCCGGCCGCTGGCTACGTCGGTCCGGTCGGCGCCTTCGTGATCTGCGCGGTGGCCGGTGTCATCTGCCTGCTGGCGGCGACCAAGCTCAAGGCCCTGCTGGGTTATGACGACGCCCTGGACGCTTTCGGTGTGCACTGCATCGGCGGCATCATCGGCGCGCTGGGCACGGGCATCTTCGTCAACCCGGCCCTGGGTGGCGTCGGCGTGTACGACTACACCGCCGAAGCCGTGGGCGCCTTCGATCCGACGGCGCAGTTCGTCTCGCAGCTGTGGGCGGTCGGTACCTCGCTGGCCTGGTCCGGCGCGGTGGCGGCGGTCATCCTGCTGGCCCTGAAGTACACCATCGGCATCCGCGCCTCCGAAGAGGCCGAGTCCGAAGGTCTGGATCTGGCGGACCACGGCGAGAAGGCCTACAACCTGTAAGGCCATCGTCTACAACAAGAAAATCCTCCGTGGATTTCAGGCGCGCCCGGCAACGGGCGCGCCTTTTTCTTTGATGGGCCGGACGCTCGAATGCCGCGAAGTGCAGGGACGCACGAGAGCGGCGAGATGGGCCGGACGCCCGAATGCCGCGAAGTGCAGGGTGGCGCGAGGGCGTTGAGCTGGCATTCGCGCCGGGGGCGGTGATTGCATGGATGCGCTGAAGCGGCCGGTGTACACTCGCGCCCCGTCTGCCCCAAAAAGAAGCACAGCCATGAAAATGCTCATCGCCATCATCAAGCCGTTCAAGCTCGACGCCGTGCGCGAGGCCCTCGCCGACATCGGGGTCCAGGGCATGACGGTGACCGAGGTGCGCGGGTTCGGCCGCCAGAAGGGGCATACCGAGCTGTATCGGGGCGCCGAGTACACCGTCGACCTGCTGCCCAAGATCAAGCTTGAAGTGGCGCTGGCCCCGGAAATGGTGGACAAGGCGGTCGAAGCCGTCGGCAAGGCCGCCAAGACCGGCCAGATCGGCGATGGCAAGATCTTCGTCTACGACCTCGACCAGACCGTGCGCATCCGCACCGGCGAATCCGGCGTCGAAGCCGTCTAACCCGTTTTGTTCAACGCCGGCCGCCATGCGGCCGGTTTTTTTATGGGGCAAGGGCGCCCCGACAGGCTGCAGGCGCAACGTCGCGCCCAGGGCAGCGAGGCCACTCGAGATGAAATCAAGACTGGGTTGGGGCGTGTTGCTGGCGGGCGCACCGCTGATGGCAGGCGCGGACGACGGCATCAGCGCCGGCGATACCGCCTGGATGCTGACCGCCACCGCGCTGGTGCTGTTCATGACGCTGCCGGGTCTGGCGCTGTTCTACGGCGGCCTGGTCCGCGCCAAGAACGTGCTGTCGGTGCTCATGCAGTGCTTCGCCATCACCTGCATCGTCTCGCTGCTGTGGGTGATCGGGCTCTACAGCCTCGCCTTCGCCAGCGGCGGGCCGTGGATCGGCGGGCTGGGCAAGGTGTTCATGGCCGGCGTCACGACCGAGGCGCGCAACGGCTCGGTGCCCGAGGTGGTGTTCTCGATGTACCAGCTCACCTTCGCCGTGATCACGCCGGCGCTGGTGGTCGGTGGTTTCGCCGAGCGCATGAAGTTTTCCGCCATGCTGGTGTTCAGCGCGCTGTGGTCCCTGCTGGTGTACGCGCCGGTGTGCCACTGGGTGTGGGCGCCGGATGGCTGGCTGTTCCAGCGCGGCCTGCTCGACTTTGCCGGCGGCACCGTGGTGCACATCACCGCCGGCGTCGGCGCGCTGGTGGCGGCAATGGTGCTGGGCCATCGCCAGGGTTTCCTGCACACGCCGATGATGCCGCACAACATGACCATGACCGTGACCGGCGCCGGCATGTTGTGGGTCGGCTGGTTCGGCTTCAACGGCGGCTCGGCGCTGGCTGCCAACGGCCATGCCGGCATGGCGGTGCTGGTGACGCATGTCTCCGCCGCCGCCGGCGCGGTGTCGTGGTCGATCATGGAATGGGTCAAGTACCGCAAGCCCTCGGTGCTGGGCATCGTCACCGGCCTGGTGGCGGGCCTGGGCACGATCACGCCGGCGTCCGGCTACGTCGGCCCCGGCGGCGCCTTGCTCATTGGCCTGATCGCGGGCTTCGTCTGCTTCAACGCCACGCACCTGCTCAAGCGCACGCTGAAGATCGACGACTCGCTCGACGTGTTCCCGGTGCACGGCGTCGGCGGCATCATCGGCACGCTGATGGCCGGTTTCTTCGCCTCGCCGGCGCTGGGCGTGTTCAGCGGCCAGGGCTATGCCGCAGGCATGGACATGGGCCGCCAGCTCGGCGTGCAGGCGCTGGGCGTGCTGGCCACCGCGGCCTACACCGGCGTGGTGACGCTGGCGCTGCTGAAAATCCTGGGCGCGACCATGGGTCTGCGCGTCAGCGGCGAGGCGGAGTCCAGCGGCCTCGACACCGCCGAGCACAACGAGCGCGGTTACGACCTCGGCACGCTCTGAGGGCAGTATTGAATGCGAACGGGCCGCTGCTGCGGCCCGTTTCGTTTACGTCTTCAGGTCGACAGTTTGTTGTGGCGACCGTCGCAGAACGGCTTGGTTTGGGTGTGCGCGCAGCCTGGCTGCGACCCAGAGACCGCGCAGCGGCGTTTGAGTGGGAGCAGTCAGGGCTGCAAGCCCCGCGCGCCCTGTCCATCAAAGCCGGTTATGGCGACCGTCGCAGAACGGCGGAGTCCTGGTGTGCTTGCAGCCACACAGCCACACCGTTTCGCTGCGCTTGCGGACGCTGAAGCGGACCGGCTCGATGCCGCTGCCGGCATGGGCGCCGTCGCAGAACGGCTGACGTGCCGACCGTCCGCAGGCGCACCAGAGATACTCGCCGGGCGCGAGTTCGAGCATGTACGGCTTGCGCTGCGGGATGTGCGGAACGTCGTGGTCGGCCATGTGCGATTTTCCTGCACGCCGATGCGACCGGCGGCGATTTCCTTGCGCCGATTCTAAGGGATAGACTGCCGCCAGCCTTTTCACGGAGCCGCCCGTATGACGCGACTGACCCTCACCCTGCTCTGCTGCAGCCTGGCCTTCGCCGCGCAGGCCGCCGATGTCTACAAGTGGAAGGACGCGCAGGGTCATGTGCACTACGGCGATCAGCCCAAGAACGGCTCCGAGAAAGTGAACGTGTCGCCGGCGAACAGCGAAGCCGAGGTCAAGGCCGGCGCCGATGCGGCGGCCCAGCGCGCGCAGAAGGTCCAGGACTGCGGCCGCAAGCGCGACCAGCTGAGCAGCTATCAGAGCGCGATCCGCATCGTCGAGAAGGATGCGCTGGGCAACGAGAAGGAATACAGCGAGGCCGAGCGCCAGAAGCTGATCGCGCTCAAGCAGAAGCAGATCGCCGAGCAGTGTGCGGACGTGCCGGCGGAAGACGCCAGGTCCAAATCCGACGCTCAGAACACGCCATAAGGGCACCGACACCGCCACCCGCTGGTGCAGGACAGGGCTCGCAAATTGTTATAAAATATCTTACTAATTTGTATTCGTAAGATAAAATATAACAGTCTGGCCAGGCGTAACGGCGACAGCGGGTGCGGGCAAAACGGCGCTGCAAGGCCGCAAAAACGAGCCCGCCGGCGCTATGCACGGGCCGTACGCGACGGCCCGCCGCCCATCACAGCAGGCTCAGCGCCTTCTTCACGTAGGTCGGCAGCGCGAACGCGGCCTTGTGCGTATCGACGTTGTAGAACTGGCAGTCCATCGCCGCGATCGCCTTGTCGTCCAGGCGTTGAGCCAGCGCGCCCTTCTGCTTGCAGGCGATGGAGCCGGACCACCAGCCGCTCGGATAGATCACCTGCGGGAAGTGCAGCAGCGTGGTTTGCGCGAAGCCGGCGTCCTTCATCGCCAGGTGCATTTCCTGGATCAGCTCCAGGTGCAGCAGCGGCGATTCCGATTGTTGCACCAGCATGCCGTCCGGCTTCAGTGCCTTGATGCAGTCGAGGTAGAACTTCTTGCCGAACAGGCCTTCGGCCGGGCCCACCGGGTCGGTGGAGTCGATGATGATCAGGTCGATGCTGCCGGGCCGGGCATCCTTCATCCACTGGATGCCGTCGCCGAAGAACAGCGTCGCGCGCGGGTCCTTGTTCTTGTCGCACAGCTCGGGGAAATACTGCTCCGACAGGCGCGTCACGCGCTCGTCGATCTCCACCTGGGTGGCGGACTGTACTTCCGGGTGCTTGAGCACCTCGCGCAGCGTGCCGCAGTCGCCGCCGCCGACGATCACCACGTTCTGCGGATTCGGGTGCGAGTTGAGCGCCGGGTGCGACATCATCTCGTGGTAGAGGAAATTGTCGCGCGTCGAGACCATGGTGCAGCCGTCGATGGTCATCAGCTTGCCGAAGGTCTCGGTATCCCAGATCTCGATCTGCTGGTAGGGGGTCTGTTCCGAATGCAGCTTCCTGGCCTTCAGCGAGAAGGCCGTGCCGGTTTTTTCGATGGCTTCGGTGAACCAGGTCTGGTCGAGGGACATGCGGGACGCTCCAACAAAGAGGGCGCGAGTATAAAGGCCGGCCATGACAAACGGGAGAAGTGGAGCGCGAGCGTTGGCAGCGTCAAAGCCTTAGAATTCGCGCGTTTTCCGCCATCTCTGAACTCCGGACGCCGACCATGACCTGGACCGCCGCGCAGGCGCGCGAGCTGTACAACATCCCGCAGTGGGGCGAGGGTTACTTCGACGTGGCCGCCAGCGGCCATCTGCTGGTGCGGCCGTTCCGCGAGCGCTCGCCGGTCGCCATCGACCTCTACGAGCTGGCGCGCCGCCTGCCGCGCGAGGGACTGCAACTGCCGGTGCTGGTGCGCTTCAACAACATCCTGCATGACCGTGTCGACGCGCTCACCGGCGCCTTCGCGACGATGATCGAGGAGCTGGGCTACGAAGGCCGCTATACCGCGGTCTACCCGATCAAGGTCAACCAGCAGCGCAGCGTGGTCGAGGAGATCGTGCGCCACGGCGGCGCGCGCGTCGGCCTCGAGGCCGGCAGCAAGCCGGAGCTGGCGGCGGTGCTGGGCCTGGCGCCGGCCGGCAGCACCATCGTCTGCAACGGCTACAAGGACCGCGCCTACATCCGCCGCGCGCTGATCGGCCAGAAGCTCGGCCACAAGGTCTATATCGTCGTCGAGAAGCCCTCGGAACTGCCGCTGGTGATCGAGGAGTCGCGCCGGCTCGGCGTGGCGCCGATGATCGGCCTGCGCGTGCGGCTGGCATCGATGTCGACCAGCACGCAGCAGAACACCGGCGGCGAGAAATCCAAGTTCGGGCTCGCCAGCCCTCAGGTGATCGAGGCGGTCGAGCAGATGCGCGCCGCCGGCCTGATCGACGCCGTGCGCATGGTGCACTTCCATCTCGGTTCGCAGGTCGCCAACGTGCAGGACATCCAGCGCGGCATGCGCGAAGCGGCGCGCTTCTACGTCGAGCTGCGCGCGCTCGGTGCGCCGCTGGACGTGGTCGATGTCGGTGGTGGCCTGGGTGTCGATTACGAGGGCACGCGCTCGCGCAGCTACTGCTCGATGAACTACTCGCAGCGCGAGTACGCCCGCAACATCCTGCGCACGCTGATGGACGTCTGCGCCGAGGCCGGCCAGCCGCAGCCCGACGTGATCAGCGAATCCGGCCGCGCGCTCACCGCGCATCACGCCGTGCTGATCGCCAACGTCATCGACCAGGAAACCACGCCGGTTCAACAGCCGGCGCCGCCGGCCGACGCCGATCCCGCCATCCTGCATGACCTTCATGCGCTGCTGGGCGAGCTGGAGACGCGCGGTCCGCTGGAATGCCTGCACGACGCCGCCGCCAATCTGGCGGAGGCGCAGTCGCAGTACACCCACGGCCTGCTGACGCTGACGCAGCGCGCCTACGCCGAGACCACGTATTACGCGGTGTGCCGCGCCATCCTGCCGAAGCTCGACGACAGCATCCGCGCGCATCGCGAGGCGCTGGACGAGCTGCGCGCCAAGCTGGCGGTGAAGTACTTCTGCAACTTCTCGGTGTTCCAGTCGATCCCGGATTCCTGGGCGATCGAGCAGGTGTTCCCGATCCTGCCGATCCACCGTCTCGACGAGCGCCCGGCGCTGCGCGCCAATCTCTGCGATCTCACCTGCGACTCCGACGGCCGCATCGATCATTACGTCGACCGTGGCGGTCTCGAGCCGACGCTGCCGGCGCATGCGCTGAAGGCGGGCGAGGATTACCTGCTCGGCTTCTTCATGGTCGGCGCCTACCAGGAAATCCTCGGCGACATGCACAACCTGTTCGGCGACACCAATGCCGTGAACGTGGTGCTGGATGACGGCGGCGGCTGGCGCCTGGAAGGCGCCGAGCAGGGCGACCGCACCGACGAGCTGCTGCGCTATGTGCACCTGGCGCCGGAGGAGCTGGCGCAGAGCTACCGCCGCAAATGCGAGGCCGCCGGCCTGCCGGCCGAGCTGCTGGCGGAGCTGGAGCAGGGCCTCTCCGGCTACACCTATTTGTCAGGCTAGACCGGCGCTGCAGCCAAGGCGGGAGCCCTACGGCGTCGCTAGACTCCCCGCCGACGTGTGATTGCGCACCGGACACCGGGAGACCGCCATGATGGAAAAACTTGTCAGCCGCGCCGCCCTGACCGGCGAGCGGGCGATCCAGTGGATCAGTATCGCCATCGAGCGGCAGCTGCAGACCGAAAATTTCATCGTCGCCAACCAGACGCCCTACGACGTCATCCACCGCAACGGCCTGCTCAGCGTGCGCCGCTATCCGCCGCTCGCGGACGACCACATCGTGGCGGGCGGCGAGACGATCCCGGTGCGGCGCGAGCAGCATCGCGTGCCGGTGCTGCTGGTGCCGCCGCTGGCGGCCGATCCGCTCAACTTCGATCTGTTCCCCAACCGCAGCCTGGTGCGCTTTCTGCTGGCCCACGGCTTCCGCGTCTACCTCGCCGACTTCGGCAGCCCGGAGCAGGAGCACTCGCACCTGGGGCTCGCCGACTACGCCACCGGCATGCTGCCCGAAGCGCTGGCGCAGGTGCGCCAGGACAGCGGCGTCGAGGACGTGACGCTGTTCGGCTACTGCATGGGCGGCCTGTTCTGCCTGATCTACGCCGGCTGGTCGCACGATCCGAAGGTGCGCAACATCGTCACCGTCGCCAGCCCCATCGATTCCTTCCAGGCCGGTATCGCCGGCAAGCTGTGGCAGGCGATGCAGGCCCCGGCGCGGCTGGTGCGGCGCTACACCGGCTTTCGCATCCACAAGCTCGATCCGGCGCAGATGAACGTGCCGGGCTGGCTGGCGTCGCTGACCTTCAAGATGACCAACCCGCTGGGCACGCTGCAGGGGTATTTCGATCTGCTGCTCAATCTCTGGGACCGCGAGTTCGTCACCGAATACCAGACCATGGCGACGTGGTTCAACAAGATGCACGACTACCCGGGCGGCATCGTGCAGGACATCGTCGTCCGCGTCGGCATCGACAACGCGCTGGCCAAGGGCAAGATCGCGCTGGGCCGCGCCGAGGACCGCGAGGCGCTGCTGCAGAAGATCGACTGCTCGCTGCTGGCCATCGCCGGCAAGACCGACAAGATCGTGACCATCGAGGCGGCGAAGAAGGTCATGGACATCGTCGGCTCCACCGACAAGACCTTCTCGCTGGCGCCCGGCGGCCATGCCGGCGTGTTCGCCGGCAGCAAGGCGCCGATGACGACCTGGCGCATCGCCACCGACTGGCTGGCGACGCGCTCGGACTACGCGGCGGCGGCCAGCGACGGTGTCGCGCGTGCGCCAGCCAGGAAGCGCGCCAGCTCCCGCACGAAGCGCGCCGGCGCCTCGAAAGGCACGACGTGACCGCAGTTGTGCACGCGCACCACGCGCGCGTGCGGCACGCAGTTGGCGATCTCCAGCTGGCCTGAGGCGGGATACATCGTCGAGTTCATGCCGATCATCACCGTCATGGGCACGGTGACCGTCCTGAGGCTCGGCCGCCAGTCGTAATCGTCGTTGAGATACGAGTTGAGCGTATCCATGTAGACCGGCCAGTTCGCGGTCGGCGCGATGCGGCCCATGATGATTTCCTGTCGTGCCGGATGCCGCAGCAGGCGCCAGGCGCGGCTGTGGAAGCCGTAATCGAGGAAGTCCGCCAGCGTGCGGAACAGCGCGCGCCGCAGGTGCGCCGGCAGCTGCGCGTAAGGCGTTTCGCGGCCGCAGGCCAGCAGTTCGCGGGCGAGGCCCTGCCATTCGGCGAAGCGGCGTTCCTGGTCGGCGCCGAGCAGGCCGCCCTGCCAGTGCGCGTCGTTGCGCACGCAGGGCGACTGGTCGACGTTGAGATAGGCGTGCACGCGGTCGAAGCCGTAGAGGCGGTTGTATTGCAGGCTGGTGCAGGCGCCCATCGACAGGCCGGCGAGATGCACGCGGCCGAGGCGCAGGCCGTCCAGCAGATCGGCGAGGTCGTGCGCGTGCTGGTCGAGGATCGACGGCTGCGACAGCGGCAGCCGGTGCGAAAAGCCGAAGCCGCGCAGGTCCGGGATGACGAAGCGGTAGCGATGCGCCAGCGGCGCCACGAACGGCAGCCACATCGCCCCCTGCATGCCAAAGCCGTGCAGCAGCACGCAGGCCGGTCCGCGGCCGATGTCGTAGTAGTGCAGGCGTGCGCCGTCGCGCATCAGCAACTTGGGCATGCGGTTCTCCCTGTTTTCCCCGCGTCCAAGCCTAACGACAATCGCAATTATTGCCAGCGCGCCGCCGACATCGTCGGCCGTCAGTGCGCGCCGTCAGGCGATGCCCTGGCGCGACAGTTCCTCGGCCAGCAGATGCCGCGCGACGCGCGCTTCCAGGTTCTGCGGCGCGTCCAGCTTCATGCGCTGCAGATACGGCAGCGCGGCGTCCGGCGGGGCGGCGGCGGTCAGGGCGCCGAGCAGCAGCTTCCACTTTGGCGTGCCCGCCGCTCGCGCCTTCATGGCCTGCAGGCAGCGCGCCAGCGTTGCCTCCTCCGGCGTGAAATCGTTGCCGAAGGGATATTCCGGCAATAGCGTCTGCAGCGGCGTCAGCTTGTCGCGCAGACGCTCCGGCGTGTTGCTGCGGTACTGCGCCGGGATTTCGTAACGACCGTCGATCTTGCCGGCCTTCTTCGCCTGCTCCAGCAACGGCGCCTGGAAGCGCGAGTCGGCGACATTGAGCATCGCCGCGATGACTTCGCTGTCGGTCTTGCCGCGCAGGTCGGCGATGCCGTATTCGGTGATGACGATGTCGCGCAGGTGGCGCGGGATGGTGCAGTGGCCGTAGTTGAACACGATATTGCTGCTGGTGCCCTGTGCGGTGTCGCGCACCGCACGGATCAGCAGGATCGAACGGCCCTCCGGCAGCTGGTGCGCCATCGCCACGAAGTTGTACTGGCCGCCGACGCCCGAGATCACCTGGCCATTGTCGAGACCGTCCGACACCACCGCGCCGTTGAGCGTGGCCATGATGCCGGTGTTGACGAAACGCGCGTGACGGCGCTGCGCCTTGTACAGCCGCGGGTTGCGGTCGAGCTGGTTGACCTTGTCGACGCCGGTCATGCAGATGGCGTTGCGCTCCTCGTCCGGGAGCTGGCGCAGCCAGTCGTAGAAGGCGCGCGGCCCGAGAAAGAAGCCGGCGTGCAGCACCAGGCCGTTGCGCAGGCGCGGCCCCAGGCAGCGCGCCATCACCTGCCGCGACTGCGGATCGGCGACATTGGCGACGACGCGCGTGCCGTCGGGCGCGATCAGATGACCCAGCTCATAGCGCGTGTCGTCGGTGAAGAAGCCGTGATACCGCAGAATCTCGAAGTCCTGCGTGCGCAGTACGCGTACGCCCAGCGCTTCCAGTTCGTCGAGCACCGCCGGCGTCAGGTGCTGCGGATCGCAGCGGCCGTCGTTGATCAGCGTCTGCAGCGCCCAGAAATCGTAGACCTGCCGCTTGAGGATGCCGGTCCGGTGCAGCGGCATCAGGCCGTCGACGAACATCTCCGTGGAGCCGTAGAGCCCCTGGGCGAAAGGCGCGCGTCCGCCAGTGCGCTCGATCAGCGCGCCGTAGCGGGCGTCGATGTCCAGCGCGCCCAGCAGACGGCGGTAGTCGTCATTGCGCTGGTGACGCAGCACTAGGCCGTGCACGACGGCGTCGCCCAGGGCGCCGATGCCGACCTGCAGCGTGCCGCCGTCCTGGATCAGCGCGGAGGTGTGCAGGCCGATGGCGTAGTCGGCCAGCCCCACCGGCGTCTTGGGCGTCGAGAACAGCGTGGTGGTAAAGCGCGGATGGTCGATCACGAGGTCGAATTCCTCGCCGCCGACCTCGGCATCGTGACCCATCCACGGCAGGTTCTGGTTGACCTGTGCCACCACCGCCACGCGCCGCTCGCCGCGCGCCTCGGCGGCGCGCAGCAGGGAGATCAGCTCCGGACTGGTGTCCGGGTTGCAGCTCAGGCTGTAGCGCGGTCCCTGTGCGGTATCACGCCGCGCCACGATCTGCGCCGCGACGTTGCAGCCCTGCTCGAACACATCGCGTGCGGCGAAGGTGTAGTTGGTGCTGATGTAGTGGTGCTGCGCATGGGCGTTGCCGAGCAGGCTGCCGGGGCGGAAGAAGAACTCGACGATCTTCACATTCGGCGGCAACTTTCTTTTACGCAGATCGGCGGCGTAGTGCAGATCGGGGCAGTCACCGAACACGCGTGCGAGAAAAGGCTCCAGGAACGCGCGCTCCAGCGGCGACGAGGGCGAGGGCTTCTCCAGCGTCAACGCGGTCAGGATCGTCAGCTTCAGCGAGGGATCGCGCTGGGCGCGCGCATACAGCGCGTTGACCAGCTCCACCGGCTTGCCCAGGCCCAGCGGCAAGCCGAGACGGATATCGCTGCCGACGCGGCGGATGAGGTCGTCGATGCAGAATTCGAGATCGTCGGTGACGACGGGCCGCGATGGGGACATGCAGGCGCTCCAGAAGGGCGATGGCGATATGCGATTGTAGCGGCGCTGCGGTCACGTACTTCACTACACTATGCGTCATGAGCGACCTCCTTCCCGTACCGCCGCCGGAACCCGCGCTGCCGCCGCAGCCGGAACGCCCCCTGGCCAACGACTGCTGCGGCGGCGGCTGCGCCGACTGCGTGTTCACGCTGTACGTGCGTGATCTCCGCGCCTGGGAGAAGGAAGTGAAGGAAATCCGCCGCCAGCACGCCGAACGGCTCGCGGCGCAACAGAACCCGGTCTGAGCGCGTCGAAAGCCGCCCGCTCCGCGTCGGAGGCCGGACCCGCTACCGGCTTTTTCCCAGCAGAGGTTGTGATAATAAATTAATCAAATTAAAATTTGATTAATATATTTAAACATCGTTCGAGCGTCGCAGCCGGCTAGCGGGTGCCGCTCGCGCCGTCGCAGCCGCGGCCTCACGCAGCGCTTTGGCATAACCAAAGCACACAAGATTCCTTCTCGCCGCCGCGGCGGCTGCATACGCTGGCGCCATTACAAAAATGATGGTGCTCGGGTGAAGGAAACATGGAAAGGCCGCGCCGGCAGGGCGGCAGGCGCGCTGTTGGCTGCGGCGCTGGCGTCGGTGCTGGTGGCCTGCCAGCGCTCGACGCCGGCAGCGGGGTCGATACGGCCCAACGTGGTGGTGATTCTCGCGGATGATCTGGGCTATTCCGATCTCTCCGCCTTCGGCAGCGAGATCGCCACGCCCAATATCGACGCGCTGGCGCGCGATGGCCGCGTGCTCAGCAATCTCCACACCACGCCGCTCTGTGCAACCACTCGCGCCGAGTTGCTCACCGGCGTGGACCATCATCTCGTCGGCATGGGCACCATGCCGGAGATGACGCAGTTCTATCCCGCCAGCGCCGACGACTACGCCGGCACGCTCAACGATCACGCGCCGACGGTTGCCGAACTGTTCCGCGATGCCGGTTACCACACCTACATGGCCGGCAAGTGGCACGTCGGCGGCGGCGGTCCTTCGCAGCGCGGCTTCGAGCAGTCTTTCTCGCTGGCCTACGACAAGCCCAACGGCAGCAATTTCGCGCCCGGCGCCGGCAACTCCACATCCGGTTCCGTGCCGTATTACGAGAACGGCGCGCCAGCGACGCTGCCCAACGACTTCTTCTCCTCGGACTATTTCGTCGACAAGCTGACGCAGTACATCGGCAGGAATCGTGGCGATGGCCGGCCGTTCTTCGCCTACCTCGCGTTCCAGGCCGTGCATTTTCCGCTGCAGGCGCCGGACCGGTATCTGGATCTCTACAAGGGCCGGTATGACGCCGGTTACGAGGTCATCCGCAATGCACGTATCCAGAAGCAGAAGGACCTCGGCCTGATTCCGCAGGACTTGGTCGCCAATCCCGGCGACGAGGCGGTGATGACGCGCTTCGGTTCGCCGGGCGTCACCACCAATCTGCCCTGGGCGGCGCTCACGGCCTCGGAAAAGCAGAGCGAGGCACGTATCATGGAAGTGTTTGCCGGCATGCTCACCAATCTCGATGACAACGTCGGCAGGCTCGTCGCCTATCTCAAGCAGACCGGCGTCTACGACAACACCGTGATCGTGTTCCTCTCCGACAACGGCGCCGATGGTACCGGCACCTCACCGGCCTCCGATCCCTCCACCAACCCGGACATCGACAATTCGCTGGCCAACTATGGCCGGCCGGGCTCCTACATCTATCGCAGCACGCGCTGGGGCGAAGTGGGCAGTGCGCCGTTCCGCCTGTTCAAGGCCTTCACCGCCGAAGGCGGCATCGCGGTGCCTGCGCTGGTCAAGCTGCCGGGCCATGCCTCGGCGCTGGCGCCCAGCGCGGCCTGGACTTCCGTGCGCGATGTGCTGCCGACACTGCTGGCCGCCGCCGGCATCGCCGAGCCGGGCGCGCAGTACCGGGGCAAGACCATTGCACCACTGGAAGGCTATTCGCTGCTGCCGGTGCTCGGTGGCCAGCGCGGCGAGGTGCGGGACGCCAATGCCGTGCTTGCCGACGAGGTCAACGACATCCGTGTCGTGCGCCGCGGATCGTGGAAGCTGACGCGCTTCGTCAATTATCTGGTGCCGCCCGCCAATCTGCTGCTGGATCATGACTGGCAGCTCTACGACATGGACCGCGACCGCGGCGAGACCGTCGACGTGGCGGCCCAGCATCCGGATGTCGTTGCCGCGCTGACCGCCGAGTGGAAAGCTTACGTGCAGCGCGTGGGCGTGGTGCAGCCGACGTTTCCGCCTATCCTGACGCCTATCGATGAATAGCATGATTCGTTTGCCGATCTGCGCCGCCGTCGTGCTGACGGTGCCACTGCTGGCCGGTTGCTCCCGCACCTCTCCGGCGCCCGCCGCCAACGGCCGGCCGAACGTGCTGGTGATCCTGGCCGACGACCTGGGTTACTCGGACATCGGCGCCTACGGCAGCGAAATCCGCACGCCGAATCTGGATCGCCTCGCCGCCGAGGGCGGCGTGTTGAGCAATTTCCACTCGACGCCGCTGTGCTCGCCGACGCGCGCCGATCTGCTCACCGGCGCGGATCATCATCTCGTCGGCGTCGGCGGCCTGATCCAGACCACGCTGCCCTACCAGACCGGCGAGGACTACGGCGGCTTCAACGACAAGGCGCGCACCATCGCCGAAATCCTGCAGGATGCCGGTTACCACACCTACATGGCCGGCAAGTGGCACCTCGACGCCAAAGGGCCGCAGCAGTGGGGTTTCGAGCACTCGTTCTCGCTCGCGCCCGACGCCGGCGCCGGCAACAATTTTCCGCCGGCCAACGGCGGCAACGGCGCCGACGAGCCCTGGTACGAGGACGGCAAGCCGGTGACGGTGCCCGCCGATTTCTTCTCGAGCGATGAATACGCGCGCAAGATCGTCTCGTATATCGACGCACGGCACGACGACGGCAGGCCGTGGTTCGCGTATCTCTCGTTCCAGGCCACGCACAATCCGATCCAGGCGCCCGACGATTACCTGAACCGCTACGCCGGTGTTTACGACGCCGGTTACGACGTCATCCGCGATGCGCGCATCGCCAGGCAAAAGGCGCTGGGCATCCTTCCGCAGGACTTCGCGCCGAATCCCGGCCTGCTGCCGACGGCGCTCAGCCCGTCGAGCCCGGACGCGCTGCTCAATGCGCCGTGGTCGGCGCTCACCGACAGCCAGAAGCAGAGCGAGTCGCGGCAGATGGAGGTCTACGCCGCGATGACCGAGAACATGGACGCCAACATCGGCCGCGTGCTCGACTACCTGCGACGCAGCGGGCAATACGACAACACGCTCGTCATCTTCCTGTCCGACAACGGCCCCGATGGCAATGGCGACGTCAATCCATCCGGCGCCGTCGACAACAGTCTCGCCAACTACGGCAAGCCCGGCTCCTACGTCACCCGCAGCGTCGGCTGGTCGCTGGTGAGCAGCGCGCCGTTCAAGGGATTCAAGGCCTCGATCTACGAGGGCGGCACCTCGGTGCCGGCGATCATCCGCCTCCCGGCCAAGGCGCCGGCGCACGTGATCAATGGCGCGCTCACGTCGGTGCTCGATCTGGTGCCGACGATCCTGGCGCAGACCGGCGTGCCCGACCCCGGCACGCCGTTCAAGGGTCGCGACGTGCCGCCGCTCGAAGGTTTCTCGTTGTTGCCGCTCGTGCGCGGCACGGCGACGACGGTGCGCGGGCCCGGCGACGTGCTCGTCGAAGAGCTGTACGACCACCGCTACGTCATCAGGGGCGACTACAAGCTGGAGCGCACCGACCCCTTGTATTACGGCTGGAGCGTGGTTGCCGATCACAACTGGCAGTTGTTCGATCTCCACGCCGATCGCGGTGAAAACCAGGTGCTGACCGAACGCGACATCTTCGCGCCGGCCCTGGCACTGCCGGGCGATCCCTACACGGCCACCGTGGATGATCTGGTCGCCGCCTGGAAGGCCTACGTGCAGCGCACCGGCCTGACGCTGCCACCCGGACAGTGAGGGTTGCCATGATGCGGATACTCACGATCATCGCGATGCTAATGATGGCGGCCTGCAGCCACAGCACTGCACCGGATGCCGGCGCGCTCAGCGCCGCCGAGGCGCGTGCACTGGCAGCGGAGGCGTACGTTGTCGCTTACGCGCCCATCCAGAACTATGCCAAGCAGAGCGCCCGTGCCTTCGACAAGTCCAACGTCAACTACCAGGGCACCAACAAGCTCTACAATTTTCCGCTACTGATCGACTATTACTCCGCGCAGATCGCCGGCGTGCCTTCGCCCAACCATGACACGCTGTATTCAAGCGGCGTGATCGACCTGCGCAACGAGCCCGTGGTGGTCAGTGCCGGCGCGGTAAGCGACCCGAACCGCTACTACTCCCTGCAACTGCTGGACTTGGACACGGATGTGCTGCCGTACATCAGCACGCTGACCAACGCGAACCGTGGCGGTCACTATCTCGTGCTCGGCCCTGACAATGCCGTGCCCACCGACACCTCCGGCTTCACCGGCGTGATCCACAGCCCCAGCCGCATCGTCACCATCCTCGGCCGCGTCGAAGCATTCAACGATGCCGACCAGGTCAACGCGGCGCTGGTGCAGCAGGGGTTCAAGATTCAGACCCTCAGCAGCTATCAGGGCACTGCCGCGCCGCCATCCAACGCACCGGACCTGCCGGCCTACGACGCTGCCAGCGCACAGGGTCTCGGCTATCTGCAATACGCCAATCTCGTGTTCGGCCTGCAGCCGCCAGAGGCGAGCGATCCGGCGCTCGCCGCGCGCCTCGCGCGCATCCACGTCGGGTCCAACCAGACCTTCAGCGCCACCGAATTTCCGCAGGACGTGCAGGATGCGATCTCGCGGGGCCTGAACGATGGTGCTGCCGCCGTTCGGGCGGCCAGCCTGACGCACTCGGTCATGCGCAACGGCTGGTCGTCGGTCGATCCCAGTGTGATGAGCGACAACGGCAGCTTCGGCAACGACTACCTTGCGCGCGCCGCCGTCGCCTATGCGCTGATCTACATGAACACGCGCGCCGAGGCTTGGTACGGACTTGCTTACGTCGACGGTGCCGGCGCCGCGCTCGACGGCGCGCATGATTACACGCTGCATTTCGCTGCCAACGAAGTGCCGCCGTCGAAATTTTTCTGGTCGGTGACGGCCTACGATGCGACGACTCACCTGTTCTTCAACAGC
This sequence comes from Nevskiaceae bacterium, assembly GCA_008012115.1. GTDB lineage: Bacteria > Pseudomonadota > Gammaproteobacteria > Nevskiales > Nevskiaceae > Stenotrophobium. The sequence continues at coordinate 294,744 of SSEB01000003.1, forward strand.
CCGACGCAGCGTTACAGCATCGGCAGCAACACCAGTGGCCTGCAATACAATGCCGACGGCTCGCTCGACATTCCGATCCAGGCCAGTGCGCCCACCGGCAGCGCCGCCGCGCTCGCCAACTGGCTGCCGGTCGACACCAAGCCGTTCTATCTGATTATTCGCAGCTATGGCCCGGGCCCCGGCATCCTCAACGGCACCTGGGTGCCGCCGCCGGTGCTCAGGACGCCCTGAGCCAGCAATCTCCGTGATCGACACGAGCGCCTCTGTGCCGGTCTGGCGGGCGCGTTGGCACGTATGGCGTGCTGCCGGTCATCATCTGCCGCAGCTGCTTGCCGCTCATGGATGCCCGGCCGGCTATATCGAAACAAGAAATCGGTATTTGGATGCGGCAGCACCGTCGCGGATAGTGAAGCCTTGACCAGCAGGGGCCGTCGTCCGCGCGCCAAGGGATTGGGGAATCGTATGCAGTTGCGTCGTTCAGCGCAGAGCGTGTGGGCGCTCTGTGGCGTGCTGTTGTCGGCGCCGGCGCTCGCCGACACGCCGCCCACCGAGCTGCCGCAGGTCACCGTGACCGCACAGCGGCGCGGCGAGGCGATGGATGACGTGCCGATGGCGGTCAGCGCCCTGAGCGGCCAGGAGCTGCAGACTTACGGCGTCACCGACACGCGCGATCTCGGCAAGCTGGTGCCGGGCTTCACCGCCGCCGACTCCGGCTTCGACACGCCGATCTTCACCCTGCGCGGCGTCGGCTTTGCCGACAGCAGCTTCGCCACCACTTCGACGGTCGGCATCTACGCCGACGAGGTCAGCCTGGCCTACCCGATCATGGGCAAGGGGCCCAACTTCGATCTGCAGCGCGTCGAGGTGCTCAAGGGTCCGCAGGGCACGCTCTACGGCCGCAATGCCACCGGCGGCACCATCAACTACATCGCCAACACACCGACCGCGCAGCGGGTTGGCGGCGGCGATGTCACCTATGGCAGCTACGGCCGCGTCGATACGCAGGGCTACATCAGCGGGCCGATCGGCGACTCGCTGCGTGCGCGGCTCGCCGCCATCTCGATCAATTCCACCACCGGCTGGCAGACCAGCGCGACGCGCCCCGATGACCATCTCGGCAAGCTCAACAAGCAGGCCGCGCGCGGCATCCTCGACTGGCAGGCGCGCGACGACGTGCAGGTTCGCCTGACGCTTTACGGCTGGCAGGACAAGAGCGAGCCGCAGGCGCCATACGCGGTGGCGCGGCAGGCGCAGTTCAAGCTGCCGCTGCCGGCGCAGTTTGGCAGCGTGCTGCAGAGCATCACCGGGCTGAACATCGGCAACGCCTTCCTCGATCCCTCGGTGGCCAACTATCCGCTGAACCCCGGCAATCGCAATGCGCGGATTGCCGACTGGAACAAGAACAACGAGTTCGGCCTGCGCGATCGCTTCTGGATGGCCTCGCTGCGGCCGGAGTGGTATCTCAGCGACAGCGCCAAGCTCACCGGCCTGTTCTCGTACCAGCAGATGCGCGCAAACGGCAGCAAGCTGCCGCAGGGCGGCCTCGACGTGGAGGACATCGATCAGGTGTTGTACGCCAGCATCCGCAGCGTCTCCGGCGAAATCCGCCTGGAGGGCAACGTCGATGAACGTGCCGACTGGCTGATCGGCGTCAACCTCAATCGCGATACGCACCACGAGATCATCGAGGGGTACGGTTCGGAGAACAGCCTCAACATGGTCCAGTTCGGCGACACCGCGCCGCTGAACAAGCCATTGTTCTTCCAGAAGGGCGCCGCCAAGGGCGATGCGCAGGTGCACTCCGACAGTGTGTTCGCCGACGGCGACCTCAAGCTGCTCGACCGTCTCAAGCTGACGCTGGGGGCGCGCTACACGCGCGAACGGCAGGCGTATTCCGGTTGCACCTATGTGCTGGCCGACAACGACTCCATCGTGCCATTTCCGTTCTTCACCGCCGCGAGCTATCTCAAGGGCGGCCACTCCAACGTGCCGCAGGGCGCATGCGGCAGCCTCGACGCCAACGCCAATGCCGGCCTGTTCACCGACGTGCTGCCTGAGCACAACCTCAGCTACCGCTCGGTGCTGAGCTGGACGCCGGCTGACGAGGTGCTGCTCTACGGCGCCTACTCGCGCGGCTACAAGAGCGGCGGCTTCCCCACGATCTTCTCGGTCGATCAGGCCAGTCTCGCGCCGGTGGTGCAGGAGAAGCTCGACGCCTATGAACTCGGTGCCAAGTTCGCCACGCTGCAGCGGCGGCTGCGCATCAACGCCGCGCTGTTCTACTACGACTACACCAACAAGCAGCTGCTGACCTACTTCAAAGATGAAATCTTCGGGGCGCTGCAGTATCTGCAGAACGTGCCCAAGTCGCGCGAGATCGGCGCGGAGCTGTCGGCGGCCTGGGTGCCGCTGCGGCGGCTGCATCTCAATGTCGCCGCGTCCTACATCCGCAGCAAGGTGATCCGCTACCAGGGCAAGGACACGCAGGGCGGCGACTTCGATTTCGCCGGACAGGAGTTCAACTATGCCCCGCGTCTGCAGGCCTCGGCGCTGGCCAACTACAGCTTCCCGGTGAGCCGCGATCTCAACCTCACGCCCGGGGTCGGCTACACTTATACCGGCGCCACCAACTCGACGCTGGAGCACGATCCGCTGTACGCACTCAACGTGCATCAGCAGCTCGATGCGCAGATTGCGCTGACGCCCAATGATGGTGTCTGGTCGCTGACCGCCTTCGGTCGCAATCTCACCGACGCGTTCTATCGCAACTCGGTGATCAAGCTGGGCGACACCGTGTTCGCCTACGCCGGCCAGCCCCGCACCTGGGGCCTGACGCTGACGGTCGATCTGCGCTGAGTCGGACGAAACGCACGCGTGACGCGGCTGCGGTGGCTGAAGAGCCGCCACCCGCTAGGGCCGTTTGCCTGGGAGAAGTAGTTATTAAATATATATCAAATTACAAATTATTAAATATTTAATAACCACTATCACGGCACCGCACTGGAGAGCGGGTGGCGCTAAAAAGCACACGCGGGCGGTTCAATCGCCGTGCAGACGGGCGGTGGTGCCGCTGCGGTTCACGTCCTCCACCTTCGGCGCGGTGCCGAACAGGCGGTCGCCCAGGCCCATGCTGACGCCCCACCAGTAGTTTTCGTTGCGGAAGTGGTGATAGCGATGCTCACGCACGCGGCGCTGGTAGTAGGCGAGATTCGGGCACCAGGGAATGTGCGCGAGGAAGTGCACCCACTCGTAGTGCAGCCCGAGCAGCAGGTAGACGGTGATCGCGCTCATCGCCAGCTCCTTCCACGGCCACAGCGCCCACAGGATCAGCGCGATGGTGATCGGCGTGGTGTAGTGGATGTGGCGCGGGATGAACACCCAGCGCGGATTCCACGGATCGGCGTGATGGCGGCGATGCGTGACCGGCAGGTAGAAGTCGATCGTGCGGCCGAAAACCTGGCGCGGCTTGTAGTGCAGCATGAAGACGTGGATCAGCCACTCGTTGACCGGGAAATAGGCGACGATCGCCAGCGCCACCAGCGCGTCGCGCCAGTTCAACGGCCCCCAATGCAGACGCAGGCCGGCGCAGATCAACACGTACAGCGCGATCAGCCAGCCGCTGGGGTGGCGCATGAAGGTGCGCAGCGCTTCGCTGCGCGTGCGCGGCAGCGTGTCGGGCGGACGCATCGGATTGTGCTTTGCCGTTTCCGATGCCGCGATCATCGTGCGGTCGTGACGACGGTCGCTGCTCACGGCGCGTCTCCGCCGTCGAGCTTGCGCAGCGCACGCTCCAGCGCGCTGCGGCCGATTTCCACGTGGCGCAGACCGGCTTCGCGCGCGCGTCCGGCGTCGCCCTGGCGCACAGCCTTGGCGATGGCGCCGAGATTGTCGAAGTCGCGGAACTCCTTTTCCAGCACCGGCGTCAGCACGTCCCACACCTGGGTGTAGGTCTTGGTCATGGAGTTGAAGGCGAGGCGGAAGGCGATGTTGCCGCCGCGCGCCACCAGCTTCTGCCAGAACGCCAGCGCGTGATCCTGCAGCGCCTTGAGGTCTTTCTGGTCCGCACGCATCTGCGACAGCAGCGCGTCCAGCTCTTCGGCCAGCGCCTTGCCACCCTTCTTCGCGGCGGCTGCGGCGATGTCCGGCGCCAGCGACGAGCGCATCGCCATGATCGAGCGCACCACCGCGCCATTGAGCCGGCCCTGCTTGTCCACCAGTAGGTTGGGTAGCAACTCCAGTCCTCCCTCGCTGAGGTAATCGCGCACCACGTGCTTGCTGCCGTGGCGTACCGCCACCAGCCCCGCCTGTTGCAGACGCTTGATCGCCTCGCGCACCGCGCCGCGGTTCACCTGCAGCGCCTCCGACAGTTCGCGCTCCGCCGGCAGCGGATCGCCCGGCGCGTACTCGTTGCGCAGGATCTTGTCCGAGAGCTGGCGATACGCCGATTCCGACAGCGATTGCTTGCGGACAGCGTCGAGGGCGTGTCGGGTCATGTGGTCAACTTATCATACCAGTTGGGAAAGTCCAAACCCGCAGCTGGCCTGATGGCCTGGAGCTTGTCCGCTGGGACTGCCGGTCTAGCCGGTCTGCTGGAACACCGGCCAGCGGTCGACGATCTTGCCGCCGCGCACCGCCAGCAGGTCGCCGAACTGCAGCAGCACGAACTCGCTCTGCGTGGGACGGAAGAACACCTGGTCGTCGACCCGGAGATTCACCGATGGCGCGGCGTTGACGATTTCCTGGTTGGTGCTGTGGCCGTAGGTGCTGTTGAACTGCAGGCCCTTCGGCGACTCGTACTCCGCCATCCAGTAGCCGCCGTAGATGAAATACGTCTCGCGCTGGTTGACGTCCCACCAGGAGAAGATGCGGGATTTTTCATCGAGGCTGGGAATCTCGACCGGGCCGGTGGCCTTGAGCACCGGGGTGGCGATGTACACCGCCGGTAGGTGATCGGCGAGCGTGTCGAGATCGTAATGCGTCGGTTTGAGCAGGCCGGTGCCGACGGAAATGTCGTTGGTCAGCGTTTCGGCTTCGTGCAGCTTGTAAGTGGGGCTGCCGGCGGTGTTGAGCGTGAGCTGCTCGTTCCACAGCGCGGGATACTGCCGGCGGACGTGATCGACGCGCGCCTGGTAGATCGTCATCACCTTGGCGAACAGTTCTGCGTGGGTGCCGAGGATTTTCGGCACGCCCATGCCGGCGTGCGGGTCGTAGCCCATGAACCCGGCGAACTCCAGATGCTTCGGGTCGGCGGCGATGACGTTCAGCATCGCGTCGAGCGTCGCGTCGTCGGCCACGCCGCCGCGGTGCAGGCCCACGTCGATTTCGATGCTGACGCGCAGCCGGGTGTTCAGGCCCTGCGCGAGTTGCTGGTACTGCAGCAGGTGCGCCGGCGTGTCGATCAGCCATTGCAGTTGCTGCGACGGATCGAACCCGCCCTTGTGCTGCCGGTAGAAGATTTCCGCGGAGCGCACCGGCAGCGGCTTGCCGATGAGGATGTCGGCATCCGACCAGGTCTGCGCATCGATGTTCAGGAAAGGCTGATGGAACGACATCAAACGCCGGGTGCCGGCGCGCCTAGCGACGTAGTCGATGAGGCCGGCGCAGGGCACGGACTTCTCGACGATGCGGTAGTGGCGCCCCGGCACTTTCGCAACCGAGGTCTTCACCAGGTCGATGTTGTGATCGAGACGGTCGAGGTCGATCACCAGGCTCGGGCGCATCGGCCCGTTCTTCTTCAGCTCCTCGTTGAGCGTGCGGAAGTAGTCATCGTAGGGCGCGCCGTTGTCCTTGGGGCGCAGCAGGGCGCCGCCAGCGATGGCGAGGCCCAGACCGCCGAGCAACACGGAACGTCTCTTCATGTCCGACTCCTGAATCAATATCCCGTCATTCCCGCCTTCGCGGGGGTGACGATGGGCTGACTAGCACTGAACGCCGAACACCGACCGCAGGTGGCCGTTGAGGAACTTGCCGGTGGGGTCCATCTCGCGGCGGATTTCGGTGAACTCCTTCCAGCGCGGGTACAGCTGCGACAGCTGCGCGGCGTTGAGCGTGTGCAGCTTGCCCCAGTGCGGACGGCCGTCGTACTTCCAGAAGATCGGTTCGATCTGCGCGAAGAAGTTGTGATAGTCCATGTCGTAGTACTGGTGCACGGAGATCGCGCAGCTGTCACGGCCGCTGAACATCGACAGGGGAATGTCGTCGCCCTTGACGTAACGGTATTCCAGCGGAATAAAGCTGTTGAGGTTCTGCTCGCGGATGGTCTTGAGGATTTCGCGCACGCAGGCCGGGCCGGCGTCGGCGGGCACTTCGTACTCCATCTCGTTGAAGCGCTGGTCGCGCACGTTGGCGAACACGCGGAACGAGTCGTCGATCACGTCGGGGAATTCCAGGTGCTTGACCAGGAAGTTGAGCAGCGCCGCGTGCGCGTCGGGGTGATTGCGCAGGTAGGTGTTGGCCATCGCCAGCTTGCCGACCTTGTCGCCGTCACCGCCCATTTCCTTGGCCAGCGTGCGGCTGTCCGTGGTCTCGTTCTGGACCTGCGCCAGCGACACGTCCGAGTGCAGGATCGGATTGAACTCGAAGTGGTCGTTCTCCTTCACCAGGCGCGGCATGTCTTCGAGCAGCTCCTCGGTGTTCTGCACCCACTGCTTCTGATGCAGGCGGAAGGCTTTCCGGTTCTGCAGTTTCACGCGGGTGATGATGCCCAGAGAACCCAGCGACGCGCGGGCGGCGTTGAACAGTTCCGGCTGATGGGTCTTGTCGAGATCGAGCACTTTGCCCTCGGCCGTCACCAGGCGCAGACCGACGACATTGGTGGAGTACGAGCCGAACTTCGGGCCGGTGCCGTGCGTTGAGGTGGAGATGGCGCCGGCCAGTGTCTGGTAGTCGATGTCCGCCATGTTCGGCAGGGCCTGTCCGACCTTGAGCAGCGGCTCGCCGGTCTGCGACATCGGAGTGCCTGCCCAGAACTCCGCCTGCAGCGTCTGGGGATCGTGCCCGATCATGCCGGTGAAGTTGCTCAGCGAGACGATCTTGCCGTCGGTGGGGACCAGGGCACTGAAGGAATGCGAAGAGCCGACCGGGCGCACGGTCATGTCGCGCGTGCTTTTCAGCAGTTCCGCCAGCTCGTCCTCGCTGGCGGGCGCGAGGCGCGCCGCAGGAATGCAGCTCTGGCCGCCGGACCAGTTGCGCCACGGAATGATGCGGGCGCGCGCGGCTTGCGCCAGTGTCGACCAGCCGCCGGTGCCGGCCAGGGCGCCGAGCGCGCCGAGATGCTTGATGAGTGCTCTGCGGGACAATGACATGGTGGCTCTCTGCAAAACGGGCGGACTTACTTGAGCTGTGCGCCGGACATGTATTCGATCAGGGCTACGAAATCCTGCTCGGTGCATTGCGTGCACGTTCCCATCGGCGGCATGCCCTTGTAGCCGTTGATGGTGTGGTCGAGCAGGGTGTCGCGACCCTGCGCGAGGCGCGGCGCCCAGGCCTGGGCATCGCCGGCCTGCGGCGCGCCGGTGCCGGGCACCGCGTGGCAGTTGTGGCAGGTCTGCTGGAACAGCTTGAGCGTGGCCGGCGAGGCGTTGGCAGCGGCCGCCGGTGCTGCGGCCGCGGTGGGGGTCGCCGCTGCGGTCTGTTCGTGATGGCCGCAGGCGGCGAGCAGGAACGCGGCGGATACCGCCGCGGCGAGGCGGATGAGGTTCATGGCGAGACTCCGGATTTCACGGCGACGAGGCCGGTGGCGCCGAACAGCAGCGGGGCGCCGGTCGGCGTCGCGGTGGTGGCGGTGAGCGGGGCGCGATCTTCGCGTTCGTGCAGGGAGAAGGTCTTGCCGTCGTCGCTGCTGTCCAGCGTGGTGCCGGCCAATCCCACCAGCAGCAGGTGGCCGTCCGGCAATTGGGTCAGGCCAGTGAGCGACTGCTGTGTGCCCGAGGGCACTTCGCTCCAGGTGACGCCCTGGTCGTCGCTGGCAAAGATATGGCCACGCTGGCCGGCGATGATCAGGCGGCCGGACTTGAGCTGCAGTCCCGCCCAGAACGAACCGGGGTTGCTGGTCTGCAGCGTGGCCCAGGTCGCGCCACCGTCGGTGGAGCGATACACCAGGCCGGCTTCGCCGGCGATGCACAACACGCTGCCGCCATCGCCGAAGATGCCGTACAGGTGATGGTCGGTCGCGGGGCCTGTTTCAACGGCGAGCGGTGTCCAGCTGGCGCCGCCATCCGCGGTCTGCACGGCGGTGCCGAACAGGCCGACGGCGAATCCATGCTGCGCGTCGCGGAAGCGGATGCCGAACAGCGGCTTGTCGCCCTCCAGGTCCTCGCGCTGCAAGGTCCAGGTCTCACCGCCGTCGGCGGTGTGCAGGATCACGCCATCGTGGCCGGCGGCCCAGCCTTGCCGGTCGTCGATGAAACTCAGACTGGTGAGCAGCGCCTGCGTCGGCACGCTGCGCGCCTGTCGGAACTGCCGGCCGTCGTCCGAGAGCAGGACCATGCCGTGATCGCCGACGGCGACAATGCGCGCGCCGGCATGCGCAGCGGCCATGATCGGCGCCTGCGTCGGGTGTGGCATGGGCACTGCCGGTTTCTGCGCGGAGCCGGCGGCGGAGGCATGACCGCAGCAGACCAGTGCGGCGGCGGCAGCGATACGGAGCATGGAAGTACGGATCGTCATGGCCGGCCTCAGTGGTGCATCAGTCCGGGAACGCGCACCGGGCCGCGGCGCGGGAACAGCCGCTCCAGCACCACGGCGAACGCCGGCAGCGCGGTGATCGCCATCAGCATGTTGACCATGAACATGAAGGTCAGCAGCTTGCCCATGTCGGCCTGGAACTTGAGCGCCGAGAAGCTCCAAGTAGCGACGCCGACCGACAGCGTCAGCGCGGTGAACACGGTGGCGATGCCGGTTTCCTTGAGTGCATGCTCGAAGGCGGCGACGATGGTCTCGCCGCCGGCCAGGTGCATCTGCAGGCGGTTGTAGATGTAGAAGGCGTAGTCCACGCCGACGCCGACCGACAGCACCATCACCGGCAGCGTGGCGACGGTCAGGCCGATGCCCTGCCACTTCATGAAGGCGTAGCCGAGGAAGGTCGCCACCGTCAGCGGCAGGCAGCAGGCCAGCATCGCGCGCCAGTCGCGGTAGGCGAGGAACACCAGCAGCACGATGGCGGCGTAGACGTAGAGCATCATCGGCAGCTCGCTGTGCTCCAGCACCTCGTTGGTCGCGGCCTCGACGCCGGCGTTGCCGCTGGCGAGACGGAAGCTGACGCCGTCCATGTGATGCGCAGCGCGGAACGCCTTCACCGCCGTCACGACGCCCTGGATGGTCGTGGCCTTGTGGTCGGTGAGGTAGAGATTGACCGCCAGCCACTTGCAGCCCTGGCCGCGCAGCGCCGCCGCCTCCTGCGCCTGCGCGATGATGTAGTCGAGCGTCTTGCCGTCGCGCGGCACGGTCGCCATCAGCGGCATGCCTTCGTTGAGGCCGGCGTTGTAGAGCTTGGTGAGCGAGGCGATGGACTCGGCGTTGACCACGCCCGGCACGTTCTGCATCTCCCAGCCGAACTGGTCGATGAGCTTGACCAGCTCGACGTTGCCGCAGGAGCCCTCGGGCGCCTCCACCACGACGGTGAGCCAGTCGAGGCCGATGTCGAATTTCTCGGCGACGGCCAGCGAGTCCAGGTTGTAGCGGGCATCGGCGCGCAGTTCCGGCGATCCCGGCTGCAGGCTGCCGATGACACGGTCGCGCGACAGCAGCACCGCGGCGGCAAACACGACCAGCGTCAGCAGCGTCATGATCCAGGCATTGCGCGGCTCGGCGATGCGCGCCACCGCGCTCATCCAGTCGCCGCGGCTGTCGCGCCGAGCCTGCGACTGCGCGCTCCAGTCCTGCGAGATCTTCGAGTAGGAGGCCGCCAGCGGCAGCATGATCAGGTTGCTCACCACCTTGTAGGCGACGCCGATGGAGGCGACGATGGCCAGCTCGCGGATCATCGGGATCGGCACCAGCACCATGGTGACGAAGCTGACCAGGGTGGTGGTCAGCGCCAGCACGCCCGGGATCAGCAGGCCGCTGAAGCTGCGCCGCGCTGCCTCGTACATCGAGCAGCCGCCGGCGACCTCGCGCACCATGAAGTTGATCTGCTGCACGCCATGCGACACACCGATGGCGAAGATCAGGAAAGGCACCAGGATCGCCAGCGGATCGAGGCCCAGACCCAGCAGGTGCATGGTGCCGAACTGCCAGATCAGCGTGGTCATCGAACAGATGATTTTCTGGAAGGTCAGCATCCAGGAGCGGCAGTACCAGTACACCGCCAAGATGGTCAGCAGCAGCGCCACGCCGCAGAACAGCAGCACGCCGGAGGCGCCGTCGGCGATGTCGGCGACTTCCTTGGCGAAGCCGATGATCTGGATTTCGACGTCGGCGTTCTCGAACTTGCCGCGAATCTGCGATTCCAGGCGGTGGCCGAAGTCGATGTAGTCGAGCGGCTCGCCGGTGTGCGGATCGGGATCCTGCAGCGACGCCGCGATCAGCAGCGCGGAGCCGTCGCGCGCCACCAGTTTGCCCATGTAGCCGCCTTCGACCACGCGTGTGCGGATCTGCGCGATCACCTCCGGCGTCAGCGCGTCGGGCGTGACGGTGCCGCTGATCAGCGGATCGGCCTTGAAGCCTTCCTCGGTGATCTCGGTGACGAAGATGTTAGGCGTCCACAGCGAGGTGACACTGCCGCGGTTGACGCCGGGCAGGAAGGTCAGCGCCTGCGTCACGTCCAGCAGGGTCTTGAGCGTCGCCGCGTTCCACACGTCGCCGTGACGCGGATGCACCACCACGGCGATGCTGTTGGCATCCTGCAGCTGATCGCGATAGGCGTTAAAGGTCTGGATGTACTCGTGCCGCGCCGGCAGCAGCTTGTCGAAGCCGGCGGAGATGCGCAGGTGCGAGCCTTCCCAGGCCATGAAAGCGGTGAGCACCGCGAACACGCCCAGCACCGCGCCGCGATGCGCGAACAGGAAGCCCTCCAGCCGTTGAACGAGTCGGGTCAGCATGAGCGGCGGGGCCTCGGCCTCAGAAGTTGTAGGCCACGGAGGCCGAGACGAAGTCGCGGTCGCGCGCCAGGTTCTGCGAGCCGCCACCGAAGTACCAGGTGTAGGCCAGCGAGCCGGTGATGCGGTTCTGGCGGTTGAGGTTGAGCGTCAGCGTGCCGGCCTTGACGCCCGACTGCCAGGGGATCGAGTTCGGCGAGTTGCCGTAGACGCCGTGCGACCAGTCGATCTGCGGCGACCAGTTGAAGCCGGAGTTGAAGGCGTTGGGATAGGTCACGGTGCTTTCGATCACGTAACCGGCCGAGACCTTGTCCGGCACGTGGTAGGCCGGCAGCGACCAGGGAATGCCGCCCAGCGGCTTCAGGCCCGGGAAATAAGTTGCACCGGTTTCGATGAGGAACACGCCCTCGCTGGCGCCGAACAGCGGCAGGAGCCACTGGCCGAGGCCGCTGGTGGGCGAGAAGATCTGCAGCGCCGTCGACTGCGCCTGCCACTTCTGCTGATCGACCCAGCCCTTGCAGTAATGACCCTTGGCTTCGCCGCCGTCGTTGACGCAGGCGTAGTACGGCTGCTTGCCCTTGAGGGTGGGCACGGAGGTGTCGATGGCGGTGGCCTCGCGCGGGCGGTAGGACACCTCGGCGCCGATGGCCCAGTCGCCGGCATTGAAGTTGGTGGAGACGCCGGCGAGGTGACGATCCTTCGGGAACTCGACGCGGTAGGCGGCGGAGACCGGGTTGTCGGCGGCGTACTTCGGATCGACCACGTAGGTGATGAAGGGGATCTTCTCGCTGTAGTTCAGGTAATAGAACCCGAACGAGGCATCCGTCCATTCCGGCCGCCAGTGCAGCGACAGTCCCCACTCTCCGGCGTTGTCCGGCGTGCTGGCGCCATCCAGCGGGAGCGCGGTGCCGGTCTGCAACTGCGCGTTGGAGGCGACCACGACATTGGCCGCGGCCGGCGACAGCGGATTGGCGGGGTTGGTCAGGCCGTTGGTGATACGCGGCCGCATGGTGGTCGTGCTCTCGATCTGCGCGCGGGTCAGGCCGGTGCCGCCCGGGTCGCCGAGTGTGCCGTAGGGCATCAGGCGGATCAGGCCGGCAGCGAGCGCGGTCTGCGCGTTGGAGTCGGCCGCGATGCCGGCGTTGACCTGCGAGGTGGGGATGTAGATCGCGCCTTCGTTGCCCTTGCCGACGATATCCGCGCTGGAGAAGTAGGTCCCCGCCGGATCAAGCTGGAAGGGATTCCACTTCCACTGCCAGTAGCCTTCGAAGGCCAGGGTTTTGGTCAGGTCGACGTTCAGCGACACCATCGGCGCCGGCCGGAAGATTTCCTTGAGCTGGGTGCCGGGCAGGTGCGCACGGCGCACGTCGATGGCGTTGGTCCAGTTGATGCCGCCGAGCACGAAGGTGCTCTCGCCCCAGCTGATCACCTGGTTGCCGACGCGGATGCGGCCGTTGTGATCGAACAGGTCGAAGTTCTTGCTGACGTAGAGGTCCAGCATCTGGAAGTTGTGCACCGCCAGGGCACGCGCATCGGGGGCGAGCCTGGTGCGCTGCGTGTGATCGACGCTGAAGTCGTAGGACTCGGTGAAGCGCACGAAGCCGCTCCACTCGTCCGGCGCCTTCAGGAACAGCTCGTGCGTGCCCTTGATCGCCTGCGAGAAAATCTGGTGATTCTTGTAGTTGAGGTCACCGTTGTCGGCGTTGAGAAAGAACGCGTCCTCGGAGGCTTCGGGTAGCGGCGCGTTGAGTGCGGCGCAGCCGCCGTTGTCGCGCCCGATCAGCATGCAGGAGCGGTCCTGCGTGCGCATCGACAAACCGTAGGACACGGTCGAGTCGAAGCTGGCGTGCAAGTCGTCGCCGATGTCGAACTTGAACGCCTGTGCCGGCAGCGTCGCCAGTGTCAGCGCCGCGAATACGGCCGATGCCGCCATCCCTTTTTTATTCATGCCATCCATCACGCACCCCCTGCGTGAACGCCCCAATGAAAAAATGCCCGCTCCGCCGCCGCCTCCACGGAAATGCGGAGGCGGCGGTCGAAGCCGGCGCTGCTCAGCGCGAACCCGCGCGGCGCAGGTAATCCTCGGTGAACATGTCCGGCTTCAGGCGGCCCTGCGCGCCGGCCAGCCAGTCGGTCTCGGTCTGGCCGTTGGTGAAGATGTCGCCGAAGTAGCGGCCGCTGGGCAGGTCGTAGCTGACGAAGTTCTGGCTGGCGTCGCAGGCGCCGATTTCCCAGATCGGCGTCACGCTGCCTTCCTGCACGCGCTGCATCTTGCCCTGCGCGTCATAGAGATCGACCACCAGGATCGCCCAGGTGTCTTCGTCGATGTAGAACACGCGGTGCGGCGCCGAGTGGCGCTGGCCGGGGCGCACGTCCGCTTCCACTTTCCACACGCGGTGCAGCTCGTAGCGGCGCGCATCCGGGTTGAGATGGTCGAGACCGAACAGCTTCTCGTCGGGGAAGCGCTTGCCGTCGCGCAGCGCGAAGCTGTTGTACGGCACCAGCAGTTCCTGCTTGCCCACCAGCTTGTAGGTGTAACGGTCGAGCATGCCGTTGTACATCCACGCCTGGTCGACGTAGTAGGTGTTCTCCAGGCCGATCAGCGGCGCGTCATAGGCGTAGGTGGAGAGCTTGCGCACGCGGCGCTGACCCGGGAAATACTGCCAGCCTTCGTTGAGCTTCTGCAGATAGTAGACGCCGGCGAACAGCGTGCCGGCCAGCGCCGCCGGCGCGGTGCTTTCCTGGAAGAAGTAGAACTCGACGCCGTTGGCGTCGGCGATGGTCTTGGTGCTCGGCGCCTGGAACGGCACCAGGTACTTGGCCACGTATTCCAGCTTGAGGAAATCGGTCGCGCCCTTGCGCGGCGAGAGGATGGTGTAGTTGGGCTCGATGCGGCCCTGGCCCTCGTAGCGCAGCTTGTGGTTCCACATCGCCTCGATGCCGCTGGACGGAATCGGGAACGGGAAACCGGAGCCGGTGGCCTCGCCCAGTTCAAAACCGTCGGCCGCGATCTTGCCGATCTTGGCGTTCTCCTTGGTGCGCTGGTAGACGATGTCCGGATAACCGCAGGAGCGGCGCGTCGGGTACACGTCCATGCGATAGCCCTTGATGGTCTTGAGCAGCTCCATCTGGCCCGGCGTCAGGTGCGCCTTGTACTGGTCGGCGTTGGCGGCGGAGACCGAGTACAGCGGCTTGTCGGCGGCGTAGGGGTCGGGACGCGGCTGGCCGATCTTCCAGCCGGCCGGCGCCTTCATGTTGCCGCCGCTCCAGGCCGGGATGCTGCCATCCTTGTTGCCGGCCTTCTCCGCGCCCACCGGCGTCAGGTCGTTGCCCAGGCGCGCCACGTCGGCATCGGACGCGGCATAGGCGCTACAGGTGAGCAGGGCCGCGGCGGCGGCCGAGAACATTCCGCTGAACTTGATCATCTTCCCTTCCCTCGGTAGGTGGCTGCCGTCTTTAATTTAGAACGGATGGTGGCAGCCTACGCCACGGAGTGTCTCTGCAACAGCGGCGCGGCGTGAGGGCCGCAGGGGCCAGGCAGGGGCGCAGCGGCGGCCATCTGCGGTGCTGGGGGCACGCAAAAAGACGCCACCCGCTGTAGCCGTTTGCCTGGGGAAAACTGTTGTAAATTATTTATCGATTTAAAAAATAATAAATAATTAATAACACAACAGAAGCCGGCAGGACGTAGAGCGGGTGGCGGGTTTTTACGGCCGTAGCGTCCTGCGATGGAGGCCGCTGCGCGCTTGCGCCGCGATCAGCTCTTGGACTGCTTGCGCTGCTTGCTGTTGTGGACGCGGTACTCCGCCAGCACGCGTTGCACGTAGCTGCGCGTTTCCGGAAACGGCGGAATGCCGTGATAGGCATCGACCGCCATCGGGCCGGCGTTGTACGCGGCCACCGCGAGGCGGGTGTTGTTCTTGAAGCGCTCGAGCAGGAGGCGCAGGTAGCGCACACCGCCGGCGATGTTCTGATCCGCGTCGAAGCTGTCGCGCACGCCCAGCTGGGTCGCCGTGTCCGGCATCAGCTGCATCAGGCCGCGCGCCCCCACGCGCGACACCGCGTGGGCGTCGAAGCAGGATTCCACCCGCATCACCGCGCGCACCAGCGCCACCGGCACGCCATGCGCCTTGGCGTGCTTGTTGACCAGCGGCAGCCACTGCTTGGCGCGCTCGTCCAGCATCGCCTGCGTGACGCCCTTGCAGGACGCCGCCCAGCCGATCAGGACTTCTTCGCTCGCGCTGGTGCTGTCGGTTGCCGCAGTAGCGGCCTCGGCCGGCGCCACGACCGCGTCGGGTGCAGCGGGGCTGGATGCGACGGGCGCAGCGATACTGACTGCGACGGCGCTGGTGTCGGTGTTGGAAGCCGCGGGGACATTGGGCGGCGGCATGCTGAGCACCGGCCGCGGCTCGCCGGAGCCCGGGTGGATGACCACGTACTCCACGTTCTCCGGCTTTTGATTGGTGTACACCGGCATGCCGGTTTTATCGCGGTAGACGTAGAGCGTCAGCGGCGCCGCCAGCGCCTGCAGACTGATCAGGCCCAGCGCGGCAAGCGCCGCGGCGCGCAACGCTGCGCGCTGACGTGGCCGTCGATTGAACGTCATCCCTGACTCTCCCATGACACGAACCTTATCAGGGCCGCGCGCGCAGCGGAATGGGAAAATGGGCTTAGGAGTGCGAGTGGGTAGAGCGGCTAAAGAGTTGCTTGTGCTGCGACGACTTTGGGCAAGAGGCGGACGTTGATGAATGTCCACTCTATGAAAGGTTAGTGATCGCTATCGAAGATGTTCACGTTGAGCGCGAACCAATCCAAAGCGGATTGGGCGTCGGCTCGGCGATCTTTTGCAGGGTGTTGCGATCCGTGTGGTGGAAGGGTTCGGTCTGCCCGCGGATCATCAGCACGGTGTCTTCCTCGTAAGACCAGGTGCCGTCGGCGTTGATGCTCACCGCGATGCGGAACGCCGTGGTGCGGAAGGCATACTCGAGGAAGGGCGAGGAGCGGATGCCGAAGGACAGATCCTCGGCGGCGGCGGACACGGTAAATGTCTTGGCGTTGGCGGCCGCTTGGCCGTAGGCCATCACCACCTGGCCGCGCGGGATGGTCAGCGTGTGGATGATGCCGCCGGTGGCCGGCTCCCAGAGCCAGTAACCCACCTGGTCGTGATAGGTCTTGACCTGTTCCGGCTTGACGATGTGGGTGTGATAACGCAGGCCGTACAGCAGCTGCGGACCGTTGGTCTGCGGGTCGATGGGCTGCAGCTCGATGCGCTCGACGTAGGCCTGCTTCTTCGGGCCCTCCGCCTTGGGTTTCACGTCGAGCCCGCGCGTGCCTTGCCAGACGCCGGCCATGCCGGCGAGCGGGCCGAGATTGCGAAGAGTATCGACGTCGAGGTCCTGGGGTTCCGTGTAGATGTCGCTGGGAAAATCGCTCATTCGTCTCGCTCGTGCGCGGGCTGGCTTCGGGGGTGTTCGGCAGTCTACTGGCGGTGCTGCGCAGAAAGCGACCGCGCGGCCTGCGGCGTTGACACTCAGGCTAGCGCTTCCAGCGCAGGGCGGTGCCCGCACAAGAATTCATAGGGGATTTCCCCTGCATCGGATGCATGCAACTGCCCATGCCCTGCTCGACATCCATGTGGGGTTTTTCCCGGGGCGTGCACCGACGTCGCGCGGCTGCCGCCGGGTGCACGGGCTGGCCGGGGCAATTGGAGTGATAGTAAAAGCGACTCATGGTGCATATTTTTCTTGTAAAGAACGCTGATGTCGTAGCGAGGGCTGCCTGATTGCGAACGGTCGTACCTCGCTGATTTTGCTTGTGACGTCACGTCTTCGTCGCACTCCGCCTTCAGCCCGCAAGCGGCCGGCTCCACCTATGCGGAGCTGCGGCTCCTTTCGCCCTCGTCAACTTCATCTTGGCCGAATCGTTGCTTGGCTTATGTAGGTCTCCGCCGTCAGAACCAATCCGGCCGGGACCGCTGGTCGCTTCCGCGGCATCAGAAGGCGACTCCATTTCAATTTGCGGTCTTTTGGGAGGTAAGGGACATGGGCAAACGTCGTCAAGACGTCGCATCGCATTTCATCCGGCCCCGACGCATGGTGCAGGCGGGTTTTTTCCTGGGACTCACGGCGCTGTTGAGCACGGTGCACGCCGACAGCCCCTGGGTCACGACGGCGACCAAGGCGCTCGGTCCCAAACTCGTCTCGGCCGTACCGCAAGGGCCGGCCAACGCCGCGACGCCGCTGCATGTCGTGGTGGGACTCAACCTCCGCAATAAGGCGCAGCTCAGCAACTACATTCAGCACATCACGACGCCGGGCGACCCGCTGTTCGGCACCTACCTGACATCGGCCGCGTTCATGGCCAGCTATGCGCCGACCGCGGCGCAGGCGCAGTCGGTGCAGGCTTACCTGCAATCGGCCGGGTTCACTCATGTGCAGATCGAGCCGAACAACCTGCTGGTGACTGCGGACGGCACCGTCGCCACCGCGCAGGCGGCGTTCAACACCCAGATCGCGCAGTACCAGCAGTTCGGCGAAACCGTCTATGCCAACACGCAGGATGCGCAGGTGCCGGCGGCACTGGGCGGCACCGTCTCCGCGGTGCTGGGTCTGAGCAACGTCAACAAGCTGCAACCCGCACTGCATCAGGGCAGCCGCTCGTCAACCTCGTTCCCCGGCGGCGTGCCGAACACCCCGACCTCGCTCAGCCCCCAGGATTTCTGGAAGGCCTATAACGTCGGCAATGTGCCGAAGGCGGACGGCACCACCATCGCCATCATCACCGAAGGCGACATGGGTCCGATTCTCAGCGACCTGAAGAAATTTGAAACCACGTACGGCCTTGCCACGGTGCCGGTCACCGTGGTGCAGCCGCATGGCAGTTCCACCGATACCGCCGGCCAGACCGAGTTCGACATGGACACGCAGACGTCGACCGGCATCGCCGGCAACGTCAAACAGCTGATCCTCTACGACATGCCGTCGTCGTACACCACGGAAATGACCACGGCGATGAACCGCTTCGCCGCGGACAACATCGCCAAGGCCATGAGCGCCTCGCTCGGCTTCTGCGAAGCGCTAGCGATTCCCAACGGCGACATGGCGATCGACGATCAGGTGATGATGCAGGCGGTGGCGCAGGGTCAGACCCTGTTCTTCTCGTCCGGCGATACCGGTCCGACGTGCCCGGCGCCTGCGGTGGGCGGCATCAGCAACGGCGTGCCGGATTCCGGCCCGGTTCCCGGTCAGGAATACCCGGCATCGTCGCCCTATGCGATCGCAGTCGGCGGCACCACGCTGTTCGTCAACAACGACGGCAGCTACAACTCCGAAATCGCCTGGAACGCCGGTGGCGGCGGATTCTCCACCGTCGAACAGGCTGCGGCCTGGCAGGCGCCGGTGCTCTACCCGCTGCTGCCCACGCAGCAGTTGCCGGCCGTGCTGCCGCGCGGTGTGCCGGATATCGCGATGGATGCCGACTTCCTGCTATCCGCGGCCAAGTTCTTCGATAACGGCGCGGCGACCAGCAACGGCGGCACCAGTCTGGCTGCGCCGCTGTCGCTGGGCAGCTGGGCACGCATCCAGAACGCGCACAACAACAACCTCGGCTTCGCCGGCCCGCTGCTGTACCTGCTGGCCAGCCCGCCGAGTGCGGCCAATGCCAATCTGCCGTCGGTGACGGGCTTCAACGACATCGTGCTCGGCACCAACGGAGGCTTCGTCGCCACGCCGGGCTACGATCTCACCACCGGCCTCGGCAGCCTCGATATTTCTGCCGTCAACGCAGCGATCAGCGAGGTTCTGAAGACCGCAGGTCCGGGCGGTATCGGCAATGGCGTCTCCGCCACCGGCCTGCCGACCACCGGCGGCGATCTCTGCACCGCGCCGGGTTACCTGGTGTCGTTCGGCTCGGCTGGCACCGGCGTGCTGCAGCAGATTCCCGACCACGTGCTGGCGGCCTACGCCGCGGAGATCTTCACGCAGGGCGCTGCGGACAAGTTCACCATCTCGCTGGACCTGGATGCGCTGCCGCCCGCCGGCAGCCCGACGGCCTACTTCGTGCACTTCACGCTGCCGGACGGTCTCGATCACTTCGTCGGCTATGAAGCCACCGGCTGGCCCAGCACACCGGCCTCGCCCAACGGCGCGTTTTTCTACGGTCATCAGACCGTCGTCAATCCGGGCGCTGCGGTGCCGGACCCGACCGGCGGCCTGATTGGCGGCGTGCTGGCGGTGGGGACCACCACCCTGTATCTGCAGGACGGCCCGGCCGATGCCGACAGTCACCTTGATGTCGCGCACAACCGCATTGTCTGGGTGCTGACCAAGAGCAAGATCCAGGGCCTGGCGCAATCCAGGATCCTGCAGAACCTGTACGGTGAAGTGGTTGCGGAAGCGGGTCCCGGCGGCGTCGATGGCGCCACCATCAACCAGCTCAACCGTACCGCGCCGGCCGACTACACGCAGCGGGGCAACCTGTTCTGTGCGGTGCCGCCCACCGCCGGACTGCTGCAGACGATTCCGGATCCGACGGCGCCGCTAACGGTGCTGCTCGACGGCAGCTCGTCCAAGACGGCGTACACCGGCGACAAGGTGCAGACCTATGTCTTCGACTTCGGCGACGGCTCGCAGCCGCAGGCGATGAGCACGGCGACGGTGACGCACACCTACGCCCAGGCCGGCAACTACACGGCGTCGCTGCTGGTGACCGACAGCAACGGCAAGACCAGCCCGGTGCAGGCCACGCGCAGCTTCACGCTGACCGCGCCGACCACAACCGGCGGTCCTGCGATCACGGCGGCGCTGCGCGTCATCGTGCCGCCGGATACCAGCATCCCGATGACCGTGACCTTCGATGCCTCGGCCACCGTCGATTCCGTGGGCAAGACGCTGAGCTACACCTTCGTCTATGGCGACGGCAATCAGTCCTCGCCGGTGCCCGGTGCGCAGCTCAGCTACACCTACACCACGGCAGGCACGTTCCACCCGTACGTGATCGTGACGGACGAGAAGAACAACAGCGCCGTGTCGCCGGTGCAGACGGTGACGTCGACGCTGTCGGTGACGGTGTTGCCTGGCACGGGCACCATCGCGGAGCTGTTCGCGGACGGTCCCACCGTGGGCCCGGCACCGCTGACCGTGACGCTCGACGGCTCGAAGTCGATTGCGCAGAACAACACCACCATCGTCAGCTACAGCTTCAACTTCGGCGATGGCTCGCCGGTGCAGAGTGGTACGGCGACGCGCGCGACGCATGTCTACACGGTGCCCGGCGCTTACCAGCCGACGCTGACCGTCATCGACAGCGCCAACCATTCCTCGATGGTCAAGGCGGCGGTGCAGGTGCTGCCGACCTCGGAGACTCCGCAGCCGGTGTCGACGCGCAAGGGTGGCGGCGCGCTCGGTCCTCTGTTGCTGGTGCCGATGCTGCTCGGCGCCGGACTGTCGCGCCGCAGGAAGCGCGCCCGGGCATAACCGGCACGCCTGTTGTTCGATGGCCCCGCATCTTGCGGGGCCATTTTTTTGGCCGCGGCGCTGCGCCTGCGCGCTGCCCTTCAGGGTTGGCGGTTATCCGCGCGTGATCGGCTGCGCCAGGATCCACAGGCCGGCGGCGGTGAAGGCCACCATCAGGATCAGCATCGGGATCTGGCTCAGCAGCGCGGCGCGACGCGTGGGAAACAGGCGCAGCGCCTCGACATGCGCGAGATACACGCTGACGATGTGGCCGAGCAGGATCAGCCCAACCTGCGTGTGCCAGACGGTGCCCATCTCCGGCAGAAAGGGCGCGCGGAAACGGTCGGCAGTGCCCAGCAGGTTCCAGCCCCAGCCGAAGGGATCGGACAGCAGGCTCACGATCTTCACGCCCTGCGTCAGGATCAGCGTGTAGTAGTGCGTGACGTGATACACCAGCGCGATCGGCAGCAGGGGCAGCGCGAAAGCCAGCGCCAGCTCGCGCAGTGGCCGCCGGCTGCGCGTCAACGCCTTGGCCAGTGCGACGAACAGCAGATAGAACGCGAGGTACAGAAACGGCGACAGCAGCAGGCACAGCGTCTGCAGCGCGGTGTAGACCGGCAGCAGCTTGGCGTAGAGCAGGATGGGCCGGTTGCCGGCCCAGGCGGTGACCACGCCGTAGGGATCGGCCCAGAACAATTTGAACCAGGGCGCCGTGGCATGCAGGCCGTCGAAGGCGGTGGACGAGAGCATGAACAGCACGAACAGCAGCAGGCTCCAGTCTTCCGCGCGCGCTTCCAGCAGGCCGGCGAAAGGCAGACGCCAGCGCAGGCGGCCGGGTTCTCCACGCTGCGCCGCCGGCTGGTAATCGAGCGGCGCCATGCGCGCGATCTGGCGCAGGAACACGCCGAGGAATTCGCCATAGCGGAACCACGCTTCGCGGCCCACGGCCCACACGCCGAGCAGGTTGAGCGCGGTGTAGACGCAGAGCATCACACCCAGCGTGTGCGGCCGGTTGAACACGAACAGCTCGATCCAGATGAATGCCATGTACAGCAGCAGCCCGGGCCAGTAGGCGAGGCCTTGCGGGTAGCGCCAGCGGCCCTGCGCAAAGCGTGGCCGGATGCGCGCGATGACGTCGGTGACGACGCGCCAGGGATTGATCGCGGCGTAGAGATCGCCGATCAGGGCCGTGAGGTAAGCGAAGCCCAACACGAACACGACCCAGAAGAAGGTCATGCTGAAATTGCGGTAGGGGTCGCTGTTGCCAAACAGGCCGGTGGCGATGGTCAGCAGGAGCAGCGCCACGCTCAGCCCGCGCAGGATCGGGATGAAACGCCAGCGCCGCAGCGCGCGCACCCAGGCGGCCTGCGTCAGATCGCCGCCGCGCGGCTGCGCACCCGGCGCGGGCGCGTGCAGGAAATACGCGGCGATCAGAAAAGACAGCAGCAGCGCCGCCGCCGCGCCGTAGACGTACATCCACAGCGGCACCGGCAGGTTGTACATCCGCCCGAAGGAATGCGCCTGCGCAAGACCGGGCGCCAGCCCGGCCGCGAGCATGCCGCACCGCCATGTGCGCCGCCGCGTCATGGCCGTTGCATCGCCTGATCGGACTTCACGCCTGGGCCGCCACGGGCCTCAGCGGTTGACGACCTTCTCCCACATCTGCAGATAGCCTTCCGCTGAGTTGTAGAGCGCGTCGAGGGCTTCCTGGCCGCCTTCGATGCGCGTCTCCTCGACGAAGTCCGGGATCATGCCGTAGTGCGCGGTGCCGTCGACATCGATGTCCCAGCTCTTGCCGCTTTCCGGAATCTTCAGTTGATGGACCGTGATCGGCTTGATGCCGGCCGCCGCGAATTGCGGCCCCCAGCCCGGACCCTGGAACATCGTGAACGTGTGCGGCACCGGCGTGGCGCCGGCGCCGCGCGGGGTCGCCAGTCCGCCGAAGCCGTTGCCGTCGAAGCCGTAGCCGATGGCCATGGCTTTGCCGGCCGGCTGGATTTTCTTGATGCGCTGCACGAACTCGGTCTGGCCACGGCCATTGGGCTTGTACGGGAAGATCACGCCGCCGAGATTGAGGATGTCCTGCGCCTGTTGCACCGAGATGCCGCCGTGGCCGCCGTGCATCGACACCAGCGGATACGGCGGGTTCTGCGCCTTGGCCATGTCGATGATGTCCTGCTTGATCGACAGTTCGGCGTGATCGATGTCGATCACCATCTTCTTCTTCATGATCTGCTGCACCGCGTAACGGCCCAGTTCGGTCAGGCCACGCGCGTTGCACTGATAGCCCGGTGCGTACAGCGGCAGCGTGCCGCCGCCAGCGGCGATCACGGCGGCGGTCAACGGATCGCTGCCGGTGCCGGGAATGGCGGTCTGCATCATCGCGCCGGCCTGGTAGAACTCGTTGGAGCGCCCGGTGTTGGTGTAACTGGGGTCGGCGGTGAAGTAGGGAATCGACGGGCAGTCGTAGGTTTTCCAGAACTGGTTGGTCTGCAGGAAGCCGATCAGGTTGAGCGCCAGCGGCGAGAAGATGCCGGTGCCGCCGAGCGCGCTGTTGACGTCATGGAACGGATAGACCTGCCGCACGCCCAGCGCGTAGAGCTTGTCGATCTGCGCATCGATGTCGGCCTTGGTGCAGCCGTCGGTCTCGCTGCCGTCGGGGTTGAATTTGAGTGTGCAGTTGAAGATGTTGGCGAACTCCACGCCCGGCACCACGGCGAGCTTGCCCTGGTTGATGACGTTGCGGGCCTCTGCCGGGCTCTTGACGATGCGGAACCAGCCCTTGCCGGGGCCGCCTTCCTGCGCATCGACGTAGTCCTGCATCTCGTACATGTAGTTGAGCTGCTTCTGGCCGACGCTCATGTCGTTGCAGTCGGCGAGCGGATTGGTGGGGTGCGTGGCGCCGATGAACGTCGCGCCGAGCTGGCACAGCGCGGCGATGTTGGTGCCGAGGTTCACCTGCAGTCGCAGGCCTGCCATCCAGGCGCGCTCCACCCACTTGTAGTACATCACCTGGTGCGTGTCGGAAGCCGCCGTCGGCCAGCCCGCGAAGGTTGGCCAGCCCACGGTGTCGTGCGGGCTCGGCGAGGTGTGGATGATGACGTCGGGGTCGAGCAGGCCGTTGGGGCCGTGCACCGCCTCGCAGTTCTTCAGCGCCTCGGTGACGCCAAAACGGTTGAACGGCTGGCCGTAGAGCACGCCGCCGGCGGAAGGGCCGACATTGCCGCTGCCGTCCGACATCTCGCTCGACATGAACATGTGCGTGTGGCCGTCGGCGAAGCCGATCACCGGCTTGTCGACGCCGTTGCCCTGGTAGGTTTTGCCGTCGATGCCCACCGGCATTTCCGGGTACGGCGTGCAGCCGCTGGCCGGCACGAAATGGAACGTGCCGGCGGTGTCCGACAGCACCAGCTTGCCGGCGGCGTCGGTGGCCAGCGACTTGTTGGCGGACTTGTTGAACAGCGTGTACTGGCCCGGCGCGACGGTGTCGATGGTCCAGTCTTCGGTATCGGTCGGCGCGGTGGCGCTGCTGACGCTGCCGCCGCCGGCCGAGAGCAGGGTCTTGTCGCTGGCGTAGCAGAGGTAGCGGCCCAGCGCGGTCGGCTTGAGATACAGCGGCTCGCCCTTGCCGGCGCTGCTGGCCGTGGCGGCATAGCTGCCGTCGCTGCCGTGCACGGCGTAGGCATTGTTGGCGGTCGCCTGCAGCGCGTAGCAGCCGTTGGCCATGTCGTAGCGCGTGGTCGGCACCGGCGAAGCGCCGGCGTTGACCACACTGTTGTCCACCGTGTGCGAGCGGCCGCAGCCGCCCAGCGTCGCCATCAAACCGAGTGCTGCTGCCAGCATTGCGCAACGTTTCATAGACTCCCTCTCTCTTGCGGGCCCGAGGCTCTGATGGCGGGAGAACGATTCTCGCCGCATGGCCGCTGCTTGCCCAACGTCACCGTAGCCTACTGCGGCGTCCAGCGGTCGTAAGGGGCCGCAGCGGCCGCAAAAGGGGGCCTTGCGGGCCAGCGCGCCGACCGCGCGGACGCCAGCGGCGGCGCGCAACGCCACCCGCTCGGTCGGATTTGCCTGGGAGAATCGTTATATTTTATTAATCGATTAAAAATTTAATTGATTAAATATAACAACCTCGCGGCCTCTCGAACCGACAGCGGGTGACGCCTCGGGCGCCGCTACGCCGGGCTCAGTAGTTCTTGAGCAGGTCGCGGCCGGCGTTTTGCTCCGGCTCGATCTTGCTGCGGATGTCGCCGGCGATCAGGTCTTCCAGCTTGCCGCCGATCAGCGGAATCTTGACCGTGACTTCCCAGTTGAAGGTCTTGGTGCTGCCGCCGGCGCTGTCGGCGATGGCCGTCTGCGCGCGCAGGCTGCCGGGCAGCGCCTTCACCTCGATGATCACCTCGCCCTTGCGCGCGGTGCGGTCCCAGGTTTCGGTCTGCACCACGGTGGAGGTTTCGCCGAGGATCTTCTTGGCGAAGCCCGGCAGCGGCACGTCGGACTTCACCGTGTAGGTGCACTTGATGCGAAAACGCTTGCCGTCGTCGCTGTGTTCGAGCTGGCGATAGTCCAGGGCCCCGAGCGCGCGCTGCAGCTTCTCGTGGTAGGCCGGATCGCAGAACATCTTGAGCACGGTGTCGGCGTTCTTGGCGAACGTCTGGGTGTATGAAAACTTCATGGCGGGCTCCTCCCGTTTTTTGTCGATGGCGGATTGTGCCTGCAAACCGCCGCCGTCCAAAACCCTCAGCCGGACGAGCCGCCGTGCTGCTTTATCGCCTTGCGCAGGTCGCCGTCGTTGAGCCAGCGCACCAGCCCCGGCAGATGACGGCTGGCGAGAAAGGTGAACCAGCCATCCCAGCCCAGCGGATTTTCGAAGCGGCGGCCGCGCGCCGCGCGCAGCACGCGCCGCGCCACGTCGTCGGCGCCGCGGACCTTGTTGAACGGACTGCCGCTCTCCATCGCCCAGACCACCGCCGGCTTGTCGGCGTTCTCCTGCGCCAGGCCCGGCGTCTCGATGGTGCCGGGGTAGACCACCTGCACGGTGACGCCATGCAGGCCCAGCTCCTGCCGCAGGCCCTCGGCGAAGCCGACGATGGCCCACTTGCTGGCCGAGTAGGGCGCGTAGCCGTATACGCCGAGGTAGCCGAGCACCGAGCTGATCATCATCACGCGGCCGCGGCGCTGGCCGATGAAGTGCGGCGCGAAGGCGCGGCACAGGTAGGCGTGGCCGAGGTAGTTGACCTCGATCAGGCGGCGGAAGTCGGCCACCGGCAGGTCGGTGACCGGCGCGATATGGGCAAAGCCCTGGTTGCAGATCAGCAGGTCGAGCCCGCCCAGCGCGGTGACCGCCTCGGCCGCCATTGCCTCGACGGCGGCGGGATCGGTGACATCGACATGGCGCGCGATCAGCGTCGTCGCTTGCGTGCCGGCGGCGGCCTGCATCTCGGCCAGCGTGCGGTCCAGCGCCTCGCGCCCACGCGCGGCGATGCAGACGTGCGCGCCGTCCCGCGCCAGCTGCAGCGCCAGCGCGCGGCCGAGGCCCAGCGAACCGCCGGAGATGAAGACCCGCTGGCCTGTGTACTCGCCCATGACGGCTCCCGATGTGGTGATGGTCCGCAGCTTGGCGCCGCCGAAGGCGCCGAGCGAGGGTCGCGATGGCCGCAAAAGGGTGCCGCGACGGCCACCCGCTCTCCGGCGGATACCCGCACAGATCGTTATATTTTATTAATCAAATTAAAATTTAA
The DNA here is from genome assembly GCA_008012115.1 of Nevskiaceae bacterium. Classification (GTDB taxonomy): domain Bacteria; phylum Pseudomonadota; class Gammaproteobacteria; order Nevskiales; family Nevskiaceae; genus Stenotrophobium. Next base: position 320,973 of record SSEB01000003.1, read on the forward strand.
TCAATAAATAAAAACAATTTCCCTGGGGAAATGCACCACAGCGGGTGGCGCCTGAGCGTCCTCCGCACAGTGCACGAAACGGCATCGGCAGATCGGGTTGCGGCGGGCCTGCGCGCATCCCGCGCTGCGCGTGTCCGGCAACGCGCGTGCTTCGCGGCGACCCGTGTCTAGTGGCGGTATTCGCTGGGGCTGACGCCGGTCCAGCGCTTGAAGGCGCGGCGGAAGTTGCGCACGTCGCTGTAGCCGGTCTCCTGCGCCACGCGCTCGACGGCGGCGTCGGAGTGCGTCAGCAGGCTCAGCGCGCGCGTCTTGCGCACGTTCTCCACCAGCGCCTCGAACGACATGCCGCTACCGGCCAGGCGCCGCCGCAGCGTGCGGCTGGACATGTTCAGCTCGCGTGCGATGTCCTCCAGCGTGATGCCGCTGGTCAGCGTGCGATAGGCCGCGCGCTCCACGGCGCTGCACAGATCGTCCTTGGCGCGCTCCTGGCGCGTGAACTGTTCCAGCAGGTCCAGCGCCTGGCGCAGGCCCAGCGGATGATGCGTCGGCACCGGCAGCGCCAGCAGCGAAGGCTCGAGCACGAAGCGGTTGCGTGTGCAGCCGAAACGCACCGGCACGCCGAACACCTCGTGCGCGAAAGCGCCGCTGCCGCGTTCCGGGTGGGTGAAGTCGACCTGCACCGGGTTGGCCTTGCCGCCGGTGAGCGCGCGCGCATAGGTCAGCGCGCTGGCGAAGGCTTCCTCGGTGATGAAGGCCTGGATGTCGGGGTCGGGGAAGTTGTGTTCCAGCTCCAGCCACAGCAGGCCACCGCCGACACGCAGTTCGATGCGGTAACCGACCGCGCCGGTGAGCACCAGGTGCTCCAGCGCCAGGTTCATCGCCTCGCCCAGGGTCGGGCACATGGCCATGGCGTGACCGATCAGGCCCATCGAGCCGAGCGTGCCGCGCGCGCCGAGGGTCAGGCCCAGCGCCGGATCGGGAATCGCCTCCAGCGCGCGGCGGATCATCAGGCTGGCCTGGCGGTAGGAGACGCGGGTGGTCGGCTTGCTGAGGTCCTCGACGCTGAAGCCGAGGCCGCGGCACAGGCATTCCGGCTGCACGCCGCGCTCCGGCGCGATCATCGCCAGCGCCAGCAGCAGGTCCGTCGGGAAAATCGCCTCGTCGTAACGCGGATCAGCCAATGCCCACCTCCCTCCTGTTTGATTTTCGCCGTGCCTCCGGCGGAACACAACGCGCCGGCGGTTGACGGCCGCGCGCAAGGGTTCATCATAAATGACAGAAAAATGACAGCGGCACCGGCCGCAGCACAGCGAGAGAGGGGAGCGGACATGTCCAAGCGTTCCGGGCGGGGTCGCGGTCTGACGCGACGCGAGTTCATGGCCGGCGTCGCGGCGGCGGCCGGCAGCATGGCGCTGCCCGGCTGCGGCAGCGGCGCCACGGGTGCCACGGGGGTGGTCGGTGCCAGCGCGGCGACGCTGCCGCACCCGGCCGACAGCGGCATCGATCACGTGGTCGTGGTGATGATGGAAAACCGCTCCTTCGATCACTACCTGGGCTGGGTGCCGGGCGCCGACGGCGTGCAGGCCGGCGTGACCCAGACCGACCGCGGCGGCACGGTGCGCACCTCGCGGCGGCTGGCGCCGCAGTTCCAGAACTGCAATCTCGCCGATCCCGACCACAGCTACGCCGGCGGCCGCACGCAGATCAATGGCGGCAAGATGGACGGCTTCCTGCTGACGCAGCCGGCGGGGGACGACTTTCCCATCGGCTACTACACCGCCGACGACCTGCCGTTCTTCAAAGGCTGCGCCGAAAACTGGACGATCTGCGACCGCTACTTCTGCGGCATCCTGTCCTCGACCACGCCCAACCGCTTCTACATGCACGCGGGCCAGACCGACCGCATCAGCAACACCGTGGACATCTCCACGCTGCCGACGATCTGGGACCGCATGCTCTCGGTCGGCCGCACGGTGGCGTACTACTACACCGATGTGTCCTATACCTCGTACTGGGGTGACCAGTACAAGAGCTTCTCGAAGAAGTACGACATGACCAGCTTCGCCGCCGACATCGCCAGCGGCGGTCTGCCCAACCTGATGTTCGTCGACAACGTCGGCAACACCGTCAACGAGGTTGGCGGCCTGTCGATGGACGATCACCCTTACGCTGATATCCGCAATGGCCAGGCGTTTCTCAACCAGGTCTACGACGCGCTGCGCCAGAGTCCGCAGTGGTCGCGCACCCTGCTGATCGTCAACTACGACGAATGGGGCGGCTTTCACGACCACGTGCCGCCGCCGCTGGCGCCGGTGACGGATCAGGAAAAAGCGGCCGGCAACGACGGCCGTCTCGGCTGCCGTGTGCCCTGCGTGCTGATCGGCCCGCGCGCGCGGCGCGGGCACGTCGAGCATCTGCAGTTCGACCCCAACTCCATCCTCAACCTGCTGGCCTGGCGCTTCGGCTTCGAGCCGCTGGGCGCGCGCGCCTCGTCCAACAACCTAGCGCTGGCGCTGGACTTCGAGCGTGCGCCCGACCCTTCGACGCCCGCCTTCACGGTGCCGGCCGGTCCCTTCGGCGGCCTGTGCCTGCCGACCGGCGAGATCAACGGCGCCGACAACCCGGTGCCGGTCCCCGTGCCGGTGCCGGAACTGCCCACGCCCGTCGGCGTGCCGCTGCCGGTGCCCGTGCAACTGCCCCCGCTGCCGGGGCTCGATGTGCCGCTACCGCCATTGCCGGTCACGCCGGCGACGCCGCTCCTGGCCCAGTCGGCGGCGATGGATGAAGTGCAGCGCCGCCGCGACGACCACGAGCGCGAACTGGACGAACTGCGTGCGCTCGGGGCGCGCTACGGGTTCTAATGACGACTTGATCCCAGCGGAGGCCACCGTGGCCGACAAGCCTATCGACGACCTGCGCCGCAAGCTCGGCGCCGGCAAGCCCTTGGACATTCTCGACACGCTCGCGCCCGAGCAGGCGCAGCTGCTCAGCCGCAGCCTCGATGCTGCCATGCAGCGCGATCACCGCGCGCTGGACCAGGCCATCGAGCAGTCGCTGAGCATGGTGCCCCTGCTGCTGCGGCCGGCGTTCAAGAAGGTGCTGTTTCCATGAGCCGGCTGGCGACACGGGCGGAGATCATCAAGCTGGCGCGGCTGCTCAAGCTGGAGGAGCCGCAGCTGGCGTTTCTGGCGCAGCAGGACGTCACGCAGATCCGCGCGCTGCGCGAGCGACTGTCGGCGGCGCTGTACGACAGCAGCCGCTCGCGCCTGGTGCGGGTGGCGGCGGCGAGCAAGCTGATCCCGGTGGCGCTGGTCGCCACCATCGGCCAGAAGCTCTACGGCCCGCTGCTGTGCGCGCGCGTCACCGGCCTGCTGGCGCCGGCGCGCGCGGTCGAGGTGGCGCTCAAGCTGTCGCCGCGCTTTCTCGCCGACGTATCGGTCGAGCTCGATCCGCGCAGTGCGCGCGAGGTCATCGCCCTGCTGCCGGCCCAATGCGTGGTGGCAGTGGCGCAGGAGCTGCTGACGCGTCGCGAATACCTGACGATGGCGCGCTTCGTCGATTTTCTCTCCGACGTCGTCATCCGCGAGGTGGCCTCCACCATCCGCGACGACCGTGCGCTGCTGGAGATCGCGTTCTTCATCGAATCGCCACAGCGCCTGGAGACCGTCATCGGCCTGCTGCCGGCTGAGCGCCTGCGCGGCGTGATCCGCACCGCCGCCGGCGACGTGCAGGGGCTATGGTCCGAAGCGCTGTCGATGATGACGCAGGTCAGCCCCACGCTGCGCGGCCGCATGGGCGACCTCACCGCGGCGCTGGACGACGCGCAACTGACCGCAGTGATCGAGGCGGTGAATCAGGGCCGCCTGTGGGGCGCCTGGCTGACGGTGCTCACCGCCATGAGCGCCGACGCGCAGCGGCGCGTGCTGGCGCTGTCCGCGCACCAGACCCCGGAGGCCTTGTCAGCGCTGGCCACCGCCGCGCGCGAGCAGGGCATCTGGGATCAGCTCAAGCCGATGCTGGCATTGATGAGCGCCGCGCCGCGCCAGCAGCTGGAGGATTTTTTCGGGCGCCTCAAGAGCGCGGTCAGGAACTTGGGCTGAGTTCGGTGACCGGCGGTGCGGCACCGGGTCAGCGACCGGCTCTCGCCCGCGCAATCGCCGCCCGCACCTGCTCCGGCGACGTGCCGCCATAGGTCTTGCGGGCGGCGACGCTGGCGTCGAGGGTGATGTGGTCGTAGACGTCTTTTTCGACCAGCGTCGAGAAGCTGCGCAGTTCGTCCAGTGACAGATCGCTGAGATCGCAGCCCTTCTGCGCCGCCAGGCCCACGGCGGCGCCGACCGCGTGGTGGGCGTCGCGGAACGGCAGGCCCTTCTTCACCAGGTAGTCGGCGAAGTCGGTGGCGGTGGAGAAGCCCTTGGCGGCGGCGGCGCGGCAGGCGTCGCGGTGGACGCGGATGTGCGGCGCCATCTCGGCGATTACTTCCAGGCAGATGCGCAGCGTGTCGCAGGCGTCGAACAGCGGCTCCTTGTCTTCCTGGTTGTCGCGGTTGTAGGCCAGCGGCTGGCCCTTCATCAGCACCAGCAGCGCATTGAGATCGCCGACCACGCGGCCGGTCTTGCCACGCACCAGTTCCGGCACGTCGGGATTCTTCTTCTGCGGCATGATGCTGCTGCCGGTGCAGAAGCGGTCGGGCAGGGCGACGAAGCCGAACATCGGCGTCGACCACAGGATCAGCTCCTCGCTCCAGCGCGACAGGTGCACCATGCACAGCGCGGCGGCGGCGCAGAATTCGATCGCGAAGTCGCGGTCGGAGACCGCATCCAGCGAGTTCTCGGTGACGCCGTCGAAGCCGAGCTGTTCGGCGACAAAGTGCCGGTCCAGCGGGTAGACGGTGCCGGCCAGCGCGGCGGAGCCCAGCGGCAGCAGGTTGAGGCGTTTGCGGGTATCGAGCAGGCGCGCGCGGTCGCGCAGGATCTGCTCGCGCCAGGCCAGCATGTGGTGACCGAAGGTGACCGGCTGCGCAATCTGCAGGTGCGTGAAGCCGGGCATCACGGCGTCGGCCTCGCGCTCGGCGAGGTCCAGCAGGCCGGCCGCGAGGCGGTCGATCAGCGCGACGGCCTCGTCGATGACGTCACGCACGTAGAGGCGGATGTCAGTGGCGACCTGGTCGTTGCGGCTGCGGCCGGTGTGCAGGCGCTTGCCGGCGTCGCCGATGCGCTCGGTGAGCCGCGACTCGATGTTCATGTGCACGTCTTCGAGCTCGGTCTTCCACTCGAAGCGGCCGCTCTCGATCTCGTTGCGGATGGCGTCGAGTCCGGCGACGATCTTGGCGGCGTCGTCCTGCGTCAGCACGCCGATCTTGGCCAGCATGCGCGCGTGGGCCTGGCTGCCGGCGATGTCCTGCCGGTACAGGCGCCGGTCGAAGCTCACCGATTCCGAGAAGCGCGCCACCAGCGCGCTGGTGGACTCGCTGAAGCGGCCGCTCCACATCGCGTTCTTGTCGCTGCCGGGCTGGGTCATGGTCGTCACGCAGGGCTTGAAGATCGAAGGGCGCCGATTATAGGCGGGGCCGGGCGCGCAGCCGCGGTTTTGCGCTATTTTGGGCGCCACCCGCTGTCACTGGCGGATGCCATCGAAACGTTATAAAAAATAGTTAGATTTATAATTTGTATTATAATTAATAACAAATCCGCCAGCCCGCATTCACCGAGCGGGTGGTGCGCCAAAGAGGGATGTTGCGCGTGCACAGCATCAAGCCGAAGCCCAAGCACCAGCTGAGCCTGATTCCCGACTTCTGCCGTGGGCGCACCATCTTCGTCCTGTCGCTGGCGATGGAACTGGTGGCCCTGGTGCTGACGCTGGCCAGCAGCGTCAGCGGCGAGGAGGCGTTCTACCACCTGGCGCTGCTGTCGCTGTACCTGCAATGGATCGGCCTGTGCAGCGCGGCGGCGCTGTGCTGGGCGCGGCGCTGGCTGCGCATCGCGCGGCCCGGCGTGGTGTTCTTCGTCTGCTGGGGCATGCTGGTGATCATCGCCACCGTGATCGGCGAACTGGCCTACGACATCAGCACGCTGGTGCCGATTTCCGAGAATTTTCCCAGCGAGCCGCGCCTGGCCTTCGTGATCCGCAGTGCCTGCATCTCGGCCATCGTCTCGCTGCTGCTGCTGCGCTACTTCTGGCTGCGCCACGAGTGGCGCGAGCAGGTCACCGCCGAGGGCGAGTCGCGCTACCAGGCGCTCAATGCGCGCATCCAGCCGCACTTCCTGTTCAACTCGCTCAACAGCATCGCGGCGATGATCTCGATCAAGCCGGCCGAGGCCGAGATGATGGTGGAGGACCTCTCCGACCTGTTCCGCGCCAGCATGGAAAAGCGCAACCGCATCGTGCCGCTGGTCGACGAGGTGGGGCTGGTGCAAGCCTACCTGCGCATCGAGAAGGTGCGCATGGCCGAGCGCCTGCGCGTGGAGTGGGATATTCCCGAGGAGTTGCTCGGCTGGCGCGTGCCGATGCTGGCGATCCAGCCGCTGGTGGAAAACGCCGTGCATCACGGCATCTCCAAGCTGCGCGAGCCGGGCGTGATCCGCATCCGCGCGCGCGAGGTCAAGAACCGGCTGGTGCTGGAAGTGGAAAACCCGCTGCCGCCACAGGACGCCGAAAAGAAGCACGGCAATCGCATCGCCGTCGACAATATTGCCCAGCGGCTGCAACTGATTTACGGTGACAGGGCGATGATGGAACTCGGTCATGACGAGAACGCCGAGGGTCCGATTTTCCGCGCCCGCCTGACCCTGCCGCTGGCGGCGCAGACGCAGCTAGAAGAACAAGGGGAGCCGCAATGAGAGTCGTGATCGTGGATGACGAGCCGCTGGCGCGCGAGCGTCTGCGCCGCCTGCTGGCCGAGTTTCCGGGCTACGAGATCGTCGGCGAAGCCGGCGACGGCGAGTCGGCGCTGGACGTGATCGATGAGGAAGAGCCGGACCTCGTGCTGATGGACATCCGCATGGGCGGCATGGACGGCCTGCAGGTCGGCCGCCAGCTCGCCGAGCTGGAGACGCCGCCGGCGGTGATTTTCACCACCGCCTATTCCGAGCACGCGCTGTCCGCCTACGATGCCGCCGCGCAGGGCTACCTGCTCAAGCCGGTGCGGCTGGAGAAACTCAAGGACGCGCTGATGCGCGTGCGCAAGCCGACGCGGGCGCAGCGCCCGGCTGCGGCCGCCCCGACGGCACAGGGGCGCCCCAAGCGCGAGTTCGTGCTCGCCACCACCCGCGACGGCTTGGTGCGCGTGCCGGTGGAGGACATCGTCTATTTCCTCGCCGACCAGAAATACACCACCGTCTGCCATCTGCACGGCGAGGTGCTGATCGAGGAATCCCTGAAGACGCTGGAGGAGGATTTCGCGCCCTGGTTCCTGCGCATCCACCGCAAGGCGCTGGTGGCGACGCGCTTCATCGCCAGCCTCGAGCGCGACCGCGGCGGCGAGCAGCATCACTGGCTGAAGATGAAGCACGCGACGCAGGCGCTGCCGGTGTCGCGCCGTCGTCTCGCCGAAGTGCGGCGCTTCCTCACCGAGGCCTGACACGCCCGGCGGCGGACGTGCGACGATAGGCGCCTCGCTGTCGTCGCCGCCCACGCTCATGCCGCTGAGAATTGCCACCCGCGAATCGCCGCTTGCCCTGTGGCAGGCCCACCACGTCAAGGCGCTGCTCGAGCAGGCGCACCCGGGGCTGGAGGTCTCGCTGCTGGCGATGACCACCAGCGGTGACCAGATGCTGAGCGCGCCGCTGGCCAACGTCGGCGGCAAGGGTCTGTTCGTGAAGGAACTCGAGCAGGCGATGCTGGAGGGCCGTGCCGATCTGGCCGTTCATTCGATGAAAGACGTGCCGGCGCGCCAGCCAGAGGGACTCGAACTGGTCGTGTTCATGCAGGGCGAGGATCCGCGCGACGCCTTCGTCTCCAATCGCTATGCCGATCCCGACGCGCTGCCCGAGGGTGCCTGCGTCGGCACGTCCAGCCTGCGCCGCCAGGCGCAACTGCGGGCGCTGCGGCCGGATCTCGCGATCCGCGACCTGCGCGGCAACGTCGGCACCCGCCTGCGCAAGCTCGACGAGGGGCAGTACGACGCCATCCTGCTGGCGCATGCCGGGCTGGCGCGTCTCGGTCTGCAGGACCGCATCGCGCACAGCTTCGATGTGGATCGCTTCATCCCGGCCATCGGCCAGGGCATCATCGGCATCGAATGTCGCACCGACGATGTCGCCACGCGGGCGCTGCTGGCGCCGCTGCACCACACCCCGTCGGCGACGCGCCTGCGTGCCGAGCGCGCGCTCAACAGCCGTCTCGGCGGCGCCTGCCAGGTGCCGGTGGCCGGCCACGCGCGCCTCGACGGCGGGCGGCTGAAACTGAAGGCGCTGGTCGGTGCGCCCGACGGTTCGCGCATCGTCAGCGGCGAGATCGAGGGCGAAGCGGCGCAGGCCGAGGCGCTCGGTCATGCGCTGGCGGAACGCCTGCTGCTCAACGGCGCCGGCGAGATTCTCGGCGCGCTGGGCATCGCGGTCTGAGGCGATGAGCGCTTCCGGCGCGACCGATCCGTCGAAGCCGCAGGTGCTGGCCGGTCGCCGCATCCTGGTGACGCGGCCGGCGCACCAGGCCGATCTTCTGTGCCGGCTGATCGAGGCGGAAGGCGGCAAGGCGCTGCGCCTGCCGCTGCTGTCCATCGTGCCGGCGCCGCATGCCGGCGGCGCGCGTCGCCTGCTGGAGGCCTCGCGTGGTGCCGATGCCTGGATCTTCACCAGTGCCAACGCCGTGCAGCATGCCCGCTTGCTGTGCCCTGAGGGCTGGCCGGCGCAGTTGGCGGCGGTGGGCGCCGCCACCGCCGCGGCGCTGGAGGCCGGCGGACACCCGGTGCTGACGCCAGCCGCGAACTACTCCAGCGAAGGCTTGCTGGAACTGCCGCAGTTCCGCGACGTCCGCGGCCAGCGCCTGCTGATTGTGACCGGCGAGCGGGGGTTGGGCGTGCTGGCGCCGGCCCTGCGCGGGCGGGGTGCGACGGTCGAAGTGGCGGAGGTCTACCGGCGCGTGCCGCTGCCTTACGACGGTGCGCACATCGCCGAGGCGGTCCGTGCCTGTCACGCCGTCGTCATCACCAGCGGCGAGGCCCTGCAGCACCTGCTGCGGTTGACGCCGGAGCCGCAGCGCGCCCGCCTGCTCGGGCTGAAGCTGGTTGTGCCTGGGGCGCGTATGGTAGAAAAAGCGGCCGAACTCGGCTTCCGGACACCGCTGGCGCCGGAGAAGATGACGGACCCCGGCATCGTTCAGGCCCTGGCGCAGGCCCTGGCTGCTGCGCATTGACGGCGAGGCGGCCGCGACCGCGGCGGCCGGATCGTCAATAATGTCCGCCCCAATCCGATTGTGCCCATGACCGACGACCCTCTCGCACCGACCGAACCCCGCTCCCGCTGGCGCCGGCTGCTGCCGCTGCTGGGTCTGCTGCTGCTCGGGCTGGCGTGCTGGCAGGTGGGCGTGCTGGTGCGCACGATCCACGACAACAACGACCAGCTGCATGGCCTGGTGCGCGACCTCAACGCAGTCGAGGTCCAGGCCAGCAAGCTCGATGCGCGACAGTCCGACCAGGCCGAGGCGGCGCGGCGCAACAGCCTGGAGGTGGCGGCGTTCCGCGACCGCTTCGACGAGCAGGATCAGGTGCTGTCGCGACTCAACGAGCAGTACCAGGGCGGCCGCACCCGCCTGCAGATGGCCCTTGTCGAACACCTGCTGCTGACGGCCAACGAGCGGCTGCAGCTGGAGCACGATGCGGAAACTGCGGCGACGGCGCTGGACCTCGCCGACCAGCGGCTCGGCAGTCTGGCCGATCCGCGCCTGTTCAACGTGCGCCGCGTGCTGGCGGAGGAGCGTGCGGCGCTGCGCGCGGTGCCGCATGTCGACACCGCGGCCGCGGCGCTGACCTTCTCCAGCCTGATCGGCCGCGTACCGCGTCTGCCGCTGCGCGCGCGCGTGCCGGATCATTTCGAGGCCCGCCCGGAGCACGCCGACGTGGCGCCGGACAGCGGCTGGGCTGCGCGGGCCTGGGCCGGCGTCAAAGCCGCGATGAGCGGCGTGTTCTCGGTGCGGCGCAACCGCGGGCCGTCGCCGCGCCTGCTGGCGCCGGACCAGGAGGCGCTGGTCTATCAAATTCTGTCGTTGAAGCTGGAAGGCGCGCGGCTGGCCATGCTGCGTGGCGATGCGACCAGCTACCGTGACCTCTGCGCATCGGCCAGCGCCTGGCTGGGCGATTATTTCCGCCCCGATGATCCCGGCGTGATGGCGGCGCAGGCCGAGCTGGAGCGGCTGCGGCCGCTGCCGCTCAATCCGCAGCTGCCGGACATCAGCCGCAGCCTGACCCTGCTGCGCGCGCAGATGGAGCCGGCGGTCCAATGATCCGTCTTTTCCTGCTGGCCCTGCTGATGCTGGCCGCTGGCGCCGGCGCCGCGTTCTACTTGCGGGCGGAGACCGGCTACGTCCTGATCAGCTACCGCGACTGGATCGTCGAGACCTCGCTGCTCGGGCTGGTGCTGAGCATGAGCGCCGGCTTTCTGGCGATCTACTACGGGCTCAAGCTGCTGTTCGCGGGCGTCCGTCTGCCTGAACGTTTCCGCCAAGCCGTGGAGCGTCGTCGCGCCAACCGTGCACGGGATTCCTTCGAGCAGGGCCTGCTGCAATTGCTCGAAGGTCACTGGAAGCGTGCCGAGATCGAGCTGGTGCGCCGCGCCGCCGACCACCATGCGCGTCACCTCAATTATCTCGGCGCCGCACGCGCCGCACAGCGCATGGGCGCCGGCGACCGGCGCGACCATTACCTGCGGCTGGCCATGCAGAGCGCGCCGGAGCTGGAGTTCGCCACCCTGCTGACCCAGGCCGAGCTGCAGCGTGAGCGCGGTGAGCACCCGCTGGTCCGCGATACCGCACTCAAGCTGCGCCAGCGCGACCCGGCGCATCCTTATGCCATCGAACTCCTGGCCGAGTCCTACGCCGCCACCGGCGAATGGGCGCCGCTGCGCGAACTGCTGGCGGAAACGGTCAAGCTCGATGCGCTGGCGCCCGACCGTTACCGCGAACTCATGTTGCAGGCCCTGAGCGCGCTGATGCGCCAGGCGCTCGACACGGCGCGCCTGGATCAGCTCAAGGCCGTCTGGGACGCGGCGGGCGAGCGTTTCCGGGCGGAGCCGGCACTGCGCCGGCAGTACGCCCGGGGGCTGGCCCGGCTCAATGCCGAGGCGGAAGCGCAGGCCCTGGTCGCCACCGCGCTCAAGAAGCAGTGGGACGCCGATCTGGTCACGCTGTATGGGGACTTGCAGGGCGGCGACGCGCTGAGCCAGCTCGCCACCATCGAACAGTGGCTGGGGCAGTACGGCGAAAAGCCGGAACTGCTGACCACCGCCGGCCGCGTCTGCCTGCGCAACAAGCTCTGGGGCAAGGCACGCAGCTACCTGGAGGCGGTTCTGCGGGTGGCGCCGACGCCGGTGGCTTACCTGGAACTCGCAAAACTTTGCGCCGAGACGCAGAATGGCGAAGACGCCGCAAGGTTCTACCGGCGGGGTCTGGAGCTGGCTTCGAGCCCTGCCAATTGAACGCCTGGTGCGCCGTGCTGTCCCACCAAGCTCAGGACGGTCCTAAATGCTATTGTGCCGCCTCGGCGGCGGCTGTATTGGCGCGCGGTTTACACATTTTTACGCGATTCACGATCTGCGGTACCGATAAAATTCATCTTTAAACACCCGTCCGTAGCGGGTTCTTGGAAACGGAGACACTAGATGCTGCAAAAAATGCAATGGGTCCGGGGCGCGGCGGTGAGCGTGGCGCTGGCTTCGGCGGTCGTCCTGGGCGGGTGCGGCGGTAGCAACTCCACCAACAACAACGCGCCGGTCGCAGTCTATGAATTCGGCCAGGCGAACTTTTCCGACAACACGGCAAACCGCGGTCAGCATCCGGACGTCAATACGCTGGGCAATTCCGCGACCAGCGTGGCCATCAGCGACACTGGCATCGTCTACATCGCCGATACCAACAACAATCGCGTGCTGGGATTCAACGCGCTGAGTTCCCTGAGCGCCGGCAAGGCGGATTTCGTCATCGGCCAGGCGGATTTCACCTCCAATACCAACACCAGCGTCCTGAACAAGCCTCGCAAGGTCAGTGTCGCCGGAACCAAGCTGGCCATCGTCGACACCGGCAACAACCGCGTCCTGGTCTATAACACCCTGCCCTCGGGAACCGGCGCGATCTCGCCCACCCCCAGCGCCATCATCGGCAAGGCCACTACGGCCGCCGACGGCAGCCCCGCGGCGGACACGCTGTATTTCCCGACCGGCGCCACCTTTGCCGGCACCAACCTGATCGTTGCGGACAACGGCAACAACCGCGTGCTGATCTACACCTCGGTGACGACCGGCGCGGCGGCGACCTATGTGCTGGGACAGCGCAACTTCACCTCGGGCCCGCAGACGCCCAACTGCCCGGCGGATACCGTCGCGGTGCCGGATTGCACGACCAGCTTCGCCGTCACGGCCGATTCGCTGAATTCGCCGGCCGACGTCTGGTCCGACGGTTCCAGCCTCGTGGTCAGCGATCAGGCCAACAACCGCGTCCTGTACTGGGCGCTGGTGCCGACGCGCAACGAACAGCCTGCGACCCGCGTGATCGGCCAGACCAGCCTGAAGAACCAGAGCGGCTTCGGTTCCAGTTCCTCGACGCTGCGTCAGCCCAACGGCGTCTGGAGCGATCGCAACACCGGCTACATCTACGTCGCGGATTCCGGCAACAACCGCGTGCTGGCGTTCAACACGCCGTCGGCCGACGGCCAGGGCGCCGTTGCGGTTTACGGCCAGGGCGACTACACCCACTCCACGGCCAACGACGACAACCAGGACGGCAACATCGACCGCGACTCCAACGGTCGCGTGGTAGCGTCCAACCGGACGCTGTACAACCCGCTGGGCGTGGTGACGTTCGGCAGCGCGACGGTGACGAACCAGGTCTACATCGTCGATGCCGGCAACGCCCGTCTCATGGTGTACAACACCTACTAAGGCGCGCCGCAGCGACAAAAAACCCCGCCGATCGGCGGGGTTTTTCTTTGGCGGCGTTGATTCAGTCGGCGGGCGCCCATGGGTGGCGACGCTGCGAGAACGCCTGTGCCTGCTGCGCCAGCCTGGCCTTCTGCTGATCGTCGAGCACGCCATAGATTTGGCTTTTCAGGCTGGCCATGTCCTGCACGCGGTCGCGGGCCACTTGCGCCGCCCGCTCCTGCAGCGCGCTGACCTGCTGCGCGTAGTCGGTGCTGCCCGGCGTCAGCGTGGCGAAACCCTGACGCAGGGCCATTTCCTCGTGGTGCAGAGGGCGGGCGGTCTTGCGGTGCGCCTGCATGATCTTGTGGACCTGCAGCCACTGCGCGTCGCTGAGGTCCAGCCGCTCCAGCGCCGCGGCTGGTCCGCCAAAGCCTTCGTGCGGTCCCATCGCCAGCGCGGTGCCGGTGCCTGCAAGGCCGGCCGCCACCGCGGCCGCCATCATGAGTTGCTTGAACATGGATTCTCCTGTTTGAGGGGGCAGGAGCGTTATAGGCCCGCAAGCTGTAAAGGACCGTCGCCAAGCCGTAAATTTGCGTAAATGCGGTCCGGCAACCTCTGCGCGCGGCGGTGGTCGAAGCCAGGCCCCCAGAACCCGGAAGAGGACATGCGGACGATTTTGATTGCCGACGACGACCAGGAACTCTGCGCGCTGCTGGCCGATTATCTGCAGCGCGAGGGATTCACGGTGCGTCTGGCGCACGATGCCGATACCGCGCTGGCCCATCTCGCCCGCGACCGTCCGCCGCCGGACCTGCTGATCCTCGACGTGATGATGCCCGGCAAGGACGGCCTGACCGCCCTGCGCGAGCTGCGCCGGCAGCATCACTTGCCGGTCATCGTGCTGTCGGCACGCGGCGATCCGGCCGACCGCGTGGTGGGCCTGGAGCTGGGCGCCGACGATTACCTGCCCAAACCGTTCCTGCCGCGCGAACTGCTGGCGCGCGTGCGTGCCCTCTTGCGGCGTGGCGCGGGGGCGTCGGGTGACGAAGCGGTGACGGTGGGTGCACTTCGGCTGCAGCCGGGTGAGCGTCGTGCCTGGGTGGGGGACACCGAACTGCGGCTGACCGGTGCCGAATACTCCCTGCTGCTGGCGCTGGCGCGACAGGCCGGCAACGTGGTCAACAAGGCAGCATTGACCGAGGAGGGACTGGGACGCGCCATCGAACCCTTCGACCGCAGCGTGGACGTTCACGTCAGCCGCCTGCGGCGCAAGCTCAGCACCGCCTCGCCGCATGCGCCGGGCATCGAAAGTGTGCGAGGCTCCGGCTACCTCCTGACCCGACCTGCTGGTGCATGAGCCGTCTCTACACCCGCCTGTTTCTCTGGTTCTGCGTCGCCAACCTGCTGACCCTCGCGATCAGCGCCCTGGTGCTCGGCCGCATCGCGCGCGAGAACTACGCCACCATCCAGCCCGACTGGCATGAGCTGGCGACGGACTGCGCCGCGTTGTACGAATCAGGCGGGCCGGATGCGGTGGCGGTGTGGGCGCGGCAACTGCAGCGGCGCGGCATCCACGTCGCGCTGCTCGATAACGGTCGCGACCTGCTGATGGCGCCGCAACCACCGCTGATGGAGCGCTACCTGCCCCAGCTGATGGCCGGGTCCGAGATCATCCTGCACCCGACGTCCAGTACGACGCTGGCCAGCCTCAACGTCGAGACCGACCGCGGGCGCAGCCTGCGCTTCGTCGCCCTGCGCGAGCCGCCGCACGGGCGCCCGCGGATGCCGCCGTACCTGCCGCGTGCGCCCTACGGGATGCTGATTGAAATCACGGTGTCGCTGCTGGTGATCGGGGTCGTCACCTGGCGCATCGCACGCGGCATCGGCACGCCGGTGGAACAGCTGCAGCAGGCTGCACGGCGCATTGCCACGGGCGATCTTTCGGCGCGCATCGGTGCGCCGCTGACGGACGCACAGGATGAGCTGGGCCAGCTTGCGCGCGATTTCGACCACATGGCGCATCGCGTCGAATCGCTGGTGGAGCGTAACCGCTGGCTGTTGCGCGACGTCTCGCATGAGCTGCGCTCGCCGTTGGCGCGCCTGCAACTCGCCCTGGAGCTGGGCCGCGGCCAGGCGGCGGCGGAGGTGCAGCCGTATTTCGACCGGGCTTACCGGGAAATCGCCCGGGTCGATCAGCTGATCGCGCAGATGCTGGCGCTGGCACGGGTGGAGGAGGGCGCTGCCGGCATTGAGCTTGAAAGCATTGACCTTGCCGCGCTGGCCGGCGAACGCCTGGCCGAGGCGCGCATGGAGCTGGACCGCGCCGGGCTGTCGGCCGAACTGGAGGCGCCATCCGCGGTGCCGCTTCACGGTTATCCGGTCCTGCTCGGGCGCGCGCTCGACAACCTGCTGTCCAACGCCGCCAAGTTCAGCCCTGCCGGCGGCGGCATCGTCGTCCGGGTGACGGGCGACGTTGCCGGCGGCGCGCGGCTGGTGGTGGAGGATCGCGGACCCGGCGTGCCGGAAGGCGAGTTGGCGCAGCTGTTCAGCCCGTTCTTCCGCGGCAGCAACGGGCCGCGCGCCAATGGCCAGGGGCTGGGGCTGGCCATCGTCGAACGCATCGTCCAGGTGCATGGCGGCCAGTGCCGCGCCGCCAACCGCGAGGGCGGCGGCCTGACCGTGACGTTGACGCTGCCGGCTTCGCCGCCGCCGGCATCCGCGTGACCACCCCGGCGGAAGCCGGCCAATCAAGTAAAATCCAAGCCGTCTCGAGCTTTTTAGATCCATCCCGATGAAATCCCACCTGCAGGAGTTGCTGCGCGCGGCGCTGGCGCCGGTCATCGCCGGCAGCGACGTGCGCGCGCCCGACGCCATCCAGATCGACGCGGCCAAGGACAAGAGCCACGGCGATTTCGCCACCAATCTCGCGCTGATCCTGGCCAAGCCGCTGGGCAAGCCGCCGCGCGCGGTGGCGGAACTGCTGGTGAAGCACCTGCCGGCCTCGCCGCGCGTGGCCAAGGTGGAGATCGCCGGACCGGGTTTTATCAATTTCTTCCTCGCCGCCGACACCTTCCAGGCGGTGGTGGCGGACGTGCTCAAGGCCGGCGAAAAATTCGGTCGCGATGACAGCGGCGCCAAGGGCCGCATCCTGGTGGAATTCGTCTCCGCCAATCCCACCGGGCCGATGCATGTCGGCCATGGTCGCGGCGCCGCCTACGGCGACGCGATCTCGAATCTGCTGGCCGCCACCGGCTGGACGGTCTGGCGCGAGTACTACATCAACGACGCCGGGCGGCAGGTCGACATCCTCGCCATCTCGGTGTGGCTGCGTTACCTCGAGCTGTGCGGTGAAACGCTGCCATTCCCCAAGCGTGGATACCCGGCGGATTACATCAAGCGCAGCGCGCAAAAACTGAAGGACGCGCAGGGCACGGCGCTGCATCGCGCCGCGGCCGATGTGCTGCGGGATCTGCCGGAAGAGCCGGCCGTCCCCGAAGGGGCCAGCGACAAGGAAAAGGACGCCATCAAGCTGCGGCAGGAAGCCTATGCCGACGCGCTGATCCTGCGCGCCAAGGCCCTGCTCGGCGACGCTTACGCGCAGGTGCAGCGCCTGGCGCTGGACGACCAGTTGGCGATCATCCTGGCGACGCTGACCTCGTTCAATGTGCGCTTCGATCAGTGGTCGTCGGAAGCGGCACTGGTCCAATCCGGCTTCGTGCAAAAGGCGCTTGCGCGCCTCGCCGAGAAGGGCCTGACCTACGAGAAGGACGGCGCGCTGTGGATGCGCACCGAGGCCTTCGGCGACGAGAAGGATCGCGTGCTGGTCAAGGCCGACGGCGCCGCCACCTACTTCTGCAACGATCTCGCCTATCACGTCGACAAGCTCGACCGTGGCTGGCCCCTGCTGATGGACGTGTGGGGCGCCGACCACCACGGCTACATCGCGCGCGTGCGCGCGGCCATCGAGGCGCTGACCGGACGCAAGGATGCACTCAACGTGCAGCTGATCCAGTTCGTCACGCTGTCTTCCGGGCGCATGGGCAAGCGCAGCGGCAACTTCGTCACGCTGCAGGATCTGATCGACGAGGCTGGCACCGACGCCACGCGCTTCTTCTACCTGATGCGCTCGCACGAGCAGCACCTAGAATTCGACATCGACCTAGCGCGCTCGCAGAGCAACGACAACCCGGTCTACTACGTGCAGTACGCCCATGCGCGCGTGCACAGCGTGTTCGCGCAACTGGCCGAGCGCGGCGGGCGCTACGACGAGGCCGCGGGCCTGGCCGCGCTGCATCGCCTCGACAATGAGCACGAGAAGGCGCTGCTGGTGCAGCTGGCGCGCTATCCCGAGGTATTGCGCAAGGCGGCGGCGACCCACGAGCCGCACGTGCTGGCGTTCTACCTCAAGGAACATCTCGCCGACGCCTTCCACAGCTACTACAACGCCCACAAGTTCATCGTCGACGACGCCGAGCTGCAGGCCGCGCGCCTGACCCTGATCGCCGCGGTGCGCGTGGTGCTGCGCAGCGGCCTGGCGATCCTCGGCGTGTCCGCGCCGGAGAAGATGTAATGGCCCGCGGCGACTACGCCCAGCGCGGCGGCGGCCGCAGCCAGGCGCGGCCCAAGGGCAAGGGCGGGCGCAGCGGCGGCAGCCTGCCGGGCTGGATCTGGATGGTGCTGGGCCTGTCCTTCGGACTCGCGGTGGCCGCCATTGTCTACATCACGCGCCCGGCGCAGCCGCTGCCGGGGCAGGCGCTGGCGACCAAGCCTTCCGTCGTTGCGGAACCCGCTGCCCCGCCGGCCAAGCCGGAAGCCACCGGCAAGCCGCAGCCGATCAAGCTGCCGCCCAAGGAAAAGCCGCGCTTCACCTTCTACGACATCCTGCCCGGGCAGGAAGTGATCGTGCCGGACAACGTCACTGCGCCCGCAGGCAAGGCGCTGCCGGGCGACGACGGCGTCTACGTCATCCAGGTCGCCGCTTACCGCACGCAGGAGGACGCCGATGCGCAGAAGGCCAGGCTGGCGCTGCTCGGTGTCGAGTCGCGCATTGAGAAGGTGACCATCGACAACAAGGACACCTACTACCGGGTCCGCGTCGGGCCGGAGAAGAGCCTCGCCAAGGCCCACACCCTGATGGCGCGCCTGGAACAGAACGGCGTGCAGGGCGTGCTGATGAAGGTGAAGTAGGGCGCACAAGCCCGATGCGTGGTGCCGCAAGGCGCGGGAAATTGCCACCCGCTGTCGCCGCAACGGCCCCTGGAATAGTTATATTTTATATATCAAATAAAAATTAGATTAATAAAAAATAACAGTTCTCGACGACGGTAATCCGAGAGCGGGTGACATCCCCAGCGGCCCCAGATGCGACTCGACGCGCACCTGGCGCGCCGCTTCAGCGCGGCAGCTGCGATTCCAGGAAGGACCAGAGCAGGGCGCGCGCCGCGGGCTTGGCCTTGCCGGCCTCGCCTTCCATGCGGCTGGTTTCTTCCACCATGCTGCGCAGCAGGCTCGCCATTTCGTCGGGGTGCTTCGCGCCGCAGCTCTTGAGCTCCAGCGACAGCATCACGCGGAAGCTGTTGCGTCGCGCGGCGGCGGCGCGGCCGAGGGCGAGATGGCGGGCTTCCATGTCCAGCAGCTGCAGCCGCACGTTGCGCTGTTCCAGACAGGCATCGAGAAAGCCGGTGATGCTCTGGCGCAGGCGCGGCAGTCCGGCGGGCTGACGGCCGCTTTCCTCCACCACGCGATCCAGCACCTGCTTGACGTAACGCTGGTGCAGCGCCACCAGCAGCGCCTGGCGTTCGGGAAAGCAGGCCTCGACCGCGGCCAGCGTGACGTTGGCCAGCCGTGCGGCCGTGGCCAGATTCACCGAGTGCAGACGGCCGTCGGCGATCCGCGGAGCGATGGCGTCGAGCAGACGTTCAGGCGTGATTTTGGACGTCTTGGAGGAAGACTTGGGCTTAGCCGCCATGGTTGGGCTTTGGGTACGAGGGCAGAAGGCGTAGGAAATATCTTACGCTGAATGCGGGCGCCGCGGGAGCGCACCGCCACCCTGACCCCAAGGATGTCGCGCCGCAGTCGCCTCAGAGCGGCGTCAGGTTGGCGTAGCCCAGCATCAGCCGTTTGGTGCCGTGGGCCTTGAAGCGGATTTCCACCTGCGCGCGATCGCCGTCGCCGTCGAAGGACAGGATGGTGCCCTCGCCGAAGCGGGCGTGGCTGACGCGCTGGCCCAGCTTGTAGCCGCCCGGGCCGGTGTCGCTGAGCTTGGGCGCGGCGGCCGCGCTGCGCGCCGGGTAGCCGTCCTTGTTGTAGCTGCCGCCGCCAAAGGCACTGCTGGCGTAGCTGCCGCTGTTGTAAGCGCCGTCGCGCCATGACGAGGCCTGCGGCCGCGGCGCGAACGCTGGCCGCAGGATACCGGCACGCGGCCGCGTCTCATCGACACAGTCGGCGGGGATTTCTTTCAGGAACATCGACGGCAGATTGATCTGTTCGACGCCGTGCAGCCGCCGCATCTCGGCGTAGCTCAGGTACAGGCGCTCCCGCGCGCGGGTGATGCCGACGTAGCAGAGGCGGCGTTCCTCCTCGAGATTGCCCTCGTCCATGGTGCGCTGGCTGGGGAACAGGCCGTTCTCCATGCCGACCATGAACACCACCGGAAACTCCAGGCCCTTGGCGGCGTGCAGCGTCATCAGCTGCACGCAGTCCTCGCCGGGGCCGGCCTGCTCGTCGCCGGCTTCCAGCGAGGCGTGCGTGAGGAAGGCGGTGAGCGGCTCCAGCGTCGGCTCGCCTTCGCCGGCCGGCGGCAGTTCCTCGAAGCCACGCGCGGCGCTGATCAGTTCGTCGAGGTTTTCCAGGCGCGCCTCGGCCTGTTCGCCGCGCTCTTTCTTGTAGTGTTCGCGCAGGCCGCTGCGCTCGATCACGCGGCCGGTGGCCTCGCTCAGCGTGAGGCCACGCGTGTCGGCGAACATCTGCTCGATCAGCGCCAGGAAGGCGCCGACGGCATTGGCGGAGCGGCCCAGCGTCTGCGCGCCGCTGTTGGCAGCGGTCCACAGCGACACGTTCTGGCTGCGCGCAATCTCGCGCAGTTTCTCGATGGTGGTGGCGCCGATGCCGCGCGGCGGCGTGTTCACCGCGCGCTCGAAACTGGTGTCGTCGTCGCGGTTGTGCAGCAGCCGCAGGTAGGCCAGCGCATCCTTCACTTCCATGCGCTCGAAGAAGCGCAGGCCGCCGTAGATACGATAAGGGATGCGCGCCTTGATCAGCGTCTCTTCCAGCACGCGCGACTGCGCGCCCATGCGATAGAGCACGGCCAGATCCGAGTGGCGCGCGCGGCCGTCGAGATGCTCGCGCATGCGGTTGACCACGAACTCGGCTTCGTCGTACTCGTTGTAGGCGGCGTAAAGCTGGATCGCCTCGCCCTCGTTGCCGTCGGTCCACAGCTCCTTGCCCAGGCGCGCGCTGTTGCGCGCGATCAGGCCATTGGCGGCCTTGAGGATGGTGCCGGTGGAGCGGTAGTTCTGCTCCAGCTTGATGATCTGGGTGCCGGGAAAATCGCGGTCCAGCTTCATCATGTTTTCGACGCGCGCGCCGCGCCAGGAGTAGATGCTCTGGTCGTCGTCGCCGACCGCGAACAGCGTGCCGGTGTGGCCGGCCAGCACGCGCAGCCACTCGTACTGCAGGCGGTTGGTGTCCTGGAATTCGTCGACCAGGATATGGCGGAAGCGCTGGCGGTAGTGGCGCTGGATGTCCGCGTTGTCGCGGCACAACTCGTAGGCGCGCAGCAGCAGTTCGGCGAAATCCACTAGGCCGTTGCGCTCGCACTGCTCCTGGTAGGCGGCGTAGGCGCGCACCAGCGTGCGCTGCGTCGGGTCGCCCAGGTCCTGCAGATGCTGCGGCCGGCGCCCTTCTTCCTTCTGGCCGTTGATGAAGCCGGCGACCTGCTTGGGCTGCCACTTGTCCTCGGGCAGCTCCAGCGCGCGCAGCACGCGCTTGACCAGGCGCACCTGGTCGTCGGCGTCGAGAATCTGGAAATTCTGCGGCAGCCTGGCTTCCTTCCAGTGCATGCGCAGCATGCGGTGCGCGGTGCCGTGGAAGGTGCCGACCCACATCGCGCGCACCGGGATGCTGACCAGCTGCTCGATGCGCCCGCGCATCTCCGCCGCCGCCTTGTTGGTGAAGGTGACGGCGAGGATCGACAGCGGCGACACGCCTTCGCGCGCGATCAGCCAGGCGATGCGATGCACCAGCACGCGCGTCTTTCCCGAGCCCGCGCCGGCCAGCACCAGCCGGTGCTCGGTCGGGGCCGTCACCGCCTCCTTCTGCGCGGGGTTTAAGGGAGCAATCAGCGCTCCAAGAAAGTCGTTGGCCGGTGGACTTTCCAAGGATTTTCCCCAGGGATGAGAGATATCTATCTGCGCATCAAGTTGCTGCGCTCGCTTTTGGGCCTCGGCTGATTCCCGTTGTTTATGCTTTTCAATTTCGGCTAATCGTTCATTCTCTTGTCTTTGTGCTTCTTCTGCTGCCAATTGCGCAAGCTCGGCTTCGCGTTTGCGAGCTTGCTTCTCCACCGCCAGGAACTGAGGGTGATAAATCCATTTCTTATTGAATTGCTCTACCAACACAAGGTTTCTTATTTCTTCTTGGCTCTTTGTGATGTCATTTTTTTGAAGTTCAATTTCAAGAGTTGCGAGATTGTGAATTCTGATGGAACGATTTTTGTCGCCATGAACTTTCTTGGTTACAGCCACCTCGATTGCAAAGTCAAAAGGCTCTGAATGTATATATGCATCTGGCCTGATGGAGCCAAAGACCTTTTCAAGTTCGACTGAATGAATGGGCCGGCTTGCCACTCCAAATTGTTCGCCCCCTATTTCAATTTCATTGAATGGATAGAAAGGGAAGGGAATATTCACCACGTAATTGAGCGCAGGCGTGTTTATGATTTGAGCGCTAGCAATTATTTGCTTAGCTAGTTTATGCAACGTGGTCTCTGCACTAAATTCGCAGTGGCCTATGCTTTTGTGGGCAAAGCAATGTGCTCGCTCTTCACCTTTCCGCGCGACTAGCACTCCGTGGCACGCGGGGCATATGCAATTGCAAGCCTCTCCTCGTTCAACTTCATCTATGTGAACGATGCGGCCACCTTTTAGAGCATAGGGAATCAATAGTTCCATGAATTTTCGTAGTATCTAGTTGGCGGTACGCATGAACGCGTAATTCTATCGGGACGAAGGCAGAATGGCGCTTCTACAGAGACAATCTTGGGGAAATGTTTATGGCACAGACCATTCTCATCACCGGCGCCAGCACCGGCATTGGCCAGGCGACGGCGGAGCTGTTCTTCGAGCGCGGCTGGAACGTGGTCGCCACCATGCGCAAGCCGCGTCGCAACCGTGAGGACCAGCGCTGGCTGGAGCTGCCGCTGGACGTCACCGACGCCGCCTCGATCCAGGCGGCGCGGGACCAGTCCATCGACCGCTTCGGGCGCATCGACGCCATCGTCAACAACGCCGGCTACGGCCTGGTCGGCACCTTCGAGTCGATGGACGAGGACAAGATCCGCCGCCAGTTCGAGACCAACGTGTTCGGCCTGATGCGCGTGACGCGCGCCTTTCTGCCGCACATGCGCCGCAACGGCGCCGGCGTGATCGTCAACGTCGCCAGCATGGGCGGGCGGCTGACGTTTCCCTTCTACAGCGTCTACCACGCCACCAAGTGGGCGGTGGACGGCTTCACCGAATCGCTGCAGTTCGAGCTGTCGGCCACCGGCGTGCGCGTGAAGCTGATCGAGCCGGGGGCGATCAAGACGGATTTCTACGACCGCTCCGCCGACTTCACCCACGACCGCGCGCTGACCGAGTACAACGCGCTGGTCGAGAAGGGCATGAAGAAGATGAATGCCGCCGGCGCCAAGGGTGCGGCGCCGCTGGTGGTGGCGGAGACCATCTGGCGCGCCGTCACCGACGGCTCCGGCAAGCTGCGCTACCCGGTGGGCGCCGATGCCAAGGGCCTGCTGGCGATGCGCCGCTTCCTGCCCGACGGCGTCTGGCGCAGCATGATCAGCGGCCAGCTGTTGAAGTAGCCGCCAGCGCCTGGCGGAAGCTGGGCTTGCTGATGTCGTACTGGCGCGGCTGGCGCACGCGCGCGCGGTAGACCACCTGTCCCTCCTGGCCCGGCTGCACCACCAGCGGCAGGTCCCAGCGCAGGTTGGTCACGTCCTGCGGCAGCAGCGAGCGCTGCGAGCCGTCGGCGTTGGTTTCGGTGAGCTTCTCCAGCGGCGCGTAGTTGACGCCGCGGTCGATCGACACCTCCGGCTTGGCGTCGGAGCCCTCGACCCAGCCGGCGACGTACTCCACCTCGTCCGGAATCGAGACGTTGATCGAGACATCGTCCGAGGCGGCGTCGCCGACGTTGCGGTAGTGGATGGCGTAGACCAGCGTGTCGCCCGGCTTCACCGTGCCGGCAGGGCGCAGGGTGCGCACCATCTCGCCGCTGGCGCTGCTGCGCAGCGTTTCCAGCATCGGCGGCTGGCCGCGGAACTCCAGCTTGGGGCCGGCCAGCGTCGGGCCGGCGACGGCAAGGCACAGCAGGGCGAGGGCGGCAGGGCGTGGCATCAGCTGAGTTTCTTCGGGGCGTGGCGCAAGCGCAAGTTGACCATCTCCACGCCTACCGAGAAGGCCATGGCGAAGTAGATGTAGCCCTTCGGTACGTGGAAGCCGAGGGCTTCGCCCACCAGCGCGCCGCCGACCATGATCAGGAAGGACAGCGCCAGCATCTTCACCGTCGGGTGGCGGTCGACGAAGGCCGACAGCGGGCCGGCGAAGAACATCATGCAGACGATGGCGATGACGATGGCCGCGATCATCACCGGCAGGTTGCCGGTCATGCCGATGGCGGTGATCACCGAGTCCAGCGAGAACACGATGTCGAGAATCATGATCTGCACGATGGCGCCGACGAAGCCCGGCGTCTTGCGCGTCACCGGCGTGTCGTCGCCGCCGGCGCCCTCCAGCGACTCGTGGATTTCGCTGACGCTCTTGTAGAGCAGGAACAGGCCGCCGCCGAACAGGACAATGTCGCGGCCCGAGACCTCGTGGCCGGCCACCGCGAACCACGGCTGGGTCAGGCTCGCCAGCCAGGACAGCGAGAACAGCAGCAGCACGCGCGTCAGCAGCGCGCCGCCCAGCCCCAGCACGCGCGCGCGGGCCTGCTGCGCCGCCGGCAGCTTGGCGACGATGATCGACAGGAAGATGATGTTGTCGACGCCCAGCACGATCTCCAGTGCGGTCAGCGTCAGCAGGGCCAGCCAGAGTTCCGGCTGCAACAGCGCGTCCATCGTGTAAAGGCTCAGTAAAAAAGACCGCTCATCATATCCTCTGCGCGCCACCCGCTCGGGTGCGTTCCCTTGGGAAGATCGTTATAAAAAATCATGCAAATTTATATTTGATTGATATTTAATAACAACCTGGAAGGCCCCGTAGACGAGAGCGGGTGGCGCTCTCGCGGTGCTGCCCGGCGCGGTTCTGTCAAAAAAGCTTCGCGCAAGCGTCATCGCCCGGTGACGCCACGCGCCTAGGCTGGCCGCATGGACAATGGAGCACGACCATGCGCATCGCTTACGGCGTGATGGGATACGGGCGCGGCCATGCCATGCGCACCAGCGCGGTATTGCCGGACCTGATGAAACACCACGAGGTGACGGTCTTCGCCGGCGGCGACGCCTACGAGGAGCTGGCGCCGCGTTTCCCGACGGTGCGCATCCCCATCATCGGCTACCAGTACAACGCGCGCGGCACGCACTCCGTGCCCAGGACGCTGACCCAGAACTTCGCGCCGATGGCCGACCTGCTGTTCGGCGGTCACGGCATGGAACAGGTCGAGCGCGAGTTCAAGTCGCGTGGCATCCAGCTGGTGATCTCGGACTCCGAGGCGTGGACGCACCGCGTCGCGCAGAAGCTGAAGATTCCGCGCATCAGCTTCGACCACGTCGGCATCATCGCCTACTGCAAGCCGCATTTTCCGCCGGACCTGTGGCTGGCCGGCCAGCGCGACGCCTGGGGTTATCGCACGCTGATGGGCATCCCCGAGCGCATCCTCATCTCCAGCTTCTATCCGGCCGAAGGCGCCTACCCGGGCGTGCGTA
Organism: Nevskiaceae bacterium; assembly: GCA_008012115.1. Lineage (GTDB taxonomy): Bacteria > Pseudomonadota > Gammaproteobacteria > Nevskiales > Nevskiaceae > Stenotrophobium. Next base: position 346,176 of record SSEB01000003.1, read on the forward strand.
TCGTCGGACCGATGCTGCGCGACGAGGTGTTGCAGGCCAAGCCGCAGGACGGCGATTTCCTGCTCGCCTACTTCAACAAGGGGCAGCACCAGTATCGGCCCAACGTCGACCGCGCGCTGCGCCAGCTCGACTGTCCGGTGCTGGTCTACGGCACGCCGTATCGCGGCCAGGTGGAGAACCTCGACTTCCGTGCGCCGAGCCGCGAGTGGTTCGTGCACGATCTGGCGCGCTGTCGCGGCGTGCTCACCACCGCCGGCAACCAGACCATCGGCGAGGCCATCCACTTCGGCAAGCCGGTGTTCGCGATGCCGGAAGACGCCTTCGAGCAGCGCCTCAACGCGCACATGATCGAGCGCATGGGCGTGGGCATGCGCGGCGCCATGACCTCGCTGACGCCCAGCGACATCGACCGTTTCCTCGGTCACGGCGACTGGTATCGCTCCAACATGCGCGAGCATGCGCGCGACGGCCGCAGCGAGGCCATCGAGACGCTGCATCGCTTCATCGGTGAACTGACGCAGCAGCCGCGCCGAGTGACGGTTCGGCGCGCCAAGCCGCGCCGCAAGGCCGGCATCGCCCGCGCGCCCGTCAGCGTCTGACGCGCCGCCCTAGAGCGCGCGGGGGGCGTTGATGCCGGCCGGCGAGCAGGCGCGGCCGGTGAACTTGCGCGGCAGCGAGGTCACGCACTGGCGGTGACCGCGGTCGTCGATGCGGATTTCCAGATCGACGCCCTCGATCGGCCGCGGTGTGAAGGTCAGCGACACCGTGCCGTGCTCGCCCAGCCGCATCGTCGCCACGCCGGCGATCGGCGTGTTTTCCGCCAGGCCCAGTTCACCCGCGTTGAGCGGCCAGCGGCCGCGCCGTTCGTGGTAGGCCGCCACCTGCTCGCTGACCGTGCGGGCGCGTTCGATGGCCAGCGCCACCTGGCTGCGCACCGCGTAGTCCTGGTAGGCCGGGATCGCCAACGCCGCCAGCATGCCCATGGCAAAGGGCACCAGCAGGAGCAGTGCCACCAGCACCCAGGTCAACGCGCCCCAGCCGCCGATGTGGCTGGCGGAGAAATCCAGCCGCGGATGACGGTCGCTGACGCCCTCGATCACCGTGGTGCCGCAGATCATGTCGTGCAGGCCCTTGCGGCGTGCGTTGAACAGCGGCACGAGGTAGGGAATCAGCAGCATGCCGAACAGCATCAGCAGGGCGTAGCGTCCGAGCGCCAGCCGCGTGCCGAGCGCGCGGCCGTCGTCACGCACCACGCGGATGCCGACGGCGCGCTTGCCCAGCGTGGCGCCCTCGTCGCGGCCCTGCAGCAGGCCGTAGTAGGCGAGGCTGGCCAGCAGCGCCAGCGGTTCGCCGACGGCGAAGGCCGCGCCATCGTCGTCGATCAGCAGTCGCGGCAGCAGGAACAGCAGGCACAGCGGCAGGATCAGGACGAGCCCGTCGATCAGCGAGGCCGCGGCGCGGCGACCGTAGGCCGCGATCACCGGCGTCTCGGTCGGACCGGCGTGGTGGGCGGCATCGAGCGCGGGCAACGGCGGCGGTGCGGCGGGCGCCGCCAGCAGACCGGTGCCGGCCAGCACGCGCGTGGCGGCCTGCCAGTCGGCGAGGCCGTCCATCCACATCGGCGTGTCCGTACCGACGCGGCCTTCGCGGATCAGCGCCGCGACCTGCTCCAGCGTGTACGGACCCCTGGACTCGCCGTTGTCGGCGACGAAATAGCGTGTCATCCGGTCGTCCCTAACAATGTCTGCCGCGCTTCAGGCACGGTCGAGGTTATCCAGCAGTTTCAGCATCAGCCGGTTGTTCTCGGCGAAGCGCGAGACGTCGGCCAGGATCGTCTCCGGCGTCTGCACGTAACGCGCGGGCGCGGGCCGCTCGTGCTCGAACCAGACACGGGCATTGGCGGCCGTCACTTCCAGGTGGAACTGGATGGCGGCGATGCGGCCGTCGCGCTCGTAGGCCTGGTGTGCGCAGGCCTCACTGGACGCCAGCAGCGTGGCGTCCGGCGGAATCTCGAAGGTGTCGCCATGCCAGTGAAAGGCGGTGAAAGTCTCCGGGAAGCCGGCAAACAGGGTCGAGCGACGGGCCGCCGCGGTCATCGTCACCGGAAACCAGCCGATCTCGCTGTGCGCGTTGCGCGTCACCGGCGCGCCCAGCGCGTCGGCGATCAGTTGCGCGCCCAGGCAGATGCCGAGCAGTTTCTTGCGCGCGTGCACGGCGTCGAGAATCAGCGCCTTCTCGGCACGCAGCCACGGGTGGGCGTCGTACTCATCAATATTCATCGGCCCGCCCATTACGATCAGCCAGTCGAAGGCCGAGACCGGCGGCGGCGTCTCACCCGCGTAGAGCCGGGTGTGAGTGACGGTGTGGCCGCGCGCCGCCAGCCAGGGCGCGATGCAGCCCAGGTCCTCGAAATCGGCGTGCTGCAGCCAGTGCACCCGCTGTGTCATGCCTTGCCGGCCTCGCCGCGCGGCACGAAGCGGATCGACGCCGAGTTGATGCAGTAACGCAGGCCGGTGGGCGGCGGGCCGTCGTTGAAGACATGGCCCATGTGCGCGCCGCAGCGCTCGCAGTGCACCTCGGTGCGGATCATGCCGTGGCTGCGGTCCAGCGTTTCGCCGATCGGCGCCGTGGTGTCGATGGGGCGGTTGAAGCTGGGCCAGCCGCAGTGCGCTTCGAACTTGTGGCCGGAGTCGAACAGCGGCGCATCGCAGCAGACGCAGACGTAAACGCCGTCGGCATCGTGATTCCAGTACTCGCCGGTGAAGGCGCGCTCGGTGCCGTGCTGCCGCGTCACGCGGTACTGTTCCGGCGTGAGCTGCGCGCGCCACTCGGCGTCGGATTTTTCGATCTTGTCCATGGGTTCACTCCTGGTGTCCCACTATACTGCCGGGCAACGTTTGCGCCTGTCAGGGATTTGCCCATGTCCACCGAGGTATTCGCCGCTGCCGCCGTCGGCCTGGCCGTGCTCGCCATCGCCGCCGATTTCAATGAGCGCCGCCGTCACGACAGCTTCTATCTGCTCAAGCCGCTCACCACGCTGATGATCATCGGCATGGCCGCCACCGCGCCGTCCGGCGAGGCGCGCTCGCTGATGCTGCTGGCGCTGGGGCTATCCCTGGTTGGCGACATCTGCCTGATGTTCGACGGCCAGGGCTGGTTCATGGCCGGCCTGTCGAGTTTCCTGCTGGCGCATCTCGCCTTCATCCCCGCGCTGCTGCACGGGGTGCCTTCGCCCACGCTGCCGCTGTGGAGCGCGGCCATCGTCGTCTGGGGCCTGGGCTTCTTCATCTGGCTGCTGCCCAAGACCGGCGCGCTCAAGCCCGCCGTGCTGGTCTACGGCGTGGTGCTGATGGCCATGGCCCTGGCCGCCGTCGCGCGCTGGACCGTGCAGCCGACCGAGGCCTCGCGCCTCGCGCTGGTCGGCGCGCTGCTGTTCGTGGTGTCGGATTCCTCGCTGGCCGTGCGCCAGTTCGTCGGCCGCTACCGCGCGGCGCAGGCGCTGATTCTCAGCACTTATTGGGCGGCGATTGGATTGATGGCGTATTCGCTGACGCTGGCCTCGCGCTAGGCCAAAGCCCTCAGCCCTTGGTAGCCGATGTAGCAGCCGACGATCAGGATCAACACGCTCGATAGATAGGGCGCCTTGCGGGCGAAGTCGCCAAAACCGTTCCAGTGCTTTTGCGCGTGTTTCACGCTCAGCGCCGCGACGGTTCCGGACGCCACCATCGTCATCGCGAGACCGATGCTGAAGCACAGCACCAGCGATGCGCCCAAGGCGATCTTCTTCAGTTGCAGGCACAGCAGCAGCACGGTGATCGAGGCCGGGCAGGGAATCAGTCCGCCCGTCAGGCCGAACATGACGATCTGTCCGGTGGTGACGTGACGGTCGGCAAAGCGGCGGCGGATGTCATTGGCGTGGGCCAGCTCGTGCGCGTCCTGGTAGCCGGGCGCGGCGACATCCAGCCCTTCGTAGTCGCTGATCGCGTGATGATGGTGCTCGACGAATTCCACGTCGTAGTCATGGCTGTGCCCGGAATGTCCGAGGCTCAGACGCGCAACGAACTCGTGCGGCTCCGGAATCTCCTGCGCGGATTCCAGAAAGCCCTCACGCTGGAGGAACTGGAACGTCTGCCGCTCGCCATTGGACCGTTCTGTCTCGATGCGAACTTCGTCGGCCGTCCACGCATGGCCGCGATGGCCTTCCCGATACAGACGGAACCGTGGCGGCACGCCGTCCTCGAAAACTTCGAGGCGGACCACGCCATGGCCGGTGTCGATCGTTTTCGCCTCATCGTGATGATGGTCGTGATCGTGATCGTGATCGTGATGGTGATCATGGCCGTGGTCATGGTCATGGGCCGCGACCTGATCGCGCCGGATGCGCCAGAGCATCCACAGCGCCACGCCGATGATCAGCACGGCCGACGCCACCTGAAAATACGGCTCGGTCGCTTCGGCATTCCAGTTCTGGCCAAAGTACAGCCCGGCCATCGCCACGGCCCAGACCACGGCGGTATGCGAGACCGTGGCGCTCAGCCCCAGCAGCACGGCCTGGCCGACGGTGCCACGGATTGCGACGATGAAGGCCGCCATCATGGTTTTTGAATGTCCGGGCTCCAGGCCGTGCAGCGCGCCCAGCAGGATGGCGCTGGGTACGAACAGCCAGCCGTTGCCGTTTTGCAGAATCGTCGCGAATTCCGTCATCACATTGTCCTTTCATATACTGCCCCCCAGTATATTATCAAGTAATATGCAAAACCGATATGACCCACACCGTCAAAGACAAGGCGAAGCTGCTGAGCCGCGTTCGGCGCATCCAGGGCCAGGCGGCTGCCCTCGAACGCATGCTCGAGAGCGAAGCGGGGCACGCTGAATTTCTGCAGCAGCTTGCCGCGCTGCGTGGCGCGGTGAACGGCCTGATGAGCGCCGTCATCGAGGGCCATCTCGTCGAGCATCTGGTGGAGGAGCACGACTATCGACGGCGGCAGCAGGATCTCGACGCCGTTCTTCAGACGCTGAAATCCTACCTGCGCTGAATCCCCGCGCGGTTCGCCGCCTTTAAACGAAGCGCCGGGGCCATCGCCGGCGACGAACGTCGCGTTGCCGAGGGCGGGGCAACTCTGAACGGTCTTTTGCGGGAAACGTTGGCCGACCTGTCTTCGCGCTCGGCGGGCGGGATGCCGCTTAGCGAATCGCCCGCACCCAGCACGCCGCCAGCGCTTCCAGTCCCTTGCGGTCCTCTTCGTCGAAGCGCTTGAACTGCGGACTGTCGAGGTCGAGCACGCCGAGCAGTGCGTCGCCGTCGAGCAGTGGCACCACGATCTCCGAATTGGAGGCCGCATCGCAGGCGATGTGGCCGGGGAAGGCGTGCACGTCTTCGACGATCACCGTGCGGCGTTCGGCGGCGGCGGTGCCGCAGACGCCTTTGCCGATCGCGATGCGCAGGCAGGCGGGCTTGCCCTGGAAGGGGCCGAGCACCAGTTCGCGCCCATCGAAGCGGTAGAAGCCGGCCCAGTTGAGATCGGGCAGCGAGTGCCAGATCAGCGCGGCGAGGTTGGCGGCGTTGGCGACGCGGTCGCGTTCGCCGTGGAACAGCGCCTCGGCCTGCTGCAGCAGTTCGGCGTAGAGGGCGGGCTTGTCGGTGGCGGCAGAAGGTTTGAGTTCGAACATGCCGATATTCTGCGCCACTGCCGTCCCGCATGCGGCGCGCGCAGCGCTGGGGCCGGAGCCTTCGGGTGGCGTCCAAGTCGATTCCGGGCGCCACCCGCTCCCGGTGTTTTCCCTGGGCAGATGGTTATATTTAATATACTAAATATTAAATTAATAAATAATTATAAACATTCCATATAGGCTTTTTACCGACAGCGGGTGGTGGATTTGGCGTCGCGGTCGGGGGCTGAGGGAATTCCCGGCTCAAGCCGCGGTCCCTGCATTGCTATTCTCGGCCGTCACAAAATCTGGGGAGACCACGAATGATGAAGCCCATGCTGGGCGCGCTGAGCGCCCTCGCGCTGGCCGCCTGCGCCACGCAGTCCACCGAAACCACCAAGCTGACGGTGCCCGCCAAGGCGACGGCGCCGGCACCGGCCGCCGCGCTGGTGTCAGGCATCGAGCCTGGCAATGCCGACGCCGCGGTGCGTCCGCAGGACGATCTGTACCGCGCCGTCGATGGCCAGTGGCTGGCCAAGACCGAGATTCCCGCCGACAAGTCCAACTACGGCGCGTTCACCCAGCTGGCCGACAATGCCGAAGCGCAGTTGCGCGGCATCATCGAGGCGGCCGCCGGCAAGACGGACAAGGTGCCGGGCAGCGATGAGCAGAAGGTTGGCGATCTCTACGCCAGCTTCATGGACGAAAAGACCGCGGATCTCAAGGGCGTGCGCCCGGCGCTGCCGGAGCTGCAGCGCGTCGATGCGCTCAAGAGCAAGAAGGACATCCCGGCGCTGATGGCGCATCACCAGCGTATCGGCATCAACACGCCGCTGATCGGCGGCGTGCACCAGGACGCCAAGGATCCGACCAAGTACGTGATCGACTTCTTCCAGGCCGGCCTCGGCCTGCCGGACCGCGACTACTACCTGCAGGACGATCCCAAGTTCAAGCAGGTGCGCGCGCAGTATGTCGAGCACATCCGCAGCATGTATCGCCTGGCCGGCCTGCCGCACGGCAAGACCGCAGCCAAGAAAATCCTGGCGCTGGAAACCGAAATCGCGCGCGCCCACTGGAGCAACGTGGAAGTGCGCGACGCGGTCAAGGCCTATAACCCGTTCGACGTCGACCAGCTCAAGACGCTGTCGCCGCAGTTCGACTGGACCGCGTTCGTCAAGGACGTGGGCGCCGGCAGCCAGAAGCGCGTGGTGATCAGCCAGCCGAGCTATGTCACCGCCTTCGGCAAGCTGCTCGACAAGACGTCGCTGGAAACCTGGAAGACCTATTTCCGCTGGCGCGTGCTCAGCGCCGATGCGCCGTATCTCGACCAGCATTTCGCCGCCGAGAGCTTCGCCTTCAACGGCGGCGTGCTCAACGGCATCAAGGAAGACCGCCCGCGCTGGAAGCGCGGCGTGGCCCTGATCGAAAACTCGCTGGGCGAGAGCGTCGGCAAGATCTACGTGGCGCAGTATTTCCCGCCCGAAGCCAAGCAGCGCATGGACGTGCTGGTGCACAACCTGCTGGCGGCGTACAAGGACAGCATCGACGGTCTCGACTGGATGGGCCCGGAGACGCGCAAGGCGGCGCAGACCAAGCTCGCCAAGTTCACGCCCAAGATCGGCTATCCCGACAAGTGGCGCGACTACGCGGCGCTGACCATCCAGCCGGATGACCTGGTCGGCAACGTTTACCGCGCCAGCGAGTTCGAGTACCAGCGCAACATCAACAAGCTCGGCCAGCCCATCGACCGCGGCGAGTGGGGCATGACGCCGCAGACGGTCAACGCCTACTACAACCCGGAGATGAACGAGATCGTGTTCCCGGCCGCGATCCTGCAGCCGCCGTTCTTCAATCTGAAGGCGGACGACGCCGTGAACTACGGCGGCATCGGCGCGGTGATCGGTCACGAGATCAGCCACGGCTTCGACGACCAGGGCAGCCGCTACGACGGTGACGGCGTGCTGCGCGACTGGTGGACGGCGGACGACCGCAAGAACTTCGAGGCGCGCACCAAGGCGCTGATCGAGCAGTACAACCAGTACGAGCCGGTCAAGGGTTACAAGCTCAACGGCGCCTTCACCATCGGCGAGAACATCGCCGATCTCGCCGGCATGACCATCGCGTACAAGGCCTACAAGCTGTCGCTCAAGGGGCAGGAAGCGCCGGTGATCGACGGCCTCACCGGCGACCAGCGCTTCTTCATGGGCTGGGCGCAGGTCTGGCGCCGCAAGTACCGCGAAGAGAACCTGATCGCGCGCATCAAGACCGATCCGCACTCGCCCAGCGAGTTCCGCTGCAACGGCGTGGTCACCAACCTGCCGGGCTACTACGACGCCTTCGGCGTGAAGCCGGGCGACCGCCTGTACAAGGCGCCGGAGCAGCGCATCAAGCTCTGGTAACGCCGTTTTTTTGCAAGGAAGGACCGGCGCAAGCCGGTCTTTCTTTTTTCCACGGCACAGGCGTTATGCTTGTGTCGAATATTCATCGCTTATCCGAGGCTTCGATGCGCTACAACACCCTGCTGGCCCTGGTCGTCCCTGCGCTGCTGGTCACCGGCTGCGGCCGCAAGCCGCCTGTGGCGGAGCCGGCGCCTGCGCCGGTCAGCGGCCTGATCAAGGCCAACTTCGATCCGAAGCTGCGGCCACAGGACGACCTGTTCCGCGCCGTCAACGGCGCCTGGCTGGCGAAGACCGAGATTCCCGCCGACAAGTCCAGCTACGGCGCGTTCGACATCGTCGCCGACCAGGCGGAGCAGGAATTGCGCGGCATCGTCGAGGATGCCGCCACCGCGAAGGACAATGCCGCCGGCTCCGAGGCGCAGAAGATCGGCGATCTCTACCTCAGTTTCATGGACGAGCCTCGCGCCGACGAGCTGGGCTTCAAGCCGCTGGCCGAGGAATTCGCGCGCATCGACGCGCTCAAGAGCAAGAGCGAGCTGCCGGCGCTGATCGCGCACCTGCATCGCATCGGTGTCGAGGCGCCCTACGACGCGGTAGTGCACCAGGACGCGCACGATGCCACGCAGTACATCGTCGACTACGTGCAGTCCGGGCTCGGCATGCCGGATCGCGATTACTACCTGTCCACCGACAAGACCTTTGTCGATCTGCGCCAGAAGTACGTCGCTCACGTCGAGAAAATGCTGTCGCTGGCCGGCGTGTCCGATGCCGCGCGCCGGGCGCGCGACGTGATGGAGTTTGAAACCCAGCTCGCCGCCAAGCAGTGGACCAAGGTGGATGCGCGCGATGCCGACAAGACCTACAACAAGCTCGACCGCGCCGCGCTCAAGAAGCTGACGCTAGGCTACGACTGGGATGCGTATTTCAGCGAGGCCGGCGTCAAGGCCGATGCCGTGGTGGTGAGCGAGCCGAGCTATCTGCACGGCTTCGGCATCCTCTACTGGCACACGCCGCTCAATGTCTTCAAGAGCTACCTCAAGCAGCGCCTGCTGGACGCTTACGCGCCGTACCTGAGTGCCGATTTCGTCGCCGAGAATTTCGCCTTCAACAAGCGCGCGCTCCGCGGCATCCAGGAACAGCGGCCGCGCTGGAAGCGCGGTGTCGCCCTGGTCGACAACGCCATCGGCGAGGCGGCCGGAAAGCTCTACGTGGCCAAGTATTTCCCGCCGGCCAACAAGGCGCGCATGCAGGCGCTGGTGCAGAACCTGCTCAACGCCTACGGCCAGGAGTTCGACAGTCTCGACTGGATGAGCGAGGACACGCGCCATGCCGCCAAGGCCAAGCTGGCGACCTTCATGACCAAGATCGGCTATCCCGACAAGTGGCGCGACTACAGCACGCTGGACATCCGCAAGGATGATCTGGTCGGCAACGTCATGCGCGCCAACGCCTTCGAGTACCAGCGCAACATCGGCAAGCTCGGCCAGCCGGTCGACCGCAGCGAATGGGGCATGACGCCGCAGACGGTCAACGCTTACTACAACCCGGAGCTGAACGAGATCGTGTTCCCGGCGGCGATCCTGCGGCCGCCGTTCTTCGACATGACCGCCGACGATGCGGTGAACTACGGCAGCATCGGCGCGGTGATCGGCCACGAGATCAGCCACGGCTTCGACGACCAGGGCAGCAAGTACGACGGCGCCGGCAACCTCAAGGACTGGTGGACGGCGGACGACCGCAGGAAGTTCGAGGAAAAGACCAAGGCGCTGGTCGAGCAGTACAACCAGTACGAGCCGGTCAAGGGCATGAAGCTCAACGGCGCGCTGACGCTGGGCGAGAACATTGCCGACCTCGGCGGACTGGTGATCGCGCACAAGGCCTACACGCTGTCGCTGGCCGGCAAGCCGGCGCCGGTGATCGATGGCTACACCGGCGACCAGCGCTTCTTCCTCGGCTATGCCCAGGCCTGGATGGAGAAGGATCGCGACGAGTCGCTGATCAGCCTGATCAAGTCCGATCCGCATTCGCCGCCGGAATTCCGCGCCAACGGCACGCCGGTGAACGTGCCGGCGTTCTTCGATGCCTTCGGCATCAAGCCGGGCGATGGCATGTACAAGGCGCCGGAGGCGCGCATCCGCATCTGGTGAATCGCGGCAAAAAATGGGCGGCGGCGTTCGCGCCGCCGCTTTTTTCTGCACCCGCTGTGCCATCTGGCGTGGATCAGCTTGTTATAAATTATAAATCAAATAAAAATTTATTAAATATTAAATAACAAACAGGGTGCCCGTCATGCCGACAGCGGGTGGCGCAACAGGGCGGGAAAATCGCCGGCGTCAGCGGACTGCGGACGGCGCAGGCGTCCCTGCTAGTATGCCGCTGCGATTTTCCGCATGACGACGGTGGTGACCCCGATGCATCTCTCCCCAGGCCTTCGGCAGCGCCAGCAGGGTGGCGCCAAGACGGTGTTGCTGATCGCGCTGCTGGTCGTGATCGTGCTGCCGGTGCTGTACGTCGAACTGATGCTGCACTGGAGCTACTCCAGCGGCGAACGCGCCGGCTGGCTGCAGAAGCTGTCGCGCAAGGGATTCGTCTGCAAGACCGACGAGGGCGAGCTGTCGATGATCGCGGTGCCCGGCGCGGCGCCGGAGAAGTTCTACTTCACGGTGCGCGACGAGGCCGTCGCGCGGCAGATCGAGCAGTTGATGGGGCACCGCGTATCGCTGCACTACGAACAGAAGATCGGCCTGCCGACCTCGTGCTTTGGCGACACGCAGTATTTCGTGACCGCGGTGCAGGCGGTGGAAGAGCCGGGCTACGGCATGCCGGCCGCCGCGCCCGCCACCGTCCCGGTGCCGCCGCCGGCCGCCGCGCCGAAATAGCGCGGCCGCGGGTTCAGTCCAGCACCGGCGCCTCGCTGGCGCGCCGCCACTGGTAGCGCGCCAGGTCGACGCGGCCGCGCAGGAACAGCACGCCCTCTTCCTCCAGCAGGCGCTTCTGCGTCTCGTAGGCTTCGCTGCCCGGCGGAAACGAAATCTTGCCCTGCGCGTTGATCACGCGATGCCAGGGCAAGCGCGCGCCGGGCGGCGTGTGGTGCAGCGCGTAGCCGGTCAGCCGCGGCTGCTTGGGGAAACCCGCCTCGCGTGCGATCTGGCCGTAAGTGGCGACGCGGCCGCGCGGAATCTTCTTCACGGTGGCGCGGATCAGCGCGTGGGCGTCCTCGGCTTTCATGCCGGCATTGTGCGCGCACGCGCAGGAAAGCCCCAGTGCCGGGGCAGAGTTCAGACCGGGGTCAGGCGGCGTTGAGCGCCGGCGTGGCGTTGTCCTGGCGGCGCGCGCTCCACTCGACGCGGTAGCCGAGACGTTCGCGCTGCGTCAGCCACTGGTTGACGATGGCTTCCGCGTAGCTGCGGCCGAACATCGTCCGGGCGCGGCGCTGCTCTCGCCAGATCATCATGGCGTCGTTGAAGCCTTCGCACAGCCGCAGGCGGTAGTCGCCGTCGGCGTCGTGACTCAGGAACACGGCGCAGAGCGTGTTGCCGTCGGCGTCGCCGGTGTCGTGGCTCAGCAGGTGGCTGGTCAGCAGGGTTTCGTTGCGCTCGATCCATTCGGCGAGCGCGGTCACCGGGCCCATTCCGGGCAGCGGGGCGGCATTCATGGCGGACTGGGCGGTAGGCATGACGTCACTATGCCTGAGCTAACGGCTGCGCAGTTGGAAAATTGACCCTATCCGACCTGTAAAGAGGCCGGCGGTAGATTTTCTCTACACGATCCGGGCTTTCTGCACGACCCGCAGCCACGGGCGCGACGGTGCCGCCGGCGCGTTGCGGTCGGCGTGGCGCTGCTTGAGCAGGGCCAGGCAGTCGTCGAAGGCGCGCGAGATGCGCGTCTGGTTGCGGATACGGTCGATCTTCGGCCAGGTGGCGCGCTCGCCATCGCGGATGAAGCCCTGGATGTCGTCGGCCGACGGGTTGGCGAACATGCCGAGCAGCTGCCGCGGCGACTGCCTCGGGAAGATGTTCACGTCGCCCGAGTATTTCTGCTTGGTGATGTTGTCGATCTTGTTGATCACGCGGCCGGCGCCGTAAGGGTCCATATGCGTGCGCGCCAGGGTCAGCGCGCCACGGCTGCCGGAGCTGGCCAGTTCGCGCGCCAGCGGCAGCAGGCCGCGCTTGGGCGCGGTGTCGGTCATGAACGGCACGATGTGCGGATTGGTCTGGCTGACGATGTAGTGATTGCAGTTGTGCAAGCGCGCCAGTCGCAGCATCGGCAGGTCGTTGGCGAGGCTGCCGTCGATCCAGCGCTTGCTCGGCATGTAGGGCACCACGTGACCGCGGTAGTCCTTGGCCTCCAGCATCACTGGCGGAAACACCCCGGGCACCGCGCAGGAGGCGAGGATGGCGCGGCGCATCAGCACGTGCGGCGCCGCCAGATAATTGAGCAGGCGGCCCTGCTGGTGCGGGTCGGCCGGCGAGATGGTGATGCCGATGATGCGGCGGGTGCGCTCGAAGGCCTCGGTGAAGCTGTCCTCGCTGACGTTCTCCATCAGGCAGCGCTCGAGCTGGCCGCCGTCCATCACCGCGCGGCCCTTGAGGGCGCGACCCAGGCTGACGCTCTGGAAGGCATTCAGGTTGAGTCCGCCGGGCTCGAAGATGTGGCGCAGCTGTTCGTCGGTGCGGGTGCCGACCACGCCGGCGATGATCGAGCCGGCGCTGGAGCCGGAGATCACGCGGGGCAGCAGGTTGCGCTCATGCAGTGCCTTGATCACGCCCAGGTGGAACATGCCCAGGGTGGCGCCACCCGAGAGCAACAGGGCGGAGCGGCCGAACACGGTACCGGTACGCTTGAAGAAGACGATCTTCTCGTCTTCCGGAAACTCGGGGAAATCGCCGGCGCAGAGATAATCGAGACAGCGCGCGACTTCCTCGATGTACTGCTCGATCAGGTGCTTGGTGCCGACCCGCGCAACGCCGTACAGCACCGGGTTGCTGATGTTGCCGAGGTTGCCGTGCAAGCCCTCGTAGAGATTGAACACCAGCTGGCGCACGTCGCCGCTCTTGCGCAGGGCGCGCATCTCGGCGAGGCGCTCCTTGATCAGCAGGTGGTCGTAGTCGTCGCTGGTGTCGTCCTGCTTCCAGGCGTCGGCGCCTTCCAGGGTGTCCAGCTCCAGTGAGATTTCGCGCCAGGTGCCGTAGTCGCGGGCTTGGTCGAGATCGCGCAGGCGCGCGGCAATCAGCTTCTTGGACATCCGGGCCGTCAGGGGTGGAAACCGCCACAGTGTAGGGGATTTCTTGCACTGCAACAGAGCAAGTCCGGCGAACGGTCACGGAAAGATGCCAAAATGACGGCCCGCATCGCGTGCAGCCGGCGGAAGTTTGTTTATTTTTATCAATAGAATCTAATTAAACACGATATTTTATAAACAATTCGATCGCCGGTGACCGCAGAGCGGGTGGCTGCGGCGACCGGTGCCGGAGCGTCCAGACGATTCGCGCATGCTTGCATTGATTCAACGCTACAAGGCCTGGCTGATGCCGGCCATCACCCTGCTGATTTTCAGCCTGGCGATGGTCGTGCTCTACCGCAGCCTGTCGCACCTGCGCTGGGCCGACGTCGTGGACGAGCTGCGCCGCATGCCGCGGCGCGACGTGCTGATCGCCATGTTCTGCGCCATGGGCAGCTACGTCATGCTGATGTTCTACGACGGCCTGGCCCTGAAGATCGTCGGCCACAAGCTGCCGTACTGGCGCATCGCGGAAACCTCGTTCACCGCCTACGCCGTCGGCCACAGCATCGGCCTGTCGTCGATCTCGGGCGGGTCGGTGCGCCTGCGCCAGTATTCGGCGGCCGGGCTCAAGCCGCTGGAAATCGCGGCGGTGATCGCGCTGTGCTCCATCACGTTCATGCTCGGTGTGTCGACGCTGTTGGGCCTGTCGCTGATCATGGAGGCGCACGACGCCCACAAGATCCTGCACATCCATCCGCCGGTGGCGCGCGCCCTGGGCATCCTGATCCTGGTGCTTGTGACGATCTACCTCACCGCCACCGCCCTGCGTCGCGAGCCGCTGACGTTCAAGGGCCAGCGCTTCACCCTCCCGGCGCTGCACTACAGCCTGGCGCAGTTGCTCACCAGCTGTATCGACCTGAGTTTCGCGTCGGCGGCGCTGTACTTCCTGCTGCCGGACAACCTGGTGCCGAATTTCCCGGCGTTCGTCGGCCTCTATGTGCTGGCCATCGCCGCCGGCGTGGCCAGCAACGTGCCGGGCGGCCTGGGCGTGTTCGAGGGCGTGCTGCTGCTGGTGCTGCCGGACGTGCCCGAGGATCAGCTGCTGGGCGCCGTGCTGATCTACCGCGTGCTCTATTACCTGGTGCCGTTCATGTTCGGCATCGTCCTGCTGCTGTGGGGCGAGTGGGACACGCAGAAGGACAAACTGGCGGAACCCTTCCGGCTGGCGCGCCGCTGGGTCGGCTACGTGATGCCGCAGACCATGTCGGTGCTGGTGTTCCTGGCCGGCGCCATCCTCCTGTTCTCCGGCAGCTGGCCGGCCATCGGCAAGCGCATGGAGTGGCTCGCCGACCTGCTGCCGTTGGGCGTGGTCGAGGTGTCGCATCTCGCCGGCAGCGCCATCGGCGTCGGCCTGATGATCGTTGCGCGCGGTCTCTACCGCCGTCTCGACGGCGCCTGGTGGCTGACGCAGATGTTCATCGTCGCCGGCATCGTCGCGCAGCTGCTCAAGGGCGTGGACTACGAGGAAGCGACACTGCTGGCCGTGGTCGGCTTCCTGCTGTGGCTGTCGCGTGCGCGCTTCTACCGCCGCGCGCCGCTGCTGGCGCAACGTTTCTCGGTGTGGTGGTTCATCAACGTCGCCCTGGTGCTGGCGGCGGCGATCTGGCTGGGTCTTGTCGCCTACAAGAACGTCGCCTACGCCAACCACCTGTGGTGGGATTTCGCTTTCGAGGCCGATGCGCCGCGCATGCTGCGCGCCAGCCTGCTGGCGGTGTTCATCGCCTCGATCTTCGCCCTGCTGCAACTGCTGGGTGCCTCCCGTCCGCGCGGCGACCTGCCCAGCGCGGAGGACCTGCGCAAGGCGCAGGTCTGCCTGGCGAACAGCACCGAAACCCTGGCCAATCTCGCCATGCTGGGCGACAAGCAGTTCCTGTTCAGCGAGCAGGGCGACGCCTTCATCATGTACCAGCGCAGTGGCCGCTCGTGGGTAGCCCTGGGCGATCCGGTGGGCAATCCCGAGCGTTTCGAATCCCTGGCCTGGCGCTACGTCGAACTCTGCGACAAGCACGGTGGCCGGCCGGTGTTCTACGAAGTCAGCTCGGCGCAGTTGCCGCTGTATCTCGACCTGGGCCTGTCGCTGGTCAAGCTCGGCGAGGAGGCGCGCGTGCCGATGGCCGGCTTCGCGCTGGAAGGCCCGAAGCGCGCCGAACTGCGCCAGGCCAAGCGCAAGGGCGAGCGCGAGGGTCTGAGCTTCCGCATCCTGGCGCCCGAGCAGGTCGCGGGCGTGATCGAGTCCTTGCGCGCCGTGTCGGACGACTGGCTGGTGGCCAAGACCGCCTCCGAGAAAGGCTTCTCGGTCGGCAACTTCGAGCCGGACTACCTGTGCCGCTTCCCGGTGGCCGTGGCGGAGAAGAACGGCGAGATCGTCGCCTTCGCCAACCTCTGGCGCAGCGCCCACGAGGTGTCGATCGACCTCATGCGCTACTCCGGCAACGCGCCCAAGGGCGTCATGGATTACCTGTTCGTCGAGTTGATGCTGTGGGCGCGCGACAGCGGCTACCAGTGGTTCAACCTCGGCATGGCGCCGCTGTCCGGCCTGGAAAAGCACGCGCTGGCACCGTTGTGGCACAAGCTCGGCCTGCTGGTGCACCGCTATGGCGAACCGTTCTACAACTTCGACGGTCTACGTCGTTACAAGGAAAAGTACGACCCGGTGTGGCGCCCGCGCTACCTGGCGTCGCCGGGCGGCCTGGCGCTGCCGCGCATACTGCTCGACACGGCGACGCTCATCGCCGGCGGCATGAGAGAGGTGATCTTCAAATGAGACGCTGGCTCCCCCTGCTCCTGGCCCTATTCGCCTTCGGCGCACAGGCGCAGGAAACGCTATCGCACGGTCGCTTCGGCAAGATCACCGTGTATCAGCCGACCGGCACGCCCAACGGCTTTGTCCTGTTCCTGTCCGGTGACGGTGGCTGGAACGAGGGCGTGGTCAGCATGGCCAAGTCGCTGGTCGCGCAGGGCGCGCTGGTGGCGGGCATCGACACGCCGGCGCTGCTCAAGAATTTGGAGAAGGACCCCAACGACTGCGTCTTCCCCGACGGCGATCTGGAAAACCTCAGCCACTTCCTGCAGGCCTACTACAAGCTCAACAGCTATTACCGGCCGGTGCTGGTCGGCTACTCCTCCGGTGCGACGCTGGCCTACGCCATGCTGGCGCAGGCGCCGGACAACACTTTCGCCGGCGCGCTGGTGCTGGGTTTCGGCCCGGACCTCGCGTTGAAGAAACCGCTGTGCAAGGGCGATGGCGTGAAGTTCGAGCCGGCGAAAAACGACAAGGGCGAGCTCAAGGGCGTGAACTTCCTGCCGGTGACGCGCATCAAGGTGCCGTTCATCGCGCTGCAGGGCGAGATCGACCAGGTGGTGACGCCGTCGGCCACGCAGGCCTTTGTCGGGCAAGTCACCAACGGCGAGGTGGTGATGCTGCCCAAGGTCGGCCACGGCTACAGCGTCGAGAAGAACTGGATGCCGCAGTACCTTGCCGCCTACGGCCGCATCGTCGCCGCGCGCAAGGCCGCGGCGCCGCCACCGCCACCGGCCAGCCTCGGCGATCTGCCGGTGATCGAGATTCCGGCGCAGGGCACCGAGAACGACACCTTCGCCGTGATTCTCTCCGGCGATGGCGGCTGGGCCGGCCTCGACAAGGAGGTGGCGGCGCAACTCTCGGCCAAGGGCGTGCGCGTGGTGGGCATCGATTCGCTGCGCTATTTCTGGAGCCCGCGCACGCCGGATGGCGTGGCCAGCGACGTCGATCGCATCGTCCGCTACTACGCCGCCAACTGGCAGAAGAAGCGCGCGCTGCTGATCGGCTATTCGCAGGGCGCCGACGTGCTGCCCTTCATCGCCACGCGCCTCAGCCCCGAGGCGCGGCATCTCGTCTCGCTGGCTGCCGGCATGGGGCTGAGCGAGCACGCGGCCTTCGAGTTTCATCTGACCAACTGGGTGGCCAACGGCACCGAAGGGCCGGAGACCTTGCCGGAGGTGGCGAAGATCCGCGGCATTCCGTTCTTATGCATTTACGGTGCCGACGAGAAGGACACCATCTGCCCCAAGCTGGAGCAGACGCCGAGCGCGCGCGTGGTGAAACTGCCGGGCGGACATCACTTCAACGGCAACTACAGCCTGCTCGCCGACGAAATCCTCAAGGCGATGCCGCTCTGAGCCCCGGCGCATGGAGCCGTTGACGATCCTGCTGGCGCTGCTCGCCGTCGCACTGGTGCTCGGCGGCATCGCCGGCGCGCTGTTTCCGCTGCTGCCGGGGCCACCGCTGGTGTTCGCCGGCCTCTGGCTCGGCGCCTATGCCGACGGCTATCGGCACGCGGGCTTCAAGACGCTGGTGCTCATCGCCGTCGTTGGCGCGCTCGCCATCCTGCTCGATTTCGTCGCCGGCGCTTTCGGCGCCAAGCGCGTGGGCGCCAGCCCGCAGGCGGTGACCGGCGCCACGCTCGGCACGTTGGTGGGACTGTTCCTCGGACTGCCCGGCCTGCTGTTCGGCCCGTTCATCGGCGCGGTGCTGGGCGAGCTGCTGGCCAAGCGCTCGCCGGGACAGGCGGCGGCATCGGGCCTGGGCACCTGGCTCGGCCTGCTGCTCGGCGCCATCGCCAAGCTGGCGCTGTCGCTGATGATGATCGGCGTATTCGCGCTGGCCTGGCTGGTGTGACGCCCGGCGCAAATCCCGCCCGCCGACGGCGGCGACGGCCTGTGGATGGTTGTGATGCATCGATTGCTTTAAAGTCGTTCCCATAAAAAACAACAACCGCCCCGGCATTGCAGACGGGAGCGGATAGCGTCGTGCAGGCGTGCGTTGGCCAGGGGAGAAGTCCATGCAGAACCGTGATCGTTTCGATCCGCGCCGTCGCGCGCTGCTGCGCCTGCTCGGCGCGGCGGGGACGGCGGCCTTGCTGCCCGCTTGCGGATCGCGCTCCAGCGCGCCGCGGCGCGTGCTGATCGTCGGCGCCGGCATGGCCGGGCTCACCGCCGCCAATGCGCTGCGCCAGGCCGGCGTCGACAGCGTGATCATCGAGGCGCGCGACCGCATCGGCGGGCGCCTGTGGACGCGCGACCTCGGCGGCATCCCGGTGGACTTCGGCGGCTCCTGGATCCACGAGCCGGACGGCAACCCGATGAGCGCCTTTGCCGACCAGGCCGGCGTCGCGCGCACGCCGGTCGATCCAACCAACGATCTCGCCAGCATCGAAGCCTACGACGAGAACATCGGTCGCTCGCTGCTGCTGCCGGAAACGCTGCAAGCCTTCGGTGCCTACGAGGGCTTCGACCAGACCGACAGCGTCTGGCTGGACCAGCTAGGCCCGCAGGCTTCGGTCAAGGACGCCATCGAGGCCTACATCGCGGTGGCGGGCGCGGCGATGCTGCCGGATCAGCGCGCGCGGGCGCTGCATGTGACGCGCTATGTGCACGAGACCTTCGATGCCGCCGACTGGGGCGACCTGTCGCTGGAGTATCTGGTCAATTCGCCGATCGTCACCTACGGTGGCAGCGCCTTCGGCGATTTCCCGGTCGGCGGCTACACGCGGCTGGTGCAGGCGATGGCCGGGCGCAGCGACGTGCGCCTGAATCACGTCGTGACCCGCATCGAGCACGGTGGCAGCGGCGTCACCGTGCAGGCGCTGCATGGCACGCAGTCGGTGAGCTTCAGCGGCTCGCATGTCCTGGTCACCGTGCCGCTGGGTGTGCTCAAGGCCGCCGACATCGCTTTCGATCCGCCGCTGGCGCAGCGCAAGCTCGATGCCATCGGCCGCGTCGGCTTCGGACATTTCGAAAAAGTCGGCCTGCGGTTCGATGCGCCGTTCTGGGAGAGCGGCACCCCCAGCCGCACGCATCTCTACTTCGTGTCGGGCAACGCCGACGAACCGATGGAATTGCCGCTGTTCCTCGATTGCCAGAGAGCGATTGGCCAGCCGGCACTGGTTGGGCTGGTGTCCGGCGCCTACGCGCAGCATTTTGCGACGCTGGGCGCAGACGCGATCCGCACGCGCGTGCTGGCGATCCTGCGCGAGGTTTACGGCACCGGCGTGCCGGCGCCGACGGCGGTGCTGACCTCCGGCTGGGCCAACGATCCCTTCGCGCGCGGCAGCTATTCGTACCTCGCGGTCGGCTCCACGCCGGACGACATGGACGCATTGGCGGAGCCCGCCAGCGAGCGCCTGCTGTTCGCCGGCGAAGCCACCATCAAGCAGCGCTACGGCTACGCCGACGGCGCGCTGTCCTCAGGTCTGCGCGAGGTGAAGCGCCTGCTCGGCACCGATCAGGTGTCGGTGAAGCCCTACGCTTGAGCGCGCTTCATTTTTCTCTCGCCGTCCTGCCGGGCCTTCCCATGGAACGGGGGCAAGAGATCGAGACGAATCCTCTGTCGTCATGCCGGCGCAGGCCGGCATCCAGGTCCGCGCTACGACACTATGCTACGGCTGGATTCCGACCTGCGCCGGAACGACATTTTCTAACCGGCGTTGTAGAAGAATTCCTCGCGCACGATCTTGCCGTGTGCGACGGTGTAGAGCCCGACCTCGTCCAGCATCATGCGCTGGCCGCTGGGCTTGAAGGTCACGTCGTACTGGTAGCCGACGATGAAACGGTCACCGTGCGGCCAGGGGCCGGTGACGGACGCCGAATGGATCACGTGGTTGTCGCGCCACCAGGCGCCCTTGGCCTTGATCGCGGCCAGGCCCCTGGATTCGCGGTTGCCGCCGTTCGGGGCAAACGCCTCGACGCTGACCGCGTCGTCGGCATAGAGCTGCTGGTGCGCCTCCTCGTTCTTGCCCTGCCGGCAGAGCGTCACAATCTGGTGAGCCACTTCGAGCGTATTCATCGCGCACTCCGGGTTCGGTCAAAAGCGGATCGCTTCGCGCCGGATGATACGCCGCCGCTTTGGAAGGCGGATGACAGCCGCGAAGGCCGGCGCTAGTCGGACAGGTAGTAATCCACCGTCGACACCACGCGCACGCGCTTGATATACGGCGTGTTGCTGTCGCGGTCTTCCACCGTGAACTGGCCCTGGTTGGCGCTCTTGATCTTGCCCAGGCGGCTGTTGGAATCGTTGGCGAACTTCTCCGCCACGTCGCGCGCCTTGCGCGTCGCCTCCTCGATCATCGCCGGCTTCACATCGTTGAGCTTGGTGAACAGGTACTGCGTCGGCTGCGCCTCGTCACCGCCGAAGGCGATGCCCTTCTTGCCCAGCTCCGCGAGGTTGTTCTGCGACGAGCGCACCAGGTCGATCTTGCTGGAGTACACCGTGATCGTGCGCCGGCCGGTGTAGCGCATCGCCGCGCGCTCGCCGCTGCCGTACTGCTGCGCCAGCTTGTCGGTGACCACCGGCGGGGCCAGCGTCAGCTCCGCATCGGCAAAGCCTGCGGACTTGAGCAGCGCCATCACCTGCTCGGCGTTGCTGTCCAGCGTGGCGTACAGCGCGGTGAGATCGTTGCTGGCCGACGTGAACTGGATCGGCCACACCGCGATATCCGCTGGCACCTCGCGCTCCGCCAGCCCCTTCACCGACACCGCACGCTCGAACTCGCGGAACTGCACCACGCTGTGGCCGACGAAATAGCCCATGAAGGCGAGGCCGGCACCGATGAGGGCGCCGTGGATGAAGGAGGTGCGGAGTGTGGTGGGCATGAGGTATGGGAGAGAATTGTAGATCTTGGTTTTGGAGTTTTAACGCCTTGTTATGCGTACAAGTCATCTGTAAGTCGCCGAGGAGCGCCTTATGGAAACATTCTTAGAAAGTGGCCCACTAAGGATTAAACGCCCGATTCGGATGCCGGACAAGCCCACCCGCTGTCGATGATTTCCCTAGGCAATTCGTTATATTTTATTTATCGAATTTAAAATCGATGAATAATTAATAACAAATCCTGACGCGCCACCGGCGAGAGCGGGTGGCGGGTTTTGGAGGGCGAAACGCAGTGTGTTTGCGGCGGAGGCGCCGCGAGGCTCAGCTCGACGGCGGAATCTTGAGCTTCATGCCCGGCTGGATGTGGCTGGACTTGTCGAGGTTGTTGACCTCGCGCAGCGAGGCGACGCTGGTGTTGTAGTGCTTGGCGATGCCGCTGAGCGTCTGGCCCGACTTGACCTTGTGCACGCGGTAGGCGTGCGCTGCTTCGAGCGCTTCCGCACGCTTCTGCGCGCGCGTCTGTGCCGGCGTGGATTCGCCGACGGCGACGGTGACCGGGCCGGGCCGCGGTTCCAGGTGCGGCGGAATCTTCACGATCTGGCCGGGGCGGATGTGGTGTTTCTTGCCCAGGCCGTTGGCGGCCATCAGCGCCGCCTGGCTCACGCCGTAATGACGCGCGATCTTGGTGATGTTCTCGCCCTTCTGCACGCGGTGCAGCTGATACATGACGCGCTGCGCGTCGAACTTCTCGTTCTCGGACAGCTTGGAGTACGCCACCTCGAAGGTCTTGGCGCTGCCGGCGGGCACGCGGATCAGGTGACCCGGGGGCACGTAGAGCTTGCCTTCGATGACTTCCGGCCGGTAGGCGGGATTGAGTTTGCGGAACAACTCGTCGTCCGCGCCGCAGAGGCGGCGCAGGGTTTCGTAGGGCACGTAGTGTTTGGTCTCGACGACGTCGAAGCGCAGGCCATCGCGCTTTTCCGCCTCGCCCTGGCGGCGCGCGTACTCGCGCTCCACGTCCACGGCGGCGAGAAACTCGGCGTAGTAGTTCTTGGACGCGAAGCCGAAGCGGCGGCCGTCGTAGCGGTTGATGAGATCGACGATGGTGCTGCCGTTGACCGCCGCCAGTGCGCGCGCGATGCCGCCGCGACCGTGGTTGTAGGCGGTGATCGCCAGCGGCCAGTCGCCCAGCGCGGTGAAGTCGTCACGCAGGTGGCGCGCGGCAGCGTCGGTGGAGGTCCAGGGATCGCGGCGGTCGTCCACCACATCGTTGAGGCGCATGTAGATGCGCGCCGACGAGGGGATGAACTGCCACAGTCCCGCCGCGCCGGCCTTGGAGTAAGCCTCGACGTTGAAGCTGGATTCCACCAGCGGCAGGCGCGTCAGCGTCACCGGCAACTGGTAGTTCTTGAAGGTGGATTCCATCGTCGGCAGGTAG
This sequence comes from Nevskiaceae bacterium, assembly GCA_008012115.1. Taxonomy (GTDB): domain Bacteria; phylum Pseudomonadota; class Gammaproteobacteria; order Nevskiales; family Nevskiaceae; genus Stenotrophobium. The sequence goes on from SSEB01000003.1 coordinate 368,573, forward strand.
CGGCCCGAGGTCTGCAGCGCCTGCAGCGTGCGCTCCTTGAGGCCGCGCTGCGCGCGCAGCGTGCCGATGGCGTCGCGGAAACGGTTGTCGCCCGGCACGTCGGCATACAGCTCGAAGATGCGGCGCTGCTCGGCGTTCATCTGCTCCGGGTTGTGGCGCAACTGGTGCACCTGCTCGAGCACGTCGTCGTAGTGCTCCTTGGCCAGCTTTTCTTCCCTGGCGCGCAGCTTGGCGAGGTCCGACGGGTTCATGCGCTGGGCGGCGTCGCCGAAGTCCAGCACGGTGAAAACCTTCTGCGGATAATCCATCGAGTGAATCGCCGACTGGTTGTCGGAGTACTCGCCGAACACCTTGGTCCAGAAACCCACGGCCGGTTTGAGCTGTGCGTAGCGCGGGAAGTAGCGCTCCTCGCGCGCGAGGTTGTCCACCTTGGTGGTGGGCAGGCGCAGGCTCTTGCTGGAGGCGTCCGGCTTCACCGACGGGAAGGCGAGCGCGTCGCTGTCGTCCTCGATGTCCGGCACGGTCGGCGTCACCGAGTTGGAGACCAGCGGCGCGGACACCGGCGCGGCCGGCGCAGGCACAGCGGCCGGTGCGGCCGGCGTCGCGGCGACGGCGGGTGCAGCAGGCGCGGCCGTCTTTGCCGGCGCGCTGGCTGGCGGCGGGACCGCGGCGGGCTTGCTCGTGGTCGCCGTCAACGGCGCGGGTGCGGGCTGTGCCACCGCGGGCGTCGTAGCGACGGACTTGGTGGCGGTGGTCGGCGCGGTGGCGGTGGCGGGCGGCGTGGCCGCTGCAGCGGCAGCTTCCGCTGCGGTGACGCTGGGCGCCAGCTTCAGCGTCGGGGTTGCCGGCGCAGTCGTCGCCGGCACTGGCGTGGCGGCAGGCGTGGATTTGTCGGGAGCGGGGGCGGAGCGGTCGCTCTGCTGCGCGGCGGCGTCGCAAAGACCGATGCCGAGGACGGCGGAGAGGCTCAGATAAGTGAATCGTTTCAACATCGCCAACGTCCGTTTCCTCGAGCCGCGCGGCTGTGAATGGCTCTAGCGAGAATGCTATCGCAGCAACGCTGTTATATCAATTGAAACAGGGCCGCGCGCGGCGGACTTTACCTTCGCATAAACTCGCGGCGACGACCCTCTCAACCCCCGGAATCCACAGCGACATGGCCAAACCGTATCCCGTCCAGGACCCTTACCAGACCCATCGCCTGCGGGTGTCCGAACTGCACGAGCTCTATGTCGAGGAAAGCGGCAACCCGCAGGGCAAGCCGGTGGTGTTCGTGCACGGTGGCCCCGGTGGCGGTACCGAGCCCTGGCAGCGCAGCTTCTTCGATCCGCAGAAATACCGCATCGTGCTGTTCGACCAGCGCGGCTGCGGCAAGTCCACGCCGCATGCGGAACTGCGCGAGAACACCACCTGGGACCTGGTCGCGGACATGGAAAAAATCCGCGAGCTCCTGGGCATCGACTGCTGGGTGGTGTTCGGCGGTTCCTGGGGCTCGACGCTGGCGCTCGCCTATGCCGAAACCCATCCCGAGCGCACCAAGGCGCTGGTGCTGCGCGGCATCTTCCTGGTGCGGCCTGAGGAAATCCGCTGGTTCTACCAGGAGGGCTGCAACTGGCTGTACCCGGACGCCTGGGAGCATTACGTCAACGCCATTCCCGAGGCCGAGCGCGGCGATTTCGTGCGGGCCTACTACCAGCGCCTGACCAGCGCCGATCCGGCCGTGCGCAAGGCCGCCGCCAAGGCCTGGAGCATCTGGGAGGGCTCCACCAGCAAGCTGCTGCCCAGCGACGACATGGTGGCGCGCTACGGCGGCGACGAGTTCGCCGACGCTTTCGCGCGCATCGAGTGTCACTACTTCGTCAATGACGGCTTCTTCCGTCCCAATCAGTTGCTGGACGACGTGCACAAGATCCGTCACATCCCCGGCGTGATCGTGCAGGGACGCTACGACGTGGTGTGCCCGATCAAGTCCGCCTGGGACCTGCACCGCGCCTGGCCCGAGGCCGACCTGCAGATCGTGCCGGACGCCGGCCATGCCGCCAGCGAGACCGGCATCATGTCGCGGTTGGTGGAGGCCACCGACCGGTTCGCGGCGCTGTAAGCCGGGTTGCCGTGCGCGCGGCGGCTCCGTATCATGCGGGCCGTCTTTGGGGAGTAGCCGCCTGCTATTGCCAACGACACGGTGCCCGCGCAGCAGCGGGTGCGGGAGCCGGCAACGGCACACGATCCGCACCCACTTCGCTACGCCAAGACACCGTGATCGTGTGCCAGCAGGGGACGCATCAACATCCTTGGCCTGTGGCCATGGTGCGTTCAGCGGACCGATAGGTTCCGCGTGGCGAGACCAGAGCAGCAAGCCTGTCCGGCCGGACGGGGCTTGATGCTCTTGGTCCATCCGCCGTCCGGCCCCTGGGAAATCCGATGAAATCTGGCACTCTGCAGCGGTTCCACTCCGTTTCCGGAGAAGGCGCATGACGCTGCTCTGGCTGCAATTGGGGCTGATGCTCCTGGTCATCCTGCTGTCGGCCGAACTGTTCACCAACGCGCTGGAGCACCTGGGCGAGCGGCTCGGCATTTCCGAGGGCGTCACCGGCTCGCTGTTCGCGGCGGTCGGTACCGCCTTGCCCGAGACGATGGTGCCGGTGATCGCCATCGTCGCCGGCACGCAGAACGTCAGCGTCAACGAGGAGATCGGCGTGGGCGCCATCCTGGGCGCACCGCTGATGCTGTCCACGCTCTCCACCTGCCTGATGGCGCTGTCGGTGCTGCGCCTGCGCGGCGCGCGGGGGCGCATTGCGCCGGAGCGCAGCGGCTTCCTGCGCGATCTGCACTTCTTCATCGCCGCCTTCCTGATTGCCACCGTGGCGATGTACGTGCCGCACCATTTGCCGCTGGTGCGCGGCGCTTTCGGCGCGCTGCTGGTGCTGCTCTATGTGGTGTACATCGCGATGACCTTCCGCGCTTCGGGCAACCTCGTCGAAGCCGGTCACGGCACCGAGGCGGAGGAGCCGATCCTGCTGACCAAGCTGGGCCTGAAGGAGAACCTGGGCACCATCCTGCTGCAGCTGCTGCTGGCGCTGATCCTGCTGGTGGCCGGCGCCAAGGGCTTCATCGGCGGTGTCGAGGGCATTTCGAAAGCGCTGGGCCTTTCGGCGCTGGTGCTGTCGCTGCTGATCATCCCCATCGCCACCGAACTGCCGGAGAAGGTCAACAGCATTCTCTGGGTGCGACGCGGCAAGGACACGCTGGCCTTCGGCAACATCACCGGCGCCATGGTGTTCCAGGGCACCCTGCTGCCGGCGCTGGGCATCATGCTCACGCCCTGGGAGCCGCGGCCGGAAGTGCTGTCGGGCGTGGTGCTGACGCTGGTGGCGGCGGCCTGGCTGCGGCTCAACGCCACCGCCGAGGGGCCGCGCGTCGCGGCCCTGATGGCCAACGGCCTGCTCTACCTCGGCTACCTGGCCTACACGCTGCTGTAAGCCATTGACTTAGGCGGCCGCCCCCAGGATTTCTGGGGGTTTTCCGCGCTTGTTGTTGCGCCGCGACCGGGCGGAGGATCAAAGCCATGATCCAGGACGGGGTCACGCCCGTCTGCGCCGCTACGGAGCGTCATGGGCAAGGCCGGACATTACGTGGCGCACCAGGCCGATGCCTCGGGCTTCGTGCGCTACAGCGAGGACGAGAACCGCATCTGGTCGGAGCTTTACGCGCGCCAGGCGCGGGCGATACACGGCAAGGCCTGCGACGAGTTCGAGCAGGGTCTGGCCTTGCTGGACCTGCCGAAGGATCGCGTGCCGCAGCTCGCTGAAGTATCCGCCGCGTTGCGGCGCGAGACCGGGTGGTGCGTGGAGCCGGTGCCGGCGCTGATCCCCTTCGAGCAGTTCTGCCAGTTGCTGTCGCAGCGCCGGTTTCCGGCAGCGACCTTCGTGCGCCACCGCGACGAACTGGACTACCTGCAGGAGCCGGACATCTTCCACGAGCTGTTCGGCCACGCGCCGATGCTGACGCACCGCTACTTCGCCGATTTCACCCAACGCTACGGCGTGATCGGCCTGCAGGCCGACGAGCAGGACCGCGAAATGCTGGCGACGCTGTACTGGTTCACCGTCGAATTCGGCCTGATGCAGAAATCCGGCGAAGCCGCGCCGCGCATCTATGGCGGCGGCATCCTCTCGTCCATCGGCGAAACCGCGTATGCGCTGGGGCCGCGGCCGCAGCGCCGGCGTTTCGACCTCGTCGAAGTGCTGCGCACGCCCTACCGCATCAACATCATGCAGCCGGTCTACTACGTGATCGAGGAGCTGCGTGAACTATTCGAGTTGACACATCGCGACCTGCCGTCGGCGCTGACGCAGGCACGCCGCCTGGGGTCGCTGCCGCCGCTGTTCGCGCCCGACGCGGAGGCGATGCCATTGAAATCGATGCCACGCGCGAGGTCTGCATGAGACAACCGGTATGAAGGGTGCTCCAGCCAATCCGCTGGGTACCGACGGCTTCGAGTTCGTCGAGTTCACCGCGCCGACGGCAGCGGGCGTACGCCAGCTGCACGACCTGTTCCAGATGCTCGGCTTCACCGCGGTGGCGAAGCACCGCAGCAAGGACGTGACGCTGTTCCGCCAGGGCGATATCAATTTCCTGGTCAATGCCACGCCGTATACGCACTTCCAGCAGTTTGCGCAGGCCCACGGCCCCTCCGCCTGCGCCATGGGCTGGCGCGTGAAGGACGCGCCGGCCGCCTACGCGCACGCCATCGCGCAGGGCGCGGTGCCGTTCGACTCGCATCCGGGCCTGATGGAGCTGCGGCTACCGGCGGTCTACGGCATCGGCAACAGCGTGCTGTATTTCACCGACCGCTTCGGCCAGGGCGACGTGTTCGATGTGGATTTCCGCTATTTCGAGGGCGTGGACCGCCATCCGCGCGGCGTCGGTCTGCAACTGCTTGACCACCTCACGCACAATGTCGCGCGCGGCAACATGGACACCTGGGCCGGCTTCTACGAGCGCATCGGCAACTTCCGCCAGATCCGCTACTTCGACATCGAGGGCAAGCAGACCGGTCTGTTCTCGCGCGCCATGACCTCGCCCTGCGGCAAGATCCGCATCCCGATCAACGAGAGTGCGGACGACAAGAGCCAGATCGAGGAATTCCTGCGCGAATACCGTGGCGAGGGCATCCAGCACCTGGCGCTGTCGACGCCGGACATCTATCAGACCGTGACGGAACTGCGCCGGCGTGGCGTGGTGTTCATGGACACGCCGGACACCTATTACGAGAAAGTCGATGCGCGCGTGCCGAAGCATGGCGAAAGCGTGGCGCGGCTGCGCGAGCTGCGCATCCTGATCGACGGTGCGCCGGAGGAAGGCATCCTGCTGCAGATCTTCACCAGCACGGTGATCGGGCCGATCTTCTTCGAGATCATCCAGCGCAAGGGCAACGAGGGTTTCGGCGAAGGCAATTTCCGCGCGCTGTTCGAGTCTATCGAAGATGACCAGATCCGCCGCGGCGTGCTCAAGGCAGGGACGGCGTCATGAGCGCCGCGGTGAAGAAGGTGGTGCTGGTCTCGCACGGCGGCTACCGCCCGGAGCACGACGCACTGCTCGGCGATCTGCTGCAGCGGCGCATCGAGGTCTTCTGCGCCGTCGGCAAGGACTGCCGGCGCTGGGAGGACATGATGGATGCCATGGTCGTGGAGGGCGATGCCGAGCCTGCGCACTTCGTGCTGACCACCAGCCACCCGGACGAGACCGTCGAGCAGGTCGTTGCCTTCGCCCGCCTGCTACACGTCGAAGGCGGCGGCAGCGAGCGCAACCGCGACGTCGAAGTCATCGAGGTCCATTGAGGCGGCCGATGCGGAAATACATCTATCGTCCGCATATCGAGGGGCAGGCCCATCGACAGGCCCATGCCGATCTGCCCGAGGGCACCGTCGAGCGCGAGCTGGGCAAGGAAGGTTTCTTCGGACCCTCCACGCACATGCTGCATCCGCGGCCGCCGACCGACTGGTCGCACTGGGAGGGGCCGCTGCGTCCACGCGCCTTCGACTGCGCGAAGCTGCCGGCCGAAGGCGCAACGCCGTGGAACGCGAGCCTGCTGCTGCACAACGCGCACCTGCGGCTGCGGCACTGGACCTGCACCGCGAGCATGGATCACCTGGTGCGCAACGCCGATGGCGACGAGCTGCTGTTCGTGCATGCCGGCCAAGGTGATCTGTATTGCGACTATGGCCACCTCGCGCTGGCCGCGGGCGACTACGTGGTGCTGCCGCGCGGCACCATGTGGCGCCTCGACTGCGCGGCGCCCGTCACCCTGCTGCTGATCGAGGCGAGCAACAGCAGCTACCAGCTACCCGACAAGGGCCTGGCTGGCGAACAGGCGATCTTCGATCCGGCGATGTTCGATATCCCCGCCATCGACGCCGCGTTCAAGGCGCAGCAGCAGGGCGCCCTGGCGGCGCGCGAGTGGCGCGTGGTGGTCAAGCGTCGCAACGCGCTCTCGGTGGTGACCTATCCCTACAATCCGCTCGATGCCCTGGGCTGGCACGGCGCGCTGCACCCGGTGCGGATCAACGTGAAGGACATCCGCCCGCTGATGTCGCACCGCTATCATCTGCCGCCGTCGGCGCACACCACCTTTGTCGCCGGACGTTTCGTCGTCTGCACCTTTACGCCGCGTCCGTTCGAGAGCGATCCCGGCGCCATCAAGGTGCCGTTCTTCCACAACAACGACGACTACGACGAAGTGATCTTCTACCACGCCGGCGACTTCTTCAGCCGCGACAACATCCATCCCGGCATGATCACCCTGCACCCCTGCGGCTTCACGCATGGCCCGCACCCCAAGGCGCTCGGCCGCATGCACGTGCAGACCAAGCCGGGCACCGACGAGTACGCGGTGATGATCGACGCCCGCGACGCACTGGAGGTCGGCGAGGCCGCCACTGCCGTCGAGTGGCGCGACTACCACGCCTCCTGGAGCCGCGCATGAAGCTGGCGACACTGCGTGACGGCACGCGCGATGGTCGCCTCGTCGTGGTCAGTCGTGATCTGACACGCGCGAGCCCCGCGCCGGCGGCACGCACGCTGCAGGCCGCGCTCGACGACTGGGAGGCGCTGGCGCCGGAGCTGGAGCAGCTGTCCGAGGAGCTCAACGCCGGGCGCATCGCCGGCACGCTGGCCTTCGATGCGCGGGACTGCCACGCACCGTTGCCGCGCGCCTATCAATGGGCCGATGGTTCGGCCTACGTCAATCACGTCGCACTGGTGCGCAAAGCCCGCGGCGCCGAACTGCCGGAAAGTTTCTGGACCGATCCACTGATCTATCAGGGCGGCAGCGACGGCTTTCTCGATCCCTGCGGTGCCATCCGCGTGGCCAGCGAGGACTGGGGGATCGATCTGGAAGCGGAGCTGGCGGTGATCACCGGCGATGTAGCGATGGGCACCACGCCCGCACAGGCGCGCAGCGCCATCCGCCTGCTGATGCTGGTCAACGACGTCTCGCTGCGCAATCTCATCCCGGCGGAGCTGGCCAAGGGCTTCGGCTTTTTCCAGTCCAAGCCGGCTTCCGCGTTTTCTCCGGTGGCGGTGACGCCGGACGAACTGGGTGCGGACTGGGACGGTGGCCGCGTGCACCTGCCGTTGCTGTCCTACGTCAACGGCCAGCCGCTGGGCTGTCCCGACGCCGGCATGGACATGACCTTCGATTTCCCGACGCTGATCGCGCACGCGGCGAAGACGCGCACGCTGTGCGCCGGCAGCATCGTCGGCAGCGGCACCGTGTCCAATCGTGGCGCCGATGGTGGACCGGGCCGGCCGGTGCGCGACGGCGGTGCCGGATACTCCTGCATCGCCGAACTGCGCATGGTCGAGACGCTGTGCAACGGTGGACCGAAAACGCCGTTCCTGCGTTTCGGCGATCGCGTGCGCATCGAGATGCACGATGCCCTGGGCCGCTCGGTGTTCGGCGCCATCGAGCAGGTGGTGGAAGCATGTCGGCCTTGAATCGCCGGAGCGCGCCATGCTGACCCTGTACGCCTACTGGCGCTCGTCCTCGTCCTACCGCGTGCGCATCGCGCTCGCGCTCAAGGGCCTGCCTTACGAATGCCGCCCCGTGCACCTGGTGAAGGACGGCGGCGAACAGAACGCGGCGGCGTACCGCGCGCTCAATCCGGAAGGGCGCGTGCCGCTGCTGGTGGACGGCGACTTCCGCCTGGCGCAGTCGCTGGCGATCTTCGACTACCTCGAGTCGCGCTTTCCGCAACCGGCGCTGGTGCCGGCCGAGGCGCGGCGACGTGCGCGCATGTGGGCCTTCTGCCATGCCATCGCCGCCGACGTGCAGCCGCTGCAGAACACCGGCGTGCTCAACTATCTGAGCGAGGTGTTGCAGATCACGCCGGAGCAGAAGAGCGCATGGCTGCGGCACTGGATCGAGCGCGGGCTGGCCGCGCTGGAGGCCGAGTACGGCAATGCTGGCGATGGCGAGTCGGTGTTCGGCGGCGTGCCGACCCTGGCCGACTGCACGCTGGTGCCGCAGGTCTACGCGGCGGAGCGCTTCGGTTGCGACACCGGCCGGTTCCCGCGCCTCTACGCCATCGCACAGCGCCTGCGCGCGCGGCCCGCGTTTGCCGCCGCGCATCCGGACGTGCAGCCGGACGCCATGCCGTAAGCGGCGGTACGCCCCGCTGCGCCTCGTCAGGCCGTCGGTGCCACCGGATCGACATGCGTCATCACGTTGAGCACGCGGTGGCGCTGCATGACGCGGTTGCGTGCGTTGAGCGCGATCTCGTGGCCTTGCGCGACGGTCAGGCCGGCATCGATTTCCAGGTGCACATCGACCACGATCAGGTCGCCCATCTTGCGGGTGCGCAGATCGTGCGCGCCGCGCAGGCCCGGCGTTTGCAGGATCGTGCTGCGGATGGCGGCCACTTCGGCGTCGTCCGCCGACGCATCCATCAGATCGTTGAGGGCGCCCCAGGCGAACTCCCAGCCCATCTTGCCCACCATCAGGCCGACGATCAGGGCCGCGATGGGATCGAGCAGCGGATAGCCGAGCAGGTTGCCGACGATGCCGGCGCCGACCACCAGCGAGGACGCCGCATCGGAGCGCGCGTGCCAGGCATTGGCCACGAGCATGCCGGACTTCACGCGCGTCGCCACCGCCAGCATGTAGCGGAACAAGGTCTCCTTGGCCACCAGTGCCGTCACGGCGATGGCCAGGGCGGCGATGTGGACCGGCGGGATGTCGGCGTGATGTTCCAGCTTGTTCACCGACGACCACAGCATGCCGCCGCCGACCAGGAGCAGGAGCATGCCGAGGACGAAGGAGGCGCCGGTCTCGAAGCGCTGATGGCCGTAGGGATGCTCGTCGTCCGGGGCCTTGCCGGAGTGGCGGTTGGCGAGCAGCACGACGAAGTCCGCCACCAGGTCGGACAGCGAGTGGATGCCGTCCGCGATCAGGCCCTGCGACTTGGCGACGATGCCGACCAGAATCTGCAGGCCGGACAGCAGGACGTTGACGCAGACGCTGACCCAGGTGCTGCGCCGCGCCGCCTGTTCCTTGACGGCAACGGGCACCGTGGTGTCTTCGGGATCATCGCTCAATTCATGGGACTGCATCGTCGGGCTCCGGGAATATCGCCGCCAGTATGAGGCCGCGCGGTTGCCGCACCGTGACGGGTCGTGACGGATGTGGCAGCCGTTTCAGGGCGACACGGTCGCGCGCAGTTGCTTGATCTCTTCGGCGTGGCGCAGGCGCTGCTCGCGGCGCAGTTGCGCCTCCTGGTAGCGGCGCTGTTCGTCCGGTGTTTCCGGCTGCAGCGGCGGCACCGGTCGCGGCTTGCCGTTGCCGTCGAGCGCGACGAAGGTGAGGTAGGCGCTGAGAATGTGGCGGCGGTTGCTGCCGTCGTAGCTGAGCGCGTCGACCTTGACGCCGACTTCCATCGAGGTGGTCCAGGCGCGGTTCACTGCGGCGTTGAAGATCAGCACGTCGCCGCGTCGCGCCGGCGCGATGAAGTGCACGGCATCGACGCTGGCGGTGACGCAGACGCCGCCGGCATGACGGTCCGCGACCACGGCGGCGAAGCGATCCATCTGCGCCATGATCAGGCCGCCGAACACGGTGTCGTTGGCGTTCAGGTCGTTGGGAAACACCATGTAGACCTGCTCGCGCACCGTCGACAGGCTTACGGGTTTGGGCGGCAGGCTGGGCGTATCGGTCATGGGCGCTCGCGGCATCGGGAAGGCGGAATGATAGCGGTTGCGCTGTCTGCGAAGGCGTTTTTACCGTCACCCGCTCATGCCGCGGGGCGAAAACAGAGTGTTATATATTATCTATCAAAATTTAATTCGATAAATATTTAATAACAGATTCCCTGGGAAAATCCGCAACAGCGGGTGGCGCCACCGGGGCGGTTGCGCGACTACTTGATGGGGTAGCGCGGGCCGGTGAGGGTGGTTTCCAGCGACTGCGGCACCTTCAGCGGCACGATCACCAGCTGGTGTCCGGCGAGGTTGAGCTTGCGCTGCATCGCCAGCGGCATCTGGTTGTGCAGGATGCGCGTCCACAGGTTTTCGCGCTCGAACTCCAGCTTGCTGGCGAAGCAGACGTTGTTGGGATGCTTGGCGATGACGTCGGCCAGAAGGCGCATCAGCTCGTCGAGCGGGTCGGCACCGTAGGCCTGGTAATAGGCGGCGGGCAGACCGCGGCTGGTGCAATACGTGGTGAAGTAGTTGAGCGAGTTCTCGATGCGCGTCTGCAGCGCCTGGATGGTGCGCTGGCCGTCGAAGTTCTGCTTGTCCACCTCGCCGACGGACACGAACACGAAGTTCTTGAACTGGTCCGGAAACTCGCGCAGCACCCACTGCAGCAGGTTCATGCCGGCGCCGCGGTTGTTGCCGACCAGGAAGATGGCGGTGCGCGCCTGCGCATCCATCGGCAGCGGCGCGGCCTGATCGTCCCAGCTCAGCTTGATGGAGTAGCGGCTGTCGATGAGGTCGAGCTTGCGCTGCGCGTCGTCGTAGTGGCGACGGATCAGCAGGGACAGGCCGATCACCGCGCTGGTGATCAGGATCGTCATCCAGCCGCCCTCGGTGAGCTTCTCCACCAGCGTCACCACCAGGATGCAGCCGGTGACGGTGAGGCCGATGGCGGAGAGCGCGAAGCTGCGGCGCCAGTGCAGGCTGTAGAAGCGCTGCTCCAGCCAGTAGCGGCACAGGCCGAACAGCGACAGCGAGAAGGTCAGGAACACGTTGATGCTGTACAGCACCACCAGCAGCGCCACCTGGCCACGCGTGCCGGCCAGCGTCAGCATGGCGCCGGCGCCCATCAGCAGCACGCCGTTCTGCGTGACCAGGCGGCTGGAAAGCTGGCGGAACTGGCGCGGCATCCAGCGGTCCGCCGCCATGTTGGCCATCACCGACGGGCCACCGAGGAAGCCGGTGTTGGCGGCCACCACCAGCAGTCCCGCTTCCAGCGCCAGCACCACGCCGAGGATGGTCTCGGTGGTCGCCGCGCTGCCCAGGCCCATGTGGTTGATGATGGCGCGGAAGGTGACGGCATTGAGCGTCTGGCCCTCGACGTGCTGCGCATTCCACAGCATGTAGAGCAGGATGACGCCGCCGGCGGTGAAGGCCAGCGAGGTGGCCATGTAGAACATGGTCCAGTGGCCGGTGCGCACGCGCGGCTCGCGCAGCATGTTGATGTTGTTGGAGACGGCCTCGATGCCGGTATACGTACCGCCGCCCAGCGAGTAGGCGCGCAGGAACAGCGAGGCGACGAAGATCCAGCCGGTCTCCTGCGTCAGCGTGTGGGTCTTGCGGACGGTGTCCGGCAGCAGCGTCTCCAGCGCGTCGGCATGCACGCCAATGCCGTAGACGATCAGGATGACATGGGTCAGGAAGAAGCCGAGGAAGATCGGCATCAGGACCGTGATCGACTCCTTCATGCCGCGCAGGTTGAGCACGATCAGCAGGATCAGCACGCCGAATTCCGCAGTCAGCTTGAACCCGAGGTAATGCGCCGGGAACAGGCTGAACAGCGCGTCCATGCCGCTGGCGATGGAGATGGTGATGGTCAGCACATAATCGACGATCAGCGCCGAGCCCGAGACCAGGCCGGCGTAGGGGCCGATCAGCTTGGTCGCCGCCTTGTAGCCGCCGCCGCCGGAGGGGAACAGCTCGATCACCTGGTTGTAGGCCAGCGAGATGATGAACACGGTCAGCGCCGTGGTCAGCGCCAGGTACAGGCCCATGTGGGTGTGCTGGCCCAGGGCGAGGAAGGCTTCCTCGGGGCCGTAGCAGGCGGACGACAGACCGTCGGCACCCAGGCCGATCCAGGCCAGGAAGGCGACCAGCACGATGTGCTGGCGGGTCTGCGGGTTGAGCGGGTCGAGCTGCTTGCCGACGATGACGCGACCCAGCTTCTTGATCACGCTGGGCTGATCGATGGGCGCGGAGGGCTTGTTATCGCTGGCGTTCACAGGGAGAAGGACGGAGCACTCGCGGAGGGGACAGGCGGCGGAAACCGAATCCGGCCGCAACCCGTTGATGGAGCGGTGTCAGTGCCTTTGCGTGAAAGTGACGGCCGGGATTATACCCCAGCCCGCCCGGCGCGCCTTGCCGGGCGCAGGGCCGCGGATCCTCCGTCCGCGGCCCCGATGCCGGTTACATGGCGACGCTGTCGCTGGGCGAGCCGCCGTCCGGGTGCTGCAGGCGGCTGTGATCCTGGGCCAGGAACAGGTACATCGCCGGCACCACGAACAGGGTGAACAGCGTGCCGATGGAGATGCCGCTGGCGATGACCAGGCCCATGTGGTTGCGGCCTGCGGCGCCGGCGCCGGTGGCGATCACCAGCGGCACCACGCCCAGCACCATCGACGCGGTGGTCATCAGGATCGGCCGCAGTCGCGTGCCGGCGGCGGCGAGGATGGCGTCGAGCTTCGATTTGCCGGCCTTCTGCTCGTCGTTGGCGAACTGCACGATCAGGATGCCGTGCTTGGCGATCAGGCCCACCAGCGTCACCAGGCCGACCTCGGTGTAGATGTTGAGCGTCGCCTCCTTCACGCCGAGGAAGATGAACACCATCGCGCCGAAGATCGCCATCGGCACCGACATCATCACGATCAGCGGATCGCGGAAGCTCTCGAACTGCGCCGCCAGCGTCAGGAAGATGATGATGATGGCGAACAGGAAGGTCAGCGCGAAGGCGCTGGACTCCTGCATGTACTGGCGCGACTGGCCGCCGTAGTCGATGCTGTAGCCCTGCGGCAGGCTCTCCTTGGCGAGCTGGCGCATGTAGGTCAGCGCATCGCCCAGGGTGCCGACCGGCACGCCGGCGAAGGTCGCCGAGTTGAGCTGCTGGAAGTGGCTGATGCGCGTCGGGATGGTCTCGGTCTGGAGCGAGGCCACCGTCGATGCCGGCACCATGCCGCCGCTGCCGGTGCGGATGTAGTAGCCGTTGAGCTGATCGGCGTTGAGACGGCTGGCCTGCTGGATCTGCGGGATCACCTTGTACGAGCGGCCTGAGATGCTGAAGTAGTTGACGTAGCCGCCGCCGAGCAGGGCGCCCAGCGCCGAGCCCACGTCCTGCATGCTCATGCCCAGGGTCGCCGCCTTGTCGCGGTCGATCTTCACCGTCACCTGCGGCTTGTTCAGCTTGAGGTCGGTGTCGATATAGAAGAACTTGCCGCTGGCGCGCGCCTTCTCCAGCATCGCCGACGACACTTCCTCGAGGTTGATGAACGGCTCGGTGGTGCCGACGACGAAGGCCACGGGCGTGCTGGTGCCGCCCTGGCCGACCGGCAGCGGCGGCGGCTGCGAGGCGTAGATCGTCGCGCCGGCGATCTGGTTGACGCTGCCCTGCACCGCGCCCTGGATCTGCGCCGCGCTGCGTCCACGCTCGCTCCACGGCTTGAGGATCACGCCGGTCAGCGCTGTGTTCGGTCCCTGGATGCCGGTGAGCTGGAAGATCTTGTCGTGTTCCGGCAGGCCGTCGATCACGTCATAGATCTGCTTGGCGTAGATGTCCATCTGCTGCACCGTCGCGTTGGGCGAGGCGTAGCCGTAGGTGATCAGGAAGCCCTGGTCCTCCTGCGGCGCCAGCTCGTTTTTCGACATCTTGGTGAGCACCACGATCATCGCCAGGATGATCACGCCGAAGGTGACGACCATCGGCCAGGCGTCCAGCGCGCCGCGCAGCAGGCGCTCGTAGGTGCGGCGCGCCCACTCGAAGTTGCGGTCGATCATCTGCACGAAGCGGCTTTCCTCGTGGCCGCCGCGCAGCACGCGCGAGGCCATCATCGGCGACAGGGTCAGCGCCACCACCGCCGACACCGCCACCGCGCCGGCCAGGGTGAAGGCGAATTCCGAGAACAGCGCGCCGGTGAGGCCACCCTGGAAACCGATCGGCACGTACACCGCGACCAGCACCACCGAGATGGCGACGATCGGCCCGGCCAGTTCACGCGCGCCCTGCAGCGCCGCCTGGAAGGGCGGCAGGCCGTCCTTGATATGTCGATCGACGTTCTCGACGATGATGATGGCGTCGTCCACCACCAGGCCGATGGCCAGCACCAGGGCCAGCAGGGTCAGCAGGTTCACCGAATAGCCCAGCACCAGCATCACGAAGAAGGCGCCGATCAGCGACAGCGGAATGGCGATGGTGGGGATCAGCACCGAGCGCGGCGAACCCAGGAACAGGAAGATCACCGCGGTGACGATCAGCAGCGCCTCGGCCAGCGTCTTGGCCACCTCGTCGATGGCGCTGTTGACGTAGCCGGTGGCGTCGTAGGCGATCTTGCCGGTGAGGCCGGCGGGCAACTGCTCGACGATCTCGGGGAAGACGTTGCGCACGCCCTTGATCACGGTCAGCAGGTTGGCGTCCGGCGCCACCTTGATGCCGATGAACACCGACTGCTTGCCGTCGAAGGACACGTTGAAGTCATAGTTCTCCGCGCCGAGCAGCACGTTGGCCACATCCTGCAGGCGCACCACGGCGTCGCCTTTGCGCTTGATCACGAGATTCTTGAACTCGTCCACCGAGTGCAGGTCGGTGCCGGCGGTGAGATCAACGCTGACCATCTGGCCCTTGGTGGCGCCGACCGCGGAGATGTAGTTGTTGGCCTTGAGCGCGGCGTACACGTCCTCTGCGGTGAGGCCCATCGCCGCCAGCTTCTGCGGGTCCATCCACGCGCGCAGCGCAAACTGGCGCGAGCCGAGGATTTCGGCCTGCTGCACGCCGGGCACGGTCTGCAGCTTCGGCTGCACCACGCGGATCAGGTAGTCGGTGATCTTGTTGGCCGGCAGGGTCTCGCTGTAGAAGCCCATGTACATCGAGTCCGTGCTCTCGCCAGTGGACACGCTGAGCTGCGGCTGTTGCGACTGCGGCGGCAACTGGTTGAGCACCGAGTTGACCTTGGTGTTGATCTCGGTCAGCGCCTTGTTGGAGTCATAGTTCAGGCGCAGGCTGGCGACGATGGTGCTGACGCCACCGCCGCTGGTCGAACTCATGTAGTCGATGCCCTGCGCCTGCGCGATCGCCGCTTCCAGCGGCGTGGTGATGAAGCCGGCGATGACATCGGAGTTGGCGCCGAAATAGGTCGTCGTCACCGTCACGGTGGCGATTTCCGTCTTCGGATACTGGCGCACCGGCAGCTGCGCCAGCGCACGCAGGCCCAGCACCAGGATCAGCAGGCTGATCACGGTGGCGAGCACCGGATTGCGGATGAAAATGTCGGTGAATTTCATGGCAGGGCCCTGGCCTTACTGGTCAGCCGGCTTGGGATTGCTTTCGTTCAGCGGCTGGACCTTGTTGTTGATTTCCACCGCCGTGCCGCTCTTGAGCTTGAGCTGGCCGCTGGTGACCACCTCGTCGCCGGCCTTCAGGCCCTTGAGAATGGCGACCTGGTCGCCGCGCGCGGGCCCGACAGTCACGAACACCTGCTTCGACACCAGCAGCTTCGGATCGCCGGGCTGCGCGCCGTCGGCAGGCGGGTTGGTGCCGTCGGCCTGCGCCTTGGCGGCCTGTTCGGCCTTGAACTGGTCCTCCGGCACCACCACGAACACGGTCTCGCCGTAGGGGTTGAAGGTGACGGCGTTCTGCGGAATGGTCAGGTAGCGCTGCTGGCTGCCGGACAGGATGCTGACGTTGGCGTACATGCCCGGCAGCAGCTTGTGCTGCGGATTCTTCAGCGTTGCGCGCACCTGCACGTTGCGGGTGTCGGCATCGACCTTGGCGTCGATCACGGAGATCTCGCCGTCGAAGCTCAGGCCCGGGTAGGCGTCCGTGGTGGCGCTCAGCTTCTGGCCCACGGACAGCTGGCTCAGATTCTGTTGCGGCAGGAAGAAATCGACGTAAATCGGGTCCAGCGTCTGCAGCGTCACGATCTTGCTGCCCGGCTGCAGGTACTGGCCGACGTCCACTGCGCGCACGCCCAGCGTGCCGCTGAACGGTGCCAGCACGAACTTCTTCGCCACCAGCGCCTTCTGCTCCGCCACCTGGGCTTTGGCGGTCTTGAGATTGGCGGCAGAGGCGTCGAGTTGCGCCTGGCTGATGGCCTGGGCCGCGAATTGCGCCTCGTCGCGCTTGTAGTTGACCTCGGCGAGGTCCGCCGTCGCCTGCAGCGCGTTGAGACGGGCGACATCGTCGGCCGCACGCAGGGTCAGCAGCAGGTCGCCCTGCTTGATCTCGCCACCCGAGTTGAAATGCAGCTCCTCGACGATGCCGGCGACTTCGGCGCTGACATCGGCGCCGCGCACCGCGCGCAGCGTGCCGACCGCCGCGATCTGCGGCTGCCATTCCTGCTCCGCGGCCTTGATCGTGGAGACGGTCTGCTTGGGCACGCCCATGGCCTTGAAGCCCTGCACCATCTTGTAAGTGTTGTAGCCCCAGATGCCGCCGACCACGGCGACGATCAGCAGGACCAGGAGGATCATCGTCGTCCAGCGCTTCATGTTGGAGCTCCGCTTGTGTTCTTGTTTCATGGCGAGATTCGGGGTTTTCATGGCTGTTCGGAGGCCGCGGCGTTCTGCGCGGTCGGGTTGTCGCGGTTCCACCAGCCGCCACCCAGCGCCTGGAACAGCGCGGCGGTGTCGGCGTAGCGCGCGGCACGCGCCTGTACCTCGGCGATCAGCGCGTTCTGGTAACTGCGTTCGACGGTCAGCAGGGTGAGATAGCTGATGGCGCCGGTGGCGTACTGCTTCTGCGCAATGTCGTGTGCGGCGCTGGCGGCGCGGTAGGCCTCGGTCTGCGCATCGAGCGTTTCGGCGTCGGACGACAGCGCAGTCAGCGTGTCGGCGACGTTCTGGAACGCGGTATTGACGGTGGTGCGGTACTGCGCCATCGCCTGCTCATAGCTGGCGACGGCGGCGCGGCGACGGTGCGTCAGTTCGCCGGCGTGGAAAATCGGCTGCGTCAGCCCGGCGCCGGCACTCCAGATGCCGGTTCCGCTGCCGAACAGGTTGCCGGCCTGCGCGGCCGCCGTGCCCAGGCTGGCGCTGAGAGTGATCTGCGGCAGCAGGTTGGCGGTGGCGACGCCGACTTCGGCGCTGGCCTGGTGCACGAGCGCGGCCTGCGCGCGCACGTCCGGGCGCTGCTCGACCAGCTTCGACGGCAGGCTCAGCGGCAGGGTCTGCGGCAGCTTCAGCGAATCGAGGTCGAAGTCGACCACCGGCGCCTGGCTGGGCAGTTCGCCCAGCAGCACGGCCAGCAGGTGGCGATTCTGCTCGCGCTGCTTGCGCAGGCCGGGCAGGCTGGCCTGCAACTGCGCCAGTTCCGCCTGCTGCGTCAGCACATCGGTCTTGGCCGCGCCGCCGAGATCGAACTGGCGCTTGAGCACCTCGAGCTGGCCGCGGCTGGCGTCGACGATCTTCTGCGTCGCCTCGATCTGGGCGCGCAGCGCGGCATCGCGCACCGCCGCCGTCACCACGTTGGAGGACAGCGTCAGATAGGCGGCTTCGAGCTGGAAGCGCTGGAATTCCGCCTGGGCCCCCGCGGATTCGATCTTGCGGCGCTGGGCACCGAACAGATCCAGCGTATAGGAGACACCGACGCTGGCGTTGAACACGTTGTAGATCGAGCTGCCGGCATTGGGTTGCCCGAACGAGGTGCCGGAGGTTTTCTGGCGGCTGGCGCCGGCCTTGCCGTCGATGGCCGGGAACAGGCCGCTGGCCGTCGCCAGCATGTTCTCGTGGGCGGCGCGCAGCGTCGCCTCCGCCGCGGCGATGTCGGGGTTGGCCTTGAACGCCTGCTCGACCAGCGCCTGCAGCTGCGGCGAGCCGAACAGCGTCCACCACTGCGCGGGAATGTCGGCGCCAGCGGCGAAGGCCTGGGACTCGCTGCCGGCGGTCCGTTCGGGCAGCGGCTGCGCGGTGTAGCGGTCGCCGGCGGCGGTGACCGGCGCCCGGTAGTCGGGCCCGACGGCGCAGCCGGCCAGTGTCGCGCCCAGCATGGCAAGACCGGCGATGGGGATTCTGATCATGAGTCGGATTTCCTGGCGCCGCGGCGCGTGGAGGACGATGGAGCGGGGGAGGCGTCGCGACGCCGCAGGCCGTCGAGCATCAGGCGGCTGAAGGCCTCGGCGAAGTGTCCGACGGCATCGCGCTCGCGAAAGAAGTCGAGATCCTGCATGGTGGCGCGACACTGGAAGAAGGCGTTCTTGGCGCCGCACCAGGCCAGCGCCGACGCCACCGGGTCGAGGTCCGCCCGGAACTCGCCGCTGCGGATGCCCTGCTCGAACAGCTCCGTCACCAGCGAGAAGTTGCGGCGGAACACCTGGTGCGCCAGCTTGCGCACGGTGGTCTCGCAGGGTTCGCCCAGCTCGCGCAGGACCAGCCGCGTGCGCAGCTCGTTCTCGATCATCGTGCGGGTATCGAACTCGGTGAAGCGGCGCAGCTTTTCGGCGCAGGAGCAGTCTTCCTTGAGCAGCGCCTCGGCCATTTCCGCATGTTCGGCGCTGGCCTTGCGCATCACCTCCAAATAGAGGACTTCCTTGGATTCGTAGTGATGGAAGATATTGGCCTTGCACACCCCGGCCTGCTCGGCGATGGCCGAGACCGAGACCGACTCGTAGCCGTCGCGCGAGAACAGCGCGGTGGCGGCTTCGAGTATCGAGCGTGCGCCGGCCGGCGCGGGTTTGGGTTTGCTCATTAAATGTCGGCGAAACTGAATAGGGTGTCAGACTGACCGATTGGTCGGTCGGTATTAAAACAAGACCGGGATGCCGTGTCACCCCGGGAGAACCACCAGGGCGGGAGGAGTGCGATGCGAATGACGGCGCAGGCGGTACTGCGGTGGGTCGAACCCCTGATCTACGGCCGCCGCGCGCGGCCGGTCTGCGTGGCGCTGCTGGTGGCGGCGACGGCGTGGTTCCTGTGGCAGGCGCTGCAGATCCGGCCGGACGCGGATTTCGAGAAGAACATCCCGCTGGGCCACCCGTACATGCAGGTGCTGCACCAGTACCAGTCCGAGTTCGGCGGCGCCAACACGGTGCTGATCGCGCTGATGCGGCGTGAGGGCACGATTTACGACGGCCGCTTCCTCGAAGACCTGAAGAAGGCTACCGAGGAGGTCAGCTACATCCACGGCATCGACCGCGCGCACGTCTCGTCGATCGTCACCCGCAACGTGCGCTTCCTGGAGGTGGTGGACGGCGGTTTCGCCGCCGGCGACGTGGTGCCGGCCGACTACCAGCCGACGCCGGAGATGCTGGCCCTGATCCAGCGCAACGTCGCCAAGGCCGGCGTCATCGGCAACCTGGTCAGCCGCGACCAGCGCGGCGCGATGATCGCCGCCGAGGTGCTGCAGAACGCGCCGGAGGGCGGGCGCACCGATCTGGTCGCCGTGGCGCGCGACCTGGAGCAGCGCGTGCGCGCGCGGCTGACGCAGCCGACGGTCTATCGCTATCGGCTGCTGGACGCGCAGCCGCCATTTGCCGCCGGTGAGGTGATCGCCGAGGAATTCGCCGCGCCGGACTGGACCTCGTGGTTCCGCCGCGTCGACGCCACCAGGACCCTGGAGGACGGCAGCACGCTGCGGCAGCGCTTTGCGCTGCGTGACCTGCGCCTGGAGTCGGCACCCAACCCCGACTACGACCCGCGGTTGGACGTGCACATCATCGGCTTCACCAAGGTGGTCGGCGATGTCAGCGACGCCTCGCTGCAGGTGCTCGGCTTCTTTGCGCTCACCGTGCTCGGCACCATGCTGGCGCTGTGGTGGTATCTGGGCAGCCTGCGGCTGGCGCTGCTGCCGCTGTGCTGTTCGCTGGTGGCGGTGGTCTGGGAGTTCGGCCTGCTGCGCAGCTTCGGTTATGGACTGGACCCGTTTGCGATCATGGTGCCGTTCCTGGTGCTGGCGGTGTCCACCTCGCATGGCGTGCAGTACGTCAACACCTGGGCCGACGAGGTGATGCACGGCCGCGACGGCTTCGAGGCCTCGCGCGCCACCTTCCGGCGCCTGTTCATTCCCGGCAGCATCGCCCTCATCACCAATGTCGCCGGCTTCATGACCATCAGTCTGGTGCCCATCGGCAGCATCCGCGACATGTCGGTCAACGCCTGCCTCGGCATGCTTGCGGTGATCGTCACCAACAAGGTGATGATGCCGGTGTGGCTGTCCTATCTGGGTGTGCGCGGCGTCGAAGCCTTCCGCGCGCAGCGGCTGGCGCGCGTGGCGGCGGGCGACCGCTGGTGGCGACTGCTCTCGGGCGTCACCGAGCGGCCGGTGGCGGCGACGCTGGTGGCGCTGTCGCTGCTGGTGCTGGCGGGCTCCTGGGTGATGCAGCGTGAGCGCATCATCGGCGACGCCCAGGCCGGCGTGCCGGAGCTGCGGCCGGACTCGGTCTACAACCGCGACGTGGCCGCCATCACCGAGCGTTTCTCCATCGGCACCGACATCCTCAAGGTGATCGCCGAGGCCGAGCCGGCGAGCTGCGTGCAGCACGAGACGCTGGAGCAGCTCGACCAGTTCATCTGGCGCCTGCGCAACGTGCAGGGCGTGCGCTCGGTCAAAGGATTCAGCGACGCCACGCGCCAGGCGATGCAGGGCATGTGGGAGCTCAACCCCAAGTTCGGCGTGCTGCCGCGCGACAGCAATGTGCTGGTTCTGGTCAATCGCGGCATCCAGACCTCGACCGGGCTGCTGAACTTCGATTGCAGCGCCATGCCGATCTTCGTGTTCACCGGCGACCATCGCGCGGAGACGCTGGCACGGCTGGCCGCGGCATCGGTGCGGCTGGATGCGCAGGGCGCGCGCGAATTCTACGAGGCGCATCCCGAGGCCGATGCCAAGGTCTGCACGGCGCGCGTGGCGCAGCGCGGCCGCGTCAGCCTGGCGCAGCAGGCGCTGGACCGCCGTGCGCTGGCGCTGCGCGACAGCGGCATCGACGACGCCGCGTTCAACGCCGACGCCGAGCGCGCCAGGCTGCAGGCCGGGCTCGACGCGGCGAAGGCGCAGCTCGAGGCGCTCAAGGGCGCCTGTCCGGTGCATTTCGCCATCGGCACCGGCAACGTCGCGGTGATGGCCGCGACCAATGACGTGGTCGAGGCCAAGGAGCTGCCGATCATCCTCTGGGTCTACGCCGTGATCGTGGCCCTGGTGCTGGTCTGCTATCGCTCGATCGTCGCGCTGCTGGCGATCTGCATTCCGCTGTTCATGGTGTCGATCTTCGCCAACGCGCTGATGGCGGTGTTCGGCATCGGCCTCAAGGTGGCGACGCTGCCGGTGGTGTCGCTGGCCGTGGGCATTGGCGTCGACTACGGCATCTATATCTACGACCTGCTGCAGGACAAGGTGCGGCGCGAGGGCAAGGCGCTGCGCCAGGCGTATTTCGAGACGCTGCAGCAGACCGGCAAGGCGGTGATCTTCACCGGCGTTTGTCTGGCTGGCGGCGTTGTCGCCTGGCTGTTTTCCGGCCTGCAGTTCCAGCGCGACATGGGGCTGCTGCTGGTGTTCATGTTCAGCGCCAACATGCTCGGCGCGGTGCTGCTGAGCCCGGCCTGGTGCTGCTTCCTGCTGAGGCCCGGCGCGCCCGCGGAAAACACCGCGCGGCGGCCCTGAAAACGCCCACCCGCTGATGCCGGTGACGGCCCAGGGATGTTAATAAATATAGATCAAATTAATTTTTGATAAATAAATAATAACAAACCGGCAGGGCGTGACCGGCGCAGCGGGTGGCCGTCGCCGGGCCCCGTCTGCATCCCCGTGCGGCGTCCTGGCGTAAGCGAAACAGGCCCCTACTCATTTTGGGGGATGCTCATCGGAGGGGGGTGTGGAACCCTCTCGCATCATCAACGTCGTCCGCCCGTCCGCGGACCGGGCAGGAGTGCCTCATGCAGACCAAGTCCAACACCGTCACCGCCGAAACCCTGGTCCAGCGCGCGCGCGACCTGGTGCCCAAGCTCAAGGAGCGCGCGGCGCAGACGGAAGCGCAGCGCAAGGTGCCGGCAGAGACCGTGGCCGAGATGCAGGCCGCCGGCCTGTTCGACGTGCTCAAGCCGAAAATGTACGGCGGCTTCGAGATGGACCCGCAGGTGTTCTACGACGTGCAGATGGCGCTGGCCGAAGGCTGCATGTCCACCGCCTGGATCTACGGCGTGATCGGCGTGCACAACTGGCAGATCGCGCTGTTCGATCCGCGCGCCGCGCAGGACGTGTTCGGCAAGAACCCGCAGACCCTGATCGCCTCGACCTATATGCCCAAGGGCCAGGTCACGCCGGTCGAGGGCGGCTTCAAGTTCAGCGGCCGCTGGGGCTTCTCCTCCGGCATCGATCATTGCGACTGGGTGTTCCTCGGCGGCCTGATCTTCAACCCGGGCCAGCCGCCGGAGTACCGCACCTTCCTGCTGCCGAAGTCCGATTACGAAGTGGTCGATACCTGGCATGTCATGGGCCTCAAGGGCACCGGCTCCAAGGACATCGTGGTCAAGGACGTGTTCGTGCCGGAATACCGCACGCACAAGGCGAGCGATGGCTTCATGGGCACCAACCCGGGCCGTGACACGTTCACCTCCGACCTGTACAAGCTGCCCTTCGGCCAGATTTTCGTGCGTGCGGTGTCCACCGCCGCCATCGGCGGCCTGCAGGGCGCGCTCGATACCTTTGTCGAGTTCGCCAAGGTGCGCGTCGGCGACATGGGCAACAAGACCTCGGAGCAGGGGCCGGCGCAGATGGCGGCGTCCGAAACGGCCGTGGCCATCGACGAGATGAAGCTGGTGCTCAACCGCAACTTCGACGTGCTGATGAGCAAGATCCGCAACAAGCAGCCGCTCGACGATATCAAGCAGCGCCTGCTGTTCCGCCACCAGGCCTCGCAGGTGGTGGAGCGCTGCGCCAAGCACGCCTACCAGCTGTTCTCCGCCTGCGGCGGCCGCGGCATCTTCACCGACTTCCCGCTGCACCGCTACATGCTGGACATCATGGCCGCGCGCGGCCACTACGCCAACAATCCCGACCAGTTCGGCCGCAACTACGGCGGCTTCATGCTGGGCCGCGACAACACGGACTTCTTTATCTAGCGATCAAGAAGTCCTTTTGTATGGACGTCCTGTCCTAGGGCGTGAACATCCTGTTCAAGACCGCGCCATCCATGGCGCGGATTATTCAGAAAAGAAAATAAGGTTTGGTTTATGGCCGACAACGACAAATCATCGTGGGACCAGCAGTTCGACGTCGTCGTCGTCGGCTCCGGCGCCGGCGGCATGACCGCGGCGCTGTGCGCGCAGGGGCAGGGTCTTTCTGCGGTGGTGCTGGAGAAGGACAGCAAGTACGGCGGCACCTCGGCGGTGTCCGGCGGCGGCATCTGGATTCCCTGCAACGATGACATCGCCCGCAACGGCGGCAGCGATTCCTACGAGGAGGCGCTGACCTATCTCAAGGCCTGCATCGGCGACGAGGTGCCGCAGGAGAAGCTGGAGGCGTATCTGAAGAACGCGCCGGAGATGGTGCGCTATCTGCGCAACAGCTTCGGCGTGAAGTACACCAATGTGCCGAAGTATCCGGACTACTACCCGGACCGTCCCGGCGGCAAGGATGGCCAGCGTTCGATGGAGCCGGAAGCCTTCGACGCCTCGCTGCTCGGCGACGAGTTCGACCGACAGCGCGAATCCTTCCGCGGCACGCTGCTGATGGGCCGCATCGCCATGACGCAGCGCGAGGCGCACATCCTGTTCTCGCGCAGCCCGGGCTGGATCGGCCTCACCATCAAGATGATGCTCAAGTACTGGCTCGATTTCGCCTGGCGCCGCAAGACGCGCCGCGATCGCCGCCAGGTGCTGGGCCAGGGCATGGTGTCGGCGCTGCGCTACGCCATGCTGCAGAGGAATGTGCCGCTGGTCCTGGAAGCGGGCATGGACTCGCTGATCCATGAAAACGGCCGCGTCGTCGGCGTCAACGTCCTGCACAAGGGCCGCAAGCTGCGCTACGGCGCACGCCGCGGCGTGGTGCTGGCCTGCGGCGGCTTCGAGTCCAACCAGCAGATGCGCGAGCAGTATCTGGCCAAGCCGACCACCGTGGCCTGGAGCGCGGCGCCGCCGATCAACCACGGCGACGGCATCCGTGCCGGTCAGGCGCTGGGTGCGGCGCTCAAGCACATGGACAAGGTCTGGGGCTCGCCGACGGTGAACAAGCCCGGTGCGGCGCAGCAGATCACGCTGTTCATCGAGCGCGGCATGCCGGGCTGCGTGGCGGTCAACAGCAAGGGCAAGCGCTTCACCAACGAGGCGGCGCCGTATCCCGATTTCCGCGACGCCATGTACGCCGACCACGCCAAGGGCAACGGCACCGTGCCGTGCTGGCTCGTGTTCGACGCCACCTTCCGCTACAAGTATCCGATGGGCATCTTCCTGCCGGGCCAGATCGAGCCCGACTCGCGTCTGCCCAAGGACTGGCTCGACAAGGTTTACTACAAGGCCGACAGCATCGAGGCGCTGGCCGCCAAGATCGGCGTCGATGTCAACGGCCTCCAGCAAACCGTCGCCGACATGAATGGCTATGCCGCCAGCGGCGTCGATCCGCAGTTCGGCAAGGGCACCACCGCCATCGACCGCTACTACAGCGACCCGAGCGTCAAGCCCAACAGCTGCCTGGGCCCCATCGTCAAGGCGCCGTTCTACGCCGTGAAGATGTACCCGGGCGAGATCGGCACCAAGGGCGGCCTGGTCACCGACACGCAGGCGCGCGTGCTGCGCGAGGACGGCAGCGTCATCGCCGGCCTCTACGCCACCGGCAACACCTCCGCGCCGGTGATGGGCGCGACCTATCCGGGTGCCGGCTCGACGCTGGGCCCGGCGATGACCTTCGGCTATATCGCCGCCAGGACCATCGCCGAGGAAGCCAAGGTGCAGCCGCAACCCCTGGGCGTCGCCGCCTGAGGCATCGACGCCCGCGCTCCCTGTGGGACGCGGGCATCGCGCCGCATCGACGCGTGCAGGGTCGCGCGATCGCGGGTGCGTCACCGCGCCGACGGTCTTCATCGCGTCATAACGAGGCCATGATGCTGGCCTGACGCAATGTCCATGCTGAGCCGCCCGCGCCGCCGTTATAGTGGGCGTCCCCGATGCCCGCGAGGTGAGTTGTGGATCTGCGTGGTCTGGCCCTGATCGGCTGTCGCCTGCTGGCGCTGTATTTCGCCATCGAAGCGCTGCTGGACCTGCCGCTGGCGCTCGCCACCCTGCCGGCTCAGTTCCAGTCCTTCTCGCTCGCGACCGCGCTTTCGGCGCAAATCCCCGCGCTGCTGCATCTGCTGGCGGCGGTGGGGCTGTGGATCGCAGCACCGCCGCTGGCGGTGCAGTTCGTCGCCTCGGTGCCCTCGTCGTGGAGCGGGCGACGGCGCGGCAGCGAGGAGTTGCAGCGCGCGCTGTTCGCGGTGGCGGGCCTGCTGTTCCTTGCCACGCTGGTGGACGATCTCTGGCAGGGCTATCTCTCGTTACAAGCGCGGCGCGAAGCGCCGGTCGCCGTGCTCGCGGCGCTCGCGGTCATCGCCGCCGCCAAGATCGGCGTGGCGGCGTGGCTGTTCCGCGGCGCGCCGCGTTTTCCGCTGGCGCCGCCGCCGGCTCCGGCGCCGAGTCCTGGCATGGCGCAACTGATCGGCGATCTCGTCGCCAGCACCGGCAGCCTCGGCGCGCGCAAGGCCGTGGAACTGGCGACCACGCTGCGCAAGGAGGCCGAGACCGCCGCGCGGCACGTCGTCCGCACCTCGCTGGACCGCGTGATCGCGGCGGTGGAACTGCGCCGGCCGGATCTCAGCTCCACCACGGCGGCGGATGGCACCGTCACCATCGTCTTCAGCGACATGGAAGGCTTCACCGCCATGACCCAGCGTCTCGGCGACCGCGAGGCGCACAAGGTGATCAAGAGCCATAACCAGATCGTGCGCAGCGCGTTGCGCCAGCATCGCGGACAGGAGGTGGAATTGCAGGGCGACGGTTTCCTGCTGGCCTTTGCCGATGCCGCGCAGGCGCTGCGCTGTGCCGCCGCGATCCAGCGCGACTGTGGCGCGTACAGCGCGCGCCATCCGCGGCACCCGATCCGCGTGCGCATCGGCGCGCATACCGGCACGCCGATCCAGGAAGGCGACCGCTTCTTCGGCATCACCGTGATCCTCGCCGCGCGCATCGCCGCGCAGGCGCAGGGCGGCGAGACCTTGGTGTCGGCGGCGGTGCGCGACCCGTTGGTCGGCGACGACAGTTTCGTCTTCGATGGCGGCCGCGATGCCGTGCTCAAGGGTCTCGACGGCACGCATCGCATGTACGCGCTGCTCAAGGCCGGCGCATGAACCTGACGCAACTGCTGCTGGAATGGGGGCTGCCCCTGGTGTTCGCAGCGGTGCTCGCCGAGCAGGGCGGCCTGCCGCTGCCGGCGGCGCCGTTGCTGATCTGTGCGGGCGCAGCGTCGGCCAGCGGCACGCTGCGCATCGAGCAGGCGGTGCTCACCGCACTGGCCGCCTGTCTGCTCACCGATCACGCCTGGTACTTCACCGGGCGCCGCTACGGCCGGCGCCTGCTGGCCGGGCTGTGCCGGATTTCGCTGTCGCCGGACAACTGCGTGCGCCGCACCGACAACCTCATCGCGCGGCGCGGCCCGGCGGTGCTGGTCGTCGCCAAGTTCATTCCCGGCGTGTCGGCGCTGGCGATTCCCACGGCGGCGTCCTCGGGTCTGGCGTATCTGCGCTTCCTGCTGTTCACCGGCGCCGGCGGGCTGCTCTGGTGCGGCACCTACATCGCCGCCGGCTATGCCTTCAGTCATCAGGTCAACGATCTTCTGCAGGCGCTCGACTGGTTCGGCGGCTGGGCCTTTGTCGTGCTGGCGGCCTGCCTGACCCTGTATCTGGCCTGGAAGCTGCTGCACCGCTGGCGGCTGCGGCGGCTCTATCGCCTTGTCCGTATCGCGCCGCACGAGCTGGTGGCCTTGCGCGCGGAAGAGCCGGACCTGCTGATTCTCGATGCCCGCTCGCCGCTGGCCCGCGCCGAGGATCAACGGCAGTTGCCCGGCGCCGTGTGGGTGGAAGGCGAGGCCTTCCATCAACAGCTGCCCGAGGACGCCCGCGCGCGCACCTTGGTCACCTTCTGCACCTGTCCCAACGAGGCCAGCGCCGCGATCCTCGCCAAGAAGCTGCTCGACCTCGGCTACACCCGCGTGCGCGTGCTCACCGGCGGCGCCGACGCCATCACGCAGCTGCTGGGCCCTGCCTGACGGCTACTGCGTGCGGATTAGGCCGTCGCCGCCGCCGCCGCGCAGAATGCCTCGCATCATCAATCGGCGGCGGAGACAGCGATGGAGCGGCTCAAGAACAAGGTGGCCCTGGTGACGGGCGCAGGGCAGGGCGTGGGGCAGGGCATCGCCTACGCGCTGGCGGGCGAAGGTGTCGCCGTGGCGGTGACCGGCCGCACGCTGGCCAAGGTGGAGAAGACCGCCGCCGAGATCGTGCGGCGCGGCGGTCGCGCGCTGCCGTTGCAGTGCGACGTGAAGAGCGAGGCTTCGCTGCGCGACGGCGTCGAGCGCACCGTGCGCGAGTTCGGCGGTCTGCAGATCCTGGTCAACAACGCGCAGGAAGTGCCGCTGGGTCCGCTCAATGGCGTCAGCGACGCGGCCTTCACCGCCGGCTGGGAGTCCGGCCCGCTCGCAACCTTCCGCCTGATGAAACTGTGCTATCCGCATCTCAAGGGCGACGGCAACATCGTCAACCTCGCCTCGCCCGCGGCGATGCGTTGGGACATGAGCGGCTACGGCGCTTACGCCGCAGTGAAGGAAGCCATCCGCTCGCTGACCCGCGCCGCCGCCGGCGAATGGGGCAAGGACGGTATCCGCACCAACGCCATCCTGCCGCTGGCCAACTCGCCCGGCATGGAGTGGTGGACCAACGCGCATCCGCAGGAGGCCGCCGCCTTCATCGCCACCGTGCCGGTCCACCGCGTCGGCGACTGCGAGGCGGACATCGGCCGCTTCGTGGTCTCGCTGTGCAGCGACGACTGCCGCTACATCAACGGCCAGAGCATCGCCGTCGATGGCGGGCAGGCGTACCTGGGGTGAACAACCGCGCGTTGTGAACGCCAGGCCATGGAGGGCCGGGCAGGGGGTCGTTAACAGAACGGCGGTTGCGCCTTGTACGGCGGAATGACGATGAAAGAGAAGGCGCAGCCCGTTCACGCCTCCATCAAAAACGCTTCGATCTCATCCGCCCGCGCGGCCGTGTCGCGGTAGCCGAGCGCGATCAGCTCGCGCGTGAAGGCGGCGTCGAACAGCAGGAAGCTGGTCAGGTCGGCGCTGCGTGCGTCGGGCGTCCCCAGGCCATCCATCACGTAGCGGATCGCACGCGGCATGCGGTGCGCCAGCGTCTTGGCGATGATCGCGATGTCTTCCGACGGCGAAATCGCCAGCGGCCGCACCAGACGCATCGGCTCGCCGAGCGCGCGCAGCGGTTTGTCCAGAACTTTCGGCGGATATGCCGAGATCAGATCGTTCATGCGCTTGAGGTGATCGAGATCGGCGTCGAGGTGATCGAGAAAGATCGCGTTCATGAACACGCCGAGAATCTGCGACAGCGGCGGCCGCTGCATCTCCATCGGCGCATCGGCCAGCTCCGCGCGCAGCAGGTCGTCCGCGGCGGTGGCGCAACGCACGCCGATGGCCAGCAGCTTCTGCGCGCCGAGACGGATCGCCGGGCTCAGCGGCGTCACCAGCCGCAGCGCGCCATCGCCGAAGTAGGCCGTGCCGCCGTTCACCGGCAGCGCCACCGGCGGAAACACCAGCGGAATCGCCGCCGAGGCGCAGACGTGCTCCAGCGTGATCTGTGCCGGCAGCGCCACGCGACGGCTCTTGTTCCACACCGGATGACCGTCCGCGCCCTGCACGAAGGTGAACGACTTGCCGGAGTGATAGCCGGTGGCCGTCACCGCCAGCGCGTAGAGATCGCCGCGCCGCACCGCCTCGGCGATGCCGTCGAACTTCATGTGCGTGCCGAGAAACGCGCGCAGCGGCGCGGTGTTCATCAGCGCGTCGAGCCGGCCAGCGTTGCCGACGCCGCCCAGCGTCATGTCCAGCACCGCCTTGCGCGCCGTGTTGGCCAGCGCCGGAATGTCGTGCCGCACCACGCTGCCGAAACGCAGATTGCCCCAGAGGTCCGCCAGCGTCTGCGCGCCGGCCTGCAGGCTGTCCTGATGACACGCCAGCGCCGTGCCGTTGATCGCGCCCGCCGACGCGCCGGCGATGATGCGGAACGGCGAAGGCCGGTTCTGCAGCGCCTTGATCTCGCCGATGCGCTTGAGCACACCGGCCTGATACGCGCCGCGCGCGCCGCCGGCAGTGAGAACAAGGCCGATCATCGGCGGGCGGTGTGGGGCACTCATGGCGGGCATCCGGATGGCGGCGATGCCCAGAGCGCTGCAATTACGGTGCCAGCGTGATGCCGAGTGAGCGTTTTTCAGTCACCCGCTGTTGGCTTAAGCGACTATAAATTAGTTTTATTTTATTTATAAAATTTAAAATAGATAAATAATTTTTAACAAACTTCCTAGGCAAATTGACGAGAGCGGGTAGGCTTGCCGGGAGAGGGTGTGGGGCGTTTAATGCGGCGTGAAGGGAGTTTCCGAGCTGCGGCTGTGCCATTACGAGCGGCGGCGTGCTGATGGGCGATGATTCTAGCGACGCAGCGTGGACGAGTTTTTGATTTTTGAAAATCGGACGACGAGATCGTTTTGAACGAATCTGGAAAACTGGGTGGCTTGCGATGAACGTAAATGGTTATGCGTCGGGGCACGCCGCGCGATAATGCCGCGCAGCGCCACTGACCTTCACGTTAGATGATAGTAAGGCTTGTGAATCTCGGAGGATAACTGCGTGTCCCAGCGTCGGCCGATCGTCCAAGTAGTTGCAAATCTGAAACAAATAGAGGGAGGCGCTGGGACCGCTGCCCAGACAGCGATTCAGACTATTCTGGGCTGGTTGAGGAACAAGCAGCGCCTGAATCTGCCTGCCGCAGCCGAGCATGGGGAACCATTCGAGATTGATGCGGCAGAAGGACAGCCGGTTTCTGTAGTACGGTCTGACACCTTTTGGTCGTTGCAGTTTGATCGTTTCGACGGCGACGTTCCTGGTCGAATCTGGCGCACAGAAGCATCGGTTGGACATTCCAATACAGCAGCCTTGGTGGGCGTGCGTCTGGCGGTAATCGACGCCAATCCTACAGCCGACTCCGTTGCTAGCGTCCCTCGTGTAATCGGAGACTTGATCCGCTCCCCCGGCTTGTACGACTACGGCGTGGCGCTAACTGACTCACCATCCGCCCTGACTCCTGAAGACAACCTATCGCAGCTGATTTCACTTCTTGAGAACAAGCAGAGGACACGCCCTGTTGTTGTTTTCTCCTCTTGGGGAGGGGTAAATGCACAAAAAGATGCCCGGGAGGCTGCGCAACGTCTTGCCGGACTTGCTCACATCTATGTAATTACCGACAAGCAAAGCAGGTTACTTACAGAACTACTCGGAAAAGAGTTTTCGGTTTGGAAGGGAGCGATCCGCACTTACAACCCCGGATTCAACCCACTGATTGACGAGATTACTCAACATCCGCCAGCCACTCGGGAATGGTTGAACGCCCGTTTTGGAAGCCTAGATCGCTTCTACAACGTATTAGTCAGTTCTTTTGCAACGCGAACTGTTCGTGATGCCAGCCTCGAAGAGATGCTGCCGCCTTTCAGGGCCGTAAAGCAGGCGATCCTGCAAAAGCAAATCGCTTCCTTGTCGAGTGCATCGAAAACTGAGCGAGAGCGGTTACTCGAACAGAACAATATTTTGCTAGAGCAGCAAATTCAGGAGAAAACGGAGGAATTCAACCTCGCTGACGCCGAGGTTAAGCAGGCCGAGGTCGAGCGCGATCAGTATCGCGCTCAGCTGTCCGCCCTTCGAGGGAAAATTGAATCACTTGAAAATCGAATAGGTAAGGCTGCGCTGCAGATCGCGTACCCTAACAGCCTCGATTCGCTTGATGAGTGGACCCTAAAACATCTTGCGGGCCGATTAATTCTATTGAATCGAGCGGTCAGAGCTGCGAGGAAAAGTCCATTTAACGAGCCAATGCTTGTCTATAAATGCTTGGAGCGGCTGGCGCGCGATTACGTAGACGCCCGCCGCAGCGGCGCAGCAGTCGATGGTCTGTTTAACGATCTAGGCGTTCATTTGGAGCGCACCGGTGACCCGGCGAGGCTGTCGCAGTGGAAGGAGGAGTACTTCGTTCCGCATCGAACCAAGAGCGAGTTTCTTGCGTGGCATCTCAAACGCGGCTCAGACAAGAACGAAACGAATACGTTGCGAATCTATTTCTTCTACGATGAAGACGATGAGCAGGTTATCGTTGGACATCTCCCGGGGCATCTCACGAACGAGAAAACTTAGTGAGAGTCATGTAGCCCAACAAGTGGCTTTAGCCGAGGGCCGCGCTTCTGTTTCGCTGTCGCGCAACCGTGGCTGAACCCAGGCGTTGAGCAGCACGACAGCAACGAAGGCAAATTTCGCATTTAAAGGAAAAAATTGAAATTTGTCTTGGAGCCCGTCATCGAGGGCGCAGCAACAGATCGGCCAGGAGGACTGACACTGTGAAAATATCCAATCTGACCGTTTCAATCCGTGGCCCGGTGCGTATGGCGCTGCGCGCCGCCGCGTGGCTGCTGTTGTTCCCGGCGCTGGCGGCGCAAGCGGGGCATTACGAATGTTCGGCTGGCGAGACCTTGTCCGCCGATCAGCGCCGCTGCTCCGGCGGCGGCATCCCGATGTACAAGGCCGACGAGATTCGCGTCGAATCGGCAACGCCGCGCAGCGATGAGCGCGCGCCGCCGCCGGCGTCCGCCGCGGCCAGCGGCGATCTGTCGCCCTACTTCGGTGTGTGGCGCACCAGCGTCCCCGGCGCGGCGTGGACCTCGCCCAGCGGCTACCAGGGTTACGACTGGCTGCATGTCAGCGCCGGCGTTTCGGCGGGCGATCTCATCATCCGCCCGGACGGCACCTACCTCTGGGCGTCCTACGGCGGCAAGTCCGGCCGCTGGGTGCGCGGCGATGCCGACTATCCCATCGTGCTGATCGATACCGTCGAGAAGCGTCGCTGGAAGGTGGGCCTCGACCCGAAGCGCACCGGCGGCCGCGAGCTCATCGTCTGGGATGGGGATGTCTACCACTACGACGGCCGGCGCTAGGCACGCACCCGGCTTCGCCTGAACGGACGAAGCCGTCGCGCCGGCGGCGGCGCAGCATCGCGCATCTCCACGACGGTGCCGCCATGACCCTGCCGCCCGAGCTGTCGCCCGCCTATACGCCGATCAAGATCGGCCCGCTGCTGCTGCGCAACCGCTTCATCAAGTCCGCCACCAACGAGGGCATGGCCAAGGGTGGCTTGCCGTCCAAGCTGCTGGTGGAGCATCACCGCAGCATGGCGGCCGGCGGCGCGGCGATGACCACGGTGGCGTATTGCGCAGTGAGTCCCGATGGCCGCACCTTTCCGGATCAGGTGCTGCTCGACGAGCCCAGCCTGCCGCACCTGCGCAAGCTGACCGAGGCGGTGCATCGCGAGAACGCCGCGGTGTGTGCGCAGATCACGCACGGCGGCGCCTTCACCTTTCTGCCCAAGCTGTCGACGCGTTACCCGATGAGTTCTTCCGGCGGCTTCAACCCACCGGGTTCGCTGAGCGGTCGCCTGTTCAAGAAAGCCATGACCCAAGCCGATCTCGACCGCGTGGCCGGCGAGTTCGTGGCCGGCGCGCGGCGCGCGCGCGAGGCGGGCTTCGATGCCGTCGAAATCCACATGGGCCATGGCTACCTGCTGAGCCAGTTCATCTCGCCGCTCTACAACCGGCGCCGCGACGCGTTCGGCGGCAAGACCGCCGCCGAGCGTGTGCGCTATCCGGCGCAGGTGCTGCGCCGCGTGCTCGATGCCGTTGGCCGCGACACGGCGGTGACCTGCAAGATCTGCGTCACCGAGGGCGTCAAGGGCGGCGCCGAAGCGGAGGACGCGGTGCAGGTGGCGCAGGCCCTGGAGCGCGAGGGCGCGCACCTGCTGACGCTCTCCGGCGGCATGAACGTGGAGTCGCCGTGGACGATCTTCGGCAGCAACATGCCGGACAACGTGATCGAGACCGACCAGAGCGCCATCGTCAAGCTCGCCACGCGCATGATGAAGCTGTGGGAGCCGAAGCTCACCTTCCACGAAATGTATTTTCTCGAGCACTCGCGCCGCGTGCGAGCGGCGGTGAAGCTGCCGCTGGCCTATCTGGGCGGCGCCAAGTCGGTGAGCGGCGTGGCGCAGGCGATGCAGGATGGCTTCGACTGCGTGGCGATGGGCCGCGCGCTGATCCACGATCCGCAGCTGGTGAACAAGTTCCGAGACGGCAGCGTCACGGTCTCCGGCTGCACCGCCTGCAACCAGTGCGTGTCGATGATGTACACACCCGGCGGCACCGCCTGCGTGCTGCGCGGCCCCAACGACGCCGCGCTCAACCATACGCCCGCCGCATCCTGAAGACGGAGCCCACGCATGTCGACGATGAACTGGTGCGCGCAGCATCTGCCCGACCTGAGCCGCCGCCGCGCGCTGGTCACCGGCGGTGCGAGCGGGCTGGGTTTCCAGACCGCGCTGGGTCTGGCTTCGCGCGGCGCGCAGGTGATCGTGGCGGACCGCAACATCGACGGCGGACGCGACGCCGTCGCGCGCATCCGCGCGCAGTGCCCGCAGGCGAGGGCGGAGTTCCGCGCGCTGGATCTCGCCGATCTCGCGCAGATCCGCAGGTTGGCCGAGGGGCTGAACGCGGAGGGCGCGATCCTCGACATCCTCGTCAACAACGCCGGCATCCTGCCGCCGCTGCAGCGGCGCACGACGCGCGACGGCTTCGAGCTGAAGTTCGGCATCAATGTGCTGGGCCACTACGCGCTCACCGGCCTGCTGCTGCCGGCGCTGCGGCGCGCACCGGCGGCACGCGTGGTGTGGGTATCCAGCCTCGTACACCGTCACGCGAAAATCGATTTCGACGATCTCAATGCCGAGCGCCGTTACGAACCGCAGCGCGCCTACAACCAGGCCAAGCTCGCCTGCCTGATGCTGGCGATGGAGCTGCATCATCGCGCGGCGGCCTGCGGCAGCCGCATCCTCGGCGTGGCCGCGCATCCGGGCATTTCGCGCACCGCCATCGGTGACACGCGCCGCAGCGAGCAGCGCCGACGCCTGCGCGATTACTTCGAGGCTGCGGCGTTCTGGCTGGCGATGCACGGGTTCGGCCAGGAGGCGGAGCAGGGCGCATTGCCGATCCTGCGCGCGGCGGCCGGCGACGGCGTGCGCAGCGGCGAGTTCTACGGCCCGGACGGTTTCGCGGAATTCGCCGGCGCGCCGACGACGGTGAAGCTGTCCAAGCCCGCGCTCGACGCCGCGCAGCGCGCGCGCCTGTGGGCCGAGTGCGAGCGCCTCACTGGCGTGCGCTACGAGGCGCTGGCCTGAGCGCGAGGCGGCAGGTTCGCGCCACAGATCAGCACGGCGCTATGCGCTTCCTGGGTGCCGTCCTTCGCCAGCATGACGGGTGCTTTTTTGCGAGAGAGGCGTCGGTGTGGACGCCACTCCCGTGAAACGGAGGCACGACCCGCTGCCCGTGTTTTCCCCACGGAAGACGTTATATTTTATTTATAAAATTTAAAATTAATAAATAATTAAAAACAATCTCCGGCGTCTGCAGGTCAGGAGCGGGTGGTGCGTCCGTTTACCGCAGGAGCGCCCTGCGCGGCGTTCCAGCGCAGCTGACGCTCGCGGAAGGCCATGAACAGCGCCATCGCGAAGGCGAAGCTGGTCACCAGGCTCATCGGGAAATACAGCCAGCTGGCGCGCAGGCCGCAGCGGCGGCCGTCCATCACCGTCCAGAACGGGAACAGGATCATGTTGGCGAAGATCAGGTCTTGCCCGCCGGAGGCGGAGGCGGGATTCACGAACAGCAGCGTCGTCCAGTGCCACCAGCCGGCGGCCGCGCCGTATTCGCGAAGGTAGGCGAAATTGAAATACCAGCCGACCAGGAGCGCCGCGAGCGCGATCACGTAGTAGAGCGACTCCAGCGCCGTCACGCCGCCGGCGGCGCCGCCCGCGCGAAACAGGTGGCGATCGAGGTAGACGGTCCAGGCCACCAGCAGCAGGCCGATGGCGATGTAGAAAAGTTCGGTCGGTGAGATCGACATGCACGGGCTCCGGCGAGATTCAGCGCAGTCGCAGCCTGCGCCCGGCGCCGCGGGCCGGCCTCGTCTCTCTGGAGGAGTCGCCGTTGCCGGCAGGCCCGACGGCCAGAGAATTTCCGCATCGTCATGCCGGCCTGCGACCGCAGAAAGTCCCCTGGTGGGACGGGGGGGATGACTGCGGTGGGGGCCTGGCGTCCTAGCCGCGCTTGCGGCCGTCGTGACCGATGATGCTGATGCGGCCGTCGCCTTCCATGAAGCAGCGCTTCACGTCGGCCGGGTGCTCGATGCCTTCCTCGCGCAGGCGGCTGCGCAGTTCGGCCTCGGTGATCAGTTCGCGGCGCAGGTTGCGCCACAGCACATGCCCGTCGATGATCAGGGGCAAGGGCTGTGGGTGGATCAGGCGGCCGAAGGCGGCCCAGTGATAGCCCAGCCAGTCCAGCGTGAAAT
Organism: Nevskiaceae bacterium; assembly: GCA_008012115.1. Lineage (GTDB taxonomy): Bacteria > Pseudomonadota > Gammaproteobacteria > Nevskiales > Nevskiaceae > Stenotrophobium. Next base: position 404,694 of record SSEB01000003.1, read on the forward strand.
CCCAGAAGGTGATGACCGCGATCAGCACCACGCCCTCGGTCAGAGAGTTATAGGGACCGGCCATCGCGTTCTGCGCCGCGTCGGCGATCACCACCACGATCAGCACGTCGGCAAGGCCGATCTGCCCGGCCTCGCGCCGCATGAAACGCATGATGAAGAACAGCAGCATGTAGATCACCGTGCCGCGCACCGCCACCTCGGCCAGCGAGGTGTTGGGCACCAGCAGCAGTTGCCAGTTGATGTGCCAGACGTGGTCCATGTTCATTCTCTTCGCGGGTACGGGTCAGGTCAGTGCTTCGAGAATCCGTACCCGTCCGGCGCCTTTCACCTGGGCGATCTCGCGGGTTTCCGGCAGCTCGCGCGGCTCGAGCATGGCGACACTGCGGAAGCCGGCGCCACGCAGGGTCTGGATGGCTTCGGCGGCGCTGCCGAAGTGCACATGGATGCGGCCTTTCACGAAGCGGCCCAGCACCGCGCCGAACAGCTTGGCGCCGCTGCCGCGGTTGTCGCGCGAGGTGTAGCTGTCGGCCAGGTAGAGGCCATGCGGAAATTTCTTCAGCGTGCGGGCGAAGCGGCGCCACACGTCCTGCGCCGTGTCGCTGTCCAGATAGCTCATCAGCCCTTCGCTGATGATGGCGGTGCCGAGCTTCGGGTCTAGCGTCTTGGCGATCTGCGCCAGCGAGTGCGGGCCGCGGTCGGCCAGCGCATCCAGCTCGACGACGCGGTGATGCTCGTTGAGCAGCCCGGCCTGCGCCAGCAGGCGGCGCTTGGTGGCGGCCATCGCCGGCAGGTCGGTTTCCAGGTACAGGATGCGGTCGCCGTAGCGCCGCGCAAAGTTGATGCCCCGCGGCGACAGGCCGGCGGCCACCTCGATTACCTGGCTGACACGGCCTTCGTCGATGGCGCGCGCCAGCCGCGCGTCGATGCCCTTGTGGCGCGCGATCATCAGTGCGTCGAAGGAGGCGCCGCCGATGCGCTTGAGCGCGCCCGTCACCAGGCCGAAAGCGGCATCGAGCCGCTTGCCCTGCGCCGTCGACAGCACCGGATGGGACATGCCCAGCCGGTACCACATGTGGCCGGTGGCGTAGGCGGTGGGGCTGATGCGTTCGGTTGAGGCGTCGTCGGTCATGGGCGTGTGCAGCGTGCCGCCACTCCGGCGGCCCGCCATCATAGCCGCCCGCCTGGACTCAGAACGAATAGGCCACGCTCAGCGAAAAGTTGTCGCGGTCGATCAGGCTGTTGTTGCGGCCGCCGCCCCAGTACCACTCGTATTGCACGTGCCCGCTGAAGTTCTGGGTGAAATTGACGTCGGTGCCGACGATGGCCTGGGAGCGCCCGGCGATGAAGTTCTGGTTGGGCGAGGGCGCGATGCCGGTCATGTCGTGCAGCAGGATGATCTGCGGCTTGAGCGACCAGCCGAAGATCACGTCGTTGTATTCCATCAGGGTGATCGAACGCAGGCCCCAGGCGAAGCGCGTGGCGAAGCCGGTGGTCTGCTGCGTCGGATTGATGTGGCGCGAATCGGGCTTGCCGTCCGGCGTGCCGGTGCCGTCGGCGCCGGGGCCGTGGTGCGTGTCGTAGGCGACGCCGGTCTCGATCTGCAGGCGGTCCAGCGACGGCAGGTTGTAAATCTGCGTGAATCCGGCCTCGATGATTTCGATGATCTGGTCGGCGCCGAAGGGGTTGCTGGAGAAGGCGCGGATGCCGGTGAGGTCGAGCTGTCCGACCTTGAAGCGTTCGTAGCCGCGCAGCAACTGGTGCGGCTGCACCTCGGCGATGCCGCGATACCGCGTGAGGAAGCCGGGGAAGGCGCTGCCGGCACCGGGCAGCGTCAGCGCCTGCGGGCCCGGCAGGGTGATGCCCAGCGGCGTCACGAAGCTGTTGAGATTCTGGTCCTGCGCCGGCAGCGCCGGCTGCAGGCCGCCAAACACCACGTCGCTGATCTGCACCTGCAGTGGCAGGTTGGGACGGTAGGAGTATTCCCCCGACACCGCCCAGGGGCCGATGTTGGTGTTGAAGCTGACGCCGAACAGGTGGATGTTCTCCGGATAGTCCAGGAACACTTTCAGCGTGTCGATCGGCGCCGGCTCCAGCGGCGCCTGGCCGACCAGGCCGAACTGCTGCTGCAGCTGCGCCGTCATGCTGCCGTTGAAGCCGTGGCAATCCACCATCGCCTTTGCTGCGTTGCCGGAGTAGCGCGCGCAGGAGTTGTCGGCGGCCAGCACGCTCGCGTAGGGCAGGCGGCTGTGATAGTTGAGGAAGTAGAAGCCCAGTTCCGTGCCGTTGTTGAGCCAGTCGGCGTTGTAGCCGAGCTTGGCGCCGTACTGGCCGCCGTTTTTCGGATGGCCGTAATCGTCCGGCAGGATGCGCGTGCTGAACGAGGTTGAGGAGATCAGTCCCAGGATCGCCGTCGGTGCTGCCGGCGAGGGCTTGGCCGGCGTCGCCTTCTGGTGCGGGTCTTCGGGAAAGGCGCCGAGGCTGATCATCGCGTATTCGCCGCCGCCGGCGATGTCGCTGGTGGAGAAGAAGCTGCCGGAGGCATCCGGCTGCACCGGCGTCCAGCGGAACTGGTAGAGCAGGTCCAGGCTCAGGCCATCGGCCACGTCGAAGGACAAAAGACCCAGCGGCACCGGCTGGAAGATCTGGTTGATCTGCGCGCCGGGCATGTGCAGGAAGGCGCCGTTGGGCGGCGTGATCTCGTTGAGGCTGTTGAGCGCGATCAGCGTGCTTTCACCCCAGCGCACGTTCTGCTGACCGAGGGAAAAAACCGCGTTGTGGCCGGCGAGCGAGAAGTTGTACTGCCCGTAGGCCTCCATCAGCCGCACGTCGCGCGCAAACACGCTCAGCGTGCGGCTGTTGCGTTCCGTGTAATCCGGCTGGTACAGCGTGTTGGTGTGATGTTCGCGGTGCCGCGTGTTGGCCGGGTCGTAGTAGGCGATGCCGCGTGCGCGCAGCAGGAAATCGCCACGGGCGATCTTGAAGTCGGCATCGAGCATCTGCGTCGCGGCGACGATGCTGTGCTTGTCATAGTTGAGGTCGCCGTTGTCGCCGTTGACGCCGAAATAGGCGCCGGTGGCGTCGACCAGTCGCTGGTTGGGTCTCGGATCGTTGGTGAACGACAGGCAGTTGTCGATGTCGCAGAGATGCTGCTGGCCCGGCACGTTGAGCTTGCCGATGAGGTTGTTGTTGCGGTCCTGCATGCGCAGGGTCAGGCCGCTGGAAAAGCGGCCGTTGAGCGTCATCGCCCAGTCGTTCCACTGATAATCCAGGGCCTGTGCCTGGGCGGCGAACAGGAACAGCGCCGCTGGCAGCCATCGCGTCGGGTGCATAGCGTTCTCCTCTTTTCCGCGGGCGCCTCCATTGGACGCCCGTTGTTTCGCACGGGCCGCCGTCTTGGCGGCGGCCTTGTTGGAAGCGGCTCAATCCAGGCCGATTCTCTGATGAAATTCTTCGAGCACGCGCTCCACCGGCGGCTCCAGCGTCAGGCCGCCGCTGTTGAGGAAGCCGGCGATCATCACGTAGTGGCCGATCAGGATCACGATCTCGATCAGCAGGCGTTCATCGTAGTACGCGGCCAGTGCCTGCCAGGTCGCGTCGCCGACGACGGACGCCGTGGCCAGTTCGTCGCAGGCCTGCATCAGGGCGCGCAGGCGCGGGTCGTCGAACGCTGCGGGCCCGCGCGAGACCGCCACGATCTGCGCGTCGCTGACGCCGACGCGCAGCGCGATGTCGACATGCTGACCCCACTCGTAGCGGCTGCGGCAGTTCCAGGCGGTGCGCAGGATGATCATCTCGCGCTCCTGCGCCGGCAGGCGGCCGCCGGGCATCAGGCGCGAGGCGAACAGCAGCCACGGCCAGAACAGGCGCGGATTGCGATGCAGCACCGCGAAGATGTCCGGCACCTGGGCGCGACCGAAACGCCGCGCCGCCAGCGACATGCCGCGGAACAGCAGGCCGCGCGCTGCCGGCGGCGGTGGGGGCAGGCGGGTGGCGTGCTGGTGCCAGCCCGGTGCCGGGGCGAGGCCGCTCATGGTCTTCGGCTCACGGGCCTTCATGGCGGTGCTCGCGTTGACGGATACGGTATTCGCCCGGCGTGATGCCGGCCCGCTGCTTGAACCAGCGCAGGAAGGCCTGGTGCGACTGGAAGCCAAGCTCCTGGGCGATGCGTTGCAGGGCGTCGTCACTGCCGGTCAGCCGTGCCTGCGCCTGCTCCAGCCGCACGCTGTCGAGCAGTTCGCGGTAGCCGGTGCCCGAGGCCTGCAGGCGCCGGTGCAGGCTGCGGCTGCTGGTGCCGAGCTGGCGCGCGACCGCCTCCTGGGTCGGTGTGCCGTCGAGGATCATCGCGCGCAGCAGCTGCCGCACCTGGTCGGTGAGCGAGGTCTGCTGGCCGCGCTGTTCGAGAATCTGCCGCGCGTGCCGCTCCATCATCTCGCGCACGAAGGCATCGCCATGATGCATGCGCGTGCTCAGCGTCGAGGACGGGATGACGATGCAGGACGCCGGCTTGTCGAAAAACACCGGGCATTTGAAGAAGTCGAAATACTCGCGCACCCGTTCGGCGTCGGCAGGCGCGGCATGCGCAAAGTGCACCGCCGCCGGCAGGTGCCGCTGCTCCGGCAGCAGCAGGCGGTAGAGCACGGTGACGGCGCCGAGTACGTATTCGGTGGCGTGGCGGCGGAACAGCGGGCTGCCGGTGAGGCAGTCCCAGCGCAGCCGCACGATGCCCGGCTCGCGCACGATCGAGGTGTGGCCGATATTGCTCAGCAGGCCGTTGTAGCGCGAGGCCACGTCCAGCACGTCGGCGAAGGTCGGGCAGGCCTGCAGGATGTAGCCCATCACACCGAAGGTGGCGGGCTGGATCGCTTCGGCCAGATGCAGGCCCATCAGCGGATCGCCGTAGCGGCTGGAGAGCGTGGCCAGCAGGGTCTCGATGGCGCTGAGTGGCACCACGCCCTCGGCATCGGCCAGGCGGTCGCGCGCCAGGCCGACGGCGCCGAGCAGTTCGTCCACGCGCAGGCCGGCGGCTTCGCCGCGCGCGATCATGTGCTGGACATGGCGCACCGACACCCAGCCCTGGGCGGGATTCTTGGCGGCGTTCGGCGTCGATGCGTTCACAGGCGCGAGGGCGGGTTCCAGGTGAGCCGCATCGTGGCACAACAAAAGCCACTCTGGACATGCTGGCCGAATTGGATACCGGGACTGGCCGATTTCGAGCCTGTCGCCGCCGCCGGGGCCTTCCTACCATGCGGCTATCCCCAGCCCGTCGCGGACCCGTCATGCCCACGCCCAGCTTCGCCCATCAGAAATGCTTCGTCACCGGCGCCGCCAGCGGCATCGGCCGCGCCACCGCGCAGGCCCTGGCCGCCGAGGGCGCCGAGCTGTTCCTGACCGACATCAACGCCACCGGCCTCGCCGCCGTGGTCGAAGGGATACGCAGCGAGGGCGGCACGGTGACCATGAGCCGCGCCCTCGATATCGCCGACCATGCGGCGGTGCGCGCGTACGCCGACGACATCCACCGCGAGCACGGCGCGATGGACGCGGTGTTCAACATTGCCGGCATCTCGGTCTGGGGCACGGTCCACAACCTCGGCCATGATCACTGGCGTCGCGCCGTCGAGATCAACCTGATGGGCCCGATCCACGTGATCGAATGCCTGGTGCCGCCGATGGTGGAGTCCGGCCGCGGCGGCCGACTGGCCAACGTGTCCTCGGCGGCGGGCCTGTTCGGGCTGCCGTGGCACGCCGCCTACAGCGCCAGCAAGTTCGGCTTGCGCGGCGTCTCCGAGGTGCTGCGCTTCGACCTGCGCCGCTACGGCATCAAGGTCAGCCTGATCTGTCCGGGCGGCGTCGATACCGGCCTGGTGCAGACGCTGGAGATTCCTGGCATCGACACGCAGCATCCGAAAGTGCAGGCGCTGCGTGCGCGGTTCCGCCGCCATGCGGTGACGCCGGAGCGCGCCGCCGCCGCGATCCTGCGCGGCGTGCGCCGGGGCGACTATCTCGTGTTCACCTCGCCGGATATCCGCATCGGCTACTGGTTCCAGTGCAAGCTGCCGCTGTTTTACGAGCTGGCGATGCGCTTTCTCAACGGCCGCCTTTATGCGCTGGCCGAAAAGGCCGGTGCGCAGGTGGCGGGGCCGGGCGCGCAGCCGTGAAACGCGGGCGCCTGTGCATCGCGGCGTGGCTGGCGGCGCTGCTGCTGGCCGGCTGCGGTACCAGCGCACCGCCGGCCACCGGCGGACACAGCGGCAGCGCGTCGCCGCAGGTGACGCAGGATGTCCGGTTCACCGCCTCCGACGGCATCACCCTGAGGGTCAAGATCGGCGGACGCGGCGCCCTCGCGCCCAGACCGCTGATTGTCGAATTCAGTCCTTACGATCCCGGCTGCTGCGCCGAGTACGCGGGGCCGGACTACAACTACCTGCAGGTGCACATCCGCGGCACCGGCGACAGCGACGGCGGCTTCGACGCGCTCGGCGCACGCTCGCAGCAGGACGTGGTGGAAGTGCTGGACTGGGCCTGCCGACAGCCCTGGAGCAATGGCACGGCTGGCGTCTACGGCTTTTCCGCCAGTGCCATCATGATCTACAACGCCCTGCACCTGCGGCTGCCGTCCTGCGTGAAGTCCGCGGTGCTGATGGCCGGCACGCACGAGTTGTACCGCGACCTGCTGTATCCGGGCGGCATTCCCAACATTGCCGCCGGCACCTTCGTGCTGGTCGGCATTGGCGGCCCGGCCGCCAGCGAGAGCTTCAGCCGTCTGCAGCGCAACCCGCTGGAGAGCGTGCTGCCGACCACATTGGCGATGTTCGATGTCGGTCTCGAGTATCTGCAGCATCCGACGCTGGATGACTGGTGGCAGGAGCGCGGCACGCGCGGCGATGTCAACCACCTGCCGATCCTGATGATCACCAGCTTCTACGACGTCGAGCCGCGCGGGCCGTTCCAGGCGTTCCAGCAGTTGCGCAGCGATGGCGCCCACCTGTTCGTCTACGGCGCCCATGACGGTGCACCGGCCGGTACCGAAGACGCACGCTACAACGAGCAGAGCGCCTGGTACGACCATTACCTGCGCGGCATCGACAATCGCGTCGAGCAGCATCCGCGGGTGCAGATGCTGTTGTCGGACGGCGACCGCCTGGATTATCTCGCCGGGAAATTCCTGGCCTACGACAGCAGCGACTGGCCGGTGCCCGGCACGCGCTGGCAGGCGCTGGCGCTGGACCCGGCGCGCAGCGGCACGGCGCAGTCGATCAACGACGGCTCGCTGACGCTGGGCGCGCCGGCGGCTTCGGCGATGCAGAGCTATCCCGAGATCGCCTCGCTGCCCACGGAAACCGACCCGCACACCACCGGCGTGGTCGGCGCCATGACTTTCGGCAGCTACAGCTTCAACACGCTGATGACGGCGATTCCGCAACTGGCCGACATGACGCTGATGGAGCCGCTGAGCCTGTCCTACACCAGCGCGCCGCTGACGCAGGACGTGATGTCGGCCGGCCCTGTCAGCCTGGAGATCACGCTGTCGAGCAGCGCACCGGAGACGGACGTGTATGCCGTGATGGCTGATGTCTCACCCGATGGCCGCGCGCATCCGGTGGCCACCGGCCGCCTGCGCAGCGCCTATCCCGATGTCGATCCGGAGCGTTCGCTGAAGGACGCGGACGGTGACATCGTGCAGCCCTACGGCGTCTATGCTGCCAAGAACGACGCGGCACCGCTGGCGGCGCGGCCCTACCGCGTCGAGTTCTGGCCCATCGGCAACCGCTTCCGCAAAGGCCACCGCCTGCGTCTCTACCTGGTCGGCGTGTCGGCCTACCACCTGCCGGCGCTGCCGGGCGTCGTTAACGTCAGCGTCGGCGCCAACAGCGGTGCGCGCCTGCTGCTGCCGGTGCTGCCGGGCAGCGCGCTGCAGCTGAACTGAGCGTGACGATACCGGCGCGATGCGCTCAGGTGCCCGGCGCGCCGGGAAAGCCGACGTAGTACTGGCCGGTGAGCATGCCGCCATCGACGGCGATCTCGGCGCCGCACAGATAAGATGACTCGTTGCTGGCCAGGAACAGGCTGGTGCGCGCCACTTCCTCCGGCTCGCCGACGCGCTGCAGCGGCACCATGGTGTAGCGCTTGTTCACCTCGGCTTTTTCCTGCGCGTAAGGATTGCCCATGGCGGTGTCGATGCCGCCGGGGTGCACCGAGTTGACGCGCACGCCCTTGTGGCCGAACTCCATCGCCGCCACGCGCGTGAGGCCGCGGATGCCCCACTTGCTGGAACAGTACGCGCCGAGGCCGTTGGCGCCCTTCATGCCGTCGGCCGAGGAGATGTTGACGATGCTGCCCTTGCCGCGCGCCACCATGCGTGCGCCGACCAGCTTGGTGCCGAGGAAGGTGCCGTTGAGATTGATGCCGATGACGCGCTCGAAGTCGGCCAGGCTGGTGTCGGCGATGGTGCGGAACAGCAGCACGCCGGCGTTGTTGACCAGCACGTCGATGACGCCGAAGGCGGCCTCGGTCCTGGCAATCACGTTTTGCCAGCTGGCTTCGCTGGACACGTCGTGATGCACGAACAGCGCGCGGCTGCCGAGTTCCTTCGCCAGCTTCTCGCCGTCGGCATCGAGCACGTCGGCGATGATCACCTTGGCGCCCTCGGCCGCGAACACGCGCGTGGTGGCAGCGCCCATGCCGCGCGCGCCGCCGGTGATGATCGCCACCTGGTCCTGTAATCTGCCCATGCCGCTCTCCTCGTTGATGGTGCTGATGCGATGACCGACATGCTTCCACCCGCGGGCCGCCGCAGCCTCGTCCATATGCAGGGGTACCGGCGCGCGGCGGACCGTCATTTGCGCGCTGCGGCGACGCGCATGATCTTGGGCGCGACCCTGCTGCTGGCGGCCTGCCAGAGCCTGCCGCCACCGGCGCCCGGCGCCGCGCCGGAAGCGGCCTGGCCCGACCTCGCCGTGACCTATCGCGCCCAGGCCGCAAGCGCCACGGTCTACGCGCTGGACCCCGCCGCCTCGCAGGTGCGCATCTACGTCTACCGCGCCGGCGCCGCCGCCCGCTTCGGTCACAACCATGTGCTGACGGTGCCGCGCTTCGAAGGCTATGTCGCCGTGCCCGGCGACGACGCCTCGGCCGCGCACTTTGAACTGCGCGTGCCGCTGGAGGCGCTGGTGGTGGACGAGCCCGCGGCACGCGCCGACACCGGCGGCAGCTTCGCCGGGGTGCGCTCTGAAGCCGACATCGCCGGCACGCGCGCCAACATGCTGGGCGAGCGCGGGCTGGACGCGGCGCGGTTTCCGCAGATGCGCCTGCGCTCGCTCGCCGTCGAGGGCGACTGGCCGCGCCTGCTGGCGCGGGTGGCCGTGACGCTGCACGGCGTCACGCACGAGGAGCCGGTGGCGCTGACCGTGACGCGCGAGGCCGGCCGCCTGCACGTTGCCGGCACGCTGATCCTGCGCCAGCGCGATTACGGCATCGAGCCGTTCTCCGCGCTGGGCGGTCTGCTGCAGGTGCAGGACGCGGTGACGGTGGACTTTGCGCTGACGGGCGCGGTCTCGGGTTGAGCGTGAATCACCTGCAAGCTGCGCTTTGCTCGAATCGCACCCCGCAGGCAGCGGCTGGCGCTGGGTGGTCCCGCCGGCGCGTCAAGCGCGCTCAGTGCCGGCCGAAGGGAAACATGCGGCGCAGCACCGCGTGCCCGCCGAGTTCATGCAGCACCGCCATGCTGGCGTGACCGATCAGGTAGGCCCAGACCAGGGTGGTGACGGCCTCGTGCGTCTCGGCGAAGGCTTCCGCCACATCCTTGTTGGACTCTTCGAACACCAGCCAGCCGGCGCCGGTGGCCGCCGCGCCGAGCACCGCCATCAGGCCCAGGCCGTGCACGGCGCTGGACAGCGCGCTGTCGGCGGGGATGGCGCCCAGGTCCAGCCGCAGGGCCGCCCGCAGCGCATCCCGCGCATCGTGAAAGACGGCGATGCGCCGGTCGCGGTGGAACCAGGGCACGAGCCGGGCCAGCGGCGTGTCGGCCTTGCGCAGCAGCGCCCACAGCCAGAACAGCGTCACCAGGCCCAGCGAGATCAAGCCGCCGGTTTCGTGCAGCTCGAAGGCGAAATTCTCCGGCTTGCCGTCCAGCGGCGCCTGCATGAAATTGCTGATGACCAGCTGGTGGATCACCGCCAGCGCCAGCGCGGCATGCAGCAGGCGCGTCCAGATATTCTTTTTCATGCGGCGAACCGGCTCCAGGCGATGAGAGGGCAAGGGCGTGCGGATGCGGGCAACCGCTGCCCGCACGGCACCGGCGAAGGATACGGGGAATGAAACCGCGTTTGCGACAGGGCGTCATTGATATGCGTCAATCGGCCACGATGCCGCTGATGCCATCGGCGCCGGCCGCCCGCAATGCCTTTGCGGCAGGCATGGACGCGTCACCCGCTGTGGCCAGTTTCCCCAGGGAAACTGTTATTAAAAATACATCAAATGTAAAAATGTAAAATAAAAAATCACATCACCGGATGCGCCATGACCGAGAGCGGGTGGCGCCCTTCGGGCCGGAGAAGGCGTCCCCGTAGTGCGGTTCTCGTCCGCCTTATCCACCATGCGCGTGCCGGGAATCCTCCGGCGCCTGCGCGCGCTCGCGCAGGCCGTAGTCGCGCATGACCTCCGCGATACGCAGGCGATAGTTCGCGAAGATCGTCTCGCGGCCGCGCCGCTGCGTGGCGCGGTGCGCTTCGAGGTTGCGCCACTGTTGCACCGCCGCCTCGTCGCGCCAGAACGACAGCGACAGCAGCTTGCCCGGCTGCGACAGGCTCTCGAAGCGCTCGATGGAGATGAAGCCGTCGAGGGTTTCCAGCAGCGGCCGCAACGCCGCGGCGGCATCGAGATATGCGTCGCGCTGGCCGTCGCGCGGCATCACCTCGAAAATCACCGCGATCATGCGGTCGCCTGCGCGGGTATGTTGAGCGTGCCGTCGACGATGCTGAGGAACGAGCGCTCCTCGCGCAGGATCAGGCGCTTGTCCTGTGCCATCGCGAAATTGGCGCGGCCTTCCGCGTCGGCCTTGAGCCGCGCGCGGTAGGCCTCGTAGGCGGCGAGGCTGTCGAAGGCGATCACGCCCCAGGCGATGTCGTTGCTGCCCTCGTGCGGCAGAAAGTAACCGAGCAGATGGCCGCCACAACGCGGAATGATGCGCCCCCAGTTCTCGGCGTAGGTCTGAAAGGCATCGCGCTGGAAGGGATCGATCTGGTAGCGGATGAAGCAGGCGAGGGTCATGGGGGTCTCCGGCATTGCGCCACACTGTACGCCGTTGCCGGCCGTCAATGGTTCGCCTAGGATCGAACCATGAGAGACGGCCCCAGCATCGTCCGCATCGCCGCGCTGATCGGCGACCACACCCGCGCGGAAGTGCTCACCGCGCTCATGGCCGACCGCGCGCTGACCGCCAGCGAGCTGGCGCACCTGGCCGGCGTGACCAAGCCCACCATCAGCGCGCACCTGGCCAAGCTGCTCGACGCCGGGCTGCTCGCGGTGGAGTGCCAGGGTCGCCATCGCTACTTCCGCCTCGCGGACCGCGACGTGGCGCAACTGCTGGAATCGATGATGGGTGTCGCCTTCCGCACCGGCGCCGTGCGCCTCAAGTCCAGCCCGCGCGAGCCGGCGCTGCGCAAGGCCCGCGTCTGCTACGACCACCTCGCCGGTGAACTCGGCGTGCTGGCCTACGAGAGCCTGCTGCGGCAGAAGGTGCTGACGCTCAAGGATGGCGATCTGCAACTCACGCGCAAGGGCCGCGACTGGTTCCAGGATTTCGGCATCGACGTGGACGCCGCTACCGCGCAGCGGCGCCCGCTCTGCCGCACCTGCCTCGACTGGAGCGAGCGGCGGCAGCATCTGGCAGGCGCTTTGGGCAGCGCGCTGCTGGAGCGCCTGCAGGCTTTGGGTTGGGTCAAGCGTGCAAAAGATTCACGGGTGATGATGTTCACGCCGGGCGGTGAGCGTGACTTCCGGGTGTTGTGGGCAGGCTGAGCGGTCCGCGGGCACCCTTGCGGCATAGGGCCATGGCCATGGCTCGCATCGTCACGGCAGGAACAAACGTTGCGAACTTGACCGCGCTACGGCGGCGAGGCAATGTGCCGCCCAATCAAGCAACGCCTAGAGAAACGAAAATGAAAAGAGCCATACACGCATTTGCCGCCTTGGTCGTGGTTGTTTGCAGCGGCTGTGCCACGGAAAGTTCCCGCACCATCGAAGCGCCGACCGTGGCGTCGGCGGGCACGACGTACCAGGGGCCCCGCAGTGTTCTGGCCGTCGGCAAATTCGACAATCGCTCGGACTACATGCGCGGCATCTTCTCGGACGGTGGCGATCCTCTGGGCAGTCAGGCCAAGACCATCCTGATCACCCATCTGCAGATGACCGGCCGGTTTAGCGTGCTGGATCGCGACAATATGAGCGAGATCGGCCAGGAGGCGCGCATCGCGGGCGCCGCCCAGAAGCTCAAGGGAGCGGATTTCGTGGTGACCGGCAACGTCACGGCGTTTGGACGAAAGGAAGTGGGCGACCAGCAGCTTTTTGGCATCCTGGGTCGCGGCAAGTCCCAGGTCGCTTATGCCAAGGTGGCGCTGAACATCGTCAACGTGCTGACCTCGGAAGTGGTGTATTCCGTGCAGGGCGCGGGCGAATACACGCTGTCTGACCGCGAGGTCATCGGCTTCGGCGGCACCTCGGGCTACGACTCGACCCTCACGGGCAAGGTACTGGATCTGGCGATCCGTGAGGCGGTGAACAATCTGGTGGCAGGCGTTCAGTCGGGCGCCTGGAACCCGGGCCACTAAGCCGCGTCACCAAATAACAATGGCGCGCAAAGCGCGTCGGTGAGGGGGATATGCTCAACAATCTCTGGCGCTGGCGCGGCCATGCGGCGGCGGCCGTGTTGGTCTGCCTGACCGGCTGCGCGACGCAGCCGAGGGCGCTCTACGAATGGGGCAACTATGAGTCTGTGGTCTACGACTACCTCAAGGGTACGGGCGTAGCGCCGCAGGATCAGATTGGCAGCCTGCAGCAAACCATGCAGCAGGCGGCCGCCAGCGGCCTCAAGCTTCCTCCCGGCTTCAACGCGCAATTGGGTCTTCTGTATCTCAAGGCGGGCCAGCCGGGGCAGGCGCAGGCGGCCTTTCGTGCCGAGGAGGTGCAGTTCCCTGAGTCGCGCCCGTACATGGAGTTCCTGCTGGCGAAGATGGATCAACACCAAGGGGGCAATTGATGAGCATGCTTCGGTCCTCTGCCCTGCTCGTGGTGTCGCTGGCGGCCGTGTTGTTGTCCGGGTGCGCGACGCAAACGCCCTATGACTACACGGCGTACAAGCAAAGTCGCCCGCGCTCCATCCTGATCCTGCCGCCGGTGAACGACTCTCCGTCGGTGGAAGCCAGCTACACGGTGCTCTCCACCATGAGCATGCCCCTGGGAGAGTCGGGCTACTACGTCATCCCCGTGGCTTTGGCGGCGGAAACCTTCCGTCAAAACGGCCTGAGCAATCCGGCGGATATTGAGAGCGTCTCCATTGCCAAGCTGCGCCAGATCTTCGGGGCGGACGCGGCGCTGTACACGCACGTGAAGGCCTACGGCACCTCATACAAGCTGGTGACCAGCGAAAGCGTGGTGACCGTCGAGGGGCGCCTGGTGGACCTGCGAAATGGCATGGAAATCTGGAAAGGGGCCGCGAGCGCCAGCAGCGCGGAACAGCGCAACAATTCCTCCAGCGCCGGACTGATCGGTCTCCTGGTCATGGCCGTAGTGAACCAGGTGATGGAGAGCACCACCGACATGAGCCACAAGATGGCGTCGGTGGCCAGTGTCCGCTTGTTGATGGCGGGCAGACCCGGCGGCGTGTTGTACGGCCCGCGCTCGCCAAACTATGAGGGAACGGAACCGGCGCCGGTTGCCGACCCCACGCCTGTGGCCAATCCCGCAGCCACGCCCAACGGGGCAACGGCAGCATCAGCGTCTACAGGGCAATCCTCGAAGTAATTTTCGGCCTGCAGTATCGGGACTGGTTGAATGTTTAAGGCTCCATTCCTTTGCGTGTAACGGCTCAATTCGATGTGTGCTCACAGTTTCTGAAGCATGGTGGGACAAGGTTGCGGACTCCCTGCGGGGTAGTTCCTAAGGACATCGTGCAACCGACGAGAGCCCACGCAGGTTAAGCGTTGAGCGACGCATAGCGCCCAGAAAAAACGCCCCTTTCGGGGCGTTTTTTGTTACTGCACGATGGCTGGATGTGCCTGAGTCGGCCCGCCCAGCATCGGGCGATGAGAGGGCGGCTGCTTGCCGTCGATGTCCTTAAGTCCGTAATCCAGTGCGGCTTCCGCGCCGATCAGCACCTGGCCGGATTTCTCCATCACCTTCGGGTCGCGGTACAGCGCGCTGATCAGGTGGCCGGTGAACTCGGGGCTTTCGGCGATCTCCCAGAAGCCGGCGTACTTCTGCGGCTCGGAGTCCATCACGCGCTTGGTGCGGTCGGTCTTGAGCATGCCCATCCAGATCGAGAACGCGGCGACGTTGAACGGCTTGAAGTCCACCGCCATGTCCTTGGCGAACTTGTCCACGCCGACCTTCTGCGCGCCGTAGCCGGGGCCGTGCATGTAGCAACTGGACCCGAACGAGGAGGTGAACACGACGAGGCCACGCTTGTTGGTCACCAGCAGCGGTGCCGCGTAGTAGCTGGCGACGTAGCCAGAGCGCAGGCCGACGTCGAGGATGTTAACGAGGTCCAGCGACTTCTCCCAGAACGGGCCGGGGATGATGAGCTGGTCGTGAATCACGGTGGCGTTGTTGACCAGGATGTCGAGCTTGCCCTGCTCTTTCTTCACGCGCTCGAACAGCGCCTTCACTTGTGCGTCGTCGCTATGATCGACGCCGACGGCGATGCCCTTGCCGCCGGCCCGGGTCACAGCTTCCGCAGTGGCGTGGATGGTGCCGGGCAGCGCCGCGTCGCCTTCCTTCTGCGAACGGCCTGTGACGTAGACGGTGGCGCCTTCCGCGCCGAGCGCCAGTGCAATGCCCTTGCCGGCACCGCGCGAGGCGCCGGTGACAACCGCGACCACGCCCTTGAGATTCTGGTTCATCGCTGACTCCTCACGTTATGCAGACGCGGTTTTTTTCCGCAATTCGAATTTCAGCACCTTGCCCGAAGCATTGGTCGGCAGCGCCGCAACCACTTCGACGCTACGCGGCACCTTGTAGTTGGCCATGTGCTCGCGGCACCAGGCGATGAAATCCTTGTCCGCAATCTGCTGGCCGGGGCGGGCGACGACATAGGCCTTGCCGACTTCGCCCTGGCGCTCGTCGGGCACGCCGACCACGGCGACCTGGGCGACCGCCGGATGCGCGGCGATGATGCGTTCGATCTCTGCCGGGTAGCAGTTGAAGCCACCGGTGATGTACATGTCCTTGAGGCGATCGGTGATCTTGAGATAACCGCGCGCATCGAGGATGCCGATGTCGCCGGTATGCAGCCAGCCGTCGGCGTCGATGGTCTTGCGCGTCTCGGCTTCGTCGTCGAGATAGCCCTGCATCACGTTGTAGCCGCGTACCACGATCTCGCCGGCTTCGCCCGCCGGCACGGGTTTGCCGTCGCCATCGACGCAACGCAGTTCGACATTGGGAATCGCCTTGCCACTGGTCAGCGCGATGGTCTCGGCGGTATCGCCGGCCTCGCACAGCGACACCACGCCGCAGGTCTCGGTGAGGCCGTAGCCGGTCAGGACCACTTTGAAGCCGAGCTCGGCGCGGATGCGTTCGATCAGGCTCGGTGCGATGGCCGCCGCGCCGGTGATGGTGGCGCGCAGCGAGGAGAGATCGGCGCCCGTGCGAGCCGGATCATTGAGCAGCGAGATGAACAGCGTCGGCGGGCCGGGCAGCACGGAGATGCGATCCCGCGCGATGCGCTGCAGAATCTTGCCGGCATCGAACACCGCGTGCGGCAGCACCGTGCAGCCGGCGAGCAGGCCGCCGAGCCAGCCGACCTTGTAGCCGAAGGAATGGAAGAAGGGATTGGCGACGAGATACTGGTCCTCGGGCACCAGGCCGACGGCCCTGGACCAGTCGGCAATGACGCACAGATTCTGCTGGTGCGTGGTGACGACGCCTTTCGGCAGTCCGGTGGTGCCGGAGGTGAAGAGGATGTCCATGCGGTCATCAGGTTTCACGGCGGCGGCGCATTTCAGCACGTCGTCGGTATGCGCCAGATCGGCCTTGGCCATGAAATCGCGCCAGCCGGTGTCGCCGGCCTTTTCGTCTCGCAGAACGACGAGGTGCTCCAGCGTCTTGGGCCAGTGCTCGGTGAGCAGTGTCGGGTAGTGCAGGCCGAGAAAATGGCCGGCGCAGAACAGCACGCGCGCACCGGATTTCTCCAGCACATAGCCGGCCTCGTGACCCTTCATGCGCGTGTTGATCGGCACCAGCACGGCGCCGAGCGTGTGAATGGCGAGGCCGGCGACGATCCACTCGACGCCGTTGGGCGCCCAGATGGCGACGCGGTCGCCGTGCTTCACGCCCAGCGCCCGCAATGCGCGTGCGGCGTAGATGCGCAACTGGTCGAGCTCGGCGTAGCTGAGGTTTTCGCCGTACTCGCCGATCACCGCCGTGCGCGAGGCATGACGGCGCACGGACGCGGCGAATGCGGAAGGAACGGTGGCTGCCAGGAATTGCGTTTCGCGGCTCATGGTCGCTTTCACAAACAAATCATGCCGTCATGCCAGCCTGCGCCGGCATGACCAGGGAATCGAGGGATGACGAAATCACGCATTGCGCCTTACGACGGATAGCTGACGCGGATGCGCGAGGACAGCGGCACGGCCTGGCAACCGAGAATCCAGCCCTGGTCGAGGTCGTTCTTGTCGAGCACCTGGTTGTGGCGCAGTTCGACGTTGCCTTCCTCCAGCTTGCACATGCAGGCGGCGCAGGCCCCGGCGCGGCAGGAGTAGGGTGGCTGCATGCCGGCGGCTTCCATCGCGTCGATGATGAGCTGGCCTTCGCGGCCTTCGACGGTGCGCGTCTCGCCGTCCAGCGTCACTTCGATCTCGACGCGGCCGGCATCGGCGGCGGGCGCTGCATCGGCAGCCTCGTCGGCATCCTCCGGCAGCGACACGAAGCGTTCGACGTGGATGCGCGCGTGCGGCATGCCGAGATCGTGCGCCGCCGCAGCAGCAGTGGCGTCCATGAACAGCGAGGGGCCGCAGATGAAGCATTCGGCGTGCTCGAAGCCGCGCCCCAGCGCGCTGATCTGCGCCTGCGAGGGAATGCCCTGCACGCTGTCCAGCCAGTGGATCACCTGCAGGCGCTTGGGATGTTCGCGCGAGAGCTTGGCCAGCAGCGAGCCAAAGATCACCGAGCGCTCGTCACGGTTGGCGTAGATCAGGCGGATGCTGCCGTTGCCGCTGGCGAGCACTGTGCGGATGATCGACAGCACCGGCGTGATGCCGCTGCCGCCGGCGAACATCAGGAAATCCTCGTCGAGGTTTTTCGGCGTGAAGATGCCGCCGGGTGCGGCCACGTCCAGCGTGTCGCCGGCCTTGAGGTGATCGCACAGCCAATTGGAGCCGCGGCCGTCCACCACGCGCTTGACGGTGACGCGCAGCGGCTCGTCGAACGCCGGCGTGCTGGATAGCGAGTAGCAGCGCGGCAGCGGACGTGCGGCCAGCGGGACGTGCAGCGTCAGGAACTGGCCCGGCCTGTAGCGGAACTGCGCCTGCAGCGCCTCCGGCACGTCGAACAGGATCGAGCGCGCGTCCGCCGTCTCCTCGACGACTTCGCGGATTTTCAGCCTGTGATACTGGACGCGGGACATTTTCAATGTGGGCCGATCAATCGGCCCACATCAGGTAACCGTTGTCGATGCGCAACTCGGCGCCGCTGATGAACTTCGATTCGTCCGACGCCAGGAACAGCACCAGGTTGGCGATGTCCATCGGCTGGGCGAAGCGCGCCATCATCTGCTTCTGATCCATCATGCGCACGGCGGTCTTGGTGCCCTTGGGCATGCTGCTGTGCAGGTTGGCGACCATCGGCGTCATGATGCCATCGGGGTGCACGGAGTTGCAGCGGATGTTGTTCAGCTCCATGCGGCAGTGCGCGGCGATGCTGCGCGTCATCGCCGTCACCGCGCCCTTGGACGCGGCGTAAGCGCAGAACGAGCCCTGCCCGCCAATGGCCGAGATCGAAGCCATGTTGATGATGGAGCCGCCGCCGCGCTTCTTCATCGCCGGCACGGCGTAGTGGCAGCCAAGGAAATAGCCGTCGGCATTGACGCGCTGGATCTTCTGCCAGGTGGCGAGGCTGGTGTCCTCGATGTTGCCGTACATCAGGATTCCGGCATTGTTGACCAGGATATCGAGACCACCGAAGGTCGCCTCGGTCTGCGCCATCACCGCTTTCCAGTCGTCCTCGGAGGCGATGTCGTGCTTTACGAACAGCGCGCTGCCTGCATGGCTGGCGTTGATCTGCGCAGCGACCTTGGTGCCGTCCGCCTCGTTGAGATCGGTCAGCACCACCTTGGCGCCTTCGCGCGCCAGCAGAAGGGCGTCTTCCTTGCCCACGCCACTGGCAGCGCCGGTGACGATGGCGACCTTGTTTTGTACGCGACCCATATCGTGCTCCTCGATGGTTCTTGTGCTTTTAGTTCTGACCGGCGGCATGGCTGCCGGCGCGGCGGCCGGACCACAGGCAGTCGGCCAGTGACAGGCCGCTGACATAGCGGTTGGAGGCGATGCCGATGGCGGTGCGGCCGGCGGCGTAGAGGCCGGCGATGGCCTGGCCCTGCGTGTTCAGCACCGCGCCGTTGCCCTCGTCCACGCGCAGGCCGCCGAGCGTGATCGCCGGGCAGGCCATGTGCGAGCCGATGTCCAGCGCATAAAACTTCGGTGTGTCCAGCGGCGCGCGCATCGCGTCGGACTTGCGAAGCGGGTCTTCGCGCTTTTCGGCGATGGCGGCGTTGTAGTCGGCGACGGTGCGGCCCAGGCCGGCACCGTCGATGCCGAGCTTGGCGCCCAGCGCCTCGGGCGTGCGCGCGCGCTTGGCGAACAGCATCATCAGCAGCGCCGGCACGCTCTGGAAGAACCAGAGTCCGCCGAAGATCGCCTCGCGTATCGCGTTCCAGCGCAGCTTCCTGTCCAGCACCAGCCAGGCCTTGCCGTCGTGGAACTCGCACATCTCCACGCCCAGCTTGGCGCCGTAGACCTGCTCGTTGCAGAAGCGTTCGCCCTTCTGGTTGACGGCGATGCCCTTGGGCCAGTCCACCGGCGGATTGATGAAGCGCCAGGCGGAGACATGGTCAAGCTTGTCGGCGTGGCCGCCGACCGACTGACCGAGACGGATGCCGCTGCCGTCGCAGCCGGCGGTGCCCAGGCTCATGGTTCTCGTGTACTTGGGCGCGTGGCGCGCCACCATCTCGCGGTTGAAGATGAAACCGCCGGTGGACAGGATCACGCCGCGCGCGGCGCGCACCTGCAGCGGGATCGCGTGCGCCAGCTCGAGATCGCGCGCCTCGGCGCGCAGTCGCGTGGCCCATTTCGGAAACACGTTGAAGACCTTCTCGGCCTTCAGGATCAGCTTGTCGTGGCGTCGCGCGGCGTCGGAGCCCGGCGGCAGCTGCCACAGTTCGGCGCCGATGACGGCGCCGGTTTTCGCATCCGTGATCAGGCGGCGGGCCGAGGTCTGCGTCAGCACCTGCGCGCCCTGACGCGTGGTCTCGGCGCGCAGGAACTCGAACATGGTCTTGCCCGACAGCCAGGTGCCGCGGGTGCGATGGCCGCGCGGCGCGGGGCGGGCCTGCTCGGCGTACTCGGCAACGGACTCGTTGCCGGAGTAGTAGAGGTAGATGCCGTCCTTGGGGTACGAGGTTTTCGGCGGCGGCGCCGTCGAGGTGAAGTCGGCGCCGATCGATTCCAGCCACTCGATGAGGCCGCGGCTGTCCTCGCAGAACTGGCGCAGGGTCGGCTCGCTGACGGCGTCGCCGGTTTCCAGCCGCAGGTACTTGAACATCTCTTCCGGCGTGTCGTCGTAGCCGTGCGCCTTCTGCTGCTGGGTGCCGCCGCCGGCATAGACGATGCCGCCGCTCTTGGCGCTGGCGCCGCCGCCGTCGAAGCGGTCGGCAACGATCACGCGGGCGCCGGCCTTGCGTGCGGCGATGGCGGCGGACGCGCCGGCGGCGCCAAAGCCGATCACCAGCACATCGCACTCCAGGGCCCAGCGCACCGTCGCCGGATCGACCGCCAGGGGCGCGTCGATGGGCAGGGTGCCGTCACGGAGAGTGGCAGTGCCGGTCGTGCTGGACATGGAGGCCTCGGGCAGGGGCGCGGGCGCGAGGGCGCGGCGCGGAAACTGGGAGCCTGAATTATTGGGAAACGTCCCGCTGAATCTTCGTCCGTTGGGGTGAGACTTTGGCGCTACTCCTCTGTCTTATTGATCCGGCCATCGGCGCTCTGGGGTGGGGCTGTGCAACACGCATTCTGGACGGACTCTTGAGGGGCTTAATGGCCGGATCAATAAGGAAGAATCATGCTCGGTGTTATTGGAGCGGCTAGAGCGTTCCTGACATGGGGGAGACACGCTGGCTGCAGGGCCATCGATGACAGCATAGCGGGTGCCGCTCCAATAACTCATCCAAGCGGATGAAGCTGATCGAGCCATCGGCAACTGATAATTTCGGGACGATCTCACCCCTTTCCCGTTCCGAGCCCCCTCATGGTCAAAATCCAGTCGCTGGCCTACCTCGTGGTGCAGTCCACCGACGTGTCGAAATGGCAGCAGTACGCCGAGCAGATGCTGGGCGCGATGGCAGTGCCGGCACCGGGCGGCGGACTGTTTGTGAAGCTGGATGAGCGCGACTACCGCATGGCTATCGTGCCGGGTGCGGAAGACCGCTACCTCGCCTCCGGCTGGGAGGCGGCGAGCGAGTCCGCGTTCAAGGCCGCGGTGGCAGCACTGGAGAAGGCCGGCGTGGCGGTGACGCCGGGCACCGCCGAACTCAAGCAGGCGCGCGGCTTTCAGGAACTGGTGAGCTTCGCCGATCCTTCCGGCAACCAGCACGAGCTGGTCTGGGGCTACAAGGGTGGCAACAAGCCCTTCGTCTCGCCGATCGGCGTCAGCGGCTTCAAGACCGGCATCTTCGGCCTGGGCCACACGGTGCTGCCGGCGCTGAATTTCGACGCGACCCTGGCGTTCTTCAAGGACGTGCTCGGCTTCGGCCTGTCCGACGTGTTCAAGTTCCAGCCGGGCCCGGATGCGCCGGTGATCCGTATCTACTTCCTGCACGGCGCCAGCGGCCGCCATCACAGCCTGGCCCTGGCCGAGATGCCGAGCCCGTCCGGCTGTGTGCATGCCATGGTCGAGGTCAACTCGATGACCGAGGTGGGCCTGGCCCACGACCGCCGCGAGAAGCAGGGCATCAAGCTGATGGCGACGCTGGGCCAGCACGAGAACGACAAGATGACCTCGTTCTACATGATGACGCCGTCCAACTTCGCGCTGGAGTACGGCTGGGGCGGCATGATCGTCGACCCCGCCACCTACCGCACCACGGAGACCCAGCAGGTCAGCATCTGGGGCCACGATTTCTCGGTGGGCTTCCGCTGAGGGGCGCGCGGGGCGCACTTGGGCGCCACCCGCTCTCGGCATTCGCCCCAGGAAAGTGGTTATAAAATATTTATCAAATTTAAAAACATAAAATAAAATGTCACAATATCAGCAGGCCCAGGGCGGAGAGCGGGTGGCGTCGAAACCCTTCGACAAGACCCGCTCCGCGCGCGACGCCATCGCGCAACTGCGCGACGGCATGACGCTGGGCATCGGCGGCTGGGGTCCGCGCCGCAAACCCATGAGCCTCGTGCGCGAGATCCTGCGTTCGCCGCTGAAAGACCTCACCGTGGTGTCCTACGGCGGTCCCGATGTCGGCATGCTCTGCGCCGCCGGCAAGGTGAAGAAGCTGATCTTCGCCTTCGTGACCATGGATGCGATCCCGCTGGAGCCGTACTACCGCAAGGCGCGCGAGAGCGGCGCCATCGAGATCGAGGAATACGACGAGGGCATGTTCGAGTGGGGCCTGCGCGCCGCCGGCATGCGCATGTCCTTCCTGCCGACGCGCTGCGGCCTGGCCACCGATGTGCTGGCGAAGAACCCGCGGCTCAAGACCATCGCCTCGCCCTACGCCGATGGCGAGGTCTACGTGGCGATGCCGGCGCTGAACCTCGACGCGGCACTGATCCACGTCAACGAGTCGGATCGCCTCGGCAACACCCTGGTGCGCGGCCACGATGTGTTCTTCGACCACCTGTTCGCGCGCGCCTCGGCGCACACCATCGTCAGCACCGAAGTGCTGCACGACCGGCTGGCGGTGGATGCCGACACCGCCAGGCAGAATCCCTTCGAGCGCTACCTGGTGCAGTCCGTGGTGCACGCGCCCGGTGGCGCGCACCCGACCTATCTCGGCCCGAACTATGGCTGGGACATGGAGCATCTGAAGAAGTACAACGCCTCCGCCAGCGAAGAAAATGGCTGGCAGAAGTACGTCGAGGAATTCATCAGTGGCGGTGAAGAGGCCTACCTCGCCAAGGTCGGCGGTGCCGAACGTATTTCCAAGCTCAAGCTGCCGGTGTTCTAACCATGTCCAACGACGCAACGCTTGCAGAGCTGATGATCGTCGCCGCCAGCGAAACCTGGCGCGGCAACGGCGAAGTGCTCGCCTCCGGCATCACCACCATCCCGCGTTTAGGCGCTTCGCTGGCGAAGATGACCCATTCGCCCGAACTGCTGATGACCGACAGCGAAAGCTACCTGGTCAGCGAGCCGGTGCCGCTGGGCGCGCGCGGCGACACTGTGCCGAAGTACGAAGGCTACATGGGCTTCGAGCGCGTTTTCGAATGCGTCTGGGGCGGCAAGCGTCACGCCATGATCGGCCCGACGCAGATCGACCGCTGGGCGCAGACCAATCTCTCGGTGGTCGGCGACTACGCCAAGCCCAAGTCCGCGGTGCTGGGCGTGCGCGGCCTGCCGGGCAACAGCATCAACCACATCAACTCGTTCTTCGTGCCGGCGCACAACACCCGCGTGTTCGTCGCCGGTGAAGTCGACATGGTCTCGGGCGTCGGCTACAAGCCGGAACGCTGGGCACCGGGCATGAAGCGCGACTATGCCGACATCCGCATCGTCGTCACCAATCTCTGCGTGATGGATTTCGGCGGGCCGGATCATGCGGCGCGCGTGGTAACGCTGCATCCGGGCGTGAGCTTCGAACAGGTGCAGGCCGCCACCGGGTTCCCGCTGTTGAAGATCGATCGCCTTGGCGAGACGCCGCTGCCGACCGCCGAGCAGCTCGCCATCATCCGCAAGCTCGATCCGCACAACCTGCGCGGGGCCGTGCTCAAGGACAATCCTCCCGCGGTGAAGCCGGCCGCATGAACGCCCCCGTGCTGGAAGGCTGGTTCACGCTGGATGCGGACAAACCGCATCTGCTGGGCACGCGCTGCACGGCCTGCGGCACCTATTACTTCCCGAAGCTGAAAACCTTCTGCCGCAATCCCGACTGCGCCAGCGAGACCTTCGAGGACGTGCCGCTGTCGCGCAGCGGCAAACTGTGGTCGTTCACCAACGCCGCCTACCAGCCGCCCGAGCCCTACGCGCAGGTGGACAAGGACGCGTTCCAGCCCTTCGCCATCGCCGCGGTCGAACTGGAAAAGGAAAAAATGATTGTGCTGGGGCAGGTCGTCGCCGGCATCGGGGTCGAATCGCTGAAAGCCGGCATGGCGATGGAACTGAAGCTGGAGCCGCTGGCGGACGGCAAACTGACCTGGAAGTGGAAGCCGGTGGTGTCCCGATGAGCACGAACAAGGACATCGCCATTCTCGGCGTCGGCATGCATCCCTGGGGCAAGTGGGGCAAGAACTTCGTCGAGTACGGCGTGGTCGCCGCGCGCGCGGCACTGAAGGATGCCGGCGTGAACTGGCGTGATATCCAGTTCGTCTCCGGCGCCGCCACCATCCGCAACGGCTATCCCGGCCAGGTCGCGGGCGCGACCTTTGCGCAGGCGCTGGGCTGGCAGGGCGCGCAGGTGAACACCAGCTATGCTGCCTGCGCGTCGGGCTCGCAGGCGCTGGCTGCCGCGCGTTCCAAGATTCTTTCCGGCGAATGCGAGGTTGCGCTGGTGATCGGCGCCGACACCACGCCCAAGGGTTTTCTCAAGCCGCAGCCCGGCGACCGTCCCGATGATCCGGACTGGGTGCGCTTCCGCATCGGCATCACCAACCCGACCTATTTCGCGCTGTACGCGCGTCGCCGCATCGAGCTGTACGGCGACACGCTGGGCGATTTCGCCGCAGTCAAGATCAAGAACGCGAAACACGGCCTGTCCAACGTCAACGCGCGCTACCGCAAGGCGTTCACCGCTGCCGAGGTCGCAGCCTCGCCGATGGTGGCCGATCCGCTGCGACTGATGGACATCTGCGCCACCTCCGACGGCGCTGCCGCCATCATCGTGTCGAGCCGCGAGTACGCGAAGAGGATCGGCAGGGCGAAAGCGCCACGCATCGCCGCGATCTCGACGGTGACGCCGACCTTCGCCTCGGCGCTGGTCGAGATGCCGGATATCGCCACCGACTCCGCCGTGGCGGCGCCGGCGCAGTCGTTCCGCGCCGCTTTGCCGAAGAAGGCGTATGAAGAAGCCGGCATCGGTCCGAAGGATGTCAGCGTCGCCGAGGTCTACGATCTCTCGACCGCGCTGGAGCTGGACTGGATCGAAGACCTGCAGCTCTGTGCGCGCGGCGAGGCGGCGGGGCTGCTGCGCGAGGGCGCGACCGCGGTCGGCGGCCGCATCCCGGTGAATCCCTCCGGTGGCCTGGCCTGCTTCGGCGAGGCGGTGCCGGCGCAGGCGCTGGCGCAGGTCTGCGAGCTGACCTGGCAGCTGCGCGGCGAAGCCGGCGAGCGCCAGGTGGCCAACGCCAAGGTCGGCATCACCGCCAACCAGGGCCTGTTCGGGCACGGCTCGTCCGTGATCCTGAAGGCATAGGGTCCGCGATGAACGCGCCTGCGAACGAGATTCCCGCGACCGGCGACGTGGTCCTCTACGAGGTCCGCGATGGCGTTGCGCTGATCACGATGAACCGTCCGCGCTATCACAACGCGCAGAACTCGAAGATGACCTACGCGCTGGATGCCTCGTTCCGCCGCGCGGTCGACGACGACGCAGTCAAGGTGATCGTGCTGCGCGGCGCCGGCAAGAATTTTTCCGCCGGCCACGACATCGGTACGCCGGAGCGCGACGCACACGAGACTTTCGAGCGCGAGCACCTGTGGTACGACCATGTCGGCAAGCCCGGCGGCGAGGCGCAGTTCGTGCGCGAGCAGGAGGTTTACCTGGGCATGTGCCGCCGCTGGCGCGATATTCCCAAGCCCACCATCGCGATGGTGCAGGGCGCCTGCATCGCCGGTGGCCTGATGCTGGCCTGGGTTTGCGACCTGATCGTCGCCAGCGACGATGCCTACTTCCAGGATCCGGTGCTGAAGATGGGTATTCCGGGCGTCGAATACTTCGCGCATGCGTTCGAACTGCATCCGCGCATCGCCAAGGAGTTCCTGTTCCTCGGCGAGAAGATGAAGGCCAACCGTGCGTATCAGATGGGCATGGTCAACCGCGTGACGACGCGGGAGGACCTGGAATCCACGACGCTCGCCATCGCCCGCAAGCTCGGTGAACAACCGCGCATGGCGCTGGCGCTGGCCAAGCAGGCGATCAACCATGTCGAGGACCTGCGCGGCAAGCGCACCGCGATGGACGCCGCGTTCGGCTGGCATCATTTCGCGCATGCCCACAACTCGCTGCTCACCGGCAACAACCTTGGCGGCCTCGACGCCAAGGCAATGGCCGCCGCCAACAAGAAAAACGACACTGACGCATGAGCGCCGCACTGCAAACCGAACTGACCCGCCTGCTCGGCTGCCGCTACCCCATCGTGCAGACTGCGATGGGCTGGGTGGCGGACAGCAAGCTGGTGATCGCCACCAGCCAGGCGGGTGGTTTCGGCTTCCTCGCTGCTGCGACGATGTCCACCGAGCTGCTGGCGAAGGAAATCGCCGCGGTGCGCGCCGGCACCGATACGAAGTTCGGCGTGAATTTCCACATGTTCCAGCCCAACGCCGCCGAGGTGATCGAGCTGGTGCTGAAGAACAGCGACCGCGTGCGCGCGGTCTCCTACGGACGCGGCCCGGACGCCAAGACCATCAAGCGCTTCAAGGATGCGGGTGTGCTGTGCATGCCGACGGTCGGCGCGCTCAAGCATGCGCAGAAGGCGGTGGAGCTGGGCGCCGACATCATCACCGTGCAGGGCGGCGAGGGCGGCGGCCACACCGGTTCAGTGCCGACCACGCTGCTGCTGCCGCAGGTGCTGGACGCCGTGAAGGTCCCTGTGGTCGCCGCCGGCGGCTTCTACAACGGCCGTGGTCTGGCCGGCGCGCTGGCCTATGGCGCGGCCGGCATCGCGATGGGCACGCGCTTCCTGATGACCAGCGATTCGCCAGTGCCGCGCGCGACGTTGCAGAAATACCTGGATGTGAAAGAGCCTTCGCAGATCCGCGCCTCGACGGCGGTGGACGGCATGCCGCAGCGCATGATCGACAATCCCTTCCTGCTGAAGCTGGAGAGCGGCGGCCTGATCCATCGCCTGTTCGTGGCGCTGACCAGCGCCTGGAAATGGCGCCGGCACACCGGCATGTCGATTGCGCACATGGCCAAGACGTTTTTTGCGGCGCTGTCCGAGGGCGATTCCGCGATCCAGACCATGATGGCGGCCAATGCGCCGGTGCTGATCCAGCGCGCGATGGTCGAGGGCCGGCCCGACGAGGGCGTGCTGCCCAGCGGCCAGGTCGCCGCCAACATCGCGGCCCTGCCCAGCGCTGCCGAACTCATCCACCAGATTGCCAACGATGCAGAGCAGCGGCTTGCCGCGCTCACGTCCCCGAGGTCCGCATGAACAACGGCAACACCAACGGATTTGCCACCACGATCCACGACGGCATCGCCGAGATCGTCATCGACCGCCCTCCGGTTAACGCCCTCAACGATGCCGGCTGGCATGCGCTGGCCGACGAAATCGGCCGCGCCGGCCGCGACCCTGCCGCGCGCGTCATCGTGCTGCGCGCCGAGGGGCGCGGCTTCTGCGCCGGCGTCGACATCAAGGAACTCGACAAGCACCCGGAGAAGATCGTCTCGGTCAACGCCGGCAACTACCGCAGCTTCGAGGCGGTGCACCGCAACCCGTTGCCGGTGATCGTCGCGGTACACGGCTTCGTGCTCGGTGGCGGCATCGGCTTGGCCGGCGCCGCCGACATCGTCGTCGCTGCCGACGATGCCACCTTCGGTGTTCCGGAAGTCGATCGCGGCGCCATGGGGGGCGGCGCCCACCTGCAGCGCCTGTTCCCGGTGCAGAAGGTGCGCATGATGTATTTCACCGGTGAATCCATTACCGCCGCCGAGGCGTATCGCCTGGGTGCCATCGAGAAAGTGGTGCCACGCGCCGAACTGCGCGAGGCGGCGTTGACCATCGCACGCAAGATCGCCGCCAAGAGCGGCGCGATGATCCGCCTGGCGAAGGAATCGCTCAACGGCATCGAGGACGGCAACCTGGAAATGAAGTATCGCTGGGAGCAGGGCTTCACCCTGCAGGCCTACAGCGAGAAGGATTCCGCCGAGACCCGCCGCGCCTTCGTCGAGAAGCGCGACGTGAACTTCAAGGGCAAATAACGATGAGATTAGAGTACACGGAGAAGCAGAAGGCCTTCCGCGCGGAAATCCGTGAGTGGCTGGCGGCGCATGTGCCGTCCAAGCCCCTGGTCAGCTTCGACACGCGCGAGGGTTTCGAGCAGCATCGCGAGTGGGAGCGCACACTGAATGCCGGTCACTGGAGTGCGGTGACCTGGCCTTCCGAGCTGGGCGGCCGCGGCTGCGACCTGATCGAGTGGCTGATCTTCGAGGAAGAGTACTGGCGCGCCGGCGCGCCGCTGCGCGTCAACCAGAACGGTATCTTCCTGCTGGCACCGACGCTGATGGAATACGGCACCGACGAGCAGAAGCAGCGTTTCCTGCCACGCATGGCGGCGGGCGATGACATCTGGGCGCAGGGCTGGTCGGAGCCGGGTGCCGGTTCCGACATGGCGGCGATCCGCTGCAAGGCGATCCGCGACGGCGACCACTATGTGATCAACGGCCAGAAGACCTGGTCCACCCGCGCGGCCTACGCCGACTGGCTGTTCGGCCTGTTCCGCACCGATCCGGATTCGATGCGCCATCACGGCCTTACCTTCATCCTGCTGCCCCTGAACCTGCCGGGCATCAGCATCCGGCCGATCAAGCAACTCAACGGCCTGCCGGGATTCGCCGAAATCTTTTTCGACGACGTGCGCGTGCCGGTGGAGAACCGCATGGGCGACGAGGGCAGCGGCTGGAGCGTGGCGATGGCCACGGCCGGCTTCGAGCGGGGCCTGATGCTGCGCTCGCCGGGCCGTTTCCAGCAGACTGCGAAATCGCTGATCGATCTCTACAAGCAGTATCGCCAGAGCGCCGACGCCGATTCGGCCCTGGGCGATGCCGCGGTCAAGGCCTGGATGGATGCCGAGGCCTACGCGCTGGCGACGTACAGCACTGCCAGCCGCCTGCGCAAAGGCGG
The DNA here is from genome assembly GCA_008012115.1 of Nevskiaceae bacterium. GTDB lineage: Bacteria > Pseudomonadota > Gammaproteobacteria > Nevskiales > Nevskiaceae > Stenotrophobium. The sequence goes on from SSEB01000003.1 coordinate 433,394, forward strand.
CCAGATTGGCGCCGAGGCCAGCACCAACAAGATTTTCTGGTCGGAGATGGACCTCGCCATGCACGAGGCGGCGATGCACATGCTCGGTCCCCGTGCCGAGTTGATGTCGCCGTCGCCGCAGTCGGCCGGGGACGGCCACTGGCTCGATGGCTTCCTGTTCGCGCAGGCGGGGCCGATCTATGCCGGCTCCAACGAAATCCAGAGAAACATCATCGCCGAGCGCATGCTCGGCCTGCCGCGCTCCTGAGAGGCGCCCATGGACTTCACATTCAAAGAAGAACACGTCGCGTTCAGCGACTCGATCCGCAAGTTCCTGATGGTCGAGGCGGCGCCCGAGATGCTGCGCGAGATCTGGGAGACCGAGAGCGGTCGCTCCAAGACGCTGCGCGAGAAGCTGGCCGAGCAGGGACTGACCGCGCTGTCGGTGCCGGAGGAGTTCAATGGCATCGGCCTCGGCGATCTCGACTGGGTATTGATTCACCAGGAACTGGGTTACTACGCGATCCCGGATTCGCTGACCGATACCGCCTACCTGGCGACCTACCTGCTGAGCCATCTCAGCACCGACGCGTCGCTCAAGAAAGAGTGGCTGCCCAAGATCGCCAACGGCAGCGCCCGCGTCGCCGTGGGCCATCCCCGCAACCCGCTGGTGGCCGATGCCGCCAATGCCGACCTGCTGCTGCTCTGGCACGAGGATGAAGTGCATGCCGTGCGCCGCAAGCAGGTGCAGCTGACGCAGCACCCGAGCATCGACATGTCGCGCCGCCTGTACCAGGTGAACTGGACGCCGTCGGACACCACGCGCATCTGCCCGGCGCGCATCGGCAAAGCGTTGTGGGAGGGGTTGGTGGATCGCGCCGCGCTGGCCGCCGCCGCCCAGCTGCTGGGTCTGGCGCAGCGCATGCTGGACCTGGGCATCGACTACGCCGCCCAGCGCAAGCAGTTCGGCAAGCCCATCGGCTCGTTCCAGGCGGTCAAGCATCATCTCGCCGATGTCGCGGTCAAGATCGAGTTTGCCAAGCCGGTGCTGTATCGCGCCGCTTACGCGGTGATGCGCGAACAGCCGCGGCGCTCGGTGCATGTGTCCCACGCCAAGCTGGCGGCGGGCGATGCGGCCTGGCTGGCGGCGCGCAAGAGCATCCAGGTGCATGGCGCCATGGGCTATACCTGGGAAGCCGACCTGCAGATGTTCATGAAGCGCGCCTGGGCGCTGGACGCGGCCTGGGGCGAGCGCGCCTTTCACAAGAAGCGCATCGCCGATTTCATCTATGCCGATCAGGCCCCGCTGGGACCCGGCGAAACCTTTACCTGATTTCTCACCTTAGCGGAGCATCGTCATGGCAGAAGCCTATATCGTCGACGCCCTGCGCACGCCCACCGGCAAGCGCAAGGGCAGTCTGGCCCACATCCACGGTGCCGATCTCGGCGCGCATGCGATCAAGACGCTGGTGTCGCGCAATGCCATTCCGGCGGAGGACTACGACGACGTCGTGTTCGGCTGCCTCGATGCCATCGGCCCGCTGGCCGGCAACATCGCGCGCTCCTGCTGGCTGGCCGCCGGCCTGCCGCTGCATGTTCCGGGCGTGACCATCGACCGCCAGTGCGGCTCCTCGCAGCAGGCGGTGCACTTCGCCGCGCAGGCCGTGATGAGCGGCACGCAGGACGTGGTGATCGCCGGCGGCGTACAGACCATGACGCAGATCCCGATTTCCTCGGCGATGATCGCCGCGCAGCCGCTGGGCTTCAAGGATCCGTTCTCCGGCTCCAAGGGCTGGGTCGAGCGCTTCGGCAACCAGCCGGTGTCGCAGTTCCACGGTGCGCAGCTGATCGCCGACAAGTGGCAGATCAGCCGCGAGCAGATGGAAAAGTTCTCGCTGGAAAGCCATCAGCGCGCGCGCCGCGCGCAGCAGGAAGGCCGCTTCGATCGCGAAATCATCGAGTCCTGGGGCCTTAAGATGGACGAGACCGTGCGCGATACCACGCTGGAACAGATGGCCAAGCTGGAGCCTCTGGCCCCGGGCGGCACCATCACCGCCGGTGTGTCGTCGCAGACCGGTGACGCCTCTTCGGCGATGCTGATCGTGTCGGAGAAGGCACTGAAACGCTACAACCTCAAGCCGCGCGCGCGCATCCACCACATGAGCGTCTACGGCGACGATCCGATCTTCATGCTGACCGCACCGATTCCGGCGACGCAGTACGCGATGAAGCGTTCCGGCATGAAGCTGGCGGATATCGATCTGGTCGAGATCAATGAGGCTTTCGCCCCGGTGGTGCTGGCCTGGCTCAAGGACACCGGCTATTCGCACGCCCAGACCAACGTCAACGGCGGCGGCATCGCGCTGTCGCATCCGCTGGGCGCCACCGGCACCAAGCTGATGACCACGCTGCTGCATGAACTCGAGCGCACGAACAAGCGCTACGGCCTGCAGACCATGTGCGAAGGCGGCGGTCTCGCCAACGTGACCATCATCGAGAGGCTGTAAGTCATGGGCATCTGCAACAACCGCACGATCATCATCACCGGCTCGGGCGCGGGTCTGGGGCGCGGCTATGCGATGGCGATCGCCGCCGAAGGCGGCAACGTCGTGGTCAACGACATCAAGCGCGAGGCGGCAGACGCCGTGGTCGCCGAGATCAAGGCCGCGGGTGGCAAGGCCATCGCCAACAGCGACGACATCACCAGCATGAGCGGCGCTGACGCCATCGTGAAGGCGGCGGTCGACGCCTTCGGCGACGTGCACGGCGTGGTCAATAACGCCGGCGTCGTGCGCGACCGCATGTTCGCCTCGATGAGCGAGGAGGAGTGGGACACGGTGATCCGCGTCCACCTCAAGGGTCACTTCTGCATCGCCAGCAAGCTGGTGCAGCGCTGGCGCGATCAGGTGAAGGCGGGCCAGAAAGTCGAGGGCCGCATCGTCAACACCAGCTCCGGCGCGGGCCTGCAGGGCAACATCGGCCAGAGCAACTACTCGGCGGCCAAGGGCGGCATCGCCTCGCTGACCCTGGTGCAGGCGGCGGAACTGGGCCGTTACGGCATCACCGCCAACGCGCTGGCGCCGGCCGCGCGCACCGGCATGACCGAGGGGCCCTTCGGGGCGATGATGAAAAAGCCGGAGGACGGCAGCTTCGATCACTACGCGCCGGAGAACGTGGCGCCGCTGGTGGTCTGGCTGTGCAGCCCGCTGTCGCAGCACGTCAGCGGCAAGGTGTTTGAGGTGGAAGGCGGCAAGCTGTCCATCGCCACCGGCTGGAAGACCGGCATTGTCCGCGACAAGAAGGCGCGCTGGAATCCGGCCGAGCTGACCGACGTGGTCAACGGTCTGATCGCCGAATCGCCGAAAGCGCAGAAGGTCTACGGCACCTGAAACGGGCGTCGGCCGGAGGAATCGGCCGACCTTGAAAATCAACGGAAAAATCTTGATTTCCATTGATTTTTTGCGGTGCGGCAAGAATCCGTCTATAGTCACCGTGACAGTAGCCAATGTCACGATAGTCAATGACCGCCGGATGCTCCGCGGGTAGTGTGGCTGTCGTTCAGAGCCGCATTGGCGCTCTAGCCTTGACCGGAGATTGCGATGACCCAGACCCATACCGCCGCCACCCGCACCCCGTCCGCCGCCGGGCGACACGAGGGGGCCAGCTTTCCGGTGCGCCGTCCGGATTTCGACTTCAGCAAGACGCCGGAGTACTGGTTCGACAACAACCCCATGCTGACCCATTTCATGAACGGCATGGCGGCGCTGTTCCCGGATGGCGAGATGTTCTTCGTCAAGTCGGTGCGCGCGGTGCGCGACCAGATCCGGGACGAGGCGCTGCAGAAGGAAATCAGTGCCTTCATCGGCCAGGAGGCCATGCACTCCAAGGCGCATCTCGCGCTGGACGACTATCTTCACGGCAAGGGCGTGCCGATCAAGGAGATCGAGAAGATCGCCGTCAATCTGCTCGGCGTCATCCACCGTTACGGCTCCAAGAAGCTGGACCTGTCGGTGACCTGTGCCCTGGAACACTTCACCGCCACCTGGGCGCAGCAGTTCCTGACCCATGACGCGACCCGCGAGGTGTTCAACGATCCGACCATGCGCAAGCTGTGGACCTGGCACGCGGTCGAGGAGTCCGAGCACAAGGCTGTGGCCTACGACACCTACAAGGCCATTGGCGGCGACTACGCCACCCGCGCCGCCGGCATGGCCATCGCCATGGCGGGCCTGACTGCGGCGCTGGTCTACATCGAGTTCAAGATGGTGCGCCATGACCGCCAGCTCACCAACTGGCGCGCCTGGGGCCAGGGCCTCAAGCACATGTTCGGTCTCAAGGGCTTCTTCACGCCGACCATCCCCAAGCTGTTCGACTACTTCCGCCCGGGCTTCCACCCCAACGATCACGACGTGGCCGAAGCGCTGGCCCAGCGCCGCAGCGAACTGGCTTTTGACGCGCCCGCCGGCGCCGTGCTGCACTAAGCGGCCGCGATGGCGACCTCCAGCCCCCGTCGCGTGCGGAAGCCCGCGACGGCGCCCAAGGCCGTTGCCGCAGCAACGGGGAAAACGCGCATGAAGAGCCACACCGTGGACGTGCTGATCATCGGCGCCGGCCTGTCCGGCATCGGCGCCGCCTGCCATCTGCGGCGCCAGTGCCCGGACAAGACGTTCGCGGTGCTCGAGCGTCGCGAGGCGATTGGCGGTACCTGGGACCTGTTCCGTTATCCCGGCATCCGCTCGGATTCGGACATGTACACCTTCGGCTTCAACTTCAAGCCGTGGACCGAGCCGCGCGTGCTGGCCGACGGCCCGTCGATCCGGCGCTATGTCACCGAGACCGCGCGCGAATACGATGTGGAGAGCCAGATCCGCTTCCGCCGCAAGGTGCTGCGTGCCGACTGGTCGACGGCGCAGTCGCGCTGGACGGTCGAGGCCTTGAATGAAGCCACGGGGGAGACGGAGCAGTACGCCGCGTCCTTCGTGATCGGCTGCACCGGCTACTACAACTACGATGCCGGCTACCGCCCGAAGTTTCCGGGCGAGACGAAGTTCAAGGGCCAGATCGTGCACCCGCAGCACTGGCCCGAGGGCCTGGACTACGAGGGCAAGCGCGTCGTCGTCATCGGCAGCGGCGCCACCGCCATCACGCTGGTGCCGTCGATGACCGACAAGGCCGCGCACGTCACCATGCTGCAGCGCTCGCCCACCTACATCATGTCGGTGCCGGCCATCGATCCGCTCGCCGCCAGGTTGCAACGTCTCCTGCCTGACAAGATCGCCTATCGCCTGAACCGCGCACGCAACATCAACGTCCAGCGCCTGCTGTACCAGGCGTCGCGCCGTCATCCGCGCCTGATCCGCCGCCTGCTGCTGGGGCTGGTGCGCAAGCAGGTCGGCGAGGCCAACATGCGCCACTTCACGCCGAATTACATGCCCTGGGACCAGCGCCTCTGCGTGGTGCCCAACGGCGACCTGTTCCGCGCGTTGCGCGAAGGCAAGGCGTCGATGGCGACGGACCAGATCGAGTCGTTCACCGCCGACGGCATCCGTCTCAAGTCGGGCGAAACGCTCAAGGCCGACATCATCGTCACCGCCACCGGGCTCGATGTGCAGATGTTCGGCGGCATCGAGATGGCCGTCGACGGCGAGCCGGTCAAGGTCAAGGACCGCCTGACCTACAAGGGCGTGCTGGTCGAGGGCGTGCCCAATGCCGCCATCGTGTTCGGCTACACCAATGCTTCGTGGACGCTCAAGGCCGACCTCGCCGCCGAGTACGTCTGCCGCCTGCTCAAGCACATGGATCAGAACGGCTACCGCCAGGTGATGGCGCGCGACCGCGAGGGCTGCGGCACCGAGGACACCGTGCTCGGCGGCCTTTCCTCCGGCTACATCCAGCGCGCGGCCGACAAGCTGCCGCGCCAGGGCAGCCACCGGCCGTGGAAGGTGGTGCAGGACTACCTGCGCGACATTCCCATCATGCGCCGCGGTGCGCTGGAAGACGGCGTGCTGGAATTCGACGGCAAGCCCAGCGCCGACCGTCGCCTGCGCACGCCGCGCTGGGTCAATCCGCTCAGGCTCGCGTTCGGGCGCTCCTGAATCGGCGATGACGGCCAACGGCGGCGGGCGCGGGCCCGCCGCCGTTTTTCGTGGTGCGCACGGTGACGGCTCGCGGAATCATCCCAACGGATGAAGCTTGTTGGCCGCCGCGACCGCAGAATCCAGGCAAGCTGCCGCAACGCCGCGGCGATGGATTGCCGATGAATTTCGCCCTGACCGACGACCAGATCATGATCCGCGACGCGGCCGAGAGTTTTCTCGCCGATGTCGCCGACAGTGCCGCCGTGCGCAAGGCCGCAGCCGATCCGCGCGGCTACGACGAGGCGGCGTGGCGCCGCATTGCCGGCGAACTGGGCTGGTGCGGCATTCCGGTGCCCGAAGCCCACGGCGGTCTCGGCCTGGGCGCGGTGGAACTGATGCTGGTGCAGGAGCAGATCGGCCGTCGCCTGCTGCCCTCGCCGTTCTTCGCCACGGTATGCCTCGCCGCCACGGTGTTGCGCGAAGTGGCCAGCGACGCCGCGCAAGCCGAGTTTCTGCCACGCATCGCCGCCGGCGCGCTGCGCGCCAGTGCGCCCCTGCCCAGCGATGCCGGCGGCTGGACGGCCGCCGCCAGCATGCTGCGCGCCACGCCCGAGAGCGGTCACTGGCGGCTGCAGGGCGTGGCCGAGCGCCTGCCCGATGCGCAGGACGCCGAGCTGTTGCTGCTGTTCGCCGAAACCGCCGACGGTCCCGGCCTGTTCGCGGTGCCGGCGGAATCGCAGGGTCTGCAAGTGGTCACCGCCGAAGGCTGGGACGGCACCCGCCGGTTCTCGCGCGTGCTGCTCGACGCCGTGCTGCCCGATGCCGCGCGCATCGACGAGGCCCGGCGCGCCGATGGCTACGCGCGCAGCTTCGCGCTGGCGCAGCTCTATGTCGCCGCCGAGCAGCTCGGTGCCGCGCAGCAGTGCCTGGATCTCACCGTCGCCTACACCGCCACGCGCAAGCAGTTCGGCCGCGCCATCGCCGGCTTCCAGGCGGTGAAGCACCGCTGCGCCGAGATGATGGTCAGGATCGAGGCCCTGCGCTCCGCCGTGTACGGCGCCGCGGCACAGGCCGCCGGTGATGCCGGCGTGGCGTCGCTGCAGCTGGAGTGCGCGATGGCCAAGGCCCTGGGCAGCGATGCGCTGTTCGCCTGCGCGCAGGAGGCGATCCAGCTGCACGGCGGCGTCGGCTTCACCTGGGAGTACGACCCGCAGCTCTACTTCAAACGCGCGCAGGCCAGCAGCCACTGGCTGGGCAGCGCCGATGCGCTGCGCGAAGGCATCGCCGGGCGTCTGCTGGCGCCCGACAACACGCCACCCGCTATGGCGGTTTGAGTGCCGATAAAGGTTATTAAATATATAATGATTAATAAATCGTTAAATAATATAGAACAAATCCCCCAGGGAAAAGACCGACAGCGGGTGCCGTCCCCGCGCGGCGGAATGCGGCTTTTCGCGGCCGGCCCTGACCGTTGCGGAGCCTGGCGCGCATGAACCTGCAATCGACCGCTGCCGACGAGGCCTTCCGCAACGACATCGCCGCCTGGATGCGCGCGCATCTGGTCGGTGAATACGCGGCGATCCGGCATCGCGGCGGCCCCGGCGACGAGGAGGCCGATCCGGCACTGCGCAAGGCCTGGGAGCGTGAACTGGCCAAGGGCGGCTGGACCTGCGTCGGCTGGCCGCGCGAGTTCGGCGGGCGCGGCCTGTCGATCGAGCAGCAGGTGATCTTCCACGAGGAATACGCCCGCGCCGGCGGCCCCGGCCGCATGGGCCACATCGGCGAGGGCCTGATCGGCCCGGCGCTGATCCAGTACGGCAGCGCGGCGCAGAAACAGGAGTTCCTCCCCGGCATCGTCGCCGGCACCACCTTCTGGGCGCAGGGGTATTCCGAGCCGGGCGCCGGCTCCGATCTCGCCAACGTGCAGACCCGCGCCGAGCGGCAAGCGGACGGCTCGTGGAAAGTGACGGGCCAGAAAATCTGGACCTCGCTGGCGCACGAGTCGGAGTGGATCTTCGTGCTGGCGCGCGGCGAGGCCGGCACCAAGGGCAACAAGGGCCTGGTGTTCCTGCTGCTGCCGCTGGCGCAGCCGGGCATCGAGATCCGTCCGATCCGGCAGCTGGGCGGCGGCAGCGAATTCAACGAAGTGTTCTTCGACGGTGCGGTGGCCAGGGCCGAGCACCTGGTCGGCGCCGTCGGCGACGGCTGGAAGGTGGCGATGGGCCTGCTCGAAGCCGAGCGCGGCACCTCGACGCTGGGGCAGCAGATGCACTTCCTACACGAGCTGGAACTGGTGATCGCCGCCGCGCGCGCCACCGGCCAGGACCGCAACCCCGGCATCCGCCAGCGCATCGCGCAGGCCTGGATGGGACTGCGCGTGCAGCGCTACAACGCGCTGCGCATGCTCAGCGGCGAAAGCACCACGCTGCGGCGCGAGGCCCTGATCGGCAAGTACTACTGGTCCAACTGGCACCGCGATCTCGGCAAGCTGGCGATGGATATCCTCGGCCCGCTGGGCGATGTGCCCTCGGACGATCCGGCGATCCGGCCGCTGCAGCAGCTGTTTTTCTTCTCGCGCGCCGACACCATCTACGCCGGCACCAACGAGATTCAGCTCAATCTCATCGCCGAGCGCGGGCTGGGCATGCCGCGCGAGGCGCGTCCGGCGGTCGGCTGATCGCCGGGACGGCACCGGCGGGGCATGCCCCGGGGCGGTGCCGTGCACCAATCTCATCCTTCCGGCGGAGGCCGACAGGGGGCAGATCGGACAGACTGCGCCGAAATCATCGGAATTCCGTATGTCGAACGCCGCCGCCAATCCGCCGCCCTACGTGCCCGCCCACGGTCTGCTCAAGGGCAAGACCGTCCTGATCACGGCCGCGGCCGGCGGTGGCATCGGCTTTGCCGCCGCCAAGCGCTGCCTCGAGGAAGGCGCGCGGGCGCTGATGCTGTCCGACATCCATCCGCGCCGCACCGCCGAGGCCGCCGAGGCATTGGCCAGGGAATTCCCACAGGCGCAGGTCTACGGCCAGGTCGGCAACGTCGCGGTCGAGGCCGACGTGCAGGCGCTCGTCGATGCGGCGGAGGACAAGCTCGGCGGCGTCGACGTGCTGATCAACAACGCCGGTCTCGGCGGCAGCAAGCGCGTGGTCGACATGACCGACGAGGAGTGGCACAAGGTGCTGGACGTGACCCTCACCGGCACCTTCCGCATGACCCGCGCGATGCTGAAAAAGATGCAGCCACGCGGCCGCGGCGCCATCGTCAACAACGCCTCGGTGCTCGGCTGGCGCGCGCAGAAGGAGCAGGCGCACTACGCCGCGGCCAAGGCCGGCGTGATGGCGCTGACGCGCTGCTCGGCGCTGGAGGCCGCCGACTACGGCATCCGCATCAACGCGGTGTCGCCGTCGATCGTGTTCCACGATCACCTGCGCAAGTCTGCGCCGGAGGCGCTGCTCAAGGAACTCGCCAGCCGCGAAGCGTTTGGTCGTGGCGCGGAAGCTTTCGAGATCGCCAACATCATGGTGTTCCTCGCCTCCGACTATTCCTCCTACCTGGTCGGCGAAGTGATCTCGGCTTCGTCGCAACGTGCCTGAGAAATTTATGAAACCGGTCTTTGGTTCCGTCGATGACGTGCTGAGCTATGTCGGCAAGCCGCTCGGCGACAGCGAGTGGGTGACGATCGATCAGAAGCGCATCAATCTGTTCGCCGATGCCACCGACGATCACCAGTGGATCCATGTCGATCCAGTGAAGGCGAAGGATGGCCCCTTCGGCGCCTGCATCGCCCACGGCTATCTGTCGCTGTCGCTGGTGGCGCGTTTCCTGCCCGAGATCGCGACGCTGAAGAATCTGAAGATGGGCGTGAACTACGGCACCGACAAGGTGCGTTTTCCGTCCGCCGTGAAGGTCGGTTCACGCCTGCGTGGCAAGGGCGAGATGATCGCCGCCGAGAAAACCAAGGACGGCGGCGTGCAGGCCACGATCCGTGTCACCGTCGAGATCGAAGGCGGCGAGCGTCCCGCCTGCGTCGCCGACACCATCAGCCGCTACTATTTTTAAGAGAGCATTGCCATGACCGAAGCTGTCATCGTCTCCGCCGCCCGCACGCCCATCGGCAAGGCCTATCGCGGCGCCTTCAACGACACCGAGGCGCCGGTGCTCGGCGGGCACGTCGTCAAACAGGTGGTGGCCCGCGCTAAGGTATCGCCCGATGAAGTGGATGATGTGCTGATCGGCTGCGCCGCGCAGCAGGGCACACAGGCCTACAACCTCGGCCGCCTCTGTGCCTACACCGGCGGCCTGCCGGACACGGTGCCGGGCATGACGCTGGATCGCCAGTGCTCCTCCGGCCTGCAGACCATCGCCATCGCCGCCAAGAACATCGTCTGCGGCGAGCAGAGGATCGTCGTCGCCGGCGGCGTCGAGTCGATCTCGCTGACGCAGAACAAGCACAAGAACAGCTACCGCTTCGTGTCGGAAGCTGTGCTCGCCGTACAGCCGGCCGCCTACATCCAGATGATCGAGACCGCCGAAGTGGTGGGCGAGCGCTACGGCATCAGCCGCGCGGCGCAGGACGAGTATTCGTTGCAGAGCCAGCAGCGCACCGCGGCCGCGCAGGCGGCCGGCAAGTTCGACGACGAGATCGTGCCGCTGGCATCGGTGAAGCAGTTGTTCGACAAGGAGGGCAACCCGACCGAGAAGCAGAACGTCACGCTGACCAAGGACGAGGGCAACCGCGCCGACACCACGCTGGAAAGTCTCGCCGCGCTGAAGCCGGTTTGGAAGGACGGCAGGTTCGTGCAGCAGGGCAAGTGCATCACCGCCGGCAACGCCTCGCAGTTGTCCGATGGCGCCGCCGCGACGCTGCTGATGAGCCGGGACGAGGCCAAGAAGCGCGGTCTCCAGCCTCTGGGTATCTACCGCGGCTTCGCGGTCGCCGGCTGCAAGCCGGACGAGATGGGCATCGGCCCGGTCTACGCGATTCCCAAGCTGCTGGCGCAGCACGGGCTCAGCGTCAAGGACATCGGCCTGTGGGAGCTGAACGAGGCCTTCGCGGTGCAGGTGATCTACTGCCGCGACCAGCTCGGCATCCCCAACGACCGGCTCAACGTCAATGGCGGCGCCATCAGCATCGGTCATCCGTTCGGCATGTCCGGTGCGCGCATGGTGATGCACGCGCTGATCGAGGGTCGTCGTCGCGGCGTGAAGTACGTGGTCACCACGATGTGCATCGGTGGTGGCATGGGCGCCGCCGGGTTGTTCGAGATTCCCGCCTGAGGTCCGGCCGCCGCTTGCCTTGGCGGGTGACGGCGGCCACACTGGGTCCAAAGGCCCGTTTCAGAAGCCGCGCGCAGCCGGATCAATGCCGGCGCGCAGTACCGTCCGGCAAAGACCGGACAGAGAACGAGAGGAGAGTCGGTCATGGTCACAACGGTGACTTCCCGAGCGCCCGCTGGGCGCGCCGGCGCGGGCGCATGGCCCGCGTATTTGCTGGTGTTGCTGGTCCTGGGCGCCGCGATCTACGCCTTCTCACCGCGACCGAATCCGCCGTTTCCGCCGACGGTGATTCATTCCGACCGCATCCTGATCAACGCCCTGGCGCAGCGCGGCAACCGCATCATCGCGGTCGGCGAGCAGGGCCATGTGCTGCTGGCCGACAATGCATCCGGCCCGTGGCACGAAGGTCGCGTGCAGCCGCAGCGCGGCTCGACCCTGACCCAGGTGCAATACATCGGCGAGCACACGGCGCTGGCCGTGGGTCACGATGGCTGGGTCCTGCGCAGCACGGATGACGGCGAAAACTGGCAGGAAGTGGCCTTCGACACCGAGCGCTCCGACCCGCTGCTCGGCATTGCCGGCCCCTACGACGGCAAGCTGTTCGCCTTCGGCGGGTTCGGCCGCTTCGTGATGTCCACCGATGACGGCAAGACCTGGCAGAAAGTGGTCAGCGAAGCCGCCGGCGATCATCACCTGAATGCCATGACGCGCATGGCCGATGGTGCGCTGCTGCTGGTCGGCGAGCGTGGCCTGATGCTGCGCTCCGCCGACAACGGCCAGACCTGGAAGGCGCTGCCGCAGGTCTATACCGGCTCCTTCTACGGTGCGCTGGCGCTGCCTGGCCAGCGCGTGCTGGTCTACGGCATGCGCGGCAACGCCTACGTCAGCCGCGATCTGGGCAAATCCTGGCAGAAGTCGATCGTGCCGGAGGAAGTCTCGCTGCTCGGCGGCGCGGTCACCGCCAAGGGCGAGATCGTGCTGGTGGGCGAGGGCAACACCGTGCTGGTGTCGCGCGACAGCGGCGATCGTTTCGTGGTCGCCTCGCAGGGCGAGCGCCGCACGCTGGCGGCGGTGCTGCCGGTGAGCGGCAACGAATGGCTGACCGGCGGCGAAGCCGGCCTCAGCGTCAAGCGCGCGACGGGAGCGAAGTCATGAGCGTGATCGATAAAACCGTCGCCCGTATTTCCGACCTGCTGATCAGCCTGCGTCATCCGCTGTCGGTGGTGTTCGCGGCTGCGACCATCTTCTTCGGCTGGAGCGCCACGCACGTCAAGCTCGATCCCGGCTTTCTCAAGCTGATCCCGATCGAGCACCCGTACATGAAGACCATGATGGAGTACCTCGACCTGTCGGGCGCCAACACGCTGCTGGTCAACCTGCGCTGGAAGGGCGAGGGCGACATCTACAACAAGGACTTCATGGGCGCGATGCAGAAGGCCACGGACGACGTGTTCTTCATCCCCGGCATCGACCGCACGCACGTCACCTCGATGTTCACGCCCAACACCTATTACATCGAGATCACCGAGGACGGCTTCAAGGGCGAGCCGGTGGTGCCGTCGCGCTTCTCCGCGCAGCCAGAGGAACTGGAGCGCGTGCGTCACAACGTCGGCCTGTCCGGCCAGGTCGGTCTGATCGTGTCCAACGATCAGAAGTCCGCCCTGATCCGCGCCGACCTCCAGGAAGCCGACACCGGCAATCCGGAGAAGGCGGAAATCTTCTACCGCCGCGTCATGGCCAAGCTGGGCGACATCCGCGGCCGCTTCGAGAGCAAGGAAAAGTACAGCTACAAGCTCAAGGCCGATCACGCACCGTTCAAGGCCGGAGACACCATTGCCGAAGGCTATGTCGACTACGGCTGGATGCAGAATTACCAGATGTTCTATGCGCAGCCGGACGACGGCAGCGAGCCGGTGGCGATCAAGGGCGCCGAACTGACCGTCGAGCGCAGCGACAACCCGGACTACAACCCGAATCTCGAAGTCAACATCATCGGCTTCGCGCAGTTGCTGTCGGACGTGATCAACGGCCTGATCGGCGTGTTCGTGTTCTTCGGCCTCGCTTTCCTGATCACGCTGGCGCTGCTCTACGGTTACTCGCGCTCGCTGCGCCTGACCGTCACCGCGATGGTGGTGGCGCTGCTGCCGGTGGTCTGGCTGATCGGCATCCTGCCGCTGATCGGTTTCGGCGTGGACCCGATGTCGATCCTGGTGCCGTTCCTGATCTTCTCCATCGGCTGTTCGCACGCGGTGCAGATGACCAGTTGCTGGCGCCAGGAGGTCGCGGCTGGCCAGAGCGCCATCGAGGCGTCGCGCACGTCCTTCCGCAAGCTGTTCATCCCGGGTGCGGTGGCATTGCTGACCAACGCGCTGGGCTTCGCGGTGATCATGTTCATCCACATTCCCATCGTGCACGAACTGGGCATCACCGCCTGCCTTGGCGTGCTGCTGATGATCATCACCAACAAGATGATCCTGCCGATCATCCTGACGCATCTGAGCCTGGAGGAATCCAGCCGCAAGCATTCGGTGGCGGCGGGCTCCAAGACCCACTCGCCGATCTGGAAGCTTATCGCCAAGTGCGCCGAGCCCAAGGTCTCCGTGGTGGTCTTCGCGGTGTGCGTGGTGCTGCTGATCGGCAGCACCTGGATCTCGCGCAGCCTCGTCATCGGCGACTCCGGCACCGGCGCGCCCGAGCTGCGCCACGACGCGCGCTACAACGTCGACAACCGCTTCATCAACACTCACTACGACATCGGCACCGACGTGCTGACGGTGATCGTCGAGGCCAAGAATTTCGAGGGTGATTCCTGTCTGCACTTCCCGGTGGTGGATCTCATCGACCGCTTCGAGCTGTATGTGCGCGGCATCGACGGCGTGCGTTCTGTCACCAGCGTCGCCGGCATCGGCAAGCTCATCATCGGCGCGTTCAACGAGGGCAACCTGCGCTGGCGCGCGCTGCCGCGCAGCGAGGCCGGGCTGTCCACCGGCTCCAAGGCCTTCGATCCGGGTCTGGGTCTCAACAACGAGAGCTGCCGCGCCATCAAGGTGATGATCTTCACCAAGAACCACGACGGCACCACCATCGCCCACGTGGTCGAGGAGATCAAGAAATTCATCGACGCCAACCCGGTGCAGGGCGTGACGCTGCGCCTGGCCAGCGGCAACGTCGGCGTGATGGCCGCCACCAACGAGGCGGTGGGCGAAGCGGAAGACCGCATGCTGCTGGCGATCTTCGGCGCACTGGCACTGCTGTGCCTGCTCACCTTCCGCTCGATCAAGGCCACGCTCTGCGTGCTGGTGCCGCTGACCCTGGTGTCGATCTTCTGCAACGCCCTGATGGCGACGCTCGGCATCGGCCTCAAGGTGGCGACGCTGCCGGTGGTGGCGCTGGGCGTCGGCGTCGGCGTGGACTACGCCATCTACCTGTTCGAGCGCATCCAGCACGAGATGAAGGACAACGCGATGACTTTCCGCGACGCCTTCGAGGAAGCCATGCAGCAGCGCGGCAGCGCTGCCGTGTTCACCGCCATCACCATGGCCATCGGCGTCGGCACCTGGACGCTGTCGGCGCTCAAGTTCCAGGCCGACATGGGCGTGCTGCTCAGCTTCATGTTCCTGGTCAACATGCTCGGCGCCATCTGCCTGCTGCCCGCCATGGGCGCGTGGTTCTATCGCGGCGTCAACGAGAAGAAGTAAGCGGCGGCAAAACCAAAGCGGCGCGCCAGAGATGGCGCGCCGCTTTTTTTCGATGCGGGAGCCGTATCCACCGAAGATGTCTGCGTGCAATTCTGGGCACCTGCCGTAGCCCGCGGTATCGACCGTTTCCTGCACTGCGACGCCGGTTCGGGCTCCCGAAATACGCCACCCGCTATCCTTCGATATCATCCTAATATTGTTATTAATTATTTATTAATTTTAAATTCAATAAATAATTAATAACAAATCCGCTGCGTGGCCGGGCAAGAGCGGGTGGCGTGAGGTGAGGCGTTTTTGCGGTGCTGCAGCGGGCCACTCATCCATTTGCAGCATGTGCCGTGAGTGAGGCTCACGCTAAGGTCAAAGCCATGATGCCGACGTGTGCCGCGCCTTCGCGGCAGCAGCCCGCAGAGGCTGCGTCAGACGGCAACCGTGCGCGGTCGCGGACCTACTCAGGAGAGCGCTTGCAATGAGCACCGAACTAGCCACCGAACGTCTGGTCTCGGTTGACTCGCATGTGCATTTCACCGACGAGTGGGTCAAGGCGCGTCTGCCGAAAAAGCTGCACGCGATCTGGGACGAGGCCAACGTCAAGGCCGAGGACTACGGCGCCAAGGTGTTGCGAGGCGGCCAGCCGCAGTTGCATCTGGAGGACTTCGTCGATCCGGAGGCGGCCAAGGACCCGGGCCACTTCAATCCCGAGGGCAAGCTCAAGGCGATGGACCTCGATGGCGTCTATGCCGAGGTGATCTTCCCGGAGCTGGCCGGCGCCAAGATCGTCAACCCCTCGCTGATGGGCGAGGATTGGAAAGAGGTGTTCGTCGGCTACAACAACGCGATGGGCGACTTCGCCAGCTACGACCCGGTACGCCTGATGACGGCCTACCAGTTGCCGCTGTACGACATCGATTTCGCGGTGAAGGAAGTGCAGCGCCTGGCGCGCGACAAGAAGGCGCGCTGCGTGCAGCTGACGCCGTTCCCGTCCGACCTCGGCCTGCCGGATTTCTACCACGAGCGTTATGTGCCGCTGTGGAAGACCATCGAGGAAACCGGCCTGACCATCCTCAATCACCTCGACCTGCGCGCCTCGCTGTGGGACGTGTTCCGCCGCGACCCGACGCCGCAGAAAGGCATCTTCACCGCGCTGCCCTGGGCGCCACTGGCCGAGACGATCTGCATGTGGATTCTCACCGGCACGCTGGAGAAGTATCCGAAGATGAAGGTGATCTTCGTCGAGCCTGGCCTGGGCTGGCTGCCGTGGTTCTTCCAGGCGCTGCTCGATCCGCGCATGCACGCGCACTACGAATTCCCCGGCGTGAAGCGTCCGCCGAGTGAGACCTTCAAGGCGCAGTGCGGCGCCACCTTCATGTATGAGCCGCAGGGTCTCAAGCTCTGCTACGACTACTTCGGCCCGGACTGCCTGTACTGGTCCACCGATTTCCCGCACCCGGCAACCTGCTGGCCCAACTCGCGCAAGCAGGTGGTGAGCCAGTTTGCCGAGGCCGGCATCCCGGAGGCGGACCGCAAGAAAATCACGTCGCTGAATGCGTTGAAGACGTTTGGTTTGGGCTAGGCAAAAAATCAGGTCATTCTCATCTGCGCGGGAATGACGGAATTAATTTTAGAGACAACAGGTGAAATGATGGCTGGCGTATTGAGCGGTCTCAAAGTTCTCGATCTGTCCTGGGGCATTGCCGGCCCGATGACGGCGATGCTGCTCGGCGACAACGGCGCCGACGTCACCAAGATCGAGCCGCCCGGCGGCGATCCGTTCCGCAACCAGCTCGGCTACAAGGTCTGGCAGCGTGGCAAGAAGAGCGCGATCCTCGATCTCAAGAGCGCCGCCGACAAAGAAGCCTTCCTGGCGCTGGCCAGCCGCGCGGACATCCTCGTCGAGTCGTACACCCCGGGCACCACGGACAAGCTGGGCATCGACTACGCCACGCTGTCCAAACTCAACCCGCGCCTGATTTATTGCTCCATCACCGGCTACGGCCGCGACAATGCCCTGAGCCAGCGCCCGGCGTACGATGCGCTGGTGCAGGCGCGCACCGGCCTGATGTTCGAGCAGCGCGGCTGGCCCGAGGGCGCGCTCAATCACATGAACGGCCTGCCCGATCCGTTTCCCGATCTCGAAATTCCGCAGGAAGACGTGCAGGGCGCGCCGCGTCCGGGGCCGCTGTTCGTCGCCTCGCACTGGCCGAGCCTCGGCGCCTTCTTCACTGCCTCGATGGGCATCGCCGCCGCCGTGCGTGCGCGCGAGATCACCGGCAAGGGTCAGTGGGTCGAGACTTCGCTGTTGCAGGGCTGTCTCGCCGGTGCCGCTGGCGTCTGGCAGCGGGCCGAGAAGCCGGATGCGCCGGGCTTCGATACCTG
Source organism: Nevskiaceae bacterium (assembly GCA_008012115.1). Classification (GTDB taxonomy): domain Bacteria; phylum Pseudomonadota; class Gammaproteobacteria; order Nevskiales; family Nevskiaceae; genus Stenotrophobium. Next base: position 450,804 of record SSEB01000003.1, read on the forward strand.
GATTCTCAACAGCAAGTCGTCCAAGGGCCATTTCAAGGCCAAGGACGGCAAGTGGCTGCACAACTGGGTGCCCAACCCGCGCTTCATCCTGCAGGCGGCGGAAGGCGACAAGATCAATGCCACGCCCGACCTCACGGTGCAGAACGATCCCGACCGCTTCGGTACGGGACCGGAAGAAATCCTGGTGATGTCGCACTACCAGCCGCTGTTGGCCGAGGCCGTGGCCAAGTTCCCGGTGCAGGACTGGATCGACGCGGCCGCCATTGCCGAGATGACGATGCAGCCGGTGCGCAGCATCGAGGAGTCGCTGGCCGATCCGGCGTTTCTCGAAGATGGCTGCGTGACCGAGACGAAGGACGCGGAGCTGGGCACGATCCGCACGGTCGGCAATGCTTTTAACATGAGCCTGACGCAGGGCAAACCCGGTGCGCCGCCGGTCAAGCCCGGTGCCAATACCGATGAGGTGAAGGCCGAGGCGGCGCGCATCATCGCCGAGGCCAAGGCCGGCACTGCCGCGCAGCGCGGGCCGACCGGCAAGACGCTGAAGGCGCCGCTGGACGGCATCGTCGTGCTCGACCTCGGCCTGGCCATCGCCGGCCCCTTCGGGACGCAGCTGCTGTCCGATCTCGGCGCGACGGTGATCAAGGTCAACGGCCTGTTCGACCTGTTCTGGCACCGCGTGCACATCGCCTACATGGCCAACCGCGGCAAGAAGAGCATCACGCTGAACCTGAAGGACCCGCGCGCGATGAAGATCCTGCTGGATCTCGTCGCCAAGGCCGACATCGTGCAGCACAACATGCGTTACGACGCCGCCGAGCGTCTGAAGATCGACTACGAGTCGCTGAAGAAGCTGAACCCGAAGCTGATCTACTGCCACACGCGCGGCTTCGAGCGCGGCCAGCGTCAGAGCCTGCCGGGCAACGACCAGACCGGCGCCTGTCTCTCGGGCATCCAGTTCGAGGACGGCGGCATGGCGCGTCCGGGCGAGCACGGCGAAGTGGGCCGTCCGCTGTGGAGCTTCACCAGCTTCGGCGACACCGGCAACGGCTTCCTGTCCGCCACGGCGATGATCAACGCGATCTATCACCGCGACCGCACGGGCGAAGGCCAGTTCGTCGACACCTCCATCATCAACGCCGCGCTGCTCAACACCAGCTATGCGGTGGCGACGCCGGACGGCAAGGGCTTCGAGCGTCCGCGCATCGGCGGCGACCAGGTCGGCTATTCCGCCGGTCACCGCATCTACGAGACCAAGGACGGCTGGCTGTGCTTCGTGCTGGTCGAGCAGTCGCACTGGGATGAGCTGTTCACGGTGCTGCATTCGCCGCGCCTGACCATCGATGAGCACTTCGCGACCTTCGAGGCGCGCCAGAAGAACGACGCGGCACTGGCCAGCTTCATCGGCACGCGCCTCAAGACGCGCACCGCCGCCGAGTGGTTCAAGGACTTCGACGCCGCTGGCGTGCCGGTGGAGATCGTCGACACCGAGTTCTCGCGCAAGCTGCACGACAACCCCGAGTTCCAGAAGAAGCAGTGGGTGGTGTCGTATCCGCACCCGGTGGTCGGCAAGCTCGACCAGATCGGCCTGCTGGTGAACCTCTCCGACACGCCGGGCGTGATCCAGGGCCGTCCGCTGCTGGTGGGCGAGCACACCAAGGAAATCATGGCCGGCATGGGCTACTCCGAGGACGACATGAAGACGATGGAGGAGCAGATGGCCATCGGCTTTGTCGGCATGCCGCGCATGCCCAACCGCAAGCCCGGCGCGCCGGTACCGCTGACGCCGTCGGCGGCGCAGTCGGAACGGAAGTAAGACTCTCGGCTACGCGAATGCCGCTCCCTCTCCCCGCTAGCGGGGAGAGGGAGCGTTCTGCATTGCCAAAGTTTCCGTGCCGACCATGATGGTGCGGATCATGTCGGTGACGTCGTCGATCAGCTTGGGATGTTCGGCAGGCGGCCGTTCCATGGCGCTCGTGCCCATCGAGAACACCAGCCGGGTGATGGCGCGCGACACCAGTTCGGCATTGTGGATCGGCGTGTTGCTGGCGGCGGCGAGACGCACGAGGTCGGTCTGAAGTTCCTTCTCGAAAAATTCCAGCTGGCGCTCCACCGCCTGCTTGAAGGCGGCAGAGCCGACGGCGCCCTCGCGCAGCAGCAGGTGCAGGTAGTGCTTGTCGGACTGCAGCTGCTGCAGGAAGGTCTCCACCGAGGCGCGGATCACGCTCTCGCCGGCGCCGACGCGGCTGCGCGCCTTCCAGATCAGGTCACGCAGGGATTGTCCCGCCTGCTCGATCAGGGCCACCGCCAACTCGTCGATACTCTGGAAGTGCCGGTAAAAGCTGTTGGGAGCGATGGCGGCGGCGCGGGCGACCTCGCGGAGCGACAAAGTGGCGACGCTGCGGTGCGGGCCCAGGAGTTGCAGGGCTGCATCGACGATGTCCTGGCGCGAGATGGCCGGCTTGCGGCCCTGGCGGTTGGATTTGGATTTCCTAGCCGGCGCGGCTTTTCTTGAAGGATTCATTCAGGTAATATACATAATATACAGTTGTATATTAATTATGTACGCTGATCGACTGGACCCACGCAGCCACTCTATGAACGATACCTCGAAAGCGCCGATCAACTGGCCCGCGACCCTGATGCTGCTGCTCACGTCGCTGCCCGTGATCCTGATCCTGCCGTTCTACCTGTGGCAACGCGATGTCAGCGCCGCTGCCTGGATCTGGGCCCTGGTGTTCCTGGGGCTCAACGAGCTGTCGATCACGGCCGGCTACCACCGCCTTTGGTCGCACCGTGCTTACAAGGCGCAGCCGGCGCTCAAGTGGTTCTATGCCGTTTTTGGCGGCATGGCCGTGCAGAACAGCATCCTGATCTGGGCCACGGCGCACCGCGTGCACCATGCCCACGTCGACGACGTGGACCTCGATCCGTATTCGGCCAAGCGCGGATTCTGGTTCTCGCACCTGGGCTGGATGCTGCGCGACTACCCGGCGTCCAAGCCGGACTTCAGCCGCTCGCCGGACCTGCTGGAGGACAAGGTCGTGATGTTCCAGCACCGGCACTATCTGTGGTTCGCCTTCGGCTCCAACTTCGGCTTGGTGATGCTGCTGGGCGCGCTGTACGGCGACATGGCCGGCTTCGTGCTGGTGGCGGGTTTCCTGCGGCTGTTCGTGAGCCATCACCTGACCTTCTTCATCAACTCCCTGGCCCACTGCTGGGGGCGGCAGCCGTACACCACCACCAATACGGCGCGCGACAACGACCTGCTCGCCGTGCTGACCTGGGGCGAGGGCTATCACAACTATCACCACCTGTTTCAGTGGGACTACCGCAACGGCATCCGCTGGTGGCAGTTCGATCCCACCAAGTGGTGGATCGCGGCGTGGGCGCGCGTGGGGTTGGCGTCGGGCTTGCGCCGCGTGCCGGAATTCAAGATCCAGCAGGCCCGTGTCCAGTGCCAGCTGGAGCGCGCCCGTGCGGCGATGGAAGGCCGCAGCGCGCATGCGCGTTACGTGGAATTGAAGGCCCAGATCGATGCCGAATGGCAGCACCTCACGGAGGCGGGCGCGCGCTGGGCGCACCTGCAGAGCGAGAAACTGACGGCCGCGAAGGAGCAGATCCGCAGCCGCTGGGAGCAAAGCGAGTTCAAGCACCGCATGGAGCTGAAGGCGCTGGAGCTTTCGGTGCGCCTGCAGCACCGGCGCGTCGCGCTGCTGCTGCGGCGGCAGATCGCGATGGCCTGACGGTCCTTGCCCGGGCCATCATTGGCTGACGTCCCCCGTGCCGCGCACGGGGGATTTTTATTGGGCGACTGCCGGGCACGACGCTGATCGGCATGGCGGTTTGCGGTGGACCGCATGGACGACTCGTCCATTTGAATCAGGCTCCTGGCTTGCCGTGACCGGTATAGTCGAACGAGCTTCGGGGTGCCATATCCGGTGCCCTACTATCCATCGACGTTCGTCCACGCAGGCGATCCATGACTACACCGACCGACAGCACACCGTCAGCCGCGGCCGCGCCCAAGCCCACGCGCATTGCGCCCATCGTCACGCCCGACGCCAAGGATTTCTGGGAGGCGGCGGACCGTGAGGAATTCATCGGCGAAAAGTGCAGCGATTGCGGCCGGTTCCGCTTCCCGCCGCGGCCGATGTGCCCGTACTGCCACAGCCTCAAGCGAGAGTACGTGAAACTCTCCGGTTACGGCACTGTGCACTCCTGGTGCATGCCGCGCCATCCACCTCCGTTCGGGTTTCGCGAGCCGCCGATCGTGGCGGTGATCCAGCTGCAGGAAGGCACACGGTTCGTGTCCAACGTCGTCGGCGTCAAGCTCGAGGACATGAAGCAGGACATGGCCGTGGAAGTGATCTTTGAACCGACGATGGGCAATCACAAGGTGCCCGTGTTCAAGCCGAGGGGGCAATAACATGGCGCGCACGTTCAAGGAAGCCGCCATCGCCGGCATCGGCGCCACCGAATTCTCCAAGGAGTCCGGCCGCACCGAACTGCAACTGGCGGCGGAGTGCTCGCTGGCCGCCTGCCAGGACGCCGGCGTCGATCCGCGCGACATCGACGGCATGATCACCTTCACCATCGACAACAGCGACGAGATCACCCTCGCGCGCTGCCTCGGCGTTAAGGATCTCGCTTACACCACGCGTATCCCCGGTGGCGGCGCGGCGGCGGCGGCAACGATCTTCCAGGCGATGGCCCTGGTCAACGCCGGCGTCTGCAACAACGTGCTGATCTGGCGCGCCATGAACGAGCGCTCGCAGTACCGCTTCGGCCAGAACCCCAACAACATGCAGGGCTACACCGGCGGCCACGGCACCGGCACGCTGCTCTGGAACATCCCCTTCGGCGCGATGACGCCGGCGAGCTGGGGCGCGCTGCAGGCGCAGCGCTACCTGTGGAAGTACGGCCTGACTAATGCCGATCTCGCGCACGTCTGCGTGCAGCAGCGCCAGTACGCGGCAACCAATCCCAAGGCCTGGTTCTACGGCAAGCCGATCACGGTGGAGGATCACCAGAATTCCAAGTGGATCATGGAGCCGGTGCTGCGCCTGCTCGATTGCTGCCAGGAGAGCGACGGTGCCGTCGCACTGCTGGTCACCAGCCTCGAGCGCGCACGCGACCTCAAGCAGCCGCCGGTGCGGATTCTCGGTGCCTGCCAGTCGATCCCGTTCAACGTCGAAGTCATCGCCAACTTCCATCACGACGACATGACCGTGATGCCGGAGGCGCGCGGTGTCGCCAAGCGCCTGTGGGAGATGACCGGTCTCAAGCCTGCCGACATGCAGGCGGCGATGCTGTACGACGCCTTCAGCCCGCACGTGCTGCTGCAGCTCGAGGCCTTCGGCTTCTGCAAGCCGGGCGAGGCGGCGGCCTTCGTCAAGGCGGGCGGCATGGCGCTCGATGGCGCCATCCCCACCAACACCCATGGCGGCCTCGCCGGCGAAGCCTATATCCACGGCATGAACAGCATGGCCGAGGGCATCCGCCAGGTGCGGGGGACCTCGGTCAACCAGGTCACCAAGAAGACGGTCGAGCACGTGCTGGTGTCGAGCGGCATGGCGGGCGCCGTGCTGGCAAGGGCGTGATCCCCGGACCATCAGGCGCATGGAGCCTATCCACCTCAAGCTGCGCGTCGAGGCCGGCGTCGATTTGCCGGGCGAGGGCGTGCTGCACCTCGCGGCGGACGTCTGGGCGCCACCCGGGCTGGATGCTGGCGCTGCGCTGACGGCGCTGGTGTGCCTGCCCGGCGGTGGCATGACGCGCCGCTATTACGACCTGCCGGTGGAGAGTGCTCCGCAAGGTTCGCCTGATGAGCAGCATGTGTCCGGTCGCGCTCCTGCGCCGGCTCCCGCACCCACGCTACGCGGCGCCGTGTCGCCGGCGCGCGACTTCGACGCCAGCTTCAGCTTCGCGCGGCAGATGGTGGCGCGTGGCTTCATCGTGATCGCCATCGATCATCTCGGCATCGGCGAAAGCGACCGGCCGACGGACGGCTATGCGCTCACGGCGGATGTGGTCGCCGCCGCCAATGGCAACGCCACCGCGCAGATCGTGGCGCAACTGCGCGAAGGCCGCCTGACGCCCGCCCTGCCGCCGCTTTCCGGGCTGGTCACCCTGGGCGTCGGCCACTCGATGGGCGCGATGATGACCTTGCTGCAGCAGGCGCTGCGCCGCCAGCATGCCGGCATCGCGCTGCTGGGTTTTTCCACGCGCGGTCTGCCGGAGTATCTGCCGCCGCAGGTGCGTGAGCTGGCGCAGGACACGACCGCAGTGCGCGCCAAGATGCAGAAGCTGGCCAGGACCATGTTCGTGCAGCCCTACCCGGTGATCAAGCCGTCGCCGCAGTCCGGTGCAATCTACTCGGGCAAGGGCGCCGACCCGCGCGGCGCCGCGGCGATCAAGCAGATCGCCGACGCCCTGCTGCCGGTCTGCGCCTTCATGTCGATGGTGCCGGGCAACGTGCTGCCGGAGGCCAAACGCATCGACGTGCCGGTGTTCCTGGGCCTGGGCGAGCTTGACATGGCCGGCCCGCCGCACGAGATTCCGGCGAGCTTTCCGGCCAGCCGCGATGTCACGCTGCATGTGATCCGCGGCGCCGGGCACAGCCATTTTCTGTTTCCGTCGCGCGGCGAACTGTTCGACCGCCTGGCGGCCTGGGCGCGCACCGTGGTCGCGGCCCGATGATTTTTTGATCGACGATTTCTGGAGAGAGGCACATGGCCAAGACAGCATTGAAGGCAGGCGCGCGGTTCAAGAGCGCCGTCAGCGACGCGCAGGTGATGATCGTGAAGGCGCCGGCCGGCGAGTTCGAACTGGCCTGCGGCGGCGTGGCGATGGTCGGCGGCACCGCGCCGGTGCCGGAAGGCGCGACGCTGGCGGCCGGCGACGCCGGCGAAGTGCTGATCGGCAAGCGCTACGTCAACGCCGACGAGTCGCTGGAACTGCTCTGCACCAAGGGCGGCAAGGGCACGCTGACACTGGATGGCGTGGCGCTGGAGATCAAGCAGGCCAAGCAGCTGCCGTCGTCGGACTGATCGAGTTGCACCGATGAATATCGCGACCATTCTCGACATGGCGGCGGAAGCCTTCGGCGACCGTGTGGCCGTGGCGTCCGGCGCCAGCCGGTTCACCTACGCGCAGCTGCGCGAGCGCGCCTGCGCCGCCGCCGCCGCGATCAAGGCCAGCGGCGCGCAGTACGTGGCGCTGCTGGACGTGAACAGCCCGGCGGCCCCGGTCGCGATCTTCGCCGCCGCCTATGCCGGCATTCCCTACGTGCCGCTCAACTACCGGCTGACCGCGCCGGAGATCAACGAGCTGGTGGAGCGTGTCGCGCCGGCGTACCTGATCACCAGTGGCGAGTACGCCAAGCTGCTGCAGCCGCATGCCGGCGTGACGGTGGTGGACCGCGCCGCGTTCCTCTCGCTGCCGGCCAGCGATGCGGTGCCGGAGATCGGTGACGATCCGCGCGCGGTCGCGGTGCAGCTGTTCACCAGCGGCACCACCGGCAAGCCCAAGGCCGCGATCCTGCGCCACGAGAACCTGATGAGCTATATCGTCGGCACCGTGGAGTTCGCCGCTGCCGACGACAACGACGCCATCATCGTCACCGTGCCGCCGTACCACATCGCCGGCATCTCGGCGGTGCTGTCGTCCACCTATGCCTGTCGCCGCATGGTGCAACTCGACGGCTTCGACGCCAAGGCCTGGCTCGCCGCCTGCCGCGAGCACGCGGTGAGCAACGCCTTCCTGGTGCCGACGATGCTGCAACGCATCGTCGATCACCTTGCGGAAAGTGGTGAGCCGGCGTCGCGGCGTGAACGGAGTGCTGCTGGCGAGAGCGACGAAGCCGCGACCGCACCGGCTCCCGCACCCGCTTCGCTGCGCGAAGGCGCCGTGTCGCCGGTGCACCTTCCCGCCCTGCGCTCGCTCGCCTACGGCGGCGGCAAGATGCCGCTGGCCACGATCCAGAAGGCGATGCAGCTATTCCCACACGTCGATTTCACCAACGCCTATGGTTTGACCGAGACCAGTTCGACCATCGCCGTGCTCGGGCCGGAGGATCACCGCGCCGCGGCCGCCAGCAGCGACCCGGCGGTGCGCCGTCGCCTCGGCTCGGTCGGCAAGCCCGGTGCGGTCGAGATCCAGATCCGCGACGAGGCCGGCCGGGTGCTGGGCACCGAGGAGGCGGGACTGGTCTTCGTACGCGGGCCGCAGGTCTCGGGCGAGTACCTGCAACAGGGCAGCCAGCTCGATGCCGACGGCTGGTTCCCGACCAAGGACCGCGGCTATCTCGATGCCGAGGGCTATCTCTTCCTCGACGGCCGTGCCGACGACGTGATCGTGCGCGGCGGCGAGAACATCTCGCCCGGCGAGATCGAGGACGTGCTGCTGTCGCATCCCGCCGTCGCCGACGCCGCCGTGGTGGCGATGCCGGACGAGCAGTGGGGCGAGGGCGTCGCCGCCGCCATCGTGCTCAAGCCCGGCGCGGCTGCCAACATCGGCGAGCTGCAGGAGCTGGTGAAAGGCAAGCTGCGCTCCTCGCGCGTGCCGCAGAAAATCGTGTTCAAGGATGCGCTGCCCTACAACGAGCTGGGCAAGGTGCTGCGCCGCGTGATCCGCCAGGAGTTCGTCTGATGTACGTCATCGAGAAAATCGTCGAGATCGACGCGCCGCCGGCGCGCGTCTGGGAAGTGATCACCGATCTCAAGCGCTATCCGGAATGGAATCCGTTCATGCGCGAGTGCCACACCACGTTCAAGCCGGGCGATCCCATCGACATGAAGGTGCAGCTGTTCGCCAAGCCGCAGCCGCAGCAGGAGATCGTCAAGGAATATGTCGAGGGCCAGCGCTTCGCCTACACCATGAAGCCGGTGCCCGGCGGCACGCTGTCGAGCTACCGCTCGCACGAGGTCGAGGCGCTGCCCAACGGCCGCACGCGTTACCGCTCGTATTTCCATCTCCAGGGCTGGCTGATGCCCCTGGTGCGCGGCCTGCTCGGCGCGCGGCTGGAGAAGGGCTTTGCCGGCATGACCCAGGGCATCCAGCAGCGCGCGGAGCGGCTGGCGAAGGCGTCCTGAGCGTCGCTGCACGCCGGCAAGGCCGCACCCGCTGCTGCCGTTTTGCCTGGGAGAATCGTTATATTTTATTTATCTAAATTTAATTCGATAAATATTTAATAACATCTCTCGCCACGCCGGAAGCCACAGCGGGTGGCTGGTTCCGGCGGGCGCACAACGCTTGCGGCGATTTCTGACGAAGCCCTCGGCGCAATCACGATAAACTGCGGCACCCACGGCGTGTCCATGCCCGCCGCAGGGGCCTCCCCGCCGACTCTCCATCCTCATCGCCGCCGCAGACATGATCAGGCCCCGGCTCCCGCCGCTTCCGCAAGGACCGCGATTCCCCGAGACCCGACGCGCCCGCGTGCCGGTCGTGCGCTGAGCCATGCTGTCGCCGGACACCATCGCCCAGCGTTACGCGCAGCACCTGCTGCACGCCACGGGCGCCATGCCGCTGCATGCGCCGGTCGCGCCCGCGCGGCATCCCGCCCTGGCCTGGCGGCGCAGCGGCTTGATGGCGCTGACCGGCCGGCCGGAGGCCGCGCCCGCGATGTGCCTGGTGCCGCTGACGGCGATCGCCGACGGCGCGCTGGTGGCGCTCGCGGCGCTGGCGCCCGCCGGTGCGCTCGGCGGCGACGACGGCGCCGCGCTGCTGGCCGAACGCGCCGCCATTGCCGGTCACACGCGACGCGGCGCGGTGTCGCCCGGCGGGGCCTGCCGCCTGCTGGCGACGAGGGATGGCGCCATCGCGCTCAATCTCGCGCGCGACGAGGATCGCGAGCTGCTGCCGGCCTGGCTGCAGCGTGACGACCTGCGCGACGACGCCGCCATCGGTGCGGCGCTGCGCGAGCAGACGATGCACGATCTGGTCGAGCGCGGCCGCGAGCTGGGGCTCGCCGTCGCGCCCGTGGTGCCGCCGCCGACGCCGGCCACGGCCTGGTGCGAAACCCTGCAGCAAGGTCCGCGCGCGACTGCCGTGCGCGCCGCGCCGCGCGTGCTCGACCTGTCGTCGCTGTGGGCCGGCCCCTTGTGTGCGCAGCTGCTGCGTCTTTGCGGCGCCGACGTGGTGAAGCTGGAGAGCCGGCAGCGGCCCGATGGTGCGCGTCGCGGGCCGCCGCCGTTCTTCGACCGGCTCAATGCCGGCAAGCGCAGCGTCGCGCTCGATTTCACCCGCGCCGAAGAACGCGCGCGGCTGCGTGCGCTGATCGAGCGCGCCGACATCGTCATCGAAGCCTCGCGGCCGCGCGCACTGCGCCAGCTCGGCATCGACGCCGAGGCCTTGATCGACGCGCGGCCGGGGCTGACCTGGATTTCGCTCACCGGCTACGGCCGCGGCGGCGCGCGCGAAAACTGGATCGCCTACGGCGACGACGCCGGCGTCGCCGCCGGCCTGACCTGGCTGATGCGGCAGGCCACCGGCGAGCTGCTGTTCGTCGGCGATGCCATCGCCGATCCGCTCACCGGCCTGCACGCCGCGCTTGCGGCCTGGGCCACGCACCGCGCCGGCGGCGGACGCCTGCTGTCGCTGTCGCTGGTCGATGTCGTGCGTCATGCCCTCCAGTTCGAGCGCCCGGCGGATGCCGAAGCCCTGCGTGCGCGCCAGCGCGACTGGGCGGCGCAGGCATGCGACGAAGTTCCGGCTGCGCCGCAGGCGCCGGTGTCGCGCGGCACGGCGCCTGCCTTGGGTGCCGACAACGACGCGGTGCTGCGCGACTGGGGCGTGACATGCTGATCCGCGGCGCCGAGATTCCCGGCCATGACGAGCGCCTCGACGTGCGCATCGAGGACGGCCGCATCGCCGCCGTGGCGCGGGCCCTGACGCCGCGACCGGATGAAGCGCTGATCGAGGCGCGTGGCGCGGCGCTGCTGCCGAGCCTGCACGATCACCATCTGCACCTCTGCGCGCTGGCGGCGGCGCGCGCCTCGGTGCCATGCGGGCCGCCGCAGACGATGGACGCCGATACGCTGGCGCGCGCGCTGCGCGAGGCCTCGGCACGGCTCGCCGAAGGCGAATGGCTGCGCGGCATCGGCTACCACGACAGCGTCGCCGGCGCGATCTCGCGCGACTGGCTCGACGAGGTGCTGCCCGAGCGGCCGGTGCGCATCCAGCACCGCAGCGGCCGGCTGTGGATTCTCAACACGCGCGCGCTGACGCTGCTGCAACCCGACGCCGAGGCGCCGCTGGAGCGCGTCGGCGGCCGGCTCAGCGGGCGGCTCTACGATGCCGACGGCTGGCTGCGTGCGCGCATCGGCGGCTTGCGGCCGGACCTCGCGGCCGTCGGCGCGGAGCTGCTGGCGCATGGCGTCACCGGGGTCACCGACACCAGCCATCACAACGGCGAGGGCGAGTGGCGGCACTTCGCGCAGGCGCGCGCCCGTGGCGCGCTGCCGCAGGACCTGGTGGCGATGGGCAGCGCGGCGCTGGACGAGGTTGCCGACGGCGATGGCCTCTGGCGCGGCGCGCACAAGTTTCACCTGCACGACCACGCGCTGCCGGAGTTCGAGACGCTGTGCCGCGATATCGACCGCGCGCATCGTGCCGGACGCGGCGCCGCCTTCCACTGCGTCACCCGCGGCGAGCTGGTCTACGCGCTGGCGGCGCTGCGCGAGGCGGGCGGCAACGGCGCCGATCGCATCGAGCACGCCGCCGTGGTGCCGCCGGAGCTGCTGGCGCAGTTGCGCGAGAGCCGCGTCGCGGTGGTGACGCAGCCGCACTTCATCGCCGAACGCGGCGACGACTACCTGCGCGAGGTGCTCAGCGAAGACCGCCCCTGGCTGTACCGCGTGCGCGGCCTGCTCGAGGCCGGCGTGCCGGTGGCTTACGGCAGCGACGCGCCCTACGGCGACCTCAATCCCTGGCGCGCGATGCAGGCGGCGGTGCGCCGCCGCAGCGCGCGCGACGTGCTGATGGGCCGCGACGAGACGCTGACGCCGGAGCAGGCGCTGGACCTGTTCCTGGCACCGCTGGCCACGCCGGGCCTGTCGCCACGCCGCGTCGTCGCCGGTGCGCCGGCCGATCTCTGCCTGCTCGCGACCTCGTGGCGCGAGGCGCGCATGGACCTGTCCCGCGTGCGCGTGCGCCTCACGCTCAAGCGCGGTGTACCGCTGTATCAGGCGCCGGCACCGGCCGGACCGCGCCGTTACGGGCTCAGCGGCGCCGGCTGAAGTGCAGCACCAGGCCCAGCGTCCAGGCGACGCTCAGGGCGATGAACACGACGAGGCCGGCGAGCATCGCCGTCTCCGGCAGGCGCGGCGGCTGCACCGTGTGGGCCGCGATCACCAGTTCGTGCGTGTAGAGCAGGAACAGCGCCAGCAGGCTGCCGAACTGCAGGCCGCGCCGTGACAGTTCGGCCCGCGTGGCGTCGCGGCGCTCCGGCGCCAGCCAGTAGGCCTTGTGCGGCAGATGGATCAGCTGCGGCGGCAGCCCGCCCACCAGGGCGGACAGGCCGGCGATCAGCGTCGGCACCAGCACGGTCACCGTCAGCATCAGCAGCAGGTAGTCGGTGCGCGGCATGAAGGCGTTGGCCGCGCCGCCGGCCATGAAGTGCGAGGCCACCCGCGGCGGCAGGCGCGCGAAGGAGACCAGCAGGTCGGCGATGGCGGCGGCTTCGATCAGCAGGAACAGTCGGCGCACGGCAGGCGGGTCACGGTGCAGACGGGCGGCCAGTCTGCCACGCGGCGGCCGCGAAACGTCCCGGCGCGGCGTCCGTGCGGCCACCCGCTGTCGGCATTGCGATGGCCGATGTTGTTATTAAATATATATCAATAATAAATTTGATAAATAAAATATAACTAACTCCCTAGGGAAATCGCGGCGAGCGGGTGGCGGCGGCCCGGCTCGAAAGACGTGATTCTGATGCCGTGGCGCGCGACTCATCCGAGCGGAGTACCCATTTCGAGAAGACATTTGCAAAACTAGCCGCCAGTGTCACCCACCCGCCAGCGAGGCCTGCGATGAGCGCAGAGGACGACAGCGCGAACAGCAACGGCGTCGGCGCGACCAAGGTCGCCCGCGTCGGCCGGCCGCCGCGCGTGTCGGTGGAGGCCATCGTCGCCGCGGCGCTGGAGATCGGTCTCGACAAGGTCACGCTCAAGCAGATCGCCGACCAGCTCGGCGTGGCGCAGGCCACGCTCTACCGCCACGTCAACAATCGCGAGGAGCTGCTGCGGCTGGCCGCCTTCCAGCTGACGCTGCAGCGGCAGCTGCCGGGCGCCGCCAACACGCACTGGTCCGATCTGGCCGTGCAGTACGCGGAGAGCCTCTACGAATCTTTCCTCAACGAGCCGCAGCTGATCGCGCAGCTGCTCAAGGGCGAGCTGGGGCCGCATGCCGAAGTCGACGTGCTGGAGCAGTTCCTGACCGCGATCCGCCAGCATGGCTTTTCGGAGCTGGAAGGCGTGCAGCTGTTCCACGCCATCGGCATGGTCACCATCGGCGCCGCCGCCGGCGCCATCGGTCAGCGCGCCGCCCAGGCGGCGGGCAAGCCCTGGAGCGCGGCGATGCGCCGCACGCTGGCCGAGCGCGACGAGACCGAGCTGCCGCAGGTGCGCCGCGTGCTGCCGCCGACGCTGGAGATCGACAACATTCCCTGGCTGCCGTCACTGCATGCGCTGCTGTCCGGCATCGCTGCCGCGCGCGGCGAGCAGCTGCCGCGTTTGCGCCCCGCGCGACGTGCATCGCGCAACGCCGGTTGAATCGGCAGGAGGAGAGAACCATGTCCGAGCGTTTGACGCCCGCAGGCCGCATCGAGATCGACGGCCGCATCTTCAATCCGTATTCCAAGGACTTCATCCGCAACCCCGATCCGTCCTGGCAGGTGTTGCTGCGCGACTATCCCATCGCCTGGCACAAGGACCTGCAGATGTGGCTGATCAGCAGCCACGAGCTGTGCGACCGCCTGCTCAAGGACACCCGCTTCTCGCCCTATTTCGGGCACTGGGAGCACGCGCCGCCGCCGAAGGCGGAGGCCGACAAGAACGATTTCGACCGCGCCTACGAGCGCGGCTTCTTCGCCGTCACCAACCGCGAGCATCTGCGCCTGCGCAAGCTGACCATGCCGGCGTTCTCACGGCCGGTGATGGGCCGCATCGATGCCAAGATCCGTGACCTCGTCGTCGGCTGCTTCGACGAGATCGGCGACGCTGACAGCTTCGATGCCTACACCGCGCTGGCGGCCAAGATCCCGGTGCGCGCCATCGCCCGCATGGTCGGCGTGCCGACCGACATGGAGGCGTTCTTCCACCAGTTTGCGGTGGACATCATCAAGTGCACGCGCATCAACATCGGGCCGAAGGAGCGCGAGGCGGCGATGCGCGCGACGCTGCCGGGCTTCGAGTATTTCAAGACGGTCATCGCCGAACGTCGCGCGCTGCCGCATCCGGGCGACGATTTCATCGGCAATCTGGTTGGCGCGGTGGAGAACGGCGAGCGGCTGGACGACTACGAGATTTTGTCGGTGATCTTCGCGCTGATCACCGCCGGCTCCGACACCGCCACCGATCTGCACACCTACCTGCTGCACGCGCTGCTCAGCCATCCCGACCAGCTGGCGCTGCTGCGGCAGCAGCCGGAGCTGATGGAGAACGCCATCATCGAGTGCCTGCGCTGGGGCTCCTTCGGCAAGATGCCGTTCTTCCGTTTCGCGGTGGCGGACACCGAGTTCGCCGGCCAGCTGATCCGCAAGGGTCAGGGCATCGGCGTCAACATCAGCGCCGCCTGGCACGATCCGGCCAAGTGGCCGGATCCGACCCGTCTCGACATCACGCGCCGTCTCGATGGCAACATCGTGTTCGGCTCCGGCGCGCATTTCTGTATCGGCACCTACCTGGTGCGCGTGCAGGGCAGCCTGATGCTCAACGAGTTCATGCGCCGCTACCCCGACGCCACGCTGGCCGACGGCACCGGCGACATCGACTACGAGTACACCCACCACAACGCGCGCCGCATCAACCGGCTGATCGTCCGCACCCACCTGCGCCAACGGCAGCCGCGCGCCGCCTGACTTTTCAAACTGACTTGAGACTCCCTATGGACAAGTGGATTTGCGTCATCTGCGGCTACATCTATGACCCGGCCAAGGGCATTCCGGGCGCGGTGGCGCCGGGCACCGCCTTCGCCGATCTGCCGGAGGACTGGGTCTGCCCGGAATGCGGCTCGCCCAAGGACTCCTTCGAGCCCTACACGGAGTGATCCGGTCGCCATCGGTGACGGCGGCGTCATCGGAGTCGCCTGGGACATAATCGGTTCGGACGAGGCATGGCCCGGGGTGTTGACTAACATAGCCCCAGGCAAAGTCCCGCCCGACGGTCATGGCGCGGACCGGCTCATAAAAAACGTCGCGCAGCCGCGAGGAGATCACTGATGAAACTCAAGCTAGTTCTGGCTTCATGCGTTGTGGGAGGCGCGGCCGCCGCGCTGGCGTTGTCGCCGGCCATGGCCAAGACCCCGCCCGATAAGATCGCCGAGCTGGGCGGCGCGAAGCTGACCTGCATCGGCGCCGAAAAGGCCGGAACCAAGGATGGCGTTGCCGAGTACAGCGGCAAGTGGCTGGATTCGTGGCCGGGCATGAAGGGCAAGTCGGGCTACGAGCCGGGTCCCTATGCCGACGAGAAGCCGCTGTTCACCATCAGCGCACAGAACATGGCGCAGTACGCCGACAAGCTGACCGACGGCCAGAAGGCGATGCTGAAGAAGTATCCGCAGTCCTACCGCATGGACGTCTATCCCAGCCACCGCGATTTCCGCGTGCCGGACTGGGTCTGCGACGTGGTCAAGAAGAACGCCGCCAACTCGGAAGTGATTCATGACGGGCTCGGCGTCACCGGCGTCACCGGCGGCATCACCTTCCCGTTCCCGCAGACCGGCCTCGAGGCGATCTGGAACGCGATCAACCCCTACCGCCCGCTCAACGAGAACGCGGTGGTGGACATCGCGGACGTCTACTCGAACGGCAACATTGCCTGGGGCAAGCAGCACTTCATGACCTTCGCTCCCGGCTACGATCCGGTGAAGCGCGGCTCGTACCAGGACAAGATCAACGCGTATTTCTACACCGCCTACATGCTGCCGGAGCGCGACAAGGGTTTCGTCGCGGTCGGCTATCAGCCGAATGACTTCAACAAGGACGCGACGCAGTCCTGGCAGTATCAGCCGGGCATCCGCCGCGTGCGCCAGGCGCCGGAAGTCGGCTTCGACTACCCGGTGCCGCCGGCCGGCCTGCGTACGGTGGACGACGACTACGGCTTCAACGGCTCGCCCGAGCGCTACAGCTGGAAGCTGATCGGCAAGAAGGAGATGTATGTCCCGTACAACAACTTCCGCGCCAACGATCCGGCGGTCAAGTACAAGGATCTGATCAAGCCGAACACGGTCAATCCGGACTACCTGCGCTACGAGCTGCACCGCGTCTGGGTGCTCGAGGGCGATCTCAAGCCCGGCGTGCGCCACATCTACAAGAAGCGCGTGCTGTTCCTCGACGAGGACAGCTGGCTGACGCTCACCGCCGACAACTACGACGCGCGCGGCCAGCTGTGGCGCAACACCATCATCACCTACCACTACTCGCAGGAGTCGAAGTCCTATCACCGCGGCGCGTCGATCTATCACGATCTGACCGCCGGGGCCTATGAAGTCGGCTACCTGACCAACGAGTCCGGCGAGAAGTGGTGGCGCCTGAACCAGAGCAACGTCAACGCGTCGATGTTCACGCCGGATGCCGCGGCGCGCGGCGGGCACTGACCGTCCTTGACTGCCTGACGCAACACCCCCATGCCCGGCTTTTTGCCGGGCATGGGCATTAATAGAACCGAACGAAGCAGAACTTTCAGAAACGAACGAGGGGATCGCAATATGAAAACCGCATTCATCACCGGCGCCAACGTCGGTCAGGCCAACCTGCTGGTCAAGGCGCTGTCCTCGCAGGGCTGGCGCGTGTTCGCCGGCGTCCTGCCCGGCGCGCCCACCGACCTGAAGACCGGCGGCAACGTCACCGTGGTCGACCAGGACGTGTCGAACACCGAGTCGGTGAAGAAGAGCGCGGAGATCGTGACGCAGGCGCTGAACGGCCAGGGCCTCGATCTGCTGATGAATGTGGCGGGCGTCGCCAACGTCGCCGTCGGCGTGCTGGAAGCCGCCGACCTGACGCAGGCCGAGCGCCTGTTCCACATCAACACCTTCGGCCAGCTGCGCGTGATCCAGGCCTTCCTGCCGCTGCTGCGCAAGAACGCGCCGGGTTCGCGCATCGCCAACTACAGCTCGGGCGCGATCATCGCCAACCCCGTCGGCGCCGGCATCTACAACATGACCAAGCACGCCATCCACGGCATGACGCTGACGCTGCGCCACGAGCTGGCGCCGTTCGGTATCCAGGTCACGTCCATCATCCCCGGCGGCGTGCTGACCGGCATGTCGGCCAACTCGCACGAGAACACCAAGAAGACCTGGGCGATGCAGCCGGAGGCGGTGCGCAAGATCTATGGCCCGCATCTCGAAAACGTGATGTGCAAGGTGCTGCCCGACATGCTGGAGAAGACCGGCAGCTCGCCCGAGCAGGCGCTGGAAGGCACGCTGGAAATCCTGGCCAAGAAGAAGTGGAAGCCGATGGAATACCTGGGCAAGGACGTCAAGCCGATGGGCTTCATGCGCCGCCTGCTGTCCGACAGCCAGCTCGAAGGCATCATGCGCTCCACCTTCAAGATTCCGTCGTACAAGGCCTGAGAGGTCCGCCATGAACGCCGTCCTCAAGGAAGACAACGTCTACCGCCCGCTGTTTGATCGCCAGCTGGCGAAGTCGCGGGAGCTGGCGCTGACCGGCGCCGCCGAGCGCGCCGACAAGATTCGCCGACTGCTCAAGGCGACGCTGGACGCGCGCCCCGCGATCCTCGAGGCTGGTTACAAGGAGCTGCGCCTGTCGCCCACCGACATCGACGCGCAGCTGCTGATGGTCAAGGGCGAGGCGGAGTTCATCGCGCGCAATCTCGAAGCCTGGATGGCCGATCAGCCGATCCAGGGCTCGATCATGACCCTGGGCAAGAAGAGCTACCTGCGCTACGAGCCCAAGGGCATGGTGCTGCACGTCTCCACCTGGAACGCGCCGATTGCGGAAGCCTTCGTGCTCGCCTTCGGCGCCATCGCCGCCGGTTGCACCTTCTGGCTCAAGCCGTCCGAGCTGGCGCCGCATTCGGCGCAGGTGATCGCGGACATCGTGAAGAGCGCGTTCGCCGAGGACGAGTTTGCGGTGTCGGTGGGCGGTCCGGAAGTCTCGTCGGAACTGCTCAAGCTGCCGTTCAACCACTTCTTCTACATCGGTGGCCACGGCGTCGGCCGCATCATCATGCGGGCGGCGGCGGAACACTTCGCCACCTTCACGCTGGAGATGGGCGGCAAGAATCCGGTGATCGTCGACCAGACCGCCGACCTGGAAGAGGCCGGCCGCAAGATTGCCTGGGGTCGCGTGGCCAACGCCGGCCAGGTGTGCCTTGCGCCGGACTACGCCCTGGTGCACGAGAGCGTGCTCAAGGGCTTCGTCGCGCAGCTCGGCAAGTTCATGACCAGCATGTACAACGCCGACGGCAAGGGCTTCCAGAAATCCGCCGACCTGCCGCGTATCGTCAACGCGCGTCACTTCGAGCGCATCAAGGCGCTGCTCGACGATGCCGTGGCCAAGGGCGCGAAGGTGGAGCTGGGCGGCGAAACCGATGCCGCCGATCTCTACATCTCGCCGACCATCCTCACCGGCGTGACCGAGGACATGCGCATCATGCAGGAGGAGATCTTCGGGCCGATCATCTGCGTGTTGCCGTTCGGGCAGCGCGAGCAGGCCGTCGCCACCATCCGCCGTCGCCCCAAGCCACTGGGCTCGTACATCTTCGCCAAGGATCGCGCGGCCATCGACTGGTTCCTGGCGCGCACCACCTCGGGCAGCACGGTGGTCAATCACAACCTGATCCAGTCCGGCACCAATCCCTACCTGCCGTTCGGCGGCGTCAACGCCAGCGGCACCGGCCGCATCGGCGGGCGCTACACCTTCCTGGAGTGCTCCAACGCACGGGCGGTGGTGGAAGACCAGTATCCGGCCGGCGATCCCAACATCATGTTTCCGCCGTACTCGGACAAGTACAAGAAGATGATCGGCCAGATGCTGGGCAAGGAGCTGAAGATTCCGGACGGCGTGGTCAACGCCATCAACGGCATCATCAAGTTCACCGCGCTGTTCAAGAAGAAGTAATCGGCCGCCAGATAAAAGAACCGGGCCCTGCCCGGTTTTTTTATGCGCGCTACCCGGCGTGGTGTGGCGTGGCGGTTTTCTTGGGCCAGTCGTGCCAGCGCACGCGGCCGCTGGCCGGCGCGATCTCCCGCCAGCGGCGCGCCGGCAGCTCCAGTTGCACGATGCCGCAGGTCGGCAGTTCCAGCACCGGATCGGCCGACAGTTCCAGCGCCAGCAGGCTGAGCCCGGGGTTGTGGCCGAACAGGGCGACGTTGCCGCTGGCGTCGTCGAGTTCCCGCACCACGTCCAGCAGCGTCGGCAGCGAGGCGTCGTAGATGCGCGGCAGGATCGCGATGCCGTCCTCGGAAAGGTCCAGTGCCTGTGCGAACAGGCGTGCGGTGGTGATGGCGCGCAGGGCCGGGCTGCTCACCAGCCGGTCGGGCGGGCTGCCGGCGCGCAGGCGCGCGGCCATGGCCGGCGCATCGCGGCGCCCGCGGGCATTGAGCGGACGCTCGAAATCCGTCAGTTCGGCGTAATCCCAGGAGGACTTGGCGTGACGGACGAGCGTGAGCAGGCGCATGCCGGCAATCTAGCATGCACGCGGCGCATCCCGCGTCCGCTCAGCTGTTGTGCCAGAGCGCGCCGGCGGTGGGGTCGATGGACTGCAGCAGGCGGTTGAGCAGCGACTTGAGCACCGCGGCCTCCCCCGCGCCCAGGCGCTGCAGCACCTGGCTTTCGACCGACTTGGCGGCGGTGATCACACGCAGGGTGCAGGCGCTGCCTTCGGCGGTGAGCTGGTAGGCAGGGCGGCCGTTGATGTCGAACACGTTGCGCACCAGGCCGCGCAGGATCAGCGCTTCGATCGCCGCGCTAGCCCGGTCGTCGAGCACGTTGGACAGGCCCTCGTTGATCTCGCTGGCGGTAACCACTTCTTTCAGCGTCAGTGCCGACAGCAGGTAGAACTCTTCGTCGCTGAGGCCGGCGGCGATCAGCAGGGGGCGGATCTGACCGAAGAACTGGAAATGGCTGCGGCCGAGCAGGTAGCCCAGGAAGTCCTCGCTGAAGCTGCCGCTATGGTAGGCGCTGCGCGGCTTGGCCGAAGGGTCGCGATGGGCGGCGTGCGCATAGCGTCCGCCGTGAAACACCAGCGGCGAGCTGTCGGCGCGGTCGAAGGACAGCACCTCGCCGACGAAGATGACGTGGTCGCCGCCCTCGTACTGGAAGGCGGTGCGGCACTGGAAGCGCGCGGTGCAGCCCTGCAGCAGCGGGATGCCGCCGACGCCGGTGTCGACCGCCAGACCGGCGAACTTGTCCTCGCCGCGCCGCGCGAAGCGCGACGACAGCGCTTCCTGGTCGGCGGCCAGCACGTGCACCGCCCAATGCTGCGCGGCCTTGAACGTGGGCAGGCTCATCGACGAGTTGGCCAGGCTCCACAGCACCAGCGGCGGATTGAGCGAGACCGAGTTGAAGCTGTTGGCGGTCAGACCCAGCGGCGCGCCATCGGCGCTGCGCGTGGTGATGATGGTGACGCCGGTGGCGAACGCGCCCAGTGCCTTGCGGAACTCGGTGGGGTCGAAGGCAGTGGTCTGGGCGTCGCTCATGCGGTGCATCCTGGCCGGCGGCGTTGCCGCCGCCGGCCGGTCGGTCAGAAGTTGTACTTGACGGTCACGCCGAGATTATCGCGGTCCTGGTACGGACGGTCGGTGAAGTTCGGCGAGCCAAAATAGGCGCTGTAGCTCACGCCCAGCTGCAGCTGCTGCAGGTAGGTGAAGTTGACGCCGACACTGGCGCGCCGGTCGTTCGGGCCCATCAGTGCGCCGAGGCCGGAGAGCAGCGAGCCGTGGCCGCGACCGACGCCGGCGAAGGTCATCGGAATCTGCAGGTCCCAGGCCGGGAAGATGTTCTTGTGGTCGATGAACCAGAGGAACGAGTAGCCCCAGGTCGAGGTGTTGTATTTCAGTGCCGTGCTGACCGGATGATTGGGGTTGGCGACGCTGGTCACGCCATCGACACTGAACACCTTGTTGGTGCCGACGTCGGCGACCAGCGTGATGGCATCCCACCACGGCGTGCTGCCGAAGATGTACAGGGCGTTGACGTCCAGCTGGCCGATGCGCGAGCGCGAGGGCGTCGGAATCGGTCCGGTGATGCCGCCATCGACGTTGACCAGCACCGGCACGCCGTCGCGGTAAATCGCCTCGGCGCCGATATTGGCACCGAACAGCTCGGTGGACAGGCTCGCCGCGCCCATCTTGATGCCGTCGAAATACTTGATGTTGTACGTCACCGGCACGGTGATGCCCAGGGTGCCGGTGGTGATGTCCGGTACGCCAGGCGTCGGGCTCTTCACCAGCAGCGCATTGCCGTAGTTCTGCACGGGTGACGGCGTGGTGTCGTGGTAACGCAGATAGTAGAGGCCGGCGGTGGTGTTCGGCGTGACCGCGTAGCGCATGCCCAGGCCGTACTGGCCGTAATTGCTGGGCCTCAGTTCGCCGGCGTACTTCACGTTGACGTACTTGGGAACGTTGCTGCGCGGCGCCGCCAGCGCCAGCACCGTCTGCGGCACGGTGACGGCCGGGAGGCCGAGGTTGTTGATCTGCTGGGTCAGGGCATTGACGGTGGTCTGCACCGCCGGCGTCAGCTGGTTGTTGCTCGGCAGGGTGCCGTTCTGCATCAGGAAGCCGTCGATCAACTGGACTGCCGCGGCGATGTCGTTCTGCCCGTTGGGCTGGGTGCTGCCGGTCAGGTTGACGTTGGAGTACGCGGAGACATCGAGCGGGTTGTAGATGCCGTAGATGAACTGGCGCCCCGGTCCGACGACGTCGGCCACCGAGAAGAACTCGCCGACGGGATTGAGTTCGGTGGGCTTGTATTCCAGCTTGTACTGGCCGAGCAGGGTCAGGCGGCTGTTGACCGACAGTTGCATCGCGATCTGGTTGACCGGCAGCAGGATGCTCTTGACGTCGGCGCCCGGCACGGTGGCCTTGGTGGCGTCGGCCGGTCCCTGGGTCAGCGCGATGCCGTCGAAGAACAGGCTCTCGCCCCAGGCCGCCACCTGGCGGCCGACGCGCAGGTTCAGCGCGCTCTCGTCGCCGAGCTGCCAGTTGCCGGAGATGTAGGCATCGAGCAGGCGGCCGCGCATGCCGTCGAAGCGTTCGGCATCCTTGGTGAAGTGGTTGAAGTCCGAGTTTGGTCCGCCGTACTCGCCGTTGGGGCCGAACTTGTTGATGGTGTCCGGTGACCGGTTGTCGTTGGCGCGACGGTACACGTTGTCATAGAACGCATCGCCGCGGACGATGAGATCGTAGTTGTCCTTGGTCAGGTGGATTTCGCCGAGCAGGGTCATGCGATTGTTGATCGGCGTCCACTTCTTGAAGCTGCGGTCGCCGTCGTCGTAGTTGTTCGACTCGGGCACCTTGAGATAGGTCGGCAGCGGAATGCTGGCGGCGGGCGGCGCATTGATGATGCCGTCGCTGGGAGCCTCGGTGCGTACCGCGACGACGTAGGCGCCTTGCAGCGAGTACGAGGCGTCGATGCCGAGGAAATCGAACGTGCCCGCCGAGGCGGCGCCGCTGATGGCGGCGATGCCGACCGCGATGAGTGTTCGTGCCTGCGGCGCGAAACGGCTGCGCCGGCTCTCCTGATCAAGAGTCGCCATTGAATCTCCCCCGTCGTTTTAGTTTTGCAACCACCCTACCTTAGTGAGGCCTGCCACCGGGAGCCTCATCCGAATTGATTAGGGTGGCGGCCGCCTGGACGCAAAATCGCCGCACCCGCTAAGAGCATTTTCCCTAGGGAAAATGTTATTAAAAATAAATTAATTTAAAAAATTACAGATATAAAATAACAAGCGGTTTTAGTGGTGACGGCGCAGCGGGTGGCCGGTGATGGCGGGTGGTCGCTCCTGCGATTGAGGGTGGCGGCGGATTCGGAATTCAGGCACCGTAATCCAAAGCGGTCCATGAGCCGCAGCGCCGCGCAGGCGAACACACACAGCGCGGCCAAGACGCGAAAGGAAGGAGAGCGATGAACTACCTGAGCCCGCTGGACGCCGTGTTCCTGCGCATGGAGACCAAGCGCACGCCGATGCATGTCGGCGCGATGATGACCTTCAAGCTGCCGGACGACGCGCCGCCCGATTTCGTGCGCAAGCTGATGGAGCAGATGCGCACGCATCCGTTCATGCCTTCGCCCTTCGACTGCCGCCTCGCGCGCGGTCGCCTGTCGCGGCTGGCGCCGGCCTGGGAGAAGTGCAACGTCGACATGGAATACCACATGCGCCACTCGGCGCTGCCGTATCCCGGCGGCGAGCGCGAACTGGGCGTGCTGGTGGCGCGCATGCACTCGCACCCGCTGGACCTGTCGCGGCCGCTGTGGGAGTGCCACCTGATCGAAGGCCTGGAAAACCGCCGCTTCGCGCTCTACTTCAAAGCGCATCACTGCGCCATCGACGGCATGGGCGCGATGCGCATGGTGCAGAAGTGGCTGTCGACCGATCCGAACGACACACGCGGCATGGGGCCGTGGATGCTGGCCGAGAAGCCGGAGCGCGAGGCGGCCGCGCCGGAGTCGCTGTGGACGCGCCTGCAGCGGCCGGCACGCGCCGCCGCCGAGCAGGCGCGCGGCGTCAAGGAACTGGTCAAGGGCCTGACCAAGATGACCAAGGGCGAGGACAGCGGCACGCGCGCCGCGTTGACCACGCCGCGCAGCCTGTTCAACGTGCCGGTGTCGCAGCAGCGTCGCCTGGGCACGCAGATTCTCGATCTCAACCGCATCAAGGCCGTCGCCAAGGCCACCGACGCCAGCGTCAACGACGTGCTGCTCGGTATCTGCGGCGGCGCCATCCGCCGTTATCTCGTCGAGCAGAACGCGTTGCCGGAAAAATCCCTGCTGGCCTCGGTTCCGGTGGCCTTGCAGCGTTCCGCTGGCGAGGGCGGCAACGCCGTCGCCGGCTTCGTCGTGCCCATCGGCACGCAGCTGGAAGACCCGGCCGAGCGCGTGCGCCTGGCCAGCCGCGTCACCACGCGCAGCAAGCAGGAGCTGATGGAGATGCCGCGCGCCGCGCTCGATCAGTTGGCGCTGATCGGCCTGGCGCCGTTCCTGGTGGGGCAGATGACCGGCACGCTGCCGAAGATTCCGCCGATGTTCAACTTCGTCATCTCCAACGTCGTGCTGTCGAAGGACTCGCTCTACCTGATGGGTGCGGAGCTGGAGGCGATGTACCCGGTGTCCTTCCTGTTCGACGGCTACGCCCTCAACATCACCCTGGTCGGCTACAAGGATCGCGTCGCAGTCGGCTTCCTCGGCTGCCGCGAGGCGATTCCGCGCCTGCAGCGTCTCGCCGTCTACACCCAGGACGCGCTGGCGGAGCTGGAGCAGTCGCTGGGCATCGGCACCGCGCCGTCCGCCGCGCCCACCCCGAAATCTGCGAAGAAGAAAGCGCCGGCACGGCGAAAGCGCGCCTAGGGTCCACGCGAGACGCCGCATGTACAGCTACCTGTTCGTGAACGGTCTCATCTTCCTGGTGGTGGGCCTGCGCGGCCTGTTCAAGCCGGTGGAGACGGTGGCCACGCCCTACGGGCTGATCGCCGAGGAAGTCGACGCGCGCAACTACCTGCGCGCCGGCGCCGGTGGCGTGGTGATCGCGGCCGGGGCGCTGCAGATCGTCGGCGTGCTGCTGCCGTCGCTGGCGCTGCCCGCGCTGATCATGGTGGTGACCCTGCTCGGCGGCATGGTCGGCGGCCGGCTCGTCAGTCTCGTGCTCGATGGCCGGCCCACCGTGGTGCCGTGGATCGCCGGCGGCTTCGAGACGCTGGGCCTCGCGCTCGGCGGCTACTGGCTGTGGGTGGAGCTGACGCGGTAGGCAAGCGCCGCGTCCCGCATGACGGTTTTACCCAGGCGCGCCTAGCGCAGCCGTGGGCAGGCGCGCGTGATGGCGCCGACCACTTTCGCCATTTGCAGGATCGCCGTCGGGGCCACCGACTTGCCGTTGTTGAGGATCGCCACCGACAGCTCGCGCGCCGGATCGGCCCAGCACAGCACGGTCATGAAGCCGATGTGGCCGAAGGCATCGCGGGACTTTGGACCCCACAGGCCCACCGGGTTTTCGCCGAGCATGAAGGCCGGCGAGAAGCGCATCGGGATATTGAGCATGCCATCGATCTGGATGCGGCCGACCGGCTTCACCGCCTCCGCCACCGTCGCCTCGCTCAGCACACGATGGCCGTCAAGCGTGCCGCCATTGCGCAGCATCTCGAAGATGCGGCAGGCATCGTCGGCCGAGGCGTAGAGATTGCCGGCCGGCACGATGGCGGAAAGGTAAGCGTCATCGTTGGAAGCGCTCACCGCGCGCGCGAAATCGACGCCGAGCACGCGCTCGGCGATCTTGGTGATCGGCCACACCGGCTTGGGTCCGGTCAGGTAGTTGAGCGGCGCCTGGGCGCGGCGCTCCGGCGGCAGGCCGAAGCTCAGGCTGTTGAGACCCAGCGGTTCGGCCAGCCACTGCTGCAGCGCCTCGCGCAGCTCGATCTTGCCGACGCGGCGCACCAGCTCGCCGACGATGAAGCCGCCGGTGAGCGCGTGGTAGGCCTGCTTCTCGAAGCGCGGATCGAACGGCGGCGCCAGGCACAGCAATGACACCATGGCGTCCCAGTGACGCAGCAGGCTCGGGTCCGGATGCTTGATCGGCAGCTGCGGGATGCCGGCGCGGTGCGCCAGCAGCTGGCGGATGGTGACGCGATCCTTGCCGTGCGCGGCGAACTCCGGGATGAAGTCGGCGACGCGGTCGTCGAGCCGCAGCAGGCGATCCTCGGCGAGCTTGTGCACCAGCAGTGCGGAGATCGCCTTGGAGGCGGAGAACAGGCAGATCGGCGCGTCCGGGCTCAGCGGCACGCGGTCGGCGCGCTCGCCGGGGCCGTTGCCGCGCAGGCAGCCGATGGCGCGCTTCATCACGATCTGGCCGCGCCGGCGCACGACGAGGGTGATGGCCGGCTGCAGGCCGGTGCGGTAGAGCTGCTCGACCGCGCTCCAGATGCGGTCGATGCCGCCGGGGCGCACACCGAGGTGATCCGGCGCGGCTTCCGCCGCGTGGTCGATGTGCGTCACTTCCGAGAGGTCGTGCGGAACCGCGACCTTGCGATAGCCCAGCAAATTCATCCCTGCCGCTCCCATGGTCGCGCCGGGTGCGGCGCGCAAAGTTCAGCCTGCCGGCACCAGGTCCTTCATCGCCACCGCCTCGTCGGCCAGGCGCGCAGGATCGACCGCAGCGCGCATCGCCACCAGCTTTTTGGCGAACAGGAATTCCTGCGGCTTGCTGACCGCGTCGGCGGCAATGATCTTGCCGTCCTTGAGATAGAACGCGGCGAAGCTGCGCTGGGTCGTGGGATCGCCGCGCAGCACCACCTGCTCGTAGCCGGTCGAGATGCCGACCATCTGCAGCTTGCAGTCGTACTGGTCGGACCAGAACCACGGCACCATGTGGTAGGGCTCGTTCTTGCCCAGCATGTTGCGCGCGGCGTTGCGGCCCTGCTCCATCGCGTTCTGCACCGACTCCAGGCGCACGCGGCGGCCGAGGAATTCGCTGGGATGGTTGGTGCAGTCGCCGGCGGCAAAGATGTCGGGGTCGGAGGTGCGTGCGCATTCGTCGACGATGATGCCGTTGTCGACGTCCAGCCCCGCCGCCTGCGCCAGCTCGGTGTTGGGCACCAGACCGATGCCGGCGACGACGAAGTCGGCGTCGATGCGGCTGCCGTCGCCCAGGGTCACATGCGTCACCGCGCCGTCACCTTCGAGCGCGGCGATCTGCACGCCGGTGCGCACATCGACGCCGGCCTCGCGGTGGATGCGCTCGAAGAAGGCGGACACCTCCGGCGAGGTCACACGCGCCAGCACGCGCGGCAGGCCTTCGAGGATGGTGACCTTGAGGCCGAGCTTGACCGCCACCGCCGCCGCCTCCAGGCCGATGAAGCCGCCGCCGATGATCACGGCATGCTTGCCGGCGACGCTGTGCGCGCGCATCGCCACGATGTCGTTGATGGTGCGCACCGGGAACACGTTGGGCTGGTCGGCATTGGCCATCGACAGCAGGCGCGGGCGGCCGCCGGTGGTGAGCGCCAGCTTGTCATAGGCCAGTGTGCCGCCGTCGGCGAAGTGCAGGGTCTTGGCGGCGCGGTCGATGCGCGTGACGCGGGCGTTGGCGCGGAACTCGATGTTCTGCTTCTCCAGACCCGCCAGCGGCTGCACGTAGAGCTGCTCCTGCGTGACGCTGCCGGCGAGAAAGCCCTTGGACAGCGGCGGCCGCTTGTACGGCGGATGCGGCTCCTCGCCCACCAGCACCACGCGGCCGGCGAAGCCGAGTTTGCGCAGTTCCAGCGCGGTTTCCGCGCCGGCCTGGCCGGCGCCGACGATGACGAAGGTCTGTGTCGCGGTGTCGCTCATCGGTGTTTCCAAGGTGTGAACAGTGCTGGTGAGGGCCAACCCGGCGCGCGGGCGCGTGACCCGCTGACGGCAACACGGCCGAAAATGTTGTTGTATTTTATTTAAAGATAATTAAATTGAATAACAAAATAAAACAAACCATCTGCCCCAATCGGACAGAGCGGGTGACACGGAAAATGCCCGGAAGCGAACCTTACAACATCCACCGCATGCAGTAGAGCGCTGCGGCGGCGACGGTTCAGTGCGCCGCGGCCTGCGCGTAGGGCTTGAGTGGCGGCTCGCTGCCGGTCAGATGCGGATCGGGGGCGCCGGTGGCGACATCGCCCTGCAGGATGGTCAGCAGCGCCGGCACGCCGGCGCCGGCCAGGGCCGGGTTGGCGATGAT
Organism: Nevskiaceae bacterium; assembly: GCA_008012115.1. Classification (GTDB taxonomy): domain Bacteria; phylum Pseudomonadota; class Gammaproteobacteria; order Nevskiales; family Nevskiaceae; genus Stenotrophobium. The sequence goes on from SSEB01000003.1 coordinate 478,907, forward strand.
CGGGACGTTGAGGCACACCTGGGCCGGGTCGATGCGCGCCGGATCGGCCGGGCCGGCGTGTTCGATGGCATCGAGCGCCAGCGCGAAGGCCAGCGAGTCGACGGTGCCGATGGTGACGTGATCGACGATCTGCTGCGGGCAGACGTTCTGCAGCAGGATATTGGCGACCTTGGGATTGTTCTGCTGCCAGTCCAGCGCCGCGGTCGGCACCGGCACGGCCGGCTGCACCAGTTCGTCGGTGAGCGTGTAGAGGTTGGTGTAGTCGATGTCACCCGGGGTTTCGTCGCCGGCATTGAGCGCGCCGACGAACTGCGAGCCGGGCGTGAACTGGTAGAACGCCGCCGGCAGCAGGCCCACCGGCAGGGCGCCGAGGCCCAGCTGCTGTTCCAGCGTTGCTGGCGAGGCAATGAGGGTGCCGTGGTGAGGGCCGGCCTGCATCACGAAATCCGCGACCGCCGCCCGCGCCGACGGCCACCACTTGAGCGCCCAGCGCGGCATGGTGGCGCCCTGGCTGTGGCCGATCATCGCCAGCTTGCGGCCGGTCCTGGCATGCAGGCGGCGCAGGGCGTTGACCACGTACTCGGCCGAGATCTGCTGGTCGCCGAGGCCGCGGTCCGGGTAGGTCACGGCGCAGACGTCGTAGCCGCGCGCCGACAGCAGCGGGATGTAGTTCCACTCGTACTGCTCCTGCCCGGCGGTGAAGGTGCCGTGCACCAGCAGCACCGCCGGCTTGTCCGGATGCGTGAAGGCGGTGCAATGCAGCGCGGCGTCGAGCGTGTCCTGCGGCGTCGTCAGCGCCGGCTCGTCCGGGAATTCGGACTTGGCGCCGGTGATGCCGCTGGCGGATGATGGCGAGGAAGCGCCGCCGCAGGCATTCAGCAGCAGGGCGCTCAGGACGACGGGGAGGGCAAGGGTTTTCATGGCGCGGACCTCGAACGATGCGCCAGTGTCGGCGCTCGCCGCGTCGGCGCCCTCCGCCGTTCGGAGGAGACGGATCAGCGCCGCCGACGCCGCGCCAGCAGGCGCTCCGGCGTGATGCCGCGCCGGCTCATCGTGGCCAGGTGCGCATGGCCGCGCTCGGTGAGCTGGAAGCCGCCGTAGTCATCGGCTGAGATCAGGCGGTCGGCCGACAGGGTCTTGAGCAGGTCCGCCGACACCGGCGTGGCGGCCGCGCCGCTGCGCTGCGCCTCGCGCAGGGCGTGCAGGGCCAGTACTTCTTCGTCGCGGCGCAGGGCGCACATGGGCGTTCTCGGTCATCGGGCTGGCATCCAGTGTCGGCATCGGGCGGGCCAGGCGCCTTGATCCGGATCAAGGCGTGGCCAGCGCCGTGCGCCCAAGCTGGCGTCACGATCCCACCATCCCGATGCGCCATGGCTCACTACACCCGAATCCTCCTGCTGGCCGACCCCTCGCTGCAGCGCACGCCCGCGCTCGACGCGGCGGCGCGCATGGCCAAGGCCGCTGGTGCGCGGCTGCACATCAACGTGTTCGACGCCAGCGACACCATCGCCGCCATGAAGTGGATGCAGCCGGATCTGGCGCAGCCGGCGATGGACGCCTACACCGAGGTGCGCCGCGCCTGGGCGGTGACCGAGGCACAGGTCTTGCAGGCGCAGGGCATCGACGCGGTGGGCGACGCCGCCTGGGCGCGTCCGGCGATCGACGAGATGCTGGAACAGATCGGTGAGTTGAAGCCGGACCTGGTGATCAAGGACGTGCATCACGAGCCGGCGCTGCGCCGCATCTTCCTGACGCCGCTGGACTGGCAGCTGCTGCGCCAGTGTCCGGCGCAGTTGCTGCTGGTCAACAGCGCCGCCGCCGTCCCGCCACGGCGCGTGCTGGCGGCCATCGATCCGGTGCGCGGCGGTCCGGGCGGCCACGATTTCAACCGCAAGATCGTGCAGGACGCGCTGGGCTTCGCGATCCAGTGCGATGCCGAACTGCACCTGGTCACCGCCTTCGATGCCGCCGTGCTGACTGGCTTCGGCGCGGCGGAGGCCGGCGCCGTCGTCACCACGGAGCTGTTCGAAACCCTGCGCGACAGTCACCGGCAGGTGTTCGACGAGGTGGCGGACGCCTACGGCGTGCCCGCGGGGCGGCGCCATTTCCTCTACGGTCCGCCGGCCGCGGCCATCGCCGAGTTCGCCGGCCAGCACCACACCGACGTGATCGCGGTCGGCGCCAGCTCGCGTCACGGCGTCGAGCGCTTCCTGCTGGGCTCGACCGCGGAATCACTGTGCGAGAACGCACCCTGCAACCTGTTGGCGATCAAGCCGGAGGGATTCGCAGCCGCCGGCGCCTGACGCTAGCATGTCCATCTCCCGCTGCTGGAGTTGAACGCCGCACATGAAGAGCTACCGGCCGGTCGCCTGGATCACGCATCCCGCCTGCGCGCTGCACGACATGGGCGCCGATCACCCGGAGTCGCCGCGCCGACTCGCGGCCATCGAGGATCGCCTGCTGGTCGCCGGCCTCAAGGATTTTCTCCTGCAATGCGAGGCGCCGCGCGCGCCGGAGGAATCCTTGGCGCGGGTGCACGATGCAGGGCACGTGCGCCGCATCCTCGATGCCGACACGCGCGAGGGCGAGGTGCAGATCGACGGCGACACGCTGATGAACCGTCACAGTCACGAAGCCGCGCTGCGTGCCGCCGGCGCCGGGCTGCTGGCCGTGGACCTGGTGATGAGCGACCGCGCCGGCCTCGCCTTCTGCGCGGTGCGCCCGCCGGGCCATCACGCCGAGCGCGCGCGTGCGATGGGCTTCTGCCTGTTCAACAACATCGCCGTGGCGGCGGCACATGCGCTGGCGCGCGGCCTGACACGCGTGGCGATCCTCGATTTCGACCTGCACTACGGCAATGGCACCGCCGACATTTTCAAGTCCGACCGCCGTGTGCTGCTGTGCTCCACCTATCAGCACCCGCTGTATCCGCACTGGGCCGGGATTCCGGGGGCCGACAACCTGCTCGACGTGCCGCTGCCGGCCGGCACCGGCAGCCGCGAGTTCCGCGCCGCCGTCGCCGACCGCTGGCTGCCGGCGCTGGAGCGTTTCCAGCCGGAACTGCTGCTGGTCTCCGCCGGCTTCGATGCCCACATGGCCGATCCGCTGGGCGACCTGTGCCTGAGCACGGACGACTATCGCTGGCTGGGCACGGTCATCCAGGGCGTTGCCGACGCCTGCTGCCAGGGACGCGTGGTCGCCATGCTCGAAGGCGGCTACGAGCTGCACGCGCTGGCGCGCAGCGTCGAGGCCTTCCTGACACCTTTCGTCGGCGAACTGCCGGTATGACGGTCCGCAATCTCGAGGCGCTGTTCCGCGCGCGGCGGGTCACCGTGCTGGGTGCTGCGCAGGGCGCCGCGCAGGATTGTCTGATGACGCATCTCGCGCGCAGCGTCGCCGACGGCGGTCTCGTGCGGGAGGAGGCCGCGGACGATGCCGCCACCGGCAGCGAGGCCGCGGTCGCGGTGGTGCTGGATGCCGCCGCGATCGACGTCGATGGCATCGACCGGCTCGCCGCGCGCGGCTACCGCGCGCTGCTCTGGGCCAGCGGCACGGCGCCGTCGCAGGCCGTGCTCTCGGCCGCGCGTCCCTACGCGATGCGTGTGCTCGGCGCCCGCAGCGCCGGTTTCTTCAGCGCGCGGCCGGCGCTCAACCTGACCGCGTTTCCGCTGGCGCCGCCGGCCGGGCGCATCGCGCTGATCGCGCAGTCGCAGTCCATCGCCGCCGCCGCGGTGGACTGGGCGGTGGAGCGCAACATCGGCCTGTCGTGGATGGCGGTGACCGGTGCCGAGTCCGATATCGATGTCGGCGACCTGCTCGACTTCGCCGCGCTCGATCCCGGCACGCGCGCGGTGATGGTGCAGGTCGGCCGTATCCGCGACGCGCGCAAGTTCATGTCCGCGGCGCGCGCCGCCTCGCGTCTGAAGCCGACCATGGTCCTGCAGACGCCGACCGGCGAGGACACGTCGGCGCTCGATCCGGTGAAGTCCGCGGCCTTCATGCGCGCCGGCCTGGTGGAATGCGGCAGCCTCGGCGGCATGTTCGACGGCCTGGCGGCGCTGGAGCGCCTGCAGGCGCCGGAGCATGGGCATGTCGCGATTCTCGCCAACGGCGCCGGCATCTGCGCCCTGGCGGCGCATGCGGTGACCGCGCAGGGACTGGCGGTGGCGCCGCTGGCACCGCCGGTGCGCACGCAACTGGACGCGCTGATCCCTGGCGTGCGTTGTGTCGGCGGCGGCGTCGACGCTGGCACCGCGACGTCGGAGCAGCTGGTGGCCGCCGCCAAGCTGCTGATGCAGACGACCGGCGACGGCGCCGTGCTGTTCGTGCACAGCCCGCTCGCCGGCCAGAAGCAGGACGCCATCGCGCAGGCGCTGTCGCAGGCCGGGCTCGACGAGCGTCTGGTCACGGTCTGGCTGGGCCTGCATACCGCGCTGCCGGCGCGGCGCAGCAGCGCGCTGGCGCGTCACGCCACCTTCTCGGCCATCGGCGACGCGGTGCGCGCGATCCGTTTCCGCGTGCAGTACGCGCGCACGCGCGAAATGCTGATGCGCACGCCGCCCAAGGCGGCGCTGGCGCGACCGCCAAGTGAAACGCCGGACGCCGCGCGCATCCAGCGCCTGGCCGCGCGCGGCGGCGAACTGGCCGGTGCGGCGGCGCTGGAGTTCCTGCGCACGCGCGGCATGGCGCTGGGCGCGGCGGTGCGTGCGATGCCGGATCTGCAGGTCACGGCCTTCCGGCATGCCGAGATGGGCGCGGTCGTGGGTCTGCAGGCGCTGTTCTCCGGCGCGGGCGGCCGCGCCGCCTACGGCCTGCCGCCGCTGGACCCGCTGCTGGCTGCGCGCATGGCGGAGGATGCGGGCCTGACCCGCGTCGCCGCCGATGCGCCGGTGCTCGACCTGCTGGTCCGCGCCGGCCAGATCATCGCCAGCGAGGCGGCGCTGTCGTCGCTCAACCTGCCGCTGGCCATCGCCGCCGACGGCACCCCGGCGCCGGCGGGCGTAGCGCGACTGCAGTGGCACGCCGACGTGCCATCGGCGCGGCGCCGCCTGGCGCTGGCGCCGTACCCCGATCATTTCTCGCACATCTATCGCACGGCGCGCGGCGAGGATTACATCGTGCGGCCGGTGCGTCCCGCCGACGAGCCGGCGCTGCTGCACCTGCTGCAGAGCCTGGACGCGGAGGAAGTGCGCCTGCGCTTCTTCACCCACATCCGGCACTTCTCGCACGACATGGCGGCGCGCATGACGCAGATCGACTACGACCGCGAGATGGCGCTGGTGGTGGCGCGGGCATCGCGGCCGGACGAGGTGGCGGGTATCGGCACCATCGTCGCCGATCCGGACAAGGTGATCGCCGAATACGCGATCCTCGTTCATCACGATCACATCCGGCAGGGGCTGGGTCGGCACCTGATGGAGTGCCTGCTGGGCGCGGCGCGTGCCTACGGCATCCAGCGCGTGCGCGGCGAGGTGTTGAGCGAGAACGCGGCGATGCTCAATCTCGTGCGCAATCTCGGCTTCTCGGTCCGCGCCGTCGAGGACGACCCGGGCTGCCGCGTGGTCGAGATCGCGCTGGAGCCACCGCCGGAGTAGCGGCGGTCACTCGCCGCGGTAGGTCACCCAGTTCTTCTCGGTCTCGCGCAGGCGCACCTCGTGCAGCGTGGCGCCGTAGTGCACATGCAGCACGCGCCAGAACAGCACCACGAGGTTCTCGGCGGTGGGGTTGATGCCGCGCGTCAGCAGCGCGTCGTGGTTGAGATGGCGGTGATCGATGACATCGACGATCAGCTCGTGCATCACGTCGCGGATCTGCTTGAGATTGACCACGATGCCGGTCTTCGGATCGACCGGCCCGCGCAGCGTCACTTCCAGCACGTAGTTGTGGCCGTGGCCGTGGTCGTAGGCGCAGGGGCCGAACAGCGCGCGGTTCTCGGCATCGCTGAGATCGTCGGCCCACAGCCGGTGAGCGGCGGAGAACGTCTCGCGGCGCGTGAGGTAAACGATGGGGGATTTCTCAGTTGTCATTGCAATGCACTTCCATCGTGGTGCCGGTGATCGGTTCGGATTGGGCGCGGTCGAGCAGGAAAGCGACAGACGGTGCGAGCGCGTCCGGCAGGGTCTTCGGCTGCAGTCCCAGGGCCTCGGTCATCGCCGTGCGCAGGGTGCCGGGGGCGATGGCGTTGACGCGGATGCCGTGGGCGCGGCCGTCGATGGCCAGCGCCTCGGTGAGCCCGACGATGGCGTGCTTGGACGCGGCGTAAGCGGAGAAGCCCGGAAACTTCTGCATGCCGCGGATGCCGCCGAGCGAGGAGATGTTGACGATGTCGCCGCGCACGCCGTGCTCGCTCCACAGGCGCATCGCCGCGCGGCAGGCGTTGAAGGTGCCGGCGACATTGGTGCTCAGCACCTGCGCGAACAGCTCCGGCGTCAGCTCGCCCCAGACGTCGCCGCGGCCGAGGATGGCGGCGCAGCAGACCAGGGCGTCGGGCCGGAACTCGCGGATCGCGGCATCCACGGCCGCGGCGTCGGCAACATCGAGCGCGAACACCTGGGCCACGGCACCGAGGGCCTGGAGTTCGGCGGCGGTCTCGTCGAGACGCGTCTGGTTGCGGCCGGCCAGCGCCACGCGCCAGCCCTGGCGCGCGAGATGCCGCGCGATGGCGGCACCAAGGCCGGAACCACCGCCGGTGATCAACACGGAGCGCTGCTGGGTGCTCATGGGGCTATTGTCTCATTGTTGCGCCCGTCCTGCGGGCGCGAACCCCTATTACGGCGCCGCGCGGTTTACGGTTGCGTCTTGGCGTAACCCAGTGTCTGCAGCGCCGCTCCGACCTCTTCCAGGGTGCGCGGATCGTCGATGGTGGCCGGCACCGCGTGCGGCTGGCTGTCGGCGATGGCGCGCATGGTGGCGCGCAGCACCTTGCCGGAGCGCGTCTTGGGCAGTCGCGCCACCACCGCCACCTGCTTGAAGGCGGCGACCGCGCCGATCTGCGCGCGCACGCGCTCGACCAGCTCGCGGGCGATGGCGTCCGGCGCCTGCTGCACGCCGGCCTTGAGCACCACCAGGCCCACGGGCAGCTGACCTTTCATGGCGTCGGCGACGCCGATCACCGCGCATTCGGCCACCGCCGGATGCGAGGCCAGCACCTCTTCCATCGCGCCGGTGGACAGGCGATGACCGGCGACGTTGATGATGTCGTCGATGCGCGACATGATCCACCAGTAGCCGTCGGTGTCGCGGTAGCCGGCGTCACCGGTGAGGTAATAACCGGGATAGCGGCTCAGATAGTTGTCACGATAGCCCTGGTCGTTCTGCCACATGGTGCTCAGCGTGCCCGGCGGCAGGGGCAGCTGGATGACGACGTTGCCGATGTCGCCGTCCTTCACCGCGGCGCCATTGGCGTCGAGCACGGCAAAGCGGAAGCCCGGCACCGGCATCGTCGCTGAGCCGGGCTTGACCGGCATCGGCGTCAGGCCGTGGCAGTTGGCGATGGCCGGCCAGCCCAGTTCGGTCTGCCACCAGTGATCGATCACCGGCACTTTCAGCTTGCCCTGCGCCCAGAGGATGGTGTCGGGATCGCAGCGCTCGCCGGCGAGGTACAGCGTCTTGAATTTCGAGAGATCGTATTGGCGGATCAGCTTGCCGTCCGGGTCTTCCTTCTTGATCGCGCGGAACGCGGTGGGCGCGGTGAAGAAGGTCTTGACGCCGTGCTGCGCGATCACGCGCCAGAAGGCGCCGGCGTCCGGCGTGCCGACCGGCTTGCCTTCGTAGAGGATCGTGGTGCAGCCCTGCAGCAGCGGGCCGTAGACGATATAGGAGTGGCCGACGACCCAGCCGACGTCGGAGGCGGCCCAGAACACGTCGCCGGGATCGGTGTCGAACACCGCCTTCATCGAGTAGCGCAGCGCCACGGCGTGACCGCCATGATCGCGCACCACGCCCTTGGGCTTGCCGGTGGTGCCGGAGGTGTAGAGCACGTAGAGCGGATCGGTCGCCGACACCGGCACGCAGTCGGCCGGCGTCGCGGCGGCAACGGCCTGCTGCCAGTCGACGTCGCGGCCTGCCTTCAGCGCGGCCTCGCGCTGCGGCCGCTGCAGGATGAGGGTGCGCGCAACCTGATGTGTCGCCAGCTCCAGCGCCTGATCCAGCAGCGGCTTGTAGTCGATCACGCGGCCCGGCTCGATGCCGCAGGAGGCCGACACCACCAGCACCGGCTCGGCGGCGTCGATGCGCTTGGCCAGCTCCGGCGCGGCGAAACCGCCGAACACCACCGAATGCACCGCACCGATGCGCGCGCAGGCCAGCATCGCAACTGCCGCCTCCGGCACCATCGGCATGTAGATCACCACGCGGTCGCCGCGCTGCACGCCGTTGGCGCGCAGGGCGCCGGCGAAGCGTGCGACGGCGTCGCGCAGTTCGCGATAGGTGAAGGTCTTCTGCGTGCCTGTGAGCGGGCTGTCGTAGATCAGTGCAGCCTGCTCGGCGCGGCCGCCCTCGATGTGACGGTCCAGCGCGTTGTAGCAGGTGTTGAACTCGGCGCCGGCAAACCAGCGGTAGAACGGCGCCTGGCTAACGTCGAGCACCTGGGTCCACGGCCGGTGCCAGTGCAGGCCCGCAGCCTGCTCGGCCCAGAAGGCCTCCGGTTCGGCCGCGGCGCGGCGGTAATCGCGGGCGTAGGCGCTTTCGGTCATGGCGACTCCTCTCGTTGCGGCTTACGCGGCCAGGTGCTGGCGGATGAAGGCGACGATGTCCTTGCGGGCTTCGCGCACCTCGGGGAACAGGGCCTCGAACAGCGGGAAGGCGTGCGGCAGCACCGGCCAGATGTCCATCTTGGTCTCGACGCCCGCTTCGCGCGTGCGCTGCACGCAGGCGATGGTGTCGTCGCGCAGGATTTCGTTGTCGGAGGCGACGAAGTACAGCGGCGGAAAGCCACGGAAATCGGCGTACAGCGGCGACAGTTCCGGATCGCTGGCGTCGTGGTCGCCGGAGTAGAACTCGTCGACGGTGTACAGCGCCTTCGCCGGCAGGATCGGGTCCGACTTCATGCGCGCGGTGCGCGAGGGCAGGCCGTGCAGGCGGCCCAGTTCGGTCGCCGGCGAAATCGGCACCGCGCAGGCGGGGCGCGGCCAGCCGCGCTTGCGGATGCGCTGCAGCACGCCGAGCGTGAGGTTGCCGCCGGCCGATTCGCCGGCGACGGCGATGCGGCGCGGATCGAAGCCCAGGTCGAGCAGCGCGCGATAGCCGCGCTCGCTGTCGTCCAGCGCCGCCGGAAACTTGTTGCCGGGCGCGAGGCGGTAATCGACCAGGAAGCCGACGGCGCCCAGCTCCGCGCAGAGCCTGGCCAGCATGCGCACGTGCACTTCCGGTGAGGCGGGCAGGATGAAGGCGCCGCCGTGCAGGTAGAGGATCGCCGGCTTGTGAGTGTCGCGCAGATCGCCCAGCACGTAGCCCGGCACACCGCCGTCGGGCGCGCCGATCACGCGGTACTCCAGCGGTAGGCCGAAGGTATTGCGACAGGGCCGCGAGGCCGTCAGCAGCTGGATGGCGGCGATGCGCTTGCGCGAACCGCGCACCGCCCACGCCAGCCACGGCCGCAGGAAGGTGCGCAGCAGCCAGACGACGATGCGGCTACGGGTGCTGATGGCGACGGGCTTGAGGGTGAATTCCATGACGGGCTCGGAAATGAAGTGACCGGAGTCTAGCCGCTGCAAGGCGCAACGCGGGTGTTCATGACGCCACCCGCTCGCGACATTTCGCCTGGGCAGATGGTTTTAATTTATCAATCATTTTTAAATTTGATTAATAATTATTAACAGCCTGTGGCGGTGGTACGCCGGGAGCGGGTGGCGGTGTTTTCTGCCTCACATGCGGAAAATGCCGTAGCGCGGATCGCTGATTGGCGTGTTCAGCGCCGCCGACAGCGCAATGCCGAGCGCGTTGCGCGTGTCCACCGGGTCGAGGATGCCGTCGTCCCAGATTTCGGACGTGCTCCAGTAGGCGCTCTGCTTGCGCTTGAACTCGCCGAGCACCGGATCGCGGATCGCGTCGATGTCGGTCTGGCTGAGTTTCTTGCCGGACTTGGCAAGCTGGCGGATTTTCACGTCGGCCAGCGTGTTCGCCGCCTGCTCCGCACCCATTACGCTGATCTGCGACTGCGGCCACGAGAACAGGAAGCGCGAGTCGAAGGCGCGGCCGCTCATGCCGTAGTTGCCGGCGCCGAAGGAGCCGTTGCACATCACGGTAAACTTCGGCACCTCCGAGCAGGACACCGCCATGATCATCTTGGCGCCGTCCTTGGTGATACCGCGGCGCTCGTATTCGCGTCCGACCATGAAGCCGGTGATGTTCTGCAGGAACAGGATCGGCGTGCGGTTCTGATTGCACAGCTCGATGAAGTGCGCGCCCTTGAGCGAGCTGTCGTTGAACAGCACGCCGTTGTTGCCGAGGATGCCGATCTTGTAGCCCCACAGGTGCGCGTAGCCGCAGATCAGAGTCTTGCCGTAATTCGGCTGGTACTCGTGAAAGCGCGAGCCGTCGACCAGGCGCGCGATCACTTCGCGGATGTCGAACTGCTGCTTGATGTCCTTGGGAATCACGCCGTATAGCTCGGCGGGATCGTAGAACGGGGCTTCCGGCTCCTGCCATTCGATGTGCGTCTTCTGCGGACGCTTGAACTGCGCCACGATGTCGCGCGCGATGGCAATCGCTTCTTCCTCGGAGCCGGCCGGATAGTCGGCAGTGCCGGAGACGCTGGTGTGCATGTCGCAGCCACCGAGTTCATCGACGGTCACGTCTTCGCCGGTCGCCGCCTTCACCAGTGGCGGGCCCGCCAGGAAGATCGCGCCGGTGCCGCGCACGATCACGTTGTAGTCCGACAGGCCCGGCACGTAGGCGCCGCCGGCGGTGCAGTGGCCGAGCACCACCGACACCTGCTGCACGCCCATCTTCGACAGCTGGCACTGGTTGCGGAAGATGCGGCCCGCCATGTATTTGTCGGCGAACAGATCGGCTTGCAGCGGCAGGAACCCACCAGCGGAGTCGCAGAGATGCACGACTGGCAGGCGGTTCTCGATGGCGATGTCGAGCGCGCGCACTGTCTTCTTTACCGTCAGCGGATACCAGGCGCCGCCCTTCACCGACGCATCGCCGGCGTTGATCACGACCTCGCGACCCGAGACGATACCGATGCCGGTGACGCAGGCCGCGCCCGGCACTTCGCCGTCATAGGCGTCGTTGGCGGCGAGCGACGAGAACTCGAGGAAGGGCGTGCCCGGATCGAGCAGCAGCTTCAGACGCTCGCGCACCAGCAGCTTGTTCTGCGAACGCAGGCGGTCGATATCGCGCTGCGGGCGTTCGTCGCGCACCTTGCGCTGCTTCTCGCGGAATTCCTCGACGAGCTTGCGGTTATGCGCGGCGTTGGACTGGAACTCGGCCGACGAAGTATTGATTTTGGACTCTATGCGTTTCATTTTTTCTTCTCGATAGCCACGAGACTCAACAACAACGCATCACGGTCGAAAGTCTGGCCCTTGTCGTAGGTCACGGCCTCGATCACGCCGTCGCGCGGCGCGGCGATGGTGGTCTCCATCTTCATGCTCTCCATCACCAGCAGGATCTGGCCCTTGGTGACGGCATCGCCGGCCTTCACCGAGACGCTGACGATGCTGCCCGGCATTGGCGCCAGCACGCGGTCCTCGGCAGAGCCGAGGCCGGCGGCGGCCAGCCGCTTGAGTGGATGCTCGTAGCGCAGCTGATAGGCCTCGCCGTCGAAGTGTACGAAGACGTCGTCGCCCCTGGTGGCGATCACGACTTCGTGGTGTTCACCGTCCAGCGTCAGCCAGGCGCGGCCATCGGCGCCGGTCTTCAGGTCGATGGGCAATGTGCGGTCGGCGAGGTGCAGACGGTACCCGTCGGCACTGCGCGAGAGTTCCAGATTGTGCTCGGCATCGCCGAGCTTGAAGGCGTGGTGCATGGTCTGTCCTTAGTTGCGCCAGCTGCCGATGGCGGCGTGCATGTCGGGTACGGCATCGGCGACATCGCGCATCGGCCGGGTGCTGAGCGCGGCGGCGCCGAGCAGGGCGTGCAGGGTCTGCGCGGGCATGTCCGGTTCGGCCGCGATCTGCGGGTTGGCGTCGAGAAAGCCGGTGTGCACGTCGCCGGCGACGAAGGCCGGGTGGTGGATCAGGCGGCGCAGAAAAGCGGTGTTGGTCTTGCAACCCAGCAGCACGGTTTCGCGCAGCGCCTGGTCGGCCTTGGCGATGGCGTCCTTGCGATCCGTGCCGCGAATGATCAGCTTGGCGATCATCGGATCGAAGGCCGAGGTGACTTCGCCGCCCTGCACGATGCCGCTGTCCCAGCGCACGCCGTCGCCCTGCGGCGGATGCAGCACCAGCACCGGTCCGGTGGTCGGCGTGTAGCCGCGCGCGGCGTCCTCGGCATAGATGCGGAACTCGATGGCGTGGCCCTGCGACTTCACGTCGTTCTGGCCGTAGCCGAGCTTCTCGCCGGCGGCGACGCGCAGCTGCTCGTGCACGAGGTCGATGCCGGTGATCTCTTCGGTGACCGGATGTTCCACCTGCAGGCGCGTGTTCATTTCGAGGAAATAGAACTCGCCGCTCGGACCAAAGATGAACTCGACCGTGCCGGCGTTGCGGTAGCCGATGGCGCGGGCGATGCCGGCAGCGGTTTCGCAGATCTCCTTGCGCTTTTTGTCGTCCAGCGCCGGCGACGGTGTTTCCTCGACGATTTTCTGGAAGCGGCGCTGCACCGAGCACTCGCGCTCGAACACGTGCACGACGCTGCCTTGGCCATCGCCGAGCACCTGCACCTCGATATGGCGCGGATTCTCGATGTAGCGTTCGCAGTAGAGACGGCCATCGCCGAAGTAGCGCTGCCCCTCGCTGCGGCCACGCTCGATCTCCTGCTCCAGCAGTGACAGGTCGCGCACGATGCGCATCCCTTTGCCGCCGCCGCCAGCGGAAGGCTTGATCAGCAGCGGCGCCCCGACCTTGCGCGAGCGTTCGACGAAGGTTTTGGGATCGTCGTCCTCGATGGCCGAGGGCGCGACCGGGAAGCCGGCCTTCTGCACATAGTTGCGGGCGCGCACCTTGTCGCCCATGAGATCAATCTGCTCCGGCGTTGGGCCGATGAAGCGGATGCCGGCCGCTTCCACGGCCTGGCAGAAGCCCTTGTTCTCCGACAGGAAGCCGTAGCCCGGATGGATCGCGCCGGCGCCGCAGCTTTTGGCCGCCGCGATGATCTGCGCGCCGTCGAGATAGCTGGCCACCGGCGTCGGGCCGGTGATCTCGATGGCGTGATCGGCCATCTTCACCGCCAGCGTGCCGCGGTCGGCGGCGTGGTAGACCACCGCGCCCTTGAGGCCGAGCTTGCGCACCGTGCGCAGCACGCGCACCGCGATCTCGCCGCGGTTCGCCACGAGCACGGTGTGGAAAGGCCATTGCCTGGGGTCACTCATGATTTGGCTCTCTGAACTTTGGGTAGGGCTTTCTCGAGACGGCTGGCGATCTGCACCAGCCGCCGGGTTTCACGTTGAAGCTGGACGTCGGCGCCACGACTGCTGATGCCGTCCCACAGCAGCGCGGTGATCTGGCCGGCGGTGGCGTCGATGTCGAGGGCGCCGCGACCGCAGATGTAGTTCCAGGTGTAATGCTCGATGCTGCCGTAGACCATGTCGCGCAACAGCGGCAGCGCGATGTCGTGGCGAATCTCGCCGGCCTGCACGCCGTCGTCGAGCGTGTCCACGAGCAGTTGTGTGTAGCGGCGATTGAGGCCGTGCAGGTCGGAGCCGTGGTAGTCGTGTTCCGACCGCACTTCGCGGAACATCAGCCGGCACAGCAGCGGGTAGTCGCGGATCGAGCGCAGGTGGCGCCAGACCAGCAGGCGCAGGCGCTCGCGCGTGCCGGCGACCTCGGCGAGATCGCGCGCGTAGTCGCCGAACATCTCCTCGTACCAATGCTCCAGCACCTTGAGCAGCAGCTCGCGCTTGGTCGGGAAGTACTTGAACACCGTGCCTTCGACCACGCCGCAGCGCGCGGCGATCTCGGAGACGGCGGTCTGTTCGTAGCCTTTCTTGCAGAACACGTCGCGCGCGGCCGAGAGGATGTGGCCGACGCGCTCCTCGCGCGCCAGTCGTACCGGGGCCTTGGCGGCGGGCCTGCTCACGCGAGCAACACCTCGGGCACGTCGAGTTCGAAGTCCATCAGGATCTGCGCCATCATCTTGCCCTGCGGGTCGTAGCGCAGGCTGGCCATGCCGCCGCCGCCCAGCGCGTTGTGCAGCAGGAAATTGAAGCCGTGCAGCCCCGGCAGCTCGAAGCGCTCGACCTTGCTCGGTGCAAAGTGTGCGAAATATTGGCTGACCGCGTCGGGCGTGAGCTGCGCGCGGATCACGGGCACGTATTCCGGCTTGCGCGCCAGCACGCCGATGTTGGCGGCGTCGCCCTTATCGCCGCTGCGGCCGTAGGCCAGCGCAATCAACGGACGCTTGACGGTCTTGCCGCCGGCCACTGCCGCAGCCGGCGGTGCCAGCGCCGCGGCTGCACTCGTCGCGCCGGTGGCGGCTGGCGTGAACGGCTGGCCGTCCACTTCGATGTTCACCGACGCCTTCGGCACCAGGCAGGAAAACAGGCGTACCAGCGGCGTCGGCGACGGGCGCCCGCCGGAGAAACCGGTGATGCCCTGCGCCATAGCCGTGGCCGGCGGGATGAATTCGCGCCCGAAGATCTCCAGCGCATTCTTGTCGGCGTGATGCACCGACAGCTTCAGGATCACTTCGCGTGTGCTGCGGGCGCGGGAGTGCTCGCCCCAGTTGGCTTCGCTGCCGAGCACCTCGACGTCGGTGCGGGTGTAGTCGGCGAGCTTGCGCTGCGCGAACAGCGTGCGCGTGCGCTTGAGGATGGCGGCGGCCACGGCTTCGGCCTTTTTCACCGCATCGACGCCGCCAATCATCATCGTGCCGGTGCAGCGGAAGCCGTCCTGATACGTGGCGGAAACCTTGTAATGGTCGGTCGGCGCGCGGCCCCTGGCGCCGCTGACGGCGACGCGGTGTTCGCCGACCTGCGTCAGGGTCACGTTGCGGAAATCGCAGGTCACGTCCGGCAGCAGGTAGGTCGCCGGATCGCCGATTTCGTAGACGATCTGCTCCGCCACCGTCTCCGGCGCGACGCGGCCGCCGGTGTTGGCCGGTTTGGTGATCTCGAACCGGCCGTCGGCCTGGCACACGGCGATGGGGAAGCCCATGCGGTCCCAATCGCCGGCAACTTTCTCCCAGTCGGTGCTGATGCCGCCAGTGGCCTGCGCGCCGCATTCGATGATGTGGCCGGCGAGGCTACCCATCGCGAGGCGGTCGTAGTCGGTGGGCGTCCAGCCGAACTCGTGAATCATCGGCCCGAGCGCGACGGCGGTATCCACACAGCGGCCGGTGAGCACGATGTCAGCGCCGCCATCCAGCGCCCTGGCGATGGGGAAGGCGCCGAGGTAGGCGTTCATGCTCCACAGCTTCGGCGGTATCGCCTCGCCGCTGAACATTTCCTTGATGTCCGCGAACTCGGCGGCGCGCGGCAGCAGGTCGTCGCCGGTGACGATGCTGACCTTCAGGTCGAGGTTGAGCGCCTTGAGCTTGTCCTCGATGGCGGCCTTGCAGGCCTGCGGATTGACGCCGCCGGCGTTGGTGACGACCTTGATGCCGCGCTCCTTCAGCTGCGGCGCCAGCGCGGCGACCACGGACGGGAAGTCGGTGGCGTAGCCGGCGTTCGGGTCCTTGGCGCGCGCACGCGCCAGCAGCGACATGGTGATCTCGGCCAGATAATCGAGAACGAGGTAATCGATCTCGCCGGAGTCCACGAGCTGCTTCGGGCCTTCGGCGGAGTCGCCCCAGAAGCCGGCACCGCAGCCAATCCTGATTTGAGTCTTCATGGATCAGGTGCCCGTGAAGTTCGGCGCGCGCTTTTCCTGGAAGGCGGCCATGCCTTCCTTGGCGTCCTGGGTGCTCGACATCACCGGCACCATCGCCTGCGCGTATTCCAGCGATTCGCGCAGCGACATGTCGCGCATGGCATTGAAAGCCTGTTTGCCGAGACGGATCGCAGTCGGCGACTTGTCGATGATGCGCGACAGCAGCCAGTCGAGCTTGGTATCCAGCTCGGCGCGCGGCACGACATAGCTCAGCACGCCCCAATCCAGCGCGTCCTGCGCGCTGAACTGCTCGCCGGTGATGCACATTTCCTGCAGCTTGCGCGGCGGCAGGATGCGCAGCATATAGGGCAGGATCATCATCGGCGTCATGCCGATCTTCGATTCCGTGGTGCCGATGCGGATGTCGTCGGCGCCGATGGCCATGTCGCAGGCGCAGAGGATGCCGAAGCCGCCGGCCATGACGTGGCCGTTGACGCGCGCGATCACCGGCAGCTTGCACTCCTGCAGGCGCTTGAACAGGTCGACGATGTAGTGCTGCGGCCGCGAGTAATCGACCGCGAAGGCGAAGCCTTTGACGCCCTTGGCGAGATCGGCGCCGGCGCAGAAGGCCTTGTCGCCGGCGCCGGTCAGCACGATGGCGCGCACCGCGCTGCCGGGCGCGCCGGCCTGCACGATGGCAGCGTCGATCGTGCGCACGACCTCCTCGTTCAGGGCGTTGCGACGTTCCTCGCGGTTGATCGTGATCCAGAGGACGGCGCCTCTCTGCTCGACAAGGACGGGTTCGGACATGGCGGGCTCCAGCGTGAAAATCGGGATGTCCGCAGCATAGTCGCAGGTTGGTGAGTCAGACTCACCCGTTTAGGGGAGGAGCGTCGCGACCGGCCGGTCCGGCAGCCGTTCTGCCTACAGCAGGCAGCCGTCCACCGGGGCCAGCGGGCGGGGCAGGTCGGTGGCGCCCAGCGCGGTCAGCAGCTGGATTTCGATGGTCCGGCAGATCGCGTCCAGCGCCAGATGGTTGGGCTCGGTGCCGAAGGGCTCCTCGATCTCGCTGCCCAGAGCATCGAGGCCGAAGAAGGTATAGGCGACGATGGCCACCACCAGCGGCGTCATCACGCCGACGGTCTGCACCAGCCCGAAGGGCAGCAGAAAACAGTAGAGATAGGCCGTGCGGTGCAGCAGCAGCGTGTAGGCGAACGGCACCGGCGTGTTCCGGATACGCTCGCAGCCCGCGGCATCCGCGCACAGGCCGGACAGCGTTTCGTCGATTGCGACGGCGACCTGCGGGTCGATCTGCCCGGCGTGCAGCAGTGCGCCCAGATCGTCTCCCATCCGGGTCAACAGCGCCTGCGTCGTCGTCCCGTGGGCGCCGTCGCGCTCCCGCTCTCCGGGCGTCAGCCAGATCGCCAGATCCGGGCCTGGGTCGGAGCCGCGCAGCTGGTGCCGCAGCGTGTGGGCGAAGGCGATGGCATGGCGGAGGATGCGCGTGCGCGGATCGGTCGCATCGTCGTGACGCGCAGCCGAGGGCAGCCGGGTCAGGGTCTGCAGCTGCCGTGCCAGCGTACGGCTGCGGTGCAGCAGATTGCCCCAGAGCTTGCGTCCTTCCCAGTAGCGGTCGTAGGCCGCGCTGTTGCGAAAGCCCAGGAAGATGGCCAGCGCCAGGCCCATCAGCGAAAACGGCACGGCGGTGAGCGTGACCTGCCAGTTGAAGATGCTGCCGTGCACGAGGGTGACGACGACGGCCAGCGAGGTGCATAGCAGGAGATTCCAGGCGATGCGCGGCAGGACCGAGCCGCGGATGGCGAAAAACATGCGGAGACTGCCTTGCCGGGAAAGCACCATCATGGGAGCGGCTCCGTCGGGGTGAAGGATGGGATGCGTCGCAGCCGTGATTTTTGCAAAAAAGGGCGCGGCTTGCGCCGCGGCCGGGTCAGGCCGGCAGCGGCGTTGTGTATGCTCGCGGCGTATGAAGTCGCCCATCGCCGTCGATCTGTCCACCGCGCTGGCTGACGCCCGCGCCGGCGGCGTCGGCCCCTCGCTTTTCGCGTCGCAGTCGAGCCTACTGCTGGATGCCGCCGTGCCATTGCCGCCGGAGCAGGCGTCGGAGCTGGCCCACTGGCTGCGGCAGCGACCCTGTCCGGTGATTGCGCTGGCGCCGGACGACGCCGACGATGCCGTGACGCGTGCCGCCGATGTCCGCGTGGCCGGGCTGGTCGAGGCCGGGCCGCTGTTGGCCGGCATCGCGCGCAGCCCCATCGCCGCGACGGTGCTGGTGCAACTGCTGCGGGCCGGCGAGCGCCTGTCGCCGTCCGATGCGCTGCTCGCCGAGTCGCTGGCCTACTCCACGCTGCAGGCCGGCCCGGAATTCCGCCGCTGGCTGGAAGAACACCGCGCCGAAACGCCGGCTGCGCACGATGACGACGGCCCGGCGCTGTTGGCAGCGCGCGACGGCGATGTCCTGACCCTGCAACTCAACCGCGCCTCCAACCGCAATGCCATGACCGTGGAGATGCGCGATGCGCTGATCGAAGCGCTACAGCTGGTGCTGGCCGACGACAGCATTGCCCGCGTGCGGCTTTCCGGGCGCGGCAAATGCTTCTCCACCGGCGGCGATCTCACCGAGTTCGGCAGCGCGCCGGACCCGGCCACCGCGCATCTCGTGCGCAGCCTGGCCCTGCCCGGGCGCCTGCTCGCGCGCTGCGCGGAGCGGGTCGAGGTGCGCGTGCACGGCGCCTGCGTCGGTTCCGGCATCGAGTTTCCGGCCTTCGCCGGCCGCATCGTCGCCGCGCCGGATGCGTGGTTCCAGTTGCCGGAACTGCAGTTCGGCCTGATTCCCGGCGCCGGCGGCACCGTCAGCATCGCGCGCCGGATTGGCCGGCAGCGCGCCGCGTGGCTGATGCTCGGCGGTCAGCGCATCAAGGCGGACCGCGCCCTGGCCTGGGGCCTGGTGGACGCCGTGCAGGCGTGACCGCGTGGCCGGCCCTTCAGCCCCAGAGACGTTCGCGTGGCGAGCCGGAGCGCCGCACGGCGCGGATGGCGGCCGCGTTGGGGCAGAACACGTAGTGCTCGCTGCGCTGGGCGGTCTCGCGGTCGCAGATCGCGGCGGCGGTGCAGCGCTCGCAGCGCGCCATCTGGCGCCAGACATCGGCCGGCGGCTGCGCCGCGACGTAGGCTTCCAGGTCCAGGCCCAGGCTTTCCACCAGGCGCTGCAGCCGCGTGCCGCGGATGCGGGCCAGCACGTGCCGTCGCCGCCAGTTCTGCACGCGCGGCAGGTCGAGGAAGCTCAGCACTGCCAGTGCGCTGAGCGACAAAACGAAGGCGACCAGCACCGAGGCGCTGAGAAGCATCGGGATCAACTGGCTGCTCATGGTGCACCTCGCGCCGCGTGCCGCCGGATGGTCGGCGCCTCGATTGCATCGCCGCGGCGGCCCGGCCGCATTGACCTGGATCATGGCGCCCTGAAACGTGGGGGCGCGGCGGCCGCATGAACTTCCTGGCCCACCTCTGGCTCGCCGATCGCAGCGCCACCTCGATGGCGGGCGCGGTGCTGGGCGACGTGGTGCGCGGGGCCGACCTGTCGATGTATCCGCCGGACATCGCCGCCGGCATCCGTCTGCACCGGCGCATCGACGCGGCCACGGATCGGCATCCGCAGGTGGTGGCGGCGCGGGTCGGCTTCGCGTCCGGGCAGCGCCGCTACGCCGGCATCGTGCTCGACCTGGTCTGCGACCACCTGCTGGCGCGCGACTGGCCAGCGCACGCCGGCGAACCGCTATCGGCGTTCTGCCAGCGCGCGGCGGGCGAGGTCGCCGCGGCCGGCGTCTGGTTCACGCAGGCCGGCGCACGGGCGCCGGAGGCCGCCGGCTTTGCGCGGCTGCTGCAGTCCTATGCCGCGCCGGCGGGCATCGATCACGCGGTGCGTCGCGTCGCCAGCCGCTTGCGGCAACCGCAGGGTCTGGTCGATGCGGCTGCGGACTGGCCCTCGGTGGCATCGTCGTTTCGCGCCGCGCTGCCGGAGCTTCTGCGCGATCTCGCGGCGCTGACGCCCTAGCGCGAGGCGGCAAAAAGCGCCCGGCCGGCGCCACCCGCTGTGGCCGAAAAGCGTTCCGGAGTTGTGACTAAATATTTATCAAATTTAAAAAAGATAAACATTTAATAACATCTTTCCCAGGCGGAAAGCCGGGAGCGGGTGGCGCCGACGAAGGCCCCGGGCGGCGCGTCTCACCACATCGGACGAAGCGTGGCCGGGGGCGCTGCCTACAATGGCGTGAGTCAGGCTCACCAGCGGGCCGTTCCATTCCAGTTCACGGGTATTGCGCATGTCCAACGCCGACCGCCTCAGCGTCTCCCAACTCTTTTCCGGTCTCTCCAACCAGGAGCAGGAAATTCTCGACACCGCCGACCGCTTCGCGCAGGCCGAGATGTATCCGCTGTCGCAGAAGATGGACGACGAGGAATGGTGGCCCAAGGACATCTTCCCCAAGATCGGCGCCACCGGCTATTTCGGCATCACCGCGCCGGAGTCGCTGGGCGGCTCGGGCATGGACATCTTCACCTCGGGTCTGATCCTGCAGGCCTTCGGCCGCTGGAACCACGCCCTGGCCCTGAGCTGGGTCGCGCACGAGAACCTGTGCCTGCACAACATCCTGCGCAACGCCAACGAGGCGCAGAAGAAGAAGTATGTGCCGGGGATGTGCAAGGGCACGCTGATCGGCGCGCTGGGCCTGACCGAGCCGGGTGCCGGTTCCGATGCGCTGGGCTCGATGCGCACCACCGCGCGCCGCGAGGGCGGCCATTACGTGCTCAACGGCCGCAAGATCTACATCACCAACGGCCCGGTGGCCGACGTGCTGCTGGTCTACGCCAAGACCGACAAGGACAAGGGCGCCCAGGGCATCAGCGCCTTCATCGTCGAGAAGGATTTCCCCGGCTTCAAGGTCGCTCAGAAGCTGACCAAGATGGGCTTCCGCGGCTCGCAGACCGCCGAGCTGGTGTTCGACGAATGCCGCGTGCCGGCCGAGAACCTGGTCGGTGTCGAGGATCGCGGCGGCAAGGTGGTGATGAGCGGCCTCGATCTCGAGCGCGCCATGATCTCGCCGATCTGCCTGGGCATCGCCGAACGCGCCTTGCAGCTCTCCATCGACTACGCCCGGCAGCGCAAGCAGTTCGGCCGGCCGATCGCCGACTTCCAGATGGTGCAGTCGATGCTCGCCGAGATGTACGTGTGGGTGGAAAGCATGCGCCTGTTCACCTACCAGACCCTGCGCGCCGCCAACGCGATCGGCGAGGAGGAAGGCGGCCGCGGCGACATCCACAAGATCACCGCCGCCGGCGTGATGTACGTCGCCGAGACCATGAACAAGGTGCTGAACCACGGCGTGCAGGTGCATGGCGGCAGCGGCTACATCTGGGAGAGCGAGATCAACCGCCTGTACCGTTCGATCAAGCTGCTCGAGATCGGCGCCGGCACCACGGAAGTGCGCAAGATGATCATCAGCAAGGAACTGCTCAGCGGCTGATCCCGGCGACCATGAACGTCGAACAACTGAATTCGCCCGAGCATCTCTGGACCGCCGACACGGTCTACCGTCCCGACCTGTTCAAGGGCAAGGTGGCCCTGGTCTCCGGCGGCGGCAGCGGCATCGGCCGCGCGGTGGCGCTGCTGTTCGCGCGGCTCGGCGCGACGGTGGTGATCTGCGGCCGCACCCTGGAAAAGCTGGAGAAGGTGGTGGCGTTCGCGCAGTCCAAGGGCGCGGACATGACGGCGATGACCGTCAACGTGCGCGAATCGGACGCCGTGGACGCGTTGTTCAAGAGCTTTCATGAAAAATTCGGCCGGCTCGACCATGTCGTCAACAATGCCGGCGGCCAGTTCCCGCAGCATGCCATCGATTACGCGCCCAAGGGCTGGATGGCGGTGATCAACAACAACCTCAACGGCACCTGGTTCATGATGCAGCGCGCCGCACAGTACTGGCGCGAGCACCAGACGCCGGGCTCGATCGTCAACGTCGTGGTCGTCACCGAGCGCGGCATGCCCGGCGTGGCGCACACGGTGGCGGCGCGCGCCGGCATCGTCGGCGCCTCGCGCACGGTGGCGGTGGAGTGGGCGCCGCTGGGCATCCGCGTCAACTGCGTGGCGCCGGGCCTGACCGCGACCGAGGGCCTCGAGGTCTACCCGCCCGAAGCGCAGAAAGAGTTCCCGCTGGCCAATCCGCTGAAGCGGCCGGGCACGCCGATGGAGATCGCCGAGGCCTGCATCTATCTCAGCGCGCCTTCCGGCAGCTTCGTTACCGGCGAGGTGCTGACGGTCGACGGCGGCGGCAAGCTCTGGGGCGAGCTGTGGACGGCCGGGCGGCCGGACTGGTACGCGCTGCCGCGCAGCTGAGATGGAAAACTGCGGGCTGCACGACAAAACTCGTCTGGCCGGCGTATTGCCGATTGTCCTGCCCTGACATAGGCTCAATCCACGAAGCGGCCGTTCGATGCCGATGGGGAAGACCATGATGAAACATCTCGGATTGTTGCTGCCCTTGGCGATGGCGCTGCCGGCCTTCGCCGGCGACCCCGCGTTCGACAAGGCCTATCGCTGCATGCGCGCCACGGTGCCGAGCACCCTGCGCGTGCAGGATATCCAGTTCGATTCCACCGACCGCGCCGGCGGCACGCGCATGCTGCGCGGCAAGGTCTACGCCACGGTGGAGAAGGGCCTTGCACGCGTCTCCATCCGCATCACCGCGCCGGCCAATGTCGCGGGGGCCGCCTACCTGGTGCGCGAGCGTGGCGCCGGCCAGGAGGACGACATGTTCGTCTACCTGCCCAGCGTCGGCCGCGTGCGACACGTCACCGGCGCCTTCGCCAACGGCTCGCTGCTGGGCACCGATTTCAGCTACGCCGAGACCAAGCTGATCCAGAACGCCTTCAGCGGCGCCGACGGCAAGCTGGAAGCGCCGGAGACCCTCGACGGTCGCGCGCTGCAGGTGTTCAGCCTGCTGCCCAAGTCGCCCAAGACCTCGGCCTACAGCCGCGTGCGCGTGCACATGGACGACAAGACCTGCGTGCCGCTCAAGGCCGATTTCTACCAGGGCGAGACGCTGCGCAAGCAACTCGCCGCGCCGGTGACGGCGCTCAAGCCCAGCGGCAAATACTGGTTCCTGTCGGAGATCGACATGCGCGACCTGGTCGAGGGCAGCCACACCACCATCCGCATCGGTGCGGCGGCCGAGGCGACCGGCATCAGCAAGGGCCTGTTCGATCCCAACAGTTTCTACCAGGGCAACTGAGTCGCCTTTTACGGCGACATGAGGCCCGCAGCGCGCTAGAGCAGGACGTACTGGCTGGTGGGCATCACGTCGATGGTGCCCATGTCGATGAAGCGATGGACGCTGTCCATCATGATCTTGAGGTTCGCCTCGAACTTCGCCTTGTCGCCCGGTGCGTCGAAGAACGTCAGCGGATCGGTCAGCGCCGCCAGCGGGAAGCACTCCTCCACCATCGCGTCCAGCGGCGGCGCACCCGCGGTGAGTGGCCGCACCACCACGTTCTGCGCGTACTCGAACGTCGATTGCGTATCGATGGCGATCTGCGTGTGCGAGTTGTGCCAGACGTCGAGCCACTGGCCGTAACTGAGCCGCGCCGGCTTGCGCAGCAGCGCGATCTGCGCAAAACCTTCGGTGCGCTGGCCCGGTTGCGGCGGATGCTGGCGGTTGCGCAGGGGACGCGATTCGGTCACCAGATAGGCCGCGTGGCGCGCCGTGGCCGCGGCGATGGCGGCATCCACCGGCTGGCGCAGAGGCGCGATGGCACTGTCCACCCAGACCTGCAGCACGGCATCGGGCGGCGGATCGAGGAAGGTCTGCCGCAGGCCGCTGCCGGCAGCGACCGCGGCATCGGCCACGTTCAGCTGCAGGCCGCGCAGCGTGGGCAGCGCCCGGAGTCGCGCCGCGAGGTCGCCGCGCAGGCGCGCGGCGAAGGGATCGACGTCCTCTTTGGGATCGCGCCAGACCAGGTAGACGACTTTTTCCATGGCCGGCTCAGGGCATGTAGGCGCCGCCGTTGGCGTCCAGCGCCGCGCCGGTGACGGCGCTGGCGTAGTCGGACACCAGGAACAGCGCCGCGCGAGCGCACTCGTCGTCGGTGGGGATGCGGCCCAGCGGAATGCTGGCGGCGACCTGCGCCTTCTGCTGCTCCACCGGAATCTTGTGTTCCTGCGCGATCCACTGCATGTAGCCTTCCACCGGCGCGCCCCACATCCAGCCCATGTGGATGCTGTTGACGCGGATGTTGTCCTTGCCCACTTCCTTGGCCAGGTACTTGGCGGAGTTGGCCAGCGCCGCCTTCGATGCGGCGTAGCCGGCCTCGCCCAGCGGCGGCACCTGGCGCGCGGCCATGGTGTTGATCATGACGATGGCGCCGGCCTTCTGCTTCTGCATCTGCGGCAGCACGGCCTGCGTCAGCTTGAGCGTGCCGATCAGGTTGGTGCCCAGCACCGCGTGCCAGTCGTCGAGCTTGGCGGTGGAGACGTAGTCCATGTCGCCGTGGATGAAGGCGCTGTTGACCAGCGCGTCGATGCGGCCGAAGGTCTGGAGGGTTGCCGCGACCAGGGCGTCGCACTGCGCCCGGTCACCGATGTCGGTGACTTTCTTCAGCACCTTGCAGGCCGGGTTGACGGCCTTGACGCGCGCCTCGGCGTCGTCGAGCTTGGCGGCGCTGCGCGCCGCGGCGACCACGCCGGCCGCGCCCTCGCGCGCGGCTTCGACCGCGAGCTTGACGCCCAGGCCCGGGCCGATGCCGGACACGATGACAATCTTGTCGTTGAGTAGCACTGCGTTCTCCCCGGGAGATGGTGTTGATATCGTGATCGCGCGGCTCAGGCCGCTTCGATGTATTGCTGGCGATAGTCGGCGAAGTCGCGCTTGAGCTGCGCCTCGCTCAGGCCGAAGTCGGCGGCGTGGTAGTCGTGGGCCTCGCGCTTGTCGCGGCGATTGATCTCCATCCAGGCCTGCATCGCGCGCTCGGCCTCGGGCGTCAGCGTCATGCCGGTGTGGGCGTAGATCGCTTTCACCACCTCGAAGGGCTTTTTCACCGTGTCGATGAAGCGCACGTCGAAGAACGGCGCGGGATTCTTGTCGCGCACGGCCATCGTGTGGTGGAAGGCGCGCGCCATCAGGTCGTTCCACTCGCGGCCCGCCGCAGTGGCGTCCGCCTCGGCGCTGTAGATGCGCCACAGCGTGTCGATGAAGCTGGCGATGGAGGGAATGGTGTCCACCGGATCGCGGTGGGTCTGGATCACCTGGGCGCCCGGAAACTCGCGCAGCAGCAGGGCCATGCGCAGCAGATGATGCGGCGCCTTCAGCACCCAGCGCTGCGCGACGATGCCGCGCTGGCGTTTCTGCCATTGCAGGAACTTCAGCACGCGCTGGAGGTAGTCGTAAGCCGGCTTTTCGTCGCTGCCGTGCAGCCAGTTCATGTAGCCGGGCACGTGGGCATAGGCGTTGAACGCGGCCATGAAGGAATGCTCCATCAGCATCACTTCCTCGTCGGCCTGATCGGCGTCCATCGGGTGGATCGCCATCAGCTTGGGCATGGCGTCGACCATCACCCTCACTTCGCCGCGGGCGCGCTCGATGCGCTCGACCGGATTCTTGAGGTCTTCTCCGGGGAACGGCACCGGGTAGCGCGACTCCCACCAGTGCATCGAGTACAGATTCGGATCGCAGGACAGCACGCGCTGCAGCAGCGTGGTGCCGGTGCGCGGCAGGCCGACGATGACGATGGGCGGCGCGATGACCTCGTGATCGATCTCCGGATGCAGGCGGAAGA
Source organism: Nevskiaceae bacterium (assembly GCA_008012115.1). Lineage (GTDB taxonomy): Bacteria > Pseudomonadota > Gammaproteobacteria > Nevskiales > Nevskiaceae > Stenotrophobium. The sequence continues at coordinate 504,661 of SSEB01000003.1, forward strand.
ACTCCTCGATACGCAGGCGGTTGACCAGCAGCTCGACGAACTTGTGTTCGAGCAGGCCACGGCCGAAATCGGACAGCTTGGCCTCGCGATTCAACGAGTCGCACAGCACCGCCAGCGCCTGGCGATAGCTGAGGTCGCCGAAATTCTTCAGGCCGCCGGCCTGCGCCAGCGCGGCGGCTTCCAGTGCCTGGGGTTCCAGTGCGTGACTCATCGGGTGGTTTCCTTGCTCAGGTCGGCGAATTTGACGACGCGCGTCTGCGGATGAACGTGTTCTTTGGCGCCGACCCAGCGGAAACACATCGTGCCGCGGTGATGGCCGGCGGTTTCCAGCCAGTTGGCGTGGCCGGGGTCGCGATGCGCGATCACCAGCGTCACGCCGCCGTCGGCATCGCGCCGGGCGGAGTGCTGGTTGTGGCAGATGCGATGGAAGCGGTAGTCCAGCGATTCCATCCACCAGTTGTTGATCTGCAGGTTCCAGAAGCGGCACTCGGGGATACGCGGCACGTGCACCACCAGCGCCTCGTCGTCGGCCAGTTGCCAGGCCGAGTGGTAGTAGAAGATGTTGGGATCGCCGCCGGCGGCGCGAAACGGCGCCTGGTCCTGCGGCGGCAGCGCATTGACGTGGGGCAGGAAGCCCTGTGCCCAGTTGGCGAACAGCGTCGCGGTGCCGTCGACGAAGCGCGCGGCGTTGGCCAGACCCTTGTGCAGGCGCTCGGCGTTGAGCGGTGCGGGCGAGGCGTCCCGCTGCAGGCGCTCGATGCGCAGCTGCGCCGGCCGCTCGACGGCGCGATCGAGAAAGGTCTGGCGCACGATCACCGCATTGCTCGCGGACTCGATGCGCAGCCAGTTTTTCTTCTTGCCCTCCTGCGCCGCCGGTTCGCGCTGGCTCAGCAGCACCTCGAAGCGGCCCTCGGCATCGAGGTGCAGATCCTGGCCGTCGATGAAGCCGGTCGGCGTCAGCGTGCCGTCGGTTTCATAGCCGCCCTTCTGCGTGCCGATGGAGAGGTAGGACACGCTGCCGCGCGTGCCGCGGATCACGTAGTCGTGCGCGCCGCTGATGCGTGCGAAGGCGTAGAGATTGTCCGGGTTGTCGGCGCCGATCTTGCCGGTCTCGTGCGAGGGCAGGAAGAAGCCCGGGAACTCCGGGTCGGCGAATTCCAGGTGCATCTCCAGGCCGATGCGCAGCAGGCGCGTCAGATAGCGCCAGCCTTCGGCGCGATCCACCTCGTCCGCCGCCGCCTCCGGGCGCAGCACCTGGCGGCCGGCGCGCTTGAGCGCGTCGCAGAAATCGTCCCACGCCTGTCCCGAGAGGACCTCGTCCCTGGCTGTCATCCGGTGCCCTCCGCACCCTGTCGCATGGCGGCGGTGCCGGCATGTCGTTCTCATGAAGGACTCGACAGTAGGCCGTCGACGTGGGGCGGGCTTCCCCTGTTTGCAGTAGTGGCGAAACGCGTTTTTCCGCAGCCAAAAGGGCGCGGAAAGCGCCACCCGCTCGACGTTTTTCGCCAATCCAGTAAGTTATATTAAATAATATAATTAATTAATTATTATTTAAAATAAAACATTCTGTGCGTGATCAAGCCGCAGAGCGGGTGGCGCGTCCGCGAGCGGTGCAGACGCCAAATGAAACGCCGGCAGCGTTGCCGGCGTGCTGCGGCGTTACGGCAGTGCTCAGGCGCGCCGCACCCAGGAGCGCAGCGAGCGGATGCGGTCGAGGAACTTGTTGGCGGGTGCGGCGGCGGGCTGCGGCTTCTGCTCCACCTCGTAGCGCTTGTGCAGCTCGGGGCTGTGCGCCAGGCGCTCGTGGTGCTTGAGCGCCGAGTTGACCGTGATCTTGGTCTGGTTCTCGTTCATCGGCTTGGTGATGAAGCGGTAGATCTGGCCCTGGTTGATCAGCTCGATGGCCTGGCCGGCGTCGGCACGGTCGGTGAGGATCACCGACACCAGCTCGGGGTGATGCTGCTTGAGCGTGCCGATCAGGCTCACCACCGGATTGTCCTGCACGCGCGTGTCGGAGATCACCACGCCGATGCGCTCGCGCTCCATCAGGAACACCGCATCGTCCATGGTGGTGGCGCCGAACACACGGTAGTCGTCGCCGAGGATCGCCTGCACGCGCGGCGGAATCGCCGGATCGTCGTCCATCACCAGCACGCCCGGCGCCGGGCCCGCCGGCTTGGCCGGGGCGGTGCCGGCCGCGCTGCTGGCGGCCATGCTGGTGCGCGCCGCGGCCACGGCGCGCGAGACCGTCAGCGACAGATCCTCGTTGGACCAGGGCTTGTTGACGAAGCGGAAAATCTCGCCCTCGTTGATCGAGCCGATGATCGCGTTGAGGTCGGAGTAGCCGGTGAGCAGGATGCGCATGGCATGCGGATTGAGTTCGCGCGCGGCACGCAGCAGCTCAATGCCGGTCATGCCGGGCATGCGCTGGTCGCTGACGATCACGTCCACCGGCTGCATCTTCAGCAGCTCCAGCGCTTTCTGTCCGCTCTCCGCAAAGAAGACTTCGTAGTGTCCGCGGAACAGCATGCGCATGGTGGTCAGGACGCGCGGCTCGTCGTCGACGAACAGCACGCGGGCCTTCGCAGGTTCTGCGTGGGGGTTCATTGCATCGCTCTCCTCAGGCGCTTTTTCAGGCTGCCGCCGTCGCCGGCGTGGGCACTGCGCTGTTGTCGGATATGTGTTTCTGGCGCAGCGGCAAGTGGATCACGAACTCGCTGCCGGCACCGGGTGCCGAGTGTACTTCAATGCGGCCGCCGTGTTCCTCGATGATGCGGTAGACGATCGACAGGCCCAGACCCGTGCCCTTGCCGACCGGCTTGGTGGTGAAGAACGGCTCGAAGATGTGGTTGCGCACGTCCTCGCTCATGCCGCAGCCGGTGTCGCGGATGCGGATGGCGACGCCGGCGGATTCGGTGGCGGTGCGGATGAACACCTGGCCCTCGCCCTCGATGGCCTGCGCGGCATTGGTGAACAGGTTGAGGAACACCTGGTTGATCTGCGACGGCGAGCATTCGATCTCCGGCAGCTCGCCGAACTCGCGCACCACCTCGACCCGGTGCTTGAGCTGGTTGTGCGCGATCTTGAGCGCGGACTCGATGCCGTCGTTGACCTTGAACAGGTCGGTGCGCGAGCGGTCGACACGCGAGAAATCCTTGAGCGTCGACACCAGGTCGGCGATCTGCACCAGGCCGTGGTCGGTGTCCTGCAGCAGGCCGTCGAGATCGCCCATGACCTCGCCCGGGTTGACCGACTGGCGGCGCTCGTCGGCCTCGCCCAGGGCGGCGGCGACTTCCTCGTCGCTGGCGTTCTCCGAGGTCAGCAGGTTCAGCGCGCGATCCTGCGCGCTGCACAGGTCGCGGATGTCGGCCAGCGTCTTGCGCACGATCTCGGCGTTGCTGCGGGCATAGCCCAGCGGCGTGTTGATCTCGTGGGCGACGCCGGCCACCATCTGGCCCAGCGACGCCATCTTCTCGGACTGGATCAGCTGCGTCTGCGAGGCGCGCAGGTCCTTGAGCGCGGTGGAGAGGTCGCGGGTGCGGGCTTCGACCTGTTCCTCCAGGTGCTCGTTGGCGTGCGAGAGTTCGGCGTTGGCCTTGTCCAGTTCGCCGTAGCTGCGACGCAGGCGCAGACCCAGCCAGGCCAGCACCAGCAGCAGCACGGCGGCGTAGGCGGCGAGCAGGACGCGGTACTGGTTGGCGACGGCAACCTGTCCCTGATACCAGGCGGTGTAGGCCTGCTCGACGGCCTGCAGCTGCGGGCCGGTGGGACGGCCGATGAAGTCCTTGAGCTTGTCGACCAGGTCGGCCTTGTCGGTGAGGATTTCCTCGCCGACGCCGCTGAGGCTCTGCAGCGCGTCCTTGTAGGCCTGCGACTGGCTGTCGCCGAGCCGGGTGAGCCCGTCCAGCAGGTCGCGCACGGTCTGGGCATTGGTGGGCGTGGGCGTGACGCCGTTGCTGAGCAGCTCGGTCTTGATCTGCGTCAGCGTGTCGCGCACCTGCGCCTGCTGCGCTGGCGCGGTGGCCGCGACCAGGGCGTCGCTCAGGCCCTGTACTGCATCGAGATTGTTGACCAGGCGCTGGTTGAGCAGGGTGTTGCGCGCCTCGAAGTCGAAGCCCAGTTCGAACTTGGCCTCGATGGTGTCGAGGAAGGTGTCGAGCTTCTTGTCGAGGTCCGGCGTCAGGCCGCGCAATGCATGCGGTCCCTTGTCGATGGCGTCGAGATCGGTGCCGAGCTGCTGGGTGATCTTGGTGCGGTCCGCCGCCGAGTTGGCCAGCGAGCTGGCGCGCGTCTGCGTGAACATGCGGTTGAGTTCGATATCGAGATTGTCGATCGCGCGCAGGTCGGCGAGGCGCGTGCGATGCAGGTCGGCATCGACGCTCTGGGTCATCTTCAACAGGAAGGCCAGCACGCCGATGGCGATGCCGGCGGCCACGGCCGGCAGCAGTTGTCGCAGTTTCATGTCCCTGATCTCCCCCTGGGCTACGCATATCGGGCGTTGCGGGAGGCGGCTCGGGTCCGCTCTGGTTTCCGGCAACAGTGCGGATTTAAGGCTGCGGCCGTCAAGCCCGCATCGTCTGTCTGGAGCAGATGGCCGGTTCTCAGCCAAACGGAGGATTCGGGCCGCACACGCCTGCGTTCAACTGCTGGCCAGACCGATGGAGCGAAACCGAACATGCAGAACGACAAGATCGAGCAGCGCCTGCGCGCCCTGGAAAGCGCGGAAGCCATCCGCAGCCTGAAGGCGCGTTACTTCTTCGCCTGCGACCGCAAGGACCCCGCGACCATGCGCGACTGCTTCGTCGACGGCCCCGTGCACATCGACTACGGCGTCATCGGCACCTTCGACAACGCCGACACCCTGGTGCAGCTCTACACGCAGATGGCCTGCCATCCGCACATGGTCGAGATGCACCACGGCGCCAATCCGCAGATCGAGGTGATCGACGACACCCGCGCGCAGGGCACGTGGAGCCTGCACTACTGCCTGATCAACACGCAGCAGAACAGCTTCACCCAGCTGGGCGGCTACTACGAAGACGAATACCGCCGCACGCCATCCGGCTGGAAAATCAGCCGCACGCGTTTCGTCGCGACCTCGACGCTGGCGCTGGATCTTTCCGCCGGCGACGCCAAGGTGTTGTTCGCCGGCAGCAAGCCGCCTGCGGCCTGACGTGTGCTGCACTGCGGCTCCTCTGATCGGATGAGGCAGCGCGCGGCGCGCGGACGTTACAAGATCGCACCGCGACGGCGCGCTGCGCCGTCACCAGGATTCGAGGCAGGACCACCTGCCCGATGCGAGCCGGCGCCATACGGAATCGCCGGCGGCAGAACGATGCGATCGGGGAGATTCGATGCGTTTCATGACGACGGCGGGAGCCTGCGCGTTGCTCGCAGGCTGGGCGGCAATCATCCAGGGGGCCGAGGCCAAGGGCACGGCGGCCGAGGCGGCGCAGCTCGACGGCCCCAAGTACACCTGCACCGGCGCCGAGCGTGCCGGCAGCGCTGACGGGGTGGCCGCCTACACCGGCCAGTGGCTCGACAGCTGGCCGGGCATGAAGAGCGCCACCGGCTACGATCCCGGTCCTTACGCTGACGAGAAGCCGCTGTTCGTGATCACTGCGGACAACATGGCGCAGTACGCGGCGCATCTCACCGCCGGCCAGAAGGAGCTGCTCAAGCGCTATCCCAAGACCTATCGCATGAAGGTCTATCCCAGTCATCGCGATTTCCGCATGCCGGACTGGGCCTGTCAGGTGGTGAAGAAGAATGCGGTGGAGGCCGAGGTGGTTCACGACGGTCTCGGCGTCAACGGCACCACCGGGGCGCATCCCTTCCCGTTTCCCAAGAACGGCACCGAGGCGATCTGGAACATCATCCTGCCGTACCGCGTGTGGAACGATGCCTGCATCGACGACATCGCCGATGTCTACGGCAACGGCAACATTGCCTGGGGCCGGCAGCGTTTCTCGACACTCAGCGTGTTCGCCAATCCCAAGGTGCGCGGTTCCACGCAGGGGCCGATCAACTCGTACTTCCTCAACGAGTCGCTGCTGCCGCCGCGCGACAAGGGCAGCATCGCCGTCGGCATCCAGCCCAACGATTTCTCCGCCGCCAGCACCCAGGCCTGGCAGTACATCCCCGGCACCCGCCGCGTACGCCAGGCGCCCGACGTCTGCTGCGACTACCCGGTGCCGCCGGCCGGCCTGCGCACCGTGGATGACGATTACATCTTCAACGGCCCGCCGCGCCGCTACACCTGGAAGCTGATCGGCAAGAAAGAGATCTACATCCCCTGGAACAACTTCCGCGTCAACGATCCGGCGGTGAAGTACAAGGACCTGATCACACCCAACACGATCAATCCCGAGTACGTGCGTTACGAGCTGCATCGCGTCTGGGTGGTCGAGGCCGACCTGCGCGAGGGTTATCGGCACATCTACAAGAAGCGCGAGATCTACGCCGACGAGGACACCTGGCTGGCGGTCTGGGGCGACCAGTACGACAACCGCGACCAGCTGTGGCGCATCTCCTTCGTCAACTATCGCTATGCGCCCAATGCCCAGGCCTACCATCGCGGCGCCAGCATCTACCACGACCTCAACACCGGCGGCTACGAGGCGGGCTACCTGGTGAACGAAGCCGGCGAGAACTGGTGGAAGATCAATGATCCGTCGCTGACGCCGGAGATGTTCAGTCCGAAGAGCGCGGCCATGGGTGGCCACTGATGCGCCGTCACCGTGGGGACGGTGGCGTCAACCGGGGGAAGGGGATGAGGCATTGGGGAAGAGGGCGGGGAAGCCGGCTGGCGCTGGGGGCGGCGCTGGCCGGTGTTTCCGCGATGGCGCAGGCCGGCGGCTCGCTCGAGCTGTGGGGCGTGAAGGCCGACTACGAACTGCAGGCGACCTATGCCGCGGCAATGCGCGTGGAGAAGCCGAGCGACGGCATCCTCAACGCGCCGGTCAGCGCCAAGCTGCCGATCCCGGATTTCCTCAAGCTGCCGGGCGGCATCAATTCCGACGATGGCGACCGCAACTTCAAGGCCGGCTCGCTGATCAACAACCGCGCTTCGCTGCTCGGCGAGGTGCTGTTCAAGCACGACGGCTACGGCGTGCTGCTGCGCGGTGACGCCTTCTACGACAACGTCTATCACCGCTACAACGACAACGATTCGCCGGACACCACCAACAAGACCGGCCGCGTCGACGAGTTCACGCGACAGGCGCGCCACATCGACGGCGGCCGCGCCCGGCTGCTCGATGCCTACGCCTTCGGCACCTTCGATCTCGGCGATGCCATCGCCGTCAATCTGCGCGCCGGCCAGCAGGTGGTGGCCTGGGGCGAGAGCCTGTTCTTCTCCGGCATCTCGCTGGCGCAAGGCCCGGCGGACGGTTCCGCCGCCAACGTCCCGGGCGCGGATGTGAAAAGCATCCTGCTGCCGGTCAGCCAGATCAGTCTCACCGTCGGCCTCGGCGATGACTGGACACTGCTGGGCCAGTACAAGCTGGCGTACAAGGCCACCGAAGTGAACCCCGTGGGCGAGTACTACTCGGTGTCCGATGTGGTCGGGCCCGGCGCGCAGTTCGCCTACGGCATCAAGAACCCGTTCTATCTCGACACGCTGTCTGCCGCGCACCTGCCCAATGATCTGCTGCCGGCCTTGCAGACGGTGGCGGGGCTGCTCAACGTGCCGCCGTCGAGCATTCCCTCGACGCTGCCGGCCGGGCTCGCCAATCTGCCGCAGGCGCAGATTCCCACCACCGGGCAGGCGGCGCTGGGCGCGCCCAAGTACATCAACGTGCCGTACGCGGGCGAGATCAAGCCCAGCGCCCACGGCCAGTACGGACTGGGCGTGAAGTACCAGGTGACGCAGCAGACCGAGGTGGGGCTGTACCACCTGCGCTATCACAGCACGCTGCCGGCGCCGGTGTTCAGTTACGGCGGCGCGCCACTGACGCAGGCACAGGGTGCGATCCCGGCGATCACCACCACCGACATCGGCCTGAAATCGCCGACGAGCTACACCATCCATCACTTCGACGGCATCCACATGACCGCGGCGAGTTTCTCCACCACGCTGCTCGGTGCCAGCGTCGCCGGCGAGCTGGTGTATCGCGACGGCATCGAGGCGCTGGTCGATGTCAACGCCGGCGTGCTCGGCCCGATCCCGACGCCCACGCGCGCGCGCATGTCGCAGGCCGACCTCAACGCGATCTACCTGATCAACCCCGGTTACTTCTGGGACGGCATCACCCTGGTCGGCGATGTCGGCTACATCCACGTCAACGGCGTCGATCCGGTCAGTGGCCCCGACCCGGCGGTGACGTCGACCAAGCTGAGTTACTCGAAGAACGCCACGGCGGCGGCGATGCTGGCGACGATGGATATCCGCAACATCTTCCAGGGCTGGGATCTGTCGATCCCGCTGACCTTCCAGACGGTGATCAACGGACACTCCTCGCTGCTCGGCGGCTTCGGCAGCCTGGCCGGCAGGAACGATCGCCACGGCAGCCTCGGCGTCACCTTCACGCGCTATCAGCGCCTGTCGTTCAACCTCAGCTACAACGCCTACTTCGGTCCGGCGGATTACACCGACCGGCCGCTGGCGGACCGCGACAACGTGTCGGTCGCGATCAAGTACGGATTCTGAGCGACGAAGCGTCCACAGCCCGCCATACGCCCGTATGGTGACGCGGTGCGGCCCGCTTCCTAGAGTCGGGCGCCATCTCAGGTCGATGGAGTCAGGCTCATGGAAAACCCGGTTGCCTACGCGTTCCAGGATGGCGTCGCCACCATCACGATGGATGATGGCAAGGCCAATGCGGTGTCCAGTGCGATGCAGGAGGCGTTGAACGCCGCGCTCGAAGAGGCGCTGGCCGACAAGGCGGTGGTGGTGCTGGGCGGCCGCGCGGGCACGTTCTGCGCCGGCTTTCACCTGCCGACCCTGATGGCCGGCGGACCGGATGCCGTGAAGATGCTCGCCGGCGGCTTCGAGCTGGCGCGTCGCATCCTGACGTTTCCCCGGCCGGTGGTCATCGCCTGCAGCGGCCACGCGCTGGCGATGGGCGCGTTCCTGCTGCTCAGCGGCGATTTCAGCGTCGGCGCGGCGGGCGCGTTCAAGATCGGCGCCAACGAAGTCGCCATCGGCCTGAGCATGCCCCATGCCGCCGTCGAGATCTGTCGCGCGCGCCTGGCGCCGGCGCACTTCCTGCGCGCGATGATGACGTCGGAAATCTATCGTCCCGAGGAGGCCGTGGCGGCGGGCTTTCTCGATCGCGTGGTGCCGGAGGCCGAGGTGCTGTCCGAGGCCCGGGCGGTGGCGGCGCGCTTTACCCAGCTCAACATGAATGCGTATCGCGAAACCAAGCAACGCGTGCGCGCGCCGTTGCTGGCGGCGCTGAACGGCGCCATGGAGGCGGACCAGGCCGTGTTCCGGCAGTTGTGCAAGGTCGCCTGAGGCGTGCGGCCTGACCGACAAAAAAGCCGGCGACGCGCCGGCTTTTTTCGTGCAGGGCTCAGTGTTCCGCGCCCGGCCGGCCCATCATCGCGGTGGCCTGCATCAGGCGGTCGGTCCAGGAGATGCCGATGGCCGAGATGATGAAGGTCAGATGGATGATGGTCTGCCACATCACGCCGGTGGCCGTGCTGCTGGCGCAGCGCGCGCCGGGCAGGGCGTCGGCGCAGAGCGGCAGCGCACCCAGTCCGCCGGCTTCGATGAAGGTCTTGAGCAGGTGGATGGAGGAGATGCCGATGATCGCCATCGCCAGCTTCACCTTCAGCACCGAGGCGTTGACGTGGCTCAGCCATTCCGGCTGGTCGGGATGGCTCTCCAGACCCAGGCGCGAGACGAAGGTCTCGTAGCCGCCGACGATCACCATCACCAGCAGGTTGGAGATCATCACCACGTCGATCAGGCCGAGCACGATCAGCATCACGTCCTGCTCGTTGAGCTCGAAGGCGCCGTGGATCAGATGCCACAGTTCCTTGACGAACAGCACCACGTAGACGCCCTGCGCCACGATCAGGCCCAGGTAGAGCGGCAGCTGCAGCCAGCGCGAGGAGAAGATCAGGGCGGGCAGGGGCTGCAGCGGCGTCGGTTGTTGAGGCGACATGAGAGGTCCAGGCGGAGAGGGCGTAAAGATTTTATCAAGACCGCCGCCGCGCCTCGGCGTTCCGCCGTTTTGTGCCGCGAATATCGTCACCCGCTGTCGAGGGTCGGCCGTTTCCAGATGTTATTAAATATTAATAAAATTTAAAAACGATAAATATTTAATAACATTTTCCCCAGGCCTGTGACCGACAGCGGGTGGTGCCCGGCAGCGGCGCGACGGCGGCAGAATAAGCTCAGCATCCCTTGGTCTTGGGAAAGTCGGTGGCCCGCGCTACGCTGAGACCCCTCCTCAGATCATTGGACGAATCGCGCATGACCACCCGCAACGTCGCCGTTTTCATCGGCAGCCTTCGCAAGGATTCCTTCAACCGCAAGCTGGCGCAGGCGCTGGCGGCGGTGGCGCCGGCGTCGCTGAAATTCCGGATCATCGAAATCGGCGACCTGCCGCTGTACAACCAGGATCTCGAAGGCGACGCGACACCGGCGGCGTGGACCGCGTTCCGCCAGCAGGTGAAGGCGGCCGACGCGGTGCTGTTCGTCACCGCCGAGTACAACCGCTCGGTGCCGGCCGCGCTCAAGAACGCGCTCGACGTCGGCTCGCGTCCCTACGGTCACAGCGTGTGGAGCGGCAAGCCGGGTGCGGTGATCAGTTCCTCGATCGGCGCCATCGGCGGCTTCGGCGCCAACCATCATCTGCGGCAGTCGCTGGTGTTCCTCGACGTGCCGACGCTGCAGCAGCCGGAGGCCTACATCGGCGCCGCCGACAAGCTGTTCGACGCCAGCGGCAAGCTGATCAACGAAGGCACGGCCGCCTTCCTCAAGAAATACGCGGAAGCCTTCGCCGCCTGGATCGAGGCCAACATCCGCCGCTGAGCCGTGTCAGAGGGTGCGCGCGCTGCGGAACACGCGGCGCGCGCCGTTCAGCGGATCATCGAAGGCGAGCTCGCGCGCCAGCAGTTGCAGCGGCCGCGTGTAATCGCCGTCCTCCACCGCGACCAGCGCCGGGTATAGCGGATCGTTGACAATGGGCGCGCCCAGCGCCGCCAGGTGCACGCGCAACTGGTGCTTGCGGCCGGTGACCGGCCGCAGGCGATAGAGGTCCAGCGCGCCGCGCCGCTCGATCACGTCGATGTGGGTCTCGCTATTGGGGGTGCCTGCGATCTCGCGCATGCGGAAGAACGGTTCGCCCTCCGCCAGCCGGCTGCGGCGCACCAGCGGAAACGCGAGTTGCGGCAGCTGCGGCGCCAGCGCCTCGTAGGTCTTGTCCACGGCGCGTTGCGCGAACAGTTGCTGGTAGCGCCCGCGCGTGCGCGGATTCTTGGAGAACGCGACCACGCCGGCGGTATCGCGGTCGATGCGGTGCAGCGGCACGAGATCGTCGAGCCCGCCGCGGCGCTTCAAACGCACCAGCAGGGTCTGCTGCACGTAGCGTCCTGCCGGCAGCACCGGCAGGAAGTGCGGCTTGTCGGCCACCAGCAGTTCGTCATCCTCGTGCAGGATCGCCGCCTCGAAGGGAATCTCCGGCTCCGGCGGCAGCTCGCGGTAGTAGTGCACTTCCAGCCCCTCGGCATAGGGCGTGGCGGGGCCGATGGGTGTGCCGTCGGCATCACGCACCAGGCCGCGCTCCATGCGCGACAGCCAGGCGGCCGGGCCGATGTCGGGAAAACGCGCATCGAGGAATTCCAGCACCGTCGCCCAGGGCCCACGCGGCAGGCGGATGCGGCTGGCGCCGACGCCATCGCGCACCGGCAGAGGCGTGCGCACGCGCCTACTCGCGGCGGAAGGTGACGACCAGCACGTCGCGGTACGCCGGCTGCGCCGGGTCCAGCGCTTCGACGGCGGTGACGCCGTGGAACACGCGGTGGTCGTCGAGCAGGGTGGCGTCGAACGGCTGCGTCAGCGTGAAGCTGCCCAGCGGTCGGCCATCCGGCGTGTGGATGGTGGTGGTGCCGCTGGCGATGTTGTGGCGGCGGATCAGCAGCACCAGCACGTAGTCGACACCGTCGCGATGCAGCCCTTCCGGCGTCGGCAGGCCCCGCTGGCCGGCGCGGGCCTCGATGCGGAACTGGTGCACCTCCACCTGCCAGCGCGTCACCTGCGGCGCCAGGGCGCCAAACGTTGCGGCGCAGAGGCGCAGGACGGTGTGCAGGCTGTGGCTGTCGCCGACGGCGGCGGTGACCGGCTCGAACCAGCGCTCGATGCCGCCGTTGAGCGGGTTGTAGTCGCGGCTCTGGTAGTGCGGCTGATGCGGCAGACGCTCGATGGCATCAGCGGCCACGGCGTAGACCGCGTGGCGGCGCCGGCGGTAACGGCCACCGTCGGCCATGTAGGTGTCGGTGTGGAGGTCGCTCCAGCTGTCGGCGAAGGCCGGCCAGTCGTCCATCGGGCCGAACGCCGCCAGCGCGCCACGCAGGATGTCCGCCGGCACGAAGACATGGCCGTCTTGTGCGATGGACGCCTGCAGTCGTTTCATCCCGCCAGTATGGGGCCAAGGGCGGGTCACGGGTAGAGCCGGCCCTTCGCTGCGGCGGCCGGGCGATTCGGGCTATGCTCCGGGCGCCATCCCGCACAGGAGCTTGCCATGCATCTCATCGGCACCATTCTGATTGGCTTCTTCATCGGCCTGCTCGCCAAGTGGCTGCATCCGGGCAAGGAGAACATGGGGTTCATCCTCACGGTGCTGCTGGGCATCGGCGGTTCCTTCCTCGCCACTTATGCCGGCCAGATGCTGGGCCTGTACCAGCCGGGGCAGGGCGCGGGATTCATCGGCGCCGTGATCGGCGCCATCATCCTGCTGGCGATTTACGGCGCCGTCGCCAAGAAAAGCTGAGCAGCGGCGCCCGGGGCTGTTCCGCGCCGCCGAACGGCGCTAGGCTAGGCGCCGCCGCCCTGCGCTGTCGAACGCCGACCCGCAGGTCTCTCTCCCGCGGGTTGCGGCGTGTTCATGGCAGTGCCGGGCGCGGTTTTGGCCTGGCCCATCGAGGAGTAGCGCCATGAACAATGTCGACACCATCAACATGCTCAACCGCCTGATCGTCGTCGCCAAGGACGGCGAAAGCAGCCTGCGCGTGGCGGCGGAGGAAGCCTATCACCCGGCGTTGAAGAACGCGCTGTACGCCTATTCGAACTTCTTCGGCGACGCCGCCCTCGAGATGCAGGAGGCGGTGCAGGATCTCGGCGGCGCGCCGCGCGCCCTCGGCACCTTCGGCAACACGTTGCACCGCACCTGGATGCACCTGAAGGCCGCCGCGCTGGCGCATGACGAGGCGACCATCCTCGACAGCGTCGAGGCCGACGAGGCCGCGGTCGAGGACGGCCTGGCGCGTGCCATCAACGAGGACACGCCGCCGCCGATCCACGATCTGCTGGAGCGCCGCTACGAGGCGGCGCTGAAACTGCACGGCGAAGTTCGCGAACTGCGGTCGCAGCTGCAAACGCACTGAGCGGCGCGCGTCGCCCGCTCAGAGATAGCGGACGCCGGTGAGCTTTTCCGACAGCGCCCAGAGCGCGCCGGCGGTGGCGGCGTCGTGCGCGGCGGGACGCGCGTCCACCACGGTGGGATAGCCGCGGAACTGCATGAACCAGCCGTCCGGGCCGATGTAGTCGCCGGCCTTCACGCGCGGGTCGCCCGCGGCGTACAGCGTCGGCAGTGCGCCCATGTCCGCGGGTTGCGCAATCAGCACGTTGGCCAGGCGCATGGCCAGCTGCTGCAGGAGCGGCGTGCCGTCGCGGTCGCCGAAGCCGATGTTGGTGGCCGAGAAGCCGGGATGCGCGGCGACACTGATCGCGCTCAGGCCGTGACGGCTCAGGCGGCGTTGCAACTCGTAGTGGAACAGCAGGTTGGCGAGCTTGCTCTTGGCGTAGGCGTCGGCCTTGTTGTAAGGCTTGCGCTCCCAGTTGAGATCGTCGAGGTCGATGCCGCGCGTGAAGCGGTGCGCGATGCTGGCGACGTGCACCACGCGCGCGCCGGGCGTGGTGGCCAGCCGTTCCAGCAGCAGGCCGGTCAGCGCGAAGTGGCCGAGGTGATTGGTGCCGATCTGCATCTCGAAGCCGTCGCGCGTCTTGCGGTAGGGCAGATGCATCACGCCGGCGTTGTTGCAGAGGATGTCGAGCCGCGGATGGCGCGCGATGAATGCGGTGGCAAAAGCGCGGATGGCGGCGAGGTCGGCGAGATCCAGCGCCATGGTTTCGGCGCGGCCGGCGGGTGCGCGCTGGCGCACCGCGTCCAGCGCCGAGGCGGCACGCGCCGGGTCGCGGCAGGCCATGACCACGGTGGCGCCGCGTGCGGCGAGGCCGGCGGCGGTCTCCAGCCCGAGCCCGCTGTTGGCGCCGGTGACGACGGCGACCTTGCCGGACAGGTCCGGCAGCTGCGCGGGGCTCCAGCGGGCCATGCGACGGCGCTCCCTCAGGCCGCGGGGGCGATTTCGACCTCGATGCCCGAGAGTTCCTCGGTCATCGGGATCTGGCAGGACAGGCGCGAGCCAGGACGCAGTTCGACGAAGTCGCCCAGCGCTTCCAGCATCATCTGCTCGTCCTCGCCCTTGGGCGGCAGGCGCGCGGCCCAGGCGTCGGCGATATAGACGTGGCAGGTGCCGCAGGACATGGCGCCGCCGCAGGTGCCTTCGACGCCGCAACCGGCGTTGCGCAGCACTTCCATCAGCGGCAGGGCGCCGTTCGCATCGAGCGTGCGTTCGCTGCCGTCCCGGCCCTTCACGCGTACATCGGCCATGTTTTCACTCCGCCTCAGATCAGTGCGCCCGTGACGCGGTGGCGGCACGGGCGCGGGTGACAGCCAGCATGCAGCGCGCTTACAGCTTGGACAAGTCCGCGTTGACGTAGAACTGCGAGAACCACTTGCGGAACGGGAAGATCGGGCCGTCGCCGTCGCAGAGCAGCGGATTCGGGCGGTAGCGCTTGTTGTTCCAGACGATGAAGTCGACGCTCTCGAAGCCGGCGCTCTCCTCGCCCTCGGCGGCGCCGATCATGTGGTCGATCTGCTTCTTGGTGAACGCCAGCTCGGGGCTGCCCGCCGGGAAATCGACGTGGCGGAACGACATGTTCATCTGCGTCTTGTCGTGGGTCAGCGGCACCGAGTACGAGATCATGGTGGCGGTGATGGCCTTGCCGCTCACCGGATCGGTCTGGGTGAAGCGCATGACGTTGAGGCCGCCGGCGTAGGTGTGACCGACGATATAGCCCTTGCCGATGTTGAGCACCATCTTGGCGCCGTCGTAGGTGGCTTCGACCGGCGGGATCATCGGCGCGTTGTGCAGGAACTTGAGGTGCGCGACATCGACGCCGTTCTCGGCGATCTCCTGGATGCAGGTGTTGGCGGTCCAGCTGCCGCGGCGGTTGCCGGCGTAGCCGGTCTTGTCCTCGAGCTCCGGGATGTACGGCAGCTCCCAGGTCGGCGCCTCGCACAGCGGGTGGTACCACGACCAGATCATGCCGTACTTCTCGACCGTGGGCAGGGTGCGCAGGATCGGCGCCTTCTTGGTGATCGGCGGCATCACCTTGGCGTAGGGGATGCTCTTGCACCAGCCCTGGGTGTCGTATTCCCAGTGGTGGAAGGGACAGCGCACGTTGTCGCCGCAGACCTTGCCGCCATGGCCGATGTGCGCGCCCAGGTGCGGGCAGTACGGGTCGGTGACGCCGACCTTCTCGCCGCTCTCGCTGCGGAACAGCACCCACTCCTGGTCGAAGACGTTGATGTTGCGCATCTCGCCGGGCTTGAGGTTTTCGGAGTAGTCGATGAAGTACCAGCCGACCGGGACCGGGAACGGTGCGCGTTGCAGGGTCTGCGATTCCAGCAGCTGCTTGAGATTGATGACGCCCATTTCGACTTCTCCTCCTGTGACCTTGCCCATGCGTCGCCCGATGCCGGCCGGCATGGGCAGTTAGGCCCGCATGGTGCGCCGGAAGCCGGCCCGAAATCCTCGTCCATTAGGGGGATGGCCGCGCAGGCGCCGCCGCGCGGTCCGCGCCCTCGGGGCTGCTACCTTATTGAGGCCATCCGCTTACCGCGAGTTCCGTATGGAGTTGACGAGCCCCGCCCAGTGGTACGGCGCCGCGTTCTGGCTGATCCTGGGATTATGCCCGCTGGTGTTCGGCGGCCTGCTGCTGTTGCCGGCGTCTTACGGCCGTCACAAGAAGGACAAGCCGCACTGGCTGTGGGGTCCGGGAATCCCGACGCGCTGGGCCTGGGTGATCATGGAGGCGCCGTCATCGCTGGGTTTCGCCGTGATCTACCTGTGGGGTCCGCACCGCTTCGAACCGGCGCCGCTGGTGCTGTTCCTGATGTGGCAGAGCCATTATTTCCAGCGCAGCTTCATTTTCCCGTTCCTGATCAAGACGCGGCCCGGCGATACCACGCCGGTGTCGATTCCGGTGATGGCGGTGAGCAGCAACCTGGTGATCTCGTTCCTCAACGCCGCGATCCTGTCCTGGGACGGCATCGGTCGCGGCTATGCCACGGCCTGGCTGTGGGATCCGCGCTTCATCGTCGGCGCCATCGTGTTCGTGATCGGCTACCGCACCAACCGCAAGGCCGACGCGATGCTGGCGGCGCTGCGCAAGCCCGGCGAGACCGGCTACAAGATTCCGCGCGGCTGGCTCTACGACAAGATCAGTTGCCCCAACTACTTCGGCGAGTTCCTGGTGTGGACCGGCTGGGCCATCGCCACCTGGTCGCCGGGTGGCGTCGCTTTCCTGCTGTGGACGCTGGCCAACCTGCTGCCGCGCGCGCTGCAGAACCACCGCTGGTATCACCAGAAATTTCCCGACTACCCGCCGCAGCGCAAGGCGGTGATTCCGTACCTGCTGTAGCGCCGCCGGTCAGAAGATTTTCGTCAGCAGCGGAAACACGTCGGTGATGACATAACCCTTGAGATGGCTGGGCATCGTGGTGCCGCTGGGGATCGTCAGCGTCACGGTGTCCGGATTGCCGGCGGCATCGGCCGTCACCGCGAGGTTGGTCTGGTAATCGATGGCGACCGGCACGCCGCTGTCGGCGTCCGCCAGCAGGATGGACAGCGCGTGCCGGGCCTTGGGGTAGGGCGCGCCGACGGCCATCCTGGCCACCGCGCTGCCTGCAGAAACGGCCGACGGTGCGGTGTAGGTGAAGCTGGCCACGCCGACCTGGGCCGGCCGCTGGTTGGCGCTGCCGGCAGCCGGATACGGTTTCGTCAGGTAGGTGCCGGCAACGGGCAGGTGCTGCCGGTTGTTGCAGAGCTTGAACAGGTTCAGCAGCGGACCGTAGGTCGGAACGTCCGGGCAGAACACGTCGACGTGGATCGCCGGCTGCTGCATCACCATGTCCGTGCCCAGGCGTCCGGACACCTGGAACAGCTTCATCGGCACGGTGCCGAAGCTGAACGTCAGCGCCAGCGCGTTGTTCGCCAGGATCAGGTCGTTGTGACGATAGCGTCCGTACAGCGGGAAGCGGAACTCGAACTTGCCGGTGGCATTGATCTGCGGAAAGCCGTTGGCATCGCGCAGCGCACCCACGATCCAGAGCAGGACATTGCCGCTGTCGCGGGTGTCCGGCGCGGTCTTGTCGAGCGTCCCCACCACCCAGTCGTAGGAGTCGAAGCCGATCTGGTTGATGCTGGGAATGAACGCGGGCAGCGGCACCGCCAGCCGCGCCAGGTTGAACGCGCTGACCGAGTCGGTGCCGACAGTCAGCGGCAGCGCAGGACCCGGCGGCAGTGTGTGGAACCGGTAGCCGGCGGTGACGGTGCCCGGCGCCGCGGTGCCGGCGGTATAGGGCGCGGAGACCGTAACGCTGTAGTCGCTGTCGGGGGCCAGGAAATCGCTGAGCGCGATGTGCATGAAATGGCCGTCGCCGGAAACGTCCGCGGTGAACGGCACGGCCGGCGTGATGCTGACCAGGCTTTCCGCAGTGGTCGGCAGGGCGTTGACCAGGCGGCCGTCCTGGGTCGTGCCGCCCTGGCGCAGCACGTAGCGCGTGGTCAGCAGCGCCGCCCCGGCCAGGTCGCCCTCGGTGCCATCCTGCTGCGTGCTGCCGCCGGGCGAGACGTAGTACACGGTGTTGACGTCGTCCGGAAAGGTCTGCCCCGGGTCCCGGTCGCAGCGCGCGTCGGTTGCGTGCAGGCAGTAGTCGTAGGGCACGTACCAGAGCTGGCCGTGCTCGCCGCCGATGGCGATGCCGGTGGTGCCCAGCGCCGGCGAGGAATTCAGATCGTTGCGGTCGCGCAGCACCGGATCGCTGTGGGGCGTGGTGTCGAAGCTCCAGCGGCGCTTGCCGTTGTCGGCATTGATCGCATACAGCTTGCCGTCGGAGGAGCCGACGTAGACGATCTGGCGCTGCTCGCCGTCCGGCGCTTCGCCGACCGCCGGCGAGGAGCGGATGGCGTCGCCGGTGTCGTAGCGCCAGAGCAGGGCGCCAGACGGATTCAGGCAGTACACCGAGCCGTCGGTCGAGGCGAGGATGATGCGCTGGGTGACGCCCTGGCGGTCGTCGATCAGCGCGGTGCCGGCGTAGATGTGGTCGCCGGTCATGTAGGTCCACTTCTGCAGGCCGGTGGCGGGGTCGAGCGCGTAGAGCTGGCCGTCGAACGACGAGGCGTAGACCGTGCCGTCGGAGCCGATCGACGGCGGCGAGGTCGCGAACGCCGCGATCACCTTCGCCCATTTCTGCGCGCCGGTTTTGTCCAGCGCGAAGAAGTTGTTCTGGGGATCCAGCGAGGCCCAGTAGGTGGTGCCGTCGTCGGCCTCCGCCGCCACGCCCCACACGGAATTGCCGACCGTGTGCGACCACTTGATGCTGCCGTCCTGCGGATTCAGCGCGTAGGCGGCACCGCCGGTGTTGCCGGCGTAGAGGGTGCCGTCCTTGCCCTGGACCACGTGGCCTTCCCACCAGTTGACCAGCTGGGTGGCGCCGGCGGTGTTGTTGGCCTTGGTCTTCCAGACCGGATCGCCGCTGGTCCTGAGGCGGTAGAGGTACTCGTCGCCGGAGCCGAAGGTGACCGTCTCGGCGCCGCTGCGCGGATCGATCGCCAGCGTCGCCGCCGAGTCGATGATCTCGCCGGTCTCGAATTTCCAGGCGAGCGCACCGTTCGCCCGCAGCGCGTAGAAGAAGCGGTCGCCGCTGCCGACGTAGATCGTGCCGTCGCCGCCGATCACCGGCGGCGAGAAAATGCCCTTGCCGGTCTGATAGAACCACGGCCGGTCGCCGGCGTACGCCGCGCGCACCGGCGAGCGGCCGGTGTTGCGACGGTCGTGACGGAACTCCGGCCAGGGCGCGTTCTTCGGCGCCGGATAGTCGTAACCGTAATTGGCGCTGCCGACGGGCAGGGAGCCGTCAGGCGGGACGGGCGCGCTCTTGCTGCAGGCGGCGAGGCCGCCGCAGGCGATGAGCGAGGCGGCGAGTGTCAGCGCAGCGATGCGCGCAGGCGACGGGATCATGGGGATAGCCAGGTTGTGGAGCGCCGGCGCCAGTGCGCGAAACGCGATGGCCTATTCTGAACGCAAGTTCAGGTGGGAGGTGCATGGTAGAAACGCACCCATCCGCAGCCGCTCGCGCCGGTCGCATGTCGGTTGCCGCGATACCGTGTCCACCCACCCGGCGGCGGGACAGCAGAACGGTCACCCGCTCCCGACGATGGCGTTCCCGGCATTGTTTTTTATTATCTATAGAAAATTCAATCAATAAATAATAAATAACATTTTCCCTGGGCAAATCGTCGGTAGCGGGTGGCGGGTTTCGCCTCGCCGAAGCGCTCGCGGCGCGTCGATGGGGCCTCGGGTCGCGGCCTTCCGCAAGGCGCAGGTCCTCGATGCGCAGGTCGCTGCTGTCGCAAAGCGAGGCGGTGCTTTAAGGTGCGCGAAAGTGGGGGGAGAGACGCATGAAAAGAACCGGCAGGCGCTACCGCCCGGGCCGCGCGGCGGAACATTACGACGTGATCGTCATCGGCTCCGGCATTGGCGGGCTGGCCTGCGCCGCATTGCTGAGCAAGCTCGGCCGCAAGGTCTGCGTGCTGGAGCAGCACTACACCGCCGGTGGCTTCACGCACTCCTACGAGCGCGAGGGTTACGAGTGGGATGTCGGTGTGCACTACGTCGGCGAGGTGCACAAGCCGCATGCGCCGCTGCGCCGTATCTTCGACGTGATCTCCGACGGCCGCATCCAGTGGGCGCCGATGGACGCGGTCTACGACCGCATCATCATCGGCGAGCGGCATTACGACTTCGTCGCCGGCCGCGACAATCTGATGGCCGATCTCAAGCGCTGGTTTCCCCAGGAGACTGCGGCGATCGACGCCTACTTCGCGCTGGTCCAGCGCGTCAGCGGCAGCATGAAGGATTTCTTCTCCGGCCAGGCCATGCCGCGCGCGATGGCCAGCGTCTACAACAGCGTGCGCAAGCTGCGCGTGCCCAAGGAATGCCTCCAGACCACGCGCCAGGTGCTGGAGTCGCTGACGCAGAACCAGGAACTGATCGCGGTGCTGACGGGGCAGTGGGGCGACTACGGCCTGGTGCCGCGCGATGCCGCCTTCCTGATGCACGCGGCGCTGGTGAAGCATTATTTCGCCGGCGGCAATTACCCGGTGGGCGGCTCCTGGAAAATCGCCGAGGGCATCATCCCGACGATCCGCGCCGCCGGCGGCGAGGTGTTCACCTACGCCCGCGTCAAGCAGCTGCTGATCGAGAACGGTCGCGCCACCGGCGTGTCGATGGAGGACGGCAGCACCGTCCGCGCCGCGTCGGTGGTCAGCAATGCCGGCGCGCGTCTCACCTTCGGGCAACTGCTGCCCGCGGCCGAACGCGAACGCCACGGCTATCCCGCCAAGCTGGACAAGGTCAGCGCCTCCATCGGCCATCTCTGCCTGTATGCCGGGTTCAAGGGCGACGCCAGGGAACTCGGCCTGCCGCGCACCAATCTCTGGGTGTATCCCAACGCCGATCACGAGGGCAATTACGAGAAATTCCTCGCCGACCCGAAGGGGCCGATGGCGATGATGTACATCTCGTTCCCGTCGGCCAAGGACCCGGAATGGGACCAGCACTATCCCGGCAAGAGCACGGTGGAAGTCATCACCCTGGCCAAGTACGAATGGTTCGAGCAATGGGCCGACCAGACCTGGAACCAGCGCGGCGAGGAGTATGAGGCGCTGAAACAGCATTTCATGACGCAGATGCTGGAAGGCCTGTTCCGGCAGATGCCGCAGCTGCGCGACAGGCTCGACTACTGCGAGCTGTCGACGCCGCTCTCCACGCAGTGGTTCAACATGTACGACCGCGGCGAGCTCTATGGCCTCGACCACGATCCGCAGCGCTTCGAGCAGAAGTGGCTGCACACCATCACGCCGATCAAGGGCCTGTATCTCACGGGGCAGGACGTGGTGACCGCCGGCGTCGGCGGCGCGCTGATGGGCGGCGTGATGACGACGGCGGCGATGATGGGCGCCAAGTCGATGCAGGTGTTCAAGCTGCTCAAGACCTGGCAGCCGCCGGCCTGAAGAGCGCATCGCCGGCGTCGAGGCCGCGTCTCAGGGGCTGCGAAAACGGCCACCCGCTGTTGCCGTCGGGCTGACTGATATCGTTATAAAATATTAACTGATTTTTAAATTAATCAATATAAATAAACAATTTCCCCAGGGAAAACGGCTACAGCGGGTGGCGGCTTCCGCGCCTCAGAAAGCGCGGTCCGGCTCCACCCAGTCCGCCGTGTCCTGCCACAAGCGCGCCGAGACGGCGGCGTCGCGGCTGTCGGCGCTGGGCTCGGCGACGCGGCAGGCGCGGTAATAGCGTCCGCCCTCGGCGTCCGCGGCGCTGGCGCAGTGCAGGCTGGTCTGCGCGCCTTCCTCCGGCGTCAGCAGGAAGAACGCCTCCACAGGCGCGAAGGCGCGCCGCAGTCTCTCGACTGCGGGATTGCCGGCCAGCCCGCCGTCGGCGATGTGGGTGTAGACCGCGCCCGGATGCAGGCAGTAGGCCTGCACGCCGTGATGGTGCGCATAGCGGCGCTGCAGCTCGAACGTGGCGTGCACCAGCGCCAGCTTGGAGTTGCCGTAGGCGACCCAGGAGTTGTAGCGCGGCTGCGGCGCGAACAGGCCGGCGTTGCTGCCCTTGACGTGCAACTGCGAGACGACGTTGACCACGCGCGCGCCGCCGGCGCGCTGCAGCAGCGGCAGCAGACGGTGCGTGAGATGCATCGTGCCCAGATAATTGGTGCGCCAGTGGATCTCGTGGCCGTCGGCGGTCAACTGCGGCGCCTGCCACTGCGACAGCAGGTCGAGGTGCACGCCGGCATTGTTGACCAGCAGCTCCAGCGCATCGTGGCGCTCGCGATAGCGCGCGACGAAATGCTCGACCGAATCCCGCTCGCACAGGTCCAGCGCCAGGGCCTCGACGCGGCCGTGGCCGGGCACCGACGCGAGCTGCTGGCGCAGCTGCGCGGCGGCGGTCTCGGGTGCGCGGCGCGTGCTGACGACCACGTCCGCGCCCCAGGCGGCGAGCAGGCGTGCGGTCTCGAAGCCCAGCGAGCCGGGCGTGGCGCCGGTGACGATGGCGCGCTGGCCGCGCAGGTCCACGCGCTGCGCACGCGGCGCGCGCACCAGCCAGGACCGCAGGGTGTCGTACAGGAAAGACATCGCGGCGCGGCTCAGGCTTCGAAATCGAAAACCGTCACCGGTGTGCTGCGACCGTCCCAGTCGCGGGCGGCCTGCAGGCCGCTGGCGAAGCCTTCGAGCACCGCCGGCACCGCCTCGATCAATTCATAGAGCGGGCCGGGCGCCGCCGGGTCTTCGAAGTAGACCACGCGCACCAGACCGTTGCCGGCCTCGAATACCGGCGCCAGGCCGCGGGCGCGCGCCTCGGCGGCGCTGCGTTCGATGTCGGCCGCGTGCCAGGCGATGTGGTGCATGCCGCTGCGTGGACGGCCGTCCTCGAACTGGTAGGGCGAGGGGCTGCGGCTCACCGGCTGGATCAGCTCGATCTGCACCTCGCCCTGGTAGGACAGGCCCACGTGCAGCTTCACCGCGGTGTCCTGCCCGCGACAGCGGCCGCGCATCACGGTGTTGCGGAACACCGTCCAGGGACCGACGCCGTGCAGCGCGGTCCAGCGCGCGATGGCCGCGTCGAGATCGTCGACGACGTAGGCGATCTGCCGGATCGGGCCCCAGGCTTGCGGGTTCACGGGGCGCGCTCCGTGGCTCAAGCGGCGCTGGTCTTGAGCAGGCCGCGCTCGCGCGCCATGGTGAGCGCAGTGTCTTCGATCATGTCTTCCTGGCCGCCGATCATCTTCTTGCGCCCCAGCTCCACCAGGATGTCGCGCGCCGGGATGCCGTACTTCTTGCTGGCGCGGTCGGCATGCAGCAGGAAGGTGGAATACACGCCGGCGAAGCCGAGGGTGAGCGAGGAGCGGTCCACGCGCACGATGTGATCCATCATCGGAAAGATCACGTCCTGCGTCAGGTCCATCAGCTTGAACAGGTCGCAGCCGGTGTCGATGCCCATGCGGTCGCAGACCGCGACGAACACTTCCAGCGGCGTGTTGCCGGCGCCGGCGCCGAGCCCGCCGACCGAGGCGTCGATGCGGCTGGCGCCTTCCTCGATCGCCGCGATGGAGTTGGCGATGCCCATGCCGAGGTTGTGGTGGCCGTGGAAACCGATCTCGGTTTCCGGCTTGAGCACCTCGCGCAGCGCGCGCACGCGCTCGATCACGTCATTGGGCAGCATGTAACCGGCGGAGTCGGTGATGTAGATGGTCTGCGCGCCGTAGGATTCCATCAGCTTGCCCTGCGTGGCGAGGCCCTTGGGATCATTGAGGTGCGCCATCATCAGAAAACCGGTCGCATCCATGCCGAGCTTGCGCGCATAGGCGATGTGCTGCGGACTGGTGTCGGCTTCGGTGCAGTGCGTCGCGACGTGCACGCTGCGTACGCCATGATCGTAGGCGCTCTGCAGTTCCTTCATCGTGCCGAGGCCGGGGATCAGCAGGCAGGAGATGCGGGCCTTCTTCATCTTCGGCACCACCGCGTCCCAGTATTCCTCGTTGCTGTGCATGGCGAAGCCATGCTGCAGCGAGTTGCCGCCGAGACCGGCGCCATGCGAGACCTGGATCAGCGGCACGCCGGCATCATCGAGCTTCGTCGCCACCTCGATCATCTGCGCCGTGGAAATCTGCTCGCGCTTGGCGTGCATGCCATCGCGCAGGGCCATGTCGTGCACCAGGACCTTGCGGTCTTTCAGATTCCTGAGTTCGTTGGCCATGGTTATGCAGCCTCTTTGATTGCTTTGAGTTGATAACGACCGGCGAGGATTTCCGTGGCGAACATCTCGGCGGTGCGCGCGGCGGCGGCGGTCATGATGTCGAGATTGCCGGCGTAGGTCGGCAGGTAGTCGCCGAGACCCGCGACTTCCATGAACACGCCGACCTTCTTGCCGTCGAACACCGGGCCGTTGACCAGGCGATAGCCGGGCACGTACTTCTGCACTTCGGCCAGCATCTGGTGCACGGACTCGCGGATGCGATCCTGATCCGGCGCGTCGTCGCACAGGCAGTAGATGGTGTTGCGCATGATCATCGGCGGATCGGCGGGATTGATGATGACCAGCGCCTTGCCCGTGCGCGAGCCGCCGACGGCGCAGACCGCGCTGGAGGTGGTGTAGGTGAATTCGTCGAGGTTGGCGCGCGTGCCGGGACCGATGGACTTCGACGACACCGTGGCGATGATCTCGGCGTAGCTCACCGGCTGGATGCGCGACACCGCGTTGACCATCGGGATCGTCGCCTGCCCGGCGCAGGAGATCATGTTGACGTTCATCGCCTGCGCCTTGGCGTGCTGGTCGAGGTTCACCGGCGGCACGCACAGGCCGCCGATGGCGGCGGGCGTGAGGTCCACCATCAGCACGCCGAGCGCGTTGAGCTTGTCGGAGTTGGATTTGTGGACATAGGCGGAGGTGGCGTCGAAGGCGATCTGCACTTCATCGGCCAGCACGTGCGGCAGCAGGCCGTCGACGCCCTGGTCGGTGGTTTTCAGCCCCATGTCGCGGGCGCGGATCAAGCCCTCGGACTTCGGATCGATGCCGACCATCCACACCGGGTCCAGCACCGGGCTGCGCTTGAGCTTGTAGATCAGGTCGGTGCCGATGTTTCCGGGTCCGATGATGGCGCATTTGATTTTTTTCATGTGACTCTCAATCAGGCTTCGAAGGAAATCGAAGCGTTGCCGATGCCCTGCAAGGTCATCTCGAAACGGTCGCCTGGCACCGCCGGCAGCAGCGGCGCCAGCGAGCCGGAGAGGATGACCTCGCCAGCGAGAAAGGGGATGCCAAAGCGGCCGAGCGTGTTGGCCAGCCAGGCGACCGCGGTGGCCGGGTGACCCTGTACCGCGGCGCCGATCCCGTCGGCGACATGCGTGCCGTTCTTGCTGATCTGCATCTTCACCGCCGCGAGGTCCAGCGCACGCGGCGCAACACGATCCTTGCCGAGCACGAATACGCCGCAGGAGGCGTTGTCGGCGACGGTGTCCTGGATCTTGATCTTCCAGTCCTGGATGCGGCTGTCGACGATCTCGAAACAGGGCACGACGTAATCGGTGGCGTCGAGCACCTGCTGTTCGGTGACGCCGGGACCTTTCAGGTCCTTCTTCAGCACGAAGGCGATCTCGCCCTCGGCGCGCGGCTGGATCAGGCGGGCCTGGCTCAGCGACACGCTGCTGCCGTCGGCCACCGCCATCGCGTCGGTGAGGAAACCGAAGTCCGGCTGGTGCACGCCGAGCATGTCCTGCACCGGCTTGCTGGTGACGCCGATCTTCTTGCCGATGACGCGTTCGCCCTCGGCGGTGCGGCGCTCGAGGAAGCGCAGCGAGATGTTGTAGGCGTCGTCGAGGGTGATGCCGGCTTCGCGGCTGGTCAGCGGCGCCAGCGTCGAACGTGAGCGCAGCGCGGCGAACAGTTCGTCGCCGAGGAATCTTATTTTTTCTGCGTTCAAATTCATCATCCTTCCGTTTAGTCCTGCCATCCATGGCGAGACATTACTGATTTGTTGAAACCCCGGCCCAGCCATCCATGGCTGGGCGTTCGGTCTTGCCAACGATGCCATTGAGGCATCGTTGAAGCGCAAGACCTCACCCGTTCCTCAAAAAATCGAGGACGGTGCGATTGAACAGTTCGCGGTGCTCCATCATCACCCAGTGACCGCAGTTCGGCACCAGCACCATGCGGCAGTTGGGGATGCCCTTGGCCAGCCGCAGGATGCCGTTCTCCGGCATCATGTTTTCATTGATGCCCCACAGCGCCAGCGTCGGTGCCTTGATCTCGGGCAGGCGCGCGGTCATGTTCGGCACCTTCATGGTCTTCATGACCTGCGGGTTCTGCAGCTTCATCAGCGCCAGACGCTCGGCCACCAGTGCGTCGTCCACGATGGTTGGATCGACCACGAAGGCCTTGATGAAGAAGGCCTTCATGGTCTCGTGCGTGAACGGCTTGCCGGTGGCCAAGTGCGCGAACAGCGCGGACATGCCCGGCATCGCCTGGTAGTCCGGCATGTCGCTGACGCCGCCCGGCGCCATCAGCACCAGCCGTTCGACGTTCATCGGATGCGCCAGCGCGAAGCCCAGCGCCACCGCGCCACCCAGGGAGTTGCCCACCAGCGTGTATTTCGTCACGCCGATCTGGTCCAGGGTCTGCTTCACGCACTCGATGAAGAAGTCGAGCGGGTATTCGACGTTGTCCGGCTTGTCGGAGTAACCGAAACCAATCAGGTCCGGCAGGATCACGCGATAGCCGGCTTTCACCAGCTCGGGATAATTGCCCTTGAAGTTGCTGTAGCCACAGGCCCCGGAGCCGGAGCCGTGCAGGAACACCACCACCGGCCCGCTGCCCTCATCGAGGTAGTGGATGCGGTAGCCGTTGGGCAGCTGGGCATATCGGCCTTCCGGAACGGGTTTGCTGGACATGATGGGCTCGCGGACGAACGGACACGGCCACGCCGGCAGCCCCGGCGCGGGAACAGCCGCCATGTTCACGCCAGCGGCTGTCGATGGCTTCACCCTTTTGGGTGAGCGCTCGCCGGCGATGACTTAACGTCATCGCCGGCGAGCGCGAACGCCCGGGCCCGATGCCTGGGCCGGGGTCGAAGCGGAGGCGCGAGGCTGCGCCAGGGATGGCAGGACCGCGACATCGACGTGGCCCGTGGCGGGCGATGACGAGTGTCACCGCCGACTCCCACAGAGGGATGAGGTTGGCGGCGTGGCGGGCGCGCTAGAGTGGCGGTATCGATTCGAGGGGAGCCGGCATGGCGCAATCATCGAAAGTCATCCTCGTCACCGGCGGCGCCAAGGGCGTCGGTCGCGGTATCAGCGAGGCGTTCCTGGCGGCGGGCGACCGCGTCATCACCTGCGGGCGCGAGGCGCCGTCGGCGTTGCCGGCCGCGGGCGGCAATACCGCGGAGTTCATCGCCTGCGACGTGCGCGATGCGGCGGCGGTGGATGCCCTGTTCGCGCAGATCGCGCAGCGCCACGGCCGGCTGGATGTGCTGGTCAACAACGCCGGCGGCGCGCCGTTCGCCCTGGCGGCCAAGGCCTCGCCGCGTTTCCACGAGAAGATTTTTGCCCTCAACCTGCTGGCGCCGCTGCATCTGGCGCAGAAGGCCAACGCCCTGATGCAGGCGCAGGCGGAAGGCGGCAGCATCATCTTCATCGGCAGCGTGTCGGCGCTGCGACCCTCGCCGGGAACGGCGGCCTATGGCGCCGCCAAGGCGGCCGTCCTCAGCCTGGTGCAGTCGCTGGCGGTGGAATGGGCGCCGAAGGTCCGCGTGACCGCCGTGAGCCCGGGGCCGGTGCTCACCGAGCAGAGCGACCTGCACTATGGCGATGCCGACGGCGTCACCGCCGTGGCGAAAACCATTCCGATGCAACGCCTGGCCAGTCCCGCCGACATCGGCAATGCCTGCGTCTGGCTCGCTTCGCCGGCGGCGGCGTATGTCTCCGGCACCAACCTGGCCCTGCACGGTGGCGGCGAGCGGCCCGCGTTTCTCGACGCGGCCACCGCCAACAAGTCCTGAGGGCGCGTGGCGAGCGCCGCCACATCCGACGATCCGCGTTTCGACGAGGCGAATATCGCCGCCTCGACCCTGGCCGGGCTGGTCGAATACGGCCGCGAGCAAGGGCGCGATCCGGCGCGCTGGTTCGCCGGCCGTCATCTGACCCCGGAAGACTGCGCCGACCCCGATGCGCGGCTGTCGTTCCGCGAGGTCGCGCACATCGTGCGCGCCGCATTGCGTGATTTCCCGAAAGCATGGCCGCTGGGGCTGGCGGTCGGCAGCCGCGTCACCCTGCCGGCGATGGGGGCGCTGGGCTTCTCGCTGATGTCCTCGCCCGATCTCGCCGCGGCCGCCAATCTGGGCGCGCGCTATCACCCGGTCAGCGGCAGTCTGATGGATGTGAGCTGCCGCATGGCGCAGGGCGAGTTCCTGCTGCAGGCGCATGAGCGTTTCGAGTTGCCGGACTTGCGCCGTTTCCTCTGCGAAAAATTCTTTGCCAGCGCGCTGGCCGCCACACGTGCCCTGGCGGGTGAAGCTTACGCGCCGCTGCGGCTGGAGCTGGCCTATCCGGCGCCGCCGGGCGCCGAGGCCTATCGCCGCCTGTTCCGCTGCCCGGTGCAGTTCTCGGCGACGCGGCATTGTCTGGCGAGCGATCCCGCCGTGCTGCGCAAGCGCATCGCCACGGGCAGCGTCAGCGGCCAGACCGAGGCCCTGCGTCTGTGCGAGGCGCGCATGCCGCGGCCACCAGCGGCGCCCGACGAGCTGGCCTCCCTGCAGGCCTGGTTGCGCCAGCGTCTGGGCACCGCGCCGCGCGCCACCGAGGCGGCGCAGGCCCTGGGCTGCAGCGAGCGCACGCTGCGCCGACGGCTGTCGCAGGCCGGCATCAGCTTCCGTCTCCTGCACGACCGCCTGCGCGCGGAACGGGCGCAGAAGCGGCTGGGCGACGCGCGGGTCTCGGTCGGCGAGGTCGCCGGCGAGCTTGGCTTCAGCGACGAGCGCGAATTCCGCCGCGCCTACAAACGCTGGACCGGCCACACGCCCAGCGCCGCGCGCCGACGCTGACGGCGGCGGTGCGGGGTGCCGGCCCGGCGCAAGGCCCGTGGCCGGAATGCCCCCGGCTCGCCGGATCGCCCCTCCCGGCTTGCGAAAGCGCCGCGCTAGCCTGGATGCTGCCGAAAATGGTCTGAGCTCAGAACGCCGCCGGCATTGCACTGGCGGCTACACTGCGAGAAAGGAGAATCGTGATGAAGGGTGACAAAGGGAACCGCCACCGGCGTGGCGGCGTGATGGCGTTGGCCGCGCTCGGCGCCATGCTGCTGGCCGCCTGCAGCCGCTCGTCCCCGGCGCCCGTCGGCGTGGCGGGTGCGACGCACGGTCGCCCCAACGTGCTGGTGATCCTGGTCGATGACCTTGGCTATTCCGATCTCTCCGCCTTCGGCAGCGAGATCGCCACGCCCAACATCGACGCGCTGGTGCACGAAGGCCGCGTGCTGACCAATTTTCATACCACGCCGTTATGCGCCACCTCGCGCGCGGAGTTGCTCACCGGCGTCGATCATCACCTCGTCGGCGTCGGCACCCTGGCGGAGAGCAGTTCCTTCTACCCCGGCAACGACGAGTACAAGGGCGATCTCAACGACGGTGCGCCGACCGTGGCGGCCCTGCTGCACGACGCCGGCTATCACACCTACATGGCCGGAAAGTGGCACCTGGGTGGCAACGGCCCCAAGGCGGTCGGCTTCGAGCAGTCATTCTCCCTGGACTACAGCGCCGCCTTCGGCAGCAACTTCAAGCCGAGCAGCGCGCACCCGGAGTCCTCGGCCAAGACCTACTACGAGAACGGCACGGCGGCGACGTTGCCGGATGATTTCTTCTCGTCCGACTATTTCGCCAGCAAGCTGACGCAGTACATCGGCCGTGACCATGGCGACGGCAAGCCGTTCTTCGCCTACCTCGCCTTCCAGGCCGTGCACTTCCCGCTGCAGGCGCCGGATTCCTATCTCGATCTCTACAAGGGCAAGTACGACGCCGGCTACGAGGCCATCCGCAGCGCGCGCATCCAGCGCATGAAGAGCCTCGGCCTGATTCCGCAGGATCTCGATCCCAATCCCGGCGACGAGGCCCCGATGATCCGCTTCGGCCAGCCCGGTGTGCTCATCAACCAGCCGTGGGACGCTCTTTCCGCGTCGGATCGGCAGAGCGAGGCGCGCATCATGGAAGTGTTCGCCGGCATGCTCACCAATCTCGACGACAACGTCGGCCGCGTCATCGCTTATCTCAAGCAGATCGGCGAGTACGACAACACCCTGGTGATCTTCACCTCGGACAACGGCGCCGACGGCATGGGCTTCGGCTTCATTCCCTACACCGACCTCGGCAACCCCGCCAGCGTGCTGAGCATCGACAATTCGCTGGCCAACTACGGCCGTCCGAGCTCCTTCATCTTCCGCAGCACGCGCTGGGCGGAGGCGGGCACCGCGCCGTTCCGGCTGTTCAAGGGCTTCACCGCCGAGGGCGGCATCTCGGTGCCGGCCATCGTGCGCCTGCCGCACCAGTCCAGCGCCCAGCCGCAGAGCGCGGCGCTGTCGACGCTGCGCGACCTGGTGCCGACCATCCTCGCTTACACCGGCACAGCGGCACCGGGCGCCACCTACCAGGGCAAGGCCATCGCGCCGCTGGAAGGCGCCTCGCTGCAGCCGCTGCTGCAGGGTCAGCCCGGCGCCGTGCACGGACCGGACGAAGTGCTCGCCGACGAGGTCAACGACATCCGCGTGGTGCGCAAGGGGCCGTGGAAGCTGACGCAGATCCGCAACTACATGCTGCCCTCGGCGGCGGAGTTCCTGAACCACGACTGGCAGCTCTACGCCATCGACAGTGACCGCGGCGAGACCACCGACGTGGCGGCGCAGCACCCGGACGTGGTCAGCGCGCTGACGGCGGAGTGGAACGCCTACGCGCAGCGCGTCGGCTACGTCGCGCCGCTGCTGCCGCCGCAGTTGCCGGTGCCGCTGCCGACCTCGATCGTCGGCCAGCTGGCGGCGCAACTGCCGGCACCGCTGCTGAATCAATACCTGCAACAGGTGCCGTCGCCGTGAACCTCCACGGCCCCAGCGTGCGCATCGGCCTGCTGGCAGCGACGCTGCTTGGTGTCGCCTTCGCCGCCGCCTGGTCGCTGAAGGATCAGCGACCGCCGCCGGCGCACGCCGCGCTGGGCGACCGCACGCAGTGCGCGGCCTACAGCGGCCTGCCGCCCGGCTGGGGCCAGGACGCGCACGCCGGCATGGTGCATCTGCGCGGCGGTGCCTATGAACTGGGCAGCACGCGCGGCTATGCCGAGGAGCGGCCGCCGCAGACGCGGCGCGTCGAGCCGTTCTGGATCGACCGCACCGAGGTCAGCAACGCGCAGTTCGCCGCCTTCGTCGCCGCCACCGGCTATGTCACCGAGGCGGAGAAGGGCGAGGGCGCCGCCGTGTTCCGCGCACCCGAGGGCAACGACGCCACCACGGCCGAAGGCAGCTGGTGGCACCTGGTCAAGGGCGCGGACTGGCGCCATCCCGAGGGGCCGGGCAGCAGCATCGAGGGCCGCGGCCACGAGCCGGTGGTCGACGTCAGCTACGCCGATGCCCTGGCCTACGCCCACTGGCTGGGCCGCGAGCTGCCCAGCGAAACGCAGTGGGAGTACGCCGCCAAGGCCGGGCGCAACAACGAGTCGGCGGATCGCGCGCTGCGCGACGCGCAGGGCCGTCCGCTGGCCAACTTCTGGCAGGGCCTGTTTCCCTACCAGGACACCGGCGACGACGGTTTCCCCGGTCGCGCGCCGGTGGGTTGTTTCCCGGCCAATCCCTTCGGCCTGCACGACATGGTCGGCAATGTCTGGGAGTGGACCACCGACACCTACGCGGCACACGGCGAGGACGAGGCGACGCGCGGTGCCGGCGAGGCGGTGTCGGTGGCGCCCATGCGCAGCGGCGCCGAGCGCAAGGTGATCAAGGGCGGCTCGTATCTCTGCGCCGCCAACTACTGCGTGCGCGCCCGCGCCGCCTCGCGTCAGCCGGAGGAGATCGACCTGCCGGCCTCGCACCTGGGCTTCCGCACCGTCGCGAAGTCCTGAGACCACCTGCGGTATCGTCATGCCGGCGCCCAGCGGGGATTCCCTGCGGTCACCGGCCGGCATGGCGGTAGCGGCATCTCCTGCATCCGGACGACCGCGACAGCGGCCACCCGCTGTATGCTGCGGACGCTGGAGAGATGTTATAAAAAATAGATCAAATAAAAATTCGTTAAATAATAAATAACCATTCTCCCAGGCAAACATGCAAGAGCGGGTGGCGGGTTTTTGGCCACCGGGACAGGAATGCGGCGCCTCGACGCCGCCGCGACGGAGGAGAGCAGATGCGCAAGAGCCTGGCCTGCGGGCTGATGCTGGTGGCGGTGTGGCTGCTGGGCGCCTGTGCGCGCAGCGATCAGGCGCCGGCGACCGGCAGCGGCACGGTGTCGCAGCTGCGCCAGAGTGGCCGCTGGATCGTCGACGAACAGAACCGCACGGTGCTGCTGCACGGCGTCAACGCGGTGTGGAAGCTCAAGCCCTATGCGCCGCCCGACAGCGCCGCCGGCTTCACCGCCGCCGACGCCGACTGGCTGCGCGACCACGGCTTCAACAGCGTGCGTCTCGGCGTGCTGTTTGCCGGTGTGATGCCGCAGCAGGGCAAGATCGACACCGCCTATCTCGACCAGATCGACCGCGTGGTGCAGCTGCTGGCCAGTCGCGGTATCTACGTGCTGTTCGATTTTCACCAGGACATCTACAACGAGAAGCTTGGCGGCGAAGGCTTCCCCGACTGGGCGGTGGTCGACGACGGCGTGCCGGTGATTCCCGGCGTGCCGTTTCCGGCCGGCTACTTCCTGCCGGCGGCCGGCGTGGTGTTCGACAACTTCTGGAACAACACCGGCAATCTCTGGGATCACTACCGCGATGCCTGGACCGCCGTGGCGCAGCGCTGGCACGCGCAGGATCACCACGGCGGCTACGACCTGATGAACGAGCCCTTCCCCGGCACGCAATGGGCCACCTGCGCCAACCCGGTGGGCTGCCCGCTGTTCGACACGCAGAAACTGCAGCCGATGATGGATCACGCGCGTGCCGGCATCCGCGGCGTCGACAAGGACAACATCGTGTTCTACGAACCCAATTTCCTGCTCAACGGCGGCGCCGACAGCTGGCTCGGCACCACGCCGTTCAACGACGCCAACATCGGCCTGTCCTGGCACAAGTACTGCGTGCTCGGCCTGGCGCTGCACTCGCAGGGTTTCACCAACATCCCGCTGTGCCCGCAGCTGCACCAGGTGGTCAACATCGCCGCGCAGAACGCGATGACCAAGATGGGCAGCACCTCGCTGATCACCGAATTCGGCGCCAGCGACGATCTGCCGGATCTCACCGATGTCACCACGCAGGCCGACACGCTGCTCACCGGCTGGCAGTACTGGTCGTACAAGAACTGGGGCGATCCCACCACCGAGAGCCAGACCTCCGGAGGCCAGGGCCTGTTCGCCAAGGACGACGATCTCTCCACGGTGAAACTCGACAAGCTCAAGATTCTCGAGCGCACCTATCCGCGCGCCACCGCCGGCACGCCGGAGGCGCTGAGCTTCGATCCCGCCAGCGGCGCGTTCAGCTATCGCTACATCCCGGCCGGCAGCGGCGAGACGGACATCTACGTGCCGGTTGCGCTGCACTACCCGAACGGCTACGCCGTGACGGTGAGCGGTGCCAGCGTCACCTCCGCGCCGAATGCAACGCGGCTCACCCTGCGCAACACGCCGGGCGCCACCGAAGTCCGCGTGAACGTGCAGGGCCGCTGAGGATGACGCTGAGGATTGGCCTGCGAAGAGCGGCGCTGCCCGCGGCGGCGCTGATGGCGCTGGCGGTATGCAGCGTCAACGCCAAGGCGCCGGAGGCGCAGGTGCGCGAGCTCGATGGGGCGCGACTCACCTGCATCGGCGCCGAGCGCGCCGGCAGCGCCAGCGGTGTCGCCGCCTATACCGGCAAATGGCTCGACGGCTGGCCGGGCCTGCGCGATGCGCAGGGCTACGATCCTGGCCCTTACGCGGCGGAGCATCCGCTGTACACCGTCACTGCCGACAACCAGGCGAAGTACGCCGACCAGCTCGGCGACGGCCAGAAGGCGCTGCTGCGCAAACAGCCCAAGGCCTTCCGCATGCCGGTGTACGCCAGCCACCGCGACTTCCGCCTGCCGGACTGGGCCTGCGCGGCGGTGAAGCAGAACGCGGCGAGCGCGCAACTGGTGCATGACGGCCTCGGCACACAGGCGGTGACCGGCGCCATCGCCTTCCCGTTCCCGCAGAGCGGGCTGGAGGCGATCTGGAACGTCATTCTCGGGCACGGCCCCTGGAACGAGACCGCGACGATCGACATCGCCGACGTGTTTCCCGGCGGGCGCATCGCCTGGGGCAAGCAGCGCTACATGACGCTCAGTCCCTACGCCGATCCCGCCAGGCGCCGCTCGACCCAGGACACCGTCGCCGCGTATTTCTGGGATCAGACCCTGCTGCCGGAGCGCGACAAGGGCGCCATCGGCGTCGGCTTTCAGCCCACCGATTTCAAGGACGGCAGCACGCACGTCTGGGCCTACAACCCCGGCATCCGGCGTGTGCGTCAGGCTGCGGACATCAACTTCGACTACCCGACGCCACCCTCCGGCCTGCGCACGGTGGACGACGACCTGCTGTTCAACGGCTCACCGGAGCGCTACAGCTGGAAGCTGCTGGGCAAGCGCGAGATGCTGATTCCCTACCACGCCTTCCGGGTCAACGATCCCGCGATCCCCTACAAGGACCTGCTGACCGAAGGCAGCCTCAACCCCGACGTGATGCGCTACGAGCTGCATCGCGTGTGGGTGATCGAAGGCACGCTCAAGCCGGGGCTGCGCCATGTCTACGGCCGCCGCGTGCTGTATGTCGACGAGGACACCTGGCATGCGGTGTGGGCCGACAACTACGACGTGCGTGGCCAGCTCTGGCGCACGTCCTTCATCGTCTACCGCTATGCGCCGGATGCGCAGGCCTGGCATCGCGGCGTGTCGGTGTTTCACGACCTGCTCAGCGGCGCCTACGAAGCCGGCTATCTCGTCAACGAGGCGGGCCGGGACTGGTGGCGGCTCAACCGCAGCGACATGAACGCGCAGATGTTCAGTCCCGACGCCGCGACGCGGCAAGGTCACTGAGCGGCGCGCCGGCACCGCGGCCCATTTCAGGCCGCGGCGATGGCGATGCCCTGGCGGCGCGGGTCGATCAGGATTTTGGCGTGGCGTTCGGCGTCACCGAGCGCGCTGAAGGCGCCGTCCACGCCCTCGAGCCCGACCGTGCCGGTGACCAGCGGATCGCCGTTGACCTTGCCTTCCGCCAGCAGGTGCAGCGCGTCGCGATACTCCAGCGGCGTGTAGCCGAGCACGAAGCGCAGCTCGATCTCCTTGTTGATCGCCATCGACGGCTCGATCTGGTCGGCCTGCATGCACACGCCAACCACGATCACGCGCGAGGTCAGCGGCGCGCCGTCGAGGATGGTCTGCAGGATGCCGGGCACACCCACGCACTCGAAAATCACCGGTCGCTTCGGCTGCAGGCCCAGCGCCTCGGCCAGTCGCCAGCTGTGCCACCAGGGCACCGGCAGCTTGCCGAGCTTTTCGCGCGTGCCGACGCCCAGCTCCAGCATCTGCGGCAGGCTGCCGACGAAGCCGTAGCGTGCGCCGTCCTGGTACGGCGAGGACTCGCGCGGATCGATCACGACGTCGGCGCCGCAGCGGCGCGCCAGGGCGCGACGGCCGGGCGAGAAGTCGCTGGCGACGATGGCCTTCATGCCCATGGCCTTGAGGATGCAGATCACGGCGAGACCGACCGGGCCGCAGCCGATGACGATGGCGACCTCGCCCTTCCTGATCTCGCTGCGCCGCACTGCGTGCAGGGCTACGGCCATCGGCTCGGTGAGCGCGGCACGATCCGGCGCCAGCCCGTTGGGGATCGGCACCATCAGCGCCTCCTGCACCAGCACCTGCTCGGCGTAGGCGCCGGGCGCATGGGCCGACAGCCCCAGGGCATCGACGTGTTCGCCGTTGCGGATCAGCGGCACGGCGCAGACGGCGGTGCCGGCCTTGAGCTTGCGCTGCGTGCCGGGGCCGTAGTCGGCGATCTCGCCGCAGAACTCGTGGCCGAACACCAGCGCGTCGTCGGCGCCGGCCACGCGGTCGTAGCCCACGCGTCGCGTCAGCGTGCGCATGTGGTCGCAGTGCTGGCGCATGTGCAGGTCCGAGCCGCAGATGCCGCAGCGCAGGACATTGAGCAGGACCTGGCCCTTGGCGGGCTTGGGCGCGGGCAGGGTATCGACGCGCAGCGTCGCGTTCTGGCAGATCACGGCTTTCATGGACGGGCTCACAGGGCAGGGCGGGACAGTCCGCATCATAACCGCCGTTGCCGACGCATTCCGGCCTCGCCCATCCCTGCCGTACCATCGCGCTTCCGATTCCGCAGGAGCCCGACATGAAAGCCGCCCTCGTTCACGCTTACGACCAGCCGCCGCGATTCGGCGAGATCGACGCGCCCGTGGCGCAGGCCGGCGAAGTGCTGGTGAGCACACGCGCCGCAGCGCTCAGCCAGCTGGTGCGGGCGCAGGCATCCGGCAAGCACTACAGCAGCGGCAAGACGCTGCCGATGGTGCCGGGCGCGGACGGCGTCGGCACACTCGCGGACGGGCGTCGCGTCTACTTTGCGTTTCCACGCGCGCCCATCGGCGCCATGGCTGAGACGGTGGCGGTGAAAGCAGAGCAGTGCATCGAGGTGCCGGCGGCTGTGGACGATGTCACCGCCGCCGCCATCGCCAATCCCGGCATGTCGTCGTGGGCGGCGCTGACGCATCGCGCACGGCTGCAGCGCGGTGAGTCGGTGCTGGTGCTCGGCGCCGCCGGCGCCTCGGGCCGGCTCGCCATCCAGATTGCCAAGCACCTGGGTGCCGGCCGCGTCGTGGCAACGGCGCGCAACCGCGCGCTGGAAGCGGAGCTGCGCGCGCTGGGCGCCGACGCCTTCGTCCCGCTCGATCAAGCTGCCGATGACCTCGCGGCCGCATTTCGCGCGCAGATCCATGCGCCGGGCGTCGACGTGGTGCTGGACTATCTCTGGGGCGCGCCGGCGGAGAATTTCCTCAACGCCGCCGCCGGTCACGGCAGCGGCGCGGCGGCGCGACGTATCCGCTACGTCAATATCGGTTCGATGGCCGGTGCGTCGATTCCGCTCGCCGCCGGCCCATTGCGCAGCTCGGGCCTGGAACTGATGGGCAGCGGCCTTGGCAGCGTCTCGCATGCCGACTTGGTGAAGGTGGTCGGCGACTTGCTGCGTGCGGTGATCCCGGCGCAGCTGAAGGTCGATGCCGTGGCGATGCCGGTGCGCGAGGTCGAGACGGCCTGGGCCAGCAAGACCGCGCAGCGGATCGTGCTGACCTTCTGACGCACCGTTAACGCTCCTGATGGACGCGGCTTGCTGTGAACAGCGTGTCGTTGGCGTAGCGGGCGCAATCCGAGAGAAGCCGCAGCAGCATACTGGCGCTTCCTCCGGCGCGAGCGGCACGGCTGGGAATCGCGTGCGGTCTGCCCCATGACATATCTGTGAAGCCGTGCCGGCGCGGTCAGCGGGGCCTCGATGATGCCTCGCGCATCACATTGCAGCAGGTGCTGTGCCGGTCACTGGTGCAGCCCCTGCAATTCCGGAGTCAACGCAAACCATCGGCTTCAGACCGTAGCATCGAAAGAACCGCCGTGAACTCGGCTCGTGCCGTGCATGCGGATGAAGGCCCCGATCTTGTGGACGGCCTGGTTCGATGCGTCTAGCAGCCGGTAGTGCAACTGAAACACATGCCACAGGCCGTCGAAGACCTGAAGTTCACAAGGCACCGATGCATCACGGGCGCGTTCGTGCAGACGCAACGCGTCGGACGCAAGAATTTCCTCGGTGCCGACTTGAATCAGCATCGGCGGCAAGCCGGCAAGACCGGCAAACAAGGGGGACACAGCGGGATCGCGCAGTGCCACTTCACCGCGATAAACCTCAGCGGCCCAGCGCAACCAGTCGGCCGACAGCATGGGGTCACGACCGGCGTGTGTGCTAATCGATTCGCCGCTGAGGCTCATGTCGGTCCAGGGTGACAGCAGAACGAGCGATGCCGGCATTGGCAGGCCCGCTGCTCGTATGGCGAGGGCCAGTTCGAGTGCCAGATTGCCGCCGGCCGAGTCGCCAACAAGGCTTAAGCCATCAGGATCCTGCCCCTGTTCGAGCAGGCTCCGATAAACCGCCAGGGCATCGTTCAGCGCAGCCGGGTGCGGATGCTCGGGCGCCAAGCGGTAGTCGGGCGACCAGACCTGCGCCTGGGCCGCTTCGCCGACCGCAGCCGCCAGTTTGCGGTGGCTGCCATAACCGCCCGTGACGTAGGCCCCGCCGTGCAGATACAAGACCGTGCGGAGCGGCGTGTCGCCGGCCGGCTGGATTTTCATCACCGGCACGTCCGCGCAGCGCGTCTGCTGGTAGGTCGCGCCTTTCGGCCCCATCAGGCTCAGGCCCATCAGGCTGCCCCAGAAACGCTGCAGCGTGACGGGTACACGTGGCGACAGCGCCGGCTTTACCAGTAGGCGAACCACCCAAAACATCAACCGCCGCATGGCTCAAGCCGCTCTGGAGGATGCGGCCTCAGGGGTGGCGCTTGGCGCCGGCTGCAATTCGTAGTCCTGCAGGTCCAGCTTGCCGGTCAGCAGACGGAAGCTGAAGGTGAATCCCGGCCAGTTGCTGACGACCTTGCCCGACTCATTGATGTACCAGGAATTGCAGCCCTGCACCCAGACGCTGCTCTGCAGACGCTTCTGGATGGCCTCGCCGAACGCTTTCTGGCGACTGGCTTTCACGTTCATGTAGTGCAGCCCAGGATCCAGCAGCAAACGCACGCACTGCAGGATGTAACGCATCTGCGATTCCAGCATGAAGATGATGGAGCTGTGCGCCAGATTGGTGTTGGGTCCGTACATGATGAACAGGTTCGGGAAGCCGGACACATTCATGCCTTTGTAGGCCTCGGCGCCATCCTTCCAAGCCTCGTTCAGATCAAGGCCGTTGAGACCGGTGATCTTCATCGGCGCCAGGAAATCGGTGGCCTTGAAACCGGTGCCATAAATGATGGCGTCTATCTTGTGTTCCTTGCCGTCGGCCGTCACTACGCCATCCTTGGTAACGCGCTCGATGGCATCGGTCACGATATCGACGTGGTCTTCGTTCATGGCTGGAAACCAGTCGTTGGAGATCAGCAGGCGCTTGCATCCGATCTTGTAATCCGGTGTCAGTTTCTTGCGCTTTGCATGGTCCTTCACATGCTGGCGCATGTTGATTTTGCTCAGCAGGGCCCATAGCTCCAGAATGAAACCATAACGGGTAAAGGCCAGCGCTCGGGACTCGTTTTTCCAGTAGATGTACGTGCGATAC
The DNA here is from genome assembly GCA_008012115.1 of Nevskiaceae bacterium. GTDB lineage: Bacteria > Pseudomonadota > Gammaproteobacteria > Nevskiales > Nevskiaceae > Stenotrophobium. Next base: position 544,308 of record SSEB01000003.1, read on the forward strand.
AGCCGGTCAACGATTGGAATGCTCTCGAACAGCCACTGCTCGAAGCCGGTAAACGGCCGGTCAGGTTTCGGTATCACCCAGGCACCGGAGCGCTGAAACAGTTTCAGTTGTTTCACCTTGGGCACGATCTGCGGCACAAACTGGATCGCGCTGGCGCCGGTGCCGACCACAGCGACGGATTTGCCCGTCGGATCGAAATCGTGATCCCAGCGGGCCGAGTGGAACACCGTGCCCTTGAAATCCTCCATGCCCTTGATCCGCGGATAGGCTGGCTGATTCAACTGCCCGGTGGCAGTGATCAGCACACGGGCTTTCAACGTCATGCCGGTTTTGGTTTTGATGACCCACTGACCCGCGGCTTTGTCGAACGCAGCCGTTTCCACCTCGGTATTGAACTGGATGTGGTCATGCAAGTGATACTTGGCGACGCAGCTTTCCATGTAGGAACGGATTTCCGGCTGCAGCCCGAACTTGCGCGTCCAGTCGCTCTTGGGCTCGAAGGAATAGGAATAAAGATGCGATGGCACATCGCAGGCCGCGCCTGGGTAGGTGTTGTCCCGCCAGGTGCCGCCGACGCTGGCCGCCTTCTCCAGAATGGTGAAGGCATCGATGCCGGCCTTCTTCAACTGGATGCCCATGCCCAGACCGCCGAAGCCAGCGCCGATGATCACGATGTGCGGCGTGGTGGATGGTGCCGCCGTGTTCTGCTGTCGGCTCATGGCTGGGCCCTCTGTGAATTGCGTTCGGTCTGCCCGGGTTCGCGGGCCTCGATAAAGCTCATCGCCCGCTCTGTCAGCGCGGCGATGGTCAGGCTCGGATTCACACCGAGATTGGCGCCCAGCATGGAGCCATCGCAGACCCAGGCGTTCTCGTAGCCGAACAGCCGGTTCTGGCGGTCGATCACACCCTGTTCAGGGCTGTCGGCCATTGCGCAACCGCCCATGCAGTGCGCCGTCATCGGGATGTTCAGCATGATCTCGGAGATCGTACTGGCCGCCATGCCGCCCAGCAGCTTGGCGCTGGCTTCCGCAAACGCGTTGGCCTGTGGAATGTAGGTGGGGATGCGCGGCCCGTGCGTCTGCAACGTTCTGGAAAACGGCCACCACCAGCGGCGCTGGTAGCGCATGTCCAGATGACCGTCCAGCGTTTGCATGCACAAGAAGATGATGGTTTCCTTGGCCCAACCGAAGGGATTGCAGGCGCGCAAGGTTCGGACCGGCTGGGTCAGCAGCAAGCGCATCAGCGTCATCAACCAGACCAGAATGCGTGCAGGGCCGGGCTTGCCGTTGGTCAGCGGCGTGCACATCAGGCTCATCATGTCGTGGCCGGCGCCGTAGCGGGTGGCTTCGATGTGCGTATGCTCGTCCAGATAAATGCCCGAACCAATGGCAACCCCGCGCGAGAAATCCTCACCGCCCGGAACGCGCACACCGATCATCGATTCCGCGTTGGTGCGCACCCGCTTGCCAAGTTCGTCGGAGATGCGCGGCATGGAACCGTTCTGCTTCAGCTTGAACAACAAGTCCTGAGTACCCAGTGAGCTCGCGGCGAACACCACGCGGCGCGCGGTGAAACGACGCCGGCGCTTGGCGAACAGCGATAGCGAATCCTCGGTGAACACTTCATAGCCCTGCGAGCCCGTGCCGTCCCCCAGCGGCTTCACATCCACCACGCGGTTACGTTCGTGCACTTTGGCGCCCAGGCGCTCGGCCAGGTACAGGTAGTTTTTATCCAGCGTGTTTTTGGCGCCGTGTACGCATCCCGTCATGCAACTGCCGCAGCCGGTGCAGCTGGTGCGCTCCGGCCCACGGCCATCGAAGTAAGGATCGGGATAGCGACGCCCGCCTTTCTGATCTGCGTCATCGCCGAAAAAGACACCAACTGACGTGGCGTAGAAACTATCGCCCACGCCCTGTGCCTCGGCCATGCGCTTGAGCGCTGCATCGGCTGCGCCGAGACGCCGATTGGTGGTCACTCCCAGCATGCGTTTGGCGGTGGCGTAGTGCGCCGGCATCACGCGTTGCCAGTCATCCAGTCCGGCCCAACTGCCGTCGCGCCAGACGCTGTCCTTAGGCACCAGCAAGGTTTGGGCGTAGGTGATGGAGCCGCCGCCGACGGCATTGCCATGCAGAACCACCACATGCTTGAAAAAGCGCATGCTGAAGAAGCCGCGCAACCCCAATTTCGGACGCCACAGGTAATCCCAGACCCGCCAGTTGGACTTCGGAAAGGTTTTTGGCGACCAGCGCCGCCCCATCTCGATCACACCGACCGAATAGCCCTTCTCGGCCAGGCGCAGCGCCGAGACGCTGCCACCGAAGCCGGAGCCGATGACCAGCGCGTCATAGTCGTACCGCTCCATGGCTCACGCCCGGGCAGGCGTCGACGCCGGCTGACGCAGCAGCGCCCAGCCGAACAGCAGCATCCACAGCGGGAACACCAGGATGATGATGAGGCCCGTCAGTTCGCTCAGCGTGTCCATGCTCGGGAAGAATTCGAATACGAAGAACAGGGCGAAACTCCAGCCGACGATCTTCAACGGAATCAGTACCGAGCGACCCCATCCCGCTCGCGCGAGTTGATTGCCCACCACTGTCCCCCAGAAGAGGACGAGGGGCCCCTCGATCCACCACAGGCCCTTCTGGCTGGCGGTGGCAAGTGCCGCCCATATCGTTTCTGCGGCGGCTCGGGTGGCTTCGTCCCCGCCCTGGTGCAGATGCGCCAGTGGATTCAGGACGGACATTTGGATCGCAGCGCCGCTCACGCCGACGACCACATAGATCGCGATGGCCAGCGCCGCCATGTCACCCCATGCGCCCGCCTCGTTGCGAAAGCGGTGCCAGAGGTAACCGGCAATGACAATCACCGGCAGGTAGAAGCCCAGGATGTCGGCCAGCATCGCCCAACGGAACAGATCGCGCGTTTCGGTGGGCAAGGCCAACATGCTCGCGCCGTGCAGCGACATCGCGAAATCATCGCCGAGCAGCACGAAGTCCAGCGTCACGTGCAGACAGGCGACGATGCCGCCGAGGATTGCTGTCCAGCCGGTCAACCGGACAGCATTTCGGGTGTCGTGACTCATTGTGATCTCTCCGCGCGCTCCAGCGCGCAATAGGCGTAGTAGTAGCCACAGACCATGTAGGCCCAGACGGCCATCGCGATGGTGAAGAAGTGCGTCCGGTCCGCGTCATCGCCGGACAGCGGGACCAGGTCGTCCATCACGGCGATGATCAGGGTGGTCACCAGGATCGCCAGCAGGTTCAGGGCATTCCGGGGTTCGCCGACCGCCCACAAGCGGATCGCCAAATACACGAGAAATGCCGAGAAGATGGTCCCCATCGCCAAATAGAACCAGGGCTTGACCGGCTGCACGACGTCGACGTGCATCAGCGCAAACGCTCCGGCAAAGCTCAGGGCGAAGATCACGATTTCCGTTAAAACCGAAGGCCGGTAACGATGCGTGATGACCAACGTTCCGATAACGGCAATCACCGGGAAGCCGAAAGCCCTTGAGAAGGCATCGAGCAGCATCGACGTGTTGAAGCAGAACGTCACCCCGGTCAGCGCGAAGACGAAAAGATTGCTGGCTGAGAATCCGATGATCCACCACTCCAGTCCGAGCAGGACATTTCCTTTCTTCAGGAATTTCCAGCCGTAGATGTAGCCGCTCAGGATCAGCGCCAGATCGGACAGAAGGAATAAAGTTGTTTTGAGTTCCATGGCTAGTTACCCGCGGGGCTATGCCCGGCCTGCTCGGGTTTCAGGGTGGCAAGGAATGCGGCAACGGCCTGCCGGTCGTCCGGCGACAGGGCCGAGGCGAGCTGGTTCATCACGTTGCCGGGACTGGGGCGCGTGCCCGACGAGAAGGCGTTGAGCTGTGCGACCAGATAGTTGTAGCCCTGGCCCGCGAGACGCGGAATCTGGTCGCGGCCGACCAGTCCCTCGCCGTGACACGCCGCGCAGCCGCCCGCGTCCACGAGCTTTTTGCCTTTCTCAACGAGTGCCGGCTCTGCCAAAAACCAGGGGTTCTCGGGCGGCGCCTGACGCGAAAAGTAGTCAGCAACCTGTGCGATCTCGGCCTCGCTGAGGGTCATGGCGAGCGGCCCCATGTTGGGACTGACGCGTTCGCCGCTGGCCATCTTGTGCAATTGCGCACTCAGATAGGGTGCGGGTTGCGCCATCAGGGACGGATAGTTCTGATTGCCTTTCGACTCATGGCAGCCGCGGCAAAAATCCGTGAGATGGGGCCATGGACCTTCCGCCTCGTAAGCGGCGGTGTACCGGTCGAGGTCGCGCATGAGGCGGTAGCCGTCGAGCAGGGCGGGGCCTTGGAACACCAGCAGCAAGGCCACGGCGGTGGCGATGCCCAGCAGGATGATTTTCTTCATTGTCGGTCTCCGCCTTACACCCGACGCAGCACGTTGAGCGCCTGTAATGCCGCTTGATGACCCGAGCGGACGGCGCCGTCCATGTAGCCGGCCCAGATTTCGGCCGTCTCCGTGCCTGACCAGATCAGCTTGCCGCAGGGCGGGCGCAAAGCTTCGCCATGTTTGGGCCAGAAGCCCGCTGGAATCGCCGAGACGCACGTGATCGTCCAGGGATCGGCAAACGCCCAGTCATGCTCGTGAAACGAGACCGGCGTCAGCGCTTCGTGACCCAGGGCCTGAGCGTAAATCTTGGTCAACACCTCATTCGCCGCCTTTGGCTCGGAGGGAACGCGCGCGTTGGCCAGGAAGGCGTTGATGACACCGATTTCACCGCCGGGTGGCGAGTTGTCATAGGCCCACAGGAGCTCGCCATTGATCTGGAAGATGTGGCCATTCAATCCTTTGTCGCGCCAGAACGGCCGCTTGTAGACCGTGGCCGTCTTGCGCCCCGGCGAATGTGCGGGCCAGGCGCGATGCAGGGCCGCGCGTGCAGGTGGCAGTGCCGGCTCGAACTGGATCCGCTGGCACAGCGGCGGACTCAGAGCCATGACGACCTGGCGCGCGCGCACGTCACCTTGGTCGGTATGCAGCGTGACGACATCCCGATCCCAGCCGGAAATCCGTCGCACCGGGCACGACAGCCGTACCTTGTCGCCGAGTTGATGCGCCATCCGGATACTCAGGATTTGCGAGCCGCCGACGAAGCGGGTTTCCTGGGCGCTGTTCTTGATGTCCTCGAGCTGCTCGTAGCGGCAGTTCGCGGAATTGATCATGGACAGGAAATGCAGCATGCCCATGCTGCCTGGCGTGGCGCCCGTGGTCAGCGTAAAGGTGCTGTTCCACCCCGGCCGGTCTTCAGGCTTGATGTCCTGCTTGGCCAGCCAGTTGCCGATGGGGATGTCGAGTTCGGCTAGCCGCTTGGACTTCCAGGGTGCGCCCGAGGGCACATCGCGCGACAGCTCGCTGAGCTTGGCGGCGATTTTTTCGTCGGTGCCGAAAGTGCCTTTCAGGTCGATCTCCATCCGGCCCTCGTCGCCGAGCACAACGGACTTGCCCTCGTAGAACTGCGGGAAGGTGCCCACGTTCAGCTCGCGTGCCAGATCTGCGACAGCGGTCTGACCCGGGCCGATCCACTGCCCCCCGGCTTCGGAAATATGCCCGTCGCCCAGGTCGTGATTCAGGGTGCGTCCGCCGACGCGGTCGCGCGCCTCAAGAACCACGAAGGATTCGCATCCTGCACGGCGCAGGTCGCGTGCAGCCGTGAGACCGGACAAGCCCGCGCCGACGATGACAACGTCGAGCGGGTCGGCGGCGTTGCCGGCTGCGCCAGCGCTCGCAGTCGTCGTGCCGAGGCCAATACCACCGACGGCGGAGGCGGCAGCGAGTTTGAGCAGGTCCCGACGTTTGGTATCAATGGCGGGGCGGGATAATTTTCCCTTGTTCATGGATTTTGTCTCCGGAAGGCGGATGACTGAGGGCAGCCGGTCACGGCAACGGACCGATCATGGAGAACAACAGGGGTTTGGCACCGTTGGCGAGGACATCGGTCAGCGGTTCACCCTGCTCGCGCTGCGCGAGCGTGAATGTCGCACCGTGGTCCTTGCTGCTGAGCACCCCGCCGTCCAGACCCACGATGACGATGGAGCCGTCCGGCATCTGCGCGATACCAGTCAGCGACTGCGTCGTGTCCGATGCCACCGCCTGCCAAGTCAGGCCATCGTCGGTGCTGCGATAGATGTGTCCACGCATGCCGCAGACCAGCAGCGTGCCGTCGGTCAGTGCAAGACCGTTCCACAGCGAGCCCTGATCGCCGGTGTTGAGTCCCTGCCAGGTCTTGCCGCTGTCGGCGGAACGGAACACCGTGCCCTGCTCGCCGGCAATCAGCCAGGTGCCCTTCAGCGAGATAAACAAGTGAAACAGGTGCCGGTCGCCGTTCTTGTCATCGCCCACGTGTACGTCGGTCCAGGTCTTTCCACCATCGCTGGTCTCGACGGCCCATCCGTACAGACCGACCGCGAACCCGTGCTCCGCGCTGTCGAAATGCAGCGACATGACGGGCTTCTCGACGCCGGGAGTCGAGCGCAGCAGCACCCAGGTTTCACCGCCATCCTTCGTTCCCAGCAACACGCCATCATGCCCGCCGGCATATCCGCGTTGTGCGTCCACCAACTGCACGGTCGTCAGCAGCGAGCGGTACGGCACCGTTTTCGCCTGACGAAAATGCACGCCGTCGTCGGAGAGCAGAATCACGCCGTGATCACCGACGGCCACCGTGCGATTGCCGGCCTTTGTCGCGGCCAGGATGGGTGCCGACGCCACCTTGTCCACGCGGGCGGATGGTCCGAGCGTGGACCATCGCGGCGGCGTTGCGTGGTCTGTGCTGACCGCTGTTACCGTATCGGCCGCATGCGCCGACGAAGCAATCAACGAGGCCGTAAGCAAGAGTGTCAGTGGCTTCATCGCCGATCTCTCAGTGGTGAAGAATCGCCGGCATACGCACCGGACCGCGGCGCGGAATCAGCCGATCCAGGGTCACGGCAAAGGCCGGCAGCAGCGTGATCGCCATGACCATGTTCACCAGGAACATGAAAGTCAGCAGTTCGCCCATGTCGGCCTGGAACTTGAGGCTGGAGAACGACCATGTCGCAACGCCCACCGACAGCGTGAGGGCGGTGAAAATGGTGGCGATACCGGTTTCGGTCAGGGCGTGCTCAAGCGCTTCGGTAATGCCTTCGCCTTCCGCCAGGTGCATCTGCAGGCGGTTGTAGATGTAGAAGGCATAGTCCACGCCGACGCCGACCGCCAGCACCATCACCGGCAGCGTCGCCACCGTCAGGCCAATCTCCTGCGACTTCATGAACCAGTAGCCAATGTAGGTGGCCACGGTCAGCGGCAGACAGCAGCACAGCATTGCGCGCCAGTCCCGGTAGGCCAGAAACACCAGGATCAGGATCGCCGCGTAGACGTAGAGCATCATCGGCAGCTCGCTTTCGGCGAGGACTTCGTTGGTCGCCGCCTGAACGCCGGCGTTGCCGCTGGCAAGCCGGATATTGACGCCGTCCAGAGAGGTGGCGTTGCGGAATGTCTTCACCGCGGCGACCACGCCCTTGATGGTCGTGGCCTTGTGGTCCGGCAGATACAGGTTTACGCCCTGCACGCGGCAGTCGCTGGTCGAGAGTCCCGCTATGCGGTTGTCGACGCCCCGAACCTGGGAACCAAGCCCGTGTGGATCGCGCACGATCGTCGCCATCTTCGGGTTGCCTTCGTTCAAGCCGGCGTTATAGAGCTTGAGCTGTGCGGCCAGCGAATCGGTCGAGACGACGCCGGGCACGGAGGCCATGCGCCAGGTGAAATCATCGATGAACAGCAACTCGTCGGCCCGACCGCAGACGTCGCCCTTGCGGTCAGGCGTGGCCTCGAATACGACGGTCAACCAGTCAAGGCCGACGTCGAATCGGTCGACGATGGCCACGGAGTCCAGGTTATAGCGCGCGTCCGGACGGAGTTCCGGCGCTCCGGCGTGCAGGCTGCCAACGTGACGCCCCTGGCTCTGCCATACCGCCAGGCCGAAGACGGCGATGCCAAGCAGCGTCACGATCAGCGCGTTGCGCGGCTCGGCAATGCGGGCGAGCATGCGCAGCCAACCGGCCTGTTTCTCGCGGCGTTCGAGGGCTTCATGCGCGAACTTCGGATCGGACTTCAGGAACGAGGCTGCCACCGGCAGCATCATCAAATTGGTGACGGACTTGAAGGCGACGCCGATCGCGGCGGTGATCGCCAGTTCGCGGATCATCGGGATCGGGATCAGGGTCAGGGTGATGAAGCTGACGAAGGCAGTGCCCAGCGCCAACACGCCGGGAATCAGCAGGCCGGAGAAGCTGCGTCGCGCGGCGGTGTAGTTGTCTGCGCCGTGCGCCATTTCGCGCACCATGAAGTTGATCTGCTGAACGCCATGCGAGACACCGATGGCAAAGACCAGGAACGGAACCAGGATCGCGAGCGGATCGAGGCCGTAACCGAGCAGTCGCAGCGTTCCGAACTGCCAGACCAGCGAGGTCAGTGAGCAGAAGATTTTCTGCCAGGTCAGCGCCCAGGAGCGGCAGTACCAGTACACTGCCAGGACGGTCAGAACAAAGGCGATGGCAAAGAACTTCAGCACGTCGCCAGACCGGTCGGCGATATCGCCGATCTGCTTGGCAAATCCGATGATTTCGATCTCGGTATTTTCGTCTTCGAAAGGTTTGCGGATCTTCTCTTCGAGCAGGTGGTTGAACGCGACGTAATCGAGCTTGTCGCCGGTGCGCGGATCGACATCCACCAGATCGGCGGTGATCATGGCGCTGGTCTGGTCGCGTGAGACCAGAGAGCCGACATGGCCGCCCGCCACGACACGGCCGCGGACCTGGGCAATCACATCCGGGCTGAGTTTCTCCGGGACGATATCGCCTCCGGTCACGGGTGCGGCCTTGAAGCCGTCCTCGGTGATCTCCGTGAAGAACACATTGGGCGTCCACAACGACTTGACGCTCATGCGGTCCACGGCCGGCAGGTAAGTGACGGCTTCCGTCACCTTGAGCACGCGTGTCAGCGTCTCGGCATTCCAAATGTCGCCTTTGTTCGCATGCACCGCGATCGTCAACCGGTTTGCACCGAACAGTTGGATGCGGTACTGGTTGAAGGTCTTGATGTACTCGTGGCCTGCGGGCAACTGCTTGTCGAACCCTGCTGACAAGCGGAGTTGGGACGCGAAAAATCCCAGAACCGCCGTGATCACGGCCATGAGCAACAGAAATTTGACCCGGTTCCCAAACAGCAGGGCTTCGAGTCGCTGGGTCAAGCGATAAAGCATGGTTAGAGCGCCGTGGTGATGCTGACCGACATGAAATTGCGGTCACGCAACAGATTGGCCGCGCCGGCGCCCCAGTTCTGGGTGTAATCCAGGCGCATTGTTGTTGCGGGCTTGACCTTGAAATCAAAATTCAGCCCGAACGTCGCGGAGCCGGCTCCCTGGATGAAGCCGGGCAGGGGCGTCGCCGGGTAGCCATGGATGCCCTGCGACACGGCGAAGTCCGGCGTCAGAGCAGCGCGCGTGCCGAAGATATTGGGGAAAGTCAGCGATCCGAACAGGACGGCGCCGGCAATGGTCTTCGTCGGTAGTGCGTAATTGGACGTGGTCGCGTACGGGATTCCCTGGTGGAGCTTCAGTTCGGGGTAGTAGCCGAACGAGGCCTCCGCGATCAGGATGCTTTCCTTGGCGCCAGTGAAATTCAGAATCCAGCCCAGAGGACCCGATGGTGAGACGATGTTGAGCCCTGAAAGCTGGAACTGGTAGTTCGCGGTGTCCACCCAGCCGCGGCAGTACGTGCCGATGGGCTTGTTGACCGTCGTCGGGGTATTCAGATTTGAATTTGAATAGTTGGCGCAGTAGTAGGGACTGCTCGAATCGGAAACCGAGCTTGGATCGATGGTGACGCCATCGTGCGGGCGGTACGAAAACTCGGTTCCCAATTGCCAGTCCCCGAGCAGGAAGCTGTAGGACGTGCCGAACAGGTTCCTGCCGGTGCCGTAGTCGAGGTTGAGCTCCAGGCCCACAGGATTGTTCTTGGTGTTGACGACGGTGTAACTGCCATAAGGAGTCTTGTCGTTGTAGCGTTCGTAAAAGAATCCGAGCTCGTTGCCGGAGTCCTCGAACTTGTAGCGGAAAGCGGCGCCGCCCTGGCCAGCTTTGGGACGGCGGTCGGCACCCCGGGCAATCACGGTGCCAGTCCCCAGGATCGGCCCCATCGGGTTGGCATTGGGATCCGCCAGTTCTTCGAACGAGAGTTGGCGGTTGTACGGCATCAGCGTCCGCGGATTGCGGCCGACGATGGTCGTACCGTTGTCGCCGATGGTGCCGTTCGGAAACTGCAGCGGCGTGAGGGCCGCATTGATGAGCGATGTGGGAAAGTATATGCCACGCCCGTGCTTGCCCAGGACGTCCAGCGTCGAGAAGAACGTACCGGGAACATCGAACGTAAACGTGTTCCATCGCCACTGGTAGAACGCCTCGACGCCGAGGTTGTCGGTGATCGAGGTGTTGATCGAAACAATCTGTGAAGGCAGGAACAGCGTCTTCAGCTGGGTGCCTGCGCTATGCGAGCCCGGAACATAGATCGGGTTGATGGAATTGATGCCACCCAGGATAAACAGCGACTCGCCCCAGCTGATGACCTGGTTGCCGACGCGGATTCGCGTGTCGTGACCGAAAACATCCAGATTCTTCGAGATGTAGGCGTCGAGCAGCCGTGGATTGCTGACGGCGAGGGATTTGGAGCCCAAGTCGGTGCGCTTGGTTCGTCCGATAGCGGCATCGTAGTTCACGATGCCGCGAAGCAGTCCGCTCCATCCGTCAGGTCCCCTGACGGCCAAATCGGCAACCCATTGTGTGTTGGCCATGACGGGCTGCCACTGTTTGTAGTTGAGGTCGCCGTCGTCCTGGTTGAGCCGAAGGGTATCGAGCGAGATGGAGAACTTCGATGGATCGCTTTTCTGCAGCGGCGTAACCTCGCTGCCGACGCAACCGCCGTTGTCGTTGCCGATGAAGGCGCAATTCGGGTTCGAGGTGCGCAGCGCGGCGCCCACCGATACCAGCGAGTCGAAATTCACGACCCAGTCGCTGTCGAGGTTCCACCGCGCTGCGTGAGCGCGCGTCATCGGAAGCGCAAGGCCCGCCAGCACCGCAGCCGTCCATAGCGATCCGAAACGTCCGCGCGAAGCAATGTCATGTCTACGCATGATCCCCTCTCCTCTACAGGGTAATGTTGGCGGTCAGCGCGTCGTGAAGCGACGCAGACCATCAGGATCGAACATGTCCTGTTTGATGCGTCCCTCCCGAGCGGCCAGCCAATCGGGCTCGGGTTGGCCTGCAAAGACGCGGTCGAAGACGGCGCGCGCGGCCTGGAAGTCGTAGCTCATGTTGGCGGCGGTGATGCAGGCGGGGATCTCCCACACCATGAACGGCCCGGTTTCCAGCGCACGCCAGACCTTGCCCTGGGTATCGAACATGTCCTCGACCAGGATCTGCCAGGTGTCCTCATCGATGTAGAAGGTCCGCTTGGGGAACGTGTGCCGCATACCCGATTTAAGCGTCGCCTCGACCACCCACACGCGATGTGCTTCGTAGCGCATCAGGTCGCGGTTGAAGAATCTCGGCTTCACCACGTCTTCGGGCTTGTTCTGGGTCGAATTCAGCCGATAAAGGTTGTACGGAACATAGAGTTCTTTCTTGCCGGCGAGTTTGAAGTCATAACGATCCATCGGGCCGTTGAACATAAAGTACTGGTCAACGACGAGCAGATTCTCGGTGTTGATCTGGGGAGCGTCGTACTGGTAGGTGGGGGCGCGCCTGACGCGGCGCATGCTCGAGAAATACAGCCACAGGTCGTTTTCCCGCGCCATGTTGTAGCGTGCCAGCGTCGCATCGCCCGCGACCGAGGCGGGACCGGTAAAGACGTTGAGGAACAGGTAATCAACCCCGCCGGCATCGGCGACGCCCTTGTTGGTCGGTGACCACATCGGGGACGTGTCCCATTCTTCCTGGCTCAGCGGCTCGCCGATCTGATCCGACCCCTTCGGCGGGATGTAGGTGGTGAGGTTCACGTGAAAGCCTTCACCTTTCCAGCCCAATTGGTGGTTCCACAAGGCTTCGACGCCATTTTTGGGCATCGGGAAGGGGACCGCAGCGCCGAGTGCCTCGCTGAGGTTGTGCCCATCGGCCGCGAGCTTCGCGGTCTTTGCGTTCTTCTTGGTGCGCTCGTAGTAGAACTCTGGGAAACCGCAGGAGCGATGAGCGGGATAAATATCCATCCGGTAGCCGGGAATGGTCTTGATCATCTCGACCTGCCCGACGGACAGCTTGTCTTTGTACTTGTCGACGTTCGCGGCGTTGATCGAGAACTGCGGCTTCTCGCTGCCGTACGGGTCGGGCCGCGGCTGACCTGGTTTCCAACCTGCGGGGGCTTTCATGTCGCCGCCGGTCCAGGCGGGGATGCCACCGCTCGTGTCACCGACTTTCTCTGCGCCCACCGGCGTGAGTTCTTGTCCAAGCTCCGGCGTTCCCGATCCCGCAGCACCTTCACAGCACAAAACCACCATCGCCCCAAGGGCGAGTTGTCGTAGCAGGTTCATTGCCTCTTCCTCCGCATGATCTGCACCATTGCCGACGGCATGGCGCTATGTTGAGTGCCCTCGTGTGGGCGCCATTGATTAACTTTTCTGCTCTTGCTGCACGGCTGGGGCACGCAAGGTGAGCATCTCCGGCAGTACCGTGCGCAGGTAGGCAAGTACTGCGCATATCGACTCTTCAAACGCCTCGTCATCGATGCGGCCGTGGAGCGCGTAGGACCTCGACCAAAAGGCGTCGAACACCTCCATGCCGAAGCCGAACTTCAACTCGAGATTTGGGATGTCCGGCATGATGAATACCGCTCGCAGGGTCTCGACGACGGACCTCGCGACGACGATGTTGCTCTCGACATTCGACAGGCGTCCCTCGCGGTTCAGGATCGGCCCCAGCAGGATCTCCGATGCCGCCCGGCTGCCGTTGACCAGGTGCCGCGCGCCGTCGGCAAGGGAACGAACCCACTGCTGCCACGAGGGCTCGCCCCTTTTCGCGAGTTCGGTTGCCAATTCATTGATGAAGGCGACCACATCGCGGTTGTTGCGACGGTTCAACTCCAGCCGCACCGCTGCCATGCTGGGGAACAGGTAGTGCACGGAGGCGGGCGACATGCCGGCTTTTTTGGCGATGTCGTAAAAGCTGATGTCCTCGATCCGCGCGCTTTCGAGGAGAGCCTGGGCCGCCTCGAGGATTTCGCCGAAGCGGCGCTGACTGCGCTCCTGTGTGGGGGCGCGGGCAATGCGAGCGACGTTGGCGGAACGCCCTTTTCGCTGCGACGCCTTGGGTCGAACGATCGTTGCCGGTGTTGTTGGTCTGTCCTTCACGAAGCGCTCCGGGTCCTGTGCGGCGGTGAGCCGCGGCCTCATAGTTCTACAAAATTTTATTTAAGTCAAATTAAATTTCAATAAAGAACGAGCCACGCCTCATGTTTACTAGGTAAACAGTCAAGCCGTTCGCGCTGAAGCGATGTATTACTTGACGTTAATCAGGATTAATTCTACTCTCGGCGTGCCTTATCGCCACGCCCCGCCGCATGCACCCCGCTACCGGCGAGGCTCATGGGAGTCCGTCAATGAAGCTTTCCTTGTTCAAGAACCGCATCAACGTGCTGTGGCTTTTAGCCGGTATTGCGCTGGCCTCATCGCAGCTGTCCGCCGCCGACGACGGCGCCAATACCGATTGGCCGCTCCTCGGTCGAACCGCGGATATGCAGCATGAGAGCCCCCTGCAGCAGATCAACGCTACGAACGTGAAGAACCTGGGGCTGGCGTGGTACGCCGATATGCCTTCGTCCGACGGTCTGGTCGGCAACCCGATGGTGGTTGACGGCGTCGTCTACCAGAGCGGCCCGGCAGGCCGTGCCTATGCCAACGATCTGCGAACCGGGAAGCTGCTGTGGCAGTACACCGCCGAAGTGAATCTCGCGCGCATGGGCCGGATGCCCTGGTGGGCCCGACGTTACAACCGGGGTCTTGCCACGCACGGTGACAAGGTCTTCATCACCTCCGGTGACTGCCGGCTGATCGCGCTTGATCGCAAAACCGGAAAGAAGGTCTGGGAAGTGGAGGCCTGCGATCCCACCGGAGCCGAAGGGATGTACGGCATCACCGGTGCGCCACGCTTGGGCAACGGTATGGTGTTCATCGGCAACACCTGCGGCGACACAGGCGTCGGCCGCGGGTATGTCGACGCCTATGACGAGAACACCGGCGCGCGAAAGTGGCGTTTCTACACCGTTCCCGACGACCCCGCCAAAGGTCCGCAGAAGACGCCTGAACTTGAGGCGGCTGCCAAAACCTGGGGCACGGACTGGTACAAGAAATCGCATGGCTGCGGCAGCGTCTGGGAAGCGATCACCTACGACCAGCAACTGAACCAGGTCTATCTCGGAGTCGACGGTCCTTCGCCGTGGAATCCGGCGATGCGTGCGGCCGACGCCGGTGATGAGCTCTACACGAATGCCGTCGTTGCTCTGGACGCGTCGACCGGAAAATACCTGTGGCACTACACGGTCACGCCGCACGACGGCTGGAACTACAACCCGACCTCGCACCTCATGCTCGCGAATCTGCCCTTGGAGGGCAGTACGCGCCGAGTGGTGATGGCGGCACCCAAGAATGGCTTCTTCTATGTGCTCGATGCCAAGACCGGCAAGTTCATCTCAGCCAACAACTTCACCCCAGTGAACTGGGCTTCGCGCATCGACGCCAAGACCGGACGCCCGGTCACGCTGCCCGACGCACGCTATTGGGAACATCCCGGCAAACGAACCGTGGTGCTGCCGGCCAATTCCGGCGCGCACAACTGGCAGGCGATGGCATTCAATCCCGCAACCGGATTGGTTTACATCCCCGTCGCTTCTGCACCGCAAGCGCTGACCGCTGATCCGAGCGACGTGGTTGGTGGAGTGCGCTCGGACGACTACATCGGGTTCGGCAAGGATCCGAAGTGGAAGGCCTACGGTGAACTGGTCGCCTGGGATCCTGTGAAGCAACAGGCGCGCTGGCGCGTCCGCCGCAAGCTGCCGATGAACGGCGGCATGCTGACAACGGCCGGTAACCTTGTTTTCGAAGGGACGGGCGACGGAAAGTTCGAGGCGTATGCTGCCGATACCGGCAAGCTGCTGTGGTCCTTCAACGTCGGAGGCTCGGTGCTGGCCGCTCCGTCTACGGTGAATATCGACGGCAAGCAGATGGTGCTGGTTTCCGTAGGCAACGGTGGCTCATCCAATATCGGCGCCTCGCTGGCGCGACTCGCGTCGACGCCCAAGACGCGCACCCAGGCCCGGTTGCTGGCCTTTGCGCTCGACGCCAAAGCACCCTTGCCCGAGGCGAAGGCGCCGGAGCTTCCCAAGCCGCCTCTGGCGCGGTTCCCAGAGGATCAGGTGAAAAAAGGCGCAGTGCTCTTCGACCAGTACACCTGCGTCTACTGTCACGGACATGGCGCGGAGTCCGCCAACGGCGCGATCAAGGATTTGCGCTTTGCAACCGCCGAAACACACCAGCAGTTCGCTGCCATCGTCTACGGCGCCCGCATCGACAAGGGCATGCCGCCATTCCCGGATATCCCGGCGGATGATCTGAAAGCGATCCAGGCCTACATCATCAATCAGGCCTGGGATGGGTATGAAGCGGCCTCGAAAAAGGAGTCGGCAAAGAAGTCGCCTTCCCAGAAGCATTAACCAGCATGAAGCACGCGGCATCCGGGGTGCGGCTCAAGCCCCGGATGGCGTCGTCACCCAGTTCCGTTATCACCCAGTTCCGTTATCACCCAGCACCCGTGCCACATAGGAGGTCAGTCATGAAGCAGTGGAAGAAGCCTGTATTTATCGAGATCGCAATGGACTGCGAGATCAATTCCTACGTCACCGAATCGCTTGATGGAGACCGAGTCTGAGGGTCCGCGTCCTGGGGGCGGCTGCCGGTGGCGGATTCCCGCAATGGAACTGCGCCTGCCCCAACTGCGCCGGCGTGCGCGGCGGCACAATGAAAGCCAAGCCGCGCACGCAGGCCTGCATCGCCATCAGCGGTGACGGGGACCACTGGTACTTGATCGGCGCGAGTCCGGAGATTCGCGCGCAGATCGAATCGTTCCCGGCGCTGCACCCGCGCCCGCCGCGGCAGACCCCGCTGGCCGGTATCCTCCTGCTCAACGGCGACCTCGACCACACACTCGGGCTGTTGTCGCTGCGCGAGTGGTCGCGGCTCGATATTTATGCAACCTCTGCCGTGCAGGCCGCGTTTACGCAGGGCAATATCCTGAATCGCGCACTGCAGCGGTACGAGAATCACAGCGTGTGGCATCGTATCGAGCCGGGCCAGTCGTTCGAGCTGAAAGGCGGTCTCCGGATCGACCCAATCGCCGTTCCCGGAAAGCCGCCCATCTACGTTACCGATACCAACCGCGCGGATCGCGAGTGGAACCTGGGCTTGCGCATTGCACAGGGTGATAGCGTGATCGGCTATTTTCCGGGAGTGGCGGCGGTGGATGCGGCACTGGCGCGCGCGTTGACCGGGCTGCAGGCCCTGTTTTTTGACGGCACCCTCTGGGCCGATGACGAACTGATCTCTCTCGGTCTTGCGCAGGTGCGCGGTCGCGACATGGCGCACCTGCCGGTGGCCGAGACCCTGCGGCACTTGCACGATCTGGATACGTCCAGGCGCTGGTTCATTCACGTCAACAACACCAATCCCATCCTTGATGAGGCCTCCGAGCCGGCCCGGCGCGTTCGCGATGCGGGCTGGCGTGTGGCAGAGGACGGCGAGGAGTTCGCGTTATGACGGCGTTGTCGCCCGAAGCGTTTGTCGAACGCCTGCGCCAGGAAGGCGCGCAGCGTTATCACGATCATCATCCCTTCCATCAGGCCATGCATGCGGGACGGCTGACCCGCAAGCAATTGCAGGAATGGGTACGCAACCGCTACTACTACCAGTCGCGCATCCCCATCAAGGACGCGTTGATCGTTGCCAAGTCGGAAGACCCGGCGTTCCGCCGGATGTGGCTGCGTCGCATCCGCGATCAGGACGGCGAGCAGGGCGGCGAAGGCGGCTTGGAGAAGTGGTTGCGACTGGCCGAAGGCGCGGGCCTCCCCCGCGCAGCCGTCGCCCGATTCGACGGCGTGCTGCCCGCGGTTCGCTTCGCCTGCGACGCCTACGTTGATCTGGTCCGCAGCCGGTCGCTGCTGGAAGCGGTCGCATCCTCGCTGACGGAGTTCTTTGCGCCGGACCTGATGTCGCGAAGGATCGATGCCTGGGAGCAGCACTATCCGTGGATCGACGGCGCCAGCCTGGCCTACTTCCGCTCGCGGGTGACGCGCGCAAAACTCGATGCGGACGACGCCATCGGCTTCGTGACGGCAATGGCCACGACGCGCGAAACGCAGGATCAGGCCATCGCAGCGCTGATCCGCAAGACCGAGGTACTCTGGGCGCTGCTCGATGCGCTGCAGCTGGCCTATCCGCTGGACGCCATACCGTGAAGCTGGATCGCAACAGCGTCCCGCGCCTGGCTGCGAAGGTTCGCCTGCAGTTCGACCGTCACAGCGGCCGGCATTTGCTGCTGTACCCGGAGCGCGGCATGCAGTTGGAGGACAGCGCGGCAGCGATCATCAAGCGCTGCGATGGCGTTCACAGCATCGCGGAGATCGCCAGCCATCTGGCCGTCGAATTCGACGCGGACGCCTCTGACATCGAATCCGATGCACTCGAATTCCTGCAGGCGCTCTGCGATCGCGCATTGCTGGTCGTCGCATGACTGCACATCGACCCTACACGTTAATCGCCGAGCTGAGCTACCGCTGCCCGTTGCAGTGCGTCTATTGCTCGAATCCGCTCGACCTGCGCCGCCGCCGCACGGAGCTGGCCACGGCAGACTGGTTGCGTGCCTTCCGTGAAGCGGAAGCGATGGGCGTGGTCCAGGTCAGTTTCTCGGGCGGCGAGCCGCTGCTCCGGGACGATCTTGAAGACCTGGTCGCCGGCGCGCACGCGGCCGGGCTCTACGTGAACCTGGCGACGTCCGGGGTGCCGTTGAAGCGTGAACGCCTTCTGTCACTCAAGAGTGCAGGGCTGGATAACGTCCAGATTTCGATACAGGACACCGACGAGGGCCAGGCCGAGAAGATCTGCGGTGGCCGCTTCCTGGAGGCAAAGCTTCAGGCTGCCGCCTGGGTCAAGGAAATGGGCTTGCCGTTGACGATCAACGTGGTTCTGCATCGTCAGAACCTGGATCGTATCGATGATTTCGTCGCCCTGGCGGAGCGGCTGCATGCGGATCGGCTGGAGCTGGCCAACACCCAGTATCAAGGCTGGGCGCTGCCAAACCGCGCGTGGCTGCTGCCAAACCGGCACCAGCTGGAACATGCGCGCAGCGTGGCATTGGCCGCGCGCGAGCGGCTCAAAGATCGCATGGAAGTCCTGTTCGTTCTGCCGGACTATTTCAGCGAGACGCCGAAGCCTTGCATGGGCGGCTGGGGGCAGCGCTTCATCCTCATCGCGCCGGACGGGCTCGTGCTGCCCTGTCACCAGGCGCATACCCTGCCGGGCCTGTCGTTTGCCAATCTGCGCGAGCATTCACTCCGCTGGATCTGGGACGAATCCCCGGGCTTCGTTCACTTTCGCGGCGAACAATGGATGCAGGAGCCCTGCCGAAGCTGCGAACGCCGCAAGCAGGATTTCGGCGGTTGCCGCTGCCAGGCCTGGCACCTCACGGGTGATGCCGCGGCCACGGATCCGACCTGTCATCTGTCGCCGAACCATGCACTGATTGTCGACGCACGCGAAACCGGCAATGGGCAGCCGGACGCTCCGCCGGTGTATCGCACCATGGCGGCGCCCTCGCCACGATAAGTCACGCGCCACGCCCGCGGGCGGCAAGCGGCCGTCGCTGCGGATGGTCCAGATTGACCGGCGTTCAAGTCAGCAGCCGTTCGAGCGGGGCGATCGCTGACACGCCGACGCGATTGTCGCTTAACGCGCCAGATAGCCGCCATCCACCGCAAAGCAGGCGCCATTGGCGTAGCTGCCGCGGTCGGAGCACAACCACAGCGCCATGTCGGCGATCTCCTCGGCGCGGCCGACGCGGCCGGCGGGGATGGTGCTGGCGGTGTGTTCGCGGAACTGCGCATTGGACAGCACCGGCGCGGTCATCGGCGTCTCGATGATGCCGGGTGCGATCACGTTGCAGCGGAGGCCGCGCGCGCCGTATTCCAGCGCCGCCGCCTTGGTCAGGCCAAGCACGCCGTGCTTGGCGGCGACGTAGCCCGGCACGCCGGCGAAGGCGATCTGGCTGGCCACCGAGCCGGTGTTGACGATGCTGCCGCCGCCGTTCTTGAGCATCGCCGGAATCTGCGCGCGCATGGCGTAGAACACGCCGGAGAGGTTGATGGCGATGATGCGGTCCCACAGTTCCAGCGGGTACTCGACCAGGCCCGGCGGCATCGGCCCGTCGGAGATGCCGGCGTTGTTGAAGGCGGCGTCGAGGCGGCCGTAGTTTTTCAGTGCCGCCTCAACCAGGTGTTCGTGGTCGTGCGGCTTGGCGACATCGGTGCGCACGAAGATCGCATCGCCGCCGAGTTCGCGGATGTCCTTGACCAGCGCTTCGCCGAGGTCGGCGTCGAGATCGGCCAGCACCAGTCGCGCGCCTTCCTCGGCGAAGCGCGAGGCCGCCGCGCGACCGATGCCGCCGGTGGCGCCGGTGATGATCGCGACCTTGTTCTTGAGTTCGTTCATGGGGAGTCCGTCGGTGCAGGAGAACAGGCGTCGGCAGGTGCCACCCGCTGTCGCCGTTTTTCCTGGGGGAGTTGTTATATTTTATTTATTGAATAAAAATTAAACTAATAAAAAATCACGATCTGATGCGATGCTGCAGGGCGAGCGGGTGGCGGCTTTCGGGTCATGGCCAGCGGTGCGGAAAGGCCGGACCCTGCGGGCGCGACGATGTGGCGCCGGCAATTCACTGGCCAACGCGACCTCACCCCAGCGATGCCACGCTGCTCAGCAGCTTGCGCACCAGCATGGTCTGCCGTGTCACGCCGGTCTTGCTGAAGATGAAGCGCAGGTAGGTGCGAGCGGTGTTGAGCTTGATGCCGAGCTGCTCCGCGGTTTCCTCGATGGTGCGGCCATTGGCCAGCGACAGCGCCATCGCCGCCTCGATGCGGGTGAGCCCGAACAGCTGCTGCACGACGCGTTGCGAGGATTGCGCGAAGCTGGATTCCGGATCGCGCAGGAACAGCACCGCCGCCGGACGCTGGCGGTTGACCGTCCACGGTCCTTCCGGCAGCGGGCGCACCACCACGCCGAGGCTGGCGCGCCCGGAGGGCCGCGTCAGCGCCATCGCCTCGATCATCGCGGGGCCGCTGCTGGTGTGGCCCGCCAGCGCCTCGCGCACCAGGCGCTGCAGCTCCTGGCCCTCGCTGCGGTTGTCGGCGCACAGCACGTTCTGCTCCAGGCGCAGCCCGTCCTTCTCGGCGAGGATGCGCTTGGCTTCCGGATTGAGATCGAGCACCGCGCCGTTGCGCCCGAGGCTGACGGTGCCCAGCTGCATGCGGTTGACCACGCCGGCAAACAGCTGGCGCTCCGTCTCCAGGCCGTCGAGGCGCGAGTGCAGCTGCAGCGCGCGGCGCAGGTGCGGCAGCAGCAGGCGGCACAGCGCCTTGTCGCCGTCGGAGAACGGCGGGCGGTCGTGTCCGCGCGAGACGCGGAAGCGGCACTCGGTGCCGTCGGCGGTGTGGATATCGGCGCCGATCAGGTACTGCACGTCCAGCGGCTTGAGGTATTCGCGGTACAGCGCGCTATGGGTCCACTCGGCGCCGACCAGTTCCTCCGGCGTCATCACCTGGCCCTCGGGCAGGCCGACGAAAGGGTCGATGGTGAAGAAGTGGTTCTGGTACGCCTCGGTGGCGTCGTCGGCGGCGGTGTCGGTGTTGAGCATGACGCCGCTGGACACCGGCGTCGGCGGCCGCAGGATCAGCGTCACATGCTTGGCCTGCAGCGCCTCGCACATCAGGTTGAGCGCGGTGTGCCAGGGCGGATCCTCGGTGGGGCCGTCGTAGATCGCGTTGAAGAAGCCGTTGAGCCGCTCGATGTCGCCCAGGTTGCCGTTCCACGCGGGCGCCGTCGCGGCGGCGCCGGGAACCTTGGATCGGATCAGGTGGATCATGCTGGATGCTCCTGCGCGCGGATCGCGGCGCGATGGATGTTCCCTGGCTCGAGTCTAGCCCGGTACCGCGCCGGCGCTTCGTCCGGAATGACGAGCGGTCGCCGTCTGCGGCGCCGCAGCAAAACGCCGGCGCAAGGCCGCGGCGGCGGCGGTCAGCGCGCGGTCGGCATCGTCGAGCGCCCCGAGCATGCTGATGAAGCCGTGAATCTGGCCCGGCCAGCGGTGCAGCTGCGTGTCGACGCCGGCCGCGCGCAGGGCTTCGGCATAGGCCTCGCCCTCGTCGCACAGCGGGTCGTATTCCGCGGTGAAGACGGTTGCCGGCGCCAGTCCCGCCAGGCTGCGGGCGCGCAGCGGCGAGGCGCGGGCGTCGTCCACGCTTTGCGGACCGGGCAGGTACTGCTCGAAGAACCAGCGCATCATCGTGGCGCTCAACACATAGCCCTCCGCAAACGCACGATAGCTGGCGGTATGCATGCCGGCGTCGGTGACCGGATACAGCAGCAGCTGGTGCGCCAGCGTGATGCCCTGCGCCGGCGCCCACTGCGCGGCGACGGCTGCGAGATTGCCGCCGGCGCTGTCGCCGGCCACCGCCAGGCGCGTGGCATCGCCGCCCAGCGTCGCGGCATGCGCGTGCACCCAGCGCAGCGCGGCGCAGGCATCGTCGACGGCCGCCGGAAACTTCGCCTCCGGCGCCAGCCGGTAGTCCACCGACACCACCAGGGTGCCAGCCCGCTGTGCCAGACAGCGGCAGAGATTGTCGTGCGTGTCGAGGTTGCAGACGACGAAGCCGCCGCCGTGGAAGAACAGCGTCACCGGCCACGGACCGCTCGCCTCCGGCACGAAGAGGCGCAGGCGCAGCGGGCCGCCGGGGCCGTCGATGACGCGCTCCTCGATGCGCGCCACCGCATCGCCGGGTGCGTAGGCGCCGGAGGCGTTCATGGCAGCACGCAGCGCCGGCAGGGGCAGGGCGGCGGGGTCGAGCGGCGGCATCGCCGCCATGGCGTTGACGAGGGCTTGGGCTTGCGGATGGAGCGGCATGACGCGTTCCCGTGGACAGGATGCCGCGATTGTCGGCCTGTCGTGCCGCCCGGGGATCGTCCGTTTTGAGATATGGCGTCGGACGAAGCCGCGCCACGCCTGCCTGCCCACACTCGCGGTCATGCCCGGCGTCCGCCGCCGGCCCGCAAATCCGCAAACCATAGTGAGGGCACGACATGAAATTTTCGCTGATCTACGAGGCGCAGACCACCGACGCCAGCCGCGCCGGCGACCGCAAGGTGTTCGACGAGATCGTCGAGCAGGCGGTGCTGGCCGAGCAGATGGGTTTCGATGTGATCTGGTGCGTCGAGCACACGGCGCTGACCAACTACGCGCACATGAGCGCGCCGGAGACGGTGCTGGCGTTCCTCGCCGGCAAAACCAGCCGCATCCACCTCGGCCACGGCGTCGTCTGCCTGCCGCCGGCGATGAACCACCCGGTGAAGGTCGCCGAGCGCATCGCCACGCTCGACCTGCTCAGCCACGGCCGCGTGCATTTCGGCGTCGGCAAGGGCGGCACGCAGCAGGAAGCCGGCACCTTCGGCTACGACCTGGCGACGCTGTACCCGCAGATCGACGAGGCGATGTACCTGATCCCGAAGATCATGGTGCAGGACGAGATCGAGCACGACGGCACCTACATCAAGATTCCGCGCCGGCCGATCCACCCCAAGCCCTACCAGGACCCGCATCCGCCGATGTACCTGGCCTGCACCAACACCGACACCCTGACCCGCGCCGGCGAGCGCGGCATGGGCGCCCTGGTGCTCGGCTTCGGCGGGCCGGAGGACGTGGCCAAGAAGAACGTGGTCTACCGCCAGGCCTGGGCCGCGCGCCGCCAGGCCGACCAGGTCGGCTTCCGTCCGACGCAGCACCTGGCTGCGCTGTGCCCGACCATCGTGCTCGACGATGGCCTGCAGGCGCGCAAGATCGGCATCAAGGGCCAGCGCTACTTCATGGAATCGCTGGGCCACTGGTACGGCGGCGCGCCCAAGCCCGATCCGAGCAAGTGGGACGACGACGTGGTGTCGCACGACGCCAGCGGCAAGGACGTGATCAAGACCAATTTCGCGTCGGAGAAGATCGCGGTCGATTTCAGCGACCCGCAGATGATGCTGCTCAATCCCAATCATGCCTACGGCACGGTGCAGGACTGCATCGGTTACGTGCAGCGCCTGATCGACGCCGGCGCCGACGAGATCCTGTTCATCTGCCAGATGGGCACGGTGCCGCAGTGGGCGCAGCTGGAGACGCTCAGGAACATCGGCGAGAAGGTGATCCCGCATTTCCGCGGGCAGGCCAAGCGCGCCGCATGAGCGCCGCGAGCGCGCAGCCGCGGCTGGACGGCCGCGTCGCACTGGTTACCGGCGCCAGCCGCGGCATCGGCCGCGCCATCGCCCGGCGCCTGGCGTCGGCCGGCGCGTTGGTGGTGGTGACGGCGCGCAGCCTGGACCGCAGCGCGCGCGAGCCCGGCACGCTGGCCGAGACTGTCGCTCTGATCGAGGCGCAGGGCGGCCGCGCTATCGCACTGCCCGCGGATCTCGAAGATGCGGCGCAGCGTGCCGCCCTGGTCGCGCGCGCGGCCGCTGCCGCCGGCGGACTCGACATCCTGGTGAACAACGCCGGCTATGCCGAGTACGCGCCGGTCGAGACGATGCCGCAGGGCGTGTTCGAGCGCACGCTCGAGCACTACCTGTGCGTGCCGTTCGCGCTGACGCAGGCCGCGATCCCGCTGATGCGCGCACGCGGCGGCGGCTGGATCGTCAACATCGGTTCGGTCACCGCGCTGCCGCCGCGCAAGCCCTATGACGGGTTCGCCTGCAACGGCGGCGCCACGGTCTACGCGGCGGTCAAGGCGGCGCTCAACCGCTACACGCAGGGGCTCGCCGCCGAACTGCTGGCGCAGAACATCGCAGTCAACGTCGTCGGCCCCTCGACCGCGATCCGCACACCGGGCGCCGCGCGTTACATCCCGGACGACTACCCGACCGAGGATGTCGCCTATCTCGCGGAGACGGTGCTGGCGATGTGTCACCTGCCGGCGGCGCAGCGCACCGGACTGATCGCGCACAGCCTGCATTTTCCGGCGGCCCTGCGTCTGCCGGTGTACAGCCTCGACGGCCGGCAGCGCCTGCCGGACGCGCAGATTCCGGCGCATGCCGATCCCGGCATCGCCGCCAATGGAGAAACGCCATGACAGCGACCATGCGGGCGATGGTGATCGACCGCTTCGGCGGACCCGAAGTATTGCGCGAGGCCGAGTTGCCGCGCCCGGCGCCGGGGCCCGGCGAACTGCTGGTGCGGATTTCGCATGCCGGCGTCAATCCGGCGGACTGGAAAACGCGCGAGGGCTGGCTGTCGCCGTTCTTCCAGTACCGCTTCCCGTTCGTGCTGGGCTTCGACCTGGCCGGCACCGTGGTGCAGGCGGGCGAGGGCGCCGACGCCGCGCTGATCGGTCGGCGCGTCGTCGCTTACTCGCGCCAGGGTTACGGCGAGTGGGGTTCGTATGCCGAATACGCCGCGGTCTGGGCGAATGCTGCGGTACCGCTGCCCGATCGTGTCGGCGGCGCGGAGGCGGCATCGTTGCCGACCGCCGGCATCACCGCCTGGGAGGCGCTGTTCGAGTCCGGCCACCTGCAACGGGGCCAGCGCGTGCTGGTGCACGGTGGCGCCGGTGCGGTCGGACGCATTGCCATCCAGCTCGCGCGCGAGGCCGGTGCGCAGGTCGCGGCGACGTGCAGCGCCGCCAATCTTGATGACGTGCGCGCGCTGGGCGCGGCGCTGGCCATCGACTACCGCGCCGGCGACATCGCTGCGGCCGTGACCGCCTGGGCGCCGCAGGGCGTCGACCTGGTGGTCGATGCCGTCGGCCAGGGCAGCCTGCCGCAGGCGGTGGCGCTGACGCGGCGCGGTGGAGTGGTCGCGCCGATCGCGACGCTGGTTGCCGGCGAAGCGCCGCACGATGCGCAACTCGCTGCACAACGTGGCGTGCGCATCGTGCCGACCATGAGCAATCTGCAACGCTCGCCGGCGCAACTGCGCGAACTGACCGCGCGGCTCGCCGGCGGCGCGCTGAAGGCGCCGCCGCTGACGATCCTGCCGCTGGCGCAGGCCGCCGAGGCGCATCGCCGCGTGCAGGCCGGTGGTCAGCGCGGCAAATTCATTCTGCAAGTGAGCGCGTCGTGAGCGCCGAGACGCCACGCGTCTACGTCATTGACCGCATCGTCGCGAAACCGGGCCAGGCCGAAGCGTTAGACAGGGCTTATCGCGAGCGTTACGCCGCCGGTGCTCTGGCGCGCGGCATGCGGCTGGAGCTGAGCCTGCTGTCGCCGCCAGTGCATCTGGCCGAGCAGTCGAACACCTTGCTCTATGTCTGGTCCGTGGCTGGGGCCGGCGGCTACTGGGCGATGTGCTTCCAGGGACGGCAGGACCCGGCATTGCAGGACTGGTGGTGGCGCGAGGCCGCCGCGCTGATCGAAACGCGCGAGCGCCTGGTGGCGAGCGACCCGGCCGACGTCGCCACGCTCGGAGCGATGCCATGTTGAGGCGGATCGAACTGCTGCACTGGTCGCCGCAACTCGGCGAGAGCGAACGCCAGCGCGCCACGGCGGCGCTGCGCACACAGGGCGGCGCACTGCTGCAGCCGACGCTGCCCGGCAGCTACAACGGCGGCGATCTGCTGCGGCGCCGGCGCGACGACGGCTCGGCGCTGGCCACCGCACGCGACGGCTGCGCGCACGTCGACGCGGCGGTGTTCGAGGAAATCGAATCCGGTGGCGACTGGCAGGGCGACGGTGTCTACCGCGCGCTGCTGCTCAGCGTGCGCGCCGGCACGCCGGCCGATGCGATCGCGCGCTTCGAGCGCGAGACGCTGGCGATGCCGCGCTATATCCGCGCCATCCGCGGCTGGCGTCTCGGCCGCGTGCGTCAGGCGCAGGGATCGCGGGCGTGGACCCATGTCTGGGAGCAGCGCTACGAGGCCGTCGAAGGGCTGCTGGGTCCCTACATGCTGCATCCCTACCACTGGGCGCACGTCGATCGCTGGTTCGATCCCGAGCACCCGGACTGGATCGTCGACCCGCAGCTCTGCCACAGCTTCTGCCGCATCGACGGCGATGCGCTGATCTAGGCCCGCGGCGTCGGCGCCGCGGGCGAGGGCCGCCCGGGTTGAAGGGCCGCAGGGCGTCTTGCGCCCTGCCGTGCAGGGCCACCCGCTATGGTCGCTGGGGCATCGAGAGTTGTTATTAAATATTGATCAAAAATAAAATCAATAAATAAAAATCAACCATTCTCCCAGGCAAAAATCCATCAGCGGGTGGCGCCGCCGATGTGCGCTGGCGGCGCCTGCGGCGCTTCAGAACTTCGGCAGCACCGGATTGCGGCGCGCCAGGATGTCCTCGCACTTCTGCTTCAGCGCCGCGTCCAGCGTCTCCGGCTGCGGGATCAGCCAGAACTGGTTCTGGCCGATGCCGGCGAACACGCGCTCGGCGAACGCTTCTGGCGACAGTCCGTGGGCGTCGAGCATGCCGCGCATGGTCGCCACGAACTGCTGCGCCGCGGGCGAGGGATCGTCGCCGTAAGGACGATCGAAGATGCTGCTGTGCACCGGGCCGGGTGCCAGCAGCGACACGCCGATGTCTGCGCCCAGCATCTCCAGTTCGCCGCGCAGCGATTCGGTGAGGCCGACCACCGCGAACTTGGTCGCCGAGTATGGCGCCATCAGCGGGCTGGCGAGGAAGCCGCCGACCGAGGCGGTGTTGACGATATGCGCGCGGCGGCCGTCCTTCAGCAGGCGCGGCACGAAGGCGCGCAGGCCGTTGACCACGCCCAGCACATTGACCTCGAGGCTGCGCTGCCAGCGCTGCGCGTCGATCTCCCAGATGAAACCGGTGTTCATGATGCCGGCGTTGTTGAACAGCAGGTCGACGCCGCCGAAGGCGCTCCAGGCCCGCTCCGCCAGGGCCGCCAGCGACTGTGGCGAGGTGACGTCGCAGGTCACCGGCAGCACCTTGTCGCCGAGGCCGGCGGCCAGGGCGGCCAGCTTGTCCGCCTGCACGTCGGCGGCGACCACGCGCATGCCCAGTTTCAGGGCCTGCCGCACCAGACCGGCGCCGATGCCGCTGGCCGCGCCGGTGACGACGGCGACGCCGTCCTTGATCCGCAGTTCGCTCATCTTTTTCCCCTGGTTGGAATTCAGGCGGCGCGCGCAGCGGCGCGCGGCGCGATATCGGCGTAGCCGCCGCGATGGAAGGCCAGCGGCGGCTGCTCGCTGCGCTCGAATTGCAGCACGCGGCCGACGAAGATCAGGTGATCGCCGCCCTCGTAGACGTGCGCCAGCTGGCATTGGAAGCGCGCGGCGCAGCCTTCCAGCAGCGGCAGGCCGGCGATGCCGATGCCGGCGTCGAGCCCGGCGAACTTGTCGGTGCCGCTGCGCGCGAAGCGTGCGGACAAGGCTTCCTGTCCGGCGCCCAGCACGTGCACCGCCCAGTGCGCCGCCTGCTCGAACACCGCCAGGCTGCGCGCGGATTTCGCCAGGCTCCACAGCACCATCGGCGGGTCCAGCGACACCGAGCTGAAGCTGTTGGCGGTGATGCCGACCGGCGCGCCGTCGGCGGCGCGCGCGGTGATGATGGTGACGCCGGTGGCGAAGCTGCCCAGCGCGTTGCGGAATTCGCGGGCGTCGAAGTCCTGGAATGTGTTCATGCGGTTCTCCTCAAAGCTTGGCGGTCAGGATCAGGGGGTGGCCGTTGGGGCTGGCGACGACCGCGCGCCACTCGTGGGGGCCGCGCTCGGCCGGTCGCAGCAGGGTCGCGCCGGCGGCCAGCAGCAGCGCCACGGCCTGCGGCACGTCGGCGACGCGGAACACCGCGGCAGCCTGCGCGGCGACCCGCTCTTCCGCCGCCGCCAGGGCGATCGGCAGCGCCGCGCCGTCGAGCGCGGCGTAACGCGCGCCATCGCGGAATTTCACGGTCAGGCCGAGGCCGCGCTCGAAGAAGCGGAGTTCTTCGTCCAGCGCTTGCACCGGGTACAGCAGGCTATGGAGCTTCATCGGCGATTCCGGGGTGGTCGACGCCCCGCATGCTGCGCGCCGCCGCGCGCGCGGGCCTCCCTGTTTCGCGTATCTCAATTCGGATGAAGTTTGTTGCGTTGCGCGGCTCCTACCATCGCCCCGCTTGTTCCAGAGGAGGAGACCTCGTGAAAGCACAACCATACCGCTCACTGCACCGCCGGCGCGTGGCCGGCATCGTCGCCGGCCTGCTCTGCGCCGCCGGCTGCGGCCCGGCGTTCGCGGGATCTTTCGACATCGGCAACTCGCTGGAGGCGCAGTACACGCTGACGCTCGGCTATGCCCTGGGCCTGCGCACGGAGCGTCCCTCGGACGCACTGATCAACGGCCCGATCAGCCCGGTCACCAATCTGCCGACCACCGTCAACAACGACGATGGCGACCGCAATTTCAAGGCCGGCAGCCTGATCAACAACCGCGTCAGCGCGCTCGGCGAACTCGTCGTCAGCGGCACGAGTTACGGCGTGGTGCTGCGCGGCGATGCCTTCTACGACAACGTCTACCATCGCCGCAACGACAACGATTCGCCCGGCACGGTCAACAAGAGCGGCGCCAACGACGCGTTCACCGATGGCGCTCGCAAGTACAACGGCGCACGCGTGCGCATGCTCGACGCCTACGTCTACGGGGACGCCAATCTGGGCAGCATGCGGCTCAACGCGCGCCTGGGCCGCCAGGTCGTCGCCTGGGGCGAGAGCCTGTTCTTCTCCGGCGTTGCCAGTGCGCAGGGCCCCGCCGATGCCACCAAGGTCAATATCGCCGGCGTGGAGGTCAAGAACATCCTGCTGCCGGTGGAGCAGCTGGCGCTGCAGTTCGGCATCACCGAAGACCTCAGCCTGATGGGCTACTACCGCCTGCGCTACAAGGCCACCGAGCTGGAGCCGGCCGGCAGCTACTACTCGACCTTCGACGGCATCGGTCCCGGTGCCGAGTTCATCTACGGTTTCGCCAACCCGGTGTACGGCGTGGTTCCCGGCGCGACGCGCACGGTCAACATCCAGCGTCTCAACGACCTCACGCCCAGCAACCACGGCCAGTACGGCATCGGCCTGCAATACCAGGCGACCGCGTCGACCAATGTCGGCGTCTACTGGCTGCGCTACCACGACACCAACCCGGCCGTGCAGCTCAACTTCGGCTATGCGCAGCTGGCGCCGGGCGTGACCACGGCGCCGAACGCCGCGCCGGTGACCTACAACGTGCGCTACTACGACGGCATCCACATGGCCGGCGCCAGCTTCTCGACCAAGCTCGGCGGCGCCAACGTCGCCGGCGAAGTGAGCTATCGCAGCGGGCTCGACATGCTGGTCAACAGCGCCGCCGGGCCGGTGGCCGCGCGCGGCCGTCTCAGCCAGGCGCTGCTTTCGACGATCTATGCGATGAGCCCGAATGCCGTCTCGCAGGAGATCGACCTGATCGCCGAGACCGGCTACGTCCACGTCAACGGCATCGCCGGCGGCGTCAGCCACCTGTACAACGACCGCAGCTCCTGGGGCGTTTCGACCATGGCGGTGCTCAACTACCGCAACCTGTTCTCGCGCTGGGACCTGGCGGTGCCGGTGACCTACGCCGCGATCATCAACGGCACGCCGGCCATGGCCGGCTCCTTCGGCACGCTCTACGGCGAGCACGACCAGCGCGCCAGCATCTTCGCCAACTTCACCTACCTGCAGAACCTGCAGCTCGGCGTCGGCTACAACGCCTTCCTCGGCGCCGCCGATCTGGCCAAACGTCCCTATGCGGATCGCGACAACGTCGCGATCAACGTCAAGTACAGCTTCTAAACGTCAGGAGAACACCATGACGATGAAACACATCCTGTTGTCCTGCGCGGTGTCGGCCGGCGTGCTGCTGACGTCGGCGGCGAGCGCCAAGACCACCGCCGAGGAGGCCGCGCAACTCGGCGGCGACAAGCTCACCTGCATGGGCGCCGAGCGCGCCGGCAATGCCGACGGCTCGATTCCCGCGTTCGAGGGCAAGTGGCTCGGCACCTGGCCCGGCGCCAAGACCAGCGGTTACGATCCCGGCCCTTACGCGGCGGAGAAGCCGCTGTTCACCATCACCGCGCAGAATGCAGAGCAGTACGCCGCGCGCCTGACCGAAGGACAGAAGCTGCTGCTGAAGCGTTATCCAACGCACTACCGCATCCCGGTGTACGCCAGCCATCGCGACTTCCGTTATCCCGACTGGATCTGCGAGACGGTGAAGAAGAACGCGACCACCGCCGAGGTGGTCAGCCACGGCCTGGGCACCACCGGCACCACGGGCGCGATTCCGTTTCCGTTTCCCAAGAGCGGCCTGGAGGCGCAGTGGAACATGCAGTACCCGCACCGCGCCTGGACCGAGGAGGCGATCCTCGACCAGTTCGCCGTCTACGGTAACGGCAGCCGCGCCGCCGGCCGCGTGCACTACATGATCCTGTCGCCGTGGAACGATCCCAAAAACCGCGGCAGCAACCAGGACAAGGTCAACACCTACTTCTACAACGAGACGCAGCTGCCGGAGCGCGACAAGGGCACGGTCATCATCGGCTGGACGCCGAACGACGATTCGATCGATCGCCAGGCCTATCTCTACAACCCCGGCACACGCCGCGTGCGCCAGGCGCCGGAATTCGGCTTCGACAATCCGCAGGGCGCCGGCGGCCTGCGCACCGTCGATGACGACCGCCTGTTCAACGGCTCGCCCGAACGCTACGACTGGAAGCTGGTGGGCAAGCAGGAGATTTACATCCCCTACAACACCGCCCGCATGAACGACCCTGCGCTGAAGTACGCCGATCTGCTGACGCCGCACTCGCTCAACCCCGATGTCATGCGCTACGAGCTGCACCGCGTATGGGTGCTCGAGGCCACGGTCAAGCAGGGCTATCGCCATGTCTATGCGCGGCGTCGCTGGTATCTCGATGAAGACACCTGGCACGCCGTGTGGGTCGACAACTACGACGGGCGCGGCCAGCTGTGGCGCGCCAGCATGGTCAATTACTTCTACTCGCCCGCGATCCAGGGCTACCAGGCCGGCGTGGCGCTGTATCACGACCTCACCGCCGACGCTTACTTCGCGGACCGGCTCGTCAACGAGTCGAAGACGAGCTGGCGTCTCAACACCGGCGACCTCACCGCCGACATGTTCTCGCCGGACGCCGCCAAGCGCGGCGGTCACTGATCCCCGTCCGGCATCCCGCACCGGGATGCCGTGACGTTTCGTCTCGGGATGATCTCCCCCGCAGACGTGCCTGGCCCTCCCGCCTGTGGGAGGGCTTCTTTTTTGTCAGTGGCCGCTCAAAAAGCCCGCACCGCACGCCACCCGCTCCCGGCATTTCTCCTGGGGAAATTGTTATTAAATATTTATCAAATTAATAATAGATAAATAAAAAATAACAACTTGGCATGGCCTGCACGCGACAGCGGGTGGCGTCGTTGCGATGCTTTTTTGGCATGACGCCTGCGCTGCGTGACTGCCAAAGTACCGGTCGCTGTCCGCTGCCGACCTGCGCGCCGGGTCCGTGTTGGCGCATGATCCGGCCTGTGAGCGCCGCTGCGGTTCGCGTGGCGCGACGGCTGCGCGGGGGCGTGGCCGGTTCAACAACGGGAGTCTCGATGCAACTTGTCACGCGACGCCGCTACGGCACGGGCGGCATTTTCTGGCTGGTGACGGCGGCGCTGCTCGCCGCCTGTGGCTCGTCGTCGCCGTCGGCGAGCGGTGGCGTGGCTGCGCGCGACGGCTGGGTCGGCGCCTGGGCGGCCGCGCCTTACGGACCGTATCCGCTGGGGCCGCTGAGCGGCGATGCCGCCACGCCGGTGCCGGCCGGCGTGGCCCTGCCGCTGCCCTCGGTGCTGCCCAACGATCACGCCAGCGACCAGAGCTTCCGCATGATCGTGCACCCGACGCTGGGCGGCGAAGTGGCACGCGTGCGCCTGTCCAATCTCGTCGGCGACCGGCCGGTGCACTTCGACGCCGTGCATTTGGCGCACAGCCTTGCGCAGAACACGCCGGCGATCGTGCCCGGCAGCGACGTGGCGCTGCGCTTCGGCGGCGCGCCGGGCGTGACGCTGGCGCCGGGCGCCGAGGCGGTCAGCGATGCGGTGCCGTTTTCGTTCGCGGTCGGCGACGACCTTGCGGTGTCGTTTCATGTGGCCGGTGAGAGCGGCGCCATCACCTGGCACGCGGTGTCCTTCGGCGTGAACTACCTGAGCCTGCCGGGCGCCGGCGACACCACCGCCGATCCCACCGGCCTGAGCTTCACGCAGCCCAGCGTCGGCTGGTTCTTCCTCAGCGGCGTCGACGTGCAGCGCCGTGACGGTGCGGGCGCCATCGTCACGCTGGGCGACTCCATCACCGACGGTGCCTACACCGTGCTCAATACGCGCTGGCCGGACGATTTCGCGCACCGCCTGCAGGCGCAGGGCATCGCCATGAGCGTGCTCAACGAGGGCATCAACAGCAACACCGTCACCGTTGCCGGCACGCCGCCGGGAGCGGAATTCAAAGGCCCGCCGGCGGTGACGCGCTTCGGCCGCGACGTGCTGCAGCGCGCCGGCGTGCGCGCGCTGGTGATCTTCGAGGGCACCAACGATTTCACCGCCGGGCAGAAGGCCGACGCGATCTTCGCCGGCATCCGCAGTCTCGTCGCACGCGCCCATGCCGCCGGCCTGTGCGTGGTGGTCGGCACGATCATGCCGCGCAACGACCTGACCTTCGGCTGGAACGCCGCGACGATGGAGCCGGAGCGCGAGAAGCTCAACACGCTGCTGCGTGCGCAGACCGATATCGAAGGGCTGGCCGACTTCGACGCCGTCATGCGCAGCCCGCTGGATGCGACGCAGCCCAACCCGGCGTATTACTCGCCCGACCTCCTGCATCCGACGCCGGTCGGCACGCAGGTGATGGCGGACGCCGTGCCGCTGGCGGCGCTGGTGCCGCCGCCGGCCGGCACCTGCCGGCGCTAGGCCGCCGGCGTGGCGACGCCGACGTAGGCGAAGCGCGGCTGCGCGGTGCCGTCGGCGGCGCGCACCGGCTCGTTCCAGACACTGAGGCGGCGCGTGTTCATCGGCAGGCCCTCGCGCGCGTAGAGGCGGACATAGACCACCACCAGTTCGTCGGTCTCGTCCTCGCGCGCCAGGCCCAGCGCCAGATAGTGCTGGCCCTTGTAATGGCGGTAGACGCCGGGGCGGAAGTCCGTCGCGCTCACGTCGGATGCTCCGCGCGCACGACGATGCGCAGGTCGCCGCAGCTCACCGTCTGCCCGGCGCGGATCTTTGCGGTCTTGCGCGTCTCCGGCTGGCCGTCCACCTGCACGCGTCCCTCGGCGACCAGCACCTTGCCGGCACCGCCGCTGTCGCAGGCGCCGGCGAGCTTGAGCAGTTGGTTGAGTTCGACGAAGTCGCCCTCGAGCGTGAAGGTGATGGTTGGCATCGGTGTGGGAGTCGTGTGCGTCGCGCGAGTGTATCCCGGCACGGCGGCGCGAGGGTGCGCGGCGCTGCTTCAGCCGGTGTGCAGCATCTCGAAGCGTTGCCCCAGGTGATCCAGCAGTGCGCGCACCGAGGGCAGCAGCCCCCGCCGCGAGGGATACACCGCGTGCGTGATGTAACGTTTGGGCGCCCACTCCGGCAACAGATGTACCAGTCGGCCCGCGCGAATCTCGTCGCCAAGCATCAGCAGCGGCAGATGCAGGATGCCGACGCCGTCGATGGCGGCGCTGCGCAGCGTGATCATGTCGTCGGTGACCAGCCGAGGATAGTGGCGGATCGCGGCCTGCGCGCCTTCCGGTCCCTCCAGTTTCCATACGTGTTCCGGCCGCGCGGGGCCGAGGTCGAGGCTCGGATGGCCGCTGAGGTCGGCGGGCACGCGGATCTGGCCGATCTTTTGCAGCAGGCCGGGGCTGGCGACCAGCGCGTGGCTGCGCTCGGCGAGGACCTTGATCATCAGTTCGCTGTCCTCGATCGGCGCGTGGCGTACGCGGATGGCGATGTCGATGCCCTCGCCGATCACGTCGACGCGGCGGTTGGTCGCGTCCAGGTGTAGTTCGACCCGTGGATACGCGACCATGAAGTCCGCCAGCATGTCGCTGATGCAGGCGTGCAGCAGCGCGATCGGGCAGGTCAGCCGGATGACGCCGCTGGGTTCCGCGCGCATCTGCTCCACGGCGGCCTGCGCCGCCTCGGCCTCGACCAGCATCGCCTTGCAGTGGGCGTAGTACGTCTGGCCGAGCTCGGTCACCGAGAAATGGCGCGTGGAGCGCTGGATCAGCCGAACCCCCAGCCGCTGCTCCAGCAGCGCGATGCGCCGGCTGAGCTTCGACTTGGGGATGCCCAGGGCCCGGCCGGCGGGGGCGAAGCCGCGCTGATCGACCACCTGCACGAAGTAGTAGAGGTCGTTGAGATCCTGCATGGTCCCGCTCATCGTTCTGCCGATAGGACGGTGAGTATACATTTCGACGTCTACACGAGCTTTTGTTCGCCAATTATCGTTTATCCCGTCAGCGAGCCCTGCGGGGCTCCTACCGGAGATTGCGATGAAACAGATTCTTGGCGTCTACAGCACCCCGGGCCGTCACTGGGTTGGTGATGGCTTCCCGGTCCGCTCGTTGTTCTCCTACAGCACTCACGGGCGTCATCTGAGTCCCTTCCTGCTGCTGGACCGTGCCGGCCCGAGCCGATTCGAGCCGACCACTGGACGGCGCGGCGTGGGCGAGCATCCGCATCGCGGGTTCGAGACCGTCACCATCGTCTACGACGGCGAGGTCGCGCACCGCGACTCCACCGGCGCGGGCGGCGTGATCGGCCCCGGCGATGTGCAGTGGATGACTGCAGGCAGCGGCATCCTGCACGAGGAGTTCCATTCCGAGGCCTTCGCCCAGCGTGGCGGCACGCTGGACATGGTGCAGCTCTGGGTCAACCTGCCGGCCAAGGACAAGATGACCGCGCCGGGCTATCAGACGCTGCTCAAGCGCGACATCCCCGAGGTCGAACTGCCACAGGGCGCGGGCAGCCTGCGCGTGATCGCTGGCGAGTACGACGGCCGCCGCGGGCCGGCGCATACGTTCAGTCCGATGGACGTCTGGGACCTGCGCCTTCGGCCGGGCCGCGAGACGCGCCTGAGCTTCGCCCAGGGACGCACGCTGGCGCTGGTGGTGCTGCACGGCACGGTGCAGGTCAACGGTGCCGAGATCGTGCGCGAGGCGCAGCTCGTGATCCTGGACCGCGAGGCTGGCGAGGTGTCGCTGGAGGCCAATGGCGACGCGTTGGTGCTGGTGCTCAGCGGCGAACCGCTGGACGAGCCCATCGTCGGCTACGGCCCGTTCGTCATGAACAGCGAGACCGAGATCTCGGAAGCCATCGACGACTTCAACAGCGGCCGTTTCGGCCGCATCCCGCCGAAGGAAACGACGCTGCATTGACTCGACGGCCGCGGCAATCGCCACGGCCGCCTTTTCTTCGCGGCGCAGCCGCACCAACAGGAGACTCGCATGACCAGTGAAACCATCCGCGATCCGGCCAAGGATCACTTACTGACACCGAAAAATTCGACCCTGATCGTCATCGACTACCAGCCGGTGCAGGTCAATTCCATCGCCTCGATGGACCGGCAGCTGCTGGTCAACAACATCGTTGGCGTCGCCAAGGCCGCCGTGGCCTACGGCCTGCCGATCGTCCATTCGACAGTCAACGTCAAGACCGGCCTCAACAAGCCGCCGATTCCGCAGTTGCGCAAGGTGCTGAAGGACGTTCCGACGGTCGATCGTACGAGCATCAATTCATGGGAGGACGTCGAGTTCCGCAAGGCGGTGGAAACCGCGGGCCGCAGGAAACTGATCATGACCGCGCTGTGGACCGAAGCCTGCCTGACGTTCCCTGCGCTGGACGCGCTGAAGGCCGGCTACGAGGTCTACGTCGTCGCCGACGCGGTCGGCGGCACTTCGACGACCGCACACGAGATGGCGCTGCGTCGCATCGAGCAGGCAGGCGGCCAGATGATCAGCGTGCCGCAGTTGTTCTGCGAACTGCAGCGCGACTGGCAGCGCAAGGAAACCGTGCCGGCCTTCATCAACCTGTTCATCGAAACCGGCGGTACGGCCGGCATCCAGTTTTCGTACGACCGTACCGAATAAGCGCCGGATGCCTGTCGCGGCATGGCAGAGCCAGGGCGGAGACGGTCCGTTCCGGCTTTGCCGTGCCCGCCGATGCCGGCGCGTGGACGCTTGCGTTGACAGCGGGCCCGGGCGACGACGAGGATGCGCCGGACCCGATTCCGCCGCCGGCCGCAAAAGCATGGACATGAACGAAAAGACACTCCCCGCCGTCAAGGTTCCGGAAGTCACGCTGGCCTTCTGGCTGATCAAGATCGCCGCCACCACGCTGGGCGAAACCGGCGGCGACGCGGTGTCGATGTCGATGAATCTCGGCTACCTGGTCGGCACCGCGATCTTCGCGGTGATCTTCGCCGTCGCGGTGCTGGCGCAGGTGCGTGCGCGCGTGTTCCATCCGCTGCTGTACTGGCTCACCATCATCGCCACCACCACGGTGGGCACCACGCTGGCGGATTTCGCCGACCGCTCGCTGGGCATCGGCTACACCGGCGGCAGCACGCTGCTGCTAACGCTGCTGCTGCTGTCGCTGTTCGCCTGGCATCGCACGCTCGGCACCATCGCCGTCGCCAGCGTGTCGACGCCGCGCGCGGAAATCTTCTACTGGGTGACGATCATGTTCTCGCAGACGCTGGGCACGGCGCTGGGCGACTGGACCGCGGACACCGAGGCGCTGGGCTATGCCGGCAGCGCCGTGGTTTTCGGCGTGCTGCTGGCGCTGACCGCGGCGGCCTACCGCTGGACGTCGATCTCGCGCACGCTGCTGTTCTGGGCCGCCTTCGTGCTCACGCGCCCCCTTGGCGCCGTGCTCGGCGACCTGCTCGACAAGCCGGTCGATCACGGCGGGCTGGCGCTGAGCCGCTACACCGCCTCGCTGGTGCTGATGGTGTTCATCGCGGCGATGCTGGTCCTGGTGCCGCAGCGCGCGGCCAAGCGCAGCCACTAGATCTCTGACGCTACGCCGCTTCGCGCAGATCGCGCAGCAGGTGCAGGCAGGCGTCCACCACCGCCGGGTCATAGGCGGTGCCGCGGCCGTCGCGGAGCGCCTGCAGGGTGGCGTCGGGGCCCGGCGTTTCGCGGTAGGGCTTGGCGGTGTTCATGGCCACCGCCGTGTCGGCGACGGCGATGATGCGCGCGCCGAGCAGGATGCGCTCGCCGCGCAAGCCGCGCGGATAGCCGCCGCCGTCGATACGTTCGTGATGCTGATGCACCATTTCCGCCACCGGCCAGGGAAAATCGATCGGCTCCAGGATGTCGAAGCCCGCACGCGCATGGCGCCTGATCAGATCGTAGTCGTCCGGCGTCAGCGGCCCGGTCTTGACCAGAAGCTCCGAGGGCACCTGGATCATGCCGACATCATGCAGTTGCGCGGCGATGCGGATGCCTTCGATGTCGAAATCGGACACGCCCAGTTCGCGCGCGATGCGCGCCGACAGGCGTGAGACGCGCCGCTGGTGGCCGGCGGTAAACGGGTCTTTCTTTTCCAGCGCGACGGTCAGGGCCTCGATGGTGGCGAACAGGCTGCGACGCAGCAGCCTGGCGTTGTGCGCGTGCTCCTGCCGCAGGCGCAGATGGCGGACGCCATGCGACAGGTCCTCGGCCAGCTGGTTGAGCAGTTCCAGTTCGGCGCCGTCGAAGGCGTCCGGCTCCCGCGCATAGAGCGTGAGTGCGCCGAACACCGCGCGCTCGTCGCGCAGCGGGATCGACAGGCTGGAGCGGTAGCCGTGGCTGCGTGCGCGTTCGCGCCAGGGCTCCATGCGCGGATTGCACTCGAAATCGTGATTGATCTGCACGCTCTCCGTGCGGATTGCCGTTCCGGTGGGACCGCGGCCATTGGCAACGTCGGCCCAGGAGATGCGCAGGTCGCGAAGATAGCCGTCGCGATCGCCGTAGTGTGCGACCGCATCGACGCTGCGCCCCGGGTCATGGCGGGCGATGCCGATCCACGCCATGGCATAGCCGCCGGTCTCGACGATGATGCGGCACATCTCCTGGTACAGCGCGTTGACCTGCTCCGCGCGCAGCAGGGCGCGGTTGGCGCTCAGCAGCGTTTGCAATGCGCGGTCGCCGTATTGCCGGGCGTGCCCGGTCGCCGTGGTGGGTTGCGCGATATCCGATGACATGGCCGATGTCCGAGCCTGCTCTCCGCCAGGGTGAGATCGATGACCGGTCTACCGTAGCAGAGCGTCCACGGCAGGACGGCGATGCAGGACGAAAGGTCGGCGCAGGGCGACGAGTTCCGCTTTTGCATGGCACCCGGTACGGCGACCAGCTTGAACCGTCCGTCGATCGAGGCGGGCCTGCACCGAGCCGTGACACGGTCTTGATCGCGCCGATGGCGCGCATCGAACGGGTGCTGTGCGTCCTAGCCCGCGCTTTCGGCGTCCAGCAAGGCCAGGGCCTGGCGGCGGGCGGCGATGCGCAGGGAACGGCGCAACGCCGCGTCGTGGGTCGTGCGCGCGAGCACCATGCCGCCCACGCACAGGGATACGATGGCCTGCGCGCGCTGCGTGGCGTCCTGTCTGTCCGCGAGCGCGCTGCGGAACACGTCGCTGAGCCGGCGGATCAGGTCGGTGTAGGCGTGTTGCGGCGTTAGCCCGGCACGCGCCACGTCGGCGGGCAGGGCGTAGAGGGGACAGTGCAGGGTGATGTCATCCAGCACCTCGTCGCTGAGGTAGAGGTCGATCAGCATGCGCGCCAGGCGCTGCGGATCGGTGATGGGGCGCCTGGACTGCGCCATCTTGACCGCGAACGGACTGCAGTGAGTGAAGCTGGCGACAGCCGCCGCGTAGAGCTCGTCCTTGCTCTCGAAATGGTGGTAGAAGCCGCCGCGCGTCAGCCCGGCGCCGGCCATGATCTGATCGATCGAGACCTGCTCGAAGCCGTGGCGGTTGAACAGGCGGCGCGCCGATTCGACGATGCGCTCGCGAGTCCTGGCCTTGTGCTCGGCGGGGTAGGGCATGGCGAGTCTCGGCGTTGAAAATATGTTCTTGAACATAATTTAGGCGCATTGCATGCTGCCGTCCATCGTGCGGTCCCGGACGAGGAGGCGGATATGAAAATCTACTGGATCAAGGCGCAGGCGCCGCGCCGGGTGCTGGCGCTGGTCAAGCATCTGGGTATCGACGCCGAGTTCGTGGCGCTCGGCCCCGGCGGGCTCAAGCGACCCGAATACGCCGCGCTCAATCCCAACATGAAGGCGCCGACGCTGGTGGATGGCGAGACCGTCCTGTGGGAGGCCTCGGCGATCATGGCCTACCTGTGCATCAAGGCCGGCTCCGACCTGTGGCCGGCGCAGCGTCCCGACGAGCAGGTGGAGGTGCTGCGCTGGCTGTCCTGGAACGACTGGCACTGGGGGCCGGCCGTCAGTCCGTTCTACTTCGAGCACGTGGTCAAGTCCACGTTCGGCATCGGCGCGCCGGACCGCGCGGCGCTCAAGGACAAGGTCGCGGGCCTGGAGCGCTACGCCAAAGTGCTCGATGCACACCTGGCGGGCCGCGACCACGTCGCCTGCGGCCGCCTCACCATCGCCGACTTCCAGCTTGCGTCCATGGCGACCGACTGGCGTCAATCGGAAATGCCGTTCGAGGCGTATCCCCACATCGTCCGCTGGCTCGACGGCTTGATGCGGATGCCGGCCTGGGCAGACCCCTGGCCGGCACCAGCGAAGACGGCAGCCTAGGCGGCTGCTTTTCTCACGAGGAGAGGCGCATGAAGAAATTCCTGGCGGTTTACATCGGCACCCCGACGTCGTTCGAGCAGTACCAGCAGAACGTTCCGCCCGAACAGCGCAAGGCGCGCGAGCAGGCGGGAATCGAGGCCTGGCACCAGTGGGTGACGAAGCAGGGCAAGGCCATCGTCGACGTCGGCGCGCCGCTGGGCAAGACCAAGCGCATCGCCGCCACCGGCATCTCGGACATCCGCAACCACCTGACGGGCTACACGCTGGTGCAGGCGGCCTCCCACGAGGCGGCGGCGAAGCTGTTCGAGAACCACCCGCATTTCACGATCTTCCCCGGCGACTCGGTCGAGATCATGGAGTGCCTGGCGATCCCGGGGATGTAGGCGCGCGGCGCGTGGTGGCGCCGCAGGTCTGTCCCAGAGCGTCGCCCTTCGGGCCATCGGTGTGCCGCGCTATTGCGCCATGCGCCGCCCGGCCTGGCGTCCGAAGAAGGTGGCGTCGGCCAGGGACATGCCGGAGCTGTAACCCTCGCCCCAGCGCGGCAGGCCGCAGGCGGTGCGGCCGGCGGCGTAGAGACCGGGGATGGGTTGGCGCGCAGCGTCGAGCACCTCGCCGGTGGGCAGGGTATCGAGCCCGCCGAGGGTGAAGCTGGGGTAGAAGCAGACGTCGATGCGGCAGTCCAGCGCCACGAAGGGCGGCTGGTCCAGCGGCTTGAGCCACTTCCGCGCCTTGTGGAACAGCGGGTCTTCGCCGCGCGCGGCGTGCTGGTTGTAGAGCGCGACGGTCGACACCAGCGCACCCGCGGGCAACTCCAGTTCCTTCTCGACTTCCTCCCAGGTGTCGCCGGTGGCGGCAATGCCGATCTTGGCGAACGGGCCGAAGGCCGGCTCGCCGTAGGTTTCGCTGTCCTGCAGCGAGAACAGGCGCGTGCAGCCCTGCCGCAGGCCGTAGTGCGCGGTGCGTCCGTGGTAGCCGTCTTCGTTGATGTAGCGCTGGCCGCGCTCGTTGATGAAGATGCCCTGGATCAGCGATTCCGGCGGATACCAGGGCAGGGTGACGAAGCCCTCGCTCATGTTGATGGCCTGGCCGCCGACGCTCTGGCCGAGCAGGATGCCGGAGCCGTCATCGACGGTGCCGATGGGATGCTGCGAGCGCAGCATCCACGGCGCGTGCTGTTTGACCATGGCGCGGTTCATCACGAAGCCGCCGGCGCATAGCGCCACGCCCTTGCGCGCACGCACGTAGGCATCCTGCCCGGCGCTGCGGATCACGACGCCGAGCACAACGCCGTCATCGCCGGTGATCAGGGCGACGGCGCGCGCGTCATAGCGCACGTCCACACCCAGCGCATTCACACGCGCGGCGAGCTTGTCCATGAGATAGCGGCCCGCGCCCATGCCCATGAACTTGGGCGTGTGGCCGCGCGGACAGGGCTTGGCTTGCTCGCAGAACGGCCAGGCCTCCTCGCTGCCGCTCCAGATCAGGCAGTCGTCGGTGTCGGGTTCGACGATGCGCTGCGGGATGAAGGAGTTCTTGTATTCCACGCCCTGCGCCAGCAGCCAGTCGAAATGCGCGCGGCTCAGGTCGGCGTAGAGCCGCACCTTGGCGGCGTCGGCGTTGGGGCCGCCGGCCATCAGCAGGTAGCGATACAGCGCTTCCGTCTCGTCGTGAAAGCCGGCGGCGATCTGGATCGGCGTGCCGCCGTTGCCGCCCATATAGATTTCGCCGCCGGAGAGCGCCGAGGTGCCGCCGTTGCCGGAGGTGGCCTCGAACAACGTCACCTGGGCGCCGGCACCCGCGGCCTCGATGGCGGCGGAGGCGCCGGCGGCACCGAAGCCGATGATGGCGACATCGGTCTCGAGGTCCCAGCGCGGCGGGTGGCGGCAGGGCCGCGTGACGGAATAACCGCGTGCCGCGGTTTCGGTCGTGGCGCTCATCGATGCAACTCCTCTTTCGCGGCCCGGTGCCGGCGGGCGGGGCGTCGAGGCGCGTGAAAAGCGCCACCCGCTGTTGCCGGATTCCCCAGGCAAGTCGTTATTAAATATTTACCAAAAATAAAAACATTAAATAAAAACAAACAATGTCTCATGCCCAGCGTGGCGCAGCGGGTGGCACGTCACCAGCGCCATACGGAGTAGGTCCGCCCCAGGCTGTCGTCCCAACGGACGAGGTTGGGCGCTGGCCTTGGGCCGAATATCCGGCGAACGAAAAAATCAACATGACGGAGCGGTGCATGGAGCAGAGCAGGTTTCCCAAAGGCGCAGTGCTGGTGTTCGGCGGCAGCGGCGGCATCGGCCAGGGCGTGGCGAAATTCTTCGGCCAGTCCGGCACCGACGTGGCGATCGTTTATCGCAAGAAGAAGGACGTGGCCGAGCGCGTCGCCGGCGAAATCGCCCAGGGCGGCCGCAAGGCCACGATTCACGCCGCCGACGTGACCGATCCGGCGCAGCTCCAGGCCGCAGTGGCGGCGGCCATCGCCGCGCACGGCCGCATCCACACGGTGGTGTGGGCCGCCGGCCCGGTGGTCGAGCAGGTGATGCTGGGCGATACCACGCCGGCGCTATGGAAGCAGTCGATCGACACCGAGGTGCACGGCTTCTTCAACGCGGTGCAGGCGACGCTGCCGCATCTGCGCGCGCAGGGCGGCGGTTCCTACGTGCACCTGGGCTCGGCCGGCCACGCCTGGTTCCCGCCCAAGGACGGCCTTTCGGTGATCCCCAAGGCCGCTAACGAGGCGCTGTGCAAGGGCATCGCCAAGGAAGAGGGCCGCAACAACATCCGCGCCAACAGCATTCTGGTCGGCGTGATCGAGGCCGGCATGTTCCTGGAGCTGCTCAAGCGCGGCGTGTTCGACCAGAAGTGGATCGACGAGACGCAGAAGCTGCTGCCGCTCAAGCGCTGGGGCCAGCCGGAAGAGATCGGCAGCGCCGCGGTGTTCCTGGCCACCAACGGCTACGTCACCGGCCAGCAGATCAATGTCTCGGGCGGGTTCGGTATCTGAGCCGACGAGATTTTCTCCTCTCTCCCGCAGGCGGGAGAGAGGCGGGAAAGAGGGCGGCGCTCGACTGCGCGCCCTCTCCCGGCCCTTCGGGCCACCCTCTCCCACTTGTGGGAGAGGGGACATCCAACATCTGAGGAGAAATTAGAAATGTCACTGCCGCTGGAAGATATCGAACTGATCCGCCGTCTCAAGTACGCCTACTGCCGGTGCATCGACACGGCCAATCTCGACGAGCTCAAGACCCTGTTCACCGAGGACGCCAGCGTGCGCTACCAGGGCGGCAGCTATCTGTTCGAGGCCCAGGGCCGCGACAAGATCCTGGAGGCGCTGCGCTACGCCTTCCACGCCGAGGCCATCGCCATGCACCACGTCAATCACCCGGAGATCGACTTCGTGTCGCCGACCGAGGCCACCGGCGTCTGGTATCTGAAGGACTGGTTCCTGGACCTCAAGCACAAGATCATCACCGACGGCACCGCGCTGTACCGCGACACCTACG
Organism: Nevskiaceae bacterium; assembly: GCA_008012115.1. Lineage (GTDB taxonomy): Bacteria > Pseudomonadota > Gammaproteobacteria > Nevskiales > Nevskiaceae > Stenotrophobium. Next base: position 587,921 of record SSEB01000003.1, read on the forward strand.
TCAAGCAGAACGGCAGGTGGCTGATCAAGCGCGCCACCTACGAGCGCATCTACGAGATCGTCACGCCGGTGACCGAGACGCCCAACATCACCGCGCACTACCTCGCCAGGCACGCCGCGAAACAGCCGGGCTGAGCCCGCGCGACGCCCGTGACGCGGGCCGCGAAACCCGCCGGCAGGTTCACTCAAACGGATGATGTGAACCCGCAGGCGGGACGCGACACTGGCATCGGAATGCTGTACCAGGAGTGGACCCCATGAGCGCCGTCATCAAACCCGAAATCCGCACCCCGCTGCACAAGATCGAAGCCGAGGCGCCGCCCGAGCGTTTCGCGCGCGGCTGGCACTGCCTGGGCCTGGCGGCGGACTACAAGGACGGCAAGCCGCACGGCATCAACATCTTCGGCACGCGCCTGGTGGTGTTCCAGGGCGAGAGCGGCCAGATCAAGATCCTCAACGCCTGGTGCCCGCACATGGGCGCGGACCTGGCGCTGGGGCAGGTCAAGGGCGACTCCGTGGTCTGCAAGTTCCACGGCTGGAGCTGGGGCGGCGACGGCGTCTGCAACAACATCCCCTACGCCAAGCGCATTCCGCCCAAGGCCCGCATCAAGACCTGGCACACCTGCGAGGAAAACAAGATGCTGTTCGTCTGGAACGATCCGGAGGGCAACCCGCCGGACCCGAAGCAGGCGATTCCGCGCATCGATCCGGTGTTCAACACCGCCGAGTGGTCGGACTGGTCGCTGGTGAAGTGGACCATCAAGATCAACTGCCGCGAGCTGATCGACAACATCGCCGACATGGCGCACTTCGTCTACGTGCACGGCTCCGACAACGTCGTCTACTTCGCCGACATCTTCGAGGACCACAAGGCCACGCAGGTGATGGTGGGCATGAACAGCAAGCTCGGCGGCAGCGAGGAATACCTCACCACCATCGCCAGCTACTACGGCCCGGCCTACCAGATCACCCACATGTTCGGCTCCATGGGCGGTTATCCGGTGGAGTCGATCCTGCTCAACTCGCACACGCCGATCGACCAGAACAGCTTCGAGCTGCGCTTCGGCGTGATGGTGAAGAAATTCCCGGGCATGTCGAAGGAGGCCTGCGACGCGATGGTCAAGCAGTACGTCGACCTGACCAACAAGGCTTTCGGCGAGGATGTCGAGATCTGGCACAACAAGGTGCGCATCGACAACCCGCTGCTCTGCGACGGCGACGGCCCTGTCTACCAGAACCGGCAGTGGTACGAGCAGTTCTACATGGACGCCGCGACCATCCCGGACAGCCTCAAGGGCCGCCGCGTGGTCGAGATCGACAAGGGCCTGGAAAAGAAGCCCGAGCTGCGCCACGCCTTCGACGCCCCGTAAGCTCGCCGCTGCAGCGACAACGCCCGCGCCAGCGGGCGTTGTCGTTTCTGCAGAACGAGATGGCGTCAATATCCCGTCGCCGGCTGCCGTTGTGACGGCGGCGCGGCGATTGATTTGCATCAATGACCCCGCGCGGGAGCGAGTCCCAGACTGAGGACGTAATCCATCGCGCGGGAGATGACCATGTATGACGCTGCCATGAGACGTCACGCAGGCCGGCTCTGGTTTTTGAGCCTGGCCTTGATCGGTGCATTGTTTTCAGCGAACGCCCACGCCGTACCGAGCTTCGCGAGGCAGACGGGGATGCAGTGCGCCGCCTGCCACTCGACGATTCCCGAACTCAACAGCTTTGGCCGGCAGTTCAAACTCACCGGCTACACCATCGCCAGCACCGAGCAGATCAAGGGCGATTCGGATTTGAGTCTCGACAGCTTCGCGCCGCTTTCGATGATGCTTCAGGCCGGGTTTACCCACGTCAGCAAGACGGTGCCCGGCACGCAAAACAATGACACGCAGTTCCCCCAGCAGTTGAGCCTGTTCTATGCCGGACGCATCACACCGTCGGTCGGTGCGTTTTCCCAGATCACCTACGACCAGACCAGTGCCAAGTTCAACTGGGACAACACCGAGATCCGCTACGCGGCATCGACGGGCAACTGGATTTACGGCGCCACCCTGAACAATGCGCCGACCGTCGAAGATCTGTGGAATACCCACGGCGTCTGGGCCTTCCCCTGGGCGGGGTCCGCCACCGCGCCAGCGCCGGTCGCCGAGCCCCTCACCCGCCGCCTGGCACAGGACAGCCTGGGCATCGGCGGCTTCGCCATGTTCGATTCGCAAATCTATGGCGACGTCTCGATGTACCGTTCCGCGCACCTCGGTCAGTCCCAGCCCGACAGCACCAGCGTCAATACCATCAGCGGCGTCGCGCCCTACTGGCGACTGGCCTGGCAGCGTTACCTGGGCAGCGATGCCTGGATGTTGGGCACCTACGGCATGCGTGCCGTCATCATTCCCTCGGGCATCGCCAAGCCCGGCGATACTTTCACCGATGTGGCGATCGACACGCAGTACGAGCACCCGCTGGGGGCCGATGCGCTCACGTTCCACGCGGCGTACCAGCGGGAGCGCATGCGGCTGGATGCCAGCGATCCCGCCACCGGCAGTGCCAACGCGGCGTTCCTGAGGGCGGACGGGACCTACCATCTGCGCACCGCGGCGTCATTCTCGCTGGGCTATCAGGCCAGCAAGGGTGACCCGACACGTTACTGGGGGACGAAGAGCGGCCGGCCGGACAGCAATGCGCTGCTGATCGAGACCGCCTACCTGCCGTGGCAGAACACGAAGCTGGTGCTGCAATACACCGCGTACACGAAATTCGATGGTGCCCGCAGCGATTACGATGGCGCCGGACGCAAGGCGTCGGACAACAACACGCTCTATTTCCTGTTCTGGTTCCTGCTGTAGCGGCAGTGCAAGGCCCGTCCGGCCGACCGCGCCGGACGGGCCTTGCCGTTTCGTGGGGTCGTGCCGTCGCCGGCTGCCCGCGACGGGTCTCGCGCGAGCCGCCCGCGCGGCGGCGTGCGGCATGGTGGGTGCTGGTCCGGCTGAAAGCTTGTCGAAAGCTGCTCTTGTTAAGTTGCGTTAATTCCTTGTTACCCCGCCATTGCAGCGCCTGCAGGACAGTGCGAGGCGCTTTCCTTGGTCCCGACACAGGTGCGTGGCGCTGAAAGGCGCGGCGCAACGGAGCTTTTTTCTTGAGAATACTGATTACCGGCGCCACGGGCGTCGTTGGCGGCGCGACGGCCGCCCTGCTGGCGGCTGCGGGTCATGGAAAAGCCCTGCTCTTCCTGGTGCGCGCCGATAACGCCGAGCAGGGCCTGGAGCGCGTGCGCGAGAACCTGCGCAAGTCGGTCACCGATGAAGCCCTGCTGCAGGCGCTGACGCCCGAGCAGGTGATCATCGGCGACCTCGGCGACGTGGCGCGCTTCGCGGACGATCCGCGCCTCGACCAGGTCACACATGTGCTGAACTGCGCGGCGGTGGCCTCGTTCAGCAATCACCCGTTGATCTGGCCGGTCAATGTCGTCGGCACCGTGGCCTTTGCCAAGCGCATGTCGCAGGTCAAAGGGCTGGTCCGCTTCGTGCACGTCGGCACCGCCATGGCCTGCGGCCTGAGCCAGGCCTCGCCGATCCAGGAGTCGTGGAGCCTGGGCGACGACGATGCGCATCTCGTGCCCTACACCCGCTCCAAGGCCGAGGCGGAGCGGCAGATCCGGCGCGATATTCCCGAACTGCCGCTGGTGGTGGCGCGGCCCTCGATCGTCGTCGGGCACAGCCAGCTGGGCTGCTCGGTGTCGACCAGCATTTTCTGGGTCTTCCGCATGGCCCAGGACATCGGCGGCTTCATGTGCTCGCTGGACGATTCGGTCGACGTCATCCCCGTCGACTACTGCGCGCAGGCGCTGATGCTCCTGCTGCTCAAGCCGGCGCTGGCGTCGGATCTCTATCACATCAGTGCCGGGCTCGAGTACTCCGACACCTTCCGCGAGATCGAGTCGCGGATGGCGGCGGCACGCGGCATCGAGTCGCTGGGGACGCACTATCACCGTTTCGACGAGAGCGAGATCCCGGCGCTGGTGCCGCGCTTCCAGGAGCGTCTGGGCGTGCGCAACCGCCGCCTGATTGCGATGGCGCTGAAGCTCTACGGCGGCTTCTCCAAGCTCAACTATCTGTTCGACAACCACCGCCTGCTCAGTGAGGGCATGCCGCCGCCGGTGCGCTTCAGCGACTATGTCGCGCGCTGTGTCGAGACCACGCTGGGCATGCCGCTGCTCGACCAGATGATGGACGACTTCAAGTAGGCCGCGCTCAGCCGATCACGGTGTTCGATTTGAGCGTGATCAGCGCCACGCCGGCGACGATCAGCGCGATGCCGGCGATCGCGGCCCAGTCCAGCGACTGCTTCCAGATGACGATGGAGGCCAGCGAGATGAGCGCGATGCCGGCGCCGGCCCAGATGGCGTAGGCGATCCCCACGTTCATCTGCTTGAGTACCACGCTCAGCAGCACGCCGGCGACGGCATAGAACGCGACGGAAGCGCCGCCGTACAGCCAGTGACTGAGCCCATCCGAGGCCTTGAGAAGATTCGTGGCGATCACTTCGCTGACGATGGCGATGGCAAGCAGGACGTAGTTCATGAGAAAGCCCGATCGAGGGTGAGTGATGCGGCCTAAAACGTGTAGCCGAGCGACAGCGACAGGGCCGGTTCGATCCGTGTGACCGTGAGCGGGCTGTCACCGGCCGCGGCGCCCAGCCGCTGCGCGCTGACGGTGAGATTGAGCAGCCAGGGACCGCGCGGCGTCCACGCCAGGTCAGCGGCCAGCGCCGCCGAGCGCAGGCCCGCCGGCGCCTCGTAGGCCGGCAGCCCGGCGGCGGCCGCCTGTGACGGCGTCAGGCCGAACCGCGCGTTCATCCAGGTGTGATCGGCCACGGTCGCGGACAGACCGACGAACGCGGTGAGCTGCTCGGTGGCCAGCACCGGCGCGTAAGCGGCGGCGTCCATCACCCAGCCCGGTGCGCCGGCGAGCGTGTGCCGCAGCTCGGCGCGGAACACGGCGGGAAAGATCACGTAATCGACGAAGGCCCGGGCATCCGGCGACGGCGGCAGGCGGCGCGTGCCGCGCAGACGCGGCGCATCGGCGGGAGAGCGGCCCGGATCGAAGTTGAGGGTGACGCCGGCGCGGCAGGTGCGGCCATGCAGCAGGTTCACGCCCAGGCCCTCGATGGCCGAGGCGAAGGCCAGATCCTTGTAACGGACGTCCAGCAGCGGAAACGCGCGTGTGCGCAGGACGTCGTCGCCGGCGTAGCGCGGCAGCGTTTCCATTGCCGCCAGCGCGGTCACCGACCAGGCCGGGGCCGGCTCGCCATCGTGATAGAGCAGGGGGATGCCGGCGCTGAGCACCCATTCCGGCAGCGCCAGCGCGTCCTCGGCGTGCAGGACGCCGGGGCGCAGCAGGGTGGCGATGACCGCGATCAGGGCCCACGCGGGGCGGCGAAGCTGCATGAATCGTCGAGGCTCGGGTGGCAAAGGCGGCAAGCCTACACGCCCGCGTCCGCGTCTGCAGCCGCCGTCTCAGTCCGGCAGCTTGAGCGCCTTGCGCATCCAGTCCGGCATGTTGTGCAGATAGCTCTTTTTCTCGACGCGCTCGACGATGCGCCAGCCCTGCGCCGTGCGGCGGTAGCGGTCGAGGTACCAGAGGCCGAGAAACATGGTCTCGGTGCCGCCCTCCGGTTTGGGCACGACCATCGGGTTGAAGCAGGCGACCTTGCCGGTGGCGGTGTCGCCGTCGATGGCGAAGGACAGGTTGCCGGTCAGGTGCATGAAGCCGGGGAAATGCTGCAGCGCCTGCGGCAGCCAGGCCTTGACCTTGGCGTAGTCGCCGTCGATGCCGCCCATGTCGCGGTAGTCGATATAGGCATCGGGTGCGAATATGGCGTCGAGCCGGTCGAAGGCGCGCTCGTCGATGGCGTAGGCGTAATCGACCACCAGCTGCTGCAGCGCCAGGCGGTCCGCGATCTCCTGCAGGTCCATGCGCGTCTCCGGTCTCAGGACGGCGACAGCACCACCATGTCTTCCTTGCCCCAGTAGGCGCGCATGGAGGTGAATTTGCCGGCGTCGTTGAAGGTCATCACGTCGATGACGCGGATGATGGCGCGGCCCTGCGGCATGTTGAGCGTGACGTCGAAGGCCATGGCGGCCGAGTTGCTGTGCGAGGCGCGGATCGGCGCCGCCAGCGACAGCTTGGCGCCGGTGCTCACGGCGTACTTGTAGAAGTCGGCGATGGCGGCCTTGCCGTGCTTCACCGGGCTGCCGACCGGGTCTTCCACCGTGGCGTCGTCGGCGTAGAGATTGGCGATGGCGGCGGCGTCGCTGCGGTTGAAGTGGTCGATGTAGGCCTGCATGGCCTGGCGCATGGTCTGTTCGCTGATCACGGGAATTCCTGTGGATGAGGCCCGCCGCCGCGGATGCGCCGGCGTCCGGCGGACAAAAGCGTCGCCGTTTCATGGCCTTATGCGGATGATGTCGTCCGCGCCCGGAACCGTTATCCTCCATACGGACGAGGCCGCGCCGGGGTGGACTCGTTGTGATACGCCTCCGGCTTCAAGGCCGGAGCAGCGAGTGCGAGCCGGGAGACACCGGCACACCGGGCCCACGACGGCCCTTCAGCGTAGCGAGGACGGAACGAATGTTGACCCTGGCGAAATCGGACAGCGGCCGCGTGACGGCCCTGCGTGACAACGACCTTGAAGGAGATTCCATGCAAGGCGCCGGCGGGAAATTCGGATACGAGAGGCTCGATCGGCTGATCGGCGCGATCTATGAAGGGCCGATGGAGTCGCCGCCGTGGTCCACCGCGCTGCAGCTGATGCGCGAGGTGCTGGAGGCCGCGCACGTCACCCTGATGCTGCGCCCGCCCTCGCCGGAATCGCAGGGCGTGATGATCAACACCGGCAAGGTCAACCAGCAGGCCACCGAGTCCTACGAGACCCATTTCTTCGCGCTCGATCCCTTCGTGCGCCTGCCGGAAGGCGACGTCATCACCGCCGAGGAGCTGATCGGCAAGCAGCAGTGGCTGCGCAGCGCCATGTACCAGGAGTACCTGCGCCCGCTCAACATCCGCCACCTGCTCGGCGCCGACATCTACACCAAGGAAGGCATCGAGTGCCGCCTGCGCGTGACGCGCCCGCACGACGCGCAGCCGTTCAGCGCCGAGGACAAGGATCTGGTGCGCTTCCTGCTGCCGCACCTCAAGCGCTCGCTGCGCCTGCACGCGCGGCTCGATTATCTGGAATGCGACCGCCAGCTGCACGCCGGCGCCGTCAACCGCATGCTGCTGGGCATGATCAGCTTCGCGCAGGACGGCTCCATCCTGGAGCTGAACCAGGAGGCGCAGCGCATCCTGGCGGAGAAGGACGGCATCTCGCGCAGCGGCAGCGGCATCGCCCTGGCCAGCAACCAGGAGAACCGCGAGCTGCAGCGCATGATCCGCCAGGCGCTCTCCGGCAGCGTCGCCGGCGAAGGACCGGGCATGGTCGAGGCGATGTCGGTGACGCGCCCCTCGGGCCGCGCCAAGCTCGGCATCGTGGTGCGCGCCATTCCCATCGGCAAGTGGTCGGAGAGCAAGCAGCGCCCGACCGCGGCCATCTTCCTGCGCGATCCGGAATCCAGCGGCACGCAGCCCTCGCACGAGGTGGTGCGCCGCCTGTTCGGCCTCACCCGCATGGAAGCCTCGCTGGCGCTGCTGCTGGCCGAGGGCCTGACGCTGGACGAGGCCGCCGAGCAGCTCAACGTCATGCGCAACACCGCGCGCACGCACTTGCGCTCGATCTTCTGCAAGACCGGCGTCACCCGCCAGACCATGCTGGTGCGCATGCTGCTCAACAGCGTGGTGTCGCTGGGCTGAGGCGCCGCAAAAGCTTTTGGGGGGGGCTGTGCATGGGCCACCCGCTGTCCAGGCGGGTGGCTTTTGTTTTGTTATTTATTATTTATCAAATTAAAAATAAATAAATAAAATATAACGAATCTCCCAGGGAAAACCGCCACAGCGGGTGGCGCTCCGGGGCGTGCACGGCGCCTCGCGGAGGGCCGGTCCCGGCCGCCGCGACACGCGCGGTTGCCGCCCGGCGCGGGTAAAAACGGCCTCGACCTCGCCCGCCGGCCGGGGCCGTTCTACAATCGCCGGGCACAAGAGCCTTGAAGGCCGAACCATTGCCGGCGGCGACCCCGGCGTCCGCGATTTTTTCTGGAGAGAGGACATGTCTGGCAACACCTTCCACCCGCGCGGTGGCCACTGGCTTTCACTGGCGCTGGCCGGCGTGCTGCTGCTGGCGTCGTGCGCGCGCAGCTCCTCCTCCGGCGGCGCGGGAAGCGGTGCCGGCCCCGGTCCCGGTCCGGCCGCCGCCGGCGCCATCCAGGTGCTGTCCAACCGCGCCGATCTGATCAGCGGCGGCGACGCGCTGCTGCAGGTGACGCTGCCGGCCGGCGTGGCCGCGAAAGACGTGACGGTCGATCTCAACGGCCAGGACGTGACCAAGCAGTTCGCCACCGGCGCCGACGGCCGCTACATCGGCCTGGTCAGCGGGATGCCGCCGGGCAGCAACAGGGTGACGGCGCATTTCCCTGGCGGCGCCAGCAGCAGCTACACGCTGATCAACCATCCGCAGGAGGGTCCGGTGTTCTCCGGCCCGCAGCTGCAGCCCTGGACCTGCCAGCAGGGCGCGACCGACGCCGGCTGCAACCAGCCGCCGAGCTACAGCTACGTCTACAAATCCACCGATCCGACCAAGTCTGCGCTGCAGCCTTACGATCCGGCCAACCCGCCCACCGACGTGGCCAGCACCACCACCGACAACGGCACCACGGTGCCGTTCATCGTGCGCATCGAGACCGGCTACCAGGACCGCGACCAGTACAAGATCGCGGCGCTGTTCCAGCCGGGCAAACCGTGGACCGCGGTGGCGCCGCAGCCGCAGTTCAATCACAAGCTGCTGATCACCCACGGCGTCAGCTGCGGCGTGGACCACAACACCGGCAACGCGCCGAGCGTGACCTCGTTCAACCCGGCCGACGTCACCGGCGCCGGCCTGCCGGCGGTGGGCGCCGACAGCGTGCAGTACGCGCTGGGGCAGGGCTTCATCATCATGTCGACGGCGCTGGACTACAGCGGCCACAACTGCAACCTGCCGCTGCAGGCCGAGTCGCTGATGATGGCCAAGGAGCATCTCATCGAGCAGTACGGCACGCTGCGCTACACCATCGGCACCGGCTGCTCCGGCGGCTCGCTGGCGCAGCAGTGGATCGCCAACGCCTATCCCGGCATCTACCAGGGCATCCTGCCGACCTGCTCGTTCCCCGACGCCTGGGGCACCGCGACGCAGTTCGCCGACTACCACCTGACGCTGGCCTATTTCACCAATCCCTCGAAGTGGGGCAGCGGCGTGGTGTGGTCGCCGACGCAGATGGCCGACGTGCAGGGCCACCTCACCATCGTCAATTCCGAAGTCAGCGACAACGCGCAGTTCCACGTCGCCGTGCCGACGGATGCCTGCTCGGGCGTCCCGGCGCCCCAGCCCAACGATCCCGCCACCCGCTACGATCCCGCGACCAATCCGGGCGGCGTCCGCTGCGACATCCAGGACGCCGCCATCAACGTCTTCGGCCCGCGGCCGATGGCGATCTGGACCGACAACGAGAAGAAGATCGGCCGCGGCTACGCCGGCTTCCCGGTGGACAACGTCGGCGTGCAGTACGGCCTGGCGGTGCTGCAGGCCGGCACCATCACCGCCGCGCAGTTCCTCGATCTCAACCAGAAGATCGGCGGCCTGGACGTGGACACCAACCCGATTCCCGAGCGCACGCCGGCGGTGGAACCGGCGCTGGCCAACGCCTACCGCAGCGGCATGATCAACGAGACCAACAATCTCGACCGCACCGCCATCATCGACTGCCGGGGGCCGGACCCGGGCGCCTTCCACGACTCCTACCGCGCCTTCGCGGTGCGCGCGCGGCTGGACCGCGAGCACGGCAATCACGACAACCAGATGATCTGGGAAGGCCCGGCGCCGATCGTCGGCGACGCCGCCTGCGCCTACAACAGCCTGATTGCGATGGATCGCTGGCTGGCCGCGGTCGAGAAGGACACCAGCGGCAAGACGCTGGCGCAGAAGATCGCCGCCGACAAACCCAGCGACATCGGCGACCAGTGCTACGACGGCGTCGGCAACAAGCTCACCGACGGCCTGTGCCCCGGCACCAACTCGCCGGTGCCGGGTTCGGCAGCGCTCAGCGTCGGTGTGGTGCCGGTCTACGCCACGCCGCGCATGGTGGCCGGCGACGCCATCACCACCGACGCCAACAAGTGCCAGCTCAAGCCGCTCAACCGCAACGACAACTACGGGCCGCTGGGCGCCTCGACCTTCACCGACGCGCAGTGGGCGCAGATGCAGGCGCTGTTCCCCACCGGCGTCTGCGACTTCAGCAAGCCGGGCGTCAGCCAGCAGGGCACCGTGGCGTGGCAGACCTACCAGGATCCGGCCGGCAACGTGATCTACGGCGGCACCGCGCTGCCGGCGCCGCCGGCGAACTCGGGCGGCGGCTGGGCCTCGCCGGCTTTCGCCACGACGCCCTGAGCGCGGTCGCGGCCGGCCGGTGCCCGCCGCGGCGGTTCGACCCACGAAAAAGGCCGCGATGCGGCCTTTTTCGTGTCACCCGCTGTCGGGCGCGACGCGGTCAGGGCGGTTATTAATTATTTATTGAACTTAAATAAGTTAGATAAAATATAACCATCCCCCCGGCGCCATCCGGCACAGCGGGTGGCGGCGATCACGTCGCTTCGCCCTCGTCGCCGCGGGCGGGGAGCTCCAGCACGGCGCCGGCCGCGTCCGCCGGCAGCGCCTCCACCTTGCGCAGCTGCCGTTCGATGGCGCGGCTGCGCACGCCGGTCTGCTCGATCTGGCCGCTGGCCTCGTCGAGCTTCTTCTTGACCTTGTCGAGCACGTCGCCGAATTTCCCGAATTCGGTTTTCACCGCGCCCAGCACCTGCCACACCTCGCTGCTGCGCTTCTCGATGGCCAGCGTGCGGAAGCCCATCTGCAGGCTGTTGAGCAGGGCGGTCAGCGTCGTCGGGCCGGCGAGCACGACGCGGTGATCGCGCTGCAGGCTCTCGACGATGCCGGGGCGGCGGATCACCTCGGCGTAGAGCCCTTCGGTGGGCAGGAACAGCACCGCGAAATCGGTGGTGTGCGGCGGCGCGATGTATTTCTCGCCGATGGACCTGGCCTGCAGCCGCACCGCGCGCTCCAGCTGCGCGCCGGCCAGCCTGATGGCGTCGCCGTCGGCGCGCTCCTGCGCGTCGAGCAGACGTTCGTAGTCCTCGCTGGGAAACTTGGCGTCGATCGGCAGCCACACCGGCGCCTCGTCTGCGCCGCGGCCGGGCAGGCGGATGGCGCAGTCGACCTTCTCGCCGCTGCCCGGCCTGACCGCCACCTGCCGGGAGAACTGCTCGGCGGTGAAGATCTGTTCGAGGATGCTCTCCAGCTGCACCTCGCCCCAGCTGCCGCGCGTCTTGACGTTGGTCAGCACGCGCTTGAGGTCGCCGACGCCGGCGGCCAGCGTCTGCATCTCGCCCAGACCCTTGTGCACCTGCTCCAGCCGTTCGCTGACCAGCCTGAAGCTCTCGCCCAGGCGCTGCTCCAGCGTCGCGTGCAGCTTCTCGTCGACGGTTCTGCGCATCTGCTCGAGCTTGGCGGCGTTGTCGTCCTGCAGCGCCTTGAGCTGCTGCTCCAGGGTGGCGCGCATCTCCCGCATGCGCTGGGCGTTGGACTCGGTCAGGGCGGCGAGCTGCTGCGTGAGGCCGGCGGCGAAACGCTGCAGGCTGTCCGCGCTCTCGCGCCGGCCGGCGCGGGCGTCGTCGAGAAACGCGAGAAAGCGCTCGTCGAGCAGCCGGCGGATGGCGTCGAGGCTGGCGGACAGTTCCTGCCGCTGCTGGCGGCTGAGCTCGCCCAGTTCGGTGCGCAGGCGTCCGTTCTCGCCGCGCAGCAGCGCGTCCAGGCGCTGCGCCGCGCCGTCGTCGGGCGGCCGGCGGGCGCGCCACAGCAGCAGGCATTGCAGGATCAGGACGACGGCGAGGCCGATCAGCAGCACGGGCAGGAGATTCATGGCGGCAGTGTAGCCGAGCCCCGGGCTCACCCGGCGAGCCACGCGAGCGCGGACCAGCGGTTCGGCGGGCCGTGGCTGCCGTTGAGCCCTTGCCGCCGCCCGTGGCGGGCCGGGGCCGTGACAATGGCCGCTGCGACAACACACAGGGATTTCACGGAACGCGGATGGACGGTGCGATCGTTCAATGGCTGACAGGGCCCGGCCTGATGCCGCACGGCTACTGCCTGGCGTGGTCGCCGGCCCTGCTGTGGACGCTGGTGCTGTCGCACGCGGTGATCGGCGTGGCCTACTTCTCGATTCCGCTGACGCTGATGTATTTCGTCCGCCGGCAGCGCGAACTGCTCAGCTACAACTGGGTGTTCGTGATGTTCAGCATGTTCATCTTCGCCTGCGGCACCACGCATTTCATCAGCATCGTCGACATCTGGTTTCCGCTGTACCGCCTCGACGCGACCGCGGTCGCCGTCACCGCCGCCATCTCCATCGTCACCGCCGTGGCGATCTGGCCGCTGGTGCCCAGGGCCGTCGGTCTGCTGCGCGATCACGCCCGTAACCATGCCGAGCTGCAGACGCTGAGCGGGCAGCTCAGCGATTCCCTGCGCAGACTGCAGGCCAGCAGCCGCGAGGCCGTCGATCTGTCGAAAAAATTCGAGCTGACGTTCGAGAACGCGCCGATCGGCATGGCCATCGTCAGCCTGGAGGGGCGCTGGCTGGTGGTCAACCAGGCCCTGTGCGCGATGCTGGGCTACGACGAGCGCGAACTGCGGACCAAGACCTTCCAGGACATCACGCATCCGGACGATCTGCAGGAGGATCTCAAGTACGTGCGGGAGCTGCTCGACGGCCGCCGCGACCGTTACCGTCTCGAGAAGCGCTATTTCGACGCCGCCGGCCAGATCATCAGCATCCAGCTCGACGTGTCCATGGTGCGCGACGAGACGGCCGCGCCCCTGCACTTCATCGCGCAGATCCAGGACATCACCGCACGCAAGCGCAGCGAGGCCCTGCTGCACGAAGCCAAGGAACTGGCGCAGGTCACGCTGTCCTCCATCGGCGACGGCGTGATCCGCACCGATGCCTCCGGCCGCATCACCTTCTGCAACGATGCCGCGGCCAAGATCATCGGCACGACGCCGGAGCGCATGGTCGGGTGGCCGTTCCACGAGCGCGTGCGCCTGTTCCGCGACGGCGGCCAGGTCCAGATCGAGGATCCGGTGGCGCGCGTGCTGGACAGCGGCGAACCGTTCCGGCTCGATCTGTTCAGCAGCCTGCGTGCCGCCGACGGCAGCCTGCGTCCGGTGTCGGACTCGGTCTCGCCGGTGCGCGATCTGACCGGCCGCATCGTCGGTGCGGTCTTCGTGTTCCAGGACGTCAGTGAAGCGCGCTCGCTCACCGACCGGCTGACGCAGCAGGCGCGTCAGGATCTGCTCACCGGCCTGCCCAACCGCCTGGCCTTCGAGGAGCGGCTGACGGTCACGCTGGCGCGGGCGCGCAGCGGCGGCTGGCGCGGATGCCTGCTGTACCTGGATCTCGATCACTTCAAGATCATCAACGACACGCGCGGACACGCCGCCGGCGACAAGCTGCTGCGCGAGATCGGCCGGCTGCTGGCCACGCGCCTGCACGAGGGCGACTATCTGGCGCGCCTGGGCGGCGACGAATTTGCCATCCTGCTCGGCGACGTCGATGCCCAGGGCGCGCAGCGGGTGGCCGACGCCCTGGGCGAGGCGGTGGGCGACTACCGGCTGGCGTTCCGCGACCGCATTTTCAAGATCGGCCTGAGCGTCGGCATCGCCGTCATCGACGCCGCCAACTGCGACGCCGAGGCGGTGATGTCGCAGGCCGACACGGCCTGCTACACCGCCAAGGACCATGGCCGCGGCCGCAGCCAGGTCTACCAGCCGGACGACGCCGAGATCCGGCGCGCCGAGCGCACGCTCGACTGGGCGCAGCGCATCCAGCAGGCCTTCGATGGCAACCGTTACGAGGTGCACCTGCAGCAGATCGTCGACCGCGCGCGGCAGGTGCGCGGCTACGAAACGCTGATCCGCATGCGCGAGGAATCGGGCGATCTGATCATGCCCAACGCCTTCCTGCCGGCGGCCAAGCGCATGGGCTGGATGACGCGCATCGACCAGTGGATGGCCGGCAAGGTGCTGGCGCTGGCGGCGTCCGCCGGCAGCGGCGGGCACACGGCGTATCTGTCGCTCAACCTCAGCGCCAAGAGCGCCGGCGACCCGGAGTTCGGCCGCGGTCTGCTGACGCTGCTCGACCGGCACGAGATCGACGGCGGCCGCCTGCGCTTCGAGATCACCGAAACCGAACAGCTGCAGGCCAGCGAGGCCGAGGCGCACCTGATCGCCGAGCTGCGCCGCCGCGGCTTCCGCGTCTGGCTCGACGACTTCGGCACCGGCTACAACTCCTTCGATCTGCTCAAGCGCCTGCGCGTCGACGGCATCAAGCTGGACGGATCCTTCACCCGCGACCTGTTGCGCGATCCGGTGGACCGCGCGTTGTCGGAGGCGATCATCGCCATCGGCAAGACCATGCAGCTGGAGATCGTCGCCGAGGGCGTGGAGGACGAGGCCACCTGCACGGCGCTGCTGGCGATGGGCGTCGACGCCATGCAGGGCTATCTGTTCCATAGCGCGCAGCCGGACCGCGAAATCCCCGGGTTCGCGCGGCGCGCCGCCCGCTGACGGACCCGGCGCGCAGGCCGCTAGCGCTGCTTGGCCGCGGCGTAGTGACGCAGAAGATTGCGTTCGAGGCGCGCGACCGAGGTGTCCAGCGCGGTGCGCTGCGCCGGCGTCATGTTCATGAACATCATGCCGACGCGCAGCTGATTGTGCTGCAGCACGCTGGAGCGGATCTCGGCATCGAGATCCAGCCGGTTCTCCAGCAGGCGCAGCGAGCAGGGCACGTGGATGCCGATCTCCGCCTGCACGGCGGAACCGAGGATCGCCGCCATGCCGCGCCGCGACACGTCGAGCAGGCGCGCGCTGATCGGGCCGTCCAGGCCGTTGAGGATCGCGGGTTGCAGATGCATGCCGGCCGGCACCGTCAGGCGGTAGCCGCTGCGGCGTTCGAAGTAATCGATGCTTTCCGGCATCGCCACGCGCCAGGCCGGACCGCCGCGCAGATGCACGGCGTCCCGTACGGTGCAGGTGAATTCGATGCGGCTGCCTTCGAGCCGCGCGTTCACCAGCAGCCGCGCGCCGGGCGCGAGCTGACGGTTGGCGGCCGGCGGATGCAGTTCGTCGAGCAGCAGGCTGCCGCCGTGCAGGTCCAGCTCCAGCAGCACGCTGGAATGGCTGCCGGCGCTGCCGATCACGTGGACGCTGATCAGACCGCGCTGGTCGAGCAGGCGGACCAGGATCTGGGCGATCTCCGCCGGGTTGTGCAGGCGTGCCGCCGCCTGTTCCGGCGCCGGCACCGCGTTCGCGCCGTGGCCGTCCATGCTTCAGGCGCTGGCGATGACGCGCCGCAGTCCGGAACCGTGGTCGATGCCGCTGCGGCCGTAGGTGGAGGGCGCAGACGCCGTGCCGAGCATGTGGCCCAGCGCCCAGCGGACCTGCGATTGCTTGGCTTCGAGCAGGGCGCCGTTGGCGAGATTGTCCTTCTGGCAGCGTGCCGCCAGCGTCATCAGCGTCTGCCAGCGTTGCTGCAGGCCGGTGCCGCGCATCAGCTGCTCCGGCGAACGGCCGGGGCCGCTCAGCGCGGCCAGCGTCTGCGACAGCTGCTGCATGCGCGAGACGATGCCGCCCTTGCGCGCGGCGACCTGCTCCAGCGTCTCGGGCTTGCCGTCGAGCACGGCGGCGTGCTCCTCGGCCAGAACCTGCAGCAGCGTCTGCGCGCAGGCGATGTGCTCGTCGATGTTCTGCTGCAGCGTGTCCTGCGTGCGGGCGGGAGGCGGGAGATGAGCGGTCATGATGTCCTGGCGAGATCCCATTCCATGCGCGTCAGCTTCGACGCCACGGCCTTCGGATCGATCTTGTAGGTGCCGCCGGCGATCGACTGGCGCACCTGCGCCACGCGCTCGCGGTTGGTCACCGGGACGGACGCGATGGTTTTTTCGAGATCGTGAAGCTGCATCGCGTCCGGCGTGAGCTTCACCGAGTCCACGCGCTGCACGCTGCCGCCGCTGCTGCCGCCATGGGGGGCGGTATTGGCGGGGCGCACGGCGCCGGTCTGGCCGCTGGCCGCGGCCGCCGAATAGGCATCGATCTTGGTGGTCATCGGATGTCGCTCCCGCAAAAAAGGCTTCGATTGGCCTGATCAACGGCATCCGGCGGCAAAACTTTAGCGCTGGCGGACGGGCACCTCATCAGAGGCCCACCTCCACCGTATCGGCACTGCGGACGGTTCCTTCAACCATCCGGCGGGAACTGGTGTTCTGGACCTGCAGGCGGTCGCCGACGCCGGCGTCGCCCTGGGCGATGCCGGCCATGCGGACCTCGACGCCGCCGCTGCGGCCGAGCAGGGTCACGCTCTGGCCGCGGCGGATCACGCGCACGGCGGCCACGGCGTCCGGCGTCAGCACCGCGCCGGCGGCCAGGGGGCGGCGCAGGGTCTTGCCGACGGCCTGGGTGGGGTCGGTGATGAAGCCGTAGGGCAGGCTGGCGCCGTCGCGCTCCTGCAGGGTCAGGGCGTCGGCGGTCACCGTCTCGCCCGGCGCCAGTGCGCGCGTCAGCACCGCCACACTGTGCATCTGGCTGATGCGCACCGGCACGTAGAGCGACCAGGCCACCGGCGCGGCGCAGCGCACGCCGACGCTGAGTGCGCCGCTGCCGGCGCTGCCGCCGGGCAGGAAAGCCTCGGGCGTCTGCGCGCAGGCGGGCAGGCGCAGGCGGTCGTCGAGCGCGCTCACCTCGATGCGCGCGCCCGCCGGCGCCTGCCGCTGCGCGTACTCGCGCGCCAGCGCGCGGATGCGCTCGGCCGATTCCCAGTCCGGCGATTCCGCCGCACGCACGTCGACGCCGCTGAGCATCAGCAGCAGGATCAGCAGCACGCGCGACATGGCAGTCTCCGGTGGTCCATGCCCGGATCAGGCAAGTCCCGTGCCGCGCCGGCCGCTCAAGTTTTGCCGGATGCGACCGATACCCGCAGGGAACCCCGGAGAACGCAGGTATGGCCACAGGCTTGCTCGAAAGCATCGACCGCAGCACCCAGCTGGCCGGTCACAACCGCCTGGCGCTGCTGCTGTTCCGGCTCGATGAGCGTCAAATCTTTGGCATCAACGTCTTCAAGGTGCAGGAAGTGCTGCCGCGGCCGCGTCTGAGCTGGATGCCCTCGGCGCACCCGCTGGTGCGCGGCATCGCCGACATCCGCGGCCGCATGGTGCCGGTGATCGACCTGCGCAAGGCGGTGGGCGGTGAGCCGATCGGCGACGAACATGCCGCGCATGTCATCGTCACCGAGTTCAACCGCTCGGTGCAGGGTTTCCTGGTGCGTGGGGTGGACCGCATCATCCACGTCGGCGTCGAGACGGTACAGCCACCGCCGCACGCCGGCCAGGACAGCTACCTCACCGCCATCACCCGCTACGGCGAGGAACTCGTTGAAATCATCGACGTGGAGAAGGTGCTGGCGGATGTCGTGGGCGAGCTCAAGGGCGTCGACGAACCGCTGCTGGAGCGCGCGCGCAGCATGGGCAAGCCGCGCGGCCGCGTGCTGGTGGCGGACGACTCCAAGGTGGCGCGTGCGCAGATCGAGCGCATCCTCACCCAGGTGGGCATCGACTGCGTGCTGGTGCGCGACGGCCGCGAGGCGCTGCAGTTCCTGCAGGGGCTGGCCGACCAGGGCAAGGATGTCAATGACGAATTGCTGATGGTGATCTCCGACGTCGAAATGCCGGACATGGACGGCTACACCCTGACGACGGAAATCCGGCGCGACCCGCGCCTGCGCAACCTGTATGTGATGCTGCACACCTCGTTGTCCGGCGTTTTCAACAACGCCATGGTGCAAAAAGTCGGCGCCGACCGTTTTATCGCCAAATTCAACTCCAACGAGCTGGCCGAAGGCGTGCTGGAGCGGCTGCGGGAGACGCAGATGGCCCATTGAGGGCCGCCGCCGGTGGTGCCGTGGCACGGGCCTTGCCTGAGCCCTGCAAAGTCGTCGTTGCAGGAGCACCCCATGACGGATTCGCTGTTCGATGTCCACGCCGCGGCGCTGCAGTTCCATCGCCAGCGCATGGAGCTGCTCGCCTCCAATATCGCCAACGCCGACACCCCGGGCTATCAGGCCAGGGATCTGGATTTCAACAAGGTGCTGGCACAGGTCGAGAAGACCGCCGCTGCGGGCACGCTCGACACCACGCAGCCGGGCCACATCGCCGGCCCCGCCATCGACGATACGTCGCTGAAGGCCGCCACCATCTATCGCATGCCGACCCAGCCGAGTGCCGACGGCAACACGGTGGATGTGCAGACCGAGCAGGCGGCCTACGCCGACGCGGCGCTGCACTACCAGGCGAGCCTCAGCTTCCTCGACTTCCGCCTGAAGTCGCTGATGACGGCCGTGACCGGGAGCTGAGCATGTCGAGCTTCCGCATCTTTGATATCGCCGGCTCTGCGCTCAGCGCGCAGTCGCTGCGTCTCAATACCGTCGCCAGCAATCTCGCCAACGCCGACGCCGTCAGCGGCGATCCCAACGCCGTCTACAAGGCGCGCATGCCGGTGTTCAAAGCCGACGTTACGCAGGGCGCGGATACCGCCGGCGTGCAGGTGCTGGGCGTGGTCGAGAGCCAGGTACCGCCGGAGAAGCGCTACGAACCGGGCCATCCGCTGGCCGATGCCCAGGGCTACGTCTACGCGCCCAACGTCAACCCGGTGGAAGAGATGGTCAACATGATTTCCGCCTCGCGGGCCTACCAGGGCAGTGTCGAGGTGATGAATACCGCCAAGGATCTGGCGCTGCGCACCCTCAATTTAGGAAAGTGAAATGAGCACGGTCAGCGGTGTCGGCAACAACAGCGGTAGCGGCAACAGCGTCACCAATGCGCTGCAGGCGCAGACGCTCACGCAAAACGATTTTCTCAAGCTGATGACGGCGCAGCTGCAGAATCAGGATCCGACCAAGCCGATGGACAACAACGAGTTCGTGAGCCAGATGGCGCAGTTCTCGACGGTGTCCGGCATCCAGGGACTGCAGAGTTCGTTCAGCACGCTGGCGGCCTCACTGTCTTCCAGCCAGGCGCTGCAGGCCTCCAGTCTGGTCGGTCATACGGTCCTGGCGCCGGCGACGTCCGCGACGTTGGCCGCGGGTGGCTCGCTGACGCTGGCGGCCGACGTGCCGGCCAGCGGCGATGTCGTCGTCAACATCACCGACGCCTCCGGCGCACTGGTGCGGCGTGTCGATCTCGGCCCGCAGGCCGCGGGTCTGGCGCAGTTCCGGTGGGACGGCCTCGACAACAGCGGTTCGGCCGCCCCCGCCGGCAGCTACCGCTTCACCGCCACCGTCGGCAGTGGTGCGCAAACGCAGGCCGCCACCATGCTGGCGGCGGGCAAGGTCAGCAGTGTGACGCTGGATAGCAGCGGCACGCTCAATCTCAACGTCGACGGCCTGGGTGCCGTCGCCTTCAACACCATCCGCCAGATCGGTTGATCGCGGCGTTCCATCATCGCAGCCGCTAAGCGCGGCACAGGAGTCCACCATGTCACTCGGATCTTTCGGCATCGCCCTCAGCGGTCTGGCAGCGGCGCAGAGCAATCTCAACACCACCGCCAACAACATCGCCAACGCCAACACCGTCGGCTTCAAGGAGTCGTCGACCGAGTTCGGCGATCTCTATCAGTCGAGCCTCTACGGGGCCAGCACCACGCAGTCGGGCAGCGGCGTGGCGGTGATCCGCCAGGCGCAGGATTTCTCGCAGGGCAGTCTCACCACCACCAACAACTCGCTGGACATGGCGATCAGCGACGGCTCCGGCTTCTTCACGCTCAGTGACAAGGGCAGCCTGATCTACAGCCGCGCCGGCAGCTTCACCACCGATAACAACGGCTACGTGGTCAATGGCGCCGGCCAGCGTCTGCAGGTGTTCGCGGCCTTGCCGGGCGGTACCGCCTTCAACACCGGCGGTCTGTCGGACCTGCAGCTCTCCAATGCCGACAATCCGCCGTCGGCCACCAGCAAGGTCGCCGTGCAGCTCAACCTGCCGAGCGGCGCCAGTGCGCCGGCCAACGCCACGTTCTCGGCCACCGACCCGACCAGCTACAACCAGACCACCTCGGTCACCATCTATGATTCGCTGGGAGCCTCGCACTCGGCCAATCTGTATTTCGTCGCTGGCGCCACGCCCAACGACTGGACCATGTACACCAGCGTCGATGGCACCGTGCAGGCGGGCAGCACCGCGCTGAAGTACTCCAACAGCGGCGCTCTGGTGACGCCGGCCAACGGCCAGGTGACGCTGCCGGGCTTCACGCCGGCCAACGGCGCCGCCGCACTCAATCTCTCGCTGGACATGAGCAAGACCACGCAGTTCGGCAGCGAATTCGCGGTCAGCGCGCTCAACCAGAACGGCTATGCCACCGGCAAGCTGACCGGCATCGCGGTGGACAACACCGGCGTGGTGCAGGCGCGCTACTCCAACGGCCAGTCGACGCCGCTGGGCCAGGTGGCGCTGACCACCTTCGCCAACCCGCAGGGCTTGCAGCAGCTGGGCAATGCCAGCTGGGCCGAGACCTTCGGCTCCGGCCAAGCGCTGCGCGGGGTCGCTGGCGCCACCAACTTCGGCCAGATTCAGAGCAAGTCGCTGGAGTCGAGCAACGTCGACCTGACGACGCAGCTGGTCAACATGATCACCGCGCAGCGCAGCTACCAGGCCAATGCGCAGATGATCCAGACCGCCGACCAGATCACGCAGACCATCATCAACATCCGTTGATGAGCGGCTGAGACGCGCCCATGGACAGAGCCCTGTACGTTGCGATGAGCGGCGCCACGCAGACCATGCGGGCGCAAGCCGTCAACAACAACAACATCGCCAACGCCGGCACCGTCGGCTTCCGCGCCGAGATTGCCGCGCTGCAAGCTGCGCCAGTCAACGGGCCAGGCGAGCCGACGCGGGTCAATGCGCTGGCCGCCGACGGCGGCTGGGATGCCACCTCCGGCGCGCTGCAGCCCACCGGCAACCCGCTGGACGTGGCGCTGCGTGACAACGCCTGGCTGGCGGTGCAGGGACCGGACGGCAAGGAAGCCTATACCCGTGCCGGCGATCTGCGGCTCAATGCCCTGGGGCAGCTCAGCAACGGTGCCGGCCACCTGGTGCTCTCCGACGGTGGCGCGCCGCTGTCGGTGCCGCCCAATGCCTCGATCACCATTGGTGGCGACGGCACCGTGTCGATCGTGCCGCTGGGCCAGGGTCCGGCGACACAGGCGACGGTGGCGCGGCTCAAGGTGGTCGATGCGCAGCCCGCGCAGTTGCAGCGCGGGGCCGATGGCCTGATGCGCGCAACGCCGGGCGCCAAGCTGCAGGCCGCGTCCGGCAATGTGCTGGCCAGCGGCATGCTGGAGTCCAGCAACGTCAACCTGCCGCAGGCCATGGTCAGCATGATCGAGCTGGCGCGGCAGTTTGAACTGCAGGTGAAGATGATGAAGACGGTGGAGGACAACGCCACCGCTTCGCAGAGTGTGATGCGGATGAGTTGAGGATACGGACTGCTGCTTTCAACGACAGCCCTGCGTGCCTTTATAAATCTATCCTCGCGCGGCATCTCTGCGATGCACCCGTACTCCTGCGTAAATTCCCTTCTGCCTTTAAGCGAGATTCGATTCTTTGTTTGAAGCCGCAGGCAACGCTTACGACGTTGTACTCGCGGCGGGGCTCAGGGCACGGAGCGCCAGCCACGATCCTGGAGATCGGACGCTCGCTTCTTGCAAAAGCCTGCGCCCCCATAAGGCTTGTTGACGCGCTACGTCCAAAAGATTTTCTAAAGCGAGGCTTTCTTCACCATGCCTTAGCTTTCAATAACCTTTCAAAGAGACGACGTATTGCTGCATTCCGCAAAAGTGCCCGTTCTTTATTTTGTCTTTACGTCAACGCCGACAAGCGAGTGGTATCTTTCCATTGAAAGGTCAGCAGCATCTGCCTGGTATGTTGGACGCTAGTGAAAACGATAGGTGCCGAACGGCGATAAAACGAGCGTAAAAATGTTCACGGAAGAGAGCGGCACAAGTCATGTTCTTGAAACTATGCCTGCTGTCGGGCGTGTCGCGCCGGGAAAGAACGTAGATATCGTGCGGCATGCCGAGGTATTGCAGCATGGGCTGACCTTGATGGAGTTGCTCGTCACCATTGCCATTGCGGCCGTATTGATGGCCGTCGCAATTCCTAATTTCAGTGCGGCGATGCTTAACGAACGCGCAGCGTCGCAAGTCAGCAGTCTCGTCACGTCCTTGGATTACGCCCGCAGCGAGGCGGTCAAGCGTGACGCATCGGTCTGCGTCTGCGCCAGCGCGAACGGGTCCACCTGCGGCACCGACTGGAGCCAGGGGTGGCTGGTTTATACGATCACCGGCAGCGATTGCACCACGGTGAATCCGGGCGCGAGCTTAAACGTGCTGAATTCCGTGATGCAGCCCCAAAGTGGCAGCAATACGCTGACCACGAATCCGGCGAACACGACCTATCTCGGGTTCCTGCAAAGCGGGATGGCAGGCCAGGCGCAAGTGTCGTTCAAGTACTGCGATAGCCGCGGAGCAGCAGTTGCGCGTTATGTCGAAGTCAATCCCATCGGCCGCGTGCAAGCGGCCCCCGCGCTGGGGAAGAACATTGCGGGTGTCGCGTTGACATGTCCTTGACAGGCACGCCATGAAATACAAATCCTCCAAAGGCTTCAGCCTGATTGAAATCCTGATCGCGCTCGTGCTGCTTTCATTGGGTCTGCTGGGCATCGAGGCGCTGGTACTCAGGACAGTTAAAGGCAACGACAGCGCCTACATGCGCAGCCAGAACGTGCAACTGGCCTACTCGATTCTCGACATGATGCGGGCCAATCGTGCTCAGGCGATGGCGCAGGGCTACGACACCGCATTCACCGCAACCTGTCCGCCACTGCCGACAGCACCCGCCGTGCTCTGCGATGCCGCGGCGTGCACCCCCGCGCAGCTAGCGACATGGGATCTTTACCAGTGGCAGCTTCGGCTTTGTGCTGCGCTTCCGTCCGGGCAGGGCAAGATCGCGACGGTCACGGCAAATGGATCGACCACTGCAACCATCACGATCCAGTGGGACGACAGCCGCGCGCAGCAAGGATATTCCAGCGCGACCGCGGCGCCGAATATTGTCTCATTCGTCCTCGGTACCGCGTTATGAGACGGGACGCCGGATTCTCCATCGTAGAACTTTTGATTGCGATGACGATTGGTCTGGTGCTGACTGGCGGAGCGTTGACCATCCTCCTGTCGATCCGGAGCAGCTTCAGCACCACCACGGGCGTGGGTGTCCTGTCGGACGATGGACGTTTCGCGCTGGACTTCCTGAGAAGCTCGATCCGTGGGGCGGGATTCATCGGCTGCAGCGACAGCAGCGCGAATCCAAGCGTCGTGGGCGCGCCACAAATCATCAATGCGCTGAACGGCAGTGGCACGATGCCGTTCAATTTCAATCAGGCGCTTGGCGGGTACGAGTACAAAAACACGAGTCCCGGTCAGAACTATGCGCTCGGCGCGCCAGCGGTTGATGCGACCGTCACCGATTGGACGCCCTCGTTGGATGCATCACTGAACAGCACCGTGCCGCCCTCGGGTGTCGCGGGAGCAGTTGCCGGCAGCGATGTGATCGTGATTCGAACGGGTACCACGACAGCCCCGGTCAACGTCACGGCGATCACCTCGGGGGCAAACAATTTTACGACGAACAGCAGCACGGGATTCGCAGCGGGGCAGCTGGCCGTCATCTCGAATTGCGCGGTCGCTACGACTTTCCAAATCAGCGGTGTGGCGAGCGGAAACGTCATTTCCCACGCCTCTGGAACTGCCTCCGGCACAAATGTCTCGTCATCGTTCACCTATCCGTATTCGGCCGGTGCGATGCTGTATGGCATCGATACCCAGGTTTATTACATCGGGATCGGTGCCGATGGGGATGGTGCGCTGATGCGGCTGGATTTGAATGGCGGCACCGCCTTTTCCGCGCAGGAACTGGTCCCCGACGTGGAAAACATGCAGGTGTTGTATGGATACGACGCCAATGGCACGCAGTCGGTCAGTCAGTACTACACCGCAAACAGCATATTCCCCGCCGTCCTGAATCCGGCTCAGATCATGACGGTGAAAATCGCAGTGCTGGTTGCGACGCCGCCCAATACGGTTCCTCGTCCAAGTACCGCCCAGGTCTTCAACCTGCTGGGCACCCAGGTAACAGCGCCGCAAGATACGCGTCAGCGGCAGGTATTTGACGCCACGATTGCGCTGCGGAACGCCGTGCCATGAACAGACGCGACGAAGCACGACTTCCGTATCACCGTCAGCAGAAGGGCATTGCGCTATTCATCTCGCTGATGTTTCTGGTGATCGCCACCCTGCTGGGCCTCGCGATCGCCCGGACCCAGTTTGCCGGGGAGCGCATGGCGCAAAACGCGCTTGATCACGCTATGGCGGTACAGGCTGCGGAAGCGGCGCTGCGAGAGGCGGAGAACAATCTCTCGCAGGGGCAATTCACAGCCTTCACCGCCTGCGGTGCGGCGAATACCAACGGGCTCTACTCTTTCTGTGCCAATCAAGCGAGCGCGTATTTAGGCATCAACTGGTCTAGCCCGGGCGCCACGGCGATCACGTACGGGACTGCGCCCATCCCGGGGCCGAGCCTGAGCAGCTTAAACCTGGCCTCGCCGCCGGTTTATATCGTCGAGCAATTGCCCTCGGTCATCGTGACGGGCATGAGCTTGAGCAATCCCCAAGCCACGCCGGTGTATCGGATTACCGCCTACGCCGTAGGCGGAGACTCGAACACGAGCGCGCTTGTGCAAAGCATTTACCGCTAGTGTTCTCGCATCGGAGAGCTGTCATGCATCAGGTCAATAGGCTGATCGCGGTCTCGGTCCTATCGGCTGCCGCCGTATGGATATCCAGCGACAGTGGAGCCGCCACCGCTCCGCCGCAGGTCAATATCTCGCAGTCGCCTTTGACCGTCGCCATCCCCGCACATGCCCAGGTCGTGTTCGCCGTGGCGAATTCCGAATCGATGGACGGCGATTTGAGCGGTGCCATCTATCTAGGCACGGGATCGAACTCGTCGATTTCGAAGCTGAACACGTCGAGTTCGCCGGTGAACTACACCATTCCGAGCGGGTTCACCCCGCCGCTCAACCAGGGCAGCGGTGGTACGGCACCCTATACGGTGACTTCGGGGAGCAATCTCGCGGACAACTCTCCCTCTCGACTCAATGTCGCGAAAGCGGGCATCGCCACCATTCTCAACAATTACATGGGGTCGGTTGATTTCGCGCTGTTGGACTACTCGACATCCGGAACGTCCCTGTATACCACTTGGGTGTATTACATGAGCCCCAGTGGCGGGTTCACATTCACCTCCACCAGCGGCGGAAGCTCGAGGACAGTCGCAAACCCCTGCTACCAGGCCACGGGTACCGACTCGGTGTCCACGGCGTGTACATCGTTGGTGACATTCTATGGAGCGACGGCGGGTGTGAAGACGCTGCCCTACATGGTGATCTCGTCCAGCAGCGACGACGCCGCGATCAACGATGTGCTGTATGCCGGTTCGGGACTGTCTCCGGTGTTTGTCGCTTACAGCGGCCCCAGTCCGGCCAATCCCTATCCGCCCAACTACACCCTCGCGCAATATAACAGCGGCAGCATCCTCGAAACTTATAAAAGCACCAGCCCGAACAACGGACAGTTCGGGACGAGTCCCACCAACGCGGGCTTTGTTCCGTTTACCACGCAGGTCATGTACAGCCAGCGTGGTTTCGGATACGGCGGCAGCCAGTCGGCGACCGGCGCCAATACAGTGTTGCCAATGACCTCGGCTGGTGCCACGCCGACGGTTGCTTCGACCAATGCGGCCATTGCCAAATTCACTCCTTACCTGGCTCCGGAAACCAACAGCAGCTCGACAACGGAAATCAAAGCGGTTGCGGGTCAGTCTCCAGTCGGCGGTCTGCTGAAAGGCGCATTGGCCTACTTCAACACCAATCCGGCCTCCAACAACGGCTGCAAGGCGACGAAGTACGTGGTTCTTGTCAGCGACGGACTTCCCACGGAAGACCTTAGCGGAAAATCCTGGCCACCCCTTGGTAGTGCGGCGGCGACGGGTTACGGCGTGACGGCAACGTTCAATAGCGATGGTTCCCTGAACACCACCAACGACCAGGCGCTGACGGATGCGATCAGCGCTTTGGCGAGCCTGAAGAGCGCCGGCATCAACACCTATGTGATTGGATTGGGCGCCGGGGTGGACCCAAGTAAAAATCCGACAGCGGCCGCCACCCTGACCGCGATGGCTGTCGCAGGCGGCACCGGCAATTACATCGCGGCGACCAGCCCGAATGCCCTGGCTTCGGGTCTCCAGACGGTGCTTGCACAGATCATTGCGCAGACGCAGTCGGTAGCGGCGGCGGCGGTCAACTCGCACTCGCTGAAAACCGGCACCGATCTCTTCCAGGCCAGTTTTACAACAGCGGACAGTTTTGCTGACTGGACGGGCGATATTCTGGATTTCGCCTTGAACACCAGCAACGGCCAGGTCATTACGCCCCCAATATGGTCTGCCCAGGCCAAGCTGGATGTGCAGGCGGGCAATACCGGATCGGCGGGGACCGCCACCGGCAGCAATCGCGTCATCGCCACGTGGAGTCCAGGCGCGTCTGCAGGCATTCCCTTCCAGTGGTGCTCCAGTTCGTGTTCGAGCAGCAGCATTGCCAGCACCACCTCGCTGGGGCTCGCGCTGATGACGTCGAGCACTGACACGGCCGGTCCCAGCAGGCTCTCTTTCCTGAGGGGCAACCAGGCCCAAGAGCAGCAAAACGGCGGTGCTTACAGGAATCGCGCGCATATCCTGGGCGATATCGTCAACAGTGCGCCGCTATACGTCGGCGCGCCGTCGGCTGCTTATGGAGGAACTTACGGTACCTTCGCGACGAACAACGCCTCCCGTCAGCCGGTGATTTATGCGGGAGCCAACGACGGCATGTTGCATGCTTTCAATGCGACCACCGGCAACGAGATGTTCGCGTTCATTCCCAACGCCGTGTTCTCCAATCTGATCAACCTGACCAATCCAACCGCCAACATTGCGCACCAATATTTCGTTGACGGCAGCCCGCAAGCCGGGGATGTGCAGTTCTCGGACTCCAGCTGGCACACGGTGATGGTGAGCGGCGAGGGCGGTGGCGGCAATTCGATTTTCGCACTCGACGTGACCAACCCCGCCTCCATCACGACGGAAGCGCAATTGAGCGCCGCGGCCCTCTGGGAATTCACCGATACCAACATGGGGCTGACTTACAGCGTTCCGCAGATCGCGCTTACTGCGGCCGGATACGCGGTGTTTTTCGGCAACGGCTACAACAGCTCCACCGGCACGCCGTTCCTCTATGCGGTGAATCCTCAAACCGGCGCGAAACTGGCGAAGATTGATCTTTGCGGCAGTGTCCCCAGCGCCTGCAGTTCGACCTATGCCAATGGGCTGTCGACAGTCGCGGTGGTGAACAGCAGCGGCGCGGTGGGTCAGCCTGTGGATCTTCTGTACGCAGGCGACCTCCAGGGCAACCTGTGGCGCGTCGATATTTCGAGCAGCAATCCCGCGAATTGGACCGTGTCTGTGCTTTTCCAGGCGCGCGACTCGAGCGGTACGCCTCAGCCCATCACGACGGCCCCCACCGTTTCGCTGAATCCGAAATACCCCACCGTGACGGGCACGATGGTTTTCTGGGGGACGGGCCAGTTGGTGGGCAACCCCGATCTGACCTCGACGCAGGTGCAAACGGTGTACGGCGTCATCGACCAGACCGCTGCCGGTGCAACACCGCCGCTGTCCGCGTTCACGCGATCGAACCTCGTGCAGCAGACCTTGACGCAGACCAGTACGACGACGGTCAGCGGCGGCACGCAGGCAGCGCGGACCGCATCCAACAATCCCGTCAACCTGCCGGCCGTGGCGGGCTGGTATGTCGATCTCAATCTCAGTCCGGCAGGCGAGCGTGTGGTCGCCAACGCCCAGATCGAGAACGGCGGCGGCGTGGTCGTCACCTCGTACGCGCCGGCGGGCGCCAGCAGCGCGAGCACCTGCTCGTCCGCGGGCAGCAGCTACCTGTACGTGTTCAACTTTGCCACCGGCGGCGGCTTCTCCAGTCCGCAGCTCGACGTCAACCAGAGCGGCAGCGTCACCAGCGCGGATCAAATCGGAGGGAAAAATCCGGTGGGAATGGCGCTGGGCAACAATTTTGCAACGATGCCGACGATTGTTTACAGCACGACCAATCGCACCCCCTTCAAGGAAATTTCAACCTCCGCTGCTGCCATCCAGACCGTTGCGGAGACCCCAGTCAAGATGGCCAGGCGTGCTTGGCAGGAGATCAGATGATGTCGCATTTCCGTTCGCTTGACCGCGTGGCGCGGCGTGCAGGCACCAGAGCGAGGCTGGTCCGCAGCCTCGAATGGCAGCCCGGCTTCACGCTGATCGAGCTGATCATCGCGATGATGGCCATCGGCATCCTGACGGCGATCGCCTACCCGTCCTACACCAAATACGTTTCCCGTGGCCGACGCGTCGATGCGACGGCGACGCTGATGCAGGATGCGCAAATCCTCGAGCGCTGCTACACGCAGTATTTCGCCTACAACTCGGCGAACTGCCCCACGCTGTCGACAACATCCCCGCTGGGGTACTACAAGATCAGTCTGACCGCGACGGCCTCCACCTATACCTTGTCGGCGACCCCGGTCTCCGGCGGTGCACAGGCCTCGGACAGCGCCTGTACCGCTTTCAGCATCAACAATACCGGCGGCAGGTGCAGCACGGGCACTTCCGGGAACAACAATTGCAGCGCCGATACGCTGGGCGGTAACTGCTGGAACGGGCGCTCGTGAGGGCCACCCGCTTTCCGCGTTTCCCTCGATGAATAAGTTATAAAACATCAATCAAATAAAAAATCGTTAAATATTAAATAACAAAAAGATCAAGGATTTAGCGACGAGCGGGTCTTGCTCCCGTGCTCTGTGGGCGACGTATTTTTGGCGTTTCCCCACGTTCCGCGGTCTGGCCCGGAACTTGTAAGACCCCCTCCAGCGGCGGCATTCCGCCACGGAGGATCGCGATGAACCAAGCACTATGGGTGGCCAAGACCGGACTCGATGCGCAGCAGACGCGCATGAGCGTGGTCTCCAACAACCTCGCCAACGTCAACACCACCGGCTTCAAGAAAGGCCGTGCGGCCTTCGAGGACCTGCTCTACCAGACCGTGCGTCAGCCCGGCGCGCAGACCTCGCAGCAGACGCAGGCGCCGACCGGCCTGATGCTCGGCACCGGCGTGCGCGTGGTGGCCACCGACAAGAGCTTCACCCAGGGCAGCCTGCAGCAGACCGGCAATGCGCTGGATGTCGGCATCAACGGCCGCGGCTTCTTCCAGATCCAGCTGCCGGACGGCAGCATCGGCTACACCCGCGACGGCAGCTTCCAGCTCAACAGCCAGGGCCAGGTCGTCACCAGCAGCGGCTACACGCTGCAGCCGGGCATCACCATTCCGCAGGGCGCGCAGAGCATCAGCATCGGCCACGACGGCGTGGTCTCCGTGCAGCTCGCCGGACAGGCCGCGCCGCAACAGGTGGGCACGCTGACCATCGCCGACTTCATCAATCCCGCCGGCCTTCAGGCCAAGGGCGAAAACCTCTACGCCGAAACCGGCGCCAGCGGTCCGCCGCAGACCGGCACGCCGGGCCTCAACGGCCTGGGCACGCTGGCCTCCGGCTCGCTGGAATCCTCCAACGTCAACATCGTGGAGGAGATGGTCAACATGATCGAGACGCAGCGCGCCTACGAGATCAACTCCAAGGCGATCCAGACCACGGACTCGATGCTGCAGTACGTCAACAACAATCTGTGAGCGCGCCATGATCCTGCATCCCCGCGATGAAGTGCCGCTGGTGACCGCGCTGACCGCGGTGTTGCCGTGGCTGACGCTGATCGTCGCCATCGCCCTGCTCACGGCTTGCGCTTCGGCGCCGGCCAAGCCGGCCGAGGATCCGCTGATGGCCACCGCCGTCACCACCGCGCCGCAGGCGGGTGCGATCTACGCGCCGGGCGGCGGCATCGCCCTGTTCGAGGACCAGCACGCCCGCAATGTCGGTGACGTGCTGACCGTGCTGCTGGTCGAAACCACCACCGCCAAGACCAGCGCCGCCACCAACACCGCCAAGGACAGCAGCAGCAGCGTCGGCGCGCCGACGGTGTTCGGCATGCCGGTGACGGTCAACGGCAAGTCGGTGCTCTCCGCCAGCCTCGACTCCACTCACAAATTTGCCGGCAGTGGCGACAGCTCGCAGAGCAACACGCTGCAGGGCAGCGTCACCGTCAGCGTGATCGGACGTCAGGCCAACGGCAACCTGATCGTGCGCGGTGAGAAGCATCTGTCGCTCAACCAGGGCGCCGAAACCATCCGTATCGAAGGCATCGTGCGTCCCGCGGACATCGCATCGGACAACACCGTGCCGTCCAGCCGTGTCGCCGATGCGCGCATCTCCTACACCGGCAAGGGCGCGCTGGCCGAGAGCAATAGCAAGGGCTGGCTGACGCGCTTCTTCAGCTCGCCGATCTGGCCTTTCTGAGAGGTCGCTGCCATGACCGTTCACCAGTTCGCTCCGCAGATTCCCCGCTCGCAGCCGCGGCTGCCGCGCCGCCCGGTCCGTAGCGGCGGAGCGGTGGTGGTGCCGCTGCGCCAGATGGCGGGCGTGCCCGCGCCGGTGGCCGAGGCGATGGCGCCGCTGGCCGCCACCCGCAACTGGCGGCGCACGCTGGCCTGGATCGCCATCGATGTGCTGCTGCTTGCCGCGTTGCTGTTGCACGCCGGCAGCGCGCATGCCGAGCGCATCAAGGATCTGGCCGACGTCGCCGGCGTGCGCAGCAATCCGCTGGTCGGCTACGGCCTGGTGGTCGGTCTCGACGGCACCGGCGACCAGACCTCGCAGGCGCCGTTCACCATCCAGAGCCTCAAGAGCATGTTGCAGCAGTTGGGCGTGGTGGTGCCGCCCGGCGTCAACCCGCAGCTGAAGAATGTGGCGGCAGTGGCGATCCACGCCGAACTGCCGGCGTTTGCCAAGCCCGGCCAGAAAATCGACATCACGGTGTCGTCGCTCGGCAACGCGCAGTCGCTGCGCGGCGGCAGCCTGCTGATGACGCCGCTCAAGGGCGCCGATGGCCAGGTCTACGCCATCGCCCAGGGCAACGTCGTGGTTGGCGGCCTTGGCGTGTCCGGCTCCGACGGCTCGCGCATCAGCATCAATATTCCCAGTGCCGGCCGCATTCCCGGCGGCGCCTCGGTGGAGCGCGCGGTGATGACCGACATCGTCAGCAGCCCCGAGGTGATCCTGAATCTGCACACGGCGGACTTCACCACCGCCGCGCGCATGGTCAAGGGCATCGACACGGCGCTGGGCGAGGGCAGCGCGCGCGCGGTCGATGCCGTCACCGTCGCGGTGAAGGCGCCGACCGACACCACGCAGCGCGTCACCTTTCTCGCCGGCCTCGAACAGCTCGATGTCGATCCGGGCGAGGCGCCGGCACGCGTCGTCATCAACTCGCGCACCGGCACGGTCGTCATCGGCGGCCATGTCCAGGTGCTGCCGGCGGCGGTATCGCATGGCTCGCTGTCGGTGACCATCACCGAGCGGCCGCAGGTCAGCCAGCCGGAGCCGTTCTCGCAGGGCCAGACCACGGTGACGCCGCGCAGCAGCATCGACGTCAAGCAGGCCGACTCGCGCATGTTCCTGTTCGCCCCCGGCACCAGCCTCGACGACATCGTGCGCGCCGTGAACCAGGTCGGCGCCGCGCCGGGCGACATCGTCGCCATTCTCGAAGCGCTGAAGGAAGCCGGCTCGCTGCGCGCCGAGCTGGTCGTGATCTGAGGCCGACATGACGGCGCAGAAACTCACCACCGACAACGTCAACGACATTTCGCAGTTCACGCGCCTGCGCGCCGCCGCGCGCGCGCAGGACCCGGCCGCGCTGAAGGCGGCCGCGCGCCAGTTCGAGGCGCTGTTCACGCAGGAACTGTTCAAGAGCATGCGCGCCGCCAAGGTCGGCGACGATCTCATGGGCAGCGACCAGGGCGCTATGTACCAGGACATGTTCGACAGCCAGATGGCGCAGCACCTGTCGCAGGGCCGCGGGCTCGGCATCGCCGACCTGCTGGTGCGCCAGCTGCAGCACGCACCGCTGAAGGCGGGGGCGTCGGCGCTGCCGGCGGCTTCCGCTGCGAATGCGGCCATGCCGGAACTGCGGCCGCTGGCGCAAGCCGGCGCCGCCCGCTTCCTGCCGCTGCCGCCGGCCACGGTGTCATCGCCATCGGCGAGCGCTGTCGGTTCCGCCAACACCACCACCGCCACGCCGCCGCTGGCGGCCGCGAGCAATGCGGCACCTGCTGCTGCCGAGGCAAGCGCCGATGCGCTGCCGCCGGTGCAATTCATCAAGAACCTGCTGCCGCATGCCGAGGAGGCTGCGCGCGAGCTGGGTATTCCCGCCCGCACGCTGGTGGCGCAGGCCGCTCTGGAAACCGGCTGGGGCAAGCACCAGATGAAAAATGCCGACGGCACGCCGAGCTACAACTTCTTCGGCATCAAGGCCGACCGCAACTGGACCGGCGGTCGCTTGAGCAAGCACACCACCGAATACGTCGACGGCAGCGCGCAGACTCAGGTCGCCGCGTTCCGCAGCTACGCTTCGCCCAAGGAAGCCTTCAAGGACTACGTCGCCTTCATCAAGGCCAACCCGCGCTATGCGGCGGCACTGCGCCACGGCGGCGACGGCCGGCGTTATGCCGAGGGTTTGCAGAGGGCGGGTTACGCCACGGATCCGGCTTACGCCCAGAAGATTCAGAAAATCTCGGCCGGACCGACGATGACCGTGGCGCTCGCCGCCCATGGTCGCGTGATGGCCTGATGGAGCCTTAACCCATGACCGACATGATCTCCAGCGGTGTTTCGGCGCTCCTGGCCTACCAGACGGCGCTCAATACCGTCAGCAACAACATCGCCAACGCCAATACGCCGGGCTACAGCCGCCAGCGCACGGACATGATCGCCGACCTCAACGGCGGCGTGCAGGTCAGCCAGGTGACGCGCCTGACCAGCGACCAGCTGTTCTCGCGCAGTCTTGGCGACCAGTCGAACGCCTCGCGTCTCGATGTGTTCCAGCAGACCGCGGCGCAGGTGGACAGCCTGATGTCCGGCGCCAGCTCCGGCCTGGCCGCGCCGCTGCAGAAGTTCTTCTCCGCGCTCAGTGGCGTCGCCGCCGATCCGCAGTCCGCCGCCGCGCGCCAGACGGTGCTCGACAGCGCCGGCAGTCTCGCCAGCCAGTTCAACGATCTGCAGGGCCGGCTCAACAGCATGAACGGCGACATCAACGCGCAGCTGTCGCAGTCGGTGGATCAGATCAACCAGGCGGCGAAGAGCATCGCGCAGCTCAACAACCGCATCGCGCTGGCGCAGAACGGCGGCCAGGCGCCCAACCAGCTGCTCGACCAGCGCGACCAGCTGGTGAGCCAGCTGTCGCAGCAGATCGGCGTGACCACGGTGAAGCAGACCGATGGTTCGCTCAACGTCTTCGTGGCCGGCGGCCCGGCGCTGGTGCTGGGCGCCACCGCCCAGGCGCTCAACATGGTGCCGAACGAGTACGGCAGCGGCGGCCAGGACCTCGCAGTCGGCAATCCGCCGGTCAACGTCAGCGGCCAGATCAGCGGCGGCACCATCGGTGGCCTGCTCGCGCTGCGCAACCAGTTGATCGGACCGACCGAGAACAAGCTCGGCGCCATCGCGGCGGCGGTGACCCAGGCGGTCAACGCCCAGCATGCGCAGGGCGTGGATCAGAACGGCCAGGCTGGCGGCGCCTTCTTCGCGCCGATCGGCGGCGTTGCCGCGCCCTCCGGCAACAACAGCGGCAGCGCGGTGGTGTCGGTGGGGCTGAGCGATGTCAGCCAGATCGGCACCAGCAACTACGTGCTGCGCTACGACGGCAGTCAGTGGAGCCTGAGCGACGCCAGCAGCGGCGCGACGGTGGCGATGACCGGCTCCGGCACCGCCGCCGATCCCTTCGTCGCCGCCGGCATGTCGCTCACCGTCGGCGCTGGCGCCGCGGCCGGTGACCGCTACCTGGTGCAGCCGCTGACCACCGCGGCCGGACAGATGAAGGTGGCGATCAGCGATCCCGCCGCCGTTGCCGCCGCCGGCGCCAGCGCCCTGGGCAGCCGCAACAGCGGCGACAACAGCAACGCCAACCTGCTCGCCGCCATCGGCGACAAGGCCCTGCTCAACGGCGGCAAGACCTCGATCCACGCCGCCAACATCGCCCTGGTGTCGCAGACCGGCAACATCGCCCAGCAGGCCGCGGCCAGCAGCACGGCCGCCAAGGCCATCCAGCAGCAGAGCGCCAGCGCGCTCGATTCGGTGTCCGGCGTCAACCTCGACGAGGAGGCCGCCGACCTGCTGCGTTACCAGCAGGCCTATCAGGCCGCCGCCCAGGTCGTGTCGATGGCGCGCGACATGTTCCAGTCCCTGCTCAACGCCACGCGCGGAGGCTAGTCATGAGAATTTCCACCAGCGCGATGGTCCAGCAGTCGGTCGCCAGCATGACCGACAAGCAGAGTTCTCTGGCCAAGCTGCAGACCCAGATGAGCAGCGGCCAGCGCCTGCAGACCGCCGCCGACGATCCTGCCGGCTGGGCCCGCGGCATGGCCATGGACGGCACGCTGGCCAATATCGAGACCTGGAACAGCAACATCAGCATGGCCCAGCAGCGGCTGGGCATGGAAGACAGCGCCCTGTCGGACGCCAGCAACGTGCTGCAGAGCGTGCAGACGCTGGCGATCCAGGCCACCAACGGTACGCAGACCCCGCAGTCGCTGCAGACCATCGCCGGACAGTTGCAGCAGTACTACGACCAACTGGTGTCCACCGCCAACGCGCAGGACGGGCAGGGTCATTACCTTTTTGCCGGCAGCAAGAGCGCGACCGCGCCCTTCGCACAGAGCGGCGGCAGCGTGCAGTACAACGGCGATTCCGCCGGCCGCCTGCTCAGCATCGGCGAAAGCCGCACCATCGCCGACGGCGACGACGGCGCCAGCGTGTTCATGAACAATCTCAGCGGCAACGGCCGCTTCGTCACCGCCGCCGCATCCGGCAACACCGGCACGGCGCAGGTCGGCAATACCCAGGTGCTCAACGCCAGCCAGTGGGACGGCGGCAGCTACAGCATCGGCTTCAGCGGCGGCAACTACCAGGTGAAAGACAGCGGCGGCAACGTCGTTGCCAGCGGCGCCTACAGCAGCGGCGGCAGCATCACCTTCCGCGGGGTCCAGATCACGATGAGCGGCACGCCGGCCGACGGCGACAGCTTCAGCGTGACGCCCAGCACGTCCAAGGATGTGTTCGCCAGCCTGCGCGATCTCATCAATCTGGTGAAGAGCCCGGCCACCGATGCCGCCGGTCGCGCACGCCAGCAGACCGCCATGCAGGGCCTGCAGAGCGAGCTGAGCAGCGCCTTCAACACGGTGACCGACAAGCGCAGCAGCGTCGGCACGCGGCTGTCGGCCCTGGACGACGCCAGCAACCGGCTGGCGGACCAGTCGGTCTCGGTCAAGACCGCGCTGTCGGGCGTGCGCGACCTCGACATGGTGCAGGCGACCACGCAGCTCAACCTGACCTCCACTTCGTTGCAGGCTCTGCAACTGGCCTACACCAAGGTGCAGTCGCTGTCCCTGTTTCAGTATTTGCGTTGAATGCCGATGGGTGGGGATTGCGAGGCCGGCGCGATGTCGGCCTCGCCGTTTTTGCAGCAGGCGTACCGCTCAAGACCGCGTACCGCCGTTCATCCGCCCCCGTTCTCCGTTCGTCTCCCCGCACGGCGGCGCCATCAAGAAACGCCGGTGCAGCCCGTTAATGGAGTCAGCAGCGGCAGGCAATCCCGGAGACGGGCCAGGCTGATGCGAATCCAGGGCCAGGCCCAGCCTGCCGGGAAGTCCTCAACTCTCAGGAGAAACCTATGTCTAGCGTGATCAACACCAACGTGATGTCGCTCAATGCCCAGCGCAATCTGGCGGCGTCGCAGGATGCACTTTCCACCGCCATGCAGCGCCTGTCCTCGGGCATGCGCATCAACAGCGCCAAGGATGACGCTGCCGGCCTGGGTATTTCCCAGCGCATGACGTCCCAGATCAACGGCCTCAACCAGGCCGCGCGCAACGCCAACGACGGCATCTCGCTGACGCAGACCGCCGAAGGCGCGCTGCAACAGGTCACCAACAACCTGCAGCGTATCCGCGAACTGGCCGTGCAGTCGGCCAACGGTTCCAACAGCAGCGTCGACCGCGCCTCGCTCAATGCCGAAGCGCAGCAGCTGATGGCGGAAAACAACCGCATCGCGCAGCAGCAGCAGTACAACGGCGTGAACCTGCTCGACGGCTCGTTCTCCAACCAGAGCTTCCAGGTGGGCGCCAACGCCGGCCAGGTCATCACCGTCGGCTCGATCGTCAACGCCAACTCCACGGCACTGGGCACCTACACCAGCGCCAGCGTCACAGGCGTTGCCGCCACCACGCTGACCGCGGTCACCGCGGGTGACCTCACCGTCAACGGCGTCAGCGTCGGCGCCATCGCTGCGGCGTCCAGCGCCACGCAGCGCGCCGGCCAGATCCGCGATGCCGTCAACTCGGTGGCCGACCAGACCGGCGTGTACGCGATCAACGACACCGGCACGACCGTGACGCTGAACTCGTCCGGCAACTCCGGCATCACCGTCGGTCTCGCCAACACCGCGACCACCGCCACCACGGGCCTGACCGCCGCGACCACCGCTGCGGCCTCGCAGACCGGCTACGCCACGCTCGACCTGTCGACCTCGGCCGGCGCCACCCTGGCGATGACGCAGATGGATGCCGCGCTGAACGACGTCAACACCGCGCGCGGCAACCTCGGCGCCTACCAGAGCCGCTTCTCCTCGGTCATCAACAGCCTGCAGACGACCTCGGAGAACCTGCAGTCGGCCCGCAGCCGCATCACCGACACCGACTTCGCCCAGGAAACCGCGAACATGACGCGCGCGCAGATCCTGCAGCAGGCCGGCACGGCGATGGTAGCCCAGGCCAACTCGGCGCCCCAGGGCGTGCTGAAGCTGCTCGGCTAAGGCAACGGCCTCTGAAGACAGTCCCGGAGGGGGAGCCCGCTCTCCCTCCGGGATTTCCGAGTTGAAATCCCCCACGGACACGGTCATGACCTAGCCATGAGTTCCCCGATCTCCGATTTGCCGGCTATCGATGCGGCAGCAGCGGTGGCCACAGCGCGCGGCGACAGCCAGCGCGCTTCTGTGTTTGTGGCACCCGCCACGCCGGCAGCGCCCGTCGCCGCCGCTACGCCGCAAGCGACGACGCCCGCGGCCAATGCCCAGGCGCTGAACCAGGCCGTGGACCAGCTCAACCAGCATTTCTCGGAGCGTCGCACCGATTTGAAGTTCACCATCGACCCGCAGTTGCATGAAGTGGTGGTGTCGGTGGTCGATGCGCAGGACGGCACCGTCCTGCGACAGATTCCCAGCGAGGTGGTGTTGCGCATCGCGCGCTTCCTCGCCGAGCAGCACAGCGGTTTGATCGAGGCGCGCGCTTAAGGCGTGCCGCCGCAACAGGAGCAGGCCATGACGACGTCGGTCACTTCCACCATCAGTTCGCCGGGTATCGGCTCGGGGCTCGACGTCAACAGCATCGTCTCCGGCCTGATCTCGGCGGAGCGCTCGCCTACCGACAAGCGCCTGACCAATGCCACCAACCAGGACAACGCGCAGATCTCGGCGCTGGGCCAGCTCAAGTCGGCGCTGTCCAACCTGCAGACCGTGGTCGGCGGTCTCGGCCCGACCGGGGCGCTGGGCAAGAACACCGCCACCAGCGGTGACAGCACCGTGTTCGGCGCCAGCGTCACCGGCGGTGTCGCTGCCGGCTCCTACAACGTCGAGGTGGTGTCGCTGGCCACGGCCAGCAAGATCGCCAGCGGCAGCTACGCCAGCGCGGGGGCCGAGGTGGGTACCGGCGCAGTCACCGTGTCGATGGGCAGTTCCTCGTTCACCGTCAACCTCTCGTCGGGCGCCGACAAGCTGTCGGACCTGGTCAGCGCCATCAACGGCGCCAGCAACAATCCCGGCGTCAGCGCCTCGCTGGTCAGCGACACCGGCGGCGTGCACCTGGTGCTGCAGTCGCAGCTGACCGGCGCCGACAACGCGGTGACGCTGACCTCCGCCGCCACCGGCAGTGGCAATTCGTTCATCAGCACCAGCGTGCTGCAGACGCCCTCGAGCGCCCACATCCGCGTCGACGGCTACGACTACACCAGTGACTCCAACACCGTGACCGGCGCCATCGGCGGTGTCAGCATCAATCTGCTGAAGGCGGTGCCGGGCACCACCAACACGCTCACCGTCGGCGCCAATACGCAGGCGGCGGCCAATGTCGTGCAGTCCTTCGTCAGCGCCTACAACAGCGCGATGTCGACCATCGCCGCGCTGACCAAGTACGATCCCACCGGCCAGAACACCGGCGCGCTGCTGGGCGACTCCACCGCGCAGAATCTGGCGACGCAGATGCGCAACATCACCGGCGGCCTGGTCAGCGGCAGCAGCGGCGCGTTCAACCTGCTGTCGCAGATCGGCGTCAGCGCCGCCACCGACGGCACGCTGAGTGTCGATACCTCCAAGCTCAACAGCGCCATCGGCACGGATCTCGGTTCCATCCAGAAGCTGTTCTCCGGCAGCAGCGGCATCGGCACGCAACTCAAGAGCCTGCTGGGCAATGTCCTGCAGACCGGCGGGCCGATCGACAGCAAGACCCAGGCGCTGCAGTCGGATCTCAAGAACATCGCCACCCAGCAGGATGCGCTCAACACGCGCATGGACGCCGAGCAGACGCGCCTGATGGCGCAGTACAGCGCGCTGGACTCGCTGGTGGCGACGCTCAAGTCCACGCAGACCTATCTGACCCAGCAGCTCGCCAACCTGCCCGGCTGGACCAGCAACTCCAAAAGCGGATGACGCCCCCGGGCCGTATTGCGCCCGCTGCCCGCTGCGACGCTTCGGCGAGCGCACCCGCTCCCGGGGCGGGGGCTTCGTTTGTTGTTATATTTTATATGTCGATTTAATAAACGATATATAAAAAATAACCAATCTCCCAGGGGAAAGACCTCGAGCGGGTGGCGTCGGCGTGGCCGTCCGCGGCGGAAAAACGGCGTTGGCGGCGCGGCGGGCGGCTCAAGATTTTGCGCCCGCCGCCGATGTATTCCCCAGCAAGCAACCGGACGCTCACGATGATGGCCTACCAGAACAGCAGCGCGCTCGCGCAATACCAGTCCAACGGCGCCGCGGGCGCGATCAGCGACGCCAGCCCGCACCGCCTGATCCAGCTGCTGCTGGCCGGCGCGCTCGATCGCCTGGCGCAGGCC
Organism: Nevskiaceae bacterium; assembly: GCA_008012115.1. GTDB lineage: Bacteria > Pseudomonadota > Gammaproteobacteria > Nevskiales > Nevskiaceae > Stenotrophobium. The sequence continues at coordinate 627,659 of SSEB01000003.1, forward strand.
AAGGGCGGCATCCAGCGCGGCGACCGGGCCCGCAAATTGCACGGCATCACCAAGGCCGTCGCCATCATCGAGCACCTGCGTCTGCAGCTCGATTTCAAGGGCGGCGGCCAGATCGCACGCAATCTCGATGCCCTCTATGACTACATGCTGCGCCGACTGCCGCAAGCCAACGCCGCCGACGACGTCGTCACCATCGACGAGGTCAGCGGCCTGCTGCGCGACATCAAATCGGCCTGGGACGCGATACCGCAGGGTCGGCCGGGGCACCACTAGCCGGAGCGGGACATGACGCTGCAGGAACGCGAACGCACGCTCTGGGCGCTGCTGATGCAGACCCAGGCCGTGGCGCGTGAAGCGATGGCGGGCAACAAGGCCGCCGCGTATCGCCTGCGCCGCCGTCGCAACCAGTTGCACCGCTTGTACCTGGCGCTGCCCGACCGTAGCGGCGAAAACCCGACGCAGATGGAGGCGCTGAATCTGATGATGAACCATGAAACCGTGCTGATCGAGCATCTGCATCGCCGCATCGTGCGCGAGCGTGAGGAAACCTTGCGGAGCGCCTCGTGAACATCGAGGCCGCCGCCGCCCTGTCGTACGACGATCACCTGCCGCTGGCCTGGCGGCCGCTGGCCGAGGACGACGCCTCGCAGTCGCACGAGACCGAAAACCTCGGCGCCCTGTGCGCGGTGGCGGCGCTGGAGGAACACCGCGAGCTGCCGGGCGAGGACACGCCGCTGCACGCGGAGATTCATCGCCTGCACCAGAAAATGGATCTGCTGGTGCACATGCTCAGCAGCCTGATCCGCAGCCAGGCGCAACTGCCGGCGACGGTGCCGCTGCGGCTGTCGGCGCAGCGCCTGGTGTGGACGCATGGCGAGACGCCGCCGCCGCCGGGCGCGCGCATCCTGCTGGAACTCTATCTGCACCGTGGCCTGGCGCAGCCGCTGCGCCTGCCGGCGCGCGTGCAGGCGCTGGCTGACGGCGCCGCCGAGGCGGTGTTCGAGCCGCTGGGCGAGGCGAGCCTGGCGGCACTCGAGCGCCACGTGTTCCTGCACCACCGCCGCTCCATCGCCGGCGCACGCCACGCCGCGCAGCGCTGAAGCGCTGACGTTTGTCCGGCGGCGTTGCCTTTGCCGGCCCGGCTCAACACAATGCACCGTCCCCTACTGCCCCAGGATGCCGCCAGCGTATGCGCGTGATACTCGCCGATACCCAGGTTCTGGTCCGTGCCGGCATCCGCCGGCTGATCGAGGCCATCGGCGATATCGAGGTGGTGGCCGAGACCGCCGACGGCCAGCAGCTGCTGGACCTGGCGGCGCGCCTGCGCCCCGACCTCGTGGTCACCGAGCTGACGCTGGCCGGCATGAGCGGTCTCGACGTGGTGGCGCAACTGCGTCGCCACTATCCGGAAATCGAGGTGCTGATCCTGTCCGGCCAGACCGGCGCGCAGCAGGTGCGCGCGGTGGTCAAGTCCGGGGTTTCCGGCTTTCTCTGCAAGGACGCCGAGCTGGCCGAACTGGAGCTGGCGCTGCGCGCCGCCGCGCGTGGCCAGAACTATCTCAGCCCGCAGGTCTCGCGCATCGCGCTGGACCAGCGCCGCCACCGTCGCGCCGAGGACCGCCCGGTGCTCACCGCGCGCCAGCGCCAGGTGATGCAGCTGATCGCGCGCGGCCGCTCCACCAAGGAGATCGCCGCGATCATGGGCGTCAGCGTCAAGACCGTGGAAACCCACCGTGCGCGCCTGATGCAGGCCCTGGGCGTGCGCGGCACCAACGCGCTGATGCACTACGCCATCCGCCACGGTTTCGACACTCTCGCAAGCTGAACGCGCGCATTCGCCCGATCTCTGGCGCGCCGCCGATGCCGCCACCGTCCGGAGTTTGACGGCTGTAGGGGTTCGCCTGACACGCGGTCGGGGAAAATCGGATTGGACCGTTGTCCCGCCTCGCCAAAGATGGTTCCCATCGGACGGTATGCAATTTTGCTGCCGCCAACGCCGGAACATCGCGAGGGAGGAGACCCCATGAAGCCAGGCATCCAGATGCAGATCGGTCAGCACATGACCATGACGCCGCAGCTGCTGCAGTCGATCCGTCTGCTGCAACTGTCGTCGCTGGAGCTGGAGCAGGAAGTGCAGCAGGCGCTGGAAAGCAACGTCATGCTGGAGCGCGAGGAGGAGACCGCCGAAGAACCGGCGCCGCAGGCGCAGGCCGATGCTGGCGACGCGGTCCAGGCGCAGAGCGTGGAGCTGCCGGTCACCGGCTGCGATGCCGCCGCGCCGGAGCGCGTGCAGGCCGATTACGACTGGAGCAGCGCCGAGGGCTGGTCCGGCGGCGAGCCGCAGGACGACGACGACCCCATCGAGGCGCGCACCGCCGCGCCGGAGTCCGGCGACCTCCGCGTGCGCGTGCTGGAGCAGCTGCGCATGACGGTGACGGACGCACGCGAGGCGCGCCTGGCCCTGGCCATTGTCGAGGCGGTGGACGACAACGGTTACCTGGAAAAGCCTCTGAACGAGATTGCCGACGAGGTCGATGCCGACCTGGAAGAGATGTTGGCGGTGCTGCACAAGGTGCAGGCGGTGGAGCCCTCGGGTTTCGCCGCACGCGATCTGCGTGAATGCCTGCTGCTGCAACTGCGCGACCTGCCGCTGAAGACGCCGGGGCGCCTGGACGCCCGCCGCATCGTCGAGGACGGACTCGATCTGCTGGCGCGCAATGACCTGGCCGCACTGGCCGAGCGACTGGAAATTCCCGCAGCGCGCCTGCCGGCCGCCATCGCGCTGGTGCTGGCGCTCAACCCCAAGCCGGGCGCGACCATCGCCAGCGCCGCGCAGGCGGTGGTGCCGGACCTGATCGTCAGCGGTGCGCCGGGCAGCTGGAAGATCGAGCTGAATCCCGCCACCCTGCCGCGCGTGCGCATCAACACGCTGTACGAACGCCTGCTCAACGGCGCCCCGCATCGCGGACTGCGCGAACAGCTGCAGGAAGCGCGCTGGCTGGTGCGTGGCCTGGAAATGCGCCACGAGACCCTGCTGAAAACGGCACGCGTGGTGTTCGAGCGCCAGTGCGAATTCCTCAGCCGCGGCGAGGAGGGCATGGCGCCTCTGACCCTGCGCGAGGTGGCCGATGCGATCCGCATGCACGAGTCCACCGTCTCCCGCATCACCACCAACAAATACGTGCAGACGCCCTGGGGCGTCTATGAGCTCAAGGACTTCTTCCCGAGCCAGCTGGGCGCGGCCGAGGGCGAAACCTCGGGCACCGCGGTGCGGGCCATGATCCGGCGTATCATCGACGGCGAGAACGCCAAGGCGCCGCTGTGCGACGGCGCGATCGCCGCGATCCTGCACCGCAACGGCGTGCGGGTCGCGCGCCGCACTGTTGCCAAGTATCGCGAGGCGATGAAAATTGTGCCTGCCAAGGAACGCCGTGCCGCCAGCCTGCGCAGTGCGGTGCGGATGGCAAGCTGACATAAACAGGGAGTTGAGATCGTGGCAAAGCTGAAAACCCTGCTGGTGGACGACAACGCCTCGTTTCTGACGCTGGCGACGCATCTGCTGGCCGATGCCTGTCCGGATGTGGAGATCATCGCCACCGCCGGCGACGGACTCGAGGCGGTGAGACTGGCCGAGGAGCGCCTGCCGGACCTGATCATCATGGACCTGCAGATGCCGCGCATGGGCGGACTGCAGGCGACGCGCCTGATCAAGGCGCAGGACAAACCGCCGGCGATCCTGCTGGTGAGCAATTACGACGACATCGACCATCGCCAGTTCACAGCACAGGTCGGTGCCGATGGCTTCATCAACAAGCAGGAGTTCGAGGTGGGCGTCGCGGCCTTCATTGCCGGCCTGCGCCAGGGAGGCGCCCATGCCTGAGTCCAGAGTGCTGGTGATCGACAACGACGCGCAGCGGGCGCAGACCTTCGGCGCGATCCTGCAGTTCATCGACTACAGCCCGATGCTGGTCGCCGACGCCGGCGAGGTGGTGCTAACGCAGCGCCGTCCGCAGGACTGGCTGGCGGTGGTGGTGGGCGGCGTCTCCGACTGGGATGCGCTGGTGCGTTTCGGCGAGTGGCTCAAGCGCGACCGCTACCATCCGCCGCTGCTGGTGTTTCCCGAATTGTACGAGCAGGTGCTGGAGCGCCTGGGCCTGGACCGCAGCGCCTGCATGCCGGTGGACTACCCGGTGAAATATTCGCAGCTCAACGAGTTGCTGCGCCGCGCCAGCCTGCAGCGCATGGATCAAGGCGCGACGCTGCGCCACGCCAGCCGCGGCCCGACCGGCAATTCCGCCGCGGTGCGCCGTGTGCGGCGCATGATCGAGCAGGTCGCCGGCTTCGATACGACGGTTTTGATCACCGGCGAATCCGGCACCGGCAAGGAGGTGGCAGCGCGTGCCATCCATGACGCCTCGGCACGCGCCGACAAGCCCTTCGTTGCCGTCAACTGTGGCGCGATTCCCTCGGAGCTGCTGGAAAGCGAACTGTTCGGGCACGAGAAGGGCGCCTTCACCGGCGCCATCACCACCCGCAAGGGCCGCTTCGAGATGGCCGATGGCGGCACCCTGTTCCTCGACGAGATCGGCGACATGAGCCTGCCGATGCAGGTCAAGATCCTGCGCGTGCTGCAGGAGCGTACTTACGAGCGCGTCGGCAGCAACCGCAGCGTGCGTTGCGACGTGCGCGTGATTGCGGCGACGCACCGCAATCTCGAGGAAAGCATCGTCAAGGGCACGTTCCGCGAGGACCTGTTCTACCGCCTCAACGTGTTCCCGATCGAGATGCCGCCGCTGCGCGAACGGCTCGAGGATCTGCCGCTGCTGGTCGAGGACATCATCGCCGGCATGGAGCGCATGGGGCACGGCTCGGTCAAGCTGGCGCCCGACGCCATCGCCGCGCTGCGCGCCTACCACTGGCCGGGCAACGTGCGCGAACTGCACAACCTGGTCGAGCGGCTGGCAGTGCTGCATCCGCGCGCCACCGTCAGCGCCGGCGAACTGCCGCAGCGCTACCGCGCCGGCGTTCCCGCCGCCGCGATGCCGGTGCGCAGGGAGGAGGAGAGTGCCGCGCCCGCCGCCACGACGCCTGCGCCGGAATTCGCCGCCGCGCCTGCGCCGGCGCTGCCGCCGGATGGCGTCGATCTTCGCGATCACATCGCCAATATCGAGATCACGCTGATCCGTCAGGCGCTGCAACAGGCCAATGGCGTGGTGGCGCATGCCGCCAAGCTGCTCAACACACGTCGCACCACGCTGGTCGAAAAGCTGCGGAAGTACGGTCTGCAGCGGGACGATGCCTGCGAGGTGGACCAGATTCACTTCTGAGCGGCGCCGGTACGGCCGCCCTTCGGGATCGCGCATGACCGAGCCGGCAGCACCAGGTTTCCCCGCGTCGCGAGCGCCAGCCGCCTCGCGCTGGGGCTGGCCGGCGCTGGTGGCACTGGGTCTGGCCTACGTGTTCAGCGGGCGGCTGTCGCTGATGCTGGCGATTCCTCCCGGCTATGCCTCCGCCATCTTCCCGCCCGCGGGCATCGCGGTGGCTGCGGTGCTCGCCGGCGGTTTGCGGACCCTGCCCTGGATTTTTGCCGGCTCGCTGGCGCTCAACCTCTGGGTTGGCATCGGCGGTGGACTGGAGGGGCGCGTCGTCGCCGCCGGCTTCGTCATCGCGATCGCCTCGTCGCTGCAGGCGCTGGTGGGTGGCGCGGCGCTGCGCCGCTGGCTGGGACTGCCGACGCCGATGGACGACGAGCGCGCCCTGCTGCGCTTCCTGCTGCTGATTCCCCTGGTGTGCACGGTCAGCGCCAGCCTTTCGGTGGGTGGCCTGGCGCTGCTCGGGATGGTCGCTGCCGGCGACGGCGCCTCCAGCTGGTTTACCTGGTGGATCGGCGACACCCTGGGCGTGCTGGTGATGCTGCCGCTGACCATGGTGCTGGTCGGCGAGCCCCGCACGCTCTGGCGCAGTCGCGCATCCGCGCTGTTCGCGCCGATCCTGATCGGCTTCGTGCTGTTCGTGGCGATCTTCGTGCGCTTCAGCGCCTGGGAGCAGGAGGAGTCGCTGCTCGAGTTCAAACTGCTGTCGCGCGAGGCGGTGGAGCGGCTCGACACCTCGCTGGACGCACAGGAGGCACTGCTCGAGCAGACAGAACGTTTATTCGGCAGCAGCGACTACGTGACCCGCGCCGAGTTCTCGCGCTACACCACTAAGGCGCTGCAGCGCTATCCCATGATCCGCGCCATCGAGTGGGCGCCGCGGGTGCCCGCGGCAGCGCGCAGGGCGTTCGAGCAGCGCGAGTCGGTCGAGATCCGCGAGCCGCTGCCGCAGTCGCAGAAGCTGGTGCGCGCCGGGCCGCGTGACGAATATTTCCCGATCACCTACATCGAACCGTACAGCGGCAACGAGGCCGCGCACGGCCTCGACATCGCGGTGCGGATCAGCCGGGCGATGCTGGCGCGCGCCAGCGCCAGCGGCCGCGCCACGGTCAGCGCGCCGGTGGTGCTGGTGCAGGACCTGACCCAGGGCCGCAACGTGCTGGGCGCCGTGATCGTGCTGCCGGTGGCCAGCGGCAACAATGGCGATGGCTATGTCGCCAGCGTGCTGCGCATGCAGGACTACATCGGTGGCATCGTCGCGTTCACGCAGCCGCAGTTGTATCTGCGCGTGGACGATGTGGGCGCCGGCAAGACCATCTACAGCAACCTGCCGGCGGGCGCCGGGGCGACGCTGTTCGAGGCGACCCTGGATTTCGGCGGACGCCAGTACCGGTTGCAGTCGATGCCGACGCCGGCCTATCTCCATGCCCACCACGGCTGGCAGAGCTGGGGCATGCTGGTGGCGGGCCTGTTGTTCATCGGACTGCTGTCCTCGGCGCTGCTGCTGTCCACTGGCCACACCGCGCGCATCGAGGCCGAGGTGGCGGAGCGGACCGCCGCGCTGCACGACGAGAAGGCCTTTACCGAGGCGGTGGTGCGTAGCCTGCCGGGCATGTTCTACATCCTCGACGACCAGCGCCGCATCGTGCGATGGAACCACAACCTGACGGCCGTCTTCGGCGTCAATGAGCAGGCGCTGCATGATGGGGGTGTGCTGAGCATCGCGCCGGAGGAGGATCGCGAGCTGGCGCGTGCCGCCATCGAGCGCGTCTATCGCACGAAGGGTTACGAGGAGATCGAGCTGCGGCTGCAAGCGTCGGGCACGCCGCCGCGGCGCTTCCTGGTCAACGGCCAATACGTCGAGATCGCGGGGCGCGGCTACCTGATCGGCACCGGCGTCGATATCACCGAGCGCCGCGAGATGGAGCAGGAGGTGCAGCGCGGACGCAAGGTGCTGCGCACCCTGATCGATGCCGCGCCGGTGTGGCTGACGATGGTCGAGCGCGGCGGCCGCATGCTGATCGCCAACCGGCGTTTCGGCGAGACCTTCGGCCTGCCGCAGCGCTTCATCGAGGGCAAGCACTACTCGGCGGTGTTCCCGCCGGAGAACAGCGTGCGCATGGAATCGATGCTCGAGGCCAGTTTTTCCGGCCGCGAGATCGAGTTCAGCGACGAGTGGCATATCAGCGGCCTGCCGACGCTGCACGTGCACGGCAAGTGCGTGCCGGTGATGGATGGCGAAACCGTGGTCAGCGTGGTCATCGCCATCATGGACATCACCGAGGTCCACCACGTGCAGTCGAGCCTGCGCACCGCCAATGCGGCGCTGGAGCGGCGCGTCGAGGAAATCCGCAAGCTGCAGGCGCTGCTGCAGGAGCAGGCGATCCGCGATCCGCTCACCGGCCTGTTCAACCGGCGCTATCTCGACGAGACGCTGGAGGTGGAGCTGATCAAGGCGCAGCGCGCCGGTTATCCGGTGAGCATCGTCATGGGCGACATCGACCGGTTCAAGAAGCTCAACGACACCTACGGCCACCAGGCCGGCGACCAGGTGATCCGCATGCTGGCCGACCTGCTGCGCGAGCACGCCCGCGCCAGCGACATCCTGTGCCGCTACGGCGGCGAGGAGTTCCTGCTGGTGATGCCGCAGATGTCGCCGCGCGACGCCGCCGCGCGCATGGACGCGGTGCGGCTCGCGTTCGGAGAGCGCCGTATCACCTTCGGCGCCTTCGAGCTGGCGGCGACGATTTCCTTCGGCATCTCCGCCTATCCCGACGACGGCAAGGTCGCCGACCGCCTGATCGCCGCCGCCGACCGTGCGCTGTACGAGGCCAAGGCCAACGGACGCAACCGCGTGGAGCTGGCGCGGGCCTGACCCGCTGCGGCGTTCTCACCATTCCAGTATGTTATTTTTTATTTATCAGATTTAAATTTGATAAATAAAAAATAACAATCAGCCTGGAGTTTTTGCCAGGAGCGGGTGGCGGTTTCGCGCCGGTTTCTCAGCCCGCGCCGTATCATGCGGTCATGAACCCAGCAGCGAATCCGGTGGACTGGCGCGCCGTCGAATGGGTCATCCTCGATATGGATGGCACCGTGCTCGACCTCGCCTACGACAACTATTTCTGGCGCGAGCTGGTGCCGCAGCGCTATGCGCTGCGCCATGGCCTGAGCCTGCAGGAGGCGCGCGAAGTGCTGGCGCCGAAGTTTCTCGAGGTGCAGCACACGCTGCCCTGGTACTGCACCGACTACTGGAGCGGCGTCACCGGCCTCAACATGGCCGAGCTCAAGCGCGAGATCCGGCACCTGATCGGTCCGCTCGAGGGCGCCGTCGATTTTCTTCACGCCGTGCGCGCCAGCGGCCGGCACCTGTGGCTGGCGACCAACGCGCATCGCGACAGCTGGTCGCTGAAGCTGGAGCACACCGGGTTGACCGAGCTGTTCGACCGCATCGTGTGCTCGCACGACTACGGGGCGCCCAAGGAGGACGCGCGCTTCTGGCAGCGCTTCATGGCCGAACATCCGTTCGAGCCGTCGCGTGCGCTGTTCGTCGACGACAGCCTGCCGGTGCTCGAGGCGGCGCGCGCCTTCGGCATCGGTCAACTGGTCGCCATCAGTCATCCCGATACCGGCCAGCCGCCGCGCCAGGTCACCGGCTTCCCGGCGGTGCCGCGCCTGTCGGCATTGCAGCCGCTGCATCCCGATTCCCGCTGAGGCCCTCATGGACAATCTGCAACTGCTGGTGGTGGTCAACCTGCTGTTCGCCGGCCTGCTGGGCTGGATCATGGTGCTGACGGCGCGCCTGGCGCGCCTGCAGGCCGCCTCGGCGGCGCTGGCTGAGGCGGTCGGGGCCGCGCCGGTGGAGTGGAAGCGCGAGGCCGGCGCGGGCGCCGGGCCGCGGATCACCATCGAGATCCTCAACATCATCGAGCTGGCGCGCAAGGAGTCGTGGGCGGCCGGCGCCGTCGGCACGCTCACGCCCAGCTTGCTGCGGCGCATCGTCTACGCACGGGCGCTGAAGATGGTGCAGCAGGAGCTGCTCAAGCATCACGTCAAGGCCGAGGTGCGCGTCGATGACCGCGCTTAGCGCCAGTCTCGCGCTGCTGGTGTCGCTGGCGATCATGGCGCTGCTGCGCCTGCGTCGCGGCCTGCAGCAATGCGCGCGGCTGCTGCTGCGCAGCCGCGTGCAGCTCGACGAGTTGCGCCTGGCCGCGCAACTGCGCGCGCAGATCGCCGCCGCGCAGGCCGCGGCGGAGGCGACGGTCGAGGGCGGCAACAGCGCCGTGCGCACGATCCACAAGACCATCGCCGCGATCCCGTTCGGCATTCTCGAAAGCATCCCGGCGACGCGCGACACCTCGCGCGTGGTGCGGCGCATCCACGATGCAATTTCCGACGGCGTCTACGACACCATTTCCGCCGCCAACAAGGCGGCGCACGAGGTCGCGCGCAGCGCCGTGACGTCGCCGCGGCCGGAAGCGGGAGCGGAACCGGCGCCGGAAACCACGCGCAAGCCGGACGGGAAACCCGAGTGAAGGGACGCGCCGCTGTTGCGTGACGGCGGGCGCCGGGGCTAAGGTCGGGACATAACAAACGATGGCGGCGCGCCGCGACGTCGTGGCGCCGCCGGCCGGGGGAGACGCGCCGTGATCCATCTCGACGCCGTGCTGGCCGATCTGCAGCACAACTGGATGCTCTACGCCGCCATGCCGGTGATCGCGGCTGTGATCGGCTTCGTCACCAAGATCATCGCCATCCGCATGATGTTCCAGCCGCTGAAGTTCGTCGGCGTGCCGCCGTATCTCGGCTGGCAGGGCATCATTCCCAGCAAGGCCGGCATCATGGCCGGCATCATGTGCGACACACTGACGCGGCGCCTGATCCAGCCTGCGGAGGTGTTCGGCAAGCTCGACCCCAAGCGCGTCGCGCAGGAGATCGAACCGCCGCTGCTCAACGCCGTCGAGGAAATCACCCGCGAGGTGATGGGCACCTACAAGCCCGGCCTGTGGGAGTCGCTGCCGCTGGCGCTGCGCAAGAAACTGATCCAGCGCATCCAGAACGAGGCGCCAGCGGTGATCGAGCAGATGATGCGCGAGATGCAGGGCAATATCGGCGGCGTCTTCGATCTGCGCGACATGATGGTGACCACGCTGACGCGCGACAAGGAACTGCTCAACCGCATCTTCCAGCAGGCCGGTCGCGGCGAGTTCCGCTTCATCCGCAATTCCGGCATCTATTTCGGGTTCGGCATCGGCTGCATCCAGGCGCTGGCCTGGGCGTTCACGCACTCGGCCTGGATCATGCCCCTGTTCGGCGGCTTCGTCGGCTGGTTCTCGGACTGGATGGCGCTGAAGATGGTGTTCCGCCCGCGCGAGCCGAAGCGCTACCTCGGCCTGTTCACCTGGCAGGGCCTGTTCCTGCGGCGCCAGCAGGAAGTGGCGGCCGAGTACGGCGCACTGATCGCGCAGGAAGTGCTGACCGCCGCCAATATCATCGAGGCGGCGCTGCGCGGGCCTTTGTCCGACCGCCTGTTCTCGCTGGTGCAGAAGCACGTGTACGACATGCTCGACGAGCAGGCCGGCATCGCCCAGCCGCTGGTGATCCTGGCGGTCGGCAGCCAGCGCTACCTGCGCATGAAGCAGGACATCGCCGCGCACCTGATCGAGCGCCTGCCGGTGGCGCTCAAGAGCGTGGAGCAGTACGCCGACGATGCGATGGATGTGCGCAACACCCTGGTGTCGCGCATGAAGCAGATGACGCCGGAGGAGTTCGAGGGCGTGCTGCGGCCGGTGTTCGAGCAGGACGAATGGAAACTGATCGCGGTCGGCGCGATTCTGGGTTTCCTCGTCGGCGAACTGCAGGTGCACCTGATCCTGCAGTGAGTGAAACGAAAAAGCCCGGGATGGCCCGGGCCTTTCGGTCTTGCCTTGAAACTCAGGCCTCGATGGCCTTGCGCAACTTCTTCATCGCCGCCGATTCGATCTGACGGACGCGCTCGGCGGAGATGCCGTACTCGTCGGCCAGTTCCTGCAGGCCGGCCTTCTCGCCGTCGCTGAGCCAGCGGCGGTTGAGGATGGCGCGCTCGCGATCGTTGAGCGACTGCAGGGCGCCACGCATCTTGTCCTCGCGCTCTTCCTGCCACTCGGCTTCTTCCATCGCCGCGTAGCTGTCGGTCTGGCTGGCGAGATAGTCCTCAGGCACGTAGGCGTCCTCGCCATCGGACGGCGTGGCGCTGAACGACACGTCGTGGCCGCCGAGGCGCGACTCCATCTGCAGCACTTCCTCCGGCTTCACCTTCAGCTCGGCGGCGATCTTCTCGACCTCCGCGCGGTTCATCCAGCCCAGACGCTGCTTGGACGAGCGCAGGTTGAAGAACAGCTTGCGCTGCGCCTTGGTGGTGGCGATCTTGACGATGCGCCAGTTCTTCAAGATGTACTCGTGAATCTCGGACTTGACCCAGTGCACGGCAAACGAGATCAGGCGCACGCCGACGTGCGGGTCGAAACGCTTCACCGCCTTCATCAGGCCGATGTTGCCTTCCTGGATCAGGTCGGCCAGCGGCAGGCCATAGCCCATGTAGCCGCGGGCGATATGAACCACGAAACGGAGATTGGACAGCACTAGCGTCTGCGCGGCGCCCAGGTCCTGCTCATCGTGCAGGCGCAGGGCGAGGCGCTTCTCCTCGTCGGCGCTCAGCAGCGGTATCTGGCCGACCGAGGCGATGTAGGCATCGAGGCTGCCGCTCAGCGGCGCCAGCATGCCGGGCTGTCTCAAGGCAATCGCATTGCTCATCTGGTTACCCCCTATGGACTGAATATTAGCAGTCGCGGATTTAGAGTGCTAAGGCGGTAAAAAGTTGCATGCCCCTAGGACTTCCGGGCGGTTTTTATAACACTATGATCGAAAAGGGATAAATCAAGAGGCCGGCGGCGGTCAGCGCGGTTCGATCTTGCCCAGCTGGCGGCTGACGGTGAGGAAGGCGCCCAGCCAGCCCAGCAGGATGCCGGCGCCGAACATCTCCAGCACGGCCAGGAAGGAGGGCCCGGCCAGGCTGAAGTCGCTCTCGTAGAGCCCGGCCAGATTGCGCACCGGTTCCGTCAGCGCGGCGAGGCCGGCCAGCACGAACAGCAGGGCCACCACGCTGCCGCTGAGCCCGTACCAGAAACCGGTATAGAGGAAGGGCCGGCGGATGAAGCTGTCGGGCGCGCCGATCAGTTTCATCACCACGATCTCCTCGCGTCGCGCCTGGATGTCGAGGCGGATGGTGTTGCCGACGGTGATGATCACGGCGATGCCGAGCAGCGCCGCCACCACGGCGACGCCGCGCTGCAGGAAATCGAGGATCGCGTACAGGCGCTCCAGCCACTTCTGGTCGAGCTTGGCGCGGTCCACCTCCGGCAGGTGCGCCAGCTCGTCGGTGAGCGCGGCGACCTGTTCGCGCGTCTGCTTGCGCAGCGGCGTGACGGTGATGACCGCGGGCAGCGGGTTGTCGCCGAGCAGGTCCAGCGCATCGCCGAAGCCGGACAGCTTGCGGAATTCGTCCAGCGCCTGCTGCCGCGAGATGTAGCCGGTGCGGGCGACGCCGGGGCGCGCCTCGATTTCGCGCGCGAGGTCGCGACCGCGTTCCTCGGTGACGCTGTCCTTGAGGAACAGCGAGGACTGCGCCGCGCCTTCCCACGAATAGCTGAGCTTGTCGACATTGCCGATCAGCACATGCAGGCCGGCCGGCAGCGCCAGGGTGATGCCGATCACCAGGGCGGTGAGCAGGGCGCCGACCGGGTTCTGCCACAGCTTGCCCAGCGAGAAGAAGAACACGCGCGCGTGTTCCTCGGCCAGGCGCGACAGCCAGCCCGGGCGCAGGTCGCCGGCTTCCGCCTTAGCCATGCTGCGTGTCTCCGAGATGATGGGCGCCGATCGGTGTCCGCATGCTGATGCGGCCGTGCTCGAGATGCACGATGCGGTAGGGCATGGCCTTGATCAGGTCGATGGCGTGCGTCGCCACCAGCACGCTGACGCCGACCTCGTTGAAGCGCGCGAAGATGCGCATGACCTCCTGCGCCATCTGCGGATCGAGATTGCCGGTGGGCTCGTCGGCCAGCAGCAGTTCGGGCTTGGTCACCACCGCGCGGGCGATGCCGACGCGCTGCTGTTCGCCACCGGACAGGAACAGCGGGTGCACTTTCTCCTTGTCGAGCAGGTCCACCTGATCCAGCGCAGCGCGCACCTGGCGGCCGACGTCGCGATAGGAATGGCCGCGGATGATCAGCGGCAGCGCCACGTTGTCGAACACCGTGCGGTCGTTGAGCAGGTTGAAATCCTGGAACACGAGGCCGAGGCGCTGGCGGTAGGCGGGAATCTCGCGCGGCTTGAGCTGGCGCAGGTTGCGGCCCTGCATCAGCACCTCGCCGCGCGTGGCGCGGGCCAGCAGGGCGATCAGCCGCAGGATGGTCGATTTGCCGGCGCCGCTGGCGCCGGTGAGGAACACCATCTCGCCCTGCTTCACGCTGAAGCTGACATGGGTGAGCACGTCATGACCGCCGGGATAGCGGTGGCTGACGTCGTGGAAATGAATGATGTCCGTCATGCGGGGCGGGCGTCGTGGGCGGTGCTCAGGTTCCGATCAGCGCTTCGGCGTAGGCTTCGGCGTCGAAGGGTTCGAGATCCTCGACGCCTTCGCCCAGGCCGACGAAGCGCACCGGCAGCGCCAGGCGCCGCGCGATGGCCAGCAGGATACCGCCCTTCGCGGTGCCGTCCAACTTGGTGATGGCGATGCCGGTGAGGCCGATCGCCTCGTGGAACTGCAGCGCCTGCGTCAGCGCGTTGCCGCCGGTGGTGGCGTCCACCACCATCAGCACCTCGTGCGGCGCGTAGGGATCGTGCTTCTGCACCACGCGCTTGATCTTGCGCAGTTCCTCCATCAGGTGCGCCTGCGTGTGCAGGCGGCCGGCGGTGTCGGCGATCACCACGTCGATGCCGCGCGCCTTGGCCGACTGCACGGCGTCGAAGATCACGCTGGCGGAATCCGCGCCTTCGCCCTGCGACAGGATCGGCACGCCGGCACGCTCGCTCCAGGTGGTGAGCTGCTGCACCGCCGCGGCGCGGAAGGTGTCGCCGGCGGCCAGCAGCACGCTCTTGCCTTCTTTCTTGAGGCGCAGCGCCAGCTTGCCGATGGTGGTGGTCTTGCCGACGCCGTTCACGCCGGCCACGAACAGGATGTAGGGCTTGATGAAGGCGGGAATGGTCAGCGGCTTGCTGACCGGCGCCAGCAACTCCACCAGGTATTTCTTCAGCGCTGCGCGCAACTGCTTTTCGTTCTTGATGCGGCCGGCGTTGACCTCGGCCTGCAGGCGTTCGATCAGCCAGCCGGTGGCCTCGATGCCGGCATCGGCCATCAGCAGGCGGCCCTCGAGTTCCTCGATGGCGTCGTCGCGCAGCTTGTCGCCGGCGAACAGCGTGCCGAGATCGCGCGTCAGAAACGAGTCGCCCTTGTTGATGCTGGCGCGCAGCTTGGTCAGAAATCCGGTGTTGTCGGCCATCAGGGAGTCCGGAAACCGTCACCCGCTCTCGGCTGGAGCGTGGCAGAATCGGTTATAAATTATAGTTTAAATTTAAATTTGATAAATAAAATAAAACAAATTACCGGGATAAAACTGCGACAGCGGGTCTTGTCCCCGAACTCGGGGGTGGCGGATTTTCGGCCCTTTCACGCCGCCTTGCACAGCGCGAAGGCTTCGCGCGCCGCCGCCAGCGTTGCCGCGATCTCCGACTCGCCGTGCCGCGCGCCGACGAAGCCGGCCTCGTAGGCCGACGGCGCTAGGTACACGCCGCGATCCAGCATGGCATGGAAGAAGCGCTTGAAGCGCTCGGCGTCGCAGGCCATCACGTCGGCATAGCCGCGGATCGGCCCCTGCCCGAAGTACAGGCCGAACATGCTGCCGACCTGCGTGGTGGCGAAGGCGACGCCGAGCTCGCGCGCCGCCGCGCGCAGGCCGTCGAGCAGCTGCGCGGTGGTCACCTCCAGTCGCGCGTAGAGCATGGCGTCGTCGAGCTTGCGCAGGGTGGCGAGGCCCGCGGCCATCGCCAGCGGATTGCCGGACAGCGTGCCGGCCTGGTACACCGGGCCGGCGGGCGAGAGTTTCTGCATGACGTCGCGGCGCCCGCCGAAGGCGCCCACCGGCATGCCGCCGCCGATGATCTTGCCCAGCGTGATCAGGTCCGGCTGGACGTTGTAGAGCCCGGCTGCGCCGCGCGGACCGACGCGGAAGCCGGTCATCACCTCGTCGAAAATCAGCAGCGCGCCGTGCCGCGTGCACAGCTCGCGCAGCCCTTCGAGAAAACCGGGCGCCGGCGGCACGCAGTTCATGTTGCCGGCCACCGGCTCGACGATCACGCAGGCCACCGCGTCGCGGTTGGCGTTGAACAGCGTGGCGACGCTGGCGAGATCGTTGTAGGTCGCGGTCAGCGTGTGCCGCGCCACGTCCGCCGGCACGCCCGGCGAGGTCGGCACGCCGAAGGTCAGTGCGCCGGAGCCGGCCTTGACCAGCAACGCGTCGGCGTGGCCGTGGTAGCAGCCCTCGAACTTGATCAGCTGGTCGCGACCGGTGAAGCCGCGGGCGAGGCGGATCGCCGACATCGTCGCCTCGGTGCCGCTGTTGCACATGCGCACCTGCTCCATGCCCGGCACGCGCGCGCACAGCAGCTCCGCCATTTCGATTTCCAGCTCGGTCGGCGCGCCGTAGGACACGCCGATGGCGAGCTGCTTCTGCATCGCCGCGAACACATCGGCGTCCTGGTGGCCGAGAATCATTGGGCCCCAGGAACCAACGTAGTCGATGTAGGACTTGCCGTCGGCATCGATGATCTTCGCGCCCAGCGCGGCGGCGATGAAGCGAGGCGTGCCGCCGACCGACTTGAACGCGCGTACCGGCGAATTCACGCCGCCGGGAATGAACTGCTGGGCGTGGGCGAACAGGGCTTCGGAGCGACGGGTGGTCATGACGCGGATCGGCAGCGACGGAGCCGCGATTCTACGCGGGGCAGGGCCGCCACGGGGATTCAGCAGCGAAACAATTGCGCGTAGGCGCGGGCCGCGGCCTCGATATCCGGCGCGCCGAACACGCCCTCGACCGCCGCCACCATGTCGGCGCCCCGGGCGATCAGCGTCGGCGCGTTGTCCGGGGTGACGCCGCCGATGGCACAGACCGGGATGCGCAGCTGCGGCCGCGCCAGCGACAGCAACTCCGGCGGCGCCGGCGGTGCATCGGGCTTGGTGCGCGAATCGAAGAAGCGGCCGAAGGCGACGTAGCTGGCACCGCCGGCCTGCGCCGCCAGCGCGCGCTCCAGCGAGCCGGAGCAACTGACGCCGATCACCGCCTCCGGCCCCAGCCGCGCCCGCGCCGTCGCCAGGGGCTCATCGGAGGCGCCGACATGCACGCCATCGGCGCCGCAGGCCAGGGCCAGCTCGACATCGTCGTTGACGATGAACAGTGCGCCATGCACGCGACACAGGCCGAGCAGGGCGCGGGCGTTGCGCGCACGCACGGCGGCGTCGCTCCACTTGTCGCGGTATTGCAGCAGCGCGGCGCCGCCGGCCAGCGCGTCTTCGGCCGCGGCCAGGAGTCTGG
The DNA here is from genome assembly GCA_008012115.1 of Nevskiaceae bacterium. GTDB lineage: Bacteria > Pseudomonadota > Gammaproteobacteria > Nevskiales > Nevskiaceae > Stenotrophobium. Next base: position 644,655 of record SSEB01000003.1, read on the forward strand.
CGCTGTCGCTGCAGATCGCCTGCGAAGTGATGGCGTAGAGCCCGCGCAGGGGGTGCACCGGCGACCGTGGTTGGTGCGACCTCACGGCAGGCGTCCCGGGATGCGCCGGCCGTGGCCGATGCGGCGCGCGTTGTGCAAGCTGCGCTGGGTGTAGGTCTGGGCCTCGACGAGGGCTTCGCCGACATCGCGGCCCTGGGCCAGCAGCGCGGCGATCGCCGCCGCCAGCGTACAGCCGGCGCCGTGGAAGGTCTCCGGCAAACGCGGCCAGCGGTAGGCCCTCGGCGGCGATCCGCTGCGATGCCAGGTGTTGACCACGTCGTCGCCGGGTTCGTCGCCGCCCGTGACCAGCACGTTGGCGCAACCGGCGGCCAGCAGCGCCTGCGCACAGGCCTCCGGCGTGGCGGCGCCGGGCGCGAGCCGGCGCGCCTCGGCGGCATTGGGCGTGAGCACGGTGGTCAGCGGAAACAGGTCCGTGCGCATCGCCGCCACCGTCGCGGCGTTGGCCAGGGCGCTGCCGCCGCCGGCACGGAGCACCGGGTCCAGCACCAGCGGCACCCGCAGGCGCTGCGCCGCCGCGGCGATGACCGGCAACTGCGCGGCATCGCCGAGCAGGCCGACCTTGATCGCGGCGATGTCGCAATCCGCGATCAGGGCCTCGATCTGCGCCGCGATCAGGATGGGGGCAACCGGCGCGACGCGGGCGACGTCCCGCGTGTCCTGCACGGTCTGGGCGGTCACCACCGTCAGTGCATGGCCGCCGAGCGCGGCCACGGCTTCGAGGTCCGCGTGGATGCCGGCGCCACCAGTCGGATCATGTCCGGAGAGGCAAAGCACCAGTGGCAAGGCGGTGGGCATGGCGGCAGTTTAAGGACTTGACGCGGGCGAAAAAACGATTCAATCGGTTATGTGCTTATGCACAGCGGCGGTGCAAGGGCCGGCAAACCCGCATAGCTGCGACATTTTTCTGAAAGAATCGCGCAATATTTTAATAAATAATTGAATTTAAATGAGAAATCGGCCTGTGCAAGAAATCGCCGCGGGCTAAAAAGTCCCGAGTGGACGGCCACTTAGCGACATCAGGCATCCCTTGTCCACACAGTTATCCACAGAATTTGTGCATAGGCGCGATCTTATCTTTTAAAGCCAGTAAGTTGCCGCTCTTTTTTCAAGTAAAAAGCGGTGCGGCGTACGGAAAATCATCCGATTGTTCAATTGCTTCCCCCGGACCGGCCACCTCGTGGGCTCGGGTGCTGCGGGTGTTACTTTTTCGATAAGAAACAGGGTGAAGCCCGCGTAAGCCGGGGAGGCGGCGCGACCCGCTCTGGCGACAAAGAATACCGGGTTCGTTGAAAAATATCGATTAAATTTTTATTGATGCAATTAATGCGCACAAATACGCATCTTGTGCGCCGCGTCTTGCCGCGCCGGCGGCAGTTGTCAGCCCTGCCAGAGGGCCCGCGCCAGCCGGGCCACGTCGGCTCGTTCCGGGACCGGCGCATCGCCCAGCAGGATGCCGACCAGACGGTTTTTGAGCCGGGGGCGCGCCATGGCGCCCAGGGCCAGCGCGGAGACGCCCCAGGGGTTGCCGCACCAGCCCCGCAGTCGTTCACTGAAGGCGAACAAGCGGGCGTAGTGGTCGTGAAGGCTCGCCGCATAGGCCGCAGCCGCGCCGGACTCGCCGGCCACGATACGCACGGCATGCTCCGCCGCCAGCCGGCCCGATTCCAGCGCGTAGTCGATGCCCTCGCCGGTCAGCGGATTGACCAGGCCCGCCGCTTCGCCGGCGATCAGGATGCGCGGTGCGATCAGTGGCGACGCGAGGAAATCGCAGCGCAGCGGAAAGCTCCTGGCCGCCGATCGCGGCGCGGCATCGCCCAGCAGCCGCCGGGCCTCGCGACTGTGCAGGTACTGCCGCAGCAACTCCGGCAGGGACACGCTGCCGCGACGGTGCTCCAGCCCGACACCGACGTTGGCCCCGCCGTCGCCGGTCGGAAAAATCCAGCCGTAGCCGGGCAGGGTGGCGGGTGAGAAATGCAGGTGCCAGGTATCGCCCGGCCCGCCGGGGGCTGCGACGTACTGCCGGATGGCGACCATGCTGCGCGGCTTGCGTTTCAGCAGGCGCATCCGCAAGGCCAGGCCACTGTGCGCGCCGGTAGCCAGGATGACCTGCCGCGCCGAGACCGCAGTGACTCCGGCGGGGGTCTCGACCGAGAGGCGCAGCGCCGTGCCGGCGTCCTCCCAGCCGCGAACCTCGCAGGGTGTCAGCAGCGTCGCGCCGGCCTCTACCGCGCGCTCCACCAGCATCGCGTCCAACTGCCGGCGTGGCAGCACGTAGGCGTAGCCCGGGCTGCCCGCGTCCTGCAACAGGGCTGCGACCCGGCCCAGCGGCGCGCGCAGGTCGAAGCGGTCGATGCGGGCGCCCCGGCGCCGGACCGCCTCCTCGAGTTCCAGCCGCCGCAGTTCCTGGACCGCGCGTCCGGTGAGGCCGTCGCCACAGATTTTGTCCCGCGGGAATTCGGCGCGATCGAGCAAGGCCACGCGCAGTCCCGCGCGGGCTGCGTGATAAGCCGCCGCGGCGCCGGCGGGGCCGGCGCCGATGACGGCGAGATCGTGAATCGGTGCGGGCGTAGTCACGCGACGGAAGAAACCGGGACGGGCAGCCCCAGATTCTTCCATAAGCGCAGCGTCGCTTCCGACTGGTTCAGGGTGTAGAAGTGCAGTCCGGGGCAGCCGTTGTCGAGCAGTGTGCGGCACAGCCGCGTCACCACGTCGAGACCGAAGTCGAGCAGCGCCTGGCGGTCGTCCTGGTATTGCTCCAGGCGCAGCCGCACCCAGCGCGGAATCTCGGCGCCGCAGGCGGCGGAGAAGCGCGTCAGTTGCGCGTGGTTGGTGATCGGCATGATGCCGGCGATCACCGGAATCTTCAGCCCGGCCTTGCCGCAGCGTTCGACAAAATCGAAATAGCTGTCGGCGTTGTAGAAATACTGCGATACCGCGACATCGGCGCCCGCCGCGACCTTGCGGCGGAAGTTCTCGAAGTCCGCCGCCGGACTGGTGGCCTGCGGATGCGTTTCGGGATAGGCGGCGACTTCCAGGTGGAAGTGATCGCCGTGCAGTTCCCGGATGAAGCTGACCAGCTCGTTCGCGTAGTGCAGCTCGCCCGGCGCCTGTGCGCCCAGCGCGGTGGCCGGCAGATCGCCGCGCAGCGCGACGATGCGGCGGATGCCGGCGGCGCGGTAGCGGTCGAGCAGCAGTTTGATCTTCTCGCGCGTCGAGCCGACGCAGGTCAGGTGCGGCGCGGCCTCGATGCCGGTCTGCTGGACTACGCGCATCACGGTTTCGTAGGTGCCGTCCTGGTCCGAGCCGCCGGCGCCGTAGGTCACCGAGAAATATTCCGGCCGCAGCTCCGCCAACCGGGCGATGACGGCCGGCAGTTTCGCGGTTCCCTCCGGCGTGCGCGGCGGAAACAGCTCAAAAGAAAAAGTCACGGGATGTGTGTTCATGGCGTCCAGAACACTGGGGCCGCGATTGCGGCCCCAGTGCTGCGTCCTCAGTACCGATAGTGCTCGGGCTTGTACGGGCCTTCCACCGGCACACCGAGGTAATCGGCCTGGGCCTGGGTCAGCTTGGTCAGCTTCACGCCGATCTGCTCCAGGTGCAGGCGCGCCACTTCCTCGTCCAGCTTCTTCGGCAGGCGGTAAACCGTCTTCTGGTAGCGGTCCTTGTTCTGCCACAGGTCCATCGCCGCCAGCGTCTGGTTGGAGAAGCTGTTGGACATGACGAAGGCCGGGTGGCCATGGGCGCAGCCGAGATTGATCAGGCGGCCTTCCGCCAGCACGTAGATGCTGCGGCCGCTGTCCTTGAAGGTGTAGCGGTCGACCTGCGGCTTGATGTTGTCGCGCACCGCGCCGGAGGCGTTGAGGCGATCCATCTGGATCTCGTTGTCGAAGTGGCCGATGTTGCACACCAGGGCGTTGTTCTTCATCGCCTTCATGTGCTCGAGGGTGATGATGTCCTTGTTGCCGGTGGTGGTGACGTAGATGTCGGCGAACGGCAGCACGTCGTCGATGGTCTTGACCTCGAAGCCTTCCATCGCCGCCTGCAGCGCGTTGATGGGGTCGATCTCCGACACGATCACGCGCGCGCCAAGGCCGCGCAGCGAGTGCGCCGAACCCTTGCCGACGTCGCCGTAGCCGGCGACGAAGGCGACCTTGCCGGCGATCATCAGATCCGTCGCGCGCTTGATGCCGTCGGCCAGTGATTCGCGGCAACCGTAGAGGTTGTCGAACTTGCTCTTGGTGACCGAGTCATTGACGTTGATCGCCGGCACCAGCAGCTTGCCCGCTTCCATCATCTGGTAGAGGCGGTGCACGCCGGTGGTGGTCTCTTCAGAGACGCCGCGCCAGTCCTTCACCACCTTGGTCCAGAAGCCCGGGCGCTCCTTGGCGACTTTTTTCAGCAGATTCTTGATGACGCTGACTTCGTGGTTGTCCGAGGGCGTGTTGACCCAGGTATCGCCCTGCTCGAGCTCGTAGCCCTTGTGGATCAGCAGCGTGACGTCGCCGCCGTCATCGACGACGAGCTCGGGGCCACCGAGCGTGCCGTCGGGCAGGCGGTGGGTCACCGCGTCCAGCGTCAGGTCCCAGTACTCCTCGAGCGTCTCGCCCTTCCACGCGAACACCGGCGTGCCGGCGGCGGCGACGGCGGCGGCGGCGTCGTCCTGCGTCGAGAAGATGTTGCACGAGGCCCAGCGCACCGAGGCGCCGAGCGCCTTGAGCGTCTCGAGCAGCACGGCCGTTTCCTTGGTCATGTGCAGCGAGCCGGTCAGGCGTACGCCCTTGAGCGGCTGCAGCGGCGCGTATTTGGCGCGGATGCTCATCAGGCCGGGCATTTCCTCCTCGGCCATCTTGATGCGCTTGCGGCCGAACTCGGCCAGGGACAGGTCTTTCACCTTGAAGTCGGTGAAGCCAACGGTTTCAGCTTTCAGAACTGCGTTCATGCGATCGCTCCTACGGGTTTCAGGAACGGGCGCCGTTGCAACGGATTAGTGAACCCCGCCGAGCCTGGCCCGCCTTGCGCGGGTCGCAGCGCCCCTCGGCGGGGTGGTGTCGCTGGTCTTACTTCAGGTTCTTGGCGTCCGTCTTGAGGGCCTCTGCCTTGTCGGTCTTCTCCCACGAGAAGGCCGTCGCCGTGGTGCCGTCGGCGAGCTTGACCTCGAAGGGCTTGCGGCCGAAGTGGCCGTAGGCCGCGGTCAGCTGGTAGATCGGATGCACGAGATCGAGCATCTTGGTGATGCCGTACGGGCGCAGGTCGAAGTGCTTGCGCACCAGCTTCTCCAGCGCGGCATCGCTGATCTTGCCGGTGCCGAAGGTGGTGACCATGATCGAGGTCGGCTCGGCGACGCCGATGGCGTACGACACCTGCACCTCGCACTTGGACGCCAGCCCGGCGGCGACGATGTTCTTGGCGACGTAGCGCGCGGCGTAAGCGGCGCTGCGGTCGACCTTGGACGGATCCTTGCCGGAGAAGGCGCCGCCACCATGACGGGCCCAGCCGCCGTAGGAGTCGACGATGATCTTGCGGCCGGTCAGGCCGCAGTCGCCCACCGGCCCGCCGATCACGAAGTTGCCGGTCGGATTGATGTGGAACTTGGTGGACTTGCTGATCCACTTGGCCGGCAGCACCGGCTTGAGGATTTCCTCCATCACGCCTTCGCGCAGGTCCTTGAGCTTCACGCTCGGGTCGTGCTGCGTCGACAGCACGACGGCATCGAGGCCGACGGCGACGCCGTCGCGATAGCGCAGGGTGACCTGGCTCTTGGCGTCCGGGCGCAGCCAGGGCAGCGGCGATTTCTTGGCCTTGCGGACCTTGGACTGCTGCTCGACGATGCGGTGCGAGTAGTAGATCGGCGCCGGCATGAGCTCCTTGGTCTCGTCGCAGGCGTAGCCGAACATCAGGCCCTGGTCGCCGGCGCCCTGTTCCTCCGGCTTCTTGCGGTCCACGCCCATGGCAATGTCCGGCGACTGCTTGCCGATCAGGTTGAGCACACCGCAGGTGGCGCCGTCGAAGCCCACCGCCGAGGAGGTGTAGCCGATGTCGGTGATGACCTTGCGGGTCAGCGCTTCGAGGTCGATCCAGGCGCTGGTGGTGATCTCGCCGGCGACGATGGCCACACCGGTCTTCACCAGGGTTTCGCAGGCGACGCGCGCCTTCTTGTCCTGCGCGAGGATCGCGTCGAGCACCGCATCCGAAATCTGGTCGGCAACCTTGTCCGGGTGGCCTTCGGAAACCGACTCGGAGGTGAAGAGATATTCGCTCACGGCATGAACCTCGAAAATATGGATGGATGAAAACCCGGCCGGAACGCCGCTCCGGCCGGGTTGATAATCTGCCTATACGGATAGGCGGATATTCTAGATGAACTGCGGCGCCAGGGCCAGCCCATTAAGCTGAACGCCAGATGCCCCGCAAACAATGATCGCCATGGCCCTGACGCCTTCCTCAATGATTCCCCTGGGCACGCCCGCTCCCGACTTCGTCCTGCCCGAACCGTTGAGCGGCGAGACCCGCCGTCTCCAGGCGCTGCGCGGCGGCCGGGCCACCGTGGTCATGTTCATCTGCAATCATTGCCCTTATGTGAAGCATGTGCAGGGCGAATTGGTGCGGTTGGCGCGGGATTACCGGGTGCACGGGGTGGGGTTCGTCGCCATCAGCAGCAACGATGCGACGCGCTATCCCGAGGATGCGCCGCCGCGCATGGCGGCGGTGGCGCGCGAGCAGGGCTACCCGTTTCCCTACCTCTACGACGAGGATCAGACGGTGGCCCGCGCCTATGGCGCCACCTGCACGCCGGACTTCTTCGTGTTCGACGCCGCCCTGGCCTGCGTCTATCGCGGCCGGCTGGACGCCGCCACGCCGGGCAACGGCCTGCCGGTGACGGGCGCCGACCTGCGCGCCGCGCTCGATGCCGTGCTGTCCGACCGGCCGCCCGCCGCCGAGCAATGGCCCAGCCTGGGCTGCAGCATCAAGTTTCGCGAACCGGCCTGAGCGGGTGCACGCCACCCGCTGTCGGGTTCGGCACCGGGAAATTTGTTTTTATTTATTCATCAATTTTAAAAACATTTAACAATAAATAACGATCTGATTTTTCATTTTCCGGAGAGCGGGTGCGGCGTTTCTTGCCCCGGCGGGCCTTAAAAAGGAAAATACGCACCCTTTTTCGCCGCCTCAGCACCGAGCCGCTGCCCGATGCCCACCCGTTCCGATCTCGCCAACGCCATCCGCGCCCTTTCGATGGACGCGGTCCAGAAGGCCAATTCCGGCCACCCGGGCATGCCCATGGGCATGGCCGATATCGCGGAGGTGTTGTGGAACGACTACCTCTCGCACAACCCGACGGACCCCAGTTGGGCGAATCGCGACCGCTTCGTGGTCAGCAACGGCCACGGCTCCATGCTGCTGTACGCGCTGCTGCACCTGACCGGCTACGACCTGCCGATGGCGGAGCTGAAGAATTTCCGCCAGCTCCACAGCAAGACCGCCGGCCATCCGGAGTACGGCATCACGCCGGGCGTGGAAACCACCACCGGCCCGCTCGGGCAGGGCCTGGCCAACGCCGTCGGCATGGCCATCGCCGAGCGCGTGCTGGCGCAGCAGTTCAATCGTCCAGGCCTCGACCTCGTCGATCATTACACCTACGTGTTCGCCGGTGACGGCTGCCTGATGGAAGGCATCAGTCACGAGGCCTGCTCGCTGGCCGGCACGCTGGGCCTGAACAAGCTGGTGGTGTTCTACGACGACAACAACATCTCCATCGACGGCGAGGTCCATGGCTGGTTCCGCGACGACACGCCGGGTCGCTTCGAAGCCTACGGCTGGCAGGTGGTGCGCAACGTCGACGGCCACAAGGCCAGCGACCTCAAGCAGGCGATCGAAACCGCACGTGCGTCGAAGGACAAGCCGACGCTGATCTGCTGCAAGACCATCATCGGCTTCGGTTCGCCCAACCTGCAGGGCAAGGAAAAGTGTCACGGCGCGCCGCTGGGCGATGCCGAGATCAAGCTGGCGCGCGAGCAGCTGGGCTGGCCGCATGCGCCGTTCGAGATTCCCGCCGACATCCGCGCCGGCTGGGATGCGCGCGACAAGGGCAAGGCCGCGCAGCAGCGCTGGAGCCTGCTGTTCAAGGACTATGCCGCCCAATTCCCCGCCGAGGCTGCCGAATTCACGCGCCGCATGAAGGGTGAGTTGCCGGCCGACTGGGGGGCGACCGCGCAGGCGCTGATCGCCGAGGCCGCCAAGGCCGACAAGCCGGTGGCAACGCGCAAGTCGTCCAAGTTCGCGCTCGACGCCATTGCGCCGAAGCTGCCGGAGCTGTTCGGCGGTTCCGCCGACCTCACCGAGTCCAACTGCACCGACTTCAAGGGCTACAAGGTCATCAAGCCGGGCGACTTCGCCGGCAACTACATCAGCTATGGCGTGCGCGAGTTCGGCATGTCGGCGGCGATCAACGGCATCGCCCTGCACGGCGGCTTCCTGCCGTTCGGCGGCACCTTCCTGACGTTCTCCGACTACGCCCGCAACGCGGTGCGCATGGCGGCGCTGATGAAGATCGGCAGCGTGTTCGTCTACACGCACGACTCCATCGGCCTGGGCGAGGACGGCCCGACCCACCAGTCGGTGGAGCATGTGGCGTCGCTGCGTCTGATCCCGAACTTGCAGGTCTGGCGTCCGGCCGACCAGTTCGAGTCCGCCGTGGCCTGGGCCTGCGCCATCGAGCGCCGCAACGGCCCGAGCGCGCTGGCGCTGTCGCGCCAGAACCTCAATCCGCAACCGCATCCGCAGGCGCACGTCGAGAACGCCCGCCGCGGCGGCTACGTGCTGCTGGAGTCCGCGGGGGCGCCGCAGGTGGTGATCATCGCCACCGGCTCGGAAGTGCAGCTGGCCATCGACGCGGCCAAGAAGCTGATCGAGCAGGGCAGGTCGGTGCGCGTGGTCTCGATGCCCTGCGTCGAGGTGTTCCTCCAGCAGGACGCCGCCTATCGCGACGCCGTGCTGCCCAAGGGCGTCAAGCGTCTCGCGATCGAAGCCGGCGTCAGCTTCTACTGGCGCGGCATCGTCGGCGAAAGCGGCGACGTGCTCGGCGTCGACACCTACGGCGAGTCGGCCCCGGCCTCCGCCGTGTTCAAGCATTTCGGTTTCACCGTCGACAACGTGGTCGCGAAAGCGAACGCGCTCATCGGCTGATTTTCTTCACCATCACCCAGGCACTCAAGCTCTTTTCGAGGACACGACAATGGCAGTGAAAGTAGGCATCAACGGCTTTGGCCGCATCGGTCGCAACGTGTTGCGCGCCGCCGTGCAGAACTTCGGCAACGACATCGAGATCGTCGCCATCAATGATCTGCTCGAGCCGGACTACCTCGCCTACATGCTCAAGTACGACTCCGTGCACGGCCACTTCAAGGGCGACATCGCCGTCAAGGACGGCGCGCTCTATGTCAACGGCAAGAAGATCCGCCTGACGCAGGAACGCGATCCCGCCAACCTGAAGTGGAACGACGTCGGCGCCGACATCGTCATCGAGTCCACCGGCCTGTTCCTCGACAAGGCCACCGCCGAGAAGCATCTCGCCGCCGGCGCCAAGAAAGTGATCCTGTCGGCGCCGTCGAAGGACGACACGCCGATGTTCGTCTACGGCGTCAACGACAAGACCTATGCCGGCCAGGCGATCATCTCCAACGCCTCCTGCACCACCAACTGTCTCGCGCCGCTGGCCAAGGTGCTGCACGACAAGTGGGGCATCAAGCGTGGCCTGATGACCACGGTGCACGCCACCACCGCGACGCAGAAGACCGTCGACGGCCCGAGCAGCAAGGACTGGCGCGGCGGCCGCGGCATCCTCGAGAACATCATCCCGTCCTCGACCGGCGCCGCCAAGGCCGTCGGCGTGGTGATCCCGTCGCTCAACAAGAAGCTCACCGGCATGTCGTTCCGCGTGCCGACCTCCGACGTCTCGGTCGTGGACCTGACCTGCGAACTCGAGAAGCCGGCGACCTACAAGGAAATCTGCGAGGAGATGAAGGCGCAGAGCCAGGGCGCACTCAAGGGCGTGCTCGGTTACACCGAGGACAAGGTGGTCGCCACCGATTTCCGCGGCGACGCCCGCACCTCGATCTTCGACGCCGAGGCCGGCATCGCGCTCGACGGCACCTTCGTCAAGCTCGTCAGCTGGTACGACAACGAGTGGGGCTACTCCAACAAGTGCCTCGAGATGGTCCGCGTCGTGGCTTCGAAGTAAGCCATACCGAAGGGCGGCGAAAGCCGCCCTTTTTTGATCGGCAGGACGCCCGAATGCCGCGAGCGCATGGATGCGCAGGAGCGGCCACTTCGCATACAGGAATATTGCATGACCGTTCTTCGCATGACCGACCTGGATCTCGCCGGCAAGCGCCTGCTGATCCGCCAGGACCTCAACGTGCCGGTCCACAACGGCAAGATCACGTCCGATGCGCGCCTGCGCGCCTCGCTGCCGACGATCAAGCTGGCGCTGGAGCGCGGCGCCTCGGTGCTGCTGATCTCGCACCTGGGTCGCCCCAAGGCCGGCCAGTTCGACATCGAGAACTCGTTGACGCCGGTGGCCGGCTGGTTATCGCAGGCGCTGGACCGCTCGGTGCCCATCGTCACCAACTGGATCGACGGTCAGCTCAACCTGCAGCCGGGCCAGATCGTGCTCGGCGAGAACACGCGCTTCCTCAAGGGCGAGAAGGACGACAACGAGGAGCTGGCGAAGAAGATGGCCGCGCTCTGCGACATCTACGTGATGGATGCCTTCGGCACCGCGCACCGCGCCGAAGCCAGCACGCACGGCGTCGCCAAGTTCGCCAAGGTGGCCTGCGCCGGTCCGCTGCTGGCGGCGGAGCTGGATGCGCTGGGCAAGGCGCTGGCGCAGCCCAAGCGTCCGCTCGCCGTGATTGTCGGCGGCAGCAAGGTGTCGACCAAGCTCGACCTGCTCAACAACCTCGCCGATGTGGCCGACCAGCTGATCATCGGCGGCGGCATCGCCAACACCTTCCTCGCCGCGGCGGGCTACAAGGTCGGCCGTTCCTTGTACGAGGCGGACATGCTCGACACCGCCAGGGCGATCCTGGCCAAGATCAAGGCACGCGGCGGTGACATCCCGCTGCCGGAAGACGTGGTGGTGGCCTCCGAGTTCTCCGCCGAGGCGCACGCGGAAACGCGGCCGGTGACGGAAGTGGAAGCCGACGAGATGATTCTCGATATCGGTCCGAAGACGCGCAGCAAGCTCGCCGGCCTGCTGAAGAACTGCGGCACCATCGTCTGGAACGGCCCGGTTGGCGTGTTCGAATACGAGATTTTCGCCGGCGGTACCAAGGCCATCGGCCAGGCCATCGTCAACAGCAGCGCCTTCTCGCTCGCCGGCGGCGGCGACACGCTGGCGGCGATCGACAAGTTCGGGCTGGCGGACAAGATTTCCTACATCTCCACCGGCGGCGGCGCCTTCCTGGAATTCCTCGAGGGCAAGAAACTGCCGGCGGTCGACGTGCTGGAGCAGCGCGCCAAGGGCTGACGGCATCGCAGTTGAAAATCTTGGGGCCGCGCATACATAGTGTGCGCGGCCTTTTTGTTGGCGCGGCATCGTGCCGCGGCAGCCGATTTCGCGAAGGAGCGGACCATGAAGCGTTTACTGACCCTGTTGATGGCGACGAGCGTGCTGTTCCTCAGCGGCTGCGGCTACAACAGCCTGCAGCAGCAGGATGAGGGCATCAAGGCCGCCTGGGCCGAGGTGCTCAACCAATACCAGCGCCGCGCCGACCTGGTGCCGAACCTGGTCAACACCGTGAAGGGTTACGCGCAGCAGGAGAAGGACGTGCTGCTCGGCGTCACCGAGGCGCGCGCCAAGGTCGGCAGCATCAACGTCTCGCCGGACATGGTCAACGATGCCGAGAAGCTCAAGCAGTTCGGCCAGGCGCAGGGCGAGCTGTCCAGTGCGCTGTCGCGCCTGCTGGTGGTGACCGAGAACTACCCGCAGCTCAAGTCCGACGCGCTGTTCCGCGACCTGCAGGCGCAGCTGGAAGGCACTGAAAACCGCATCACCGTGGCGCGCAACCGCTATATCGCGGCGGTGCAGCAGTACAACAGCACGGTGCGCTCGTTCCCGACCAATCTCACCGCGATGATGTTCCACATGGACGTCAAGCCGAGCTTCACGGTGGAGAACGAGAAGGCCATCGCCACGCCGCCGAAGGTCGATTTCGGCAACGCGCCTGCGCCGACCAAGTAAGCGACCGTGCTGCGCTGGCTGGCGGCGCTGCTGCTGTCCGCGTCCGCGACCCTGGCGGTCGCGGATGACGGCATGGTGGCGGTGCCGCCGCTGACGGCACGCGTCACCGATCTGACGCAGACGCTCGACGGCGGCCAGCGCGCCGCGCTGGAGCAGAAGCTCGCCGCCTTCGAGCAGCAGAAGGGCAGCCAGATCGCGGTGCTGATCGTGCCGACCACGCAGCCCGAGGAGATCGAGCAGTACTCGATCCGCGTGGTCGAGGCCTGGAAGCTGGGCCGCAAGGGCATCGACGATGGCGCGCTGCTGCTGGTGGCGAAGAACGATCACCGGCTGCGCATCGAGGTCGGCCGCGGCCTGGAAGGCGCGCTGCCCGACGCCATCGCCAAGCGCATCATCGCCGAGACCATCACGCCGCATTTCCGCGAGGGCGATTTTGCCGGCGGCATCGACGCCGGCGTCGATCAGATGATCGGCGTGGTCAACGGCGAAGCCCTGCCGCCGCCGCGCCACGCGCAAGGCGGCAATGGCGACGACAACGGCCTTGGCGCGCTGCTGGTGCCGTTCTTCATCCTCTGGGGCTTCGGCCATTGGCTCAAGCGCCTGTTCGGCACCTTCCCGGCCTCGGGCCTCGTCGGCGTGGGCACCGGCATCGCGGCCAGCTTCATCCTCGGTTCCTTGGCCGCCGCGATTGGCGTCGGCTTCTTCGCCATGATCGCGGCGCTGGTGCTGTACAGCGGCGTCATCGGCGGCCTGCCCATCGGCACTGGCGGTGGCGGCGGTGGTTTTGGC
>SSEB01000009.1 GCA_008012115.1 Nevskiaceae bacterium
AGGACTTGAGCAGGTTGGCGTAGTCCTGGTTCGGGTCGCTGGACAGCAGGAACAGATTGCCCTGGGTGTCGGCGCTGGTGCCCGGGGTATCGGCCACGCCACCGGGCACATGGCAGGTGCGGCAGAAGTTGAGGTTGCCCTGCGTGCTCTTGCCGAAGAATTCGCTCACCGACGCCGACGGTGTCGTCGGCCCACCGCCGCCACCGCCACCCGTGGCCGTGCCACCGCTGTAGTTGCCGCTGCAGGCGGCAACCGCCGCCAGCAGCAGAATGCCGGCGATCGACGGAACATCACGGCACGGGGTCTTCAAAAAAACTCTCCTCCAGACAGGCTGTTCGCCGCCGGAATCGCGACAGCCGCGCGGGCTTTGCCTTTGTCGCGGACGAGGCCTAAACTTAATCCGAGCAAATGCTCAGGTCTACTCGGATTCGGAGCCTCTCATGCTGCGCCCCAGCCGCCAGCCTTATCCCCATGATTTGGCACCGAAAAAGCACCCCGCCCAGCCCCGCGCCAAGGCCACCGTCCGGGCCGTGCTCGATGCCACTGCTCGGATACTGGCACGCGATGGCTACGACGGCGTCACCACCAACCACGTCGCCGAGGCGGCCGGCGTGAGCATCGGTTCGCTCTACGAGTATTTCCCCAACAAGCAGTCCATCATCGCCGCCGCACTCGCGCGCGAACTGCGCCAGATCGCCGACGAGGTGAAGGGCAGCATGCGCACCGCGCTGGCCCTGCCCGATCAGCCGCGCGGCGGCATCGACCACTGGATGCGCGGCATGATGGCCTCGCTCGACAGACGCAGCCGCCTGCTGCGGGTGGCCATGCGCGAGGTGCCGTTCTTCTGGGACATCCCCGAGGCACGCAACCTCTCCGAGACGCTGCAGCACATCGCGCAGGAAGGCCGCCGCAAGAGCGAGCGCGTGCTGCACTTCGACGATCCCGAGGCCGACACCTACCTGCTGATGACCATGTGCTGGGCCGCGATCCTGCAGACCGTGCTGTATCGCCCCGCCCATCTCTCGCGCGAGCGACTCACGCGGACACTGGTGGACATGGTGACGAAGCTGTTGTGAAGCGCGGCTCGGCAGCGGAAGGATCTAGGGTGCGCGGCCATCGTGCGTCTCGAGCTGCATCGCGCCGATGCCTTTTTCGGTGCGCTACGGGCGGCTATCGGCGCCGTGACCGTTTGGCAAATCCTGATCGAATCCCGCTTTCGTGCGTCTTCGGCGCCAGCCGGCGATCGCCGCCAGCGCGAGCAGCGCAGAGCAATCGAATGAACCCGCGCGCGAGGTGGTCGCCGCAGGCGCAGGCTGGCGCGCAGGAACAGGCGTCGCTCGGATCGGTGCTTCATCCTGGACTTTCAGCCCGATCACCGGCACGCCATCGCTCCAGGTGCCGATGTAGCGATGCTCCGGCGTGTCGCCAAGGGCGTACTGGCAGTCGGTCCCGGAGGATGCGCACGAACGCAAGGCATCCCAGACTTTCCAGCAGAAACCCCAAGCGTATGCGTCGGCCGTGCTACGCGCACAGACGCCATGGCCGGAGGACAGCGCAGGGCTGCCATGGTTATCGTCGGAGGTCATGACCAGCGATTTATTCCTGGCGGGGACGCTGGTGAGTCGGGGGAAGACCGTGTTGCAACTCGCGTCCGGTCGGGGCTGTCCCTCTGCCGTGGTGGGCCCACCGGTGCCGACATAGGTTTCCTTGAAGACGCCGCTCGCACCGGAGTGACACTCGAACAGCGTCGTCGCCGGAATGCCACTCAGATAGGGATCCAGTGTCGGTTCGTTATTGCCCGCATAACCACCATCGTCCGGATCATCGAGGAATACCACCTTGGGTTCCGGCATGCCAAGGCCCTGCCAGCGATTGGCCAGATTCGTCGTGATGATCCCGCCGAACGAAAAACCGAAATAGCTGGCCTTGTCGAGCTGCGGCTGCACGCGATTCATATCGGACTGCAAATAGCCGAGAGCGCCACGAATCCCGTTGATCGCTGATTTCATGCAGGGCTCGATATCAGCAGGTCCGGCGCAAGGCTGGACAAGACTCGTCTGCCAACGCGGATAGATCACCAAGTTACCCTTGCGTACCGTGTGCTCGATAAGCAACTGCATCTGGCTGTAGCCGGAATACTCGAAGTAACCATGCAGGATGATCGCGAGCGGAGCAGACACCGGCTGCGGGTCCGTCGGTTCAAAGACATACCATGCATCGTCACCCTGACCACCGGACGTCACTCGATAGTGCGCATGCGGATAGTCCTTTCCGCCGGGACCGGATGCGGGCTGTGCGGGTTGCTGCACGGTTTGCTGCGCGCTCGCCAGGTCCAAGCAGGCGCAGAGCGCCAGGAAAACTGCGGCAATGGGGATAAGAAGACGCGGCGGCATTGCACTGGGCGCCGGCGCCATTTTCAATAGCCCCGCTCGACCAGTTCAGCGACGATATCGCGATACAGGTTCATGCGGCTGAAGCGGAACATGGAATTGTCCTCGCCGTTGCAGCTCATCTTGCCGTCGTCCATGCCCGGCACCTTGAGATCGGAGTAGGCCATGTGCTCCAGGCCGGGATGCGGGTGCGCGGGATCGAGCGTGATGCCGTCGATCCAGCGCGGCAACACCGGTGTCGCCGGGCCCGCCGTGCCCCAGCCGTACGTCGTGAACTTCTGCGAATCGACCGAGATGTTGCCGTCGTTCGGCCCCTCGTTATCCATCACGATCTGCCAGTTGCTCTTTTTGCTGGAGTAGCAAGGGTGATCGATGTTGATCACCTGCGAGGTGAAGGTCTGGTAGAACACCGGGTGCGCGGGATCGACCGGCAGCGGATACAGCTGGTTGAAGCTCGGCGCGCAGGTCGTGCCCTGGCCCGGCGTGCAGTTCATGTCGGTGGTCAGCAGCACGTACTTGCGGGTCAACGCCACCGCCGACTCGCTGCCATTGATGATCAGGGCCTGGTTCTGGCGCAACGAATCGACCGCATAGGCCAGGTCGATCAGCGGCGATTTGCAGCCGGGGAACAGGCAGGCGCCGAGAAGTTGCAGGTAGACGTCCGCCTGCGCCGTGCCCTTGTTGGCGCCGGCCATCGAGGTCCAGCTCGCCACGTGCTTGTACATCAGCTCGCCGCTGTACTCGTTGCGCACCGCCGCCAGCATGTAGCGCGAATCGAGGCAGCCCTGCGAGTGGCAGATGATGTTGAACTGCAGTTTTTTCCGGCATTCATCCTCGCCGGCAAAGCCGTTGCGCGCCCGCAGCGCCGGGTCCGCGCAATACTGCTGTGTCGCCAGGTGGATGCCGTCCACCTCCACCGGGTTGCTGCCCTTGCACAATAGTTCGTCGAGCGTGGTGCCGGCGCATTTCTTGTACAGCAACTGACCGCGCGTCTCGTTGGAGCCGTAGGCGATCTTGTTGGGCTGGTAGACCACGGCGCCCGCGGCTTCCAGCATCTTCTTGACGCCGTACACCTCGTTGCCGCCGCCACCCGCCGTGGCATCGCCCTGGAAGGCCTGCTCGGCGGTGATCGAGAACGCGTGCGAGAGCACGATGGGCCAGCGCGTCGCCAGGCTCTTGCCGCTGCCCTCGGCGGGCGGCGCGTAGAACGTCCCGTCGGGACCGGCACCGCGCGTCACGCCCGCTGCAAAAGAACCCGCGCCGGGGTCTTGCGAAGCGCCGCAGCCCGCCAGCAGCAACAGCGCGCCCAGGACAATACCGCCGCGCCGGATCATGGCAGGCCCGATGCCGCCGCCGACAGCGGCGGTACCGGCACACCGATCAGCGCCGACGGCGTCGCATCCATGGCTTCGATCAGTTCGGCGAAGAATTGCGCCACCGGCACCAGTTGATCCCGGTCCACCTTGTCCAGGGTGTCGGCCGCGTCATAGAGATAATTCGGCCCGGAGATCAGGCTGGCGGTGGGAATGCCGGCGGCGCAGGAAAAAGCATCCGTCGGAATGCCGACGGTGCCGCACAGCGGCGAGGCATCCAGCAGGGCCGTGCGGCGCAGGTCGTGCTTGATCAGGCCGTTGATCATGGTCAGCTTCAGCGTCGGGCCGAGATTCTCGAAGATGCCGCGGTATTCCGGCTGATTGACGATCTGGAGCTTGCCGTCGGCGTCCTTGATGCCCTGCTTGCCGATGTGCTCGATGCTGACATCGCCGACGATGTTGTACGGCGTTTTCTTGTCGATGATGTACTTCTTGCCGAACGCCTGATGCACCTTGTACTCGGCCCAGTGCGTGTCCATGGTCGCGAACAGCAGCGTCTTCTGTCGGGATTCGGCTGGCTTGGAGGCAAAGTATTGTGCCTGCGCCAGCACGCTGGCAGCGCCGCTGCCGTCCTCGACCGCGCCGTTCCACACCGCGTCGTGATGCGAGGTGACCAGGATGGTGTCCGGGCTCTTGCCGGGCAGGGCGCCGACGACGGCGCGCCCGATGGTGGGCTCATAGCTCCCCTCCATCACCAGATTGGCGGTGGGTGTGGCACTGGCCTTCATCAGATCGCGGATTCTCTGGCCGTCCTTCGGAGAGACCCAGACGCCGGGGATGGTGATGTCCAGGTGGTAGCGCTCGTTGTAGTACTTGTTGGAATCGAAATAGTCCGCAAGCACGCCGACGATGCCGACCGCCCCCGCGTCCACCATGCCCTGCAGCACGCTGGCGGCGCTCGTCTGGAAGGGATTCGCGGTCAGCGATGACGGATCGAGAATGGTCAGGCCCGGATCCCAGAAAAATTCGATCAGGGGCGCGAGGCCCAGTGTCGGCACCAGGAACTTCAGATCGAACAGGACGATTTTCCCTTTCACATTCTTCAGCGCGATTTCGGGCTGCGTGCCCAGACCGATGTCCACGATCTCCGTGTTGAGCCCGCCGGGCCCGGTGGAGAACACCGAAGGCTTGTCGCGGGTGACGAAGGTGTTGGCGATGGGGAAACTGTCGATGGCTTGCCCCGCGACCGCGAGACTGGAGCGGGTGACCTCCCATTTCATCGCGGTCGCCGTCTCGTAGTGCACGTCCTGCAATCCCAGCGACTCGAACTGGCACTTCATGTAGGCCGCGGCCTTGGCGCCGCCGACCGTGCCGGTGCGGCGATTGCCGAGACTCGCGAAATATTCGATCCAGCCGAAAATCCGCGCTTCGCTGGGCATGCCGACGGCCTCGGGCGCCGTCGACCTGGCGCAGGGCGCGGCGTTGGCGATGGCATCGATGCCGGTCTCGGCCGGCTCGGAGCGATTGCCGGAGGTGCAGGCGCTCAGGCACAGCAATGCGGCGACGCCCAGCGTCTTGATCGGGGTATTCGGCACTTCATGCTCCTCGCACGTTATCGGTTATCGCAGGCCCCTCTTGGGAGGCTCGCTGCGCATGTTGCGCCGACTCGGCTATGCTGGCTTGTACCAGACGCCGATCCCGCTCCCGACACACGCCTGCCTCCGCCGATGGATTCCGATCACCGAAACAGCGGGCGCGAAAAAGCAGCCAACCTGGTCCGCCATGGCGCCACCATCTACTACTGGAAGCGCGGCCTGCTGCTGCTGGCGCCGACGCTGGTGCTGGACCGGCCGACCAGCCCGCTCACCGCGACCCTGCGCATCGCCTGTCGCGAGCCTTACACGATCGAGGTCGAAGGCCGCAGTCTCCGGACCCGCGCGAGCCTGGTGGCGCCGCGCGCCGAGCGCCGGCGCGTGGTCGCGATCAACAGCGATATCGCGCTGTTCTATTTCCCGCTCGAGATGTCGGAATACTCCGGGCTCAAGGACGTGCTGCGCGGCGAATCGCTGGTCGATCTGCCCTACGCGCCCTTCGAACCGCTGCTGCCGGCGCTGCGCCGGGCCATGACCGGCGAACTGCCCGGCGATGAGGCCCGCATCCTGATCGACGACGCGGTCCAGGCCATCACCGGCCGCACAGCGCCGGCAATCCCTGCGCGCGATTCGCGCATCGAGAAGGCCTGCCAGCTGATCGACGTCATGCCGCTCGACGAGGTGCATCTGGACACGCTGGCCGCGCAGGTGCATCTCTCGCCCTCGCGGCTGCGCGAGCTGTTCAAGCTGCAGGTCGGCACCACCATCGGCGAATACGCGCGCTGGCAGTCGATCTGGCGCATGACGAACCTGTGGAAAGAAGGCGTCACCTTCACCGACCTCGCCATCGAAGCCGGCTTCCACGATCTCGCCCACGCCGATCGCGTCTTCCTCGAGAGTTTCGGCATCAGCCCTTCGAGCCTGATCGATTCGCGGTATTTCAAACTGGTGCAGTGTCACTGAATTTCCGGCGCGGCATCGCGCACCGGCGAAGACCCGAAACAAAACGGTGCGCTCCGGAGAGCGCGCCGCAGTGAAGCATCCCGCTCTGCGCTGTATCAGTTTGCGAGCGGCTTGAAGTCCGGCTGCTCGCGCACAGCGGGTCACCGCATCGTCGACGATCCCTGCTTCACCGAAGCAGGAGAAATCTCGAGGGCACCGATCACGGTGATGCGCGGCTCCAACGAGTAGCAGCCAGATCAGAACGTCAGCAGGAGTGCAGCGTAGGTTGAATAGCGGTTGATCGTCGTGTTCTGCACCCCCCGCGAGGCATAGCCGAGCAGGTGCAGGTTGGGCGTCGCGTCGAAGTGCAGGCCGAGGCCGATCCCAGTCGAGGGCCGGGCACCGGCCGCATCTGCGCCCTGGTGCTGCAACTCCGCCCCGATCTGCAAGTCCGGCGTGAACTGGCGTGCGAGCGCCCAGGCCCATTGGCAAAAACTGCGGGAATCATCGCCGCGGTTGAGTTCGCATCCGCCACCGCCGAAGGTGGACCAGTTGCCCCAGTCCCTCTGCAGCCAGACCGGCAGCAGGTAGGAGGCGTGTTGATTGCCCACCTGACCGGAGGTGCTGCGCAGGAAAATCCTGGGGAAGACGGCAACATCCCATCCCCAGTCGGACTGGTGCAGAAAGCGATATTTGGCCGCCAACTCGATATTGCCCAGGCCGCTGACCGCGCGCCGCCCCGCAGGATGCCCGTAAGCAACCGGCAGCACGGTTGTCAGCTGCAGGTCGGGCGCGCCACCGTAGTTGAAGTCGATGCCGGCTGCGCCACCATTGCCCGCGGACCCGCCCTGCGAAGATGCAAAGAAATAAATCTCGTAATGACGGAAATCGGTAGGCTGCGGATCGTCCGCCACGTAGGGTGGACCTGCATGGGCGGGCAACACCGCGAGCAGGCTGGCGACCACCCATCCAAGGTTGCGCGTCAGAACTCGGAACATCCGACGCCGGCGCGGCACGAGGGCCGTCAATCGATGCTTTAGCGAGCCGGCAATCGATGCTACACCGTTGAAAACCAGCTGGCCGTCGACATGCACGTTCAATTCGCGATTCCCTCCAGACATGTCCCCGTGCCGGCACCCTGCCGCCGGGACGATCAGGGTATCGCCAAGATCCTCCGCGGGTTCACACGCGTCAGTCATGGGTTCACGCGGATTCTGCCATTTAAGCGGGAACCGCCGCGCGATAGCGCACAAAAAAGCGGCGCGCTCCCAAGAGCGCGCCGCCGTTTCCTCAACGATGGATTCGGTCAGGCGAGCGGCTTGAAGTCCGGCTTCTCGCGCACCGCGCAGTCCGGGCAGCACCAGTCGTGCGCGATACTGGCCCAGGGGGTGCCGGCCGGGTAACCGTGGTGCGGGCTGCCGATCCTGGGATCGTAGACGTACTCGCAGTTCGGGCACTGGTAGCGGGTGCCGGCGTCGATCCTGAGCTTCGGCGCCGCCGCTTCCGCACGGGGCGCGTCCGCCACATCCGCCGCATCGACGCCCTCGGGGTTTTTGACCGCAGGCGCGGTGCGCGACCAGCGCGCCAGCAGCTCCTCGCGGCGCGGCGGGTAGAGGTTGGCCTTGGTCAGGTCGCCGCCGTGATGCTTCACCACTTTCGGGTCCATGATCCGGAACCACAGCGAGGGGATGTAGGCGATCAGGATCATCGCCGCGTAGCCGGAGGGCAGTTGCGGGCTGCCATCGAAGTGACGCAGGGCCTGGTAGCGGCGCGTCGGGTTGGCGTGGTGGTCCGAGTGGCGCTGCAGCTGGTACAGGAACAGGTTGGTCACGACATGATTGCTGTTCCAGGAGTGGCGCGGCTGGCAGCGCTCGTAGCGGCCGTCCGCCTGCTTCTGGCGCACCAGGCCGTAGTGCTCCAGGTAGTTCACCACTTCCAGCAGCGAGGCGCCGAAGGCGGCCTGCACCACCAGGAACGCCAGGGCCCAGGGGCCGAGCCACATGGTCAGCGCGCCGAAGAACACCACGGTCATCGCCCAGGCTTGCAGGTTCTCGTTGTGCACGGACCACACCGGCTTCTTCTGACGCGCCAGGCGTTCGCCTTCGATGTGCCAGGCCGACTGGGCGCTGCCGATCACCGTGCGCGGCAGAAACTGCCAGAAGGTCTCGCCCATCTTCGAGCTGGCCGGATCTTCCGGTGTTGCCACGCGCACGTGATGGCCGCGGTTGTGCTCGACGAAGAAGTGGCCGTAGGCCACCGGCGCCAGCGTGATCTTGGCCAGCCAGCGCTCGAGGGCCTGGGTCTTGTGCCCCAGTTCATGCGCGGTGTTGATGGCGACGCCGTTGACGATGCCGACCGTGACGATCAGCCCCAGGATGCCGCCGACGCCCAGATGTCCGTTTACCGCCAGCCAGGCGCCGAAGATGGTCGCGAGGTACTGGCTGGGGATGTAGGCGTAGACGATGCGCAGGTAATAGCGGTCCGAGTTCAGCGCCGCCACCGCGGATTCCGGCGCGTTGACGCTGTCCTCGCCGATCCACCAGTCGAGAAACGGCACCAAGCCATAGAAGATCACCGGCAGCGCCCAGAGAATCGCGGCCGGCGCGCCCACCATCACCGCCAGCACGGAGCCCAGGCCGATCACCGGCAGTGCCGGACTCAGCAGCCACAGCCAGCGCTTGCCGTCCGACCAGCTTTCGCCACCCGCATTGGGCATCGCATCCATTTGCATTGTCGCCATGTCACGCTCTCCTCGTTGGGTGCGATCACAATGCCGAAGCCATCGGCCCTGGATTGGTCATTATGCGACGCGGTGTGGTTATAATGCGCCACACACCGCCGGAGTGCGCGCATGCCCCAGACCGACTTGCTGGTTCCCGCACGCTATTACGCGCGCATCCCCGAGGTGCTGGCGCGCGACGGCATCGATTTCCCCGCGCTGCTGCGCGCGTTGCGGATTTCGCCGACGCTGCTGACCGAGCCGGAGGCGATGATCCGCATCTCGCAGGTCGATCGCCTGATCCAGCGGGTGTTCGAGCTGACCGAGCGCACCGACCTGGCGTTCGACGTCGGCAAGCTGCTGACCGCCAGCGCGCACAGCTTCGTCGGCTTCGGCATGCTCAACAGCGACACGCTCGACCAGGCGCTGCGCTTCGAGGCGCAGTATTTCCGGCTGGTGATGCCGAGCTTCCGCATGCGCTACAGCAGCGGACCGGAGCACGGCGAAATGCAGTTCACGCCGATGGTGGCGATGAGCCATCTCTGTCTCGCCTTTCACCTGGAGGCCATCGGCATGGCGGCGCTGCGCGAGGTGTCGGACCTCACCGGCGACCGTCGTCCGCCCTGCCGGCTGGAGCTGTCGATCGCCGAGCCGGCGCACGCGCAGCGCTACGCGCGCGAGTTGCGCGATGTGCAGGTGCGCTTCCTGGCCGATCCCACCCCCTGCGTACGGCTGCGGCTGTTCGACGATCCGCGCTCGCTGAAGATCGCGATGGCCGACACGCATGCGCGCAAGCTCGCGGAGGAGCGCTGCCGCACGCTGGTGCGGCAGGTCGCGGGCGGCGGCGGCTTCGCCGACTGGGTGGCGATGACGCTGAAGGAAGTGCCGGACGCGCTGCCGACGCTCGACGAACTGGCCGCGCTGCTCAATCTGTCCAAGCGCACACTCAACCGCTACCTGGAGCGCGAAGGCACCAGCTTCCGCGAACTGGCGGGCCGCATCCAGCACGAGCTGGCCTGCGAGCGGCTGGCCGGCGGCATGAGCGCGACCGAGGTGGCCTACTCGCTGGGCTTCGCTGACCCGTCGAACTTCTCGCGCGCCTTCCGCGGCAAGGCGGGCTACAGCCCCGGGCGACATCGCGCGCAGCGCCGGCCCGCACGCGCCTGAGCGCGGACCGGCCGTCATCGACACGCCTTTCGCAACGGATCGCAGCGCCACCCGCTCTTGTTGTTTTCCCTGGGAAGATGGTTATATTTTATCTATCAAATTTTAATTTGATAGATAATTTAAAACAAACAGAAGCTCGCTGATTGCACGAGCGGGTGACGCTAAAAAGCGCTTCAGCGGCCTTTGAAACTCGCCTTGCGCTTCTGCATGAAGGCCATGGTGCCTTCCATGAAATCCTGCGAGCGGCCGCATTCGCGCTGCAGCTCGCGCTCCAGCGCCAATTGCGTTTCGAGGTCGTTGCCGGCGGCGGCATGCAGGCTGAGCTTGATGCGCTCGATGGCGAGTGCCGGGCCGGCGGCGAGACGCTGCGCCAGCGCGGTCGCTGTCGTCATCAGCGCATCGTCGTCGACCACGTCCCAGATCAGGCCCCACTCCTTCGCCTTCTCGGCCGGCAGCTTCTCGCCGAGCAGCGCCAGACCCATCGCGCGCTGCGGACCGACGCTGCGCGGCAGCAGCCAGGTGCCGCCGGCGTCGGGAATCAGGCCGATATTGACGAAGGCCTGCAGGAAATACGCCGAGCGCGCGGCGATGGTGAGGTCCGCCATCAGCGCCAGCGAGGCACCGGCGCCGGCCGCCATGCCGTTGACCGCGGCGATCACCGGCTGGCGCAGCGCGCGCATCTTCAGCACCAGCGGGTTGTAGTGCTGCTCCAGCGCTAGGCCGAGATCGAGCTGGCCCTGTGCGTCCAGCGGCGGCTTGGCGGCATTGGCCGCGAGGTCCGCGCCGGAGCAGAAACCGCGGCCCTCGCCGGTCAGCACGATGGCGCGCACCGCCGCGTCGGCGCCGGCGCGGTCGAAGGCCGCGCCGAGTTCGGTCATCAGATCCAGCGTCATCGCGTTGAGCGCCTGCGGGCGGTTGAAGCGGATGAAGGCAACGCCTTGATCCACGCTGTAGAGAATGTCGGACATGGATTAATCCAGAGTGGAACGCGCGATGATTTCTTTCATGATCTCGGAGGTGCCGGCGAGGATGCGGTGGATGCGCTCGTCCTGGTACAGCCGGCAGATCGGGTATTCGTCCATGTAGCCGGCGCCGCCGTGCAGCTGCACGCCCTCGTCGACCATGCGGCCGTTGACCTCGCTGGTATAGAGCTTGGCGCGCGCGGCGTCGTCCGGCGTCAGCTTGCCCTCGTTGTGCATCTCGACACAGCGGTCGACATAGACCTGCGCGATGTCGATCTCGGTATCCAGCGCCGCCAGCTTGAAGCGCGTGTTCTGCATCTTCGACAGCGGCTTGCCGAACACCTTGCGCTGGCGCACGAAGTCCTGGGTGAGTTCCAGCGCGTAGCGCGCCGCGGCGATGTTGCCGCAGGCGGCGATGAGGCGCTCCTCGGCCAGACCCTGCATCAGGTGGTAGAAGCCGCCATCGACCTTGCCCAGCACATTGGCCTTGGGCACCTTGACGTCGCGGAAGAACAGCTCGGCGGTGTCCTGCGACTGCATGCCCATCTTCTTGAGATTGCGGCCGCGCTCGAAACCCTCCATGCCGCGCTCGACCAGGAATAGCGTCACGCCATGTGGATTGTCGGCGTGCGTCTTGGCTGCGACGATGACGATGTCGGCGTTGATGCCGTTGGAGATGTAGGTCTTGGAGCCGTTGAGTAGCCAGTGATCGCCTTTGTCCACGGCGCGCGACTTCATGCCGGCGAGATCGGAGCCGGCGTCCGGCTCGGTCATGGCGATGGCGAGGATCTTCTCGCCGCTGACGCAGCCCGGCAGCAGGCGCTGCTTCTGCGCCTCGGTGCCGAAGTGGCCGATGTACGGCGCCACCAGGCGGCTGTGCAGCGTGATGAAGTAGCCGCTGTCGCCGTGGAAGGCGTTCTCCTCGATCAGGATCTGCTCGTAGCGGAAGTCCTTGATACCCTGGCCGCCGTATTGTTCGTCGGCCCACATGCACAGGAAACCCATCTCGCCCGCTTTCCGGTAAGCCTCGCGGTCGACGATGTGCTGCTCGCGCCAGCGCTCGCCGTGCAGACGGATCTCCTGCTGGAAGAACTTGCGCGCGGAGTCGCGGAACAGCTCCATCTCCGGGTCCAGGGGTTTGCGTTTCATGCGCGCCTCTCCTCCAATTGATTTATGCCGGCAGCGGACGCACGGCCGCTTCGTGGAAGGTCATATCGAAGCTCGTGACCTCGACGGTCAGCAGCGGCCGGGCCTGCGCCAGATCGGGGAAAACCGCTGCATCGAACCGGCAGCGGCGCAGGCTGCCCGGACGTACCCAGCCGCGCGCCGTCGGCCGGTAGATGAAGGTCTGGCTTTGATGATGCTGGCCCAGCGTGGTCCAGGCCTTGGGCAATAGCGCGGTGGAAAAGGGCAGCGGAATCGGCCACGACGCGAAATCCAGCTCCGCAAATACCTGGCCGTTGCGGCTGACGCGCACGCGATCCAGCCCGTTGTCGCCGTAGCGCACGTTGAACTGCGCCACGTCCTTGGGGATGCCCCAGTTGCGCTGGCCGTTGACCACGCTGTCGAGCGACGACACGAAGATGCGACTGATCGAGAAGTGCCGCTGTCCATCCGCAAACGTGAAACTGCCGGGAATGAACAGCAGTTCGTGGTAAGGACCCACCGGCGACTGCGCGTAGTCGACGAACATCAGGTAGCCGTATGGCGACCGCTTGCGTCGGCCATGCAGCGTTGCCGGCACGAAACTGCCGTCGTCGAGCAGCGCCTGCGGTGCGCGCAACATGCAGATATAGCCGCGCCCCTGCAGCGACCAGGGTGCCGGCGCGTCGGTCACGGTCTGCGGCGCCGCCATGTTCATTTGGGTGCCATGCGCAGCGCGCCGTCGAGACGGATGGTCTCGCCGTTGAGCATCGGGTTCTCGACGATCTGCTGCGCCAGCAGCGCGAACTCCGAGGGGCGGCCCAGACGCGACGGAAACGGCACGCTCTTGCCCAGGGATTCCTGCGCCTCCTTGGGCAGCGCCGCCATCATCGGCGTCTCGAACAGGCCCGGCGCGATGGTGACGATGCGGATGCCAAAGCGCGCCAACTCGCGCGCGATCGGCAGCGTCATGCCGACCACGCCGGCCTTGGACGCGGCGTAGGCCGGCTGGCCGATCTGGCCATCGAAGGCCGCGACCGAGGCGGTGTTGATCAGCACGCCGCGCTCGCCCTCCTCGTCCGGCGCCTGCTGACTCATCGCGTGAGCCGCGAGGCGGATCACGTTGAAGGTGCCGAGCAGGTTGATGTTGATCACCTTGGCGAACGACGCCAGCGCGATCGGGCCGGTCTTTCCCAGCACCTTTTCCGGCACGCCGACGCCGGCGCAGTTGACCGCGCCGTGCAGCCCGCCCAGCTCCTTGACCGCGACGTCCACCGCTTTCTGCACGTCGGCCTCGGAGGTCACATCGACCTTGACGAAGCGCGCGCCGTTGCCGATCTGCGCCGCCAGCGCGTTGCCGCCGGCCTCGTTGAGGTCCGCGATCAGCACCTTGCCGCCCAGAGAGGCGAGACGCTGCGCGGTGGCGCCACCCAGGCCCGAGGCGCCGCCGGTGACGATGAACACTTTTCCGGAAATCTTCATTGTTGCCTCCTCAAAAATTCACGCCCGCATGGCGCGGGCGTGATGGGATGTGTGCGGAGCGATGATCAATGCCAGACGATTTTGCGTCCGAGACCGGCCCAGCGATCTGCCTCCGGCAGGTAACGCTCCTCGATGACGTTGCGCTTGATCTTGAGCGTTGGCGTCAGGAAGCCATTCTCCACCGTCCAGGGCTCCTTGACCACCACCAGGTAATCCAGCTTTTCGTGGTCCTCGAGTTCGCCGTTGACCTGGCGCAGCAGGTTTTCCAGCGCCTGCGCCACCGCCGGCTCGCCGCCCTGCCCCGCCCGCGCTTGCTGGGCCTCGGGCGACAGCATCAGCAGCGCGAAGGGCTGCGGCTGGCTGGGACCGGTGACGCAGACCGACTCCACCGCCGGATGACTGCCCAGGCGGTTCTCGATCGGCGCCGGCGCCACATATTTGCCCTTGCTGGTCTTGAACAGCTCCTTGACGCGACCGGTGATGCGCAGGCGGCCATCGTCGTCGAAGGCGCCGCGGTCGCCGGTGCGAAAAAAGCCGTCGGCAGTGGTCGCTTCGGCGGTAGCCTCCGGCGCCTGGTAATAGCCCAGCATCTGGCAGGGGCTCTTCACCAGCAACTCGCCGTTGCCGTCGATGCGCGCCTCGACGCCGCGGTAACCGTGGCCGATCCAGCCTTCACGCAGGCGCCCCGGGTGGCCGCCGTGCGAATACGCCAGGTTCTCGGTCATGCCGTAGAACTCCAGCAACTCCAGGCCCAGCTTGCGGTACCAGGCCAGCAGCTCCGGCGGCAGCGGCGCCGAGCCGGTGATGGCGATGCGCGTGTCCTGCAGGCCGAGCTGCGTCAGGATTTTCTTTTTCACCAGGCGCGACAGCAGCGGGATGGCGAACAGCTTTTTCTGCTTCGCCAGCGGCAGTTTCTGGTTCACACCCAGATAGAACTTGGTCCACAGCCTGGGCACCGAGAAGAAAATCGTCGGCCGCGCGCGGCGCAGGTCGTCGGGGAAGGTCTCGAGCCGATCGGCGAAGAACACGCGGTAGCCGTAATACAGCGAGCCGCCCTGCACCGCTGCGCGCTCGGCGACGTGCGCCAGCGGCAGGTAGGACAGCATGCGGTCTGCTGACGAGCTGCCCAGCAGGTCGCTCAGGCCCTGGGCGGCGCGCACGAAGCTGCCGTGGGCGTGCATCACACCCTTGGGACGGCCGGTGCTGCCGGAGGTGTAGAGGATGGTGGCAAGATCGCCCGGCTGCGGCAGCGAGACGTCCTGCAAGGGCTGCGTGCGCGCGATGATGTCGTCCCAGCGTGGCAGGTCGTCCCGTGGCGCCATCGGCAATGCGATCAGCGGCAGCGACGGTGGCAGCACCGGCGCAATGTCGTTCCAGCCGTCGCCCTTGCCATCCATCTTGCCCAGGAACAGCAGGCTGGCGCCGCTATGCCCGAGCACGTAGGCCGCGGTCTCGCCGTTGAGCGCGGGATACAGCGGCACGCTGACGTGGCCGGCCATCCAGATCGCGAGGTCGGCCATGATCCAGTGCGCGCTGTTCTTGCCAAGGATGGCGATACGGCTGCCCGGCGGCAGGCCCAGCGAGCGCAGGTGCGCCGCCATGCGGCGAGCCTGCCCGGCGACCTCGACCCAGGTGTAATCGACGACGCGGCCGTCGGGAAAGGGCTGCGTCAGATACACCTCGCGCGTGCGATGGGCTTCCCAGTACAACAGGCTGTGCAGCAGTGTCGGCTGCTGGCGTTGCGTTTTCATCGTCTCCCCTCGATTCAGGGGCTTCTGCGGCCCCGTGTCGTCCCGCGTTTCAATGCCGCCGCTATCGCAAAGGCGAGCCCTGGTGTTCAGGCCGCGAGTGCCGGCGAAGTCGCCGTCGTCGCGCCGCCGTCACGGAAATCGCTCATCTGCGGCGCGGCGAGACGGCGGCGGAATTCCATCATCGAGCCCACCCAGTTGTTGGTATTGATGCCGTCGGCGGTCTTGTACCAGCTCTGGCAGTCGCCGGCGTAGGTAGTGCCCGCGCTGCGGGTCCGCATTTCCTGCTCGTAGGCCGACTGCGCCGCTTCGGTGAGCTCCACGCTGCGCCAGCCCCGCTGATCGCGCTGCTGCATCAGCCGCACCAGGTAGTTCTGCTGCTGTTCCAGCATGAAGATGATCGAGCCCGATCCGACATTGGTGTTGGGCCCATACAGCACGAAGAAATTGGGAAAGCCCGACACTGCCATGCCGAAATACGCGGATGCGCCGCGCGCCCACTGCTCGTGCAGATCGCGCCCGCCCCGCCCTTTCACCACCATCGGCGTGAGGAACTGCGTGGCCTTGAAGCCGGTGCCGTAGATGATTGCATCCACCTCACGCAGCTTGCCGTCGGCGGTGCGCACGCCCGTCGGCGTGATTTCGGCGATAGCGTCGTCCACCACCTCCACGTTTGGCCGGCTCAGTGCCGGCAGCCAGAGGTTGGTCAGCAGGATGCGCTTGCAGCCGATGGGAAAATCGGGCCGCAGCTTCTTGCGCAGTGCCGGATCGCGCAGCTGCCAGCGCGCCTGCAGCTTGGAGACGCTGGTCACCAGCCACGCCAGCGGCCGGTTGCCGTTGTAGGCCGCGGCCAGCAGTTCGCAGATGATGAAGACACGAAGGCGGTCGAGATCGTGGATGATCGGGAAGGTGTCGAGCAGCCAGCGCTCGAAGCGCGAGAACTGCTTTTCCACCTTGGGGAAAGTCCAGCCCGGTGAGCGCTGGAACAGCTTGAGCGACTTCACGCGCGGCGCGATCTCCGGCACGAACTGAACGGCGCTGGCGCCGGTGCCGATCACGGCCACCGTTTTTCCTTCGAGCGGGTAGTCGTGGTCCCAGTGCGAGGAGTGGAAGGTCTTGCCGCGGAAGGACTCGCGGCCGCGGATGTTGGGATACGCCGGCTGGTGCAGCTGCCCAACGGCGCTGACCACGCTCTCGGCCTCCAGCGTGCCGCCGTCCTTGAACTGCAGCACCCACAGCGAACGCGCTTCATCGAAATCGGCGCGCGTCACTTCGCTGCGGTAGCGGATGTGGCGCTCGAGATCGTACTTGCGCGCGACATGGTG
This sequence comes from Nevskiaceae bacterium, assembly GCA_008012115.1. Lineage (GTDB taxonomy): Bacteria > Pseudomonadota > Gammaproteobacteria > Nevskiales > Nevskiaceae > Stenotrophobium. Next base: position 16,784 of record SSEB01000009.1, read on the forward strand.
CTGGTATTCGAGGATTTGGCTCTGCTTGGCGTAGCGCCACGTCCAGGGATAGTGCGGCTCGAAAGAGTAGGAGTAGAAGTGCGAGGGTACGTCGCAACCGCAACCCGGATAGGTGTTCTCACGCCAGGTGCCGCCAAGATCGTCGGCCTTTTCCAGGATCGCGATCGAATCGATCCCCGCCTTGCGTAGCGAATACGCCATGCCGAGCCCGCCGAAGCCGGCGCCGATAATCGCCACCTTGACCCTGCCACTGTCTGGATTGCGCATAGGCATCTCCTCTCGTTTTGCCATCTTTTTGCTTGGAAAATTATGACGCTTACGTCATCGTTTTTGGATGACGGCGCCAGCCATTCGATTGATAATCCGGGCCACACCTTGAACGCCCTCCGCCATGCCGGCCCCGGAAATCCGTCGATCGATCGTCAGCGTCCAGATTCTGGCGCAATTTGCGGCCAGCCATGGCATGGCCCTGGAGGATTGCCTTCGCGGCACCGGCATCGACGCCGGCGCACTCGCCAACCCGCAGACGGAAATCCTGGCGACGCAGGAACTGCAGCTGGTGCGCAACCTGGTCCGCGCCGTTGGCCACAAGCCCGGCATCGGCCTCGATGCGGGTCTGCAGTACCATCTCTCCGCCTATGGCATCTGGGGTTTCGCGCTGGTCACCAGCCCCAATTTCCGCAGCGCTGCGGCCATCGCCACACAGTTTCTCGACCTGAGTTACGCCTTTGTGCGCTTCCGCCTGGGCCAGACCACGGATCAGGTCTACCAGCTCAAGCTCGACGACAGCGAGATTCCGGCGGATGTGCGCCAGTTCCTGTTCGAGCGCGATCTCGGCGCCTGGGCCAATGCCATGCGCGAGATGCGGCCGTCGCACCTGCCGGTGGTTGCCGCTGAATTCCGCTTTCCGAAACCCGTGTACGCCGAGCGCTATGCCGAACTCTGCGGCGTCATGCCGCGTTTCGACGCCGCCGAGAACGTCATCGCGATCGATCCCGCCCACATCGACGATCCCCTGTCGCAGAGCGACAGTGGCATGGCCCGCCTCTGTCTGGAGCAGTGCAAACAGCTGCTGGAAAAGCGACGCGTGCGCAGCGGCGTCGCCAGCCGCGTCCGCGACCGCCTGCTGAGGGCTCCCAGCGAGATGCCGGGCATCGAGGAGGTGGCGCGCGATCTGCACATGGCGCCGCGCAGCCTGCGACGGCGGCTGGAGGAGGAAAACACCTCTTTCCGCGCCCTGGTCGAAGAGGTCCGGCAGATGCTGGCGGAGGAATTCCTGGCGATGCCCGGCATGAAGCTGGAGGAAATCGCCATGCGCCTGGGCTACGCCGAACCGGCCAGCTTCATCCACGCCTTCAAGCGCTGGAAGGGCGTGCCGCCGCATGCCTTCCGCACGCAGAGTGGGTGAGCGTGCAGAAAAAGAAAAACTCTGAAATCCCGGGTGGGCTAGCGTCCCTCCGCATGCAGTAGCGCCACTCCGAACAGGCAATTGCTCCTCTCGGAAGATGGGGTCATTTCCAGTATTCCTTCAAGTCACCGGAGGCGTCTTGCATTTTCTCTAATGCTGCGTTCATTCGCATCGTAGGAATCTCTACCCGCCGTGCAGAGTGAGATGCAGCCTGATCACGAGGCAACCAATGTCGTTAGTCATCGGTTTGAGCACTGCAGTGAGATGCTGGAAGCGCTTCACACCAGTTCGAGGGACTTTCACTAACTGACGGCAACCTTGTATAGAGATATGTGATCCTCTTGGTTGGCGAAGAGCATAAGTAATACTGATAGGTAGGCGAGCTCTTGAGCCCAATGGGGAACGAGGCCAACATTACCTGCCTCGGCACACCGGTGGCCGTTCGCGTCGAGTCGAAGGTCCAGGTTCGTGACCGCGCGATAATTGCTGCACATGCCGGCATTTAGCCATCATTGATTGGGGCGCAGGCCCTTATCTCGGATAGGTCTCGGAAATATAAAAACCGCTCCTCGTCGGCTGAGGAAATCCACGCGCGGGCTTCCAGAACAATCGCTCGTTCTAAGACTTACCTTCTTATTGGTGTACCGCTTTCCGCTTTCATTTTTCAGAGCGTAATCTCATTGAGTCAGCATGTACGTTGCCTGCGAGCGCAAATAAGGACATCCAGCGTCGACATAGATCGCCTCCTTGTACATCGAGAAGCGGTGATGTGGATGAGCGCCGGCGAACCAAATGGCACCTCCTCACTCATGCACATTGGCAGGCAAAGGAGCACCGACATTCCAGCCAGCGACCAACTGGCGAACCCTTCGCAGCTGCTCTACCGAGAGCGCACCTTCAATTTGAGTGGCGCGTTCTGCCGCTGCTGAACTACCGGCACGGGCGGCGAGATTGAGGTACACATCGGCCAGTACCGGATCGACTTTGTCGAACGCAGGTGAGGCGTAAACGCTTCCCAAAACCCATAACATGTCGGAATCGCCACGTTCTGCCCCCGATCGCGATGTTTCTGCTGCCTTTTGCAACCACTGGTTTGCGATGGCTTTGTCGGCGGTCACACCGGTGCCAGTTTGATACAACACCGCTAAATTGTACTGACCGAGGAAATAACCTTTTTCGGCCGAACTGCGATACCACTTCACTGCTTCTTCTAGGTTCTTCGAGACCCCTAAGCCATTCTGATAGAGAAAGGCTAGCTCACTCTGCGCAGAGGCAAGGCCCTGCTCGGCCGCCTTGTGATACCACTCAAACGCGCGAGCCTCATCACGCGAGATACCGGCGCCTAAACGATAGGCCGCCGCCAAATCGCGCTGCCCGTCTGCATCCCCTTGTTCTGCCGCCTTTTGCCACCACTTCACCGCCCGCGCTTGATCCTTGTCCACACCGAGGCCCAGGTAGTAGCACCTGCCCAGCATTGTCTGTGCCGTGGCGTATCCCTTCTCAGCAGAGAGGCGCAACAACTCAACACCTTGACCGACATCTTTGGGAAGGTTGTCGCCGTCGAGATACAATCTTCCCAGGTTGAATTCGGCCTTAGGAGAGCCTTGATCGGCTGACTGCTTCAACAGCTTAATCGCCTCGTCAGGGTTCTTGGCGACCCCGAAGCCGTTCAGGTAAAGAATCGCGAGGCCATTCTGACAATCAGCATCGTTTTGTGCGGCACAGCTCTTCCATTGACTCAGCGCAGTGGCATAGTCCGTCGCGGTAAACGCGGCCTTGCCCGCTGCATAATCAGCCTTAGCGGTGAGAGATATACACAGCAGCGCTGCTCCGAACAGGCAATAGCCTCTCCCGGGCGGTCGTGTCATTTGCAGTACTCCTTCAAGTCATCGGAGGCGTCTTGCATTTTCTCCAGTGCCGCGCTCATCTGATATCGCAGCGCGTCATATGTGGATTCCGCATTGGCCAAATCGGCGTCGTTCAACCCTTCCTTGGAAATCTGGTAACCCCATTCAATACCGTGCGTCGCCCCTTCGAAAGCTGCTGCACCTGCAGGGCCAAACGCTACCGCAGCAAGCTTCTTTCCGGATTTCTCCAGCGCTGCAGGACCATCTAATAGTGCATAAAAATCGGCAGCAGTACCTTTCAGGTCGCCGATAATTTGGCGCAGGCTCTCACTGCCGAATTTCCCGCTCGCGAGTAAATTCTTACCGTCTGTGATTTGTTGCCTCACTGAATCTAGGCGTTTTTGCGCTTGCTGGAGTTTCTCCAAGCCCTCTTTGGACGTTGCAGCGATCTTGGCAGCATCGATCAACATTTTCAGCTGCTCTAGGTTTGATGCCAGCTCGCTCGCAGTGTCGAATGCGGAGCTGATCGCAGTATGTCGCTGCTCTTCATCAAGCTTTCTCCGCTCAGACCTTGCGGCAAGAATCTGTGTGTGTGTTCGACGCAGTGCTTCCGTCTGTGCCACAAGTCCCTGGCTCATGCGGTTATAGAGCTGTTGAGTCGCGCCGCAATCGACAACGCGAGCCCCTGCAGCGGGATGCTCAGGATCAGCGAGACGGCTGTCTTTCAGGGATGCTGGCGTTCCCAGGGCCTGATCAGCGGACATCAACCTGAGCGGCGGCTCGGATGTGGCGCCCATCAGGCCCAGGCCATTCGGAACCTGTCCATCAATGGGCTGGCCGAGCAACCGGGCTTTGATTTCATCCGTCCTTCTCGCTTCCTCCTCTGCGCGCCGTCGTGCCTCGGCCTCGCGTGCAGCCTTCGCCGCTGCTTCCTGCTCTGGGTTTCCATAGAGAAAATCGTGCACGCCCTGCTGCAGCGCCGGCATCATCTGTTGCGCACCATTTAAGATGGCTTGATTCGGTGAGCTCGCTCCAGCCTGGCCGCCGTTTGAAACTAACCCGCACGCGGCTTCACAGGAGGAATATCCGGTCATGCACATCGCCGGACCCGTTGGACAACGACAGCAGGCACAGCCATTGCTGCAATAGGCTTCCACATCATCCGCCCTCAACACGGCAAGCAGGGTCGCGATCAAGATCGCGCAGTGAGAAGCCGTTATGAGGTGCCGCAGGAGCTTCAACGGGATTGCCCTTGCCATGCGTAAATCTTGTCTTGAGCCGCACGAGCATTCGGCGCTTCGGGGACGAGTTTGAGGTAGCAGCTCATTTCGTAAGCCGCGTTTCTGTAGTCCTGCAGCTCTCCGAGGATCAGGGCCACGTTGTAGTGCCCTTGAGGCCACCAAGGATTCGCATCCAATGCTCGCGTGTAGGCATCGACTGCGGCATCAAAATCCTTCCGATTAATCGCGTCTTCGGCCTGGATTTCATAGCGCCGAATGCTTTCATTGACCTCGGGTTTCACGTCGGCCGCGCGATAACGGTCTGCAACAAGATCAAATGCAGCCAACTGTCTCTCGACTCCGGCCGGTGTATCGGCATCCTTCAGGGTGAGAAATGCATCGGCAATCAGCTGACACCCATAGCTTCTATCCCACACGGCAAATCGGCCACCGCCGAAGCCCTGATCAATGGCGAAAAAGCAATTCTCGTTACCACCGCCCGTCACCCCGATTCCTAGCGTATCCAACTCCCTGTACTGGAATAGACGCTCACCGTTGACGATGAAATACGAACGCCCGACATTGATGCTCTCAAGAGGCATAAGGTCACTGCTATGTCTGATGTGCGCGTTCCGACCCTGAAGACTGCGCAATATTGCGCGAGCAGTCGTCACCGACATTGGCGCTGAAGCCTTCGTGATTTCAGTCGCGCATCCGCTGAGGCACATGCACAGGAGTATTACCCCGAACACCAGAACCTTACTGTCTGCGAATCTTGTCCGCATAACTGCCTCCAATTTTTATCTGGGGTTCCTGGACTTTGGGTCCATGCGCCAATCTATTAGATAGCGTCAAGGCGAGTCGACGACCCATGTCACTGATTGATTGACGAGGTTCATGCTACCCCGGTTATTCAGCGTTGGGGAGTTTGACGCGGCGCCGAGGCGTTGCAACAGCGCAATTCTCACCAACGTAGCAGGGTCGCAGACGTCAGGGAGGTCATTATTGCGACAGCCATTGTTGCTGCCAGGGACTCACCTGACACGATTTGAGGCGACAAGCGCTCAACCTTCGAGAGGCCGGGCTCGGCAAAGAGGCTGTTCAGCGCCTAGCTGCTCGCGCAAGTATGACGACGACCGAGGGATACTTGAGCGACATCGGCGCTACGTAAGTCGCTCCAGTGCGCCTGAACTTTAGATTAGAGACCTGATTTTAAAACAGGAAAGCCCGCCGGGTGGCGGGCTTTCCTGCTGAAAATATTGGCTGGGAGACTAGGACTCGAACCTAGATAAACAGAGTCAGAATCTGTTGTCCTGCCATTAGACGATCTCCCAGCAGAGATCGAAACGGATTGTACCCCGAGAGTGCCGCGCCTCGCAGGCCGAGACGCGGCACCCTGCGGATTAACGCTTGGAGTACTGGGTACCGCGGCGTGCCTTGTGGAAGCCGACCTTCTTGCGCTCGACTTCGCGGGCGTCGCGGGTGACCAGGCCGGCTGCGCGCATCGGGCCGCGCAGGGCTTCGTCGTACTGGATCAGCGCACGGGTGATGCCGTGGCGGATCGCGCCGGCCTGGCCCGAGGGGCCGCCGCCGGTGACGGTGACCTTGATGTCGAAGCGGTTCAGCGACTCCGCCAGTTCCAGCGGCTGGCGGACCAGCATGCGGGAGGTTTCACGGCCGAAATAGGCCTCGACGGTCTTGCCGTTGATGGTGATCTCGCCCTTGCCGGGCTTGAGGAAAACGCGGGCGGCAGCGGTCTTGCGGCGGCCGGTGCCGTACTTTTGTTCAACTTGCTTGGTGGCCATGTTCGGACGCTCAGAGGGTCAGGGTCTTGGGCTGCTGTGCGGTGTGCGGGTGCTCGGCACCGGCGTACACCTTCAGCTTGCGGAACTGGGCGTAGCCCAGCGGCCCCTTGGGCAGCATGCCCTTCACGGCCTTCTCAATCACACGCTCCGGCGCCTTGGCGAGCAGTTCGGCCAGGGTGGTGGTCTTGAGACCGCCGTGGTACTGGCTGTGGCTGTAGTAGGTCTTGCCGTTGAGCTTGTTGCCGGTGGCATGCACCTTGGCGGCGTTGATCACGACGATGTAGTCGCCGGTGTCGGCGTTCGGCGTGTAGTCCGGCTTGTGCTTGCCGCGCAGGCGGCGGGCCACTTCCGTGGCCAGACGGCCGAGGGTTTTCCCTTCGGCGTCAACGACGTACCAATCCCGCTTGGCCGTCTCGTTGTTGATGAAAACAGTTTTCATGATGCCACTCGATCGGTAGTTATAGTTCAGTCATTCCCGAGGGAATGACGTCGTTCCTTCAAAAAAAGGAGCGCGATTTTAGTCGCAGGGGGCGTCGCATGCAAGCCGCGCAGGCCCGGGCAGCCCCGGCCGGCCTGCCGGCCGGCGTCTGACGCGTCAGGTGCCGAAGTTGATCTTGGCCTCGAGATTGGTGCGGGAATCGGAGTTGGCCAGGGCCTCCTCCATCTCGATATGGCCGTCCTTCCAGAGCCGGTACAGCGAGTTGTCGAAGGTCAGCATGCCCTTGTCGGAGGACTGGTTCATGGCATCCCGAATCTCGTCGATGCGCCGGTTGAGAATCAGGTCGGCGATGAAGGGCGTGTTCATCATCACCTCGAAGGCCGCCACGCGCTTGCCGTTCTTGGCGCGCACGAGGCGCTGGGAAATGATCACGCGCAGGGTCATCGCCAGGTCCATGTACAACTGGTCGCGCATTTCCTGGGGGTACAGGTTCACGATGCGCTGCAGGGCCTGGTAGGCATTGTTGGCATGCAGCGTCGCCAGCGCGAGGTGGCCGGTGTTGGCCAGCTGCATCGCCGCATCCATGGTCGAACGGCGGCGCACCTCGCCGATCAGGATCACGTCCGGCGCCTCGCGCAGCGAGCTTTGCAGGGCGCGCTCGAAGGACAGCGTGTCCTGTCCCAGCTCGCGCTGGTTGATGATCGAGCGCTTGTTGGGATGGATGAACTCGATCGGGTCTTCGATGGTGAGGATGTGACCCGCGGTGTTCTCGTTGCGGTGATTGAGCATGGCCGCCAGCGTCGTGGTCTTGCCGGATCCGGTGGCGCCGACCATCAGGATCATGCCGCGCTTGAGCATGATCAGGTCCTTGAGAATCTCGGGTGCGCCCAGCGGCCCCAGCGTCGGCGGCTCGGACTTGACGTAGCGCAACACCATGCTGACGTTGCCACGCTGGTGAAAGATGTTGACGCGGAAACGACCCAGGCCGCCGGCCTCGGTGGCGAGATCGATCTCCAGGTTCTGCTTGAAGTGGTCCTGTTGCTCCGGCGTCAGGATGCTCATCGCCAGCTCGGCGATGAAATCCGAGGTCATCAGCGTCTTGCCGATGGCGAACATCTCGCCCTCGACCTTGAGCATGGCCGTGGCGTTGGTGGTGAAGAAGATGTCAGAAGCATTCTTCTCCACCGCAAGCTTGAGATAGGGCAGGATTTTCAGCATGTCGCGTCCCCTCGGGGCCGCCGGGCGCCACCCGCTGTGGCGGCCCGGGTCTGGCAATTGGTTATTATTTATTTAATGAAATTTAAAAAGACATATCATTAATCACATTTTGCATCGCCCCAGGGGCACGAGCGGGTGACCGTTCTAGCGCTTGAGCACGTTGGCCTTCTCTTCTTCCTTCATCTGCAGCCGGCGCACGCCCTCGTCGTCCATCAGGTTCTGGCGCATGCGGCGCGACTCCAGCTTGACGCGCAGGCGCAGCTCGTTCTGCGAGTCGGCGTTGCGGATCGCCTCCTCGTAACTGATCTGGCCTTCCTCGAACAGCTTGAACAGGAACTGGTCGAACGTGATCATGCCCTGCTCGTTGGAACGGCTCATCACTTCCTTGATCTGGTGCACTTCGCCCTTGAAGATCAGGTCGGCGATCAGCGGCGAGTTGATCAGGATCTCCATCGCGGCGACGCGGCCGCCGCCCTCCTTGCGGATCAGGCGTTGCGAGATGATGGCCTTGACGTTGAGCGACAAGTCCATCAGCAGCTGTTCGCGCTTGTCCTCGGGGAAGAAGTTGATGATGCGGTCCAGCGCCTGGTTGGCGCTGTTGGCATGCAGCGTCGACAGCACGAGGTGACCGGTTTCCGCGAAGTTGATCGCGTACTCCATGGTCTCGCGCGTACGGATTTCGCCGATCAGGATCACGTCCGGCGCCTGGCGCAGGGTGTTCTTGAGGGCGTTGTCCCAGCTCATCGTGTCGGCGCCGACTTCGCGCTGCGTGATCATGCAGCCGATGTGTGGATGCACGTACTCGATGGGGTCCTCGATAGTGATGATGTGACCCTTGCTGTTGGCATTGCGGTGACCCAGCATCGCCGCCAGCGACGTCGACTTGCCGGAGCCGGTGGCGCCCACCATCAGCACCAGGCCGCGCTTGGTCATGACGATGTCTTCGAGGATGCGCGGCAGTCCCAGCTGCGAGAACTGCGGAATCTCGGTCTGGATCGTACGCAGCACGCCGCCGACGCGGCCCTGCTGCACGAAGGCGCTGACGCGGAAACGGCCGATCTGCGGCGGGCTGATCGCAAAGTTGCACTCGTTGGTGGACTCGAACTCCTTGATCTGGCGGTCGTTCATCAGCGCGCGCAGGATCATCGCCGAGTTTTCCATGGACAGCGGCTTGTCCATCACCGGCGTCAGCTGGCCGTCGACCTTGATCGCCGGCGGAAAGCCGGCGGTGATGAACAGGTCCGAGCCGCCGCGCTGCTTCATCAGTGTCAGCAGCTGCTGGATCAGCTTGATTGCTTGTTCGCGTTCCATGTCGGCCTCACAGGTCCAGCGGCTTGTTGGCCTTGCGGCGCGCGTCGTCGGGACTGACCAGTCCCTTCTTGACCATTTCCTTGAGCGTCTGCTCGAGCGTGGTCATGCCTTCCTTCTGGCCGGTCTGGATCGACGAGTACATCTGCGCCACCTTGTTCTCGCGGATCAGGTTACGGATGGCCGGCGTGCCGATCATGATCTCGTGCGCGGCGATGCGGCCGCCGCCCTTCTTCTTCATCAGCGTCTGCGAAATCACCGCGCGCAGACCTTCCGACAGCATCGCGCGCACCATTTCCTTTTCCGCCGCCGGGAACACGTCGACGATACGGTCGATGGTCTTGGCGGCGCTGGAGGTGTGCAGCGTGCCGAACACCAGGTGACCGGTTTCCGCGGCCGACAGCGCCAGGCGGATGGTCTCCAGGTCGCGCATTTCGCCGACCAGGATGGTGTCCGGGTCTTCACGCAGCGCCGAGCGCAGGGCCTCGTTGAAGCCCAGGGTGTCGCGGTGCACCTCGCGCTGGTTGATCACGCACTTCTTGGGCGTATGCACGAATTCGATCGGATCCTCGATGGTAAGGATGTGGCCGTACTCGGTCTCGTTCTTGTGATTGACCATCGCCGCCAGCGTGGTCGATTTGCCCGAGCCGGTGGGGCCCGTGACCAGGATCAGGCCGCGCGGCGTGTCGGCCAGCTCCTTGAAGATCGGCGGACATTTGAGATCTTCCAGCGACAGGATCTTGGACGGAATGGTGCGGAACACCGCGCCGGCGCCGCGGTTCTGGTTGAAAGCGTTGACGCGGAAGCGCGCCAGGCCGGGAATCTCGAACGAGAAGTCGGTTTCCAGGAACTCGTCGTAGGCCTTGCGCTGCTTGTCGTTCATGATGTCGTAGACCATGTCATGAACTTGCTTGTGATCCAGCGGCGGCAGGTTGATGCGCTTGACGTCGCCGTCGACGCGGATCATCGGCTCCAACCCGGCCGAGAGATGAAGGTCCGACGCCCCCTGCTTGACGCCAAAGGTGAGCAACTGCGCGATATCCATCGCCAAATCCCCTCGTTAAAATTGTTGTGCCAACCCCACTTGCGCTGACACTAGCGGTCTTTCCGCGCACCCGCAATATGAACCGCATCCCCGAAAACCTGCAGGTGCTGCGACGCCGTATCGCCGACGCCTGCGCCGCCGCCAAACGCGCACCGGAAACTGTGAGCCTGCTCGCAGTGAGCAAGCATTTCGATGCCGACACCGTGCGGCAGGCGATGGCGGCCGGACTGACGGATTTTGGCGAGAATTACCTACAGGAAGCGCTCGACAAGATCGCGGCTTTGCCGCGCGCCGGGCTGCACTGGCATTTCATCGGTCCCATCCAGTCCAACAAGACCCGTGGCCTGGCCGAGCATTTCGACTGGGTGCAGAGCGTGGACCGCCTCAAGATCGCGCAGCGCCTGTCCGAGCAGCGGCCCGCCCACCTGCCACCGCTGAACGTCTGCGTGCAGGTCAATATTTCCGGCGAGGACAGCAAGTCCGGCTGCAGCCCGGCGGAAACGCTGGATCTGTGCCGCGCCATCGCCGCGCTGCCGCGCTTGCGACTGCGCGGCCTGATGGCGATACCCGCGCCCGTGGCCGCCGGCGACGATGCGCACGCCCCTTTCCGCGCCCTGCGCGAATTGTTTGCGCAGGCGCACGCCACCCTCGGCGGGGACGCCGGTTTTGATACGCTCTCCGCCGGCATGTCGGACGACCTCGAAGCCGCCATCGCGGAAGGCTCGACCCTGGTGCGCGTCGGCACCGCCCTGTTTGGATCGCGCCTCGCGCGCTGACCGGGTGCCGGAGGCACGCGATGGCAAGGCGTGACGGGCGGGCAGGAGCGCCTGCCCCGGGGTGAATGAAGCAGCGCGTAGCGGCGCTACCGACGGCCGCACCACACACTTTTTGACAGCAGAAGGACACAACAGCCCATGACCCAGGATGAAGCCAAGAAAGCCGCCGCCGAAGCCGCGATCAAGTACGTGGTCCGCGGCGAGCCGCTGGGCGTGGGCACCGGCTCCACCGTCAATTTCTTCATCGATGCGCTGGCGCCGCTGCGCGGCGACATTCCCGGCGCGGTGTCGTCCTCCAACGCCAGCACCGAGCGGCTGAAGAAGATCGGTATCCCGGTGCTGGACCTCAACAGCACCGGCACGCTGTCGATCTACGTGGACGGCGCCGACGAATCCGATGCTCACCTGCGCCTGATCAAGGGCGGCGGCGGCGCGCTGACGCGCGAGAAGATCGTGGCGGCGGCCAGTCGCAAATTCGTCTGCATCGCCGACGAGAGCAAGCTGGTCGATGTGCTCGGCAAGTTCCCGCTGCCGGTGGAAGTGATCCCGATGGCGCGCAGCTATGTCGCACGGGAACTGCTGCAGCTCGGCGGCCAGCCGGTGCTGCGCGAGGGTTTCACCACCGATAACGGCAACGTGATCCTCGACGTGCGTGGCCTCACCATCCTCGACCCGGTGAAGCTGGAAAACCAGATCAACCAGATCGCCGGCGTCGTCACCGTCGGCCTGTTCGCGCAGCGGTCGGCCGACGTCTTGCTGCTGGGCGGCCCCGGCGGTGTGCGCGAATTGAAGCGCTGACCACACCCGGCTCGCCCCGCGCTAGGCCGTCGGGCGCGCCGGAGGGTGTCATTGGCCGCAAGGCCCCCGAAGAATGCCTGCAAACCCGCCACCCGCTGTCGGTGTGGATGGCCACAATATTGTTATATATTATCTATCGATTTAAATATCGATAAATAAATAATAACTATTCTCCTGCGAAAAAGCCCGGGAGCGGGTGCGCTCCCGGGCCTTCTTTTCACCCGTGTCCGACGCTGTGTGGGACGCTTCAGCGTCCCTTGCGACCCTGGCCTCCGCGAGGTGCGCTGCGCTGCGGCGGGCGTCCACCACCGCCGCCACCGCCCTTGCCGCGATGACCGCCCGGCGCACCACCGCCGGAATGCTTGCGCTCGCCCGAGCGCGCAGGCTGATGATGCCCCTGCGGCTTGCGCGGCGCCGAGCGCATCGGCGGACGCGGCAGATCGCGCAGCGGCTCGGTCGGCGTATAGCCCTCGACCTCGAACACCGGGATCGGCTTCTTCAGCAGGCGCTCGATGTCCTTGAGCTCGCCGCGCTCGTCGCCCGAGACCAGCGAGATCGCCTCGCCCGAGGCGCCGGCGCGGCCGGTGCGGCCGATGCGGTGCACGTAGTCCTCCGGCACGTTCGGCAGCTCGTAGTTCACCACGTGCGGCAGCTGGTCGATGTCGAGGCCGCGCGCGGCGATGTCGGTGGCCACCAGCACGCGCACCGCGCCGGTCTTGAAGTCCGCCAGCGCGCGCGTGCGCGCGCCCTGGCTCTTGTTGCCGTGAATGGCGGCGGTGGTGATGCCGTCCTTGGCCAGGCGCTCGGCCAGGCGGTTGGCGCCGTGCTTGGTGCGGGTGAACACCAGGGTCTGCTTCCAGTTGCCACGGCTGACCATGTAGGCCAGCAGGCCGGCCTTCTGGTCCTTGGCGACGTGGATCACGCGCTGGCCGACGCTCTCGGCGGCGGAGTTGCGCGGCGCGATGTCGATGCTCACCGGGTTCTTCAGCAGGCCTTCGGCGAGCTTGCGGATATCCGGCGAGAAGGTCGCCGAGAACAGCAGGTTCTGGCGCTGCTTGGGCAGCAGGCCGATGACGCGCTTGATGTCGTGGATGAAGCCCATGTCGAGCATGCGGTCGGCCTCGTCCAGCACCAGCACCTCGACCTTGCTCAGGTCCGCGGTGCGCTGGCCGACGTGATCGAGCAGGCGACCCGGCGTGGCGACGACGATGTCGACGCCGCGACGCAGCATGTCGATCTGCGGATTGATGTTGACGCCGCCGAAGATCACGGCAGTGCGGATCGACGGCAGGTTACGGCCGTAGGTGCGCACGCTGTCGGCGACCTGCGCCGCCAGTTCGCGCGTCGGCACCAGCACCAGCACGCGCACGTGGCGGCGCGTCTGCACGGTCGAGTCGCCGATTGCAGCCGACAGCTTGTGCAGCAGCGGCAGCGTGAAGGCGGCGGTCTTGCCGGTGCCGGTCTGCGCGGCTGCGAGCAGATCGTGCCCTTCGAGCACGGCGGGAATCGCCTTGGCCTGGATGGGGGTGGGCTCGGTGTAGCCCTCTTTGGCCACGGCTTCGAGCAGGCCCTGCGACAGGCCGAGATTTGCAAATGACATGTAGAAAACTCCTGAACGCGCCTGGCTGCGTCAAGCAGCGCCGGTTCAGGCAGCAACGTAGTGAATCGGGGAACAGTATCGAAACAACGGTCCGCGAAGATTCCGGGCCTTGAGGGCGCCAACCGGACGGGCGCAGCCTCGGAACGGCGCGCAGTATAGACGCGCACCGGCAAAAGTCCTAATTTCCGGCATCAGCCTTCCCGTTTGCGACTGGAGACTCCCATGATCCGCACCGCCGTCCCCGCCCTGCTCAGCGCCTTGCTGCTGACCGCCACTGCCGCGCACGCCGACTTCGCCAAGGACCTCAAGAACGCTGCCCTGCAGAAGGCCAACAACTCCGCCGCCGAAAAGCTCGGCATCGCCACGCCGGCGCCGGAAGGCGCCAAGGTCTACCTCATCTCGCCCAAGGACGGCGACACCGTGAGCGGCCCGTTCAAGGTGCAGTTTGGCCTCAGCAACGCCGGCATTGCGCCGGCCGGCACCCAGGTCGATGGCACCGGCCATCATCATCTGCTGATCGACGATCCCCAGGTTGACCTGACGCAGCCGCTGCCGGCCACCGACAGCATCAAGCACTTCGGCAAGGGCCAGACCGAGACCACGCTGACGCTCAAGCCCGGCAAGCACACGCTGCAGCTGCTGTTCGCCGACTGGAAGCACCAGCCGTTCAATCCCTCGGTGGCCTCCGACAAGATCACCATCACGGTGAAGTGACCCGCGGCGGCGCGCTCAGGCGTTGCGATCCAGGAATTCCAGCACCGAGGCGGCGAACAGCTCGGGTTTTTCACAGTGCATGAAGTGGCCGGCGCCCTTCATCGTGATCAGTTCGTAGCCGGCGTCGAAGCAGTGCGCCTGGCGCTCGAACATGCCGGCGCCGATGCAGCCGTCGTCGGCGCCGCGGATCACGCGCGCCGGCACCGGCAGCCGCCGCGTCAGCAGGGTCAGTCCTTCGCGGCTGGCCAGCGTCGCCGGCAGCGCGCGGTAGTACGACAGCGCTGCGGTGACACGCGCCGGATCGGAGAAATTGCCCGCCAGCGGCGCGAACTCCGGCTCACCGAAATCCCAGTCCGGCGACCAGCGCCGGATCAGTGCGCGCAGCCAGGCGAAATTGTCGGCCGCCACGCGCTGTTCCGACACGCCGCGCAGCTGAAAGAACCCCATGTAACGCGAGCGGTAGAGCTGCATCGGCGTCGGCCGTAGCAGGAAGCGCCGCAGGTGCGGCACCGCGGCGGTGACGATGCCGCGCACGCGCTGCGGCTGCAGCGTGGCGGCAACATAGGCGGTGGCGGCGCCCCAGTCATGACCGACGATGAAGGCGCGCTGCTCGCCGCAGGCCTGGATCAGGGCCAGCGCGTCGCGCGCCAGTGTGGTGGTGCGGTAGTCGCCGTCGGCCGGCAGGCTGGTCGGCGCGTAGCCGCGCATGAACGGCGCCACCGCGCGAAAGCCGGCATCGGCCAGTGCCGTCAGCAGCGGCTGGAAGCTCCAGGCGGTGTCGGGAAACCCGTGCAGGCACAGCACCAGCGGCCCGCTGCCCGCCTCCAGGCAGGCGAGGTCGAGACCGTTGGCGCGAATCCAGTGCGGCGTGAACGCGGGCGACATCATGAGCGCTTCCATTTGTTGCGGACGTCCCTACACTAGCGGGCCGTTGGCTTCGAGGAAAGCACGTCCGATGATCAAGCAGCGCCTGACCGAGCTGGTGCAGGAACCGGAAAAACTGGTCGATCTCACCTGGCCCTATCTCCTGCAGCTGGCGCTGGCGCTGGCGATCTTCTTCATCGGCAAACGCCTCGCCGCATGGCTGGTGCAGCTGGTGCGCGCGGCGATGCGTCGCGCCCACGTCGACGACACGCTGGGGGATTTTCTCGGCAACGTCCTCTTCGGCCTGGCCATGACCGTGGTGGTGCTGTCGTCGCTGCACCAGCTCGGCATCGACACCACCTCCGCCGCGGCGGTGCTCGGTGGCGCGGCGCTGGCCATCGGCCTGTCGCTGCAGCAGCAGCTGTCGTCGCTGGCAGCGGGCGTGATCCTGATCATCTTCCGTCCCTTCAACAAGGGCGACGTGGTCGAGATCGGCGCCGGCATCAAGGGCGTGATCGAGGAGATCAAGATCGTGCACACGCGGCTGCGCAGCTTCGACAACCGCGAGGTGATGGTGCCCAACGCCAGCATCACCGCCAACACCATCACCAACTACACCACCCGCGGCACGCGCCGCATCGACCTGGTCATCTCGATCAGCTACGGCGCCGACCTGCTGCGCGCCAAGCGCGTGCTGCTGGAGATCGCCGGTGCCGACCCGCGCGTGCTGAAGGCGCCGGCGCCTACCGTGGCGGTGAAAGACCTGAGTCCGAACGCGCTCGACCTGAGCATGCTGTCCTGGGTGAAAACCGCGGACTACGACGCGGTGCGCGCCGACCAGCTGGAGGCGATCAAGCTGCGCTTCGAGCGCGACGGCATCCCGCTGCCCAGCAGCAGCATGGAAGTCACGCTCAAACAGCCGCCGGCGTCCTCGGGAGCGTCCGCGTAGCGCCACCCGCTGGCGCCTGCACGGCATTCCGGTTTGTTATTTTTTATTGATCTTTTTAAAAATCGATCAATACTTAATAACCGTTTCGCTGACGCTGATGCCGGGAGCGGGTGGCGCGTCGGAAACACCGGCAGCGGACGCTGCGGCCGGCGATGGCGTCAGAGCAGGGCCGCCACCGCCTGCGCACTGTCGCGCAGGCACTCGGCCCAGGGCAGTCCGACGATGGCGCGGCCGGTGACGCTGTCCTTGAACGGCATCTCCTCGCCGGCGCCGATGACGTAGCGGTAGTCCATGGTGATCTCCTCGCCGGGCGTCAGGTCGCGCAGCGCAAAGATGAAGCCGAGATGCCATTGCGCGTTCGGCGTGAACGAGTGGTTGACGTAGCACTCGTCGCTCCACTCCGGCGTCAGCGAAAAGCGATCCTCGAACCAGCGCACGCTGGATTCCACCTCGATGGAATCGCTGGCGTAGGCGCGCAGCTTGGCTTCCGGCCAGACGGTGTGGACATTGTCCGGCGCGATGATCACCGCGCCACGGCGCACGGTCTGCGCCGCGAACAAGCCCTTGCCGGCATGCGGAATGGTGGACGGACCGACGCTGTAGCGGGGCAGGATCATCAGTGACGCGTCGCCGTCGCCGGCTCGCTGCGCTCGGCGGCGTAGAGCTGGCGCACTTCGTCGGGCATGAACAGGTATTGCTGGCCGCAGAACTCGCAGGTCACGTCCACCTTGCCCTGCTCGACCAGCACGGGTTCGATCTCACTCTCCCCCAGCGACAGCAGCAGCGAAGCGATGCTGCCGCGGTCGCAGCGGCAGGCCAGCTTGAGCGGACGCGGCTCGAACACGCGCAGGTCTTCCTCGTGAAACAGGCGACGCAGCAGGGTGGCGCCGTCGATGGCACCGTGCTCCTCCTCGCCCAGGGTGTCGAGCAGGATCTGCAGATGGTCCCAACCGTCGGCATCGAAACTGCCTTCGGGCAGGCGCTGCAGCAGGATGCCAGCGATGCGCTGCGGCCCCAGCGCCAGGCGCAGCATGGTCGGCAACTGCTCGGACTGCGCGAAGTAGCCTTCCAGCGCGCGCGACAGCGTGGCGCCGCGCGTCGGCACAAAAGCCTGATAGCCCTGCGTGCCGGCGTCCGGGTCGAGCATCACCGCCAGCGTGCCGTCGTGCATCAGGGTCTCGAAATCGCCCTGGGCATCGGCGGCGGCCTTGGCCATGCCGCGCACCTGCAGGTGCCGGTCGATCTGCGCCACCAGCATCTGCAGCGCGCCCTTGCCCTGGAACTGGAGATTGATGCGTCCCTCGAACTTGGAGTGCGAGGCCAGCAGCGGCATCGCCGCAATCGCCTGGCCGACGAGGCGGCGCACGTCCGGCGCGTAGTGGCGCGCGCCCAGCATGGCGTCGATGCCGCTGGTGATCTCCACCAGTGCACCGCGCACGCCGTAGGCGGGGAACAGCAGGTCGGTGAGCGTATCCGGCATCGCTCAGCCGCCGAACTGGCGCGGGCCGAACTGCGGCGGCTGCTTGGCCATGCCCGCCTTCATCGCGACGCGCTGGTTGCGGCTGAAGAACATGCGCCACTGCAGCCAGGTTTCGACGGCGAAGGCGCGCCACACGCCGGCCACCCAGGTACGGTGGAAGAGCGCCTTGGCGCCGGCCACCGCATCGGGGGAACGCGCCTTGATCTGCGCCGCCAGCGCCTCGGCGGCAGCGACCGGGTCGGCCAGGGCATCGGTGACCAGGTGCAGCGCCTGCGCTTCGGCCCCCGTGAACGTGCGGCCGGTCATGGTCAGCAGCTTGGCCTGATCCATCGGCAGCAGTTCGCGCAACGTCACGCTGCCGGTCATGTCCGGGATCAGGCCCCACTTCACTTCCATCACCGACAGCTCGGCATCGGGCTCGGCAAAACGGAAATCGCAGGCCAGCGCAATCTGCAGGCCGCCGCCGTAGCACTTGCCATGGATCGCCGCGATCACCGGCACCGGCAGCTCGCGCCAGCACCAGGCCGCGCGTTGCGCGAGGTTGGTCATGCGCCCGTACTTGAGGAACATGCGCAGACCCTTGCCGGGCGCTTTCGCGAACGAGGGCACGTCGAGGCCGCTGCAGAATGACGGCCCCTCGCCCTGCAGGATCACCGCGCGCACATGGCGATCCCTTTTCAGCGACCGGGCCGCCGCGGTCAGTCCGAGAAACATGTCCCAGTCCAGCGCATTGTGCTTGTCGCCGCGGATCAGCGTGGCGTAGGCAACGCCGTCACGAATCTCGACACGCACGCGGTTGTGGAAGGTCTGCGCCGTCATGTCAGCCGGCCAGCTTCTCTTTCAGCAGACGGTTGAGTGCGTCCGGATTCGCCTTGCCGCCAGTGGCTTTCATCACCTGGCCGACGAAGAAGCCGAACAGCTTGTCCTTGCCGCCACGGTAGGCCGCAACATTGTCCGGATTCTTCGCCATCACGTCCTCGATGGCCTTGACGATGGCGCTCTCGTCGGTGATCTGCACCAGGCCCTTGGCCTTGATGATCGCGTCCGCGTCGCCCTCGCCCGCGCACATGGCCTCGAACACGTCCTTGGCGATCTTGCCGGAGATGGTCTTGTCGGCGATGCGCTTGAGCAGGCCCGCCAGCGCGTCGGCGCTGATCGGCGAGGTCGCAATGTCCTTGCCCAGCTTGTTCAGCGCGCCAAGGAGGTCGGTGCTGACCCAGTTGGCGCAGAGCTTGGCATCGGCGCCGCTGCTCTTCACCACCGCCTCGTAATACGCCGCCAGCGCGCGCTCGCCGGTGAGCGTCACCGCGTCGTACTTCGACAGACCGTACTGGCTCATGAAGCGGTCACGCATGGCTTCCGGCAGTTCCGGCATCTGGCCGCGGATGCGTGCGACGTCGGCCTCCGTCACCACCACCGGCAGCAGGTCCGGGTCGGGGAAATAGCGGTAGTCGTTGGCGTTCTCTTTCGAGCGCATCGAGCGCGTCTCGCCGGTGTCCGGGTTGAACAGGCGGGTTTCCTGCACGATCTTGCCGCCGGATTCGATCACCTCGATCTGGCGTTCGATTTCGTACTCGATGGCCTTCTCGACGTAGCGGAACGAGTTGATGTTCTTGGTCTCGGTGCGCGTGCCGAATTTCTCCGTGCCCTTGCGCCGCACGGAGACGTTGGCGTCGCAGCGGAAACTGCCTTCCTGCATGTTGCCGTCGCAGACGCCCAGGAACACGACCAGCTGGTGCAGCTTCTTCAGGTAAGCCACGGCCTCGACCGAGGAGCGGATGTCCGGCTCGGACACGATCTCGATCAGCGGCGTGCCGGCGCGGTTGAGATCGATGCCGGTCATGCCGCTGAAGTTCTCGTGCAGCGACTTGCCGGCGTCTTCCTCGAGATGCGCACGCGTGATGCCGATGCGCTTGACCTGCTCACCGACCTCGATATCGAGATGACCGTGGGCGACGATCGGCAGCTCGTACTGCGAGATCTGGTAGCCCTTGGGCAGGTCGGGATAGAAGTAGTGCTTGCGCGCGAACACGCAACGCGGCGCGATCTGCGCATCCACCGCGAGACCGAACTTCACCGCCATGTTCAGGGCCTCGGCGTTGAGCACCGGCAGCACGCCAGGCAGGCCCAACGTCACGGCGTCGGCCTGCGTGTTCGGCTCCGCGCCGTAGGTGGTCGAGGCACCGGAGAAAATCTTGGTCTTGGTCAGGAGCTGGCAGTGAACTTCCAGCCCGATGACGGCTTCCCACTCTGCATGCTGAGACATTATGCGAATCCCTTCGGCGACTGCTGATGCCAGTTGGTCGCCTGCTGATACTGGTGCGCCACGTTGAGCAGGCGCGCCTCGTCGAAGTAATTGCCCATCAGCTGCAGACCGACCGGCAGGCCGTCGACGAAACCGCAGGGCAGGCTCATCGCCGGAATGCCGGCGAGATTGGCGGCGATGGTGTAGATGTCGTTGAGGTACATCGCCACCGGATCGTCGGTCTTGCTGCCGAGCTTGAAGGCGACATCGGTCGCAGTCGGCCCCAGCACCACATCGACTTCGGCGAAGGCGCGCTTGAAATCGTCGTAGATCAGGCGGCGCACTTTCTGCGCCTTCAGGTAGTAGGCATCGTAGTAGCCGTGGCTGAGCACGTAGGTGCCGATCATGATGCGGCGCTGCACTTCGGCGCCGAAACCTTCGCCACGCGACTTCTTGTACAGGTCTTCGAGATTCTTCACGCCTTCGGCGCGATGGCCGTAGCGGACACCGTCGAAGCGGGCGAGGTTGCTGGACGCCTCCGCCGGCGCCACCACGTAATAGGTCGGCACCGACAGCGGCGAGTTCGGCAGCGAGATCTCCTTGATCACCGCGCCAAGCTCCTCGAACTTCTTGATCGCCGCCTCGACGCAGGCGCGCGCGCCAGGCGCGAGGCCCTCCGCGAAATATTCCTTCGGCAGACCGATGCGCAGGCCCTTGATCGGCTGGTTCAAGCCGGTGACGAGGTCATCCACCGGCCGTTCGACGCTGGTGGAGTCGCGCGGATCGAAGCCGGACATCGCCTGCAGCACCACGGCGGCGTCCTCGGCGCTGCGCGCCACCACGCCGGCCTGGTCCAGCGACGAGGCGAACGCGATCATGCCGTAGCGCGAGACGCGGCCGTAGGTCGGCTTGATGCCGGTGAGATTGGTCAGCGCCGCAGGCTGGCGGATGGAACCGCCGGTATCGGTGGCGGTGGCCACCGGCGCCAGTCCCGCCGCGACCGCGGCCACCGAGCCGCCAGACGAGCCGCCGGGCACGCGGCTCAAGTCCCAGGGATTGCACACCGGGCCGTACCAGCTGGTCTCGTTGGACGAGCCCATGGCGAACTCGTCCATGTTGGCCTTGCCGAGCATGACCATGCCGGCGGCATCGAGCTTTTCGACGATGGTGGCGTCGTAGGGCGCGATAAAGCGGTCCAGCATCTGCGAGGCGCAGGAGGTGCGCACGCCCTGGGTGCAGAAGATGTCCTTCTGGATCAGCGGAATGCCAGTCAGCGGGCCGGCCTCACCCCTGGCGATGCGCGCATCGGCCGCCTCGGCCTGGCGCTGTGCGCGGGCCGCCGTGACCGTGATCAGGCTGTTGAGCTGCGGATCGAGGGTGTCGATGCGCTTGAGGAAATGCTGCGTCAGTTCCCTGGAACTGAACTTCTTGCCACGCAGCCCGTCAGAAAGTTCGCGAATGCTGAGCTGGTGAGGCGCGTTCATTCGATCACCTTCGGCACGAGGAACAAGCCGTCCTGCACGGCCGGGGCGTGCTCCTGGAACACGTCGCGGCGGTCGGTCTCGGTGACGACGTCCGGGCGCAGGCGCTGGGTCATGTCCAGCGGGTGGGCCATTTCGGGCACGCCATCGGTCTGGGCGGCGGAGAGGCGGTCGACCATGCCGAGGATGTTGGAGAGTTGGCGGGCGTAGTGCTCGACCTGCTCGTTTTTAAGTTCCAGCCGCGCGAGATGCGCGACCTGCCGGACCTGCTCTGGACTGAGGCTCATAGGGGGAAAAATGGTTTATGATGTGCAGATGCACAATTTTAACGGTTGTGCGCTCGGCCCGCTCGGGCTGATCTCAATTTATCAGCAATTCCACTTCAAGAAAGATGCCACCCATGTTTGATGCCGTCCGCCGCCTGTTTGTCAACGACCTTTCCATCGACCTCGGCACGGCCAATACGCTGGTCTATGTGCGCGACGAAGGCATCGTGCTCAACGAGCCCTCGGTGGTGTCGATCCGCCTGGACTCACGCGGCAGCAAGAAGATCGAGGCCGTGGGCCTCGACGCCAAGAAGATGCTGGGCCGCACCCCCAACAACATCTCCACGATCCGTCCGCTGCGCGACGGCGTGATCGCCGACTACACCGTCACGGAGAAGATGCTGCAGCACTTCATCCGCAAGGTGCAGAAGGGCCGCATGATGCGCCCGATCACCCGCGTGGTGGTGTGCGTCCCGTACGGCTCCACGCAGGTGGAGCGCCGCGCGATCCGCGAATCGGTCGAGAACGCCGGCGCGCGCAAGGTCTACGTGATTGAAGAGCCGATCGCAGCGGCGCTGGGCGCCGGCATTCCCATCGGCGAGGCCCGCGGCTCGATGGTGGTCGACATCGGCGGCGGCACCTCGGAAGTGGCGGTGATCTCGCTCAATGGCATCGTCTATGCCGAGTCGGTCCGCATCGGCGGCGACAAATTCGACGAATCGATCGTCTCCTACGTCCGCCGCCAGTACAACATGCTGATCGGCGAGGCCACGGCTGAGCGCATCAAGCAGGAAATCGGCACCGCCTTCCCGGGCCACGAAGTGCAGGAAATCGACGTCGTCGGCCGCCACCTCGCCGCCGGCGTGCCGCGCAACTTCACCATGAACTCCAACGAGATCCTCGACGCCCTGCAGGAGCCGCTGGCCGGCATCGTCAAGGCCGTCAAGCAGGCGCTGGAGCGCACCCCGCCGGAACTCGGCTCCGACGTCGCCGAGCGCGGCATCGTGCTCACCGGCGGCGGCGCGCTGCTGCGCGACCTCGACAAGCTGATCTCGGAAGAAACCGGCCTGCCGGTGATCATCGCCGACGACCCGCTGACCTGCGTCGCCCGCGGCGGCGGCATGGTGCTGGACATGCTGGATCGCCAGTCCGACTTCTACAGCATGGAATAACTGCGAAACCGGATGTCGATTGGTTTTAAAATATCGATCGAATTTAATTTCGATAAATAAAAATAAACAAATCTGACGAACTATCCGCCCTCAGCGGGTGACGGCTTACGAGGCCTGCAGGGCGGCATCAAACTCATTGCAGCGACGACGGTGCCCCGATATTCTTCCGGCACTTCCGAAGTGTGCTATTTTCACAGCACTAATCTGTCTTTTAGATTCATTTGAACACCGTCAATTCCGACCGCCGGTACTTTCCGCGGGGCCCTGGACTGGGCCTGCGGACACTTGTGCTGGCGGCCTGCGCAATCGGCCTGATCTTCGCCGACCAGCGCGGCGACGGACTCAAACCGGTGCGTCACTACACGGCCTGGCTGCTGTCGCCGGTGCTGTGGGTCGCCGCGCTGCCGCATGACGCGGTCGGCTCCGCCGCCAGCGTGCGGACCCGCGACACCCTCGAGCGCGAGAACCAGCAACTGCGTGACCAGCAGTTGCTGCTGGAAGTGCGCTTGCAGAAATTCGAGGCACTGGAGGCGGAGAACCGCCGTATCCGCGAACTGCTGGCCTCGGCGAAGAATCTCACCGACCGGGTGCTGATCGCCGAGATCATCGCGGTCAGCCAGGATCCCTACCGTCACCAGATCACCCTCAACAAGGGCAGCAACGACAAGGTCTATCGCGGCCAGGCCCTGGTTGATGCCTACGGCATCATGGGCCAGATCGTCGAGGTCGGGCCGACCACCTCGCAGGCCCTGCTGCTGACCGACCCCGATCACGGCATCCCGGTGGAGATCAACCGCACCGGTCTGCAGACCATCGCCCTGGGCAGCGGCGACGGCCAGGGCCTGAAACTGCCCTTCCTGCCCAGCAACGCGGATGTGCAGGTCGGCGACCTGCTGGTGTCGTCCGCACTTGGCGGACGTTTCCCGCCCGGCTATCCGGTGGGGCAGATCTACGACGTCAAGCACACCGCCGGCGAGCACTTCATGGAAGCCTCGGCCTATCCCAGCGCCAAGCTCAACCAGGGTCGTCAGGCCTTGCTGGTGTGGAGCGAGCACACGCAGGGCACGCCCGCGGCCGATGCCGCGCCGCAGCCCGCGCCGACGCCTGATTCGACACCGGCCAAGGTCCCCGCAGCACCCGCGACGGCGCCGAAAACGTGATCATCAGCGGACGCGCCCTGCACAGCGTCTACTGGCTGAGCCTGCTGGCAGCCTTGCTGCTGCAACTGGTGGAGCTGCCGGAACTGGTCAGCGGCGCGCGTCCCATGTGGCTGCCGCTGGTCATCGCCTACTGGGCGCTGACGGAATCGCGGGTCGCGATCCTGTTCGGCGCCTTCATCACGGGCCTGCTGGCGGATGTCGCCTTCGGCACCGTGTTCGGGCAGCAGGCGCTGGGGCTGGTACTGGTCGCTTATTTCGTCACCCGCCTGCGGCCGATCTTCGTGCTGTTCCCGCTGTGGCAGGCGACGCTGGCGCTGATCCCGGTGTGGCTGTTCTACGCCTTCCTGATGTTCTGGATCGACGGCATCAGCAGCCACCGGGCGGACATCTGGCTGCGCTGGATGCCGGTGCTGTCCACCACGCTGTTCTGGCCGCTGGTTTTCGCCATGCTCGAAATCGTGCGCGGGCGGGACGACGAGGAATAGCGTCCGACCGCCAATGCGCAGACGCGAATCCTTCAAGGACCTGCAAGGCGAGAAGCAGACCTTCACCGCGCGCGCCATCTTTGCCGGTTTGACCTGTCTGCTGCTGTCCATCGTGCTGGTGGTGCGCCTGGTCAACCTGCAGATCATCAACCACGATTACTACAGTACGCGCGCCGACGACAACCGCATGCGCATCACGCCGGTGCCACCGGTGCGCGGCCTGATCTATGACCGCAACGGCACCCTGCTCGCGGAAAACCGTCCGGCCTTCGTGCTGGAGGTGACGCCGGAGCAGGCCGGCAATCTCGACGCCGCGCTCAAAAGCCTGGAGCCGGTGATCGCGCTGACGCCCAAGGACATCGACCGCTTCAAGGACCGCGTGCGCAAATCGCCGCGTTACCGTGGCGTGCCGGTGCGCAGCAACCTCTCCATGGAAGAGGTGGCGCGCTACGAGATCAACCGCCACGACTTCCGCGGCATCGATGTCACCGCCGGCCTGACCCGCAATTACCCGATGGGGGCCAGTGCCTCGCACGTGGTCGGCTACGTCGGCGGCATCACCGAAGACGAGTTGAAGGACCTTGATCCGCGCGAGTACCAGGGCCTGATCCAGATCGGCAAGGTCGGCGTTGAAAAAAGCCAGGAGGACCTGCTGCGCGGCACGCCGGGCGCCAAGATCATCGAGGCCAATGCCTACGGCCGGCCGCTGCGCGAACTGGATTACCGCCAGGGCGCGCCGGGCAAGAATCTCTATCTTTCGCTCGACGCGCGCGTGCAGTCCGTGGCGGAAACCGCCCTGGGCAATCTCGACGGCGCGGTGGTCGCCATCGACCCGCGCAACGGTGAGGTGATCGCGCTGGTCAGCAAGCCGGGCTTCGATCCGCAACTGTTCGTCGAGGGCGTCGATCCGACGACCTACAAGGCGCTGAACAACGATCCCGACCGCCCGCTGTTCAACCGCGCGCTGCAAGGCACCTACCCGCCCGGCTCGACGGTGAAACCGGCGATGGCCCTGGCCGGTCTCGAATTCAACGTCGTCACGCCGGACCACCGCGAGTTCTGCAAGGGCGAGTACATGCTGCCCGGCTCCTCGCGCAAATACCGCTGCTGGAAACGCACCGGGCACGGCTGGCTGGACCTCGCCGGCGGCGTCGCGCACTCCTGCGACGTCTATTTCTACGCCCTGGCCAACAGCCTGGGCGTGGACCGCATCTACCAGGCCATGTCGGGCTTCGGCCTGGGCCGGCCCACCGGCGTCGACCTGCCGCTGGAAAAAGGCGGGCTGCTGCCGTCGCGCGAGTGGAAGCGACGCGTGCGCAAGGAAAACTGGTATCCGGGCGAAACCCTCAACATCGGCATCGGCCAGGGCTACATGACGGCGACGCCGATCCAGCTGGCGCAGATGGCGGCGCGCATCGCCATGCGCGGCGGCGGCTTCAGGCCACACGTCGTCCACGCCACCGAGGATGCGCTGACCAAGGAGATGAAGGTGGTGGTGCCGGAAGCGCTGCCGCCCATCGAGATGCAGAATCCCGCCAACTGGGACGCGGTGGTGGCGGCGATGGAGCAGGTGGCGCAGGTGCCGGGCGGCACTGCCTACAAGATCGGCAAGGACGCGCCCTACCGCATCGCCGCCAAGACCGGCACGGCGCAGGTTGCCGGCATGGCGCAGGACGAGGCCAAGGCACGCGACCAGTCGACCATCCCGGAGCGCCTGCGCGACCACGCGCTGTTCATCGCCTTCGCACCGGCGGACGATCCCAAGATCGCCGTCGGCGTGCTGGCCGAGCACGGCGGTCACGGCGCCTCGGTGGCCGCGCCCATCGCACGACAGGTGATGGATATGTATTTGCTGGGCGAGGTGCGTTACCGTGGCGAGGCCCCGCCGGGCGCGCCGCCGCTGGCCAACAGCACCCCGGCGCCTGCTGCCGCCGCGACCAACGACGACGACGACGCCAATGCCCGCTGAAATCCGCCCCTGCGCATGCTGACCACGGCCCGCCGCCACGACAAGCCCGAGCCCAGCCTGGCCGACTCGCTGGAGCGCTGGCATGTCGACCTGTGGCTCCTCCTGCTGCTGGTCGCGGTCGGCACCATCGGCCTCGTGGTGCTGTACTCCGCTTCCGGACACTCGCTGCCACAGGTCATCAGCCAGGCGCAGCGCTGGGTGATCGGACTGATCGTGATGACCGCGGTGGCGCAGGCACCGCCGGAGGTCTATCGCGCGGTGGCGCCCTGGCTCTATGGCGCCACCGTGGTGCTGCTGGTGCTGACGCTGGCGATTGGCGCCGTCGCCAAGGGTGCACAGCGCTGGCTGGATCTCGGCATCGTGCGCTTCCAGCCCTCCGAGATGATGAAGCTGGCGATGCCGATGGCGGTCGCCGCCTTCCTGCACGCACGCAACCTGCCGCCGCGCATCTTCACCATCGCCGTCACCCTGGTGATGATCGGCCTGCCGACCGCGCTCATCGCCAAGCAGCCGGACCTCGGCACCGCGCTGCTGGTGGTCGCCGCCGGCATGTTCGCGCTGTTCTTCGCCGGCTTCGGCTGGCACTGGATTCTCGGCGCGCTCGGCGCCATCGGTGCCGCGGCGCCGCTGGTGTGGAGCAAGATGCACGACTACCAGCGGCAGCGCATCCTGACCCTGCTCGACCCCGAAAGCGATCCGCTCGGCGCCGGCTATCACATCACGCAATCGAAGATTGCCATCGGCAGCGGCGGCCTGTTCGGCAAGGGCTGGCTCAACGGCACCCAGGCCAAGCTGGAGTTCCTGCCGGAGTCGCACACCGACTTCATCTTCGCCGTGTACTCCGAGGAGTTCGGCCTGCTGGGCATCCTGCTGCTGCTGATCATCTACCTGGCGATCGTCGCACGCGGCCTGTTCATCGCCGCGCGCGCGCAGGACACGTTTCAGCGGCTGCTGGCGGCCAGCCTGGCGATGACGTTCTTCATCTATGTCTTCATCAACATGGGCATGGTCATCGGCCTGCTGCCGGTGGTCGGCGTGCCGCTGCCGCTGGTGAGCTACGGCGGCACCTCGGTGGTCAGCCTGCTGACCGGATTCGGCATGCTGATGTCGGTCCAGACCCACCGCAAGCTGCTGTCGAGCTGATGCGCCTGCTCACCGCTACCCTGCTGATGTGCCTGGCGGCCACCGCTGCGGCCGACTACAGCCATCGGCCCGAAGTCCCGGCGCTGCTGTCGACGCTGCGCCAGGACTATGGCTTCAGCGAACGGGAACTGGCCGGCGTCAGCGATGCGCTCGCCGACGCGCAGAAGCTGCCCAAGCTCGTCGAGCAGGAGCAGAAGGCGCCGGAGAAAACCGAGACCTGGACCCAGTACGCACGACGTATCGATGAGGCGCGCGTGCTGGGCGGCGTGCAGGCGTTGCGCGACTACGCGCCGGCCTTTGCCCGCGCGGAGGAAGATTTCGGCGTGCCGCCGCCGGTGGTGGCGGCGATCCTGGGCGTGGAAACGCGCTACGGCCGCGTCACCGGCAAGGTCCGCGTGCTCGACGCGCTGGCGACCCAGGGCTTCGACCACCCCACGCGCTCGCGCTTCTTCATGGGCGAACTGGCGCAGTTTTTCGCCTTCTGCCGCGACTTCGGCTACGACCCGCGTGCGCCGCTGGGCTCCTACGCCGGCGCCATGGGCGCCGCGCAGTTCATGCCCAGCAACTATCGCCGGCTGGCGCTGGACTACGACGGCAACGGCCGCCGCGATCTCTGGACGCTGCCCGACGCAATCGGCTCCATCGCCAACTACTTCGTCAACTTCCGTCCCGGCCAGTCCTGGCGTCGCGGCGAACCGCTGGCGGTGCCGGCGCGCCTGCGCGCGGCACTGCCGGCCAGCATCGCGCGCAACGGCCACGCCACCGCCTATACCGTCGACGAACTGGCGAAAGCCGGCGTCGTGACCGATGTCGACCTGCCGGGCGATCTGCGCGTGGGCCTGGTGGAACTTCCGCTCGACAACGGCGTCGAGTACTGGCTGGCCCTGCACAACTTCTACACCGTCATGACCTACAACCCGCGGATTTTCTACGCCATGGCGGTGACCCAACTGGCGCAGCGCATCCAGCAGCAGTCCGAGGCGCCGCCGCCGTGACGCGCGCGCACCGGGTTCCATCCCTGGTGATCCTCCTCGCGCTGGCCGCCTGCGCCACCGCGCCATCGCCGCGCCCATCGGCGCCGCCACTGCCCGGCGTTGTCCCGGTCTACAACGGGCCTTCACCCGGCAACGCCACGGGCAGCGCAGCCGCCGGCAACGACGTGGCGCCGGTGGACGGGCCGGCACCGTCCTGGCAGAAGGACTTCCCGCCGGCGCCGGAGGAAATTCCCGCGGGCATCGAGAACACGCCCGACGCGGTGCCTGTGCCGGAGGCACGCAGCAGCAGCGGCAACTCGAAGAGCTACGAGGTGCTGGGGCGCTCCTACAACGTGATCGAGGATGCGCGCGGCTTCAAGCAGCGCGGCTACGCCTCCTGGTACGGCAAGAAATTCCACGGCCGCAAGACCGCCAGCGGCGAGCGCTACAACATGTTCAAGATGACGGCGGCGCACAAGACCCTGCCGCTGCCGACTTATGTCCGCGTCACCAACCTCGCCAACGGCAAGAGCACCGTGGTCAAGGTCAACGACCGCGGGCCGTTCCATTCCGACCGCATCATCGACCTCTCCTACGCCGCCGCGGCCAAGCTCGATCTGATCGGCCACGGCACCTCGATGGTGCAGATCGAAACGGTCGAGCCGGAAGCCGGTGCCACCGCGGTGGCGCTGGCCCAGGCGCAGGCGCCACCGCCACCGCCTCCCGAGCCCGCACCTGCCGAAACGCCGATCACCGCATCGGTGTCGGCCGTGCCGTCCGCCAAGGCCAGCGACAGCAGCGGTTTCCTGCAGGTCGCTGCCTACATCGACCCGATCAACGCCGTGGCGATGCGGGAAGATCTGCGCAAGCAGGGCATCGCGCCGGTCGAGATCCATGTCAGCACCGCCACCACACCGCCGCTGCATCGCGTGCTGGTGGGTCCGTTCCGCGATGCCGATGCCGCACGCGATGCCCGCAAGCTGCTGGCGCGGCGCAAGCTCGCGGCGCAATGGGTGCGGGAATGATGCTTTACCTTGGCCCACGCCCCTTCCTTGCTGCACTGCGATAAAATCCGCGCCCGTGCCGCTCCTATCCGTTTTTCCACCCCTGCCCTGTCCATGAAAAGAATCGCCGCCCTGCTGCTTCTTGCCTGCTGCTCCTTCACCGCCGCCGCGCTACCTGTACCGGCGCCGCCGACGGTCGATGCCACCAGCTATGCCCTGCTCGATTTCCAGAGCGGCGAACTGATCGCCGGCAGCAATCCGGACGCACGCGTCGAGCCGGCCAGCATCACCAAGGTGATGACGGTCTACATCGCCTTCGACGAACTGAAGAAGGGCCGCCTCAAGCTCGACGACACCGCGCTGGTCAGCGAGAAGGCCTGGCGCCAGGGCATCGACTCCAGCGAATCGCGCATGTTCATCGAGGTCGGCACCCGCGTGAAGATCGAGGACCTGCTGCGCGGCATCATCATCGCCTCCGGCAACGATGCCAGCGTCGCGCTGTCCGAGCACATCGCCGGCAGCGAGCCGGTGTTCGCCGAGATGATGAACCAGTACGCCAAGAAGCTCGGCCTCAACAACACGCACTTCGCCGATGCCAGCGGCCTGCCCAGTCCGGATCACTACACGACTGCGCGCGACCTGACCCTGCTGGGCCGCGCCCTGATCCGCGATTTCCCGGACATGTACAAGATTTTCGCCGAGCGCAGCTACCAGTACAGCGGTGCCCCCAAGGTCAAGGCCCAGCCCAACCGCAACGGCCTGCTGGAGAAGGACCCCAGCGTCGATGGCATCAAGACCGGCCACACCAACGCCGCGGGTTACTGCCTGTTGGCCTCCGCGCAGCGCGATGGCCGTCGCCTGATCTCGGCGGTGATGGGCGCCAAGACCTGGGCCGGCCGCGAGAGCGCCAGCCTGGAACTGCTCAACTACGGCTTCCGCTTCTACGAGAACGTGACCCTGTTCGGCGCCACGCAGCCGCTGAGCACGGTGCGCGCCTGGAAGGGCACCGAGGAGCAGCTGCCGCTGGGCGTGCAGCCGGCGCTGACGCTGATCCTGCCGCGCGGCTCGCGCGACCAGATCCAGTATGTGCCGCAGGTGACCGGCCAAGCGGTGGCGCCGATCAAGGCCGGCCAGCCGTTCGGCACGGTCACCATCACGCTGGATGGCAAGCCGCTGCGTACCGTGCCGCTGGTGGCGCTCAAGGACATTCCCGAGGGCGGCCTGCTGACGCGCCTGATCGACTCCGCGCGCATGCTGATCAATCGCTGAAGGCGGCGGCACAGTCTCCGGGCCTCCCCGTCGCACCGCGGCGGGGAGGCCTTACAATTTGCGCATGACCCTTCCGCTCATCCGCCAGCTTGGCCTGCGGCCCTACGACGAAACCTTCGCGGCGATGCGCGATTTCACGCTGGCGCGCGACGAGCGCACGCCGGATGAAATCTGGTTCCTGGAACACCCGCCGGTATTCACGCAGGGACAGGCCGGCAAGGCGGAACATCTGCTGATGCCGGGCGGCATTCCGGTGGTGCAGTCGGATCGCGGCGGACAGGTCACCTACCACGGCCCCGGACAATCCGTGGTGTATTTCCTGATCGACTTGCAGCGGCGCGGCTATGGCATCCGCAGCCTGGTGACGCGGCTGGAGGAAGCGATCGTCGCCACGCTGGCGGGTTACGGCATCAACGCGGCGGCGCGGCGCGACGCACCGGGCGTCTACGTCGGCAACGACAAGATCGCGTCGCTGGGCCTGCGCGTGCGCAACGGCCGCACCTATCACGGTCTCGCGCTCAACATCGACATGGACCTGGAGCCGTTCTCGCGCATCAATCCCTGCGGTTACCAGGGGCTGCGCATGATCCAGTTGCGCGACCTCGGCGCGCCGACCGAACTGGCGCGCGTCAACGCCGATCTCGAGTGCGCCCTGCTGCGCTCGCTGGGCTATCTCGACACGCAGTGAGCGTGGCAGGGACGCCGCAAGGCCCCACCCGCTGTCGCCGGCAGGTGATCGATGGTTGTTATTTTATATCTTTCAATTTTTATTTTATATAATTTTATATAACATTTCCCCAGGGCAATTCCGCGACAGCGGGTGGCGAAAAAAGCGCCGTGCGCCCACTTCCCGTCATGCCGTTCAGCCACCCTGCCGCTGCCGGATGCAACTCGCCACCGGCGCGGAGGTCAATCCAGTAAACTGCCCGCCAATGAACTTCCGGCATCCGCCACGCATCGAAGGCCGTAACCGCCTTCTGTCTGCGCGCGACGCCGCAACAAGAATTCCAAGCCTGATCCGCAACCGATGACCGTCTCCGAATCCACCACCGATGCCCTGGTGCGCGTGCGCGGCCTGCACTTCAGCCATGGCCCGCGCGTGATCTACGACGGCGTCGACGTCGACATCGCACGCGGCAAGGTCACCGCCATCATGGGGCCTTCGGGCACCGGCAAGACCACGCTGCTGCGCATCATCGGCGGCCAGTGGCGGCCCAACGCCGGCAGCGTGCATTTCGACGGCGTCGATGTCCACGGCCTGCGCCGCGCTCCGCTCTACGAACTGCGCAAGCGCATGGGCATGCTGTTTCAGAACGGCGCCCTGCTCACCGACCTGACGGTATTCGAGAACATCGCCTTTCCGATGCGCGAGCACACACAGCTGCCGGAGAGCATGATCCGCGACCTGGTGCTGATGAAGCTGGAGGCGGTGGGCCTGCGCGGCGCGCGCGATCTCTACCCCTCGCAACTGTCCGGCGGCATGAGCCGGCGCGTCGGCCTGGCCCGCGCCATCGCGCTCGACCCGCAGCTGGTGATGTACGACGAGCCCTTCGCCGGCCAGGACCCGATCTCGATGGGCGTGCTGATGCGCCTGATCCGAAGCCTCAACGACGCGCTGGGCCTCACCTCCATCGTGGTCTCGCACGATGTCGAAGAAGTGCTGTCGATCTCCGACCAGGCCTACGTCATCGCCGGTGGCAAGGTGCTGGCGCATGGCACGCCGGAAGCGATCCGCAACAGCGGCTCGCCCTACGTCGAACAGTTCCTGCGCGGCCAGCCGGACGGCCCGGTGGCCTTCCACTACAAGGCCGCCCCCTACGCCCAGGACCTGATGGCGGGGGTGCGCACATGACACGGTGCCGTAAGCGCGAAGCGCGAGCGCGGGTGCGGGAATGCGCGCCGCGCGCCGACCAGCGCAGCCCTTCCTGGCTGCTGAAAACTCCGGAGGCGTGCGCATGAACGGCGTCTGGACCGTCCTCAGCGGCATGCTGCAGGGACTGGGCCGCGCCCAGTTCTTCCTCGTTTCGATTCTCGGCGCGATCCCGGCGGCGCTGCTGCGGCCGCGCCTGCTGGCACAGCAGGTCTACGCCGTCGGCGTGATGTCGCTGATCATCATCGTCATCTCCGGCTCCTTCGTCGGCATGGTGCTGGCGCTGCAGGGCTATCGCACGCTGGTGGACTTCGGCGCCGCTGAATCCCTCGGCGTGTTCGTCGCCATCGTCATCGTGCGCGAGCTGGGCCCGGTGGTGACGGCGCTGCTGTTCGCGGGCCGCGCCGGCTCGGCGCTGGCCGCGGAAATCGGCCTGATGCGCGCCACCGACCAGCTCTCCGGCATGGAAATGATGGCGGTCGATCCGATCAAGCGGGTGATCGCGCCGCGCTTCCTCGCCGGCGTCATCGCCATGCCGCTGCTGGCGATGATCTTCGCGCTGATGGCCATCGGCGTGGCCGGCGGCCACGCCGTGGGCGTCGATCTGCTGGGCGTCGACGACGGCGCCTACTGGTCGCAGATCCACGCCAAGCTGCACTGGGACGACATTCGCGACAGCCTGATCAAGAGCGTCGTGTTCGGCGCCGCCGTGAGCTGGATCGCGGTGTACCAGGGCTATCACGCGGCGCCGACCTCCGAAGGCGTCTCGCGCGCCACAACCTCCACCGTGGTGGTGTCGTCGCTCGCGATTCTCGCGCTCGACTTCATTCTCACCGCATTCATGTTCCGTTAAGGGCAGGCAGGACAACATGCCATCAAGAACTCTGGAAATCCTCGTTGGATTCTTCGTATGCCTGGGCCTCGCCGCCGTGTTCATCCTGACCTTCCGCGTCGCCGGGCTCAACGGCGTCGAGGGCGGTCATGGCTACACGGTCACGGCCAGCTTCGACAACATCGGGGGGCTGAAGCCGGGCGCCGCGGTGACGCTGGCCGGCGTCAAGGTCGGCCGGGTGCGCAACATCGGCATCGATCCCTCGAACTTCGAGGCGCTGGTGACCATGGAGATTTCCGACCACTACAACAACATCCCGGCGGACAGCATCGGCAAGATCCTGACCGCGGGCCTGCTGGGCGAGCAGTACATCAGCCTCGATGTCGGCGGCGCCGATGCCTCGCTGAAGGAAGGCTCCAAGCTCAAGTTCACGCAATCGGCCCTGGTACTGGAAAACATCGTCGGGCAGTTCCTGGCCTCACAGACTTCGAAAACGCCTGACAAGGAGAAGCAGCCGTGATCAAGAAATGCCTCATGTTCCTGTGCGCCGCCCTGCTCGCCGTGCAGGCGCAGGCCAACGCGCCCAAGCCGCCTGACCAGGTGATCCAGGACGCGACCTCCAACCTGCAGAACCTGCTGCGCGAGCATCACGACGAATACAAGGCCAACAACGCCTTGTTCCAGAAGGTCGTGAACGATGCCGTGGTGCCGCACTTCGACCTGCCGCAGATCGCGCAGCTGGTGCTGGGCCGCAACTGGCGCAACGCCACGCCGGATCAGCGCACGCGCTTCCAGAACGCGTTCAAGAACATGTTGATCAACGCCTACGCCAGCGCCCTGCTCGAGTACTACGACTCGGTCACGGTCGAGTGGAAGCCGCTGCGCATGCCCGCCAACGCCACCGACGTCACCGTCAACTCGCTGCTCAAGCGTCCGGGCAAGCAGCCGGTGGCCATCGGCTTCGCGATGTCGCTGGTCGACAACGACTGGAAGATCTACGACATCACCATTCTCGACGTGTCGCTGGTCACCAGCTACCGCGACCAGTTTGGCGCCGAGATCAAGAAGAACGGCCTGGAAAACACCATCCAGGGCATCGAGTCTGGAAAACTCGGCGTCAAGCCCGAGGTGAAGACCGGTGGCGGCTGACGCGCGGCTGTCCGGCGAACTGAACCTCGCCGCAATGCCGCGCCTGCTGGCGCAGGCTGACGCACTGGTCGCCGGTGGCCAGCTCGATCTTGGCGCCGTCACCCGCGTCGACAGTGCCGGCGCGGCGCTGCTGCTGGAACTCAGCCGCCGGGCGCGGGCGCGCGGCATTCCGCTTAAAATAAGCGGCGCCAATGCCCAGGTCCGCAGCCTGATCGAGTTCTTCTCGTTGCAAGAGGTGCTGGCGCTGAGCTAACGGGGAATTCCATGCCGAAGTTGTCGAAGCGCCTTGCGCTCGTGCTGTCCTGCCTTGCCCTTGGCGCCTGCGCGCACAGCCCGGTCAGCGACCCCAGCGACCCGCTGGAGCCGGTCAACCGTGTCATGTTCTCCTTCAACGAGAAGCTGGACCATTACGTCGCCAAACCGGCGGCCCAGGGCTACAACGCGGCGCTGCCGGAAGAATTCCGCACCGGCCTGCACAACTTCTTCACCAACCTGACCTACCCCACGGTCATCGTCAACGACGCCTTGCAGGGCAAGCTCAAGCAGAGCGGCCTGGATACCACGCGCTTCCTGATGAACACCGTGATCGGGCTGGGGGGCTTCCTCGATCCGGCGACGATGGTGGGTCTCGAACGCAACGATGAGGACTTCGGCCAGACCCTCGGCGTCTGGGGCGTGGGCCAGGGCTGGTACCTGATGCTGCCGCTGCTGGGACCCAGCACCAACCGCGACCTCGTCGGCCGCGTTGGCAGCGCCGTCACCAATCCGCTGACCTACACCACCAGCGAGATCAGCATTCCGACCGAAGGTGTCAGCATCGTCGATACCCGCGCGCAGTTGCTCGGCTCGGAGGGCATTCTCGACCAGCAGCTCGACCGCTACATCTTCGTGCGCAGCGCCTACCTGCAGCACCGCCAGAGCCTGGTCTACGACGGCAATCCGCCACGCGAAAAGCTCGACTTCGGCGACGACGACGATACGGCGCCGACGCCGCCGTCGAAGTAATGCCCAGGCGGCTGGCGTTCAGCCCACCCAGCGTCGCGCATTGCGGAACATCTGCATCCACGGCGTGAACGCGCCGTTGGCTGCCGGCCACCAGCTGCCCGAGGTTCCCGTGATGGTTCTTTCAGGGTGCGGCATCATGATGGTCACGCGGCCATCGTCGTTGCAGATGCCGGTGATGCCCGCCGGCGAACCGTTGGGATTCTGCGGATAGCTCTCGGCGACGTTGCCGCGATTGTCGATGTAGGCCAGGCCGACCTGCGCGCCGTCGAGCATCGTGTCGAGATCGTTGCCGCCGGCGAACACCGCGCGGCCCTCGCCGTGCGCCACCGCGATCGGCAGGCGCGAGCCTTCCATGCCGGACAGGAACAGGGACTTCGACTCCAGCACCTCCACCATCGTCCAGCGCGCCTCGAACTGCTCCGAGCGGTTGCGGCGGAACGCCGGCCAGTGCTGCGCGCCGGGCACGATGTCCTTGAGCGCCGCGAACATCTGGCAACCGTTGCAGACGCCGAGCGCGAACTTGCTGCGGTCGGCAAGGAAGGCCTGAAACCCGTCCCGCGCACGCGCGTTGAACAGGATGGTCTTGGCCCAACCCTGCCCGGCGCCGAGCACATCGCCGTAGGAGAAGCCGCCGCAGGCGACCAGGCCCGCGAAGTCGGCGAGCTGGACGCGGCCTTCGAGCACGTCGGTCATGTGCACGTCCACCGACTCGAAGCCGGCGGCGTGGAAGGCCCAGGCCATTTCGGTCTGGCCGTTGACCCCCTGCTCGCGCAGAATGGCGACGCGCGGACGGTGCTTGAGCACCGCGGGCACGGCGTTTGGATCAAAGGTCAGATGCAGCGACAGACCCGGATCGTCCTTGGCGCCCACGCTGTCGAATTCCTCGCGCGCGCATTCGGGATCGTCGCGCAGGGCGGCCATGCGATAGCTGGTCTCGGTCCAGATCTTGTGCAACGTTTCGCGCGCGGCCCCGTAGATTTCGCGGCCGTTCTGCGTGAAACGCACGCGGTCGTCCACGGCCAGCGTGCCGAGATCGTGCGCCATCAGCCCGGCGCCCCCGAGCTGTGCGAGCGCCGCCGTTGCATCGGCGGCGCGCACCTGCAGCACCATGCCCAGTTCTTCGTTGAACAGCGCGGCGAGGGCGTCGCTGCCCAGCGCGTCGAGGCTGATGTCGAGACCCGCATGGCCGGCGAAGGCCATCTCGCACAGCGTGGCGAACAGGCCGCCATCCGAGCGGTCGTGATAGGCCAGCACGCGGCCGGCCGCGTTGAGCGATTGCACGGCCGCGAACGCCGACTGGAGCTGCGCGGGCCGGTCGAGGTCGGGTGGCACGTCGCCGACCTGCGTGTAGACCTGCGCCAGCGCGGAACCACCGAGACGGTTCCTGCCGTTGCCGAGATCGATCAGCAGCAGGCGCGTGTCGCCGGCATCGGTGCGCAGCTGCGGCGTCAGGCTCCTGCACACGTCGGCCACCGGCGCGAAGGCGGAAATCACCACCGACAGCGGCGCGATCTGCGTGCGCGTCTCGCCGTCCTGCTGCCACACGCTCTTCATCGACAGCGAATCCTTGCCGACCGGAATCGCGATGCCGAGCTGCGGACACAGTTCCGCGCCGACGGTCTTCACCGTATCGAACAGCCGCGCGTCCTCGTCGCCCTGGCCGCAGGCCGCCATCCAGTTGGCCGACAGGCGCACGTCGGACAACTTCGCGATGTTCGCGGCGGCGATGTTGGTGATCGCCTCGCCCACGGCCATGCGGCCCGAGGCCGGCGCGTCGAGCAGCGCCACCAGCGGACGCTCGCCCATGCTCATCGCCTCGCCGGTGGTGGCGCCGAAAGCCGTGGCGGTGACGGCGCAATCGGCCACCGGCACCTGCCACGGGCCGACGAACTGGTCGCGCACCGTCAAGCCGCCGACCGTGCGGTCGCCGATGGTGATCAGGAAGTTCTTCGAGGCGACGCCGGGCAGGCGCAGCACGCGCTCGGCCGCTTCGGCGAGCTTGATTTTCGACGTGTCCAGCGCGGGAAACTTTGTTGCCGTCCGCGTCGTGCTGCGCTGCATGCGCGGCGGCTTGCCGAGCAGCACCGGCATCGGCATGTCGACCGGCCGGTTGCCGTCGAGCGTGTCTTCGACGATCAGCTGGCGCTCGACCGTCGCGGTGCCGACCACGGCGTAGGGGCAGCGCTCGCGCGCGCAGGCGGCTTCGAGCAGCGGCAGACATTCCGGCGCGATCGCGAGCACGTAGCGCTCCTGCGATTCGTTGCACCAGATTTCCATCGGCGACAGCGCCGGATCAGCGCTCAGCACGTCGCGCAGCTTGAAGCGGCCGCCGCGGTCGTCCGCGTGAACCAGTTCCGGCA
This sequence comes from Nevskiaceae bacterium, assembly GCA_008012115.1. Lineage (GTDB taxonomy): Bacteria > Pseudomonadota > Gammaproteobacteria > Nevskiales > Nevskiaceae > Stenotrophobium. The sequence goes on from SSEB01000009.1 coordinate 54,639, forward strand.
GCGCGTTGGAGATGCCGCCGGCGCCGACGTCGTGAATCGACAGGATCGGATTCTGCTCGCCCAGCGCCCAGCAGGCATCCACCACTTCCTGGCAGCGGCGCTCCAGTTCCGGATTGGCGCGCTGCACCGAGGCGAAATCGAGATCGGCATGCTGCGCGCCGGTCGCCATCGACGAACCGGCGGCGCCGCCGAGGCCGATCAGCATCGCCGGTCCGCCGAGCACGACCAGCTTGGCGCCCTCGGTCACCGCGTGCTTCTCGACGTGCTGCGTGCGGATGTTGCCGTAGCCGCCGGCGATCATGATCGGCTTGTGATAGCCGCGATTTCTTCCATCCGGCGCGATCAGCTCCAGCGTACGGAAATAGCCGTTGAGATTCGGGCGGCCGAATTCGTTGTTGTAGGCGGCGGCGCCAATGGGACCGTCGAGCATGATCTGCAAGGCGCTGGCGACGCGCGGCGGCTTGCCCAAATCCGGTTCCCAGGGCCGCTCAAAGCCGGGAATGCGGAGGTTCGACACCGTGAAGCCGCAGAGTCCGGCCTTGGGGCGCGAACCGCGGCCGGTCGCGGCTTCGTCGCGAATCTCGCCACCCGCGCCGGTGGCGGCGCCCGGATGCGGCGAGATGCCGGTCGGGTGATTGTGCGTCTCCACCTTCATCAGGATATCGACGCGCTCGTCGTGGCCGCGCCAGACGTGATCGGGATCGCGGAAGAAGCGCGTGGCCTCGTGCCCTTCGATCACCGAGGAATTGTCGGAGTACGCCGACAGCACGCCCGCAGGGCTGGCCTTGTACGACTCCTTGATCATCTGGAACAGCGACAGCGGCTGCACCGCGCCGTCCACGGTGAACTCGGCGTTGAAGATCTTGTGGCGGCAGTGCTCGCTGTTGACCTGCGCGAACATCATCAGCTCGGCATCGGTCGGGTTCTTGCCGGCCTTGGCATAGTGATCCGCGAGATAGCGCATCTCCTCGGCGGACAGCGCCAGGCCCCAGTCCTTGTTGGCGGCTTCGAGCGCAGCGACGCCACCGGTCAGCACATCCACCGTGCGCAGCTTGCGGCGCGGCTGCGCGTCGAACACGTGGCGCAGCGCGGAGTCGTTGGCCAACACCGATTCCATCATCGGGTCGTGCAACTCGGCGTAAGCCGCGGCCGGCAGCTCGCGAATACCCGTAAACAGATACGCACGGCCACGCTCGATGCGCTGCACACCGTGCAATCCGCAGACGCGGGCGATGTCGGTGGCCTTGCTGCACCAGGGCGAGGTGGTGCCGACGCGCGGCACCACGTACAAGGTCAGATCGGCCTTCGGCAACTGCGCCGGTCCGTCGCCGAGCAGGCGGCGCAGGTCGCTTTCGGCGATGCCCTCCGCATCGACCAGGAAGAATTCGACGGCGCGGACATCGGTCAGTCCCGGCGCCTGCGGCCGCAGCGCGTCGAGCAGGCGAGCGACACGGAAGGCCGAGAGACACTCAGCGCCGGGGAGTACGGACAGGGACATTGCGAGCCTTTGAAGTCGGCGCCCGTCAGCCACGGGCGGGAAGCGGCCGCTATTTTCTCATTTTTCCGGTCGGTTTTCGGCTGTCGCAGCGCCACCCGCTGTCCCGGTTTTCCCATGGGAAATTGTTTATTTTTATATTATGTTTTTAAAAACATTAAATATTTTATAACAAACTCGAAGGCGATCTCGCACCGAGCGGGTGGCGTTTCGAGGACGCCACGATGCCGCGTCATGCCGCCGCGCGACGGCGTCGCAGCGGCGCGGACCTAAGCCGCGCGCAGCCTGGCGCGCTGGTCCTCGAGAAACGCGGCGAGCCGCTGCTCCAACCAATAGACCGGCCGCCCCAGTCGCCCGCTGGCGACGAACCCGACATGACCGCCGCGGGCCGTGACTTCGAGCCGCACGTCCGGCGACAGCGTGGCGGCTGCGGGCACGATGGACGGCTCCATGAACGGATCGTCCGACGCGTGCACGATCAGCGTCGGCCGGCGAATCTGCGCAAGGAACGGCGCGCACTCGCTGCGGCGGTAGTAGTCGTCAGCGCTGTGAAAGCCGTTGATGGGCGCGGTATAGGCCTCGTCGTACTCGACGAAATCGCGCGCACGCTCCGCCGCCGCCAGATCGACCCCGGCCGGCGCCGGCACGCGCGCGTGCTTCTTTCGCATGCGCAGCTTGAGATCCGTCAGCATGCGGGCCTGGTAGTTCTGCGAGAAGCCGCGCCGCAGACGCTCGACACAGGGCCACAGGCGGAAGGGCACGCTGGCCGCGGCAGCGAAATCGGCCGGCGCCGCATCGCCCTCCTCGCCCATCGCCTTGAGCACGATGTTGCCGCCCAGCGACCAGCCTACCAACGCCAGCGCCGACGGCTGTTCGCGCCGGCGCAGCAGCCGCAGCACGTGGCGCAGGTCTGCCGTGTCACCCTGGTGATAGGACTGCGGCAGGCGGTTGGGTTCGTCACCGCCGCCGCGCAATTGCAGCATCGCCGTGCGCCAACCGCGCGCCACGAGCGACTGCGCCAGCCCGCGCAGATACTTCGACTCGAAGCCGCCGGTGAGGCCGTGCACCAGCACCGCCAGTGGCGCGTCGCGCAGCGCGTCGTCGCCGCTCCAGCCCAGATCGACGAAATCGCCATCCGGCAGCTCGATGCGCTCGCGGCGGATCGCCAGCGCCGGCAGGGGCCGTGCGAAAAAAGGAAACAGGGTCTGCAGGTGCGGATGGGCCAGCAGCGGATGCGGGCGGAAAGCGCCGACCGTCTCGGCGCTGGCGCTCGCCGGATCGCGTGGCTCGCCCGTCGCCGCCGCGCGTTGCGGCGCGCGCGTGCTGCGGCGCGCGGCGGTGGCTAGGCGATTTCGCGCCATTCCAATCCCCGGGCCTGATGCGCGCAGACCAGCCAGGGCGGCGCGTCCTCCAGCGCTTGCGCGGCGGCGGCCAGCGCCAATCCCGGCGTGTTGTTCTTCTCGGACAGGTGCGTCAGCACCAGGTGCTGCAGGCGCGAGCGGTCGATCTGGGTCAGCAGCTCGGCGGCCTGGCCATTGGAGAGATGGCCGTAATCGCCGCCGACACGCTTCTGCAGCTTGGCCGGATACGGGCCGTTGCGCAGCATTTCCGGATCGTAGTTGAACTCCAGCATCAGCGCGTCGCAGCCGGACAGCGACTGGCGCATGAATGGGGTCACCGAGCCGGCGTCGGAAATCACGCCCAGCCGCCGGCCACCGGCGGAAAAAACGAAATGGCTCGGCTCCCGCGCATCGTGCGGCACCGGGAATGGCTGCACGTCGATCCCGCCGACACGGAAGGCTTCATGCGGATTGAAACGCATCAGCGTCGGGACATGGGGATCTTCCCAGCCGGCGTGGGTGCCATTGGTCATCCACACCGGAATTTCATACTTGCGCGCGAGGCGCGAGACGCCGCCGATGTGGTCGAAGTGCTCGTGCGTCACCAGGATCGCGGACAGCGTCTGCGGCTCCACGCCAAAACGCCGCAGCCGCAGCTCCGCCTCGCGCAGGAAAAATCCGCAATCGATCAGGATGCGGGTGTCACCGGACTCGACCAGCGTGCCGTTGCCTCGGCTTCCACTTCCCAAGCTTGCAAAACGCATGTGCATGGCCCGATTAAACCATTCCAGGCGCGGCGCCCCGGCCCGGCCGTGTTTGGCCGGACCGGGACTGACTCAATGTCAGTCCCGCTTGAGCCAAACACTGGCCGGGCGCTCGCCGGAGCGAACTGCCATTCAAGGCAGTTCGCCTTTCCCCGGCTCGCCCACTTCCCAGGCTGGCAAAACGCATCAAGGCTTGGGCACCGTGTAGAGCGGAAACGGCGTCACTTTCGCGGACTCGCCATGGGCGGCGTGAATCCGCGCGGCGCCCTGCTTGCTGACCTCGTCGATGCGGATCACGGCGTGCAGCGGCACGTAGAAGCGCTCGACGTTCTCGAACTCGGTCTTGAGCTTTTCTTCCGAGGGATCGAGCACCACACTCGACTTTTCGCCGAACACCAGCTTCTCGACCTCGACGAAACCCATCATGTTGCCGTGGCTGACCTGGCGGGCATAGACCTCGTAGACCTGGCCCTGGCTGTTGAACTGGATGCGGTAAAGACGTTGCTTGCTCATGCGGCGATCCTCGCGCCTTGCAGCGCCAGCGTGCCGGAGCGTCCGGGAATCTCGCCCATCGCGACGGCGTGATGCGGCAGCGCCGGCACATCCAGCGACTTGAACAGGGTTTCGGTGGACACCAATTCATAACCCTGCGCACGCCAGCCGCTGAGCAGCCGGTCGAACACCGGCATCCACTTCATGCCTTCCAGCTCCGCGTGCAGCGTGTAGACGTGGCCCTGCGGCGGCGGATTCGCAGTGAGTCTGAGCAGATGCTCATGCACGTTGTCGGGCGTGAGATCGCCGACGCCGATCAGTTCGTCCAGCGTCGGCAGCGTCGTCGGCAGCTGCGGCACGTTCAGCGCGCGGCCGTTGACCACCGGCACGAACGGATGCGTGCCGCGGCCGTCGCTGGCGTAGGTCATGCCCAGCGTCTGCTCGTGCTCGTAGGCGGCATCGTTCATCTGCCAGCCGGCGGCGCCATGCGTGTGCGGCGCGACGCCGAACACCGACTGGAAGGCCTCGACGGCCTTGTCCATCTCCGCGCGCGCCCACGCCGCGTCGGCCTGCGCGACGCCGTCCTGCCATCGCACGTGATCATAGGTGTGGATGCCGACCTCGAAGCCGGCATCGCGCACGCCACGCATCAGTTCGGCGCATTCGCGCGCGATGTCCGGCCCCGGCAGCAGCGTGCCGTAGAGCAGGGTCTTGATGCCGTAATGCTCGACCACCGAGGTGCGCGAGACTTTTTTCAGGAAGCCCGGCCGGAACACGCGCTTGAGCGCGCGGCCGGTGTGATCGGGGCCGAGACTGAACAGCAAGGTGGCGCCTGCGTTGTGGCGCTTCAGACACTCCACCAGCGGCGGCACGCCTTCGCGTGTGCCGCGGTAAGTATCAACATCAATCTTTAACGCAAGTGACGGTGCAGCCATCTCAGTCCACGAGACCGCGCGCCTCGGCGACCTGACCGCGATAGGCATCAAAGATGTGGCGCAGCGCATCGGCCATCGTCGTCTTCGGCTTCCAGTCGAGATCGCGCATGGTGTTCTCGATCTTCGGCACGCGGTTCTGCACGTCCTGATAGCCCTTGCCGTAGTACTCGCCGGACGTGGTCTCGACCAGCTTCACCTTGGCCGCGCTGTCGCGGTACTCGGGATACTCGGCGGCGAGCTTGAGCATCATCTCGGCCAGTTCGCGCACCGAGTAGTTGTTGCTCGGATTGCCGATGTTGTAGATCTGGCCCTTGGCCTTGCCGTCCTTGTTCTCGATGATCTTCATCATCGCGTCGATGCCGTCGCCAATGTGGGTGAAGGCGCGCTTCTGGCTGCCGCCGTCCACCAGCTTGATCGGCTCGCCGCGCACGATGTGGCCGAGGAACTGGGTGATGACGCGCGAGCTGCCTTCCTTGTTGGAATTGATATTGTCGAGACCCGCGCCGATCCAGTTGAACGGACGGAACAGGGTGTAGTCGAGGCCCTCGCTCATGCCGTAGGCGTGGATCACGCGGTCCATCAGCTGCTTGGAGCAGGCGTAGATCCAGCGCGGCTTGTTGATCGGGCCGTACACCATGTCCGAGGCATCCGGATCGAACTCGCCGTCCTTGCACATGCCGTAGACCTCGGAGGTCGACGGGAACAGGATGCGCTTCTTGTGCTTCACGCACTGGCGCACGATCGGCAGGTTGGCCTCGAAGTCCAGCTCGAACACGCGCAGCGGCTGCTGCACGTAGGTCGCCGGCGTGGCGATCGCCACCAGCGGCAGCACCACGTCGCACTTGCGCACGTGATACTCGATCCACTCCTTGTTGATGGTGATATCACCCTCGAAGAAGTGGAAATTGGGCTTGCCGAGCAGGTCGCTGATGCGGTCCGTGCTCATGTCCATGCCGTAGACGTGCCAGTCGGTCGTCTCCAGGATGCGCTTGGACAGGTGATGGCCGATGAAGCCGTTGACGCCGAGGATCAGGATTTTTTTCATGGTCTTCTCTGAAGGGACTGCATCGACACAAGTCAGGGGAATCAAGCCGTCAGCGGCAGCTCAGCGCCGCCGAAACGCACACGGAACAGGTCGGCGCCGAGCGGCACGCCATTGAGCTCAGCCGCCAGCAGTTTCATTATGACGCCGTCCGCGCAGCGCACCACCAGGTGGCCATCGACGGCAAACAAGGACGGGCGGCCGGGCGCGCCCCGCTCGGCGGTCGGCAGCGTGCGCCAGATCACCAGGCGGCCGTCGCGCAGGTCACTGAAGGCGCCGGGATAAGGATGCGTCACCGCGCGCACCAGGTTGTGGATGGCCGCGGCCGGTCGGGACCAGTCAATGCGCCCATCCTCGGCCTTGCGGCCGCCGAAGTAGGAGCCCTGCTGGAGATTCATCGGCCGCAGGACCGCGCTGCCGTCGATCAGTGCCGGCAGCGCGCGGTGCAGCACGATCTCGGCGGCGACCAGCACCTTGGCGAACACATCCTGTGCGGTATCGTCGGGCAGGATCGGCACCGGCATCTGGTCGACGATGCGGCCGGCGTCGGGCTTCTCCACCATCTCGTGCAGGGTCGCACCGGACTCGGTTTCACCGTGCAGCACCGCCCAGTTGATCGGCACACGGCCGCGGTACTTGGGCAGCAATGAACCGTGCATGTTGTAGCCCCCGCGCCGCGGAATCCCGAGGATCGCCGGCTTGAGCATGCTGCGGTAATAGAACGAGAACAGGAAGTCGGGCTGCGCCGCACGCAGCAGGACCATCGTCGCCTCGTCGTGCGGATCGGCCGGCGTCACCACCGGGATACCATGCTCCTGCGCCAGCGCCCTGACGCTGCCGAACCAGATGTTTTCGCCGGCGGCGTCCTCGTGGGTCACCACCAGTTTCACGTCGATGCCGTGCGCCAGCAGCACCGACAGGCAGCGCACGCCGACGTTGTGATAGGCAAAGACCACCGCCGAGGTCACGGCTCAGGCGTCCTTTTTTCCAGCACCGCGGAGATCAGGTAGCGCGGGCGCTGCCGCACTTCCTGGTAGATGCGGCCGATGTACTCGCCGAGGATGCCGATGCCGAACAGCGCGATGCCGATCAGGAAGAAGGCGATGCCGAACAACGTGAACACGCCTTCGGCCTCGGAGCCCAGGATCAGGCGACGCAGGAACAGGTATGCCACCAGCAGGGCCGAGCCGAACGAGATGGCCATGCCGAGCATCGAGAACACCTGCAGCGGCACCAGCGAGAAGCCCGTCATCAAATCGAAGTTGAGTCGGATCAGCTTGTACAACGAATACTTCGACTCGCCGGCAAAGCGCTCCTCGTGCTTCACCGTCACTTCCGCCGGCCGCTGCGAGTAGGAATAGGCCAGTGCCGGGATGAAGGTGTTCATCTCCTGGCACTGGTTGATGGTTTGCACGATGCGCTTGCTGTAGGCGCGCATCATGCAGCCATGATCGGTGATGCGGATATTGGTGATACGGTCGCGGATCATGTTGATGATGCGCGAGGCAACGTGCCGCCAGAGCGAGTCGTTGCGCTTCTCGCGGATCGAGCCGACGTAGTCGTAGCCCTCATCCATCTTGGCCAGCAGCTTGCCGATTTCCTCGGGCGGATTCTGCAGGTCCGCGTCGATCGTCACCACGCGTTCGCCGCGGGCGTGCTCGAAGCCGGCGAGGATCGCGCGATGCTGGCCAAAGTTGCCATTGAACAGGATCACGCGCGTCACGTCCGGCCGCTTCTCGTACTGCGCGGCCAGCATGCCGGCGGAGCGGTCACGCGAACCGTCGTTGATGAAGATCACCTCGTAAGGCAGCTTCAAGGCATCCAGCGCCGGATAGAGTCGCGCGAACAGCGCCTCCAGGACGGCTTCCTCGTTGTAGACCGGGATCACCACGCTGAGATTCGGGTTCATGACATTCACTTTGCTGCGGCGCGCAGCACCTGGGAGACGGCATCACAGACACGCTGGACATCGCCGGCGTTCATCGCCGGGAACAGGGGCAGCGTCACCGTGCGGTGGCCGATATGCTCGGCGCGCGGGAAATCGCCATCCTTGAACCCCAGCGCGCGGAACAGCGTGAACAGGTGCATGGCCGGATAGTGGACGCCGACGCCGATCCCCAACGCCTTCATGCGTTCGATGAACTCGCCGCGGCCGATGCGCAGGCGCTCCAGCGGCAGCAGCGGCTGGAACATGTGCCAGTTGCTCTGCGTGAAATCCTCGAGCGGCAGCTCGCAGCCCAGGCTGCGATCAAAATGGCGGAAATACTCGCGCGCCAGTTCGCGGCGGCGCACATTGAACGCATCCAGCCGGCGCAGCTGATGCACGCCGATCACGGCTGCGACGTCGGTGAGGTTGGACTTGCCGCCCAGCACGTCCACGTCCATGCCGCCATCGGGAAAGCGGGTCACGCCCTGCAGGCGCAGCTTCTCGAACAGCCGCGCCTCCTCCTCCGTGTTCATCACCAGGCAGCCACCCTCGCAGGTGGTGATGTTCTTGTTGGCATGGAAGCTGAAAGAAATCAGGTCGCCATCGACACCGATCTCGCGGCCCTTCCAGTTGGCGCCCATGGACTGCGCGGCGTCCTCGACCACGCGCAGGCCGTGCTTGCGCGCAATCGCGTAAAGGCGGTCGCGGTCCACCGGCAGGCCAGCGAGGTCCACCGGGATGATCACGCGGGTGTGCGACGTGATCGCAGCCTCGAGCCGGTCGAGATCGATGTTGCGGGTCACCGGATCGGCGTCGACGAACACCGGCCGGGCGCCCACGGTGAGAATCACGTTGGCGGTGGCCACCCAGGACATCGGCGTCGTGATGACCTCGTCGCCGGGCCCGACCTTGCACAGCCGCAGTGCGAGTTCCAGCGCCGCGGTGGCGGAATTGAGCACGCGCACCGGGCGGCCGCCGTAGCGCGCCGACAATGCCGCTTCCAGTTCCTTGACCTTGGGGCCGCTGGTGATCCAGCCGGAGCGCAGGACCTCGCCGACCGCGGCGATGGTCTCTTCGTCGATGCTCGGACGCGTGAAAGGCAGGAAGTCCATCAGCTCTTGGCCACCAGATAGACGCCGACGATGATAATGCCCATGCCGACGATGCGCGTCACCGTGATCGCCTCGCCGAACAGCCACCAGGCGAAGAAGGCGTTGACGATGTAGCCCAGCGACAGCATCGGATAGGCGACGCTGACCTCGACGCGCGACAGCGCCATGATCCACACCACCACGCTGACCACGTAGCAGGACAGGCCGCCGACGATGTGCGGATTGGTCGCCAGCGACCAGCCGATCGGCCAGACGTTGGCGGCGGAAAATTCAAACTGGCCAATGGTGCGTGTCCCGGCCTTGAGCAGCAGCTGCGCCACGGCGTTGAGCATCACGCCGAAGACGATGAGCCCGAATTCGAGTGCTTTCATGGTTTCCTGAACGCCACGCGGCGCACATCCTGGTAGATGACCGTCATCGGCAGCCCGTCGCGGCGCAGCGCCTCGTACGTATCCGGGCTGCTGACCGCCACGGCGCTGCGCGCCGCCAGCCAGCGCTTGGGGAAATCTTCCATGCGGGGAATCCAGCGCGAGGGCTCCGCCTTCTCGCCGAGGTCGAATTCATCGACGTAATCCACCAGGGTCACGGTGCGCTTGAGATAGAACGGCAGGCTCTGCTCGTAGCGGGACAGCGAGAACACCTCGGTGTCGGGCTCGAGATAGGGCAGCATCGCGGTGGCGGTGCCCTTGGCCGAGACCATCGGCGAATAGACCTGGTAGCCGAACAGGGCAATCGCCCCGAACACCAGCCCCCCCAGGCTCAGGCGCAGCAGCGCCTGCGTGCGCTCACCCCGGCGCGCTGCGAGCCCCGCCAGCGCCGCCGCGATGATCATGGCCAGCGCCGCCGCCAGCACCCAGCCGGAGAAGGCGTGGTTGAATTCCATCGGCATGCGACGGCTCGCCGACATGCCGAAGATCGGGGCATAGATCGCGCCGCCCAGCCACAGCACCATCAGGATGATGCAGTGCGGCCACAGCGCCGCAGCCGGCAGGCGCGTCAGCCAGCGCCCGAGCAGCAGGCCCAGCGCCGGAAACATCGGCAGGATGTAGCCCGGCAGCTTGGAACTGGAGGCGCTGAAGAAAACGAAAATGAAGCCGCACCACACCAGCAGCACGCCGTTGGCCTGGAAGCGGCCCGGCTCGCGACGCACGGCATCGCGCAGCACCTGGGGCAGCAGGCTGGTCCAGGGCAGCAGCCCGCCGACCAGCACCGGCACGAAGTAGTACCAGCCGCCGGGGCGACGCGCTTCGTCGGTGGCAAAACGCTGGAAGTGCTCGTGGATGAAGAAAAACTGTGCGAACTCGCTGTTTTTCAGCGAGACCATGACGAACCACGGCGCCGCCAGCAGCAGAAACAGCAGCGGGCCCCACAGCGGCTCCATCCGCGGCCAGACCTTCCAGTCGCGGTAAATCAGGCTGTACAGCACCATCACCGCGCCCGGGATCACCACACCGATCAGGCCCTTGCTGAGTACGGCGCCGGCCATCGCCGCCCACACCAGCAGCATCCAGCGGCGTCGCGCCGACGGCGCGGTGTCCTCCTGCTGCGCGACCAGGAACCCGCAGAGCGACAGCGCCAGGAAAAAGCTCACGCTCATGTCGACGGTGATGTAGTGGCTGACGCCGATCATCCACACCATGCTGGCCGTGACCAGCGCGGTGTAGAAACCCGCCTCCCGCCCCCACAGCCGGCGCGCGGTCCAGGCCACCAGCAGCACCGTCAGGAAGCCGCTGAGTCCCGGCCACAGACGCGCCACGAACTCGGACTCGCCAAAGGCCCGGAACGACAGCGCGGTCATCCAGTACTGCAGCGCGGGTTTTTCGAAATACTTGAGGCCATTGAGCCGCGGCGTGATGAAATCGCCGGTCTGCGCCATCTCACGGGCAATCTCGGCGTAGCGACCCTCGTCGGTGCCGGCAAGGTCACGGCACGCCAAAGAGCTGAACCAGAGAACGGTGGCGGCCAGCCAGAACAGCAGGATCACGGCGGGTGCGATCGGTCGTGACGCGGCTGCTGGAGGAAGATTCGCGGCAGTCATCGGTGGCCTGTTCAGTAACGCAGCAAGGCGCCGTGACCGGCCTTGCGGGAAAGTGGCGGAGAGGGGGGGATTCGAACCCCCGGTACGTTTACACGTACGCCTGATTTCGAGTCAGGTACATTCAACCACTCTGCCACCTCTCCGTATTACTGCGCCAGATTTTAGCAGGCGGGCCGCTCGGCGCCGCTGGCATCCTGCCACCCGGGGACCGCCGGACGTGTGATACGTTTCCGGGCCGGGCCCTGGGGAGGGGCGGATTCTAAATGAACGCAACGGCCACGCCTACCGTTTCTGCGAAAAATCGCCGTCTCCTGGCGGTTTTCGGCGTGCTGCTGGCGTTTCTTTACGCCTTGCTGACCACTTGTTCCCCGCGGCGCGACCAGCTCACCCAGGTCCGCAGCGCGGGCGTGCTGCGCGTGGCCACGGTCAACAGCCCGACCACCTACTACATCGGCGCCGGCGGCCCGCTCGGTTTCGAGTACGACCTCGCCAAGGGACTGGCCGAGCGCCTGGGCGTGCAACTGGAGATGGTGGTGGCGCGCAATCCGGGCGAGGCCCTGCAGATGGTGCAGGAGGGGCGCGCGCACCTGGCGGCGGCAGCGCTGTCGATCACGCCTGAGCGGGAAAAGCTGGTGCGCTTCTCGCAGCCCCTGCTGACCGTGGTGCCGCAATTGGTCTACCGGCTGGGCGAGCCGCGACCCGACAATCTCGGCGAACTGCAGGGCCAGCTCACCGTGCAGAAAGGCAGCGTCCACGCCGACCTGCTGCAACAGGCACGCCGCCAATACCCGGCCCTGCGCTGGGACGAGTCGCCGGACGAGGAGACCGAGGAACTGCTCTACCAGGTCGCCAACGGCGAGCTGGCCTACACCATCGCCAATTCCGACATCATCGCCATCGACCAGCGCTACTACCCGCGCCTGCGCGTGGCTTTCGCACTGTCGGCCCAGCAGAAGCTGGCCTGGGCTTTTCCCCGGGGCGACGACGACAGCCTCTACGCCGCGGCCATGCAGTTCCTGGACCAGGCCAATGGCGGCGAACTGGCACGCCTGCGCGACCGCTACTTCGGTCACATCGAGCAGGTCGACTACATGGGTGCGGTGACCCTGGCGTCGCTGGCGCAGACGCGGCTGACGCGCTATCGCAAGGCGTTCGAGGAGGCCGCGAAACAGTTCGATCTCGACTGGCGGCTGCTGGCGGCCATCGGCTACCAGGAGTCGCACTGGGACGAGGACGCCGTGAGTCCCACCGGCGTACGGGGCCTGATGATGCTGACCTCGGATACCGCCGATTTCCTCAACGTGCGCGACCGCGAGGACCCGGAGCAGAGCATCCTGGGCGGCGCACGCTATTTCCGGCAGATGCTGGATCAGCTGCCGGACGGCATCAAGGAACCGGACCGCACCTGGATGGGACTGGCCGCCTACAACATCGGCATCGGCCACCTGCTCGATGCCCGCGCGCTGACACGCGAGCTGGGGCGCGATGCCAACCGCTGGCTGGACGTGCGCAACAGCCTGCCGCTGCTGACCCAGCCGGCCTGGTATGCCAAGACCCGACACGGCTACGCCCGTGGCTATGAGACGGTGGCTTACGTCGGCAACGTCCGCACCTATTTCGACATGCTCAGCTGGATCACCAGCGGCACACCCGGCAAGGGCACGCCGCTGCAGCCTGAACCACCGCTGCAGACGCCGCACGTCGCGCCCAAGGACGACCCCTTGCACATCACCACGCCGATTTTCTGAGCCGACCGCGGTATGCGCGGAGACCGCAAGCGCCCACCCGCTCCTGCCAATTTCCCCAGGGAATTTGTTATTAAATATATATTGATATTAAATTCGATATATAAAATATAACTAAACCGGAACCCCAATCCCCGAGAGCGGGTGGCGCCTAGCGCGGTGCCCGCTCAGTCGTCGGCGTCCTGCAGGCCCGGAAACAGCACGTCGGTGAAGCCGAACCGGGAAAAATCGCGCACCCGCATCGGATAGAGAATGCCGTCGAGGTGATCGCACTCGTGCTGCACCACGCGCGCATGGAAGTCGCCGACGGTGCGGTCGATGGGCCGGCCCGACGCGTCGAATCCGCGATAGCGCAAACGCCGGTGGCGCGGCACCACGCCACGCAGCCCCGGTACCGACAGGCACCCCTCCCAGCCGTCCTCCATCTCGTCGCCGATGAAGTCGATCTGCGGATTGATCAGCACCGTCTCCGGTACCGGCTCGGCGTCGGGATAACGCGGGCTGCTGCCGAAACCAAAAATCACCACGCGCAGGTTGACGCCGATCTGCGGCGCGGCGAGGCCGGCGCCGTTGAGGTGACGCATGGTGTCGAACATGTCGGCGATCAGCGCGTGCAGCTCCGGCGTGTCGAACGCCGCCACCGGCTCCGCCACGCGCAGCAGCCGCGGATCGCCCATGCGCAGGACGTCGCGGATCATTTCAGCCTCAGCCGCTCGACCGTACGGCCGTACTGAAGATGCTCGTCGATGATCTCGTCGATATCCTCCTCATCGACATACGTGTACCAGACCTCCTCCGGATACACGACCATCACCGGCCCCTCCTCGCAACGGTCGAGACAGCCCGCCATGTTGATGCGGGTCTGACCGGCGCCGGCCAGGCCCAGCGCCTTGACGCGCTTCTTGGCATAGTCGCGCACGCGCGTCGCGCCCTTGTCGTTGCAGCAGGTGCGATCGCCCGGAGCGCGCTGGTTGCAGCAGAAGAAAACGTGGTGGCGGTAGTAGCTCATGCGCGGTCGTTACGGCGCCTTCGCACCGAAGGTATAGGACAGGTTGAGGGCGGTGATGGTGTCGGTGCGGCCGGTGCCCGGCGGCACGTGGCTGTTGTTGCGCAACGTGTACGAGGCACTGGCGAAAATGTTGCCCACCACGTTGAATTTCAGCTCGGTGACCGACTCGGTGTAGGTATTGCTGCTGCCGGTTTCCACCTTCAGCGCCTGGCTGAAGGCGCTGGTGGGTGAAATCTTCCAGGTGTACTTGCCGCCAAGACGCGCGACACCGTCGTTCTCGCGCTCGTCGGTGACATTGGCGATGGACTGCCGCGCACCGACGCCGACTTCGGCGTCCAGCACATGCACCGGCCCGGTCAGCACATGGCGACCGTAGCCCACCGCCTCGACCGTCCGCTGGCCGATGGGACCGAACAGGTCCTTTTCGTATTCCACGGAGGCGAAAGCGTAATCGTGGTCGGTGAAGTTGTAGTCCACCTTGTCGGAGGCGGTGTAGCGCTCGCCGGTGGCGGCATTCCGGTCCGAAGCGCCGAAGGCCGTGGCCAGGAAGGCGTTTTTCCACTGATCCTGCACGTAGTTCAGCGCAAACTTGGCGTTGAGCGAACTGGTCTTGGTGTTGCCATTGCTCGCCAGGTAACCGAGCCCCGCCTCACCCGCCCAGCCGTTCGGCCCAGCGTCCGCCCAGGCCACAGGCGACAGGCACAACAGGGCAACGGCAAATTTGCAGCGCGACATGGAATCTCCTTGGGAGTGAGGGGAGGCGGCCGCTATTATAGAAGCGATGTCCGCATCCTCCACGCCGCCGGCCGCTGCTTCCTTCCCGCTACGCGAGGCGGATCGCTGCGTGAAATGCGGCCTGTGCCTGCCGTACTGCCCGACGTACCGCCAGACCGGCCACGAGGGCGACTCGCCGCGCGGACGCATCGCCCTGATGCAGGGACTCGCCACCGGGCTCATCCCCGCCAGCCCCGGCACCGCCGCGCATCTTGATGGCTGCCTGTCCTGCCGCGCCTGCGAATCGGTATGTCCCGCGCACGTTCCCTATGGTCATCTGATCGACGCCGGCCGCGCCCTGCTGCGACAGCATCGCAAGCCCCCGGCCCTGCAGGCGCTGTTGCGCGATGTTCTGACGCGGCGCTGGCCGCGGCGGATACTGGCGTTGCCACTCTGGCTGTACCAGCGATCCGGGTTGCAATTCTTGTTGCGCAAGGGACGCCTGCTAGGTCGGGGCCGTCTCGCGCGACTGGAGTCGCTGCTGCCGCGGATCGATTTGCCCCTGCCCCTGCCGCTGCAGGCGAAGGACAACCACCGCACGAAGGTAGCGCTGTTCACCGGCTGCGTCGGCGAACTGGCCGATCGCAGGACGCTGGGCGATACGCTGCGCGTGCTCGATCGCCTGGGTATCGCCGCCACGGTACCGCATGCGCAGGGCTGTTGCGGCGCGCTGCACCAGCACGCCGGCGACGTCGCGGGCGCGCAGCGGCTGGCCCGGCAGAACCAGGCCGCCTTTCAGAACGCCGATACGATTTTGAGTTGCGCCAGCGGCTGCGGTGCCACACTGCTCGAGTACCCGGCGCTCACCGGCAACGAGGGTTCGGCATTTTCCTCGCGCGTGCAGGACGTCGCCGCGTTCTTGCTGGCCAATGGCGCCGGCGCGCTACCCTTGAAACCGTTGAAGGCGCGGGTGGCGCTGCACACGCCGTGCACGCAGAAGCACGCAATGAAACAGGCCCGGGCGACGCGCCAGTTGCTGGAGAAAATTCCGGATCTGGAAATCGTCTCCCTGGATTCGCAGGACCGCTGCTGCGGCGCCGCCGGCAGTTACCTGCTGACACAGCCTGCGATGGCCGACGCCTTGCTGGCGCACAAGCTGGACGCCGCGCGTCGGCTGGCACCGGACTACATCGTCGGGGGAAACGTCGGCTGCACCCTGCATCTGCAGGCCGGCCTTCGCCGCGCGGGCCTCAATGTGCCGGTGCTACACCCGGTGAGTCTGCTGGCACAGCAGTTGGGCTGACCGTCGATTCCGGCGGCAGCGACGGCGCCGGCGACAGATTGTCGGCATGCGTCAGCACCGCTTCCATGCGCAGCAGGATCAACTCGGCCAGCTCGCGCTGGATGTACTCCTGCAGACGCGCCTCTTCGGCATCCTTGGCGAGCACCTGTTGCGCATTAAAACTGTAGCTGCGCGACAGACTGAGGGTATCGGCGGGGATCAGCAGCTTGTCGCCGCTGTTGACCTGGTAGCGGACACTGGTCACCAGCTGAAACTCGAGCACCTTGCCGTCGGTGCCGATCGACAACACCTGCCGTGTCTCGTTCAGCTCGGACAGACGGATCACGGCATGCGCCTGGCCTGGCGCATCCTTGACCACACCGCCGCGCCGCTGCAGCAAGGACCGCAACGACACTTCGACCGGCGGTTCGGAGACGCGATACGGCGCAATCATGTCGATGTAGACGCTTTGCAGCGCAGCCGGCAGCGGGCGGCTGCCGGCCACATGGAAGCCGCACGCCGCCAGAGCCATGGCCAGTGTGGCCGCCAGACCCAGGCGCAGCATGATCGAGATCGGAGCGCTCACACCACGAAGCTTACTAGCTTTCCAGGCACCACAATCTTCTTCTTGATGACCTGGCCATCGGTAAATCGGCGCACGCCCTCGTCGGCCAGTGCGGCCTCGACGATCTGCTCCTGCGTGGCGGAAGTCGGCACCTGGATCTGCCCGCGCAGCTTGCCGTTGACCTGTACCGCCAGTGTGATGGAGTCCGCCACCAGCGCCCCGGCATCGACCTGCGGCCAAGGGGCGTCGATCACCGCCTGGGAATGCCCCAGTTCGCGCCAAAGTTCGTGGCAGATATGCGGCACGATCGGCGACAGCACCGCCACCAGACCGTCCAGCGCCTCCTGCATCACGGCGCGGGCATTGGGGGTGCGGTCCTCGAACTTGTAGAGCGCGTTGACCAGCTCCATCGCAGCAGCCACCGCGGTGTTGTAGCTGTAGCGGCGTCCCATGTCGTCGCCGAATTTCTGCAGGGTCTGATGCAGTTTGCGGCGCACATCCTTCTGCGCGGCCGTGAGCGCCGCCTTGTCGATCGCCGGCGCGGGCCCGGCCTGGACATGCTCATACACGAGACGCCACAGGCGCTTGAGGAAGCGCGCGGCGCCGTCGATGCCGGCGTCGCTCCATTCCAGGCTCTGCTCCGGCGGCGCGGTGAACATCATGAACAGGCGCACCGCGTCGGCGCCGTGCGATTGCAGGATCGACTCCGGGTCGACCGTGTTGCCCTTGGACTTGGACATCTTGGCGCCGTCCTTCAGCACCATGCCCTGCGTCAGCAGGCGCGTGAACGGCTCGTCGCCGCTCACCGGCAGGCCGCAGTCGCGCATCAGCTTGTGGAAGAAGCGCGAGTACAACAGGTGCAGAATCGCGTGCTCGATGCCGCCGACATACTGATCGACCGGCAGCCAGTAGCGTGCGCGCTCATCGAGCATCGCCTGATCCTGATCCGGGCAGGCGTAGCGCGCGAAATACCACGACGACTCGAAGAAGGTATCAAAGGTGTCGGTCTCGCGCCGCGCCGGCGCGCCGCACTTCGGGCAGGCGCATTCGTAGAACGACGGCGTCCTGGTCAGCGGCGAGGCCGCGCCGTCCGGCATCAGGCCCTCCGGCAGCACCACCGGCAGTTGTTCCTCGGGCACCGGCACCGCGTCGCAGGTCTTGCAGTAGACGACCGGAATCGGGCAGCCCCAGTAGCGCTGGCGCGACACACCCCAGTCGCGCAGGCGGTAGTTGACGCGCTTGCGGCCACGCTCCTGCGCCTTCAGCCTGGCGGCGATGGCCGCAAAGGCCTTGTCGAAATCCAGGCCGTCGAACTCGCCGGAGCTGATGCAGACGCCGTGCTCGGTGTATGCCGCGGCGGACACGTCCGGCGCCGGCTGCCCGGCGGGCGCAATGACCACCTTGATCGGCAAGCCATAGGCCTTGGCAAACTCCCAGTCGCGCTGGTCGTGCGCCGGCACCGCCATCACCGCGCCCGAGCCATAGCCCATCAGCACGAAGTTGGCGGCCCACACCGGCACCTTTTCACCGGTCAGCGGGTGGATCACCTCGATGCCCAGCGGCACGCCCTTCTTTTCCATGGTCTCCAGCGTTGCCTCGGCGACGCCGGTTTTCTTCGCCTCGTCGACGAAGGCCGCAACCTTGGAATCCCGCTGCGCCGCCGCCAGTGCCAGCGGATGCTGTGCCGCGACGCTGACGAAGGTGACGCCGCAAAGCGTGTCCGGGCGCGTGGTGTAGACCGTCAGGTGCCCGCTGCCGTCGGCGAGCGGGAAATCGATCTCCAGGCCCTCGCTGCGGCCAATCCAGTTCTCCTGCATCGTGCGCACGGCCTCGGGCCAGCCGTCGAGCTTCTTCAGGTCCGCCAGCAACTCGTCGGCGTAGGCCGTGATCTTGAGGAACCACTGCGGAATTTCGCGCTGCTCGACCAGCGCGCCGGAACGCCAGCCGCGGCCGTCGATGACCTGCTCGTTGGCCAGCACGGTCTGGTCCACCGGATCCCAGTTGACCACCGAGTTCCTGCGGTAGACCAGCCCCTTCTTCAGCAACTGCACGAACAGCCACTGCTCCCAGCGGTAGTAATCCGGCCGGCAGGTGGCGAGTTCGCGAGTCCAGTCGTAAGCCAGTCCCAGCTGCTGCAACTGGCCGCGCATGTAATCCATGTTGGCGTAGGTCCACTGCGCCGGCGGCACGCCCGACTTGATCGCCGCGTTCTCGGCAGGCAGGCCGAAGGCGTCGAAGCCCATCGGCTGCAAGACATTCTTGCCCTGCATGCGCTGGTAGCGCGCAATCACGTCACCAATGGTGTAGTTGCGCACATGCCCCATGTGCAGACGGCCCGAAGGGTACGGGAACATCGAAAGACAGTAGAATTTTTGTCTGCTACTGGCCTCAACAGTCCGGAAAGACTGGTTGCTTTCCCAAAATGCTTGGGCAGCATGCTCCACATAGTTGGGTTGATACTGCTCTTGCATGGACTGACTAGCGCTAGGATTTTATAAAGGGCGCGTAGTCTAACAGCGGCCCGTCCATGGCGGCTGTCGCATCGGCCAACATCGCATCTTGCATTCAGAGACCGCTAGCACCCATTAAGACTTATTTGAGCCAACTCGGAACCTTGTCGTACACGAGATGCAAGCCATCATTGAAGTGGTGGATTTCCAGAGATAAACCCTCTGCGAGTACCTGCAGGGATTTCTTGGTGTAAATCGTCACATGTCCGTTTCTTGGGCTGATATACCAAAAGCCGACATTTCTCGGTGGCAGCGAGTCTATCGTAAGCGTAGAGAATAGGATTGCTCCGCCGTCCCCCAGGAAACCCGCCATCTCCGCCATTGTTTCGACTGGATTCGGCGTGTGCTCCATTACCTCAAAAGCGGTTATCAGTTGGTACCCAGAGCCATCCGGCGCCGGAGCATCATCGATCATTGGATCAAAGCTCATCGCATCGAATCCAAGAGCGGTCAATTCAGCCGCTAGCCGACCATTTCCGCCACCGTAGTCGAGCATGGCAAGCGTCGTATTTTTTTGCACAAACTCGGCCACCATTTTCGCATTGTTGATCGGCCTGACCTCGGCGTAGTCAGGATCCACTTTGACATAGTCTTGATTGTAGATTTCATCTATGAACTGCTGCTTGCTCCAATGATCGAAATCCACTGTAAAGACTAGTCCACAAACGGAACATTGATAGTAGTAAACGGGCCAGCCAAGCAGGGGCAAGAATGCTTCGCGCGCCTCCTCGCAGCTCTTATTGAAATCGACAACGCCATAGAGACTGCTAGATGATCGGCAAATTTTACAATCTACGGCCACTTTCCAATGAGCCTCACGGAACAGTGCGCGTGGTACCGGAATATTAGCCATAAATCTCACGAAACCATTTCGATATTAATAGACGGGAACGGTGAAGAAGCTACCGGCTCAAATAACCTTTCTCGCATAAACGAGCTATCGCAAAAAATATTTTCTTTTAATTAATATATTAAGCACGACTTCTAAAAACGGCGAACGATACTGAGAAAACATCGTGTGCGCAAAATGAGTTTTGTGTTGGACTACACTCAACATGGTCCCATACTTTTTCCCGCCTCGACTATCACATGATCGACGCTAGGCTCTGGTGACCTGCCGGCTTTCTTCGGACCAGCATCTGCTAGAAAACACCGCCCTGGTTAGTTGATCGTTTCAGTGCCGCTTTGAACTCGTTCGGCGTTTGGTAATCGAGGGTGGAATGCGGTCGTACGGCGTTATAGTGCTGTCGCCAAGTCTCGATGACCACCTTCGCCTCTTCCCGCGACCGGAACCACTCCGTCGACAAACATTCATCGCGCAGCTTGCCGTTGAAGGATTCGTCGGCGCCATTCTGCCAAGGCTTGCCGGGATCGATGTGCGCGGTGTTGAGACAGTACCGACGATCCATTCTAGGATCGCCCGCGACACGAACTCCGGACCGTTGTCGCAGCGCAGGTAGCACGGCGCGCCGTGGACGCTGACCAGCCTGGCCAGCACTTCGATGACGCGATGGCCGCGGATCGAGCCGGCAACATCGATAGCCAGGCATTCCCGCGTGTACTCGTCCACCACCGTCAGGCACTTGAGCTGCTGGCCGTTGGCGCCGGCATCGAACACGAAGTCGTAGACCCAGACGTGATTCTGGGCTCCGGTTGACAAGGGTCGCGTACGGCGGGCCGCGATTCGCCGCCGGGGCCTGCGCCGGGGTGACCTGCTCCCCTAATTTGTAGCCACGGCGATGGTGAGTCTGGTTGAGTTTTCGCCGCCCTGAAACGCCTCACGGATGGCCGCTGGCGGTTTATATCCTAGCGCGCTGTGCGGCCGCTTGTGGTTGTAGAAGCTGCGCCACTGCTCGATCACGACTTTGGCATCTCGCAGATTCACAAACCATTCCCGGTTCAAGCACTCGTCGCGCAGCTTCTACAACCACAAGCGGCCGCAC
>SSEB01000017.1 GCA_008012115.1 Nevskiaceae bacterium
GGTTGCTACGGGGTCAGCGGGCGTTGCGTCATCACGAGCCCCACTCAATCGAGAGTGCGACCAAGTGACGCTGGTAGGCATAGCCGGAGAAGTTCGACTGGTTGCGGCTGTACTGGTACTCCAGCAGGCCGCTCCAGGCGTTGCTGAATCGCAAGCGTGTGCCGAGGCCAAACTGAGCGAGCTTCTCGATGCGTCGCTGTTCGATTGGTGTGCTGCCGACCAACACCTGGTCGGGATCGCGATAGCGGTCGTAGCGATATCGGGCACGGCCTTCCAGCGACAGGCGCTCGTCCAGGTCGTGTCGGAGCTGCACGCCGACGCTGTGGCGCATCGGCGATTCGCTGAAGAATTCGCCGCCGCCGCGGAGATCGCGGCGATTGTTGACCTCGAATTCGTAGTCGAGACGCGTGCGCACGGCGGCCAGCGGAAACGCGTAGTCGCCGCCGGCGCATTGCCGCCAGCCGTCGAGATAGGCATAGGCGCTGCCGCCGGCGACGCGACTGGCGCGGTAGTGGAAGCGCAGCGTCGAGCCGGTGTACTGGCGCGCGGTTTCGAGCACGATGCTGCCGGCGTTATCGAGGTTGTCGCCGCCGAAGAATGAAGACGCCGCTTCGGCCGAAACCGCGGTGCGCCAGTCTTCGCCGAATGCGTAGCGCACAGCGAGCTGCCCGCCCTGCTGATTGAAGTCGGTATCGCGCCGGTATTGCCGCGCGTAGACGCTGCCGCGCAAGTCGAGGTCGGTGGATGTCCCGGAGGCCAACGGGTAATCCAGCCCCGCGGCGAGATCGGCGAAGGCGTCGGCCTTCTGGTTGGCGTTGAGTTGCAGGGTTTCCGACAACAGTGCCGGATCGCTGTCGTATCCGATGCTCGCCGAGACGTTGAGCCCAATGCGCGGTGGTGGGGCTTCCGGTTCAAGCCGTCGCCGCGCCAGCTGGATCAGGCTGCGCAGGTTGGCCGAGGTGGTGCGGGTTTCTGCGACCTGCCAGTCGCGCGCCGCCTGCTCGTATTGGCCGAGCCGTGCGGCGGCCAGCCCCAAGTGGTATTGCGCGATGGCGGAATAATCCGGATTGCGGGTCAGCCGGGCAAACGCCGTCTGTGCTTCCGCGTAGCGCCCGAGCCGGTAATAAGACAGGCCGATGTTGAAATCCAGGTTGGGGCTGCGCAAACCCTGTGCGTAAGCGGCCAGAAACGCCGCCAGCGCCGCGTCTGTGTCGCCTGCGCGGTAGGCATCGACACCGCTCTGAAACTCGAACTGGCCAGCCTGTTGCGCCGATACGGGCGCGATCACGCCTGCCGCCGCGATGGCCGCGGCAAAGGCGGCGAGCTTTATGGGGTGATGCCGCCTTTCCCTGCGGCCCAAACTGCATGCGTTGACGGCTATCCGGGCGCGCATCGGCCAGGGTTACCGCTTGCCGGGACGGTTGGAACCGGCCGTGCCGGCATTTTCCGGCGGCTGATGGTTCTGATGTGCCTGGTCGGCGGTGGACTGTCCGTTGGCGCCATGACCGTCACGGGCTTGCTCGGCCACGTCCTGACCGTGGTCGACGCCATTGGCGCGCGCGTCGTTGGCGGTCTGGAGTCCGGAGCCGGAGCGCTGCACGGCCCGCACATTGGCTTGTGCCGGCAGGCTGATGCGTGCGGTGGCCTGGTCCGGTTTCTCGTTGGCGTTCATCACGTCCATCTCGAGCCCGTTGAGCTGGTCCGCGGCATGAGCGGCCGGTATCGACAGCGCCGAGGCGGCGGCCAGCAGACAGGATTTGAGCTTACGCATGGTTGAGGTCCTCCATGTCGATTCGTGCGGCGTCTCGCGCGGCGGCGATGCGACTCGCCGGGTCCATGCGGAAAGCGCCGGTTGCAGGCGTGGTTTGCAGCACCACGGAAAATTGTTTCAGCTCGTCGCCGAGCTGCAAGCTGGCGGTCAGCACGCCGCCGTTGCCGCGCACGAACAACGGCAGTTCCAGGACGTTGGCGCCCGACTGCAGATCGGTCTGCCAGCTCAGTTCGCGCTGGCCGGGGTAGTCCTGTAGTTCCACGCCCGCCGGCAGGTTGACGCGCATCGTGATGTTGCTCAACGCTTGCGGACTGTTGAACCTCAGCCGTACCGGCTGCACCTGTCCGCTGCTGACCTGGACCACGCGTTGGGCGGATGGGGTCGGGGCTGCCGCAACCTTCTGGTTGATGGCGGAAGGCTGTCGCGGAACGAAGGCGATGCCGATGGCCAGTACCGCAACCGAGGCGGCCAGCGCGAAGCGCAACGCGTTGCGTCGCGCCGTCCGGCGCGTGTCCTGCTGGGCCTGGTGTGCTGCCGCAAAAGCGCGACGGGCGAAATCCGGCGTCAGTGCCGGTGCCGGCAGCTCACGCAGCCTTCGCTGCAACGCGGTGGCGTGCGCCAGGCTGATGGCGCAGTCTCGGCAGTCGGCCGCGTGGCGATTCATGGCCGCGACGGCGGGCGGTGCGAGCCGGCCGTCCAGGCGGTCATCCAGCTGTTGATGAAAGTCCTGACAGTTCATGAGTGTTCCTCATCCCGTTACACGCAGGGCGGCGCCGGAAGGTTCCATCAGCAGTTGTCGCAGATGCGCCCTGGCCCGGTGCAGGCGGGATTTCAGCGTGCCCAGCGGGATGTTCCGTGAGCCGGCCAACTCCTCCAGGGTGTAGCCCTCGATGTCATGCCAAGCGATCAGTGCGCGGTGCTCGGGCGTCAGACGCATCAGCGCGGCGGCGATCCAGTCGCGGTCGGACAGCTTTTCGGCGACCTCGTCCGGCGATGCGAGCTTGTCGTCGACGATCAGTTCCAGCGCTTCTTCGTCCTGCTGGGACGCAGCCAGGTCGATGGCAGAGGTGGTGCGGCGGCGCACCTGATCGACGTAAAGATTGTGCAGCGCCCGCGCGAGCCAGGGCGCCGGCAGCTCGACGCGGGTCAGCGTTTCCTGCTGCGGCAGCAGTTTGACCAGCAGCGACTGCACCAGATCTTCGGCATCCGCGCTGGTGCCGGTGTAGCGATAGGCCAGCCGGTACAGGCGCTCCAGGTGCGGCAACACCAGCGCTTCGAACGAGGGGGCGCCGGCATCGCG
Organism: Nevskiaceae bacterium; assembly: GCA_008012115.1. Classification (GTDB taxonomy): domain Bacteria; phylum Pseudomonadota; class Gammaproteobacteria; order Nevskiales; family Nevskiaceae; genus Stenotrophobium. The sequence goes on from SSEB01000017.1 coordinate 3,072, forward strand.
GCGCTGGAACGGAACAGGAGCCATAACAAACCTACACGGATTCTGGGCCGCCAAGGTTCCATCGGGAATCGGAATGCGTGGTTCGCGGTAACGATATTGTCGCGTCTGCAGCGGTTCAGGCCGTAAAAATCGCGTTGGCATTGGCACCCGCAACGACAGCTTGTGCCGGCAGAATGGTTAATTTTTATTGAATTTATTTAAAAATGACCATTAATTTATAACGATCTGTCCGGTGCTTCGGAAGCGAGCGGGTGCGCGGCTAGCGCCGGGGTTGCGACCAGTAGGCCACGGCCGAGTCGTGCAGCCAGGGGCGGATGCTCTCGATGGGCCGCCAGCGCGGATGCGCCACGGCGGCGCGCACCAGGAAATCGAACAGCGTCAGGTGCTGGCGCAGGATGCGCAGTTCGCGGTGCGGCTCGATGGGATTGAACATGCCTGGCAGTGCGAGCAACTGCCAGGGATTCTTCTTCACCCACAGCCACGAGCCCAACTCCAGCGTGAACGGCATGAACAGACCCTGCGCCTCGCTGCGCGAGCGGTCATAGAGGTGATCCCAGAGGTCGCCATGCGTGGTGTACTGCCGCGACTGCGGCTCGATCACGTAGATGCTGTGATGCGGATAGGTGTTGCGGAACAGCGTGCGCAGCGCGAACACCTCGGCCAGGCAGTCGATGGGCTGGCGCGAGCGCGCGTAGGGAAACCAGATGCGGTCGCGCGTGCCGAAGCCGGAGTGGCAGTCCATCGCCAGGCTGAAGGCGTGCGGGAACAGCCGCTCCTCGACCACGCGGTAGAGCATCTGCGCCTCCGGCGCCATCGGCGCGCCGCGACGGCCGCGATACCAGGGCAGGTGCCGCGTCAGTCGCTGGCCGCCCACCAGCCAGTGCGCACGGTGATCGGCGTCCACCGGCGCGTTGCGCATCAGGTCGATGCCCTGCGGATTGCTGCGGGTCAGCCGCCGCATGCCGCCGGGATTGACCAGGGGCATGAACACCAGCCGCACCTGCGACAGCATCTGCGCGAACAGTTCGTCCCAGTGCAGGCGTTCCACCAGCGTGTGCAGGTAGGCCAGCACCACCTGGGCGCCGATGCGCTCGACGCCATGCACGCCGCCGAAGAAACCCACCGCCGGCACCTGCGGCGCGGTGCTGCCCAGTTCCACGCAATACACCGGCAGGCGCTCGCCGCGCACGCCGACCTCGCCCAGCACCTCGGCGCGCAAGGCCCCCTTGGCCCGCTTGATCAGGGCCTCGAGTTGTTCGAGTTCGGGAAGCGAATGGGACGGTTTGGCCATGCGGCGGCATCGACGGAGGCGCCGATTGTATGCGCCGGACCCACCGGAATTGTGACGGTGCCGTGTCAGGCAGGACGCCCGCGGCGGCGAGGATGCCGAGCGCCGGTTTTGCCGGCTCCGAAGGGACCGGCTTTACAGCGGCGGCAGCGGGCGTAAAGTGAGGCTCCCTTCCGTGCGGAGCGTGCCATGGGGACTTACCAGGGGAAATGCTTTTGCGGCGCGGTAGCCTTCACCGTCACCGGCGAGCCCGAGGCGATGGGCTACTGCCACTGTGAATCCTGCCGTCACTGGTCGGCAGGGCCGGTCAACGCCTTCTCGCTGTGGAAGCCGACGGCACTGAAGGTGACCCAGGGCGCCGAGCACATCGGCACCTACAACAAGACGCCGAACAGCTTCCGCAAGTGGTGCAAGCTCTGCGGCGGTCACCTGTTCTCCGACCATCCGCCGATGGGCCTGGTCGATGTCTACGCCGCCATGATCCCGACCATGATCTTCAAGCCGGCGCTGCATGTTTCCTACGGCGAGGCGGTGCTGCGCGTGAAGGACGGCCTGCCCAAACTCAAGGATTTTCCCAAGGAGATGGGCGGGTCCGGGGTGACGCTGCCGGAGTAGGCGGCGTGATCCGGCAGCGGCGGCGGATCGTTCCGCCTGCCTGGGCGCAGCCCTGCCAGCGCTAGTCACGCCTTCGGTGGATCGAGCGGGCAGGTGCGAAAGCTGAACAGCGCGTAGGCCGGGCAGAAACGGAACAGTCCGGTGAGCACCGGCACGATACCGAGCCAGCCCCAGGGGCCGATCGTGTTCACCGCGGCTGCGCAGATGAGCACCACACCGACGGTGACGCGCAGCGTGCGGTCGAGGGCTCCAACATTGGCTTGCATGAAGCACTCCGTTACGGGATTGCGGCTTTGAGCATGCGCGCCTGTCGCGATGATGACATTGACCTGCATCAATGCCGTGCGCGGCATGGGCAATACCGCATTGCGGCGCTAGGCGCCGGGTACGCGCTCAGGCGCGCGGTGCCGGTGCGGTGTTGCGCAGGATCAGGCGACCCTGCTGCAGCAAGATTTGGCCGGCGGCCTCCATCGCCTTCAACTCCTTGTTCACGCTCTGCCGCGTCGCGCCGAGCATGCGGCCGAGGTCTTCCTGCGGCAGGTGCAGGTCGATCAGGGTGCCGTCGGGCACCGGCCGGCCGTAGACGCGGGCGAGGTCGGCGAGTCGCCGGGCGAGGCGCGCGGACAGCGGCATCAGCAGGATGTCTTCCATCGCGGCGATGGCCAGGCGCAGCTTTTCGCTGAGCACGCGGGCGAACAGGCGATACCACTGCGGCTCGGCGTCGAGCAGGGCGCGGAACTGCGCGGCGGGCAGCAGCAGGATTTCAGTATCGCCGACGGCGCGCGCGTGCACGGCGCGCGGGCGGTCGTCGAACAGTGACATTTCGCCGAACCAGTCGCCCGGCGAATAGAGCGCGCCGAGCAGCTCGCGGCCATCGGCGGCGACGAGTTCGATGCGGATCAGGCCGCGCACCACGCCGTAGAGCCCCTCCGGTGCGTCGCCGCGGGCGTAGAGCAGCGCGCCGTCGGCGAGGCGGCGGCGACGTGACAGCGCGGTGAGCTTCGCCAGCAGTTCGGGCGGCGCGTCGCGCAGCCACTGGCTGCTCCAGATCAAGTCGTCTTGGGGTCCGCTCATGCGTCCGATTATGAGCGCGAATGACGACGGGTGGACGCTGGCATCGCGCCCGCGCTACTCCTGCGTTGCCCTACTTCGGGCATCCATACCCTCACCATGCGCGCACAGCGTTCGGGCATCCTGCCCATCAAAAAAGCCGCCGCGCTCCGGGGAGCGCGGCGGCCGGAGAGGCGCCGCCGGTGTCAGTGCGCCGTGGGGCGGATGCTGCCGGTGGTGAGCAGGCGGCCGAACTTCTGCATCACGAACAGCGGCCCGATCAGCAGGAACTGGATGTCGTCGGCAAACGAGGGCTTGGCGCCTTCGACGTGATGGCCATAGAACTGCACCGCCCAGGCCGTGACCCAGATACCGCCGCAGATCCAGCCCAGCGGCAGGCCCTGCTGCTGGATGGCGGCGATGCCGGCGAAACTGAGCAGCGACCACACGGCGCCGGTGAGCAGGCTGCCGACGGACAGGCGCAGGTAATACGGCAGGCCGACCAGCACCGCGAACACGGTGGCGAGGTTGACGTAGGGCGCGGTCTCGGCGGAGACGAAGGGCAGGAAGCGGCCGACGGGCACCAGCCACATCAGGCCGAGCGTGGCGAAGAAGATCGCCGGCACGCAGACCATGTGGATCCACTGGTTGACCGGGTTCTGGTGGCTTTCCGCGTAGGTGTCGAGAAACTGCTTGAGCGTACGCATGGCATTCGTCCTGAAGAGTGATGGTGTCGGCTTGCCTGCCGACGGTGACGCCATGATGCCGCCGCCGGACGGCCGGCGCTGTCGGGAAGATGACATCAGCCGATGGGAAAATTGACTCAAGCCGCGTCCCAAACCGCCACCCGCTGTCAGGCGGGAGTGGAGAATAATGGTTATTAAATATTTACTGATTATTAAATCAGTAAATAAAAAATAACGATTTGGCCTAGCAAAAGGTCAGGAGCGGGTGGCGGGTTTGGGGCGAAGACCACGGCGTTCCGCGGCCTGCGGGGACGTGACGGGGCGAGAGCAGCCCTCGATTCGCGGACTGCGGCTCTGCGCGTCGGCGCACCGTCTTACTGCTGCAAGGCTTCGAGCTGCTCCGACAGCCCCAGCCATTCTTCCTCGGCCTCGTCGAGCTGTTTCTTGGCCTTGCGCTGCGCCTGCATCTGCTGGTGCAGCTCGGCCTTGCGCGCCGGGGCATAGAGGCCCTCGTCGGCCAGCGCGGCGTCGGCGGCGGCGAGCGCGGCGCGGAGTTTGTCCATGCGCGCTTCGAGCTTACGGAGGGCGTCCTTGAGCGGCTTTTCCTGCGCTCGGTTGGCGGGCTCGCGCCGCGCCGGTGCGGCTTCCGCGGCCGCCGTGCCGGCGGTATTGGCGCCGCCGCCGCGCGTGGTGAGCCAGCGCGCGTAGTCGTCGAGATCGCCGTCGTAGACCTTGCAGCGGCCCTCGGCCACCAGCCAGAGGTCGTCGCAGACCGACGACACCATGTGACGGTCGTGCGACACCAGCACCACCGCGCCGGTGAAGGTCGCCAGCGCCGTCTCCAGCGCATGACGCATGTCGAGGTCGAGATGGTTGGTGGGCTCGTCGAGCAGCAGCAGATTGGGCTTCTGGTAGGCGACCAGGGCCAGCGCCAGCCGCGCCTTCTCGCCGCCGGAGAACGGGCCGACCGCCTCGTAGACGCGGTCGCCGCGGAAATTGAAGCTGCCCAGGTAGTCGCGCAGCGACTGCTCGCTGGCACCCTTGTCGAGGCGCTGCAGGTGCAGGATCGGCGAAGCCTTGAGGTCGAGCTGATCCACCTGGTGCTGCGCGAAGTAGCCGATCTTGAGATACGGATCGCGCATGATGGTGCCGGCCAGCGGCTCGATCTTGCCCGCCAGCGTCTGCATGAAGGTGGACTTGCCGGCGCCGTTGGGGCCGAGCAGGCCGATGCGGTCGCCAGGCTGCAGCGACAGCTTGAGGTTGGAGAGAATCACGCGCTCGCCGTAGCCCGCCTTGACCTCGTCGAAGCGCAGCAGCGGCGTCGGCGTGCGCTCCGGCTCGCGGAATTCGAAGCTGAACTCGCTATCGAAATGCGCCGGCGCCACCAGCTGCATTTTTTCGAGCTGTTTGATGCGGCTCTGCGCCTGCCGCGCCTTGCTGGCGTGGGTCTTGAAGCGGTTGATGAACGACTGCAGGTGCGCCACCTGCCGCTGCTGCTTGACGAAGCTCGCCGCCTGCAGCGCCAGGCGCTCGGCGCGCGTGCGCTCGAAGGTCGAGTAGTTGCCGGTGTAGAGCGTGGTCTTGAGATTTTCCAGATGCAGCGTGTGCGTGCAGACGCAGTCGAGAAAATCGCGGTCGTGCGAGATCAGCAGCAGTGTGCCGGGATAGGTCGGCAGGAATTCCTCCAGCCAGATCGCCGCGTCGAGATCGAGGTGGTTGGTCGGCTCGTCGAGCAGCAGCAGGTCGGAGCGGCACATCAGCGCGCGCGCCAGGTTGAGGCGCATGCGCCAGCCGCCGGAGAAATCCGCCACCGCCTGCAACTGCTCCTGCGCCGAGAAGCCCAGACCGTGCAGCAGCGTGCCGGCGCGCGAGCGCGCGGCGTAGCCGTCGATGTCCGCCAGCCGCTCGTGGATGCGCGCGATGCGGCCGACGTCGTGTTTCTCCTCGGCGACGACCAGGTCGCGTTCGAGCCGGCGCAGTTCGACATCGCCGTCGAGCACGAACTCGATGGCGGAATCCGGCAGCGCCGGCGTTTCCTGGGCGACGCTGGAGATGGCGAGGCTTTTCGGCACGCCCGCCTCGCCGCTGTCGACGCTCAGATGGCCGAGGATCAGCGCGAACAGGCTGGACTTGCCGGTGCCGTTGCGGCCGACCACGCCGACGCGCCAGCCGGGGTGGATGGTGAACGAGACGGCGTCCAGCAGCGTGCGCGCGCCGCGCCGCAGGGTGGCGTTGCTCAGGGAGATCATGGGGCGCGCAGTTTACCCGCACGCGCATGGAAAAGGCGGCCCGGGCAGGGGTGTGGGCCGGCCTGCGCCGGCATGACCGCTATCGCCGGGCGCCGGTCAACTGCGGGCTTGCGGCAGCACGCGCATCAGGTTTTCCTGCGCGATGCTGGCGACCAGCCGGCCCTGGCGATCGAAGATCTCGCCGCGCGAGAGGCCGCGCGCAGATTGCGCGGTGGGGCTGTCCATCGCGTACAGCAGCCAGTCGTCGGCGCGCAGCGGGCGGTGGAACCACACCGCGTGGTCGATGCTGGCGACCGCCATCTTCGGGTCGAACCAGGATTTGCCGTGCGGCCGCATCGCGGTGGACAGCAGGTTGAAGTCGGAGGCATAGGCCAGCACGCACTGATGCAGCATCGGGTCGTCCGGCAAGCGGCCGGCGGCGCGGAACCAGATGTACTGGCGCGGCTCGCGCTGCTCCGGCGCCAGCGGATTCCACGGCTGCACGCGGCGGAACTCGATCGCCAGCTGGCGCGTCAGCGCCTCGCGCACGCGCTCCGGCACGCTGCCGGCCTTGGCCAGCCACTGCTCGTGCAGCGCTTCCTCGGTCGCCAGCGATTCCGGCGGCGGCACTTCCGGCATCGTCACCTGGTGCTCGAGACCCGGCTCCTCCTTCTGGAACGAGGCCATCATCGACAGGATCGGCTGGCCGAACTGAATGGCCTGCACGCGGCGCGTGGTGAAGCTGTTGCCGTCGCGCACGCGGTCCACCTCGTAAACGATGGGCGTGGCCATGTCGCCGGGACGCAGGAAGTAGGCGTGCAGCGAATGCGGAATGCCGCGCTCGACCGTGCGGCTGGCCGCGACCAGGGCCTGGCCGATGACCTGGCCGCCGAATACGCTGCGGCCGCCAAGATCGCGCGACGGTCCGCGGAACAGGTTGTACTCCAGCGTTTCCAGGTCCAGCAGATGGATGAGGTCTTGCAGTTGGCGGTTCATCGGCGGCGGCGTGTCGGCAATGGGGGCACACGCCGTAGGCGATGCGCGGCTCATTTTAGCCGCTAACGCCCGCCCGCTGGCGCGGGTCGGGTAGGGCGCGCCATGCGACAATTCGCGCCTGCTCGCCGTCGCCCCGCCATGAACTGTCGTCCCCATTGCGGCGCCTGCTGTATCGCGCCCTCGATTTCCTCGCCGATCCCCGGCATGCCGGACGGCAAGCCGGCCGGGGTGCGCTGTGTGCAGCTCGACGATGCCCACCGCTGCCGGATTTTCGGCGACCCGCGCCGGCCGGCGGTCTGCAGCGGGCTGAGGCCCTCGACCGAGATGTGTGGCGACAGCCGCGAATACGCGCTGCGCCATCTCGACGCGCTGGAGCGGTCCACCGCGCCCGGAGCGGACCGGCCCCGCCTGATATGATCATGTTATTAACATCCAATGATCATATAGGCGGGCCATGATCGCAGTCGTCACGGCGGCAAGGGCGGGGCTGTTCAAGCGCGAGCAATGGCTGCGCAACATCGTCGCCGGCGTCATCGTCGGCGTGGTGGCGCTGCCGCTGGCCATGGCCTTCGCCATCGCCTCGGGCGTGAAGCCGGAGCAGGGGCTGTACACGGCGATCATCGCCGGCGCGGCGGTGTCGCTGTTCGGCGGCAGCCGCATCCAGATCGCCGGGCCGACCGGGGCCTTCATCGTCATCCTGGCGGGCATCACCGCCAAATTCGGCGTCGATGGCCTGCTGCTGGCCACGATGATGGCCGGCGCGATCCTGGTGCTGCTGGGCGTGGCGCGCTTCGGCAGCGTGATCCGCTTCATTCCCGATCCGGTGATCGCCGGCTTCACCGCCGGCATCGGCGTGATCATCTGGGTCGGCCAGTGGCGCGATTTCTTCGGGCTGCCCAAGGTCGGCGGCGAGCATTTCCACGACAAGCTGCTGCATCTGCTGGAAGCCTTGCCGCAACTGCATCCCGCCACCACCGCGCTGGCACTGCTGAGCCTGCTGCTGGCGATCTATGGTCCGCGGCTGCCCGGCTTTGCGCGCGTGCCTGGGCCGCTGATGGCGATGGTGGTGGCGACGGTGCTGCAGTCGGCGTTCCATTTCGACGGCGTGGCGACCATCGCCAGCGCCTTCGGCGGCATTCCGCGCGGCCTGCCGCACTGGGCGCCGCCGGCGATCAGCCTCGATCACCTGCTGACGCTGGTGCCGGCGGCCTTCGCCATCGCCATGCTCGGCGCCATCGAGTCGCTGCTGTCGGCGGTGGTGGCCGATGGCATGGCCGGTACGCGCCACGATTCCAACCAGGAACTGATCGGTCAGGGCATCGCCAACCTGCTGACGCCGCTGTTCGGCGGCTTCGCCGCCACCGGCGCCATCGCGCGCACCGCCACCAACATCCGCAATGGCGCCACCGGGCCGCTGGCCGGGCTGGTGCACTCCCTGACCCTGGTGCTGATCCTGCTGTTCCTGGCGCCGCTGGCGGCGCAGATTCCGCTGTGCGCGCTCTCGGCGATCCTGTTCGTGGTGGCCTGGAACATGAGCGAGGCGCGGCATTTCCTGCGCATCGCGCGCACGGCGCCGCGCGCCGATGTCGTCATCCTGATGATCACCTTCGGCCTGACGGTGTTCGCCGACCTGGTGATCGCCGTCAACATCGGCGTGATCCTGGCGATGCTGCATTTCGTGCGCCGCATGGCCTCGTCGGTCGACGTGCTGCATCTCGACGCATCGCAGTTGCAGGCGGAACTGAACGCCAGCGGCCGCGCGCGTCTGCCGGACGGCGTGCTGGTCTACAGCATCGAGGGGCCTTTCTTCTTCGGTGCGGTGGAGAGTCTCGAGCGCGTATTGCAGCGGACGCACAGCGATCCGCGCGCGGTGGTCATCCGCCTGCTGCGCGTGCCGTTCATGGACTACACCGGCCTGCAGGCGCTGGAGGAAGCCATCGGCAATTTCGAGAAGCGTGGGGTGCGCGTGGTCCTGTGCGAGGCCAGCCCGCGCGTGCTGCGCAAGCTGGTGCGCGCAGGGCTGGTGCGGCGCGAAGCGCGGCCGCTGCCGTATTTCCGCGATTTCGAGAGCGCGCTGGCGGACATCGAGGCGCCGGCGGCCTGAAACCTCAGCGGCGCGCGGTCTTGGCGGCGGGTTTGGTGGCGTAGCTGACGCCGTGCTGTTCGAGGTAGTCGCGGATCAGCTGGCGCACCACTTGCGAGGGCGTCAGGTCCTGCTGCGCGCACAGCGTTTCGAACGCTTTCTTCTTCGCGGGATCGACCAGGAGGGTCAGACGGGCGGTCTTGGATTCCATCGCTGCAGAATATCATGCAGCCACTGCCGTCCGACGGACGCGCATTGACCGCCGCGCAGGCGCTGTCTAGTCTCGCCGCATGCCGCCACCCCAGACCCGTTACGCCCGCGCCGGCGAGGCCTTCATCGCTTATCAGGTCGTGGGCGAGGGGCCCATCGATCTGGTCTACACCGGCGGCGTCGTCACCCAGCTCGACCTGCTGTGGGATTTCCCCGAGATCGAGCGCTTCCTCAATCGCCTCGCGTCATTCAGCCGTCTGATCCTGTTCGACCGTCGCGGCACTGGGCTGTCCGACCGCACGCCGGCCTCGTCGGTGCCGACGCTGCAGGACTGGGCGGAAGACCTGCGCATCGTGCTCGATGCGGTGGAGTCGCCGCGCGCGGCGCTGTTCGCCGAGCGCGACGCCGGGCAGGCGGCGATGCTGTTCGCGGCGGATCACCCGGAGCGCGTGACGGCGCTGATCCTGTCCAACACCACCGCGCGTTACGCGCGGGCGCCGGACTATCCCTTCGGCCAGCCGCCGGAGTTTGCCGAACAGATGTACCGCACGGTGCTGGAGCACTGGGGCACGGATCGCATGGCGGCGGTGGCGGTGCCCAGCCGCGCCGGCGACGAGAACTTCGCGCGCATGTCGGCGCGCTACCAGCGCGCGGCGGCGACGCCACGGGTGGCGGCCGAGAGCCTGCGCTACGGCAGCACGCTCGATGTGCGTCACCTGCTGCCGTCGATCCGCTGCCCGACGCTGGTAATGCACCGCAAGAACTATCCCTTTCTCAACCCCAGCCACGCCGCCTACCTGCAGCAGAACATCGCCGGTGCGCGCGGCGTTGGCGTCGACGGCGCCGATGCCTTCTACGCCTACGGCAAGGCCGAGGAGGCGTTGGGGCACATCGAGGAATTCCTCACCGGCTCGCGCGAGCGCACGTACGCCGAGCAGGTGCTGCTGACCGTGCTGTTCGCCGATATCGCCGGCTCCACCGAACTGGCCGCCAAGCTCGGTGACAGCGCCTGGCGTGACCTGCTGCAGCGCTTTCACGGTGAGGTGCGCAAGCAACTGCTGCGCTTCCACGGGCGCGAGATCGACACCAGCGGTGATGGTTTCTTCATGAGCTTCGACACACCGGCGCGGGCGCTGCGCGCCGCGGTGGCGATCCGCGAAGAAGCGACGGCGCTGGGCCTGCACATCCGCTGCGGCGTGCACGCCGGCGAGTGCGAGCAGGCCGGCACTGCGCTGCGCGGCCTCACCGTGCACATCGGCGCGCGCGTGCTGGCTGAAGCGGACGCTGACGAGATCTGGGCTTCGCGCACGGTCAAGGATCTGGTCATTGGCGCTCCCTTCGAGTTCAAGGACGAAGGCTCCTACGAGCTCAAGGGCGTGCCCGGCCACTGGCGGCTGTACTCGCTGTCGGCGGCGGGCTCCGGCGACGACGACAAGGATCGCGGACGGCTGTTGCGCCGGCGGCGTTGAGTGGAGCGAAATTCCGACGCATTCCAGCGTCCTCCATTTTTTTAGTGGCGACGAAGATCATCAAGTTATATTTAATCTATAGATATATATTTTTATATATAATTTATAACTAAATTCCCATCGCAAGTGCCAGGAGCGGGTGGTGCCTGAGATGGGTTTTTCGACGGTGCCGATCGGATTTCTGCTTGGGAATGCCGGCGTCGCGCGCGCAGCGCCGATGGCTGTGTGCTGAAAATGATCGAGACCGCCCGGCTGACGGATCGTTGGCGGCGATACCGCCGACGTCGCCCATGTGGCGTGTTTGGATCTTTTCTCCGGGCCGATCTGGAAAGACAGCGTTCTGTCTCCAGCGGGAGATGCCACAGGCCCAAACGCATGCGTTTTGAATGCGCCGGCTGTATCCGTATAACATGCGGCACTTGTCAGAAAAACGCGGGCGAGGCGCCGTACACGTATGCGGGGTATGCAAAAGCGTATCGTGTACTGGCTTGCCGCGGCGCTGCTGTCGCCGGCCTCGCTATTGGCTGCGCCGACGGTAGTCGGGCGCGACGACCAGCATCTCGGCGTCGCCAGCTGCGCGGGCAACACTTGCCATGGCTCAACCCGTCCGTTCAAGGACAGCAAAATCCGCCAGGACGAATACTTTGTCTGGCAGCGCAAGGACGCTCATGCCCAGGCCTGGCTCACGCTGACTTCCGAGCGTTCTGAGGCTATCGCGCGCAGGCTCGGCTTGGGCCCCGCAGAGCAGGCCCAGGAATGCCTGGTGTGCCACGCCGAAAGTGCTTCGCAGCGCGGTCCGCGTTACCAGGTGTCCGACGGTATTGGCTGCGAAGCCTGTCATGGCGCCGCCGAGCGCTGGATCGAACCGCACGCCAAGGGCTTCCACTCGCTCGATGAGCGTCTCGAGGCCGGTCTGTATCCGACCTGGGACGTGCATGCCCGTGCCAAGTTGTGCGCGAGCTGCCACAGCGGCGACCCACAGCACCCGATGACCCACGCCATCATGGCTGCGGGCCATCCGCCTATTCTGTTCGAGCTGGACACCTTCCAGGCGTTGACACCGCCACACTGGCAGATCGACGAAGACTATGTCCGACGCAAGGGGCCGCAGGATCCGGCGCGCAACTGGATCGTTGGCCAGGTCGCCGCGTCCATAGCCTTGCTCGAGAACCTCGCCGGCCCGCGGCTCGGCCACGGCATTTTTCCCGAACTGGCTTTTTTCGACTGCGATGCCTGCCACCATTCCATGAAAGCCGGCCGCGCGCGCGCCGAGCGCTCCGCCGGCCTGGCGCTCGGTAACGTCCCCGCTGCCGACGCGCCGTTGGTGATGCTGGGCCGCTGGCTCGACGTCGTCGAGCCCAGCCTCGGCGAGCGCTGGGATGACCAGTTGCGCCAATTCCACATCGCTGGCAGCGCCGGCACCGAAGCCCTCCAGGCCCAGGCCAGGGCGATGCTGGCCGAGTTGCACCAGAGCGTCCTGCCCAAGACCGATGCCACGGTGCCAAGTGAATCCCTGCGACGGCTCATCGGTCGCATCGTCGCCGATGCCCGCCAGTCCCACAGCGGCGACTACGAGCACGCACAGCAGACCGCGATGGCTGTGTCCGTGCTGACCACCGCCTTGGTCGAGCGAGGGCACGCCGAGGTCAGCGACGCGCAGCGTGCTGCCGTCGATGCCCTCTACAACCAGGTACAGGATCGGGATCGCTTCTCGGCCGGCAGCTACGCTGCGGCATTGGATCGGCTTTCCGGCGCCTTCCATGCCAGTGCGCCATCCGGTATCGCCGGATCCCCTTGAGCGAATAAAGGGCCGTATCCCGGAGTTACGGTTGCCCCTTGCCGGAAACACCGGCTCCGGTGGTCGGTGCATGCCGCGGCATGACGGGTTGCTCGACTTCGTCGCGCACGAACCAGGGCGCGCCGTCCAGTTTGAGGTACAGCCTCTGCATTTCCTCTGCATTGAACGGCCGCGATCCGATGCGTCCGAAAACGGCGATCTGGCCACCGGTCTCGTCCACAGCGCGGTCTCTTTCCAGACCCTTGGACAGCGACAAGGCGGGCTGTGCGGTCTTGAAGTGCGCGATCCACACCGGCTTGGGGTCGGGCGAGAAGCCATAGAACTTGGGCTGCGTGTCGGGCGCAGTGAGCTGCAGCACATGCAGGCCATTTCGGCCATCGGCGACGTAGGCGAACAGCGAGGCGTTGGTCGAGCCGATCACCACGTCGTGGGCGTCGTTGATCTTGCCATCAGCAGTGTAGAGCTGGTGGAGCTTCGGCTTCTCCGGATTCTCGACATCGACGATCGCCAGGCCCTGCGCGCCGGCCGCGACGTAGGCGAAGGTGCGTGCCACGTAGACGCGATGCGCGTCGCCGAGCGGTACTGCGGCGTTCTCGATCAAACGCGGCGCGTCGGGATGGGTGATATCCACCACTTGCAGGCCCTTGCCGGTTGCGGCGAACAGGTAGCGGAACTGCACGAAGGTCGCGCGGAGATCCTGGATCGGCAATGTGGCCGCCACCTTTGGTGAGAGTGGATCGGCGAGGTTGAGCACGATCAGTCCGGCATCGGCAGCGACGTACACCCAGTCACCGGCGACAGTCAGATGGCGTGCGCCGCGCAGCAGACCACCGGGGTTGAACGTGAGTTGGCGGGTGAGGAAGTTATTGCGCGGCTCGCCGTCCTGCAGGGTGTCCACGTTGGTCAGGATCAGGCCCTCAACGCTGTCGGTGATCAGCGCGTAATGGTAGATGGGGTGGATCGCCTGCTCCTGGTTTTCCTGCTGCATCCTGGGTGTGTTGCGCAGGAGGTTCATGGGCTGGTTGGTCGGCAGCGCCACGCAGGTCGCATTCTCGGAAGAGATATGCGTGTCGTGGCCGAGCGGCGAGAACGGCGCTGTGATGATCTTCTCCGACACGCCCTTGTTGCCGATGCTGGCGACATCGTAGGCCTGCATACCCCGCTTGCCCTGGGCGACGTACAGGTATTCGCCGCGTAGTTGCAGGCAACCGACGGCGTCGCCGGTGGCATGCGTGTGCGCGGTCTGCAATTCGTGGCCGTTGGCCTCGTGCTTCGCGTACCAGTCGGGATAGGCGTAGCGATGGAGATAGCTGCCAATGACCGCCTGTGGCTCATCCCATTCCGTGACCTGCACTGCGGCGATGCCGCCGTCCAGACCGGTGTAGGCGTGGTAGCCGACGAAGTTGACGAAGCTGGTGCCCAGGCCAAGCAGCGAGGCCATCCAGGCATTGTTGTCGTTGGCGTTCGAGAGGTGGCAATCGCTGCAGGTCTTGGTCTCGACTGTGCGTTCGGTGTGCGGGTAATGCGGTGCGAAGGCTTGGCTGGAAAAGCCACTGGCCGCCACCGGCGGCTGTTGCACGTATATATGCTCGCGGTTGGCGTTGGTGGACGAAAGCACCAGTGCGGACGAGCTGCGGATTGGTGTCACGCGGTAGCCTTTGGCGGGGCCGTGCTTGCCGAGCATGAAGAAATCGTCGCGCGCAACCTGTGGGTTGTAGGTGGCGTAATTGCGTGATTCATCACCCTCGAAGTGGTTGCGCGGGGTCTTCCAGTTGGCCTGGATTGGCAGGTGGCAACCAAAGCAGGACGTGGTCCAGGAGCTGTGGCAGCTGATGCACGTCATCTCGCTGTCCTGGTGTGCGCGCTGGCCGGGAGCCACATTGCTGCCCCAGGCGAACGTCTCGGTATCGCGGCTCATCAGCTTGGCGCGCGCCGCTTTGGCGTTGTAGTCCTTGCTCTCGGGCGTGACCGTGTCCTTGACCAGATGCACGCGCCATTCGAGGTTTGGCGTCACTGCCGAGCGTTGCCACAGTTCATGGTTGCGCCATTCGAAGCGCTTGCGGCCGTCCTGGGTGCGCAGCACGGCAAGGTCGGTGCCGGCGGGTGGCGCTGGCGTCTGCGTGCCGTCGGCATGGGTGCAGACATAGGCCGGTACTGTGAGGCCGGGGATGTTCCCGGTCTTGATTGATGTGCCGGCCTGCAGCGTGGAGCCAGAGGGGCATTGGGGTGCCGGTGCGGCCGGACCCGAAGTGCGCAGCGTCGGGTATTGATCCACGGTGCCGTGACAGTCCTGGCAGTCGATCTCGATGGCCTGCGCGACCTCGCCATAGATGTGGCCGTTGCCGTGTACGTCCTGGGCGAAGTGGCAGTCGGTGCACTGCATGCCCTTCTCGACGTGGACGGACATGAGCTGCACGGCCTTGTGCGGGTTCTCGGGATCGAACTTGTGCGGGTCGTCGTCGGCAATCTTCCCGCCGTCCTTGTCCAGCAAAACGCCCTTGCGGTCGCGTTTGAAGATGGCGCGGAAATTCCAGCCATGGCCGTGATAGTCGGCGAACTGTGTGTCCTTGGCCTTGGGATTGACGTTGGTCCATACGTTCTTGAGGAATCCGGGATCTGACCACTTGCCGCGGATCGCCGCCTCCTCGGGATTGCGCGAGTTGATCTTGCGAATCTCGGTGTCGGTGGGATATCTCTGCTTTTCCGGCCACATCAGCGGTGCGTCGGACTCGTAGTCCCACATGGTGTAACCGAGCATGGAATTCAGAAAGATGTTCGGTTGGTGCATGTGGCAGACCATGCACTGCGAAGTCGGGATCGCACGCGTGAACGCGTGCCGGAGCGGATGGCCCGGTTGATCCCTGGGAATGGTGGGATCGACGGTCTGTGTGGTGCCGCCGTTGCCGAACTGTGCGTAAGGACCGGAGTGCAGCGGATCGCGGTCGTTGGCGTAGATCACATGGCAGCCGGAGCAGCCGCTGGAACGGTAGTCGCCAGGCTGGTCGTTGGTGCCCAGGAACCAGGAGTAGGGATCGTTGAGTCGCGTCTTGGTGAGGTTGATGGCCGGCACGGCGATGCGGTTGCCGGTACCGGGGCCGCGGTTGGATTGGCGGAAATCTGGCCGGCCCGGCTCCTCGAGGTTCTGCAGCAGTCCCTTTGCGTCGGGCAGACCGGTCTCCGGGAAGAGGCTGCCGATGTTGCGCCCGCCGCGCTCGAAGATGCGGAAGATGTCGGCCGGCGGCACTACCTCCCAGGGCGGCAGTGGGAACAGCTTGGCCAACACGCCCTTGGCCACCATGTTTTCGTCTGGCGTGCCAGACGGATCCGCGATCATCGCCGCCTGACCGTCGCGTGTGTAGGCCTCGCCCACGACCGAGCGCTTGAACGGCAGGATGCCGTTGTTGTACGAAGCGCCCTCGAAGAACATCGCCGCGTTGCTCATCAAGCTGCGTTCCGCCGCTTCGATGATCGGCAGGTGGCAGGCGCCGCAGGACTCGCGTGCCACGCGGTAGTCGCCGGGGTTGACGAAGCGCACGAACTCCGGCGCTTCGTTGTTGAGCAAGGCGTAGCTGATTTCAGGATTCGCGCTGGACGGGTAATCCCACGCCTTTGGATAGCGTGGCTGCACGTGCGCCTGGTTGAGCACTGTGCGATAGGCGGCGTCCTGGCGTCGCGTACCTGGATCGACGAACACCTGCGCATTGCCGCCGTGGCAATCGGTACAGCCGAGCACAATTGCCGGGTTGGCGTGCATGGTTTTGTGGTCGGTGGCGGAGTGGCAGGACTGGCAGCCCGCGCTCTTGATATCTGCATCCGCCGCGCTCTGCCAGCGCGGCGCCGACGGCGCGGTTACGTATTTGAGATCGCGCGGCTGTTCCTCATTGGCCAGAGCTGGGCCGGCGAGCGCGAAGAGAGCGAATGCAAGGGCGGCGAATCGGCTCATGTCAGTAGGTCAACGTGAGGTTGCTCAGCACGGAGTAACTTTCCTTGTTCGGAAATAGATCGCGGAAGCCCTGGCCGGGGATCAGCATGGCGCCGGAAAGCTGGAAGATGACATTCTGGGTGAAGAACGGTCGGTAGATCAGCGCGGTCGAGATATCCCAGCCGATGTTGCGGTGGATGCCGCCCTGGTTGCGTGCCAGATCCAGGATTTGCGTGCTGTCGAACCACAGGTGGTTGAGATTTCCGGAGACGCGCAACTCCGGAAGCACATCGGCGTCCGCGCCGATGCCGACCAGGATCAGACCGGGATTCTCGAAGTTGGATTGGCCGGAATCCTTACTCGTGCGCAGGTCGTTGAGGATGCCGTTGCTCTGGCTCAGGGCCACGCCACCACCGCCGATCAGGGGCACGGCTTGGCGGTTCCAGAAGCTGGTGTTGGCGCCGGCAATGATGGGATTCTCGAAGATGGCGTCGAAGCCAGTGGCGATGCCGTTGTACGGGTTGTGATCGCCGCTCTGGTAAATCGCCGAGAGGCGTGGCCGCAGCCAGTCCATGTCCCAGGACACTTCCGCCGCCGTGAACGTGGCGCGGATGGCCTTGACGTTGTCGGAGAAGATGCCGCGGTCCTGGTGTCCCGTGGCAAGATAGGTGGAGAGCGTGAGGTTGAGCCGCCCGAGATGGCCGTCGCCGTTGTAGCCGACGTAGGTGACGTCGTACTTGCGCGGCGACTCCGTGCCGAGCGGCGTGGGACGCTGCTGGAAGCCGTTATCGTCGAAATACTTGCCGCCGTTCTCGCGATTGCGGTTGTGTGCCACGGTGAGTTGCGAGGTTAAGGCCAGCACCGGGAAATCCTGGCGGTAGACATTGATGATGTAAGTGTCGTCCCTGCGCAGCTTCCGGCTGACGGCGTTGAGGCCGCTATTGGTGTTTTTTTCCAGGCGCTTGATCCAAGCCACGTTGTACTGCCAGCGGTTGTTGTCGCGGTTGCCGAACAGACGCAACGCGAGCTGGTTGTCCTGGAACAGGAAGCCGCGGAAGTCCGAGGAAAAGGGCTGGATGCCGAAGCGGATGCTATCGAAGTCGTAGCGATCCGAGACGTTGCGCAGGTGGTAGTCGACAAACAATTCCTGGATGCCGAGGAACTGGTCGGAACGGTGCCGGCCCAGGCTCGGGTTGACGTTGAGCGTACCGTTCTCCCCCGTTACGGTGTGGTTGTAGTTCAGCACCGGGGTGAAGTGCAGCTCGTATTCCGGCGGCTTGAACGTGGTGTCGCCCTTGATGTAGACAGCCGACAAAATCAGATTGTTGATGATGCTGTACTGGCCGGAGCGGCCGAAGATGCCGTTCTGACTGCCGTTCGAACTGCCCTGCGCGCCGACAGGCGTCGGCAGGCGCCGGTATTCGTACAGGCTGTCCAGCGTGGCGGCGAGGCTGAGGAAGCCGTTGCGGCTGACAATAGGTTTGTCGCCCTTGTAGGTGTTCTGGTTGTACGGGTCATACCAGCGTTGCTGGACAAGGCCCAGGTTGTTGAGCAGACGCCAGCGATCGGGGATCGGGGCTTTCTCATACTGCTTCCAGGCCTCCGGCAGGGCGACCGGCGCAAGACGGCTCATGCGGTTTGGATCGGGCAGCGGCTGGCTGTCCTCGACCGGCGCGCGGCCGTTCTCGCCGGCGATGCGGCGCAGGTCAGCAGACCCCGGTAGAGAAGCGGTGGCATGTGCCGACGCTGGCTCAGACGCTGACGCTGCGAGCGGGCCGCCCTTACTGTAAATCGCCAGCGCCTCCGCTTCCGGGATCGCTTCAACTTCGGCGCGTACCGGCACGCGCAGCCGGTCCCCAGGTTTGAGGTGGTCGAGCGAGCCCCGGAACACATCCGGGTTTGCGCGGTAAATCGCCAGGATGTACCGGCGAATGCACACACGGTCCCTGGGGGTGCAATAGCTCGCGGCGATGTGCGACAGGTTCTCGCCCGCTGCCACGGTGCGCGCAGCATCGCCGGACGCCCGTGCTGCCGATGCCAGGCCCAGCGTAGCGGCGAGCAGGCCGTGCCACAGCCCGCTGTGCAGGATTATTTGCCGTCGCAAGGCTGCTGCTCGCTGCTGTCGAGGAAAGGTGCCGGCGGACACTCCACGTAACGCAGGTTTTGGCCTTGGATACTCAACTGGTCGATGCGGATGGGAGGCGGCGCCTCGCCGATGGTCCCGCCCAGGGCCCGTCCCGCGTTGTACACGCCGAGGAAGGCGACCATGTCGTCCTGGTCGATGCCATCGCCGGAAACGCCGACAGCACCGACGAGTTGGTTCCCGCGGTACACCGGAACGCCGCCGGCGAAGATCTGGTAGCCGTTACCAAGCTCGGCAGGGACCGTAGTGTTGGGGTTGAAACCTGCGGCGGGCACCGCCGCGCCCGGCGGTCCGGCGCAACTTGCGCCGACGTCTGACGCCGCGCCGAGCACGAACAGCACATGCTGCACGATGCGTTCGTACACCATGTCCAGTTCGAGACCGGTGGAGAACGGGCTCCATTCCATGAACGGCTTGGATAGTGGGCCGTTGGGCTTGCCGTTGATGCCGTCCGGGAAGAACGGCCGCGCGAAATTTCCCACCGAGCGCGAACTCCAGGCAAAGCGACCTCCGAGCACGTTAGTGCTCGCGAACTGGTTGGTGGCGTCCGCGTAGTTGCCGAACTGGACCGTGGTATCGGGCGTGCCCGCCGGCTGGATGTAGCTCACCGAGCCCGCTGCGTGCAGCTCGCTTGCGGTCTGGGGCAGAGTGAAGAACAGGGCGGTGCGCGCCTTCTGAACGGCGACATCGGTGCCGAACACTGGTGCGTCGCGTGTGCGCAGAACCCCCAGGATCGCGCCCTTGGTGTCCACCACCACGAAGGAACCGCGCATCTGTGAGTTGAGCGGACGGCGGATCTGCGCGCGTGAGCGGTTGGCCACGGCGATACCTTGCTTGAGCAACTCCGTGGTCTCGCTCGCGCTCAGCAGACCGTCGGTGCCGGCCTTTGGCGGGTAGCGCGCCGCGCCGCCCGCATCCACCAGGCGGAAGGCATCAAGTCCGGCGAAGGCCGCTTCGGTGGCCGGCGCATAGCCGGATTCGGCGAGCCCGAAAAGCTTGCCGGGGATGATGGTCGCGACGTTGTAGCCTGGCACCGCCATCAAGCCGCCGAGTACGGATGCCGCTGAGAACGTGAGCGTGTTGTGTCCGCCGGTGCTGGTGTCGTTCACGGCCACGTCGCTATAGCGCAGCGTACGGCCGCCCACGCTGATCTGGTCGGCGCGGCGGTCTGCCGGTGCGTCGAAGCCAGCGGTGGCGGCGATGGCAATCAGTTCGTCCAGATTGCGGTCGCGGTCCCCCATGTCGAGGTCCAGGCTGTATTTGCCGTCGGCGATCACACCGACGCCGCCGACCACGGTGCCATTCTTGTACAGCGGGAAGCCGCCGGGATCGGCAGACAGACCCAAGGGTGAGCGCTGCGGACCGATGCCGGCCTGGGCGGGGAAGCGTGTGTTCAGGTCTGAACAGGGCAGGGAGCTGAACTGCACACCGAACAGCGGACCACCGGGCTGACCGGTTTCGCCGGGATTGAAGTTCTGCTGCACGATCTGACTGGCGGTGCGCGTAGAAAAGGCGTTGCCTTCCGAGCTGAGGTAGGCGCCGGTGATGGCTTTGGCGATCGCGGCCAGGGCGGATGGAACTACGCTGAGTCCGTCCAGACCGTTGCCGGTGGCGCGCCCGGAATCGATGGTCGCTGATGTGCCGGCGCCGGACATGCCGAACACGGCGAGGACGTTGCCCACGCGGTCCACCACGGCGATGGTGGCCTTGGCGTTCTGTGCCTGCGCCTCGGCCACGGCCTGGGCGACGATCTGTTGCACGTTCGCCACTTCCAGGCGCTGCGGATCGGCCGACTGGCAGTTGCCGGTGCAGCCAACGTCCGAAGAGCCGTTGTCCCCGCAAGCTGCGAGCAGCAGGCCGAGGATGAGGCTCGCGCGCTTTCCCACCAGCTGCCGTGGGGTCATGGCTTGGCTCCGGACACCGTTGCTGCGGCGCTACCCGATCTGGAATCCGCCATCAGGCGATCCTGAGCGATGTGGTAGCCGTGGCACAGTGTGCAGCCCGAGCGAATCTTCGCATCGCTGTCCGCGTCGCCGTGGCAGTCGCGGCAGCGCTTCAGGTCGGGCAGCAGCACATCGTCGCTTTTCTTCGAGGTTCGCGCGGCGTGACAACTCTCGCACTTCTCCTGTTTGTGCGCGTCATGGCTGAACTGGGTATGCGCCAGCGCGCGCTCCTGCAAGTTCACCGGCAGGATCTCCCAGGGCAAATCGGGGTCGCGTGTGCGCTGAACGGTGTGGCAGTACGAGCAGATCCGCTTGTCGAAAATTTCATCGATCACTACACGCGACTGTCGATCGGCCCAGGTCAGCGCCGCGCGAGCCTGCTCTCTTTCCAGCTGCTCGCCTGGTTTGCGGCGGAGTTGAACCACCGCTGGAGCGTCCGGCGCTTTTACACCACCGGTCAAGGCCGCACGCGCGTAATAGTCGCGGATTGACTGCACTGCCTGTGCGGGATTGCCATGCGGTACCACGCGGCTGGGGTTCTCGGGGTCGAAGTCCAAGCGATGGCAACTCGCGCAGTGCCTCTCCATGTCCACTGGCTTGAACGAGATGCCCGAGGAATCGACCTCATGGCAGTCGGCGCACTTCATCGTTTTGAGACCATTCGGCGACTTCACGCCCTTTGGAGAAAGGTGCACCTCGTGGGAGTACTTGAGGTTGGTCTGCTCGTACAGCTCTTGCGGATTTTCCTGAGAAACCTCGATCCAGTCGAACTGCCTGGTCGCTGCCTTGTAGCGCGCGACACGCGGGCGGAACGCCGGATGGTGGCGCGAGAAGTCGCTGATGGCTTCAAGCATGCTGCCCGGGAAGCGTGCTCCGGGATTCGCGTGGCAGTCGGTACACGCGAAGTTGCGTTTATCAATCAGCGCTATCTGGCTGCTGTGCTCCTGGTGGCAGTCCTCGCAACGTGACTGCGCGAAGGCTGGCAGTGCGGCCCAGCGCTCGTCGTCCACATGGTGCTTCACGTCTTTATGGCATTCCAGGCATGCCTCGTTGCGCACCGGAACGAAAGCCTGCTGGTGACACTTGCCGCAATCGTTTTTGAAATAGGCGTGCGACGGGCTCGAAGAACCGGGCATCCACAGGCGGTCACCGGGCCAGGCCGACGTCATGGCCTTGACCGCCGGTGGTGCGCCAAAACGGAACCAGGCGGGCAGGGCCAGCGTCGACAGCAGTACCAAGAGGAACAGCAGCCAGGATATGCGTCGTCGCGAGAACAGCACCTGGTCGAGGCTGGTGCGTAGCTTGGCTTGGCGCGCGGCCTTCTCGTCGCGCGCCGTGACAGTTTCTTCGATCTCGATCATGAGATCGGCGCCAGCTGCGCCGGCGCTGATCGTCAGCCGGTAACGGCCGATCTCAATGACGTCGCCGCTGCGCAGTTTGCGTTCCCGGGCTGGTTCGCTGTTGACCAGTGCCGTGGCGCCGGGCTTGCACACCAGCAGGACGTTTCGCCCGCTGCGGACGATGCGCGCGTGCGAGTGCGAAATCTTGACGTCCGCCAGTTCGAGATCCTGGTCGGTGCCGCGGCCGATGCGCAGTCGTTCGACCTCGACGACGCGGTCCTGCGAGCTGCGTTCGCCGCCGCTTTGCCAGGTCCAGGTGCGAAGCAGGATTTTCATCGTGTGGCTACCGGTAGAGAAAGACCGACACGATGTGCACGATCAACGCGGCCAGCAGCGCGAAGGTCAGCGGTACGTGCACGTAGAGCCAGATCTGCATGAGCGCGTGCAGGCGGATATCACGGTTGATGCGCGTCACCAGATCGTGACGCCGCGCGAGCAGGTCCAGCAGGCTCCGGATGTGCTCGGCGTCCCGGGCATCCTGGTCCATGCCGGAGAGCTGATCTGCCATGAACATCACGGTGGATTGCGCGTCTGGAACGTTGACTGTGACGCGGCGCGGCTTCTTCTCCGTGGGCGACAGGGTCTGCCACTGCATCTGGATGGAAGTGAATCGGCCGGTCTTGCTTCTCAGGGTGGTGGCGAGTTGCTGGCGCAGTTGCTCGTACTGGCGATCCACGGCTTTGGTCATCCGTGGGCCGAACAACTGGTCTCTCAGGCTGCCGCCAATGCGCACGCGTTCGGCGGAACGGATCAGCACCTGATGCACGTCCGGCCCGATCTGGTCCGCGACCTTCAGCGACCGCTCGGCGATGTCGTCCAGTTCCTCGATCCAGGCTTCCAGGGTGCCTCCGGCGCGGTTGCCGGTGATCTGCGCTGGCAGTCGTCCGTAGGCGACGATGCCGTAGATGCCGCTGGCGACGACTGCGATCATCAGCGCGTAGGCCAGCGTGTGCACATTCCACCCGAAGTGGAAGCCGCAATGCAGGGTGGCAACGACGACCAGTGACAGGCCCAGATAGACGTGAGCCGAGGCCCAGCCCTTCACCGTGCCCAGGGTCGCGTGATAGCTGCGCTTGCGCACGCCGAGCAGGGCCAGCCAGGCGATCAGCAGCGCGCCGATCGTGCCCAGGCTGTAGCCGAGCCAGGTGCCGCCGCTGGCCGGCGGCCGTGCGCAGATGTAGGTCATGACGCAAACCAGGCACAGGGCCAGCGCAAGCTTGAGATAGCGGAAGCCGGCGAAGCTCAGGAAGCTTTCATGCAGCGTGTCGGAGGCGTTGCTGTCGTGCATTCGCATGATTCGCGTGAGCCGAGCCTAGCGTCGCTGCGAGGCGTGCAGGAAGGCTTCGGGGCTCAAGCGCATGGCGGCACCGGTGGGGCAGGCGCGCACGCAGGACGGCCCCCCGGGCAGGCTCTTGCACATATCGCACTTGGTCGCTTTCTTGATTGAGTCCTTGCCCTTTTTCGGAGGTGCGCTGCCGGGCTCTCGGCCGCCGAACAGCATCCAGCGCCACAGGCTCGGCTGGCTATTGTCCTCCACGCCCATGTGAATCACGCCGTAGGGGCAGTTGCGTTCGCAGTTGCCGCAGCCGATGCAAGCATCACTGATCGACACTTCGCCGCCGGGCAGGCGCTTGATCGCGTCCGGGGGGCAGTCCTTCATGCAGTGCGGATGCTCGCAGTGACGGCACGAGGTGGGTACATGGAGATTCTGGAATGTGGGGCCGGCCTCGCGGTCCAGGCGCGAAACGCCGCCGTGGGTAGTGGCGCAGGCTTTCTCGCACTGATCACAGCGGATGCACAGGGATTCGTCGATCAGCAGTACGTCGGTGGCCTCGCCCAGCCCCTGGGCCATCATGAAACCGATGATGCCGCTGCGCTCCGCCGATTGTTGCTGCGCATCGAAGTTGCTGGCGACGCGTGTCCTGAACTGTTCCTGGATGTGGTTGCGCACCACCGGGAAGCGTGCCAGCAGCGCCTTGAACGGCGCCGGTTCCAGGCGGATGGTCTCCACCGCGACCGCGGCGCGCGCGGTCGCGGTGCGCGGCAGATCGCTGATCAATGCCATCTCACCGACATACTGGCCGGCCGGTACGTAGGCCAGCACCACCTCGCGTCCGCCGATCGTGCGTGACACCGTGACCGAGCCGCGCCGGATCAGGTGGATGCCGTCGCCGGTATCGCCTTCGTTGAACAGGCTGTCGCCGGCCTTGAACGCCAGCAGGGAAGCGGTGCCGACCACCTCCGACAGGGCCTCGATTGGCACGTCGGGTGCGATGTTGGACTGGATCGCACGTCGCAGGAAGGCTTCATCCACCACCCGTTTGACCGCCGCTACGGAGTGGATCAGCTTGCTCATCGAACGCCGCGGCGTTTCGATCAGTACGCATTGTCCGCCGGCACGGACGGTGGCCGAGCGGCGCCGGCCCGAGATCAGGCTCATCTCGCCGAAGAACTCGCCGCCGCCCAGGCTCAGGATGCGACTGGGATCATCCGGATCGATCTGCACGTCCACCGTGCCGGCGACGATGGAGTAGAAACTGTCGGTGTAATCGTTGCGCTGGAAGATCACCTCGCCGGGACTCGGTGCGCGCAACTCGGAGTCGAGCAGAAATTCGCGCAACTGCAGGCGCGTGAGTGGCGCCAGCACCGGCACGCGCGACCGGATCACTTCCAGCGCCTGATCCACGTCCACGAAGCCGGGCAGGCCGCCGAGTTTCCGGCGCAACAGCGGCTCGTCGGCCGGCTCCGCCTTGCGGCCTTCGATGAACTCGATGACCTCGTAGCCCTGGTTCATGGCCTGCTTGATCAGCGGGAAGCCGGCGAGCGCGCCGATGATGTACAGCCCGGGAACGTTGGATTCGTAGGTGGCAGACACTGCGGGCAGGCTGGTCGGGTCCTCGCTCGGGAAGTGGATGCCGCAGGACTCCACGAACTTGCGCGGCGGCGTGGCGCCCAGACGCGCAATCACGCGGTGGCAGGGAATGCGCGCCTCGCCGGTAGCGGTATTGAGCGTCAGTACGCCCGGCGGGTTCCTGCCCGGCTGTTTGGAGACCGAGCCGACGCCTGCGTTGTACACGCAGCGTACACGGCCGTCCTGGATGGCCTTGAGGATGGCAGCATTGTTGGCAGCCTTGGCCTTGTCGAACTCCTCGCGGCGGTTGACGATGGTGACGGTGTTGTGATCGCACAGCGCAAGCGCGTTCTCGATCGCCGCATCGCCGGCGCCGATCACGACGATGTGCTCGTTCTGGTATTCGTCGGGGTCGTCGAGCTGGTACTGGACGAAGCTTGCATCCTCGCCTGGGCAGCCCATCTTGCGCAGATTGCCCTGCAGGCCGATGCATAGCACCACGTATTCCGCCTCCACCGTGCCGCCATCGGCGAGGTTCAGGGTGAACGCACCCTTCTCCCCGGTGAGGCCGACGACCTCGGCGTTGTGACAGACGTTGACGCCATGCCTGGCGACTTCTTCCTGCCAGGTATCCAGGATCTGCTCGCGCTTACCGGCGGCAAAGGACATGGGGCTGCGCAGCGGCAGCACGCCTGGCTCGGCCATGACGTGCTTGCCTTTCTGATAGCGGTAGAGCGTGTTGGAGAGGTGGCTTTGCGCCTCCAGCAAGATATGGGATAAGCCAAGTTCTGCCGCATGTGCGGCAGCGGACAATCCGGACGGCCCCGAACCGATCACGGCAATTTTGAATCGCGCAGCCATCGATGCCCGTTCCAAGTGAATGGCTCCCTTGTGGCTTCGCTGTGCGAGGAACAGTACCAAATTCAACGTCAGACGTATCTTGCGTCTGTGAAGCAGCGCAAATTTCTACCACCCGCTCTTGGCGACGATGTAAATCGTGTTGTTTTATTTTATTAAGTTATTTTAATTTTAATAATTATTTAATAACAATTTGCGCAGAGGAAACCGGGACAGCGGGTGGCGCTCGAAGCGTCTACCCGCGCTTCAAAGCCGTCCGCGTGCGATGTCCTGCGACTGTTCGGCGATGGCCTTGCCCGTACGCAGCAGACGCGTGCGCCAGCTCACGCGTACGCCGACCTGCGGGCGGGTGTCGGAGGTCAGCATCAGTTCCAAGGTGTCATCGGCGCGCAGCGGCAGCGGCGTCAGCAGCGGCAGGTAGATCTGTTCCCAATGCGTCGGCGGCGCCCAGGGCGAGGTGCTGATCGTGATGCCGGGCAGCAGCTCGCAGTCCCACCACAGCGCGTAGCCGTACACCGTGCCGCCAAGTTCGCGCGCCGGCCACTGCGCCTTGTGGCTGCGGCGGCTCTGCGGTGCTTCCGCAGCCGGGCTGAAATCGAGATCGTCCCACAGGCGTGCGAGGTCCTCGCCCAGCAGGTCGCCTGGCTGGATGGCGCGGACATACATATTGTTGAGCGACACCGCGCGCGCGGCGGAGAGGTCGATGTCGTAGCCCACGCGCGGCCACACGTCGATCTCGTCCTGCAGGCGCGGCGACGTCACCGGCGCGACGTACTGGCGCAGGCGGCCGGGAATGATCACGCCGTTCTTGTTGAGATAGCGGCGCGCGTCGACCAGCGTCTCCAGAAGGTTTTCCTCCAGCGCGTAGTTGCCCAGGGTTTCCGAGATCACCACATCCGCCTTCGGCGGCTTGGCGAGTTCCGCCGAGTGCGCCTTGATGAAGCGCAGATCGCCGATGCGGTTCTGGCGCGCCAGCTCCTCGGCAAGATCCAGCGTGTCGGTATATTCGATCAGCGTGCACTGCTTGGCGCCGAGCCGACGCGCCAGGAAGCTGAGAAAGCCGGTGCCGGCGCCGATGTCCACCACCGTGGTCTGTCCCGGCCGGATGACGCGCTGGAGCGCGGCGTGGAAGGCGTCGTTGCGGGCGTGGTCACCCAGCAGTTTGCGGTGCAGCTCGATTTCGCTCATGGCGTCTTTCGGATTTCAGGCGCGGTCATAATACCGGCATGGACACTCCCGTCATCGACTTCTTCGCAGGTCGCGTCGCGCCGATGCCGGGCGACGGCCGGCCCACCGCCATCTTCAAGCAGCGGGTCGCGGGGCCGGTGCGGATCGGCATCGAGGGCCTGGACGGCGATGCGCAGGCCGACCGCCGGGTGCACGGTGGCGCGGAGAAGGCGGTCCACCAGTTTCCGCTGGAGAATCACCGGCGGCTGGCCGCGCGCTTTCCCGAGCAGGCGGCCGGCTTCGTCGCCGGCGGCCTGGGCGAGAACATCGCCACCGAAGGCATGACCGAGGAAAACGTCTGCATCGGTGATGTCTACGAGGTCGGCAGCGTGCGTCTGCAGGTGTCGCAGCCGCGCAGTCCCTGCTGGAAGATCGATGCGCGTCACGGACATGAAGGCATCACCCGCTGGATCGCCGACCAGGGCATCGCCGGTTGGTATTACCGCGTGCTGCGGGAGGGTTCGGCGCAGGCCGGCGACCGCCTGCGCCTGGTCACACGCAATGCCGATCCGGTGAGCCTGCGCGAGTGGTGGACGCTGATGTGGACGCCGCGGCCGGGCCTTGCGGCGCTGACGCGGGCCGCCGAGACGCCGGGGCTGACCGCCGCCTACCGCGACAAGCTGCTGCAGCGGATGGACTGGCTGCGCCGCAACGACCCGGCATGACCGTGTCGCGGCCCTTGCCCTCGCTGCCGGTCGAGGAGGCGGTGCCGGCACTGCGCCGCGCGCTGGCCGAGGCGGGCCGCGCCGTGCTGGCCGCGCCGCCGGGTTCCGGCAAGACCACGCTGGTGCCGCTGTGCCTACTTGACGAGCCCTGGCTGCGCGGCAAAAAAATCCTGATGCTGGAACCGCGCCGCGTCGCCGCCCGCGCCGCCGCCGCGCGCATGGCCTGGCTGCTGGGCGAGACAGTGGGCCAGACCGTCGGCTACCAGATCCGCTTTGAGAAGAAGACCTCGGCTCAGACGCGCATCGAGGTTGTGACCGAAGGTCTCCTGGCGCGCCGTCTGCAGGCCGACCCGGAGCTGCCGGGTGTGGGCCTGGTGATCTTCGACGAATTCCACGAGCGCAGCCTCGACGCCGATCTGGGTCTGGCGCTGACGCTGGATGCGCGTGCCAATCTCAATCCCGACCTACGCCTGTTGGTGATGTCGGCGACGCTGGAGACGCAACGCGTGGCGCGACTGCTCGATGATGCGCCGGTGATTGAAAGCGGCGGCAGCTTGTTCCCGGTGGACATCCGTTATCTGCCGCCGCGCACCGGTGAAGCCCACGACGCGGTCGTTGCCGGTAGCGTGTTGACGGCACTGACGGAAACGCAGGGCGACATTCTCGCCTTCCTGCCCGGTGCGCGTGAGATCCGGCAGGCGCAGCGGCGACTCGACGAACGGCTTGCCGGGCGCGTGCGCGTGCTGCCGCTGTATGGCGAACTGAGCAGCGCCGAGCAGGACGTGGCGCTGCAGCCGACGCACGATGGCGTGCGCAAGGTGATCCTCGCCACCAACATCGCGCAGACCAGCCTGACGGTGGAAGGCGTGAACACGGTGGTCGATGGCGGGCTGGTGCGCGTGGCGCGGTTCGATCTCGGCAGCGGCGCCAACCGCCTGGAGACGCAGCGCGTGTCGCGCGCCAGCGCCGACCAGCGTGCCGGTCGCGCCGGCCGCCTCGGTCCGGGACGCTGTTATCGCCTCTGGAGCCGCGAGCAGCAGGGCATGCTGCCGGCACACGACACGCCGGAAATCCTGGCCGCCGACCTGACCCGCCTGGCGCTGGAGCTGGCGGCCTGGGGTGTGAGCGATCCGTCGGCGCTGGCCCTGCTCGATTCGCCGGCGCCGGTGAGCTGGTCCTATGCCCGCGACCTGCTGCGCGAACTGGGTGCGCTGGATGGCGAGGGACGCATCACCGCGCACGGCCGTGAACTCGCGCGCCTGCCGGCCAGTCCGCGTCGTGCGCACCTGCTGGTGCTGGCACGCCAGCAGGGGCTGGCCGATGCCGCTGCCTGGGTCGCGGCCCTGCTGGAAGAACGCGATGCCGGCAGCGGCAGCGATCTGGCTGAGGCCTATGCCGCATTTCGTCACGGTCGCGCCGATCCCCAGGCTTTGCGCCGTGTGCGCGAGGCGGCGCGGCAGCTGGCGCGGTTGGTCGATGCCGGCGAGGCCGGATCGGCGCACGAGGAGGCGGTGGGCCGCATCGTCTCCTGGGCGTATCCCGAGCGCATCGCGCGCCGTCGCGCCGGACAGACCGGCGTGTACCTCTGCGAGGACGGTGGCGAGGCGCGGATGCACGAAAAGGATGCGCTGGCGCAGTCGGAATGGCTGGCCATCGCCCACTGGGATCCGGGACCGCCGCGCAAGGTGCGGCTGGCGGCCGTCCTGGACGAGGCCACCGTCCTGCGCGACCACGCGGCACGGGTCCGCAGCGAAGTGGCGGTGCGCTGGGACGCCCAGACCGAGGCGGTGGTCGCCGAACAGCAGCGCCGCCTCGGGGCGATCGTGCTGGAGCGCCGTCCCCTGCGCGAGGGACAGGGCGAGGCGGTGCGCACGGCAATGATCGCCGGCATCCGCAGTCTGGGTCTGCAGGTCCTGCCCTGGACCGAGCCGGCGCGGCAATGGCAGGCGCGGGTGCAGAGCCTGCGGCGGTGGCGGCCCGCCGAAGACTGGCCCGAGGTGTCGGACGCCGCCCTGCTGGCGACGCTGGAGGATTGGCTCGGTCCCTATCTGGACGGCGTCACGCGCCGTGATCACCTGGCGCGGCTGGATCTGATGGCCATCCTCCAGGCCCGCCTGGACTATGCCCGCCAACAGCAGTTGTCGCGCCTGGCGCCGACCCACCTCGAGGTGCCGAGCGGTTCACGAATCGCCCTGATCTATGCCACGGATGGCACGGCGCCGGTGCTGGCGGTCAAGCTGCAGGAGCTGTTCGGCCTCGCGCAGACGCCTACGGTGGACGAGGGACGACGGCCCGTGCTGATCCACATGTTGTCGCCGGCGCAGCGGCCGGTGGCGGTGACGCAGGATCTGGCAGGGTTCTGGGCGCGAGGCTATGCCGACGTGAAGAAGGATCTGAAGGGCCGCTATCCCCGGCACCCCTGGCCGGACGATCCGCTTAGCGCGCCGGCGGCGCGGCGCGCCAAGCCGAGGGGCACCTGAGCGCCGGATGCGACGCCGATGGCGGCGAATCGCGACGCATTCGTAGCATTTGGCACGTTTTTTTGCTTGACGCGACCGGGTCCGGCGAAGAGAATACGCGGCTCCTCGGGCCCGGTATGGGTCTGGGGGTGCTGGAGGGATACTCAAGCGGCCAACGAGGGCAGACTGTAAATCTGCTGGCTTATGCCTACGTAGGTTCGAATCCTACTCCCTCCACCAGTTTTTGAAGCGGTGCGAGGCGGGTGTAGTTCAATGGTAGAACTTCAGCCTTCCAAGCTGATAGCGTGGGTTCGATTCCCATCACCCGCTCCAGTTTTTGCGGTACGCGGTAAAGATTTGCCCACCTAGCTCAGTCGGTAGAGCACACCCTTGGTAAGGGTGAGGTCGCTGGTTCGATTCCAGTGGTGGGCACCAGTTTCGAAGTGCGGATGTTGGTGGAATCGAGCCAGCGACCGCGTGAAAAATGCCCGCCAGGCGGGAACGAGCACAGCGAGTCCCGCTGGTTCGATTCCAGTGGTGGGCGCCAATTTTGAGGTCTGGGCCCTCGGTTATCCGGCGGCGTCGCAAGCTTGGTTTGTCTACTAATTGAACGTTAGGACGGAGTCTTCCAATGGCAAAAGAGAAATTTGAGCGCGTCAAGCCGCACGTGAACGTGGGGACGATTGGTCACGTGGACCATGGCAAGACCACGACGACGGCTGCGTTGACGAAGATTTCCTCGGACAAGTACGGCAAGACCAAGTACGTGGCGTACGACGAAGTGGCGAAGGCCTCTGAGAGCCAGGGTCGTCGTGACAGCACCAAGATTCTGACGATTGCCACCTCGCACGTTGAGTACGAAACCGACACGCGTCACTACGCGCACGTCGACTGCCCGGGCCACGCCGACTACGTCAAGAACATGATCACCGGTGCTGCGCAGATGGACGGCGCCATCCTGGTCGTGTCCGCCACGGACGGCCCGATGCCGCAGACCCGCGAGCACGTGCTGCTGGCCAAGCAGGTCAACGTGCCCAAGATCGTCGTCTGGCTCAACAAGTGCGACCTGGTTGACGATCCGGAGCTGCTCGACCTCGTTGAAATGGAAGTGCGCGACCTGCTCAGCAAGTACGGCTTCGACGGCGACAACACCCCCGTCATCCGCGGCAGCGCCACCAAGGCCATTGCCGGCGACCCGGCGTGGGTGGCCAAGGTCGAAGAACTGTACAAGGCCCTGGACACCTACATCCCCGAACCGCAGCGCGAAGTCGACAAGCCCTTCCTGCTGCCGGTCGAAGACGTCTTCTCGATCTCCGGTCGCGGCACCGTCGCCACCGGCCGTATCGAGCGCGGCGTGGTCAAGGTTGGCGAAGAAGTCGAACTGGTCGGCATCCGTCCCACCATCAAGACCACCATCACCGGCGTCGAAATGTTCCGCAAGCTGCTCGACCAGGGCCAGGCGGGCGACAACGTCGGCCTGCTGCTGCGCGGCACCAAGAAGGAAGAAATCGAGCGCGGCCAGGTGCTGTGCAAGCCGGGCAGCATCAAGCCCCACAGCAAGTTTGAAGGCGAAGTGTACGTCCTGACCAAGGAAGAGGGCGGCCGTCACACCCCGTTCTTCAAGGGCTACCGTCCGCAGTTCTACTTCCGCACCACCGACGTGACCGGCTCGGTTGAGATCAGCCAGGAAATGGTGATGCCGGGCGACAACGTCAAGGTGACGGTTGAGCTGATCAACCCGATTGCGATGGAAGAGGGCGTGCGTTTTGCCATCCGTGAGGGTGGTCGCACGGTGGGTGCAGGCGTTGTCACCAAGATTCTCGCCTAAGCCCTTCCATTAAATTACAGGGGCGCGTATAATCCGCGCCCCTTTGTTCCTCCGTTCTTTAAGACCTGAGTAATAGCATGGCCGCGACTAGCCAATCCATTCGCATCCGGCTCAAGGCTTTCGATCACCGTCTGATCGACAAGTCTGCGCGCGAGATCGTCGAGACCGCGAAGCGCACCGGCGCCGTTGTGCGCGGGCCGATCCCGCTGCCGACGCGCAAGGAGCGTTTCACCGTCCTGGCGTCGCCCAACGGCGACAAGGACGCTCGTGACCAGTACGAAATCCGTACCCACAAGCGACTGATGCAGATCGTCGACCCCACCGAGAAGACCGTGGACGCCCTGTCCAAGCTCGATCTCCCGGCGGGCGTCGAAGTCCAGATCAAGGTCAACTAAGGGGACTCCTGGACATGACTATTGCAATCATTGGCCGCAAGGCCGGCATGACGAGGGTCTTCACCGACGCCGGTGAGGCCATCCCCGTTACCGTCATCGAGTGCACGCCCAACCGCGTGACTCAGGTCAAGACGCTGGAAACCGATGGCTACCGCGCTGTGCAGGTGGCGGTCGGTGACAAGAAGCCCGGCCGCGTGAACAAGGCGCTGACGGGCCACTACAAGAAGGCCGGCGTTGCCGCCGGGCGTGGTCTCTGGGAAATCCGCCTGTCGGCGGACGAAGGCCAGGACCTGCAGCTGGGTTCGGAAATCAAGGTCAGTGCGTTCGACGGCGTCAAGGCTGTCGACGTCACCGGCACCAGCATTGGTAAAGGTTTTGCCGGCGTGATCAAGCGCCACAATTTCGGCGGCGGTCGTGCAACGCACGGCAACTCGCTGTCGCACCGTGTTCCGGGTTCTATCGGCCAACGCCAGAGCCCTGGCAAGGTGTGGAAGAACAAGAAGATGGCCGGTCATATGGGTAACGAGCGTGTCACCACGCTCAACCTGGATCTGGTCAAGATCGATGCGGAACGCAACCTGCTGCTCGTCAAGGGCGCGGTGCCGGGCGCGGCGAATGGCGATGTCATCGTCCGCCCCACGGTGAAGTAACCGGGGAAAAACGGCCATGGATATTCAGATGCAACAAAGCAACACCAAGCTGGCGGTCGCCGACAGCGTTTTTGGTGCCGAGTACAACGAAGCCCTGATCCACCAGGTGGTCACCGCCTACATGAACGGCGGCCGCGCCGGCACCAAGGCGCAGAAGACCAAGGGTGAGGTTTCCGGTGGCGGCAAGAAGCCCTGGAAGCAGAAGGGTACCGGTCAGGCCCGCGCCGGCTCGATCCGCTCGCCGCTGTGGCGTGGTGGTGGCAAGACTTTTGCCGCCGTGCCCCGCGACTTCAGCCAGAAGGTCAACAAGAAGATGTATCGCGGCGCGATCCGCTCGATCGTCTCTGAACTGAACCGTCAGGGTCACCTGCTGGTCGCCGAGAACTTCACCGTCGATGCCGCAAAGACCAAGAGCCTCGTCGAGAAGCTCGGCCAGTACGGCGCCAATGACATCCTCGTCGTGACCGGCGAAGTCGACAAGAACCTGTACCTGTCTGCCCGCAACCTGCCGCATGTCGCGGTTTGCGATGTCGAGGCGCTCAATCCCGTCGCCCTGCTGCGTCATCAGAAAGTCCTGATGACGGCCGATGCGGTGAAGAAGCTGGAGGCCTGGCTGTCATGAATTTCGAGCGTCTGCACCAGATCATCCTCGCGCCGGTGATCTCCGAGAAGGCCACTCGCGTGGCCGAAAAGCGCAATCAGGCGGTCTTCAAGGTCGCCCGTGATGCGCAGAAGCCGGAGATCAAGGAAGCGGTCGAGAAGCTGTTCAACGTCAAGGTCACCAGCGTCGCGACCCTGAACGTCAAGGGCAAGATCAAGCGTTTCGGCCAGTCCGTCGGCAAGCGGTCCGATTGGAAGAAGGCCTATGTCACCCTGGCCGAAGGCCAGGAGATTGACTTCGTCGGCGGCGCTGCCAACTAAGGACCAAGTCATGGCACTTATTCAGATGAAGCCCACCTCGCCGGGCCGCCGTCACCAAGTCAAGGTGACCACGCCGGGCCTGCACAAGGGCGACCCGTATTTCCCGCTGGTCGAGAGCCAGAGCGCCAGTGGCGGCCGTAACAACAACGGCCACATGACCACCCGTCATAAGGGCGGTGGTCACAAGCATCACTATCGCCTAGTCGACTTCAAGCGCAACAAGGACGGCATCCCGGCCAAGGTCGAGCGCCTCGAATACGATCCGAACCGCAGCGCCCATATCGCGCTGGTGTTGTTTGCAGATGGCGAGCGCCGCTACGTCATCGCGGCGCGTGGCGTCGCGGTCGGCGACACCATCCAGAACGGGGCCGATGCGCCGATCAAGGCGGGCAACGCCCTGCCGCTGCGCAACATCCCGATTGGTTCCACCATTCACTGCCTGGAAATGCGTCCGGGCAAGGGCGCCCAGATCGCGCGCTCGGCCGGCGCTGCCGTGCAGCTAGTGGCCCGCGATGGCGATTACGCCACCGTGCGTCTCCGCTCCGGTGAAATGCGCAAGGTGCAGGCCGACTGCCGCGCCACCATCGGCGAAGTCAGCAACGCCGACCACAACCTCCGTCAGTACGGCAAGGCCGGCGCCAAGCGCTGGAAGGGCATCCGCCCGACCGTCCGCGGCGTGGTCATGAACCCGGTCGATCACCCGCATGGTGGTGGTGAAGGACGCTCGGGTCAGGGTAATCCGCATCCGGTCACGCCTTGGGGTCAGCAGACCAAGGGCCTCAAGACCCGCAACAACAAGCGCACGCAGAACATGATCGTGCGCAGCCGCCACAAGAAGTAACGAGGTGTAATCGTGCCGCGTTCAGTCAAGAAAGGCCCTTTTGTCGATCATCACCTGTCCAAGAAGGTGAGTGACATGATGGGCGCCCGCGTGAAGAAGCCGATCAAGACCTGGTCGCGTCGTTCGATGATCGTGCCTGACATGGTGGGTCTCACCATCCAGGTGCATAACGGTCGCCAGCACATGCCGGTTTTTGTTACCGAGCACATGGTTGGTCACAAGCTCGGCGAGTTTGCGCCCACCCGTACGTTCAAGGGCCACTCCGCGGACAAGAAGACCGATGCGCCCAAGGCCGCTGCGCCCAAGGCTGCGTAACGGAGCACGACATGCAAACGCAAGCAGTTCTCAAGTTCGTCCGACTGTCGCCGCAGAAGGCGCGTCTGGTGGCCGATCTGGTCCGTGGCAAGAAGGTCGATGAGGCCATCAACACGCTCAAGTTCTCCAACCAGCGCGCTGCCGGGATCCTCAAGAAAGTCCTGGAATCGGCCATCGCCAATGCTGAGAACAACAACGGCGCCGATGTTGACGAACTCAAGGTCAGCGAGATCTTCGTGGACGAGGGTCCGGTGATGAAGCGCATCCGTCCGCGCGCCAAGGGCCGTGCTGACCGTATCAGCAAGCGCACCAGCCACATCACCATCCGCGTTGGCGACGAGTAAGAGTAGAGACTATGGGCCACAAAGTTAATCCAAACGGTTTCCGTCTCGGCATCACCACGCAGTGGACGTCGAACTGGTACGCCGAGCGCGGCGCCTACGGCGAGAACCTGAACAAGGACATCGCGGTGCGTAAGTTCCTGCGCGAGAAGCTGGCGCAGGCCAACGTTTCGCGCATCCAGATCGACCGTCCGGCCAAGAGCGCCCGTGTAACGATCCACACCGCCCGCCCCGGCATCGTGATCGGCAAGAAGGGCGAAGACATCGAGAAGCTGAAGCAGGATGTTGCCAAGATCATGGGCCTCAAGCCCGACGTCGTGCACATCTCGGTCGAGGAAATCCGCAAGCCGGAACTCGATGCGCACCTGATCGCCGAGAGCATCGCGCAACAGCTCGAGCGCCGCATCATGTTCCGCCGCGCGATGAAGCGCGCCGTGCAGAACGCCATGCGCCTGGGCGCGGGCGGCATCAAGATCCAGCTCGGCGGCCGCCTGAATGGCGCTGAAATCGCCCGTGTCGAGTGGTACCGCGAAGGCCGCGTGCCGCTCCACACCCTGCGTGCCTTCGTCGATTACTCGACTGCGGAAGCCAAGACCACCTACGGCATCATCGGCGTCAAGGTCTGGGTCTTCTCCGGCGAAGTGTTCGAAGCTGACAAGCGCGCGGAAAAGAAAGAAGAAGCAGTCGCCGAGGCCCACGCGGCCTAAGGCTCGGAGTTCGTCATCATGATGCAACCTAAGCGAACCAAGTATCGCAAGCAGATGAAGGGGACCAACAAGGGTCTCGCCTTCAACGGCAACAAAGTCAGCTTCGGCGAGTTCGGCCTGAAGTCGACCGAGCATGGCCGCATCACGGCCCGCCAGATCGAGGCTGCCCGTCGCGTGATCACGCGCTACGTCAAGCGTGGCGGCAAGCTGTGGATCCGCATTTTCCCTGACGTTCCCGTGACCAAGAAGCCTCTCGAAGTCCGAATGGGTTCGGGTAAGGGCAACGTCGAGTACTGGGTCGCCAAGGTTCAGCCGGGCAAGATGCTCTATGAAATGGAAGGCGTGACCGAGGCCGAGGCCCGCGAGGCGTTCCGCCTTGCCGCCGCCAAGCTGTCGGTCAAGACCACCTTCGCCAACCGGACGATCCTCTAATGAAAACGACCGATTACGTGAAGTCGCTGCGTGGCAAGAACACGCAGGAACTCAACGCCGAGCTGGAAGCGCTGCGCAAGGAACAGTTCAACCTGCGCATGCAAAAGGCGATCGGCCAGCAGAACAAGAGCAGTCTGACGCGCGATGTGCGCAAGAAGATTGCGCGCACGAAGACCGTTATGCGTCAGCAGGTGAAGGCGTCATGAGCGAAGCAACCCAGAAGAAGACCGGCAACCACGTCGTCGGCGTGGTCGTCAGCAGCAAGGCCAACAAGACGATCACCGTGCTGGTGGAGCGCAGCGAGCGCCATCCGCTGTACGGCAAGTACGTGCGCCGTTCGACCAAGCTCTATGCGCACGACGAGAACAACCAGTGCAAGGAAGGCGACACCGTCTCGATCGTCGAGACCCGTCCCCTGTCCAAGCAGAAGCGCTTCCGCCTGGTGGAAGTGATCAAGTCGGCCCACGCCTGATACAGGAGCAGCAGACATGATCCAACAAGAATCTTTCCTGGTCGCGGCCGACAACAGCGGCGCCAAGCTGGTGCAGGTCATCCAGGTCAAGGGCAGCACGCAGCGCCGCTATGCTGGCGTCGGTGACCTGATCAAGGTCACCGTCAAGGACGCGATTCCGCGCGGCAAGGTCAAGAAGGGCGAAGTGCACGATGCCGTCGTGGTCCGCACTCGCTTCCCGATCCGCCGTCCCGACGGTTCGGTGATCCGCTTTGACACAAATGCTGCCGTGCTGCTCACCAACAAGCAGGAACCGCTGGGCACCCGCATCTTTGGACCGGTGACCCGCGAGCTGCGCGAGCGCTTCATGCGCATCATCTCCCTGGCGCCCGAAGTTCTGTAAGAGTCGAGTAATCATGAACAAGATCAGGAAGGGCGACGAAGTCGTCGTCATCACCGGCAAGGACAAGGGTCGCCGCGGCAAGGTGAGCCAGGTTCTCGACAGCGGCCATCTGGTGGTCGAGGGCGTCAACGTCGCCAAGAAGCACCAGCGTGGCAACCCGAACGCAGGCGTCGCCGGCGGCATCATCGAGCAGGAAATGCCGATCGAAGGCTCCAACGTGATGCTCTGGAACCCCAAGACCAACAAGGGCGATCGCGTCGGCTTCAAATTTGAAGGCGAAGGCGAGAAGCGCCGCAAGGTCCGTTACTTCAAGTCCAACCAAGAAGTTGTGGACGGCTGAGATCAGTACCATGGCCAATTTGCAGAATTTCTACCGTGAGTCCGTCGCCCAGAGCCTGAAGACCAAGCTCGGTGTCGGCGCCATGGAAGTCCCGCGCATCACCAAGATCACTCTCAACATGGGCGTGGGCGAGACCACGACCGACCGCAAGGTGATCGAGCATGCGGTTGCCGACATGACCGCGATCGCCGGCCAGAAGCCGGTCGTCACCAAGTCGCGCCTGTCTATCGCCGGCTTCAAGGTCCGCGAGAATTTCCCGGTGGGCGTCAAGGTGACGCTGCGCGCGGAGCGCATGTACGAATTCCTCGAGCGCCTGATCGTCATTGCGCTGCCTCGCATCCGTGACTTCCGCGGCATCAGCGCGCGCGGCTTCGACGGCCGCGGCAATTTCAACTTCGGCATTACCGAGCAGATCATCTTTCCGGAAATCGAATACGAAAAGATCGATGCGCTGCGCGGCATGAACATCACCATCACCACCACGGCGAAGACCGACGAGCAGGGCAAGGCGCTGCTCGAAGCGTTCAACTTCCCGTTCCGCAAGTAAGGGTTATTCGCAATGGCCAAGAAGAACATGATCGAGCGCGAGAAGAAGCGCGCTGCTCTGGTCACGAAACTCAGCAAGAAGCGCGACGCGCTGAAGGCGACCATCGCTGACCCGAGCGTGGGCTACGAAGAGAAGCAGGTGGCCGTGGTGGCGCTGCAGAAGATGCCGCGCGACTCCAGCTACACCCGCCAGCGCAACCGCTGCAAGCAGACCGGTCGTACCCGCGGCGTCTACCGCAAGTTCGGTCTCACCCGCCACAAGCTTCGCGAAGCCGCCATGAAGGGCGAAATCCCGGGCCTCAAGAAGGCCAGCTGGTAAGGGGATAACAGATGAGCATGCACGACCCCATTTCCGATTTCCTGACCCGAATCCGTAACGGCCAGCAGGCCGGCAAGAAGCAGATCGCTTCGCCGTCCTCGTCGGTCAAGGAAGCGATTGCCGCCGTCCTCAAGGACGAAGGCTACATCGCCGAGTACAGCGTGGTTGCCGAAGGCAACAAGAAGACGATTGTCCTCACCCTGAAGTATTTCGAAGGCAAGCCGGTCATCGAGCGCCTTGAGCGCATCAGCAAGCCGAGCCTGCGCGTGTACAAGGGCAAGGATGAACTGCCGAAGGTTCTTGGCGGTCTCGGCATCGCCATTGTGTCCACCCCCAAGGGCGTGGTGAGCGACCGCAAGGCGCGCGCCGCAGGCCAGGGCGGTGAAGTTCTCTGCATCGTCGCCTAAAGACAGAGCACAGTCATGTCACGAGTCGCAAAAATGCCGGTGAAGATTCCGGCCGGTGTCCAGGTTTCCACCGAGGGTGGCAATCTCGTCGTCAAGGGCGCGAAGGCCAGCCTGTCGCGCGCACTGCCGCCCAACGTCGCGATCGACGTCAAGGACGGCGTGGCCACGATCAGCGAGCAGACCCTCAAGACCAACGCCATGGTCGGCGGCACCATCCGTGCCCTGATGAATAACATGGTGGAAGGCGTGACCAAGGGTTTCGAGCGCAAGCTGCAGCTGGTCGGTGTCGGTTACCGCGCCTCTGTGGTCGCGAACAAGCATGTCAACCTGCAGGTTGGCCTGTCGCACCCGGTCGAGCATCCGATCCCCGCCGGCATCAGCGTTGAGTGCCCGACGCAGACGGATATCGTCATCAAGGGCGCTGACAAGCACGCCGTCGGCCAGCTGGCTGCCCAGTTGCGCTCGTACCGTCCGCCCGAGCCCTACAAGGGCAAGGGTGTGCGCTACTCCGACGAGAAGGTCAGCCTCAAGGAAGCCAAGAAGAAGTAAACCGGGTTCCGCGCGGCGCGTAGCGTCCTCCAAGGATTCGTCGCCGTCGGAATGGGTCACGCAGCGAAAGAGATAGAAGGCTTATGAAAGACAAAAACGAGACTCGTCTGCGCCGCGCGCGCCGCACGCGGGCTCATATCCGCGAGTTGGGCGTTCATCGCCTGTCGGTGCACCGTACGGCGCGTCACATCTATGCGCAGATCATCGCGCCGGATGCCGCCAACACCGTCGCTGCTGCATCCACCGTCGAGAAGATCGATGGCCTCGACAGCACCGGCAATGTCGATGCTGCCAAGCGCATCGGCACCCTGATCGCCGAGCGCGCCAAGGCCGCCGGCGTTACCAAGGTCGCTTTCGACCGTTCTGGCTTCAAGTATCACGGCCGCGTCAAGGCGCTGGCCGACGCCGCGCGTGAAGCGGGTCTGGAGTTCTAAAAAATGGCGACTCAGTTCAATATCGATGACGTTCAGTCCGGCGGCGACCTGAAGGAAAAGCTGGTCGCGGTCAACCGCGTGTCCAAGACGGTCAAGGGCGGCAAGCAGTTCGCGTTCACGGCCCTCACGGTCGTGGGCGACGGCGCCGGTCGCGTCGGCTTTGGCTACGGCAAGGCCCGCGAAGTCCCGGCTGCCATCGCCAAGGCGATGGAGCAGGCCAAGCGCAGCATGATCACGGTGCCGCTCAAGGGCACCACGCTGCAGCACGAGATCTGGGGCACGCACGGTGCCACCAAGGTCTTCATGCGCCCGGCCTCGGATGGTACCGGTGTCATCGCTGGCGGCGCCATGCGTGCCGTGTTCGAAGTGGCCGGCGTGCAGAACGTCCTGTCGAAGTCGCTGGGTTCGCGCAATCCGATCAACATGGTTCGCGCCACCATCGACGCCCTCAAGAAGATGAACCAGCCGTCTGACATCGCTGCCAAGCGCGGCAAGACGCTCGAAGAAATCCTGGGCTAAGCCATGAGCAACAAGCAAATCAAAGTGACCCTGGTGCGCAGCCTGGCCAAGCGCCTGCCCAACCACCAGGATTGCGTCCGCGGACTCGGTCTCAAGCGCGTGTACCAGACGGTGACGCTGTCGGCGACGCCGGAAGTGATGGGCATGATCCGCAAGGTCGATTTCATGCTGAAAGTGGAAGAGGTCTGAGATGAAACTCAACACCATCAAGCCTGCCAAGGGCGCCAAGACGGCGCGCTTCCGTGTTGCTCGCGGCATCGGCTCCGGCATGGGCAAGACGGCCGGTCGTGGCCACAAGGGTCAGCGTGCTCGCAAGGGCGGGCGCGGCAAGCTGGGCTTTGAAGGCGGCCAGATGCCGATCCAGCGTCGTCTGCCCAAGCGCGGGTTCAACTCCGCGATTGCGCGCACCACGGCCGAGATCAACCTGTCCGACCTCAACAAGATGAAGGCCACGGAAATCGACTTGGCGGTGCTCAAGGCCGAGAACGTGATCCGCCACGACATGCTGTCGGTCAAGCTGATCAAGTCCGGCTCGATCACCCGCAAGGTTGTGCTCAAGGGCATTCCCGCGACCAAGGGCGCGCGCGAGGCCGTGACGGCCGCCGGCGGCAGCGTCGGCGAGTAACGGTCGCGCCATGGCCAAGACTCCGGCAACGACGGGCGGTATGGTTCCCGACATCACCAAGCTGGGTGAAGTGCGCGGCCGCCTGCTGTTCCTGCTTGCCGCGATCGTGGTCTA
The DNA here is from genome assembly GCA_008012115.1 of Nevskiaceae bacterium. Lineage (GTDB taxonomy): Bacteria > Pseudomonadota > Gammaproteobacteria > Nevskiales > Nevskiaceae > Stenotrophobium. The sequence goes on from SSEB01000017.1 coordinate 44,100, forward strand.
CCGCATCGGCAGCTACATCCCGGTGCCGGGCATGGATCCCGCGCAGCTGGCGGCGGTGTTCGAGCAGCAGAAGGGCACGATCCTGGACATGTTCAACATGTTCTCGGGCGGCGCCCTCAAGCGCTTCTCGATCTTCGCCCTGGGCGTGATGCCGTACATTTCGGCGTCCATCATCGTGCAGCTGCTGACCTCCGTCATGCCCCAGCTCAAGGAGCTGCGCAAGGAAGGCGAGTCGGGTCGCCGCACGCTGACCAAGTACACGCGTTACAGCACGCTGGCGCTCGCGACGTTCCAGTCGGTCGGTGCCGCCTACGCGTTGCAAAAGAGTGGCGTGGCGTACAACCCGGGCATCGGCTTCATTTTCACCGCCGCAGTCAGCCTGGTCACCGGCACCATGTTCCTGATGTGGCTGGGCGAGCAGATCACCGAGCGCGGCGTCGGCAACGGCATGTCGATGATCATTTTCGCCGGCATCGTGGCGGATATGCCGCGCGCCCTGGGCGCGACGGCTCAGCTGGTCAGCGAAGGCTCGATGAATGGCTTCCAGGTGCTGATCGTCTTCGCCCTGGCCGTGCTCGTGACCTGGGGCGTGGTGTTCGTCGAGCGCGCGCAGCGCCGTATCCCGGTGCACCACGCGCGCCGGCAGCAGGGGCGCAAGCTGTTTGCGGCCCAGACGCAGCATCTGCCGCTCAAACTCAACATGTCGGGCGTGATCCCGCCGATCTTTGCCTCGAGCATCATCCTGTTCCCGGCGTCGATGGTCCGCTTCTTCGGCGAAGGCCAGGCCGGCGGCATCCTGCAGCAGATCGCCAACGCGCTGTCGCCCGGCCAGGTGCTGTACACCGTGCTGTACGCACTGTTGATCATCTTTTTCTGCTTTTTCTACACGGCGCTGGTGTTCGATTCGCGCGAGACTGCGGAGAACCTCAAGAAGTCCGGTGCCTTCATTCCGGGTGTGCGTCCCGGCGCCATGACCGCGAAGTACATCGATCAGGTGCTGACGCGCCTGACGGTGATCGGTGCTGTGTACATCACGCTCGTCTGCCTGATGCCGGAATTCCTGACCACGACCTGGAATGTGCCGTTCTATTTCGGCGGCACCTCGTTGCTGATCACGGTGGTGGTGGTGATGGACTTCATGGCGCAGTTGCAAGCGCACCTGATGTCGCACCAGTACGAGGGCCTGATGAAGAAGGCCAATCTCAAGTCCCCGGGCCCCAAGACCGCGGGTTGATCCGCGGCACTGATTTAGAACCAAGAGGTTTCCCCCATGAAAGTCCGCACTTCGGTCAAGAAAATCTGCCGGAACTGCAAAGTGATTCGCCGTAACGGCGTGGTCCGCGTGATCTGCACGGACCTGCGTCACAAGCAGCGCCAGGGCTGATCCCTGAGGATCGGCTTTTACAGAATCAGGTAGTTCGGTTAAACTGCGCGGCTTCGCGCGAAATTTGAGGTTTCAACATGGCACGTATCGCGGGCGTCAACATCCCGGATAAGAAACACACCGTCATCGCCCTGCGGGCGATCTACGGCGTCGGCGCGACCCGCGCCAAGGCGATCTGCGCCAGCGCCGGGATCGATCCCACGGTCCAGATTCGCACGCTGACCGAGGCTGAACTCGACAAGCTCCGCGCCGAAGTCGCGAAGTTCATCGTCGAGGGCGACCTGCGCCGCGAAGTGTCCATGAGCATCAAGCGCCTGATGGACCTGGGCTGCTACCGCGGCCAGCGTCACCGCCGCGGCCTGCCGGTGCGCGGCCAGCGTACCCGCACCAACGCACGCACCCGCAAGGGCCCGCGTCGCGCGATCAAGAAAAGCGGTTAATTAAGGAAGTCGGAAAGAGTCTATGGCAACAGCACCCGCCAACGCAGCCTCCGCTCCCAAGCGCAAGCGCGTCAAGAAGAACGTGACCGATGCGGTCGCGCACATCCACGCCTCGTTCAACAACACGATCGTCCTGATCACCGACCGTCAGGGCAACACCCTGTCCTGGTCCACGGCCGGCGCCTGCGGCTTCAAGGGCTCGCGCAAGAGCACGCCGTTCGCCGCGCAGGTCGCCGCCGAGCGCGCCGCCACCGCGGCCGCCGAGCATGGCGTCAAGAATCTGGAAGTTCGCGTCAAGGGCCCCGGCCCGGGTCGCGAGTCCGCCGTGCGTTCGCTCAATGCCGCCGGCTTCAAGGTCGTCAACATCACCGACGTCACCCCGATCCCGCACAACGGCTGCCGCGCTCCCAAGCGCCGCCGCGTCTAACGGGGAGTAAGAGAACATGGCTCGTTATATTGGCCCCAAGTGCAAGCTGTCCCGCCGTTCCGGCTCCGACCTGCTGCTCAAGAGCCGCGCCCGCTCGCTGGACACCAAGTGCAAGCTCGACACACCGCCGGGCCAGCACGGTGCGCGCAAGCCGCGCCTGTCCGATTACGCGGCGCAGCTGCGTGAGAAGCAGAAGCTCAAGCAGATGTACGGCATCCTGGAGCGTCAGTTCCGCAACTACTACCTGAAGGCCACCACCCAGAAGGGTGCGACCGGTCTCAACCTGCTGCTGATGCTGGAGCAGCGCCTGGACAACGTGATCTACCGCATGGGCTTCGGCCGCACGCGTTCGGAAGCGCGCCAGATGGTCAGCCACGGTGCCGTGGAAGTGAACGGCAAGCGCGTCAACATCCCGTCCTACCAGGTGCAGGAAGGCGACGTGGTCTCCATTCGTGAGAAGTCGCGCAACCAGAGCCGCATTGCCGAGTCGCTGTCGATCGCCTCGCAGGCCGGTCTGCCGGAGTGGCTGGAAGTCGACGAGAAGGGCCTCAAGGGCACCTTCAAGGTCAAGCCGACCCGCGACCAGATTCTGCCGGACATCAACGAGAGCTTGGTCGTCGAGTTGTACTCCAAGTAATCGCAGCTTTAACGTTATTCGAGGTATTTGTTCATGCAGAATCATGTTGCCGATTTGCTGAAGCCGCGCCTGGTTGAAGTCGAAGCCGTGTCCGAGCACCGCGCCCGCGTCGTGCTCGAGCCGATGGAGCGCGGATTCGGCCACACGCTGGGCAATGCCCTGCGCCGCATTCTGCTGTCGTCGATCCCCGGCGCCGCCATCACCGAGGTGCAGATCGATGGCGTGGTGCACGAGTACAGCGCGATCGAAGGCGTGCAGGAAGATGTCATCGACATCCTGCTGAACATCAAGAACATCGCCCTCAAGATGCACGCGCGCGACGAAGCCACCCTGCGTCTGGAGAAGTCCGGCAAGGGCGTGGTCAAGGCCGGCGACATCAAGCTCGACCACGACGTCGAGATCGTCAACCCGGACCTGGTGCTCGCGCACCTGACCGGCGGCAAGCTCAACATGACCCTCAAGGTCACCCGCGGCCGCGGTTACGTTCCGGCCGTCAGCCAGAGCCGTGAAGACGAAGGCCACGCCGTCGGCGTGCTGCGTCTCGATGCTTCGTACAGCCCGGTGCGCCGTGTCAGCTACGCCGTCGAGCGCGCCCGCGTCGAGCAGCGCACCGACCTCGACAAGCTGGTGCTGGACGTCGATACCAACGGCGGCATCGACTCCGCCGAGGCTGTGCGCCTGGCTGCGCGCATCCTGCGCGACCAGCTCGCGGTGTTCGTCGACCTCGAGGCCGAGGCCGCGACCCAGGTCGCCGCCGGCGGCAAGAAGGAGCTGGCGCAGATCCTGTTCCGCCCGATCGACGATCTCGAACTCACCGTCCGTTCCGCCAACTGCCTCAAGGCCGAGAACGTCTACTACATCGGCGACCTCGTGCAGCGCACCGAGATGGAGCTGATGAAGACGCCGAACCTGGGCAAGAAGTCGCTCAACGAAATCAAGGAAGCGCTCAAGGCGCATGACCTCGAGCTGGGCATGAAGCTGGAAAACTGGTCTTCTCCCAAAGCCGCCGCCTAAAGACTGAAGGAAGCATCCCATGCGTCACGCAAATTCCGGCCGCGCTTTCGGCCGCACCAGCAGCCACCGCAAGGCCACGATGCAGGCCGTCGCGGTTGCCCTATTCAAGCACGAGCTGATCCGCACCACGGTGCCCAAGGCCAAGGAGCTGCGCCGCATCGCCGAGCCGCTGATCACCCGCGCCAAGGTCGATAGCGTTGCCAACCGCCGTCTCGTGTTCGCTCGTCTGCGCGACCGCGATGCCGTGCAGAAGCTGTTCACCGAGATCGGCCCGCGCTTCAACGCCCGTCCGGGCGGCTACACCCGCATCCTGCGCTGCGGCTTCCGCGCCGGCGACAACGCGCCGATGGCCTATGTCGAGCTGGTGGATCGTCCGAACGCCGAAGCCGCCCCGGCGGACGCCAAGGCCGAGTAAGCCGGTTCACGCTTTGCCAGAACGCCCCGCAATGCGGGGCGTTCTCGTTTCCGGCGTCTGCTTTTCACGTCACCCGCTGTAGGCTTGTGCGCCGATCAGAATGTTTATAATTATTTATCGATTTTAATTTTGATAAATAATTATTAACAATTTTCCAGGGCAAAACATCGAGAGCGGGTGGCCGCTAGGACGGCCAAAACGCAAGGTGTTTCGCCGCGCCTTGTCCCTTGTGCCGTGCGCCGGGAGCGGGGATCAACTCCGGAGTCCGCACCCGTGTCGGTTGCGCCACCAGCGCACACCGCAGCAGCAGCCAAAGGCCGGCGGCGCAATCAGCCTTGCCGACCGACACACGCGTGCGGCGATGGGTGCGCGGTCCGCCGGATGGCGCCTCAGGCGGCCTTGCGCTGCTTGTCCAGCCATACGCCCAGACCCTGGGCGTTCAGTTCCATGTCGGCTTCCAGCAGCATGCGGCAGCGCAGTTCCGGCAGCTCGCAGTCGCGGTCGGCCAGCTCGTGCAGGGCCAGCTTCATCAGCGCGTCCTTGATCTGCAGGTGACGGCGCGGCGCGCTGGCCAGGGACTCGGCGATGCGCACGTATTCGCGCAGGCCCTTGCGCAGTTCCTCGGCCAGCGCCGGCACGCCCTCGACGGCGCCGTAGTGCGTCAGATACATGCGCTGCGGCGAATAGGACAGGTAGCGGTCCAGCGTGCGCTCCCAGGCCTGCGGATCGAACTGCACCGGCGTCGTGGTCGGGCAAATCCACGGGCCGTCGGGGCCGTCGAATTCGCGGTAGGACAGGCCGAACGTGTCGCCGGTGAAAAAGCCCTTGCTGGTGGCGTCCCAGACGCTGAAGTGATGCTGCGCGTGCCCGGGCGTGTGGATGAACTCCAGCGTGCGGCCGTTGAGGCTGAGCTTGTGGCCGTCATCGGCGGCGATCACGCGGGCTTCCGGCACCGGCACCAGCTCGCCGTACATCTTCTGCACCGCGGCCGCGCCGTAGACGGCGGTGGCGCCGGCCAGCAGCTGCGTCGGGTCGATCATGTGACGCGCGCCGCGCGGGTGCACCACCAGCCGCGCCTGCGGCAGGGCCTGCATCAGCGCGCCGGCGCCGCCGGCATGGTCCAGATGCACGTGCGTGGGAATGACGTAGGCAACCTGCTCGCGGGCGATGTTCTTCTTGTCCAGCAGCGCCAGCAGCGAGGGCACGCTGTGCGTGGTGCCGCATTCGACGAAGGCGGCCGCGCCCTGGTGCTGGATCAGGTAGCAGGCGGCCATGCCCTGGCGATGCTGCTCGGTGTCGATGCAGGTGATGCCGTGGGGCAGGTCCCGGAAGGCGGGCAGTTTCATCATCGCAAAATCCTTACGTCTCGAAATGGCCGTGCCGGCCGGCGCCGCCGGTGAAGCGGGTCGCGCCCTGCACGGTTTCGCCGGAGCGCAGGGTCTGCAGACCCAGTTCGAACTCGCGGCGCAGTGCGGCATCCTCGCCCAGGCCCCATTGCGCATAGGCCGAGCGGCGGTCGTTGCGTAAACATAATTGGGGAAAACCGGCGATTTCCAAGGCCAGTTTTTCCGCAGCCTGTAACAGAGACCCGGAATCCGCCAGCCGGTTCGCCAGCCCGAACGCCAGCGCCTCCTGCGCGCCGACGGCGCGGCCGGTCAGGATCATGTCCAGCGCCCGGCTCATGCCGATGGCACGCGGCAGGCGCACGGTGCCGCCGTCGATCAGGGGCACGCCGAAACGGCGGCAGAACACGCCGAACTGCGCGGTCTCGTCGATCACCCGCAGATCGCACCAAAGAGCCAGCTCCAGGCCGCCAGCCACGCAGTACCCGGAGACGGCGGCGATCACCGGCTTGGACAGCGCCATGCGCGACACGCCCATCGGCCCGTCGCCCTCGGGGTCGAGGCGGTTGCCGCGGGCCGGGTCACCGGAGGCCACGGCCTTGAGGTCGGCGCCGGCGCAGAAATGACCGCCGATGCCGTGCAGGATCGCCACGCGCAGCGCCTCGTCGGCGTCGAAGGCGCGGAACGCCTCGGCCAGGGCCTGCGCGGTCGGGCGGTCCACGGCGTTGCGCGCCTCCGGCCGATTGAGCGCCACGAACAGCACCGGCCCGGCGCGGCGGGTGAGGACGGATTCGTTGGCGGTCATGGCGGATGACGGTTCCGTGAAAGCAAGGTCGCGATGGTAAGCTGCGCGCCGTCCTCTTGTCTGCCCGCCCATGACGCCCGCCCGCCCGCTGCTGCCCAC
>SSEB01000014.1 GCA_008012115.1 Nevskiaceae bacterium
CGGCTGCGTGGTCGAGCAGCCCGTCGATGTCGAGGTGGGGGCCGGGACGTTCCACCCCGCCACGTTCTTGCGCGTGCTCGGGCCCGAGCCGTGGAACGCGGCGTTCGCGCAGTTCTGCCGCCGGCCGAGCGACGGTCGCTATGGCGAGAACCCGAACCGCGCGGGCGCGTACTACCAGTTCCAGGTCGGCCTGAAGCCGAGCCCGCTCAACGTCCAGGATCTTTACCTCGACTCGCTGCGCGCGATCGGGCTCGATCCCGCGGTGCACGACATCCGGTTCGTCGAGGACGACTGGGAGTCGCCCACGCTCGGTGCCTGGGGCCTGGGCTGGGAGGTCTGGCTCAACGGCATGGAAGTCACGCAGTTCACCTACTTCCAGCAGGTCGGCGGTATCGAGTGCAAACCGGTCTCGGGCGAGATCACCTACGGCCTCGAACGCCTGGCGATGTACATCCAGAAGAAGGAATCGGTGTACGACCTGGTGTGGAGCGACGTCGGTGGCCGCGTCGTCACCTACGGCGACGTCTACCACCAGAACGAGGTCGAGCAGTCCGCCTACAACTTCGAGCACGCCGACACCGCGGCGCTGTTCGAGCGCTTTGCCAAGGCCGAGGCCGAGTGCCAGCGTCTCCTGGCGCTGGACCCGCCGCTGCCGCTGCCCGCCTACGAGCGCGTGCTGCAGGCCAGCCACTGCTTCAACCTGCTCGATGCGCGCGGCGCGATCAGTGTCACCGAGCGCCAGGCCTATATCCTACGCGTGCGCACGCTGGCCAAGGGTTGCGCCGAGGCCTACTACAACTCGCGTGCAAAAATCGCAGGCTTCGCGCCGCTGCCGGCGGCCTAGTCCCCGCTCATCGTTGCTCCCGCCGCGCACGCTCGTGCACGCGGCGGTCGGCGTGCGACACGCCGAAGCGAAAACTGTGCGTTCCAGCACAACAGGCCATTGCGTCAACAGCACTGTCATGGCGGAGAACGAAGGCTTCGCTTAGCATCGGGCTTCCTTCTCGGAGCGAACCCCATGAGCCTACTCGACGGCATCCTCGGCAACGTCATGCAGACTGCGCTGAACAATCTCGGCGCCAGCAATCCCCAGCAGAACCAGCTTCTGCAGGCCGGCATGCAGCTGATCCAGCAGCACGGCGGACTGCCGGGCATACTCGACAAGTTCAAGCAGGCGGGCTTCGGCGACCAGGTCGCCTCCTGGGTCGGCACCGGTGCCAACATGCCGATCAGCGCCGACGCCATCACCCAGGCTCTCGGCAACTCCTCGCTCGGCGGCATTGCCAAGCAACTGGGCGTCGATCCCAGCCAGGTCTCCGGCCAGCTGGCGCAGGCCCTGCCGCAGTTGATCAATCACCTGACGCCCCAGGGCCAGGTGCCCGACAACCACGCCGATCTGCTGCAGGCGGGTCTCAAGGCGCTGCTGGGCCGCTAAGACCGCCGGCATGATCCTGATCGGCATGTTCGACTCGCCGTTCGTGCGGCGCGTCGCCATCAGCATGCGGCTGCTCGGCTTCGACTTCGAGCACCGCAACTGGTCGGTGGGAAAGGATCAGGACGACATCCGGCGCTACAACCCGCTCGGCCGCGTGCCGACACTGGTGCTCGACGACGGCGAGGCCCTCATCGAATCCTCCGCCATCCTCGACTACCTCGACGAATGCGCAGGGCCGGAGCGGGCGCTGCTGCCGCTGCGTGGCGCCGAGCGGCGGCGGGCCCTGCGGCTCATGGCCCTTGCCACCGGCGCCGCGGACAAGGGCGTCGTGCAGTTGTACGAATCGGCATTCCGGCCTGCCGAGAAGCGCCACGAACCCTGGCTGGCGCGCTGCCGCGGGCAGATGCACGACGGCCTGCGCGAGCTGGACCGGTGCGCCGCCGCCCTCGGCAACCGCGACGGATGGCTGGGCGAACGGCTGACCCAGGTCGAGGTCACCGTCACTTGCGCCACCACTTTTCTGCACGAGGCGCTGCAGCTGGATTCCGGTCAGTACCCGGCCTTGATGCGGCAGGTCTCGCGCTGCGAGGCGCTGCCGGCCTTCCGCGCCTTCCATCAGCCCTTCTTCGTGCCGCGCTCGGGCTGAGCGCCAACAAAAAAAGGCCGCCGGTGCCGGCGGCCTTCGCATCAACGCGCGATGCTTACACCACGATGGTCTTGAGACTGACCTCGACGTTGCCCCGGGTCGCCTTGGAGTAAGGACAGAACTGGTGTCCGGCCTCGACGATTTTCTGCGCGTCGGACTCGGACAGGCCGCTGACCCAGACGGTCAGGTCGACTTTCAGGCCGAAGCCGGTGGCGTCCTTGCCGATTCCCACAGCGGCCTCCACTTCCAGCGAACTGGGCTTGAGCTTCATCTGCGTCGCGATGTAATCCACGGCACCGGCAAAGCACGCGGCGTAGCCGGCGGCAAACAGGTCCTCCGGCGTCGTCGTCCCCGGCTTGCCGGGGCCGCCCATGGCCTTGGGCACCGAAAGATCGGCCTTGACCACCCCGTCGCGGGATTCGGTGTGGCCGTTACGTCCGCCGGACGCCACCGCATGCGCGGTGTAGAGCACTTGTACTGACATCTGCAACCTCCTTGTTAAACGCGAGCGAGATCGAAGCGATCCAGGTTCATGACTTTGCTCCAGGCGGCGACGAAGGCCTTGACGAAGGCCGACTTGCCGTCGCTGGCACCATACACCTCCGCGATGGCCCGCAGCTGCGAATTGGAGCCGAACACGAGGTCGACGCGCGTGCCCGTCCACTGCAGCGCACCGGTCTTGCGATTGCGCCCCTCGTAAACGTTGGCGCCGGCCGGCGACCACTGCGTGCCCATGTCGAGCAGATTCACGAAGTAGTCGTTCGACAGGGTGCCGACCCGTTGTGTCCAGACGCCATGCGCCGCGCCGCCGGTGTTGGCGCCCAGAACGCGCAGACCGCCAACGAGCGCCGTCATTTCCGGCGCGGTCAGGGTCAGCAACTGTGCGCGATCAATCAGCGCCTCCTCCGGCTGCAGCGCCAGGTCCGCGCGATGGTAGTTGCGGAAGCCGTCGGAAAGCGGCTCCAGCACCGCGAAGGAGTGCACGTCGGTCTGCGCCTGGCTTGCATCGACGCGACCGGGCGTGAACGGCACCTTGACCTTGCTGCCGCCCAGACGTGCCGCTTCCTCCACCGCGACGCAGCCGCCCAGCACGATGAGGTCGGCCAGCGACACCTGCTTCTTGCCCTTGCTGAAGTCCTTGCGGATTTTTTCCAGGGCCTTCAGCACCCGCGCCAGTTCGGCCGGCTGGTTCACCGCCCAATCCTTCTGCGGCGCGAGACGGATGCGCGCGCCGTTGGCACCGCCGCGCATGTCCGAGCCGCGGAACGTGGAGGCCGAGGCCCAGGCCGTGGACACCAGTTGCGGAATCGTCAGGCCGGCATCGAGAATTTTCTTCTTCAGCGCCGCGATGTCTTTCTCGCCGATGACCGGGCCCTTGGGCTCGGGCAGCGGGTCCTGCCACAGCAGCGCCTTCTTGGGCACCAGCGGCCCGAGATAGCGCGTGGTCGGCCCCATGTCACGGTGCGTCAGCTTGAACCAGGCGCGCGCAAAGGCATCGGCGAACGCCTTGGGCTCTTTCAGGAACCGGCGCGAGATTTTCTCGTAGGCCGGGTCGAAGCGCAGCGACAGGTCCGTGGTGAGCATGGTCGGCCGATGCTTCTTGCTCGGGTCGAAGGCATCCGGGACGACGGCATCGGCATCCTTGGCCACCCACTGATGCGCACCCGCCGGGCTCTTGCTCAGTTGCCACTCGTGCTTGAACAGCAGCTCGAAGTAGTCGTGGCTCCATTTCGTCGGCGTGGTCGTCCAGATCACCTCGAGTCCGCTGGTGATGGCGTCGGGCCCCTTGCCGCTACGGTAGCGGCTCTTCCAGCCCAGGCCCTGCTCCTCCAGCGGCGCCGCTTCCGGCTCCGGCCCCACCAGGGCGGCATCGCCCGCACCGTGGGTTTTGCCGAAGGTGTGACCACCGGCAATCAGCGCCACCGTTTCCTCATCGTCCATGGCCATGCGGGCGAAGGTTTCGCGGATATCGCGGGCGGCGGCAACCGGGTCCGGGTTGCCGTTCGGGCCTTCCGGGTTGACGTAGATCAGGCCCATCTGCACCGCGGCCAGCGGATTCTCCAGATTGCGGTCGCCGCTGTAGCGCTTGTCCTCCAGCCACTTGCCCTCGCTGCCCCAGTAGACATCGAGGTCCGGCTCCCAGACATCCTCACGTCCGCCGGCAAAGCCATAGGTCTTGAAGCCCATGGACTCCAGCGCCACGTTGCCGGCCAGGATCATCAGGTCAGCCCAGGAGATTTTCCGGCCGTACTTCTGCTTGATCGGCCACAGCAGGCGGCGCGCCTTGTCGAGGTTGCCGTTGTCCGGCCAGCTGTTGAGCGGCGCAAAGCGCTGCTGCCCACGACCCGCGCCGCCACGCCCGTCACCAACGCGATACGTGCCCGCGCTGTGCCACGCCATGCGAATGAACAGCGGCCCGTAGTGTCCGAAGTCCGCCGGCCACCAGTCCTGCGAATCGGTCATCAGCGTCCGCAGATCCTTCTTCACCGCGGCCAGGTCCAGGCTCTGGAATTCCTTGGCGTAGTCGAACGCCGCGCCCATGGGGTCCGATTTCGACGAATGCTGGTGCAGCACGTCGAGTCGCAACTGCTTCGGCCACCAATCGCGGTTGGACGTGCCGCCGCCGGCCGCATGGTGGAAGGGACATTTACTCTCGTTGGTCATCGCGATCTCCTCAAACTTCCGGTTGTAGATTCCGACACGCGGGCATTGCTCACGGGCCGCTATTCTTGCATCGGTCGATGACCGATTTTCAATGCGCGGGCGAGTGCCCCGGCTCCAGCGCAAACCCGGCCGCCTCGGCGGTACGGGCCAGTGGCAGGCGCCGGGTCAAACGCCAGGTTCTATAGATGGACATCGGGGGTCTCCGCTTTCGACGCCGAGGATTTTTGAGCACCCGGAATAATTAATCCAATTTAATTATTTTCAAATTTAAATACTCATTCGCTATCGATTCGGCGGCGGCCGCGTGCTGCGGGCGCTTGCGCGAGAGACGCGAAGTTGGCGATCCGCGCCGCTTCACGGAAAATGGCCGCCCTTTTGGCTGACACGATCCCCGCTGAGTCGTCTATGGCTGCCCACCCGCTGCTCATTGAAATCGGTACTGAAGACCTGCCGGCCCGCTACGTGGTGCCGCTGGCGGATGCCTTGGGTACTGGCGTGGCCGAGGGTCTGCGCAAGCGCGGCGTCGTGTATCAGCAGCACGTTCAGACGTTCGCCACGCCGCGCCGCATTGCCGTGCTGATTGCAGGCGTGGCCGCGCAACAGCCGGAGCAGAAGATCGATCTCACCGGCCCGGCCCTCGGTGCCGCACTCAAGGACGGTCAGCCGACGCCCGCCGCCCTGGGCTTTGCACGCAAGTGCGGCGTCGAGTTTTCCGCGCTCGGGCAGAAAGACGGCAAGCTGCACTACGCCAAGACTGAAGCTGGTCGCCGGACGCTGGACCTGATTCCCGAGATTTTCGAGGAAACGCTCCGGCAGATGGATGAGCTCGTGCCCAAACGCATGCGCTGGGGCTCGGGCGAGGAGACCTTCGTGCGGCCGGTGCAATGGCTGACCGCGCTGCTGGGCAGCGACATCGTACCGCTGAAGCGCTTCGGCCTGACCAGCGGCCGCGTCACCTACGGCCACCGCTTTCACGCTCCGGCCGCCATTGAGCTGAAATCGCCTGTGGATTACATCGAAAAGCTCAAGGCCGCGCAGGTCTGGGCTGAAGTCACGGCGCGCAAAGCCGAGATCAAGCGTCAGATCGAGGCTCAGGCCGCTGCCCTGAAAGGGTACGCCCGCATCACCGAAGATCTGCTCGATGAGGTCACTGCACTGGTCGAGAAGCCGGTTGCCATTACCGGCCACTTCGAGGATCGCTTCCTGGAACTGCCGCCCGAGGTGATCGTCGCCACGGTCGAGACCAACCAGCGCTACTTCACCGTGTTCAAGGACGCGGCGATGACGCAGCTCACCAACGCTTTCATTACCGTTTCCAACGTCGAATCGAAGGACGTGTCGCAGGTCATCGCCGGCAACGAGCGCGTGGTGCGCCCGCGCCTGACTGACGCGTTGTTCTTCTGGCAGCAGGATCTGAAACAGCCGCTTGCGGCCTACGGCGACCGGCTCAAGACGGTCACCTTCCAGAAGGACCTCGGCAGCATCGGCGACAAGGTTGCGCGCATCCGCAAGCTTGCGACCACGATTGCGCCGGGAGCGGCGACGGATCGTGCGGCGCTGCTGTGCAAGAACGATCTCGTCACCAAGATGGTGTACGAGTTCCCGGAGTTGCAGGGCCTGATGGGCGGCTACTACGCCGCCAAGGCGGGCGAAGAAGAGGCGGTGGCGAAAGCGATCCGCGAGCACTACCTGCCGACGCAGCAGGGCACGCCGATTCCGTCGACGAAGGAAGGCCAAGCCGTCGCGCTCGCCGACAAGCTGGACACACTCGCCGGCATCTTCGCCATTGGCCAGAAGCCGACCGCGAGCAAGGACCCCTTCGCGCTGCGCCGCGCCGCGCTCGGCGCGCTGCGCATCTGCATCGAGGGCAAGCTGCCGCTCGATCTCGCCGCACTGCTCAAGACCGCGCTCGATGCGCAGCCCGCCGGCAAGCGCGATGCGGCAACGCTCGCGGAATTGCAGGAGTTCGTGTTCGAACGCCTGCGCGCCTACTACGAAGGCCTGCCGATCGAGATGTACGAGGCGGTGAAGGCGCTCGGCATCACGCAACCGCTGGACTTCGATGCGCGCGTGCAGGCGCTGCGTGGCTTCTGGGCCTTGCCCGCGGCGAAGAACCTCGCCGCCGCGCACAAGCGCGTACGCAATATCCTCAAGCAAGCCGGCGATACGAACGGCACGATCGACCCGCAGCGCTTTGCGCATGATGCGGAGAAGAACCTGCACGCGAAGATGACCGCGCTGGCGACGCAGAACGCGAAGGCCGATGACGCAACCAAGCTGGCGAACCTGGCGACGCTGCGCGAACCGGTGGATGCGTTCTTCGAGGGCGTGATGGTCAACGACAAGGATGACGCGATCCGCAACAACCGCCTCGCGCTGCTGCGCCAGCTCGATACGCTGTGCCGCGAGGTCGCGGACATCTCGCTACTGCCCGGTTAAGCTCGGCCCATGAAACGGGTGATCCTGGACCAGGACGGGTCGGCCGAAGTTGTCGCGGAGCACTGCTCCGCGCCGGCTGACGCCCAGCCAGCGTCTGGCTCAAGCAGGACTGACGCAATGCCAGTCCAGATCCGGCCAAACACGGCCGGGCCGGGACGCCGCACCACGGATGGCAACGGAGCACGGACGTGAAGTGGGTGATTCTTGATCGCGACGGCGTCATCAACGAGGACTCGGACGAGTACATCAAGTCCGTGGCGGAATGGCACCCGATCCCCGGCAGCCTCGAAGCCATCGCCCGGCTCTGCCAGGCCGGCTACCGTGTGTTCATCGCCAGCAACCAGTCCGGCATCGGCCGCGGTTACTTCGATTACGACGCACTGTTCGCCATGCACGACCGTCTGCAGCAACTGGTGGGCGAGCTGGGCGGTCGCATCGACGGCATCGAGTTCGCGCCGGACGCGCCGGACCAGGCCAGCGACATGCGCAAGCCCGGACCGGGCATGCTCAAAGACTTGGCGCGCCGCCTGCAGGTCAGCCTGGACGAGGTGGTTTTCGTGGGCGATTCCGCCGCCGACCTGGCTGCTGCACAAGCAGCGGGCGCTCGCCCTGTTTTGGTGCGAACCGGCAAAGGGAGGCGCACCGAATTGGATCACGCCATCCCGGGCCTGCCGGTCTATGACGACCTCGCTGCGTTCGCCCGCGCCACCCTCGCCGGCCACTAGCCTCAGGCGTTGCGGAATTCCCCGGGGGACACCCCGGTCCAGCGCTTGAAGGCGCGGGTGAAGCTGCTCTGGTCGGAAAAGCCGAGCCGGAAGGTCACCTCGCACACCGAAACCTGACGGTTGCGCAAATATTGCTGCGCCAGCTCGCGGCGGGTTTCGTCGAGCACACCCTGGTAGCTGCTGTCCTCGTCGCGCAGCCGGCGCTGCAGGGTTTTCTCGCTCATGTTCAGTGCCGCGGCCACATCGGCCCGCGCCGGCTCACCGGCCGGCAGGCGCGAGATCAGCTCGGCGCGGACTTTCTCGCTGACCCGCGCACCGTCGAAGCGGCGCAGGTACTCCATCACCACACGGTCGTTCTGGCGCGCCAGATCGGGATTGGCCATCGGCAGCGGCTGCTGCATCCAGGCGTGCGGAATCAGCAGGGAGTTCTCCTCCGCGCCGAACTGCACCGGGCAGGCGAAATAGGCCGCGAACTCCGCCTGCATGGCGGCATCACCCTGCCGGCACAGGCGGATTTCGATGGGCAGGCGTTCGAGTCCGGTCAACATGCGTCCCATCTTCGCGGTGGAAGCCATCACCAGGTCGATGGCCTCTTCGACCACGGGCACGCCGTCGAGAAAACGGACCACTTCCTTGACGCCTTCGGCCGTGCGCTCGATCACGATGTCGACGGCGTTGCTGACGATGCGCGAATAGCGCGCGGTACGCTGCAAGGCGTCCTCGAGGTTCTGGCTGGCCATCATCGCCAGTCCCAGGCTGTGGAAGGTGGCCGGCTGCACATAGGCCGCCGCGCGCAGCCCCAGACAGGCGTCGCCGGTGGCAGCCACCGCCAGTTTCCAGAGATGGGCCATCTTCAGGACCGGGTAACGCCCGTTGGGATCGCGCAGCAGCGCGGGGTCCAGCCCCGCCTCGGTAAACAGCCGCACGCTGTCGATCCCGCGCGCATCGAGCGTGCGGGCAATGGCAATCGCCCAGGTGTTGATCGTGGTGGCTTCTCGCACCATGCCGTCTGCGCCCTGTCCCGTGGTGACCAGAGCTTGTCCTCCAAAGACAAGATTAACAGAGCCCGCCGGCCTAAGTTGCCGTGGGCAGCCCCGCCCCATTCCGCCGCCGTCATGAGCAAACCGTTCGTCCACTACGCCTGGCACCTGTCCTATTTCAGCGGCAAATCGCGCGCCTACCTGCGCTACAAGGACATTCCGCATGTCGAGAAAGTGATCGACTACTACACCTTCGCCATCCGCGCGAAAAAGCGCACGCAGGCGGCGGTGATGCCCGTCATCGTCACGCCGGAAGGCGAATGGCTGCAGGACACCAGCCACATCATCGACCGGCTGGAGCAGCGTTTCCCCGAATCGCCGGTGGTGCCGGCAACACCGGTGCAGCGCATGGCTGCTTACCTGCTGGAGTTGTGGGGCGATGAATGGTGGTTGCCGGTGGCGATGTGGACGCGCTGGTGCCACCCGGAAAATTACCCGCTGTTCCTGCACGACGCCGGCACCGGCCTGCTGCCGTATTTTCCCCGCTTCCTGCAGAACCGCCTGGGCGCCACGGCCGCCAACCAGATGCGCGCGCATCTGCCCGGCCTGGGCGTGGTGGCGCCACAACTGCCGACCATCGACCGCTGGACGCGCGACATGCTGGACCGGCTCGACGCGCATTTCGCCACCCTGCCTTTCCTGCTCGGCGATCGTCCCTCCATCGGCGACTTAGGGCTGCTCGGCCCGCTGTACGCGCACCTGGGGCGCGACCCCTGGTCCAAGCGCGAGCTGATCGATCCGCGCCGTCATGTCCGCGCCTGGGTGGATCGCATGAATCAACCGCGTCCGCTGTCCGGCGCTTTCCTGCCGGGCGACCAGATTCCGGCAACGCTGCAGCCCGTGTTCGCGGCGATGTGCCGCGAGATGCTGCCAATGATCGAGGGCGTCCTGCGAGAGACGCGCGCCAAGCTCGCCGACTGGCCCGTGGGCAAACCCTTGCCGCGTGGCCTGGGCGAGATCGAGTTTCCGATGGGCGAGGGCCGCTACCGCCGCGCCGCGCCGCCCTACATTCTGTGGATGGTGCAGCGGCTGCTGGACACCTACCGCAGCCTGCCGGCGGGGGATCAGGCCAAGGTGCGTGCCTGGCTTGCGGGCTTCGATGGCGAGCGCCTGCTGACGCTGGAGATTCCGCGGCTGCGGCGCGTCGGCCTTCGCGTCGCCGCCGAGCCCACGGCCTGAGGCTACGGCATTTGCTTATGACTGTTTCGTCATTCGATATCGTCAGCGTTGCCGGCGTCTAAGATCACGCACGAGACCGCGAACATGCGGCGAGGCAGCGCGATATTTTGAGGTTTGGGAGGAGAACAAGGGATGAACCGATTCGCCATCATTCGGTCGGCGGGGCTGGTGATGACCGTGCTGGCCGGCAACGCCGGCGCGCAGGACCTGCGGCTCAGCTGGGGTGACCTGCAGGTCGGCTTCACCGGCACCATCACCACCGGCGCGATCATGCGCATGCAGGACCGCAACAACAATCTGCTCGGCAAGCTCAACGTGCCGGGGCAGCAGGACCTGTGTACGAGCAACGACTGCATGTCGCTGTCGGGGGATCCCGCGCCCAACCTGCTGCTGGTGAACGCCGCCGGCTCCTACAGCGGCGGCAACACCGACAACGGCAACCTCAACTACGACAATCACGACATCGTCGCCGCCTCGACGCGCTTCACGCCCACGCTGAGCCTCGCCTACAACGACTGGAGCGCCCGGTTCCGCGGCATCCTGTTCTACGATCCGGTCAACTACCGCTTCGACGAGACGCACAACAACACGCGCTTCCAGCCCGCACACACACGCCGGCCGACGTCGATCTCGCGCCGGTTCGCACGCGGCGGCGAACTGCGCGAGGCCTATATCTCGCGCCTGTTCAGGATTGCCGATCACGATGTCACGGTCACCCTGGGCAACCAGCGCATCACCTGGGGCGAATCGGTGCTGACGCCGCTCAACACGCTCAACACGCTGGGCGCGCCGGATGCAGTGATGGCGCGCATGCCGGGCTTCGAACTGAAGGAACTGTATCGCCCGGTGCCGGCGCTGAGCATCGCCGGCGAACTGGCCGATGGCCTGTCCGCGGAAGTGTTCTACCAGTGGCGCTGGGATGCAGCGATTCCGGAACCGAGCGGCAGTTTCTTCTCGACCAACGATTTCGTCGGCGGCGGACGCTTCGTCACCATCGGACTCGGACAGTACGCGGAGGACCCCGACAGCAAGTTCAAGCCGGCGGGCCTCACCGGCCTGATCAGCCAGGCGTCGCGCACCGTGCCGATCTCGGAGGACGCCGGACGCCCGCGCAACGGCGGCCAGTACGGCGTGCAGCTCAAGTACTACGCCGACAGCTTCCTCGGCGGCACCGAGTTCGGCGCCTACTACGCCAACTACCACAGCCGCCTGCCCTACGTGTCCGCCATCAGTGCCAACGCCTCGTGCACGCGCAGCGGCACGCCGGGCAATTTCGTCTCGGCCTTCACCGTCTGCCGCGGCTTCCGCCAGTCGTTCAACCCGGTCGGCCTGGAGCCGGCGCCGGTGGACACCATGAAACTGTTCCTCGACTACCCCGAGGACATTCACATGCTGGGCGCCAGCTTCAGCACCAACCTCGGCCCGGTCTCGCTGGCCGGCGAATACGCCTTCCGCCCCAACATGCCGCTGCAGGTGCACGCCACCGACGTGATTTTCGCGGGACTGGCACCGGCCTTTCCCGAGCAGGACATCCCCGTTCCCGCCAATGTTTCCGGGCTCGGCACGCACGCGCCGTTCACCATCCCCGGCCACCGGCACATCGCGCCGGATTTCCTGAGCGGCTATCGCGGCCTGAGCGAGTACGGCGCCAACCAGCTGATCCGCGGCTACGAGCGCTTCAACGTCGGCCAGTTCAGCCTGCTCGGCATCCACGTCATCGGCCCGGACAATCCCTTCGGCGCGGACCAGATCCAGGTGCTGGCCGAGGTCAGCGGCACGCAGATCTTCGGCCTGCCCTCGCTCGGTGCGCTTCAACTCGAGGGCACCGGCAACCGCTCGCACTACAGCCCCGGCGCCGACGGCACCGGCTCGCCGACCGGCCCCGACTCGCTGCGCATCAATCCCACGCAGCAGCGCAGCGGCGCCGCCACCGCGTTTTCCTGGGGCTACCGTCTCGCGCTCAAGAGCCAGTACAGCCACGCCATCGGCAACATCAATCTCTATCCGACGCTGATCCTGTTCCACGATCTCGGCGGCATTTCACCCGCGACCATCGACAACTATGTCGCCGGGCGCAAGACCATCAATGCGCAGCTCGACGCCGAACTGACGCAGAGCCTGTCCACCGGCATGCAATACCAGTGGTTCACCGGCGGCGGCCGCAACAACCTGCGCAGCGACCGCGACAACCTCGGCCTGTACCTGCGCCTGAGCTTCTGAACGCGCCACCCGCTGTAACCGTCCGCCACTTGAAAGTTGTTATATTTTATTTATCAAATAAATATTTGTATGATTTTTTATAACAATCTTGCCACCCTTTTCCTCGACCGCGGGTGGCGGCCGCCGGCGGGTTTTGGCGGCTTCGCGGCGCTGTCCCGCCCTGCACAAGGATTGACCGGCGCAGCCAAGCCCCGGGCCGAGCAGCGCACTAACGTGCCTGCCAGCATCGGCAACGGAGACGGCGACGGATGTCGACCATGACGGAATACCTGCGGCGCGCGGCGGCCCCACGGACGGTGGTGGCCTTGTCGCGCTGGCGCGCACCGCAGCAGACCCTGGGGCGGCTGCGTCGCCTGCTCGGCCTGCGGCCGCGCATCGAACTGTTCTTCGCCTACGACGATCCGTACAGCGCGCTCGCGCTGCCCGGGCTGATCGTCATCGCCGAGTCGCACGGCGCGGTGCTGGCGTTGCGACCGCTGCTCGAGCGCGGCATCGACGGCGACCCGGCGGCGGCGCAGCGCCGTCATCACGCCGTGGTCGACAGCCAGCGCCTGGCGCAGCGCGATGGCCGCGCGCTGAGCCGCGGCGCGCCGCTGACGCCGGAGGCGGTCGCCTTTCTCGCCGAGTGGACCGCCGCCGCGCAGGATCGGCCAGGCATCGCGGCGTTCGCGGCGGCGGCGCTGCACCGTCTCTGGTTCCAGAGCGACGGCAGCGTGAACCGCGACGACTACGCCGCGCTCTACCGCCGCCACCTGGGCGAGGCGCCGGCCAACGTCCCGGCTGCCCCCACCGTCGCGCGCAACCGCGCCCGCCTGCTCAAGCTTGGCCACTGGGAATCGCCCGCCGCCTACGTCGGTGGCGAGTGGTTCTTCGCGCATGAACGCCTGCCGCAGATCGACGCCTGCCTGCGCGCGCTGGAGAGTTGAGCCATGTCCGAACCGGTCGAATTCTTCTTCTCCTTCCGCAGCCCGTACTCCTACCTGGCCGGCCCGCGCGCGTTCGCGCTGCCGCAACGCTACGACATCGATCTGGTCTGGCGCGCCGTGCGGCCGATGGCGATGCGCGGCCAGCCGCTGCCGCGCAGCAAGCAGTTCTACATCCTGCGCGACGCCGCGCGCGAGGCCGACCGGCTCGGCCTGCCGTTCGGGCGCATCTACGACCCGCTGGGCGAAGGCGTCTGGCGCTGCCTCACCATCGCGGAACTGGCGAAGGAGCGTGGCTGTCTCGCGCCCTTCGTGCTCGCCGCCAGCCGCGCCAGCTGGGCCGAGGGCATCGACGTGCGGCTCGATGCGCCGCTGCGCGCGATCTGCGAAAACGTCGGCCTGCGCTGGGACGACTGCCGGGCGGCGATGGCCAATGCCGACTACCGCCAGCGCATCGAGGACAACACTGCGCGCCTTGCCGAACTGGGCCAATGGGGCGTGCCCACCTTCCTGTTCCGCGGCGAGGCGTACTGGGGCCAGGATCGCATCGCCGACCTGGAAGCCGCGCTGCGTCGCGCCGGCCTCGACACCGCCCGCAGCCCCCGGAGAAACGCCGCATGAGCCGGCGCACCATCATCCTGGCCGGACTTGCGGCGGCAGCGGTGGCCGTGTTCGCCGCGCGCGGACCGCTGCTGGAGCGCCTCACCGTGCGCCAGATCGACCGCACGCTCACCCGGGTCGACAGCCGCCCGCTGGAGGACGGCGCGCTGCACGTCATCCTGTGCGGCACGGCGGCGGCGCTGCCGGACCCGGAGCGCGCCGGCCCCTGCACCGCCATCATCGCCGGCGGCCAGTTCTGGCTGGTGGACATCGGGCCGGGCGCCTGGCGCAACCTCGACGTCTGGAATCTGCCGGTCGGCAAGCTGAGCGGCGTGCTGCTCACGCATTTTCATTCCGATCACATCGGCGACCTGGGCGAGGCGATCACGCAGAGCTGGATCGCGGGACGCAAGACGCCGCTCGACGTCTACGGCCCGCAGGGCATCGACGATATCGTCGACGGCTTCCAGTGCGCCTATTCGCACGATGCGCAGTATCGCGTCGCGCATCATGGCGAGGCCTACATGCCGAGCGCCGGCAGCCGCGCCCTTGCGCATGCGTTGCCGACGCCGGAGGGCGACGCCGCCGTGCCCGTGTTCGAGCGCAACGGCCTGCGGGTCAGCGCCTTCCGCGTCGATCATGCGCCGGTCGATTTCGCCTTCGGTTACCGCATCGAATACCGCGGCCGCGTCGTGGTGATCAGCGGCGACACCGTCAAGTCGAGCGCCGTGATCCACAATGCGCAGAACGCCGACCTGCTGCTGCACGAGGCCCTGGCCTCGCACATGACCGAGCGCGCCGGCGCGCGCGCCAGGGCCATCGGGCTGGAGCGCGTCGGCAAGATGGCCGGCGATGTCCGCGGCTACCACACCACGCCGGTGCAGGCGGCCGAGGTCGCCGCCGCCGCGCAGGTGAAATCGCTGGTGCTGACGCACATCTTCCCGCCGCTGCCCAATGCACTGGCACGCCACCTGTTCCTCGCCGGCACTGCCGACGCCTACGGCGGCCCTCTGCAGCTAGGGTACGACGGCCTGCGCATCGATCTGCCCGCGGTCGAGGCCCATTCGTCGTGATCGCGGGCATCACGACTTTGATGGCTGTGCTGCGACGATGATTCGCGCCTGGCTTCGCGAACCGCTGACGGGGTTCATCCTGCTGGGCACCGGCCTGTTCGCCGTGGATCGCTGCTGGAACGGCGCACCGGTCCCCATCGGCGAGTCCTCGCACATCGTGGTCACGGCGACGCAGCAGGCCACCCTGCGCGATACCTTCCGTGCCGAGAGCGGTCGCAATCCCACCGACGAGGAAATGCGCAGCCGCCTGGAGCGATGGGTGCAGGAGGAGATGCTGTACCGCGAGGCGCTGGCGCTGAACCTGGATCGCAAGGACCTGATCGTGCACCGCGAGCTGACGCAGAAGATGCGATTCCTGCTGCAGGACGCCACCGTGCTGCCGACGCCCAGCGATGCCGAGCTGCAGCAGTGGCTCGATCAGCACATGACGCGCTACGGCCGCCCCTCGCGTCTGAGCTTCGACCAGGTGTTTCTCAGCCGCGGCCGCCGCGGCGACCACCTGCAGGCAGACGCGGCGCGCATCGCCGAACTTCTGGCGAAGGCGCCGGACGCGTTCGCCGGGCTCGGCGATCCCTTCCCGCTGGGCCCGTCGGTGCAGGAGCTGGATCCCGTGCAACTGCGTCGCGAATTCGGCGCGGCGTTCGCCGATGCCGCGTTGAATCTGCCCGCCTCGATCTGGTCCGCACCGATCACCTCGGGCTTCGGGCTCCATTTCGTGCGCATCACGCGCCGCAGCGCATTCCAGCCCGTGCCGCTTTCCGAGGTCCGCGCCCAGGTGCTCACCGACTACCAGCTCGACCAGCATGCGCGACTGACGCAGCAGGCCATTGATCGCCTGCGCAAAAAGTATCGCGTCGAGTACGAAGCGCCGCCGTCATGAGTCGCCACCTGTCGCGACTGCTCGTGGTTCTCACGCTCGCCGTCACCGGCCTGTGCGACGCGCACGAGCTGCTGACGGCCGCGCTGCGCATGGACGAGGGCGCGGACGGCGGCGTGACCGCGACGCTCAACACGCCGCTCGGGCGCGACGGCCAGCCGATCACCGTGGTGCCGGCCTTCGATCCCCGTTGCCCGGTGGCAGGCGAGCCCCGGGTCGAGCGCGACGGCGACCGCATCATCCGCGAGTGGCGGCTGCAATGCGCCGGCGGTCTCGACGGCACCCGCCTGCGTTTCGACGGACTGGATCCGCGTACGCCCGAAGCCCTGATCACCGTGCATTTCGCCAGCGGTGCGATACAGACCCTGGCGGTGGATCGGCACGATCCGAGCGTCGCGCTCCATGCATCGGCGGCACAGCGCAACGCGGTGGCGGTGAGCGCCTACCTGCCCCTGGGAATCGAGCACATCCTGCTGGGACCGGACCACCTGCTGTTCGTCTTCGGCCTGATGCTGATCGTCGCCACCGTCGGCGGCGGTCTGCGCCTGCTGGTCGCCTCGTTGACCGCCTTCACGCTGGCGCACAGCCTGACGCTGGGCCTGGCGATGTTCGGCATCTGGGGCCTGCCGCCCAAACCGGTGGAAATCCTGATCGCGCTCAGCATCGTCCTGCTCGCCGTCGAGCTGGCCGGTCACACGCAGCGCAGGGCGCGTGGACTCCCGCCGACGCTGACCCTGCGCAAGCCCTGGCTGGTCGCCTTCGTCTTTGGCCTGCTGCACGGCTTCGGCTTCGCCGGTGCGCTGAGCGAGGTCGGCCTGCCTGATGCCGCCCGCGGCTGGGCCCTGCTGCTGTTCAATCTCGGCGTGGAAATCGGCCAGCTGATCTTCGTCGCCAGCGTGTTGCTGATCGCCGCGCTCGGGCGGCGCCGCTGGCCGCACCTGCGTTTACAGACCGCCGGCCTCACCCTCGCCCTCGGCGCTGTCGCGGTCTACTGGACCCTGGATAGAACCGCCATCTGGCTGGCCGCCAGCAGCGCGACCCCGCATTTCGGAGCATGACCCCCATGAAACGTTCCCCGACATTCCTGTTGATCGCGAGCCTTGCCCTGTGCGGCGTGGCCGCCTGCAGCCGCAGCAGTGCGCCGGCCGCGACCGTCGGTTCCGGAACGGGAACCGGCGCCGGGACGGGCGGCACGGGAGGCAACGGCAGCGGCTGCGCGGACCTTCGCGCCGGTCACAAGAACGCCTATTTCGGCGATCTGCACACGCACACCTCGTACTCGCTCGACGCCTACTTCTTCAATGCCGTCAACGATCCACGGGCCGCGCACGAATTCGCGAAGGGCCAGCCCGGCGGTCTGCCGGGCTTGGGCTCGGACGATCCCTACACCAAGCAGCGCGAGGTCACGATCGGTCGCCCGCTGGATTTCAACGCCGTCACCGATCACGCCGAGTTCCTCGGCGGTTTCATCAACACCTGCGGCCGCACCGCTGCAACGCAGCAGGTTTGCGACAAAGAAATCGGCCAGGGCATCCGCGGCGATATCGTCAATATTGCGACGGGCAACACCTCGTTCCAGCAGCAGATGCTGCAGTCGCTGATCGCGGACGCGCCCACCAGCATTTCCGCCTGGGCAACGACCAAGCAGATCAACGAGGACGAGTATCAGCCCTGCGTCTTCACCACGCTGAACGCCTACGAATACAGCTCCAACGAGCAGGGCCAGATGTTTCATCGCAACGTGATTTTCCGCGGCGATGCTCTCCACACCCCGCTGAACGTGTTCTCCGCCGTGCGGCCCGACACCGCGATCAATCCGCAGAACGGCAACGACGACTGGGACCTGTTCGACAATCTGCACCTGACCTGCCAGAGCATCCCCGGCTGCGATGTCCTGACCATCCCGCACAACGCCAATCTCTCCGATGGCCGCATGTGGCTGCCGATGAACCCCAACACCGGTGTGCCGCTGGGACGAAAGATCGACTCGACCGACATCTATATGCCGATGACCGAGTCCGACGCGCAGCTGCGCCGCAGTCTCGACATGGCGGTGGAAATGACCCAGCACAAGGGCCAGTCCGAGTGCGCGGTCGGTCTCGAAGGCCCCTACCTGCAGGGCGAGGAGACCGCCTGCAATTTCGAGATGAACAAATCGGTGTGCCGGGGCCTGCCCGACGACCCGCCCACCTGCGCGCAGTTCTGCAAGGGCGATCCCGCTACCGATCCCAACTTCTGCACCCACCGCACCAAGGGTGTGAACCTCGTGGACATCTGCGGCAGCACGGCGCCGGACGGCGGTTCGCGTCCGCTGCACCATCCCGATGCCACGTCCACCGAGAACTGCACGGCGCCTCTGGACTACTACCGCAACGCCATGGCCGAAGGCATGGCCATCCGCCAGACCCTGGGCATCAATCCCTACAAGGCCAACATCATCGCCGCCACGGACACCCACAACGGCATCTCCGGCAACGCCGGCGAGCGCCATTTCGTCGGGCATGGCGGTGTGCTGGACGACGAACCGCGCGAGCAGCTCGGCTTCTGGAACTGCCCGTCCGGTGGCGATCCCACGGATCCGGCGAACTGTCCTGGCCGCGTGTTCCAGGATTTCGCCCGCAACCTGAATCCCGGCGGCCTCGCGGGTGTATGGGCGCCGCAGAACACGCGCGGCGACATCTGGGACGCCATCCATCGCGGCGAGACCTGGGGAACCTCCGGTCCTCGCATCAAGGTGAGAACCGTCGGTGGCTGGCAGTTGCCCAATGACATCTGCGACCAGCTCGCCGCTGGCAAGAACCCGGTCGATACCGGCGAGGTCCCCGGCGCGATCATGGGCGGCAACCTACCCCTGCCCGCCAGCGGCGCGCCGAAAATCGCGGTGTGGGCGCAGCAGGACCCGGAGAACTACCCGCTGCAGAGCATCGATATCGTCAAGGGCTACGTCGACGCCAACGGCAAGCCGCGCGTGAAGGTCTTCCAGAACGTGGCGCACACCACCGACACGGTGGCGCGACCCTCGATGCAGGACTGCAGCGTCAAGGTCGGTCACCACCCCGAGCAGCTCTGCACCACCTGGACCGATCCCGAATTCGACGCCGGTCACGACGCCTACTATTACGCCCGCGTGCGCGAGCTGCCGTCCTGCCGCTGGTCGGCCTGGATGTGCAATGTCGATCAGAAGGTCGATTGCAGCCAGCTCAATCCGGCCAACGGCATGTTCCCGAAGAATTCCAAGTTCAGCGGCTACGAGGGCTGCTGCGCCATCAGCGGCGCGCCGGGCAGCTTTGTCGGCAAAAACACTTTCTACACCATCGAGGAGCGGGCCTGGGCCTCGCCGATCTGGTACGAGCACCCGCTCAAATAACGTCATTCCATCAAGGACTCCAGCATGCAGAACTTCAAGGACAAGATCGCCCTGGTCACCGGCGCCAGCAGCGGCATCGGCGAGGCCATCGCAGTGGCGCTGGCTCGCGAGGGCGCCACGGTGGTGCTGACGGCGCGCGATGAGGCCAAGCTGGACGACGTGCGCCGGCGGTGCGTCGCGGCCGGCGGCCAGGCCTGGGTCCATCCCGCCGAGGTCAGCGACGAGGCGCAGATGAATGCGCTCGCCGATGCCGTGCACGCGAAGCACAAGGCGCTCGACCTCCTGATCAACAACGCCGGCGTGGTGATGGGCGGTTTCAGCTGGGAGGTCGAAACCGCCGACTGGCGACGTCTGCACGACATCAACGTGATGGGCGTGGTGCACGGCATCCGCGCTTTCGTGCCGAAGATGATCGCGCGCCAGCAGGGTGGCCACGTGGTCAATGTCTCGTCGGTTTCCGGGCTGGTCGGCACGCGCGGCATGGGCACCTACAGCGCCAGCAAGTTCGCGGTGATCGGCCTGTCCGAATCGCTGCGCATGGAGCTGCACCGCCACCGCATCGGCGTCAGCGTGATCTGCCCTGGCTACGTGAAAACCCCGATTCAGGGCAAGGTCAAGATGGTGGGCGTGCTGGGCTCGCCGGAGGCCCGCAAGCGGGTCAAGCGCGAATTTGAAAAGACCACGCTGACTGCTGAGGCCGTGGCGCAACGCACGCTGCAGGCCATCCGGCGCAATGAGTTCATCGCGTCCATCGGCCGCGAGGCGATGTTCGTGCGCACGCTCAAGCGCTGGGCGCCGGGCCTGCTGGAGCGCGCACTGCGCGGCTGACGTCATGTCGCCCTATACGCTCTACGTGTTTCATATCTCGTATTTCAGCGGGAAGATGCAGGCCTACCTGCGCTACAAGGACATCCCGCACGACACCATTGAGCCCAAGTGGGGCGGCGAACTGCTGAACCTGATCTATCCCAACACCGGCCTGATGAAGGTGCCGGTGGTGCGGACCCCCGAGGGGCAGTGGCTGGCAGATTCGACGCCGATGATCGACTGGTTCGAGCAGCGGCATCCGCAGGGAGCAGTGATTCCATCGGATCCGCTGCAGGCTTTCTTCAGCCGGCTGCTCGAGGACTATGCCGATGAATGGCTGTGGCGGCCGGCGCTGCACTATCGCTGGAGCTATCCGGCGGACGCGCACGCGCTATCGCGACGCTTCGCCGAGACCTTCCTCAGCGAACAGCCGATGCCCAAGGCCATGACGGCGGCGATGCTGCGCGAGCGCCAGCACCGCATCTACGTCGCCGGCGACGGCGTCACGCCGCAAACCCGCGCGCACGTCGAGGCGGTCTACCTGAACACGCTGGACAGGCTGCAGGCGATCTTCGAGCGGCAGCCTTTCCTGCTGGGCGGTCGACCCAGTCTCGCCGACTTTGGCTTTTTTGCCTCGATGTTCCGTCATTTCAGTCTCGATCCGACGCCCAGCCAGATCATGCAGACGCGCGCGCCGGCCGTATTCGAATGGGTAGCGCGTCTCTGGAACAGCCGCCACCACATCACCACCGGCGAGTGGGTCCCACCCGGCACGCTGCCGCCCGGCTGGGAGCCGATCCTGCACGACGTGGGCGAAGCCTACCTGCCGTACCTGCATGCCAACGCCGTGGCATGGCGCGAGGGCCGCAAGACCTTCGACTTCAGCGTGCAGGGGGTCACCTACCGCAAGCTGCCGGTGGTGCAGTACCGCGTCTGGTGCCGCGAGCGTCTGCAGGATCATTGGCAGGCCGTGCTCGCCGCCGCACGCGGCGCGGTGGAGCAGCGGCTGCGGGACGCCGGCGCGCTGGAGCCGCTGCTGCGCGATGGCCGCATCGCATCGCACCTGCACGAGCGCGACACGCCGCCGCTGTGCGCACCGCGACCGGTCGCGCTCGGCGACAAGCTGTACCGCTATCTCATCGGCACGCACTGGCATGGCCCGCGCGCGCGGGCCGGCGCAGGGGAGTAACCGTCTTGTCGATCCATCATTTTTTACGCGGAGCCGCCCTTGCGGCGCTGATCGGGATCAGCGGCTGTGGCAGTTCGCACAGCGTCGAGCCGGCTGCCGCGCCAACGTCGGGGAGCGACGCGACGGCGCCCACCGCGCTGCCGCTGGGCGTCGGCTGCGGCTGGACCGTGGTATCGGATGCCGATGTCACCAACGTGCTCTATCCCGACGAAGCCGCGGTCTACTGGCTGGCGGTGATCCCGCAGCTGCCGGGTGCGCGGCTGCGGATCGACGGTCTCTATCCGCAGGCGCGCTATTTCTCGTTCAACGTCTACGATCCGCTGCTGCGACCCGCCGATGCGATCTACGATGCCAAGATCGCGCCCGTCAGCGGCGCCAACCCTTACGCCACGGCGGGTATGGCTACGGGCGGCGCCTATCGTGCCTATGTCGAGTTCACCGACAAGCCTGATCCTCCCGCCGCCAACACCATCTACTCCGGCTTCATCAATGCCGGCGCCACGACCCTGCCGAATCCGGCGACCACCGTGCTGGCATATCGCGTCTACGTGCCGGCCGATGGCCTGCGTGGCGGCGTGCGCCTGCCGATCCTGACGCTGGAGAAAGCCGACGGCAGCGGTGATCTCGGCACACTGCCCACTTGCGATGCGCCGCTGCTGCCCAACGCCGGCGGCACGCTGCCCTCGCTGGGCCTCAATCCGCTGCTGGCGCAGACCAGTTACCCGGAAGTGCTGAGCGCGTTGCCGTATCCGCCCGCCGCGTATCCGCCGAAGACCACCGTGTTCTACGGCCTGCCCGACAGCTATATCGGCATCCTCAACAACGTTTCGCCGGTGCCGGTCCCGGTGCAGTCTTCGCAGATTCCGCTGACCGGCGGTGGCGGCTTTCTCAGCAACAAGGACAACGCCTACACCGTCACCGCCTTCTCGCACGATCACGGCAACATCTTCTTGTTGCGCGCCCGCGCGCCGAGCTACCGCACGCAAACCGGCGTCGCCTTCGGCAGCGAGCAGATGCGCTACTGGTCGGTGTGCCAGAACGAGTTCGCGACGCAGCGCTACGTCGCCTGCGCGCGCGACGAGCAGGTGCCGCTGGACGCCGGGGGCTTCTTCACCGTCGTCGTGTCCGATCCCGACCAGCGGCCGGTCAATGCCACCGCCGCCAACCACATCGCCTGGCTGCCCTGGGGCGCCTACCCCGATGGCCTGCTGATCTACCGCCAGCTGCTGGCCGCGCCGGGGTTCGCCGCGGCGATCCGCAACGTGCCCAACGGCACGCCACCGGCCCAGATCATGGGCGACTATCTGCCGCGCGGCGTCTACTGCCCGCGCGCCACCTTCGAAGCCGCCGGCACCGACCCGTCCACCATCGCAGCCGCCTGCGCCGCCGCGGCGCCCTGATGTTTCCGAGATCGCCGACATGAACCTGCGCATCGCCTCCGCCCTGCTCGCCACCGCCCTGCTCGGCGCCTGCGGCCGCAACACTCCGCCCGCCGCCAGCGCGCCGCCAACGCCGCAGGCGCTGAAGGCGCACAGCGCCGAATTCGAGCAGGGCGTGATCAAGGTGACGGACGGCGTCTACGTCGCCAACGGCTATGGCATCGCCAACTCGATCCTGCTGGTCGGCAGTGACGGCGTGATCATCGTCGACACCACGGAGACGGTGGAGGCGGCGCAGCAGGTGCTGGCGGCGTTCCGCCAGATCACCGACAAGCCGGTGAAGGCCATCGTCTACACGCACTCGCATCCCGATCACATCGGCGGCGCGGCGGTGTTCGCCGGCGGGGCCGAGGTGCCGGTCTACGCGCAGGAGGACGTGGTGCCGAACATGGACCGCATCGCCACCGAACTTCGGCCGGTGATCACGCGGCGTTCGCTGCGCATGTACGGCACGCAGCTGACGCCGGAGCAGCGGCCGAACCTGGGCATCGGCGGTTTCCTGGCGATGCACGATGGCAGCACGGTCGGCATCCTGCGGCCGACGCGCACCTTCCGCGACACGCTGGAGGACACCGTCGCCGGCATCCACTTCCAGCTCGTGCACGCGCCGGGCGAAACCACGGACCAGCTGTTCATGTGGTTGCCGGAGCGCAGGATCCTGCTGTGCGGCGACAACGTCTACAAGGCTTTCCCCAACCTTTACACCATCCGCGGCACCGGCTACCGCAGCCCGCGCGCCTGGGCCGATTCCGTCGACAGGATGCGCGCGCTGCACGCCGAGTTCCTGGTGCCCAGCCACACCAAGCCGCTGCAGGGCGCCGCACAGATCGAGCAGGTGCTCACCGATTACCGCGACGCCATCCGCTACGTCTACGACCAGAGCATCCGGCTGATCAACCAGGGTCTGCTGCCGGACGAGATCGCCGCGCGGATCCATCTGCCGCCACATCTCGCCGCCTCGCCGTATTTGCAGGAGTTCTACGGCAAGGCCACCTGGAGCGCCAAGACCGTATTCGACGGCAATCTCGGCTGGTTCGACGGCGATCCCGCGCACCTGCAACCGCTGCCGCCGGACGCGGAGGCGCAGCGCATGGTCACGCTGGCCGGCGGCGCCGGCGCGCTGGACGACCAGATCGAGTCCGCCGCCAAGGCCGGCGATGCGCAGTGGGTGCTGCAACTCACGGGCTACGCGCTGCGCGTCACGCCGGGCGACAGCCGCGCCCGGCAGGCGCGCGTGGCCGCGCTGCGCCAGCTCGGCAATGCCGAGACCAACCCGCCGGCCCGCGACTACTACCTGATGTCCGCCGGTGAACTCGCCGGCGACTTCAAGCCGGTGGAAGAGGCCGTGAAGCCGACGCCGGCGATGCTGAAGGCGATGCCGATGATGCTGTTCTTCGACGGCATGGCGGTGAACCTGCATGCCGAGCAATGCCTCGACAAGACCCTCAAGGTCGGCTTCGACTTTCCCGACAGCGGCGAGCAGTACACCTACATCGTGCGCCGTGGCGCCTCGGAGGTCGTGCGCGGCCTGCTGCCGGACGCCGACCTGGTGGCGCGCGTGCCGGCGCAGACCTTCAAGGAGATGCTGGCCCGGCTGCGCAACCCGGCGCTGACCCTGGCCAAGGACGTGGAACTGACCAAGGGCAGCAAGCTGGAGTTCGGCCGCTTCATGGCGATGTTCCAGCCGGACGCGGGCTGAAAAACGCCCGAACCGCGTCACCCGCTGTGCCGTTCGTCCCCAGGTGATTTGTTATTAAATATTTATCGAATTTAAATTTGATAAATAAAATATAACAACTCTATGGCTGCCGATGGCCCCAGCGGGTGGCGTCTGTTCAGGCCTGTGATCGCCGTTTCAGCGCCCGCACACCGCGTAGTCGCCGCGCTGGCGCTCGATCTCCACGCCCACCGACTGCACGCCGCTGACCGCGCCCGGCTTGTCGATGCGCAGGCGCAGCGTGTCGATGGGGAAGTCCGCGAACAGCCGGCGCGCGAGGCGCTCGGCCAGGGTTTCGAGCAGGTCGACGCGCTCCTGGCGGACAAAGGCGACGATGCCGTCGCGCACCGCCTGGTAGTCCACCGCATCGCGCACGTGATCGCTGGCGGCGGCCGCGCGCGTGTCCACGCCCATGTCCAGATCGAGCAGCAGCGGCCGCTCGGCGCGCTTCTCGTGCGCGTAGACGCCGATGATGGTGTGGGCTTCCAGCCCGCGGATGAAGACATGATCCATATCGTGAAAAACTCAGGCCGGTTGAAGTTCGGTCAGCGGCCAGCGCGACCGCGCGATCAGGCGCTGCGCCCCGGCGCGGCCCTCGGCGCGGCGCGCCCAGCCGACGTAGGCGATCATCGCGGCGTTGTCGGTGCAGAACGCCTGTCGCGGAAAATGCAGCGCAACGTTCTGTCGACGCGCGTACTCGCCGAGGCGCTCGCGCAGGCGCTGATTGGCGCCGACGCCACCCGCCACCACCAGACCGGCGAAGCCGGTGTGTTCGATGGCGCGAGCACATTTGATCGCCAGCGTCTCGGTGACCGCCTCCTGGAAGGCGTGGGCCAGATCGGCCTTGTCCTGCTCGCTGGCGTCCTTGGGCAGCGCGGTGAGCACGGCGGTCTTGAGGCCGCTGAAGCTGAAATCCAGCCCCGGCCGGTCGGTCATCGGCCGCGGAAAGCGGAAGCGGCCCGGCCGCCCCTGCAGCGCCAGCCTGGCCAGGTGCGGTCCGCCCGGGTAGGGCAGGCCCAGCATCTTGGCGGTCTTGTCGAAGGCCTCGCCGACGGCGTCGTCCAGGCTCTCGCCGAGAATCTCGTACTGGCCGATGCCGCGCACCGCCACCAGCAGCGTGTGGCCGCCCGACACCAGCAGGGCCACGAAGGGGAATTTCGGCGGATCGGGCTCCAGCATCGGTGCCAGCAGGTGACCTTCCATGTGGTGCACCGGGACCAGCGGCAGGCCGTGCGCCGCGGCGATCCCCGAGGCCACGGCGCCGCCCACCATCAGCGCGCCGACCAGCCCCGGACCGGCGGTATAGGCCACGCCGGAGAGCTGCGCCGGCTGCAATCCTGCCTCGCCCAACACTTGCCGAATCAAGGGGTTGATGCGGCCGACGTGGTCGCGCGAGGCCAGTTCCGGCACCACGCCGCCATACTGGGCGTGCAGGGCGATCTGGCTGTGCAGGGCGTGCGCCAGCAGGCCGCGGGCACCGTCATAGACGGCGACGGCGGTTTCGTCGCAGGAGGTTTCGATTCCGAGGATGGGCATTCGCCTATTGTACGGCGCGCGTTGCGTCAAGGGCCGAGTCCGCTTAGAATTCCGCCCCCTTCATCCGGGGCCCCGTCCCCTTTTGCGTCAAAGCGAGTGATCTGCATGCCTAGCGTCCGCG
The DNA here is from genome assembly GCA_008012115.1 of Nevskiaceae bacterium. Lineage (GTDB taxonomy): Bacteria > Pseudomonadota > Gammaproteobacteria > Nevskiales > Nevskiaceae > Stenotrophobium. The sequence continues at coordinate 25,998 of SSEB01000014.1, forward strand.
TCCGCGACAACGAACCGTTTGAAGTTGCCCTGCGCCGTTTCAAGCGCACCTGCGAGAAGGCCGGTGTTCTGACCGACGTCCGCAAGAAGGAATTCTTCGAAAAGCCGAGCCAGGAGCAGAAGCGCAAGCGCGCCGCGGCGGTCAAGCGCCAGCAGAAGAAGGTTTCGCGCGAAGCCACTCGCCGTACCCGGTTGTACTAAGTAACGTCCTGTTGAAGACCGGGCCATGCGTGGCCCGGACTCTAAAAGTCCGCCTTCCGGCGGACTATTTGTTGTTCAAGGCACCTTCTGCGGGGGCTATATCCATGTCGACCGATCTCAAAACCCGCATCACGGAAGACGTGAAAACCGCGATGAAGGCGGGCGACAAGCTGCGCCTGTCGGTGCTGCGCATGCTCACCGCCGAGATGAAGCAGCGCGAGGTCGTGGACAGCATTGCGCTGACCGACGCCGTGGTCACGGCGTCCATCGAGAAGATGGTCAAGCAGCGGCGCGACTCCGAAAAGCAGTACCTCGACGGCGGCCGCCCGGAGCTGGCAGCCAAGGAAGCCGACGAAATCCAGATCCTGCTGGCCTACCTGCCGCAGCAGCTCAGCGAGGCCGAACTGGTCGCGCTGGTCGCCCAGGCCGTTGCCGAAACCGGCGCCGCCGGCGGCAAGGACATGGGCAAGGTAATGGCCTGGATCAAGCCCAAGGCGCAGGGCCGCGCCGACATGGGCAAACTCTCCGCCCTGATCAAGCAGAAGCTGGGCTAAGCTTCGGCCGTGGCCGGCCGAATCCCCGAATCCTTCATTCACGATCTCCTCGCGCGAACCGACATCGTCGAGGTGGTCGGCACGCGCGTCGAGCTCAAGCGCGCCGGCCGCGAATACCGCGGCCTGTCGCCGTTCACCCATGAAAAGACGCCCTCCTTCTTCGTCTCGCCGACGAAGCAGATGTTCTTCGACTTCAGCTCGGGCAAGAACGGCAACGCCATCGGCTTCCTGATGGAGTTCGACCGCCTCAGCTTTGTCGAGGCGGTGGAAGACCTGGCGCAGCGCGCCGGCGTCGAGGTGCCGCGCGAGGGCGGCAATGCCCCGGAACGCGTGCTCATGGATGGCCCGCTCGATGCGCTCGCCGCCGCGCAGCGCTTCTTCCGCGACCAGTTGCGCCACAACCCCGTCGCAATCGACTACCTCAAGCAGCGCGGCATCAACGGCGAGACCGCCAAGCTGTTTGGCATCGGCTACGCGCCGTCCGCCTGGGATGCGCTGACCCGCTTCGTCGGCGACACCGCGCATGCCGTGGCCGCCGGCCTGCTGGTGCAGAAGGACGGCGGCGGTCCCGCGCCGGAGCGCGCGGGCGCCAACCGTGTTTACGATTTCTTCCGCAACCGCATCATGTTCCCGGTGCGCGACAGTCGCGGACGCGTCATCACCTTCGGCGGTCGCGTGCTGCCGGGCGACGACGATCCGCGCAAATACCTCAACGGCCGCGAGACGCCGCTGTTCCACAAGGGGCGCAATCTCTACGGCCTGTACGAAGCCAAGCAGTCCGCCAAGTCCGCCCTGCCCTACCTGGTCGTGGTCGAGGGCTACATGGACGTGGTGATGCTGGCCCAGCACGGCATCCGCGAGGTGGTGGCCACGCTGGGCACCGCCACCACCGCCGACCACCTGAACCTGCTGTTCAAATCCACCAGCAAGGTGGTGTTCTGCTTCGACGGCGACCGCGCCGGCCGCTCCGCCGCGTGGCGCGCACTGGAACAGGCGCTGCCGGAGGTTTACGAAGGCCGCGAGTGCGTGTTCATGTTCCTGCCCGAGGGCCATGACCCGGACACGCTGGTGCAGGAGATCGGCGCCGACGCCTTCCGTCAGCGCATCGACCAGGCGATGACGCTGTCGCAGTTCCTGCTCGGCGAACTGGCCAAGCAGGTCAATCTTGGCAGCATGGACGGCCGCGCCCGCCTGGCGGCGCTGGCCAAGCCGCACCTGCAGAAGCTGCGCGAGGGCCCGCTGCGCGCCCTGATCCTCGACGAACTGTCGCGGCTCACGCGCCTGTCGCGTGCCGACCTGGACGCCGCGCTGGCACGGCCGTCTTCGCCGGCCGAGACGGCGCCCGCCACCCGCACCGGCGGCTCCGAGCGCCCCGATCCCGGCGCCGCGCGTCCGGTCAAGCGCGCCCTGCAACTGCTGCTGGAAAATCCCGCCCTGTGCGAACGGGTGGAGCATGTTGAACTGCTGATGCAGAGCGACGCCCCGGGCGTGCCGCTGCTGGTCGAGGCCGTCGATTTCTTCCATGCCCACCCGGACGCGCGGGCGGCGCAACTGCTGTCGTTCTGGCGCGACACGCCCAAGGGCCGCGCCCTGGAACGTCTGCTGCAGCAGGAGGTCAATGTCGATGAAGCCACGCTGGAGCGGGAATTTGCCGAAACCATCGCCCATCTTTGCCAGAAGGGCCTGCGCGCACGGGTTCAGCACTTGCTGGCGGAGGCGCGGCTGCGCCCCCTGACCGTTGCCGAAACCCGCGAAATCGAAAGCATTACCCGCGAACTCGCCGTCAAAACCGCATCCTGAGGGCTTTTAGGCCCCTTGCTGTATAATGTAAGGTTCCGTAAGGCCGCAAAGGCCATTTTTTGTTCGCTTCGAGCCGCCTGCACATGACCAATACTGCTGACAAACAGTCCCAGATCAAGGCTTTGATCGCCCAGGGCAAGGAAAAGGGCTTTCTGACCTACGCCGAGGTGGCCGACCACCTGCCCGAGATCGTCGATTCCGAGCAGATCGAAGACATCATCAGCATGATCCAGGCGATGGGCATCCCGGTCCATGAAGAGGCGCCGGATACTGAAGCCCAGCTGTTCTCCGAGCCGGCCGTGGTCGCCACCGCCGAGGAAGAAGAGGAAGCCGCCGAGGAAGCGATCACCAATGCCACGGTCGACGACCAGTTCGGCCGCACCACCGATCCGGTGCGCATGTACATGCGCGAAATGGGTAGCGTCGAACTGCTCAACCGCGAAGGCGAAATCCGCATCGCCAAGCGCATCGAGGAAGGCCTCAACGAGGCCATGTACGCGATGGCGCAGTACCCGGAGACGGTGGCGATCCTGCTCGAGTCCTTCGAGTCCTACAAGGCTGGCAAGAAGCGCCTGGCCGAGATCGTGACCGGCTTCTTCGACCCCAACGCCGAGGAAGCGCCGCCCGAGCCGATGCCCGAGCCGATGGCGGAAGACGAGGAACTCGACGACGATGCCGCCGAAGGTGGCGATGGCGAGGAAGAAGAAGCCGTCGACACTGGCCCCGATCCGGTGCTGACCGCCGAGAAATTCGACGAACTGCAGAAGCTCTACGACAAGGCCTGGGACGCACTGCTCAAGCTCGGCAGCGCCAACAAGAAGACCCAGGAGAAGCGCGCCGCCGTCGCCGAGCTGATCATGACCTTCAAGCTGTCGCCGAAGATCGTCGATGAGATCACGCAGAACCTGCGCAACAAGGTCGACGAGATTCGCGAAACCGAGAAGTCGATCATGCGCATCTGCGTGGTCGACGCCGGCATGCCGCGCGACGAATTCCTGCGCATGTACAAGGAAGGCGGCGCCACGAGCGAAGATTGGGTGATCAAGGCGATCCGCGGCAAACGCAAGTATTCGTCCGAACTCAATGCGCGCAAGGAGGAGATCCTCGCCCTGCAAGCCAAGCTGCGCCAGAAGGAAGGCGACAACCTGCTGACGCTGGACGAGATCAAGGACATCAACCGCCGCATGAACGTCGGCGAGGCCAAGGCCCGCCGCGCCAAGAAGGAAATGGTCGAGGCCAACCTGCGCCTCGTCATCTCCATCGCCAAGAAGTACACCAACCGCGGTCTGCAGTTCCTCGACCTGATCCAGGAAGGCAACATCGGCCTGATGAAGGCGGTGGACAAGTTCGAATACCGCCGCGGCTACAAGTTCTCGACCTACGCCACGTGGTGGATCCGTCAGGCCATCACCCGCTCGATCGCCGACCAGGCGCGCACCATCCGCATCCCGGTGCACATGATCGAAACCATCAACAAGCTCAACCGCACCCAGCGCCAAATGATGAACGAACTGGGCCGCGAACCCACGCCCGAAGAGCTCTCCAAAAAGCTCCAAATGCCGGTCGATAAGGTCAAAAAGGTCCAAAAAATCGCCAAAGAGCCCATCAGCCTCGAGACCCCCGTGGGCGACGAAGACGACAGCACGCTCGGCGATTTCATCGAAGA
>SSEB01000015.1 GCA_008012115.1 Nevskiaceae bacterium
GTCCAGCGACCCGAACCAGGACTACGCCAACCTGCTCAAGTCCTGGACGCTGTTGGGCAAGGGCGTGGCGAGCAACAAGCTGCTGAGCAAGCCCTCCGATCCCGCGCAGCACCACAGTGGCGGCCAGCCCTGGCCGGTGAACAGCCAGGCCTACAACGCCATGAAAGTCGTGCTGACCTGCTGGGACCAGCCCGACAGCTGTGCGGCGATGCTCGCCGGCGGTGTCACTGCGCCAGTGACGCCACTGCCGCTTCTGGGCAGCAAGCACGCGCAGCATCTCTGGGACAGCTATTGCGCCAACAGCGGCAACCCGCTGCCGGACGGCGCGGTGCTGCCGCAGGACCCGCGCCAGCTGATCCGCCCCGGCGTCAACGCCGGCAAGGCTGTGTACTACAACGCCTGGTGGGAGGACTGCCGCGTCAACCTCACCGCCGACGAGCAGCGGCCCAAGACCTGCGGCGACTACCGCAAGCGGCGCGACCGCGGCCTGAGCTTCCTGGAAGATGAACTGCCGGTGTCGTCGGTCACTGCCGCCGCCTACAACGACACCTGGAAGAAATGGGGCCTGACCTCGCGTCCCGACAATTTCGACCAGCTCTACACGTTGCGCTACGGCCTCAACCATGCGCCGTTCCGTAATCCCTACCCGCTGCCGGGCGAGGATCCCAACGCCACCAACGGCGGCAGCGGCCAGTTGCCGCTGGGCCTGCGCCAGATGAAGGACGCCACCGGCAAGTGGACCAGCCAGATCGGCACCGCTGCCTGTTTCCAGTGTCACGGCGGACAGGTCGGCGATCCCGCCGCCGGCGAGCCGGAGTTGATCACGCTCGGCAACCTCGGCCTGGGCAACAACAACTACGATGTGGTGATCGCCGGCCAGGACGCGGGGCCGTTCGCCGGCACGCCGCTGTCGCCGCTGCTGCCTGCGACCAGCGTCGACAGCCTGTTCAACATCGGCATCAAGCAGCGCGGCCAGAACAACGCGGTCGGCGCCTTCGAGGTGCTGATCACCCTGCTCGATCTCGATTCGCTGGGCCTCAATCCCGATCCGCTGAAGACCATCGTCGGCGCCACTGGCGTCCAGGATCAGGCGCATCCGCTGGCGCACACGCAGGACACGCCGGCGTGGTGGAACTTCGGCTCGCGTCCGCGCAAGTTCTTCGATGCCGGCGTTTCCAACGACAGCACGCGCATCATCATGGCGGCCGGTCCCGGCGACTACCAGAACCTGGTGACGCTGGACGGCAAGGCCTACCGCGACCGCATCAAGGCCTACGACGAGGATCTGGCGACCTTCTTCCTGTCGCTGAAATCGCCGGAGTGGCCGCAGGGCTATTGCACCAACACCGACGGCACGCCGGTGACCAACGCCAAGCCCGGCTGCATCGACCGCGCGCTGGCGGAGCAGGGCGCGGTGCTGTTCCACAGCAAGAACCTGTGGGCGATGGACGGCAACAAGGATCGCCCCAAGCCGCTGGGCGGCAACGGCTCCTGCGCCAGCTGCCATGGCGTCTACTCGCCGCGCTACGTCAATGACCCGGCCTACCTCGAGACGCCGGCGCTGGAAGGCGTGGCCGGGCACATCTCGCCGCTGGCCGTGATCGACACCGACCACGCACGCTCCGACATGCTGACGCCGACCCTGCGCCAGCGCTGGGTCAGCACCTACTGGGGCTATCCGGACGGCACGCCGGGCTGGATCGATCCGGTGAACAAAAACCCCGTGCAGGAAGCGCTGGACGACGATTTTCCGATGGCGCTGCGGCCCACCGGCTTGTGCGAGTGGGAGCAGGAGGTGATCGGTTACCAGGCGCCACCGCTGTACGGCGTCTGGGCCACGGCCCCGTATTTCCACAACGGCTCGGTGCCGACGCTCGACGAAGTGCTCGCCTCGTCCAAGCGCAAGCCGATCTGGCGTCGCAAGCTGCAGACGCTGGATGGGGTCACCGGCTTCGATCAGCGCATGAACGTGGCCTACGACTACGACGCCGTCGGCTGGAAGCATGACACGCTGAGCTGCAGCGATCTCCCCGGCGACCCGTTGGCCAACTGCAATCCCGTCAATGACCAGGGGCCCTCGCTGACGCAGATGGTGCAGAATTTCCTCAACGGCATGGTCGCGTGGAGCGGCGTGCTGCCCGTGCCTGACCTCGCGCCCGGCTCCTCCGACAAGCGCTTCATCTATGACACGCGCATCCTCGGCAATGGCAACGGCGGCCACATCTTCACCGACGTGCTCACCGACCAGGAGCGCAAGGCCATCATCGAGTACCTGAAGACGCTATGAAGCGCTGGCTCGCGCGCATCGCGCTGTGTCTGCCGCTGACGGCCGCGATGCCCGTGCACGCACTGGAGGCGGGCGCACCGGCGCCGACGCTGAGCGCGCCGGACCGCGCGCATCGCGACGTGACGCTGGCGCAGTTCAAGGGCAAGGTCGTTTACGTGGATTTCTGGGCCTCGTGGTGTGCACCCTGCCGCGAGGCGATGCCGGCGCTGGATACGCTGTACCAGCGCTATCGCGAGCGTGGCCTGGTGGTGCTGGGCGTCAACGTCGATACCGACCGGCTGCCGGCGCAGCGCATGCTGGAGCACTACCAGCCCACGTTCCCGGTGTTGTTCGATCCGCAGGGGAAATGGCCGGAGGCGTTCGGCCTGAAGGACATGCCGTCGGGCTATCTGATCGATGCCCAGGGCGTGATCCGTTTTGTGAAGCGCGGCTACCGGCCGCAGGATTTGCTGTCGTTGGAAACCACGATCAAGGCTGCTCTGGGGGAGCCGCAATGACCATCCACAGGATCCGCATTACCAGCCTGCTGATGGCGGCGCTCGCGCTCGCCGGTTGCACCACGGTCCAGCCCTGGCAGCGCGGCGATCTCGCGCGGCCCGGCATGGCCTTCGAATCGGACCCGTTGCTGGCGGGTTACCGGCATCACGTCGAGACCAGCAAGGAAGCCTCCTCGGGTGGCCCGACCCTGGGTGGCGGCGGCTGCGGGTGCAACTGATGAGCCAGCATTCTTCGCGCCGCGCTTCACTCTCCGCGCTGACCGCCGCCGCGCTGGCCTTGCCGGGTCTCGCGCGCGCCGAACTGCAGACCGACTATCTCTACTCGCACTACCAGGAAGGCGATCTGCCGGCCGACCGCAGCGCCAGCGGCAAGTCGTCCGAGCGTTACACGGTGGATTCGCACCTGTTCCGCCTCGCCGCGCCAGTGGCTGACAATGTCGCCCAGCTCGATCTCACCTACGAGACCATGAGCGGCGCCAGTCCCTGGTGGGTGCAGCCGGATGCCAACGGCAAGCCGGTACAGGTGATGAGCGGTGCCAGCATCAGCGATCACCGCATCGACGGCGAGTTGAGCTACGGCCTGCCGCTGGGCGGTGTCGACTGGGGCCTGCGTCTGGGCTACTCCGCCGAGCGCGACTACCGCGCCCTGCACAGCGGCGTCGAAGCGCAGTACACCCCGGAGACCAAGGATTTCACTCTCAGCGGCGGCATCGGCTACTCCGCCGATCGTGTCGAGCCGACCGACGGTGGCAGCGCGAAATACCCGACGCGCATCGTCTCGGCAAATCGCAAGGGCCTGACGGCCTACGGCGGGGTGTCCTGGGTGCTGCGACCGCAGACCACGGTGCAGACTTCGCTGAGCTATGCGCGCGATAGTGGCTTCCTCAGCGATCCTTACAAGGAGGCCTACGTGGTGGCCGCGGCCGGCACTGTCGCCGACAGCCGGCCTGACGGACGCCAGAGCTGGGCGCTGAGCGGCAAGCTGCGTCACTATGTCAGCCGCATGGGTCTCGCGCTGCGCGTCGACTACCGGCTGTATCACGACGACTGGCGTACCACCTCTCACACCCTGGAGCTGGGCGTCGACAAGACGCTGGGTGAAACCTGGCGGGTCAGTCCGTCGCTGCGCTGGTACAGCCAGTCGCAGGCCTACTACTACGCGCCGTATTACAACGGCTTTCGCAGCGACGGCTTTGCCTCCAGCGACTACCGCCTGTCGCCCTATGGCGCGCTGTCCGGCCGCGTCGACGTGCGCAAGGCGCTGGGCGAATGGGAACTGGGCGGCGGCGTCGAGTACTACGACGCCTCAGGCCACTACGCGCTGAAGAAAGTCGAGATGGAGAATCCCGGCCTGCTGAGCTACTGGATCGTCAACCTGAGGCTGGGCTACCGCTTCTGAGGGCGCGGTCTCAGATGATGCCCAACTGGCGTGCCGAGTTGATTGCCTGCAAGCGGCTGGAGACGGCAAGCTTGGAGTAGATGTTCTTGAGGTGGAATTTCACCGTGTTCTCGGACACGAAAATGCGCCGTGCCATCTCCTTGTTGGAGACGCCGTTGCCGAGGTAGATCAGAATCTGTTTTTCGCGGTCGGTCAACGCCTCGGTCAACGGTCCCGGCGAGGCGGCCGGCGTGGCAACGGTCGTCTTGCCGCAGACGCCGGCGGCGGCCAGCAGCACGGCGATGAATGCCGTCGTGCCGGACTCCAGTGCGGGCGGTGAGCCGGCGCTGTCCGCAGCGGCGCTCTGCTGCTCTTCCTGCAGCATGGCGATCACCGCTTCCCCCTCTTCAAGGAAACTGCGGATCAGCCGGCCGGGTGCCGCGAGGTCCAGCGCCCTGCGCAGGCTACGGTGTGCCGCGTTGTCATTGCCCTTGGCTTTCAGCGCCATGGCCTCGAGTATCAGTAGCTTGATCTGGCGGCGCACGCGCGTCTTGACGGTGGCAGCGGACAGCTCCTGCGTCAGCAGGCGCAGCGCCAGATCAATCTGCGATTTATGGATGGCCAGGCGGATTTCGCCGATCGCCTCGTCGTCGACATTCTCGGAAAACAGAATCCAGTCGGATGGCATGCGCGGGCGCTGGTTGCGCGGAATCACGCCGGCGGTGGCCTCGGCACGGCCGATCTCGCCACGCAGCAGTGCGCGGCGCACGCGCTCCCAGTTGACGATGCGCACGAGCCGCGGCCAACGGCTGCCGTGGCCGATGCTCTCGGCCTCGTCCAGCACCTCCAGTGCCTTGCCGGGCCGGCCGCGGATATCGTGGATGCGCGCCATCGAGATATAGGCCACCGCCAGGAAATCGAGCAGCACTGCTTCGGCGATGGTGTCGTGGAATTGCGTGAACATGGCCTCGGCTTCGTCGATCTCGTTGGCTTCGTAGAGCGCGAGCACATAACACGACACCAGCGCCGCGGATGCGAACGACTTGTCGAGGTAAAAGCGCTGCTCCGCCATGCCAATGCGGAAACGCTCCAAGGCCTCGCCGAGCTGCGCCTGCGCGATGAAGTTGATGCCGGTGATGCCGTAGGTATAGCCGCCGCTGAAAGTGGCGCCGCTGCGTTCGTTGTGAGCGCGGGCTAGTGCCAGCAGTTCGCGCGCCTGTTCCGGATTGCCCGCGGCGATCAAGAGGTAGGCGGAGAGATTGGCGGCAGCGCCCAGCTCGAAGGCCGAGAAGCCGTCGCTGTCCTGGTCGCGCACGTCGATCTTGCGGATGTAGTTGAAGGCGCCGTCGATGTCGTCGGCTTCGATCGCCGCCATCGAGCAGATCACGCCAGGATTGGTGGTGGCGCGGATTTCGCCGCTGTCGCCGCGGCGTTGCAGGATGTCGAGGATCGGCCGCAGTTTCTGGTCGCGGCGCAGGAACACCAGGGCATAGGCGACCTTGATGGCGAGATCCGGCCGCTTTTCGATTTCGGCCAGCGGTAGATACTCGTACCAGCGCTCGACGGTGGCGAGCTGCGCCACTGAGATCAGTTGCGTGAACCAGGTGTTCATCACGTCGGCGGCAAAACCGTAGTCCTGGATCTCGACGGAGTGATAAACCGCCTCCTCGTAGAACTCGTTCTCACGGTTCCATAGCGCTGCGCGGCGATGCACCTCGACGATCGACTCCTCGGAGAGATTGCGCAGTTGCTCCGCCAGAAACGACGAGAACAAGGCGTGGTATTTGAACCAGCGCAATTCGGGGTCGAGGCTGCGCAGGAACAGGCCGGTGCGCTCAAGGTAAACCAGGATTTCCTGCGAGTTGTGCCAGCCGGTGACGGCATCGCACAGCGGTGCGTTCAGGCGCGTCAGCAGCGAGGTCCTGAGCAGGAATTCCTGGATGCGCGGCGGCTGCAGCGTCAGCACATTGTCGGCGAGGTATTCCGCCAGCTCGCGCGGCCGGTAAGTGCCGAGATCGCCCAGCGATTTACGTACCGACGGACTGATCAGCGTGAGGCGGAATAGTTGCAGCGCCGCCGGCCAGCCCTCGGTCTGACGGTAGATCGACTTGAGTTCGTCGTCGTTGATCCAGAGATGCTGGGCCTCGGAGAAGAAGCGGTTGGTCTCGTCCGGCGTGAAGCGCAGATCGTCGGCGCGCAGGATCAGGGCCTGCTTGCCGATGACGAGTTTCGACAGCCCGATTTCGGGCACCGAGCGCGAGCCGATGAAAACCCTCACGTTTTCCGGAAGATGGTCGAGCAGCTCCCGGAAAAAGCTGAGGATGTTCTTGTTGGTGATGGACTGGAACTCGTCGAGGAACAGGCCCACCGGGCGCCCGTGGCGCAGCAGGTGATCGATGAACCAGTCCGTGCGCCGGCGTCTTGCCGGTGTCGGCGAGTCGTCTTCCTGCAGGATCGCCTTGTCGATGCTGGTGCCCAGCGCTGCAGCAAGCATCGCCTGGAAATGGATGGAGAAGCGGCGCAGATCATTGTCGGCATCGTCGAAGGTCAGCCAGCTGGTCTGCATCTGCTCGCCTTCGCACACCGATTTGGCTTGCTGCAGCAGCGTCGATTTGCCATGGCCCGCAGGACCCTGCAGCAGCACGATATGCGGCCGCCCGGCGCCGAAGATGCGCTCGAGAATGGCGGTACGGGCGATGGCGCCCTGATGCACCGGCGGTGCGAACAGTTTATGGGCGTAGATCTCCGCCGACGGACCGCTCTTTGTCAATCGTGCAACGCCCATTGACGCTCTCTCTCCTGCATCGCCTGGCTGTCGCCCGGCTCTTTGCGGCCGGGTCTGGTCGATGATCCACCGCATGACGCGGCGATCCGGGCTCGTGTCCCGATCGGGTGCGGCCGATTCTCGCGGCGCGCCCGGGATGTGCCGAGTATGCCACTACCGTCTTGATCGGGCAGTAGTCCTTGACTGACAAGGCCTCGCGCCTAATGCCTGCAGGCCGGCCGTGTTTCGCGGGTAGGGTGCTGAAAAACTACCCATTCGTGTAGTGCGTGGGCCGGCGCGCTGACGATCTAATCCGCCAACGGTTCGCAGCGGTTCGCGGCCGCGTACCGGCTCAGACCGGTCCGCCGACTAAAAAAAGTGAGGAGAGAATGCTTTCACTGCGCTTTCGGATCGCAAAGTGGGTCATGGCGCATCGCCTGGCCTCGTGGCTCGTGTTCGGGCTGATCACTGCGTTCTTCGCAGTGGGTATTCGCAACGTGCAGCTGAAGACGATTTTCTCCGACCTGCTGCCCAAGGATGACCCCTTCGTCCAGGTGTTCAAGGACCATCCCAATTTCGGCAATCCGCTGACTGTCACGCTGATGGTCAAGCGCAAGGACGGCGACATCTACAACGCCGAGACCCTGGCCAAGGTTTGGAATCTGACGCGCGATATCGACCTCGCCCCCGGCGTCGACCACGACCAGATTCTCTCCATTGCCACCGAGAAAGCCCGCTATGCCGAGGCCACGCCCTACGGCATCGACATGCGGCCGCTGATGGAGGACCACGTGCCGGGGACCGCGGCCGAGATCGCCGATTTCCGTGGCCGCGTCGACAAGTCGCCCAGCGCGCGCACCTTCCTGATCTCCAATGACGGCTCCGCCACCCTGATCAACGCCACCTTCATCGAGCAGCGCCTCGATTACGGCGAGGCGTTCAAGTACGTGCATGGCCTGGTCGAGAAGGCGCGCGATGCGCACCACGAGGTCTACCTGGCAGGGCAGCCGGCGCTGACCGGCTGGGTCTACGAATACGAGTCGCAGATGTTCTGGATTTTTGGCGCGACCCTGGGCGCCCTGATCCTGGCGCTGGCGCTGTACATGCGCAATGTCGTCGGCGTGGTGACGCCGATCGTCACCAGCGTCGTTGCCGCGATCTGGGGATTCGGCTTCGTCGGCTGGCTCAAGTCGCCGATCGAGCCGCTGCTGATGATCGTGCCCCTGCTGCTGGTGGCGCGCTCGTTCTCACACTGCGTGCAGTTCACCGAGCGCTACTACGAAATTTATTCACACGTTCGCGATCGTGTGAAGGCCGCCGAAATCACCATGGGCGTGATGATGGCGCCATCGGTGCTCGGCATCTTCACCGATATCGTCGGCATCTTCCTGATCGCCATCGCGCCGATCCCGGCGATGGAGCGTTTCGCGCTGTTCTGCGGTTTCTGGGCGATCTGGCTGATCCCCACCGGCGTGGTGCTGATCTCGCTGCTGCTGGCAGCGCTGCCGGCGCCGGGCAATGTCGAGAAACTGGTGGGAAGAAGTGGCGAGACCGGCGCATTCCAGAAGGGCTTCCAGGGCCTGCTGCGCGGCATTGCCCGCCTGACCTTCGGCAAGCCGGCCCGCATCACCGCCGTGGTCACCGCCGTCATCGGTGTATTCGCGGTCTACACCGCGCTGCAGATCCGTATCGGCAACCCGGTCGAGGGCAGCAACCTGCTGTGGGACAAATCCGAGTTCAATGAGGCGGTGCGCCAGATCAACCGTCATTTCCCCGGCGTCAACACGCTGGAAATCATCTTCGAGGCCAAGAACCAGAAAAACCCCAACCGCGTGACGCATCAGGCCGACACCATCATGACGATGCAGAAGGTGCAGAGCCTGATCGAGCGCGGCGACAATCCGCCGCGCGCGACGCTGTCCTTCGGCGACTACCTGATGGAGGGCAACCGCTTGTTCTCCGGCGGCGACCCGCGCTGGCTGCCGCTCGATCCCACCGATCAGGCCGTGAACGCGGCCGCCGCCGCGGTGCTGGTCGGCAGCAGCCCCAAGGCCTATTCGCACGTGGTCGATTTCGAACAGCAGAACGGCACCGTGTCGCTCTGGTACAAGGACAACAAGCAAGGCACGGTCGATTCAGCGCTGGCACAGGCGCGCAAGGCGCTGGACGCGGTGGGCCTCGACCACAACGCTTTCCTGATCCGCCTCGGCACCGGCACCATCGCGCTGCAGCAGGCGATGAACAACGTGGTCAAGCGCTTCCACTGGGTGATCATCGGGCTGCTGAACCTGGTGATCCTGATCGGCTGCAGCCTGGCCTACCGCTCCGTGGTCGCCGGCCTGATCCTGCTGATCCCGGTCAATCTCGCCAACTTCATCCTCAACGCGTCGATGCACCTGATCGGCATCGGGCTCGACATCAATTCGCTGCTCGTCGCCGCCATCGGCGTCGGCGTCGGCATCGACTACGGCATCTACCTGCTGTCCCGCATCTGCGAGGAGTACCACGCCCAGGATCACGAATGGGGTCGCACGATCATCGCGTCGCTGACCACCACCGGCAAGGCGATCATGTTCACGGCCACGATCATGCTGATTGGCATCCTGCCCTGGTACTTCCTGTCCGGCCTGAAATTCATGGCCGACATGGGCCTGCTGCTGGTGCTGACCATGCTGATCAACATGGTGCTGGCCCTGGTGGTGCTGCCCCTGCTGGTGTGGCTGGTCAAGCCGCGCTTCGTCGCGCGCAAGGACCTGCTGGTCGGCGAGGGCGTCGATCTTTCCCAGTTCACCGCCTCGGCCGAGACCGAGGACGACGTGGCGCTGGCGGCGTGAGGCGCCAGGCCATGTCTGCGACGGCAATGATTGCGTTCGAGCGGGTAACGACCTGCATCCGGCGAGTCGGGCGCCCGCCCGTCGTCGCCCTGCGGGACTCAAGGCAGTTACGTAGAGGAGAGTAGCGATGCGTATCAAGAAATACGATTTCGATTACGGCCGGCGCATGTTGCTGCAGAAGGCGGCCGTCGGCGCGAGTGCCGGCGTGCTGGCGCCGCTGTGGCCGATCATCGGCAACAGCGCCGACATCAGCAAGGCCTACCCGGACGAACTGCTGTCGATCTCGATGTACACCAAGGGCAAGGTCAAGCCCGGTGACGTCATCACTGCCAACAACGTCGAATACGTCAAGGACCTGCTCGATCCCATCGCCTACCAGCAGGTCAAGACGATGGGGCGCCGCATCAACATCGTCGAGTCGACCAGGGACGTGACCAAGCTGTTTCCGCACCCTTATCTCGAAGCGACACTCAAGAACAAGGGCCAGGCCAAGTTCGACGCCGACGGCAACATCGTGACGCAGAAGGGCGAGCCTTGGGTCGGCGGCAACCCGTTCCCCGATTTCAAGGACGCGCTGGAGGCCACCGCCAACCTGACCCTGGCCTGGGGCCGTCATGACTACTCGCAGTATGCGGTGCGAGACTGGGACATCGCGCCGGACGGCACGCTGGCCTACACCTACGACTTCGTCTGGGCTGAGCTGAACACCACCGCCCGCACCGACGGCACCGTTTGGGGCGGCAAGAAGGATCTGCTGCGCTACCAGTCGGTTTGGTTCACCGCGCCGCAGGACGTCGCCGGCACATCGTTCCTCAACACCTGGTATTACGACCAGCGCAAGTTCCCGGACCTGCAGGGCTACCTGCCGGCGTTCAAGCGTGTGCGCCAGTTCCCCACCAACCAGCGTTTCGAGCCGCTGGTGCCGGGCATCACGCTGTTCCTGTCCGACGCCTGGGCAGCGGGCGATCCGATGCTGACCTGGGGCAATTACAAGATCGTCGGCCGCCAGCCGATGCTCGGCTACATCGGTGGCGCCAACTTCATGGGCGGCCGCGGCGGCGTGATGAACAATTACGAGCGTCCGACGCACGGTGGACCCAAGGGCCAGACTTTCTTCGAAACCTACGCCGAACTGGTGCCCGAGACGGTGATCGTCGATGCCGAGCCGGTCGGCTATCCGCGCGCGCCACTCAGCAAGAAGCGCACCTGGATCGACGTGCGCAACGGCATGTATGTCGCGTACAACACCTACGATCGTCGCGGCGACATCTGGAAATCGTTCGAGCCGCTGTATGCGCAGTACTCCAACGAGAAGATGACGGTGAAGGACGCCAGCGGTCACCCGTCATGGTCGTGGGTGGCGGTGCACAGCCACGACTTCCAGGCCAATCGCATGAGCCGCTTCGTGCAGGCCAAGGAAGTCACCGGCGGTTACCAGAGCGGCTATGCCACCAACGGTATCGACGTCTACAACAAGTACCTCACCGTGCAGGCGATCCAGCGCCTGGGGTCGGCCTGATGCGTGCAGCCGGCGGCAGATACGGGCGCCTGGGTGCGTTTGCCCTGGCGCTTGCGCTGACCGGTGCCGCCTTCGCGGCGGCACCGGCAGCGGCACCGGTCCGGGCCATCGTTTCCGGCACCGCGCACCAGGCGCTGTTCGCCATCGCGCTTGACGGTCGGCAGGGGATTGCCGTGGGTGCCGGCGGCGCGCTGCTGGAGAGCGCCGATGCCGGTGCCAGCTGGAAGCCGTCCGCCAAGCCGCTGACCGAATTGTCGCTGCTGGGTGCAGCGCTGTGCCAGGGCCGGGCTGTCTTGGTCGGCCAGCAGGGGCTGATCTTCGCGCGTCACGCCGACGGTGCGGCATGGGCCAAGGCCGACAGCGGCACGCAGAACCGCCTGTTCGCCGTGCGTCTCAATGCCAAGGGCTTCGCCGTTGCGGTCGGCGCTTTCGGCACGGTGCTGAAATCCGAGGATGGCGGCGCGCATTGGCAGGCGGCGGCACCGTCCTGGGTCACGATCATGCCGCAGGGCGAGGAGCCGCATCTGTACGCGGCCGATATCGACGATGCCGGCATCATGACCATCGCCGGTGAATTCGGTCTGATCCTGCGCAGCGCCGACGGTGGCGCCAGTTGGAAAGTGCTGCACAAGGGCGAGGCGTCGATCTTCGCCTTCGATTTCCGCGCGGATGGCGTCGGCTATGCGGTCGGCCAGAGCGGCGCGCTGCTGCGCACGGTGGATCGCGGACAGGCCTGGACGGAGCTGGCTTCCGGCACGCAGGCGCTCCTGCTGGGCGTCAGCGCGGGCAGCGACGGGCGCGTCGTCGTCACCGGCATGCACGACATGCTGGTGAGCGGCGACGACGGCAAGAGCTGGCAGCACGTTGCCGACCCGGAGGTGATGACCGCCTGGTACCAGGGTGTGGCGCGTGCGGCATCGTCGCCGGCGCCGCTGGCGGTCGGGCACGCCGGACAGATCATTGCCGTAGGGAATTAGAAAGACGGGACCAAGATTGATCGTTTGATGATCCGACAGGGAGAGGTCGTTCAAATGAATATCGCAAGAATCAGAACACTGTTGGCCTGCGGCGCCGTCGCACTGACGCCGTGGATCGCACAGGCCCAGGAGCCCGCTGCGCCAGAGGCGGCGCCTGCGGCGGACAGCACACCGGCAGCGGATACCGCGCCTGCTGCCGATGCGGCACCTGCGACACCGGCGCCCGAGGCCGCTGCGCCTTCGGATGCCACGTCATACGCGTCGGGCGGCGATGCCGCGGCGTCGGCGGATGCCGGCTCGGTGGCGGAGTCGACGCCCTGGTATCGCAGTCTGTTCAGCGACTTTGACGTCAGCCTTGGCGGCTTCATCCGGCCGGAGGTGGCGTTCTCCACCGGCGATGCCAACCCGAACAACCAGACCGGCAATCCGTACAACCGCATGAGCGTGCAGCGCACCGGTGCGCTGCCGCCGACCGCCTCGGCCACGGCGGTCAACAACCTGCTCAATGGCACACTGGGTCTGCCGTTGAGTGCGCCGTTGCCGACGGCATCGTCATGGTCGTCGGTGCCGCTGACGGTGCCGCTGGTCGGTGGCGGTTTGCTCCCCAACACCTCCGGCCCTGTGCAGCGGCCGATCCCCTATACCCACAACCTGTTCAACCTGCACATCCTGCGCGGTGAGCTGGAAACCGGCATCAAGTTCACCAACGACCTCAAGCTGATCGCACGCGTGCGCGCCATCGCCGACACCGGCCACTACAGCGACTTCGATGCGCGCACGGTCCGCGGCATTTACGGCGGCATCACCGGCGGCGACCAGGCGCTGTACGGCGGCCGTCCCAACTACTTCGAGTACCGCGTCGAGGGCAACTCCCATCCGAATCCGCTGGAGTGGGCCGGCCCGAACTACATGGTGTATTTCCCGACGCTGCTGTTCGACTACAACCACGGTCCGCTCAATGTGCGCGTCGGCAACCAGCAGATCGCCTGGGGACAGGCCATCTTCTTCCGCGTGCTGGACGTGCCGGACGGCCTCGACCTGCGTCGTCACTCGGTGCTGGATTATGCGCAGGAGGAGTTCTCCGACAAGCGCGTGCCGGCGCTCGCCCTGCGCGTCGGCTACCAGTTCAACGACGAGTTGCTGGCCGATGCCTACGTGCAGAAGTTCCAGCCCACGGTTTTCGGCAACCCGAACACGCAGTACAACGTCATTCCCGCGCAGTTCACCGTGCATGATCTGTACGACGAGGGTGGCTACAAGAACAAGTTGAGCTACGGCCTGCGGTTCAAGGGCAACTTCGGTCAGTGGGGCTTCCAGGCCATCGCCGCCAGGCGCTACAACCCGGACGGCGTGTTCCGCTGGACCAAGAGCGGCGTCAACAAGGATCTGCCGAACAACTTCTCGGATGGTTCCACCAACACGCTGGGCCAGATCGTCAATCTGTCGGAACCTGGCCAGCACTCGGGCCCACAACTCGCCAACACGCCGTTCGAGGCTTCGCCCGGCGGTGTCTACTCGGCGGCGGAGTGGTTCCATTACGCGGCGATGGTGCGCCTCAACGGCATCACCGGCCTCAACGCCTCGATCAACGAGTTCCAGCCGGCTACCGGCAACGTCTATGCCTCGCCGGTCACCAATGTCGCCGACGCCACCAGCGAGTTGAACACGTTCTTCCTCGCCGGCGGCGGCAGCCTGCGAGGCCACATCGCGCGCGAGTATTTCGTCGAGAACAATTTCGGCCTGGGCGCCAGCTACGTCACCGAGGGCGATCCGGGCTCGATCCTCGACCAGCTGATCATCAACCTCGAAACCACCTACACGCCGAACCGCGTCTTCACCAACCCTTCGCTGAGCCGCAACTACCTGCGCGAGAACAATCTGGTGAGCGCGCTGGTGCTGGAGAAATATCACCGCTTCACGCAGGCGTTCCCGGCGACCTACTTCGTGATGCAGTACATGCATCGCACCAAGGACGATATCTTCGGCCGCTCGCTCAAGGGCTACGGCGGCGACGACAATGGCCCGGGCAGCGGCATCTCCAGCGCCAACTACATCGTGTTCGCGTTCCAGCAGCCGTTCCCGCAGGACATCTACCGCATCGGCTTCGCCACGCTCTACGATCCCAAGGGCGGCATCCTGGTGCAGCCGGGCATCCAGTGGAAGCCGCGCGGCGCCTGGTCGATCGACTTCTTCTACAGCTACATCAACGGCCACCTGGGCGGCAATCCGAACAAAAACGCCCTGTCGACAGCGGACTTCGCCGACGAGGCGACCGTACGCATCGGCTATCAGTTCTGAGGTACGACTCCCGCTCCCCCATCCGCACGCGGAGTCATTGCGACGGTCGCCGCTCACCCTTGGCGACCGTCTTTTTTTTGCACGAGGCCCGGTGACCATGCGCCTGCTCCGATACGGTCGTGACTACAGCCGCCGCGCGTTCCTGCAGAAACTGTCCGCCGGCGCGGCCTCGGCCGGCCTGCTGATGCCGCTATGGGACGCCATCGCCCAGAACGGCGACGCCGCCAGGGCCTATCCGGAAGAACTGCGCTCGATCGAGGCCTACAGCAAGGGCCGGCTGAAACCGGGTGACGAGATCACCGCGGCCAATGTCGAGTCGGTGAAGGCGCTGCTGGAGCCGATCAAGTACGCGCAGGTGGCGACCATGGGCCGGCGCCTGCGGCTGGTGAGCGGCACCACCGACGTGATGCGCCTGAGTCCCTGGGAATACCTGGAAGCGACGCTGCGCAATCGCGGCCGTGCGCGCTTCGATGCGCGCGGCAACGTGGTCACGCAGGACGGCAAGCCCTGGATCGGGGGCAATCCGTTTCCCGACGCCAAGACGGCGGTGGAGCTGTTCGCCGGCCTGACGCTGAGCTGGGGCCGTCACGATGCCTCGTTCTACGCGATCAAGGAGTACGACCTGTCCACCGAGGGCGACGTGCTGTTCCAGTACGACGCCGGCTGGGCGGAGCTGTCGCCGGTGGCGCGCGTGCGCCTGGAGCCGCGGCCCTACTGGCCGGGGCACGAGGACAAGCTGCGCTACCAGTCGATCTTCTTCGCCGCGCCGGACAGTGTGCGCGGCACCTCCTTCCTCAACGTCTGGGCCTACGACCAGAGCACGTTCCCCGATCTCTACGGCTACCTGCCGGCGTTCAAGCGCATCCGCCAGTTTCCCACCGATCAGCGCTTCGAGCCGCTGATTCCCGGCTCGACGCTGTATCTCTCCGATGCCTGGGCCGCGGGCGATCCGCTCTACACCTGGGGCAACTACCGCATCGTCGGTCGCGGCCCGGCGCTGGCCGCGCTGTCCGGCAACTGGAATGCCGCGCATCCCAACTGGGAGCACGGTGTGCATGGCGGCCCCAAGGGCAAGACCTTCTGGGACACCGCGGTGGAGTTCGTGCCGGAGGCCATCGTCGTCGATGCGGAGCCGGTGAAATTTCCGCGCGCGCCGATCAGCAAGAAGCGCGTGTGGTTCGACGCGCGCACGATGCTGCCGATCGCCATGGTGTCCTACGACCGTCGCGGCGAACCCTATCGCTCCTTCGACGGCGCGTACTCGCTCTACGAATCCGGCGGTAAATCCTTCATGGACGGCGCACACCCGTACTGGTCGTGGACGCATGTGCACGCCTTCGACATCCAGACCGGGCGCATGACGCGGCTGGAGCAGGTCCGGTCCATCACCGGCGGGCACGCCACGCGCGTCAACGATGCCGGCCTCTACGACCGCTATCTGACCAACACCGCGCTGATCCATCTCGGCAGCGGCTGAATGACCTGCGCAGCGTCACCCGCTGTTGCCCCAACGCCTGGGAGAGTTGTTATATTTTATTTATAGAATATAGAAACAATAAATAATTAATAACATTCACAGCCGCCAATAATCCAAGAGCGGGTGGCGCCTTTCGGGGTGCCCGGACCGTGCTTTCAAACACTGCTGCGCTTCACATCGGGCGTGCTCGTCGTCGCGCGCCGTTGCGTGAACGCCGTACAGGGAAAGCCACCGTCAAAACTACCCGTGCGGGTAGCGGCGCGCACGCGGTCGCGGCGTAACCTCCTTCGCACAAGACGCTGACGCATGGCAGCGGCAAGCGGCTTGACGGGCACGCGCAGCGGCAATGGGCGACGTCGCCCGGACAGAAAAAACACGTGCTGAGGAGACAGCAATGACGACCGATGCCCAGATTCCGTCCGCCACGCCGGCAGTTGCCTTGCGCAGCGCGGTGCATCGCTGAACCGTCGCGCACGCTCCCGGCGCAAGCCCCTCAACGATCACTGCGGCGCCCGACGCGGCGCCGCGCCAGAGCCAAGACGAGGTTTCACCAGCCATGGCAAGACTCATCAACATCGACAACGGCGGCACGCTGACCGACATCTGCGTGATCGACGGTGATCGTGTCTACCGCACCAAGACGCTGACCACGCCGTACGATCTGTCGAAATGCTTCTTCGACGGTCTCCGCAAAGTCTCGAAGAGCATCTACGGCGAGGAAGATCTGCAGTCGCTGCTCACCAGCACCGACCATATCCGCTACTCCACCACGCAGGGCACCAATGCCCTGGTCGAGCGCAAGGGGCCGCGCCTGGGCCTGGTCGTCGGCGGCACGCTGACCGCCGCGGCGCTGCAGCGCAACGCCGGCGAAAAGGAACTGTTCGCCGCACTGGTCGGCGAGCGCGTCGTCAGCCTCGACCCCGATCAGGATGAAGCCGCACTGGAGCTGGCCGCGGTGCGCGCCATCAACGCACTGGCTTCGGCAGGCGCCAATCGCATTGTCGTCGCCGTCGGCGGCGCCGACCGCAATGCGGCCGAGCAGCGGCTCAAGCGGCTGTTGCTGCGCAAGTTCCCGCCACATCTGCTGGGCGCGCTGCCGCTGCTGTATTCCCACGAGGTGGTGGAGGACGAAGACGATGCGCGCCGCAGCTGGACGGCGCTGTTCAACGCCTTCCTGCATCCGGCGATGGAGCGCTTCCTCTACAACGCCGAGCATCTGCTGCGCGAGAACAAGAGCCAGAACCCGCTGCTGATCTTCCGCAATGACGGACACTCGGCGCGCGTGGCCAAGACCATCGCCAGCAAGACCTACAGTTCCGGTCCGCGCGGCGGCGCCGAGGGCGCGCGGGCGCTGGCGGCGCACTATGGCTTCAAGCAGCTGCTGTCGATGGACGTCGGCGGCACCACCACCGATATCGGCCTGGTCGAGAACGGCGAAGTGCGCGCGCATCGGCGCGGCAGGATCGAGGGCGTCGACATCTCCTTCCCGTTGTGCGACGTGGTCAGCATCGGCGTCGGTGGCAGTTCGATCATCAAGGTCGAGGGCGGTGCGATCAAGGTCGGGCCGGAGAGCGTCGGCAGCACACCGGGGCCGGCCTGCTTCGGTCTCGGCGGCAAGGAAGCGACCATCACCGACGTGTTCCTGCTGCAGGGACTGCTCGACCCGGCTTCCTATTTCGGCGGCGAACTGAAGATCGATGTCGAACGCGCGCGCGCGGCGGTGGCGGAAAAAATCGCCGGGCCGCTGGGAATCTCGGTGGACGAGGCGGTGACGAAGATGGAGGCGGCCTGGGTGGCCAAGGTCGCCGACAGCCTCAAGGCGTTCGCCGCGATAACGCCGGACACCACGCTCGCGGCCTTCGGCGGCGCCGGGCCTTTCGTGGTGTGCAAGGTGGCGGAGGCTGCCGGCATCCGGCGCGTCATCATTCCTGGCCTGGCCGCGGTGTTCTCGGCCTTCGGCATCGGCTTCTCCGACATCGGCCATCAGTACGAGGCGCCACTCAAGTCCAAGGACAACGAGGGGCTGCAGGCGACGCAGGAGGAGCTGCTGCAGCGCGCGCGCCGAGGCATGTTCGCCGAAGGCTTCGATCTCGGCGACTGCAAGGTGGAAAAGTCGCTGCTGCTGACCGAAGGCGGCGGCGAGAGCCGCGTGCCGCTGGCCAACGGCAAGTTGCCCGGCAAGATTCCGGCGACCACGCGCGCCTCGGTGTCGCTCACCGTGGTCAAGACCATGCCGCATCCGCAGCTCAGCGGCCGCTTTGGCGGACAGACCCACCCGGCGGTGGCGCAGGGCGAGCGCAAGCTGCAAGTCGGCGCCGTGCCGCTGTATCGCGCCGAGGAGCAGGTGGCGGGCGCCAGCGCGCAGGGACCCGCGGTGCTGGAGGAGGCGTTCTTCACCTGCCGACTCGAAGCCGGCTGGCAGTTCGAGTTCAACGCCAGCGGCGACATTCTTCTGACCCGCGCTGCAGCCAAGGCCTAGCGCGCATCCAACCAGGGATCGATCTCCATGAAAGTCCTGATTACCGAATACCTGCGCATCAATCTCGATACCGAGCAGTGGGAGTGCCGCCGCTGCGGCCATGTCCACGGCAGTGCGCGCGACAACTACAAGCGCGGCCTGCTGGTCTACGACCGCGATCCGCGCGAGATCCACAAGCCCCTGCTCGACACCAGGCTCTATGAGCGTACCTATTCGCCGGATCCGGCCTGGTGCCGCATCCTCGAATACTACTGCGCGTCCTGCGGCACCATGGTGGAGGCGGAATACCTGCCGCCGGGCCATCCCCCGTTGTACGACATCGAGCTGGACATCGATGCGCTCAAGCTCCAGTGGAAGGATCGCAAGGAAGTCGTCGAGCCAACCGTCGGTCCCGATCTGGCGCTGGAAAAGGTCAAGAACAACCGCGCCCTTCATGCCGACCACGCACATGGCCACAAGCATTGAGGAGGCGCGCATGAAACGAGTATCCGTGGATATCGGCGGCACCTTCACCGACTGCTTCGTCGCCTGGGAAAACCGCTACGTCGAGGGCAAGGCGCTGACCACCCACCATAACCTTGCGCTGGGCTTCAATGCCGCGCTGGCCGATGCCTGCAAGCAGCTGGACGTGGAAAACACCACGCTGCTGTCGCAGGTCGACTCCGTACGCTATTCGACGACGCTGGGCACCAATGCCCTGATCGAGCGCAAGGGACCGCGCATCGGCGTGCTGGTCACCACCGGGTTCAAGAGCACCATCCCGCTGTCGCGCGCACGCGGCTATGGCGAAGGACTGCCGGAAAGCGAGCAGATGGATATTCCCAACGCCGTCCGCCCGCAGCCGATCGTGCCGATCCCGATGATCCGCGAGGTGCGCGAGCGCGTGGACTATCTCGGCAAGGTGTTCTGGGCTTTGGACGAGGAGGATGTGCGCCTGCGCATCCGCGAACTGGTGGACGCCGGCGCCGAAGCGCTGGTGGTGATGTTCACCAACAGCGTGGTCAATCCTGCGCATGAACTGCGCGTGCGCGAAATATTCCTGGAGGAATACCCGGCGCACCTGCTCGGCGCGATCCCGATGCTGCTGTCGCACCAGGTTGCCGGCCGCAAGGGCGAATATGCGCGCGGCACTTCGACCATCATGGACGCCTTCCTGCACCAGACCATGTACCACGGCCTTGGCACGCTGGAGCTGAACCTGCGCGCGCAGGGCTACAACAAGCCGATGCTGGTCAGCCACAATTCCGGCGGCATGGCGCAGCTCAACTCCACCGACGCGCTGCAGACGGTGCACTCCGGTCCCGTCTCGGGCGTCGCCGCCAGCGAACACCTGGCCGCCGCGGCGGAACTGGGCAACGTCGTCGCCACCGATATGGGCGGCACCAGCTTCGACATCGGCATCGTCGACCAGGGCGGCGTCAAGCACTACGATTTCAACCCGGTGATCGACCGCTGGCTGGTGTCGATCCCGATGGTGCACCTGGTGACGCTGGGCGCCGGCGGCGGTTCCATTGCGCGCTTCGACCGACTGTTCAACTCGGTGGAGATCGGTCCGCAGTCGGCCGGATCCGACCCGGGGCCGGCCTGCTACGACCGCGGCGGTCTCAAGCCGACGGTGACCGACGCCGACCTCGTGCTCGGCTATCTCGATCCGAAGAACTACGCCAACGGCCGCATCCCGCTCAATCCCAAGCGCGCCAAGCAGGCGATCGAGGACCACCTTTGCGATGAGCTCGACATGAACGTGATCGAGACCGCCAAGCTGATCAAGCGCAACGTCGATGCCAACATGGCCAACGGCATCGCCACCGAACTGCGCACGCGGGGCTACGAGCCCCGCGATTTCACCATCCTGGCCTACGGCGGCAATGGCCCGCTGCACGCCTGCGGCATTGCCAACGCGCTGGGCGTGAGCAAGATCCTGGCGCCGCCGTACTCGTCGACCTTCTCGGCTTGCGGCGCCGGCAACGTCAACCAGATGCACATCCACGAGATGAGCACCTGGACCGTGCTGTTCAATCCTGCGACCAAGTCCTTTTTCTCCGACTACGAGACCTTCAACCGCGATGTCGAGGAGCTGGAACGCCGCGGCCGCGAAGACCTGCTGCGCCAGGGCATGCAGGCCGGAGACATCCGCTACCGGCTGGAACTGGACATGCGCTACGGCAACCAGCGCGTGCAGACGGCGGTGGTGACGCCGCTCAACCGCCTGCATGCGCAGCGCGACGTGCTGGCGCTGATGGACCAGTTCCACAAGAGCTATGGCGCGCGCTTCGGCGAGGGCAGCCAGTCGCCTGAAACCGGCGTGCGCATCAATACCGTGCGTGTCTGCGCCTACGTCGAACAGCCCAAGGTGCGGTTCTCCAAGCTCAAGCTCAACGGCAATACGCGGCCGGCGCCGGCACCGGTCGGACGCCGCGAGTGCCATTTCGTCGGTCTGCCCAAGGCGGTCGATACCCCGATCTATGGCGAGGATGCGCTGGCCGAAGGCACGCAGATCGAGGGGCCGGCCATCGTCACCACGCGCGCGACGACATACCTGGTGGAGCCGGGCTGGACCTACCACGCGGCGGCCCAGGGCGGCGTCTGGTTCATCCGCAAGTGACGGCGAGAGCCGTCATCCCCGCGTTCCACATGGACTTCCTGCGGTCGCAGGTGGGGATTCAGAACAAGATAGTGAGGAGATTGTCGTGAACGATCAGATTTCCAAGGAAGACAAGGCGCTGCTCGACAAATTCCTGGCCGACAACCAGCTGTTCCTCGGCCCGGACCCGGAGATCATGCGCAATCACAGCCTGACGCCACGTTCCAGGGCTGAGGATGAAATCCTCAAGAAGGGACTGGACAATCACCAGGTGCACCATGTGCGCGGCCTGATCAATGCCGCGCTGTCGGAAGCCTTCACCATGGTCAACCAGATGGGTGCCGCGCCCGGCGCCAAGTGGGGCGATCTGGTCACTGGCATCTACACCGCACAGGGTGATCTGGCGATGATCGCGCCGCACGGCATCATCGCCTTCGCGGCCTGCTGCTTCTACCCGATCCGCTTCATCGTCAAGTACTGGAGCAACGATCCGACCGTCGGCGTCAAGGACGGCGATGGCTTCATTCATAACGATGCGCGCTACGGCGGCATTCACAACACCGACCAGTCGATGATGATGCCGCTGTTCTACAAGGGCGAGCTGGTGTGCTGGCTGTCGAGCACGATCCACGAAGGCGAGAACGGCGCGACCGAGCCCGGCGGCATGCCGGCGGCGGCCGAGAGCAAGTACGACGAGGGCATCAAGATGTCGCCCTTCAAGGTCGTGGAGAATTTCCAGCTCAAGCGCGACCTCGTCACCTTCCTGCAGAACTCGGTGCGCGATCCCAAGCTGCAACTCGAGGACATGAAGGTCAAGCTGCACGCCGTCATGCGCCTGCGCGAGCGCATCATCGCCATCCTCGACCAGTACGGCCGCGATGCCCTGATCGGTACGCTGCGCCTGCACCTGGAGGACACCGAGACCGAGATGCGCCGCCGCATCCGCGAGATGCCGGACGGCACCACCCGCGTGCTGCAGTTCATGGACTCCTCGCTGCGCGAGAACTGCCTGCAGAAGATCAGCTGCGCGATCACGGTCAAGGGCGACCGCCTGATCATGGATTTCCGCGGCACCGCGCCGCAGTTCCTGAACCGCTCGGTCAACACCAACATCGCCTCGTTCAAGGCGGCGTTGTGCACCGGTCTGCTGCAGAACATCTGGCCGGACCTGCCGCACACGATGGCCGTGCTGTCACCCATCGAGATCATCACCGACCGCAACTCCATCGTCGATGCCGAGGGCGAAATGCCGCAGGCGATGAGCCTGATGCCGCTGTTCAAGGGCTGCGTGGTCTGGACCATCCCGATGAACAAGTTCAACTACAGCGTGCCGCACAAGTACTCGGCGGTGATCGCCTCGCAATACGACCAGGCGGCGACCTTCATCTATGGCGGCCTGACCCAGCACGGCGATGTGACCGGAAATTTCTGCGGCGACATCAACGGCAACGGCCAGGGTGCGCGCAGCCATGCCGACGGCGAGCACTCGGTGTCGCCGGTGTTCGGCTTCATGTGCGATTCCGGCGAACACGAGATCAACGAGGAAGACACGCCGATCATCCGCCTGGGAGCGCAGCGTCTGGCCAAGGACCGCATTGCCTGGGGAAAGTATCGCGGCGGCATGGGCTACGAACAGATCGCCACCGCGCGCGGCTCGGCGCTGTGGGGCTTCATGACCGGCTGCGAGGGCTCCAAGTTTCCGTCGGCGCAGGGTCTGTTCGGCGGCTATTCCTGCCCGTCCTACCAGCTGATGAAGATCAAGGGCATCAACATCTTCGAGGAGCTGAAAAAGGACCCGAAGGTCGTGGAAGTGTTCGACATCGTCAAGCTGATGAACGAGCGGCCGATCAAGGGCGGCAAGTACTCCAGCAACGACATGGGCATGACCTTCGAGGTCTGCAACGAGGGCGAGATCTACATGATCTGCCAGGGTTCCGGCGGCGGTTATGGCGACGTGCTGGAGCGCGATCCGGCGCTGGTGATGAAAGATCTTCGAGAGGATCTGATGTCGCACGAGAACGCCCGCGACATCTACAAGGTGGTCTACGACGAGAAGACCCTGGTGGTGGACGAGGACGCCACAAAGAAGCTGCGCGACGACTATCGCCGCGAGCGCATCCGGCGCGGCAAGCCCTTCGAGCAGTTCTGCAAGGAATGGGTCACGCCGGAGCCGCCGAAGGACATCCCGTATTTCGGCTCATGGGACAACAACCGGGAAATCTACGCGACCACCATGGGGCAGCGCGTGAAGATGCCCGCCGAGCAGTTGCAGGGCGCCTTCATGCTGAACCCGAAAGACGTCCGCATCATGCAACTCGAAGGCGAACTTGAGAAGGTCAAGGCGCAGCTCGACGACTGCCGCAAGAAAGCCTGACGCCGATATCCAATACCACAGGAGCAGCAGCATGAATGACATCAACAAAGCTTTCCGCGTCGACGGCAAGGTGGCTTTGATCAGTGGCGCCGCGCGCGGCATCGGTGCCGCCATCGCCGAGGCACTGGTGCAGGCTGGCGCAACCGTGCTGATCACCGATGTGCTCGACCAGGTCGGGCAGGACACGGTGGCGCGATTGCGCAAGGCCGGTGGCAAGGCCGAGTTTCACCACCACGACGTCACCAACGAGGCGCAATGGGAATCCGCGGTCGCCGCCGCGGTGAAGCATTTCGGCCGCCTGGATATCGTCGTCAACAACGCCGGCATCGAGACTGCGGCGCTGCTGACGCAGTGCACGGTCGAGGATTTCCGCCGTGTCATGGAGGTCAATGTCACCGGCGTATTCCTCGGCCTCAAGCACGCGGTACGTGCGATGGCGCCGGGCGGCGCGGCGGGCAAGGGCGGCACCATCATCAACATGTCCTCGGTGGCTGGTCTGATCGGCACCACCGGCCATATCGCCTACCACACGTCCAAGGGTGCGGTGCGTCTGATGACCAAGGCGGCGGCGGTGGAATGCGCGCAGCTCGGCACCGGCATCCGCGTCAACTCGGTGCATCCGGCCATCGTGTCGACCGAGATGGGCACCAACTTCATCCAGCACGCCGTGGATCTCCAGCTGGCGCCGGACTACGCCACCGCCGAGGGCGCGTTCAAGGCGGCCCACCCGATGGGCCGCTTCGGCGAGCCGGCGGACGTGGCCAATGCCGTGGTGTACCTGGCCTCCGACGCGTCCCGCTGGGTGACGGGCACGGAGATGGTGCTCGACGGCGGCTACACGGCGGCCTGAGCGCATGGGCGCGTTGCTCGACCTGGCGGCATCCTCCTCGTCGCTGTGGCTGGACTACGGCGACTATGCCGGCCGTCTGCTGGCCGGCGGCCAGGTGCCCTGGAGCGATGTCTCCGCCTACGTCGCGTGGCAACGCAAGGCCCAGGGCCTGCTCAAGTCGGATGTGATCGCGCTGCCGCTGGCGCCGCTCAGCGAGGCCTGGCTCGCCGCCCATCCCGGGCTGCGCGAGGCCATGGCCGGCAAGCGTCGCGCGGTATTCCCGATCAAGACCCTGCTGGCCGACGAAGCACTGCGCACCCATATCGCCGAGCTGCTGTCCGGCTTGCGGGCCAGCTTCGCCCGGCAGCCGCTGGCCCTGGTGCTGCCGTCACCGCGGGCGTGGATCGCGCTGGCCTATCGGCAGGCGCATGGTCCGCAGGATGACGCCACCAGCGACGCCGACGATGTCGACTCGGCCGCGATGTACGTCGCCGATTTTCTGCGCAGCTTCGGCGATTGCGGCATCGACGCGCTGCTGCTGCAGGAAACGGCCGGCGCTGAGCCGACCGATGCCGCAGAGCTGGAGTGGTACCGCCCGGTGTTCAACGTCTGCGCGCATTATCGCTGGGACTGCGGCCTGCACCTGCCGGCGGCCGCCCATGCGCCGGGCGCTGTCGAAGGGCTGGGTTTCGTGGTCGCGCCGCAACGGCTCGACATCGGACAGTCTGTCGTCGCGCTGGATGAAGCGTTCTGGACGGGCGCCGAGCCACCACCCGCGACCGCGGGATTGCGCTTTGCCGTGGTCCCGGCCGGCGCCA
Organism: Nevskiaceae bacterium; assembly: GCA_008012115.1. GTDB lineage: Bacteria > Pseudomonadota > Gammaproteobacteria > Nevskiales > Nevskiaceae > Stenotrophobium. The sequence goes on from SSEB01000015.1 coordinate 25,116, forward strand.
GCCCGGAAGCGGTGCTGGATCGCCTGGCGGTGCTGCGATGAGCCTGTCCTTCGATCTGGAGCCGGTCTGCCGGTTCAACGCCCGCCTGCACCACCCGCCCGAGATCATCGGACCGGTGGCCGAGGGCCTGCGCGTCAATTTCCACATTGCCGGCGGCGAGATCGACGGCCCGCGGCTGCGTGGCATCGTGCGCCCGGTGGGGGCCGACTGGTTCCTCATGCGCAGCGATGGTGTCGGCCTGCTCGATGTGCGGACCACCATCGAGACCCACGACGGTGCGCTGATCCTGATCACCTATACCGGCATCGCCGATGCCGGCGCCGACGGCTACCGCAGATTCCTGCAGGGCGAGCTCCCGGCACGTCTGCCCCTGCGTACGGTGCCGCGCATGTCGACGGCGCACCCGGCGTATCAGTGGGTCAACCGGACACAGTTTCTCAATATCGGCGAGGCGGACCTTGAGCGCCATGAGGTCGTCTACGACATTTATGCGGTGCGTTAGCGGCGCGGTCCAGGAGAACACGCAATGATCAAAGAAGGCGAATTGCTGTGGACGCCGCGAAAGGACTTCGCGCGCGACTCCAACCTGTCGTCCTACATGGAATGGTTGCAGCGCGAACGTGGCCAGGCGTTCGCGGACTACGACGCGCTGTGGCGCTGGTCGGTGAGCGACATCGAGGGCTTCTGGGCCTCGATCTGGGCATACTTCGAGGTGCAGTCGACCACGCCTTACCAGCGCGTGATCGATCGGCGCTCGATGCCGGGCGCCAAGTGGTTCGAGGGATCCCAGGTCAATTACGCCGAGCACCTGCTGCGCCGCGAGGCGCAGGCGGGTCCCGATGAAGTGGTGTTCCATCACATGACGGAAACGCGCCCGCTGGCGCGGATGACCTGGCACGAGCTCGGTCGCCGCGTGCGCATCCTGGCAACGCAGCTGCGTGCCATGGGCATCAAACCCGGCGATCGCGTGGTGTCGTACATGCCGAACGTGCCAGAGACCGCGATTGCGATGATTGCCGCGACCGCCATCGGCGCGATCTGGTCGTCGGCGGCGCCGGAGTTTGGCGTCAAGACCGTGATCGAGCGCTTTGCGCAGATCGAGCCGAAACTGCTGTTCGCCGCCGACGGCTACAGCTTCGGCGGCAAGATCTTCCGTCGCGAGGCCGAGGTGCGACGCATCGCCTCTGAACTGCCGACACTGGAGAAAATCGTCTGGTTGCCATACATGGACCCCGGCTACACCGTGCCGGATCTGCCCAACGTGGTCGCCTGGTCGAAGCTGTTTGAGCACCCCGATGTGCCGCGCGAGCAATTCAGCTACGAGCGGGTCGCACACGATCATCCGCTGTGGGTGGTGTTCTCATCCGGCACCACCGGCCTGCCCAAGGCCATCGTTCACAGCCATGTCGGTGTCCTGCTGGAACATCTCAAATTGATGCATTTCCATCTCGGTCTGAGACCGGGATCGACGATGTTCTTCTACAGCACCACCGGCTGGATGATGTGGAACCTGCTGCTGGCGGCACTGCATACCGGATCGTCGGTGGTGTTGTACGACGGCAATCCGGCATATCCGTCCAACGATTTCCTGTGGAAGCTCGCCGCCGACACCGGTACGACCTGTTTTGGCGCCAGCCCCACGTTTATCCAGATGATGGAGAAGGCCGGCCTGGTCCCGCGGGAGCGCTATGACCTCTCGCGCCTGGAGTCGATGCTGGTGGCCGGCGCGCCTTCGACACCGGAAACCTTTGCCTGGTGCTATCGCTGCGTGAAGAGTGATCTCTGGGTGACGTCGCAGTCCGGTGGCACCGAGATCTGCAGCGGTTTCGTCGGCGCCGCGCCGCTGCTGCCGGTCTATGCCGGCGAAATCCAGACCCGCATGCTGGGTATGGACGTGCATGCCTGGAGCGACGACGGCAAGGAACTGATCGATGAGGTGGGCGAACTGGTGGTGACCAGTCCGTTTCCGTCGATGCCGATCTATTTCTGGAAGGACAGCAACGGCAAGCGCTATCACGATGCCTACTTCGATGTCTTCCCCGGCGTCTGGCGGCACGGCGATTTCATCAAGATCAACGGCCGTGGCGGCTGCTACATCTACGGGCGCTCGGACTCCACGCTTAACCGCTTTGGCGTGCGTATCGGCACCGCAGAAATCTACCGCGCCGTGGAACAGGTGGACGAAGTGGCCGACAGCCTGGTGGTCTGCTGCGAGCTGCCGGGCGGGCAGTTCTTCATGCCGCTCTACGTGAAGCTCAAGCCCGGCTACAAGCTCGACGACGCACTCTGCAAGCGCATCAACGCCAAGCTGCGTGAGGATTGCAGCCCGCGCCATGTGCCGGACCGCATCTACGCCGTGGCGGCGGTGCCTTACACGCTCACCGGCAAGAAGATGGAGGTGCCGGTGCGCAAGATCCTGATGGGCTGGCCTCTGGAAAAAGCCGCCAGCCGCGATGCGATGATGAACCCGGACGCCATCGACTATTTCGTGCGCTTCGCCCAGGAGTCGATCGACTACCAGTGGCGGCGCGTCGAGCCCAAGGCAGCGCAGGCCTGAGCCGATGTCCGACGCCTCGCAAGCCACGGTCAATCGCCGCGTCGTGCTGGCCTCGCGCCCGCAGGGCGCGGTGACGCCGGACAATTTCCGCCTGGAGCGCGAGCCGTTGCCGCCGGTCGGCGATGGACAGATGCGCCTGCGCACGCTATGGCTGTCGCTTGATCCCTACATGCGCGGCCGCATGAGCGATGCACCGTCCTATGCCGAACCGGTGGCGGTCGGTGCGGTGATGTGCGGCGGCACCGTGAGCCGGGTCGACGAGTCGCGTCTCGAGGGGTTCCGCGTGGGCGACCTGGTGCTGGCCGCCGCCGGCTGGCAGGACTACACGCTGTCCGACGGCCGAGGTGTGACGCGGCTCGATCCCGGACTTTCGACGCCGAGCCTGGCGCTGGGCGTGCTGGGCATGCCCGGCTTCACCGCCTACGTCGGCCTGCTCGACATCGGCAACCCGCAGCCGGGCGAGACGGTGGTGGTCGCCGCCGCCACCGGCGCGGTCGGTTCGGTGGTGGGGCAACTGGCAAAGCTGCGCGGCTGCCGCGCGGTGGGCATCGCTGGTGGTGCCGAAAAATGCGAATACGCCGTGCGCGAACTGGGTTTCGACGCCTGTCTCGATCATCACGAGGACGATCTGGCCGGCCGTCTCGCCAACGCCTGTCCGCAAGGCATCGACGTGTATTTCGAGAACGTCGGCGGCGCCGTGCTGGAGGCGGTGCTGCCGTCGCTGAGGGTCGGCGCGCGCATCCCGCTGTGCGGATTGATCTCTTACTACAGCAGTGCCGCGGCGCCGGGCGGCGCCGACCGCAGCGCCGTCCTGCTGCGCGCGCTGCTGGTGCGACGCGTGCGCCTGCAGGGCTTCATCGTTTCCGATCACTACGCGGGCCGCTTCGGCGCCTTCCAGCGCGAGATGGCGGCGTGGCTGCGCGAAGGCCGCATCCGCTATCGCGAGGACGTGGTGGAAGGTCTGGAACAGGCGCCGCAGGCCTTCATGGGCCTGCTGCGCGGCGACAACTTCGGCAAGCTGATCGTTCGGCTTGCCGCCCACTGACAACAGGAGGCGGTTATGGCAAGGGTGCAGGACAAGGTCTGTGTGGTCACCGGCGCCGCGCGCGGGCTCGGGCTGGCCGCCGCCGAGGCGCTGCTGGCGGAGGGCGCGAAGGTGATGCTCACCGACGTGGACCGTGCCGCCGGCGAGGCCGAGGCGCGGCGGCTGGGGGCGCGTGCCGCCTTCATGCCGCAGGACGTGACGCGCGAGGACGGCTGGAACGAGGTATTCGACGCCGTGACCGCGCGCTGGGGCGCGCCCGATGTGCTGGTCAACAATGCCGGCATCGCCGACATCGCCGACGTGGAGCGCGTACCGCTCAAGACCTGGCAGCGCACGCTGGACATCAACCTCTCCGGGGTGTTCCTGGGCACGCAGGCGGCGATCGCGCGCATGAAGGGCCGGGGCGGGTCCATCGTCAACATCGCATCCATCGAGGGACTGGTCGGCGAGGCGCTGATCCCGGCCTATAACGCCAGCAAGGGCGGCGTGCGCATCTTCAGCCGCTCGGCGGCGATCCATTGCGCACGCAGCGGCTACGGCATCCGCATCAACAATGTCTGCCCGGGATTCGCGGAGACGCAGATGGTGAGCGGCGCGCTGGCCACGATGAGCCCGGAAGCGGCGCAGTCCTTTGCTGCCGCCACACTGGGTCGCATCCCGTTGGGCCGCTTCGCCAGGCCGGCCGAGATCGCCGCGGCGGTGCTGTTCCTGGCGTCGGACGAATCCAGCTACGTCACCGGTTCCGACCTGGTGGTCGACGGTGGCATGACCGCCTGAACCGAAAACCCATTCCAGAGGAGAACCCCGCATGAGCAAAAAACCCGTCGTCATCTACGGCGTCACCGGCTACACCGGCCGGCTGGTCGCCGAATACCTGCGCGAGTACCGCGTGCCCTTCATCGCCGCCGGACGCGACGGCAAGCGCATCAAGGAGGTGATCGAGAAGGTGCCGGGCATCGAGAATGCCGACTACGAGATCGCCGAGGTCGAGCACAGCGTCGAGGCGCTGACCAAGCTGTTCAAGGGCGCCAAGGTGGTGTGCAACATGGTCGGCCCGTTCATGAAGTACGGCCCCGAGGCGGTCGAGGCCTCGCTGGCCGCCGGTTGCCACTACACCGACACCAACGGCGAGCAGAACTGGATGATGCACGCCGAGAAGACCTGGGGCGCCAAGTTTGCCGCCAAGGGCCTGCTGCTGTCGCCGGGCATCGCGCAGATGTACACCACCGGCGAGATCGCCGCCAACATCTGCCTGGAGACCCCGGGACTCGACACGCTCGACATCCTGGTGCTGTGGCGCGGTTTCCCGACCTATGCCTCGACCCAGACCATCTTCAGCATCCTCACTGCCGATTTCTTCTACCTGGACCAGAACCAGTACGTGCAGTGGTCGCCTTTCGCCAAGGCCGAGGTGATGGTGCCCGGTCAGCACGCGGTGGCGATGGCGCTGCCCTGGGGCGGCACCGCGCACCCGGTGTGGTTCAAGAACGATCCGCGCGTCGCCACCTGCCGCGCCATGGGTGGCGTGTTCGAGCGCACGGTGATGGAAGGCGTGGTGCAGATCACCCAGGTGGTCGAGGACAAGATCAAGAAGCTGCCCAAGGCCGAGGCCGAGAAGGCGCTGTCCGACATGGCGGCGTCGCTGCAGGCGGGCATGCCGCCGCGCGAAAACCCGCGCATCAACACCTCGGTGGATTCGGTGCACGCCAGCGGTCCGCTGGGTCGTGTGCACTGCGTGATCCACGGCAACTGCAACTACAAGCAGACCGGCCTGCTGCAGGCCTATGCCGCCTACTACCTGCTGCAGTCGCCGCCGCTGCGCACCGGCTTCGCCTCCGGCTGCCAGGCCTTCGGCCACCGCCAGCTGCTCGGCGTGCTGCAGAGCTTCGGCCTGGTCAGCGCGCCGGTGGTGACGCACGGCTGATCGGCGGTCGCCGGAAAGGACGGTCCGCGGCGGCGCACCGCAGGTGCGCCGTCGCGTCGTTGTCGCGGTGTCGTGTCAGCGGACGGTGGTGTTCAGCGGCACGCCAAAGGCCTGCACGAAATCCTGCTCGAAACCGGCGGGCTTGATCGCCAGCACGTCGCAGTCGACGGTATCGATGAGGCGCGCAGCGACGCTGCCGGCGACGACGACAGTGAGGTTGCGGCGGCACAGGCTGCCGATCACCAGCAGATCGACGTCGTGGGTGTGGACTGCCGCCGTCAGCGCCTGCACCGGTTCACCGTCCAGCGTGTGCGTCCTTGCGGAGGCTGCGCCATAACGGGCCGCCAGCCGCTCCAGCTCGGCTTGATAGGCGGCGCGTGCCGGCACTGCAGTTGCGGCATCGGACGCGGCGTGCGGCGGTGCCGGGGTGAATACGGAGAACAGCTCAAGGCTGGCGCTGCTCTGCGAGGCGCAGTCGCGTGCCGCGCGCAGCACGCGCTCGTTGAGCGCGCGGTCGCGATGCCAGGGATGCTGTGGATCGACCGCCGCGGCCACCTTCTCCGGCAGGCGATGGCCTTCACGATGCACCAGGTACAGCGGGAAGGGGCAGAGCCGCAGCAGTTCGTGATCCACCGAGATCGGGACCAGCGTGCGCAGGCGCGAGGCGCGGCCGGCGTCTTTCACCAGCAGGTCTGGCGCATCGTCCAGGGCATGGTTCAGGATGTTGATGGCGTCCGCGGTCTGCCACTGCACCTCGGTCTGCACGCGCAGCCCGCTCTCCTGCAGCTCGAAGCGCAGATCCTCCAGCCAGTCACGGCAGCGCGACAGCGCGGACTCCTGCGCGATGCCGGCGAGCCGGTGATTCATGTGATCGAGCGCATCGGCGGTGCGGTTGCGCGCGTACAGGCGGATGCGAAGTTCGGCGCCGCTGGCGCGCGCCAGCGCCACCGCGCGATGCAGCGCCGGCGTCTCGTTGGCGTCGTGGTCGAGCACGACCAGGATGCGTCGATAGGCGCTCATGGCGTCGTCCGTGGTCGATTCCGCAGGGTCAGCGCAGCGGCGTATCGCCGGTCATGCGGTCGTGCCGGCGGAAATAGTGCTGCGCATAGACCCGCAACTGCGCCTCGGTGGGACGGTCGAGGATTTCCCAGCCGGCGATCTGCGGCGCCAGCGCGGCGCGATGCTTGCCGACGTAGTGACGGAAATCCGCCTGCGCGGTATGACCGCCGGTGACGAGAATCTCGCCGGCCTTCGACAGCGCGTCACAGACCGCACCGAAGAATTCGTGCTCGGTGCGCACCCGGCTGCCGTGCTGGCGGGTCTGGTATGCATGCGCATGCAGCATCACCGCCGGCGCTTCCGGCGCGTCGGGATTCAGGATCTGCGCGTGTTGATGATCCAACCAGACGACGGCGTGCGAGACGGACATGGGAGGCTCCTGGTGATGAATGGCGTGGACGCTTGCCCTCCATCTTGCCCACGCAGGCGCATCGCGCATTGACCTGGGTCATTCCCGGCCGCCGCGCAGGGTCGTTGCCACGCGCCGTCCCGGTGACGCGAGCCGGCGGGGGCCGTTGATGCGTCACCCGCTGAGGCGCCTTTCCCTGGGAGAACTGTTATAAAATATTTATCAAATTATAAAAAGATAAATAATATATAACGTCTGTGCCTCGCGGCGAGGCGACAGCGGGTGGCGGTGAAATACGCGAAATATGCGACCCGGCCAGGTCGTACGGTCTGCGCCGGCAGGCTGAACACGGGTGCGCTGACGCAGGCATCGGCGGCGCGTGGTGCAAGGGCCCCATCTGCCTGCTCGTTCCAGCGAGAGCAGGCGTGGCATCGCCGACTTCGGCCGCGTCGTCGCGGCACGATCTGCGACGACGGGCGCGGCTTTATCCGGCGTCGAGCACCAGCAGCAGGTCGCGCGCCGCCACACTGCTGCCGGCGTGGACCAGGATGTCCTTGACCACGCCCTCGCGCGGCGCGGCGACGATGGTTTCCATCTTCATCGCCTCGATGGCGACCAGCGGCTCGCCCTTGGCGACGCGGCTGCCCTTCTGCGCGGCGACGCGCACCACCATGCCGGGCATCGGCGCGCCGACGTGGGCGGGGTTGCCTTCGTCGGCCTTGGCGCGACCGGCGGTGGCGGTGGCGCCGGCGAGATCGACGCGCACCATGCGCGGCTGGCCGTTGAGCTCGTAGAACAGCTTGGCGCTGCCTTCCTCCTCCACCTCCGCGCTGCCCTGCAGACGGATCACCAGGGTCTTGCCGGGTTCGAGATCGACGCCGATCTCCTCGCGCTCGCGCAGGCCGTAGAAGAAGGCCGGCGTCGGCAGCGTGCTGACATCGCCATAGGTCTTGCGGTGCTCGACGAAGTCGCGGAACACCTTGGGGTACATCAGATGCGACGCGAGGTCGGTGTCGGAGAGTTTCTCGCCCAGCGCCTGCTCGGCGTCGGCGCGCGTGCGTTCGAGATCGACCGGCGGCAGGCTGGCGCCGGGGCGTCCGCTCAGCGGCGGCTTGCCCTTCAGCACCTTGCGCTGCAACGCCTCGGGAAAGCCCTCCGGCGGAAAGCCCAGTTCGCCGCGCATCAGCGACACCACCGACTCGGGAAAATCGATGGGCGTGTCGGGATCGAGCACCTGCGCCGGCGTGAGATCGTTGCCGACCATGAACAGCGCCATGTCGCCGACGACCTTGGAGGTCGGCGTGACTTTCACGATGTCGCCGAACAGGCGGTTGACGTCGGCGTAGGCCTTCGACACTTCCGGCCAGCGATGTTCCAGGCCCAGGGCGCGCGCCTGCTCGCGCAGGTTGGTGTACTGGCCGCCGGGCATTTCGTGACGGTAGACGTCGGCGGTGCCGGAGCGGATGTCGGCTTCGAACGGCGCGTAGTAGCGGCGCACGCCCTCCCAGTAATCGGAGAGCTGCTGCAGGGCATCGAGGTTCACCTGCGGATCGCGCTCGCCGCCGACGAGGCTGGCGGCGATGGCGCCGAGGTTGGGTTGCGAGGTGAGGCCGCTCATCGCATCGAGCGCGCCATCGACGGCGTCGCAGCCGGCGTCCACCGCCGCGAGCACGCTGGCGGCGCTGATGCCGCTGGTGTCGTGGGTGTGGAAATGGATCGGCAGATCCGTCTCCTGCTTCAGCGCCCGCACCAGTTCGCGCGCGGCGCGCGGACGGCAGATGCCGGCCATGTCCTTGATGCCGAGCACCTGCGCACCGGCTTTCTCCAGCGCCTTGGCCATGCTGACGTAGTAGCGCAGGTCGTACTTCTGGCGCGCCGGATCGAACAGGTCGCCGGTGTAGCAGATCGCCGCCTCGCAGACGGCGCCCGACTCCAGCACTGCGTCCATCGTCACCCGCATGTTGTCGACGCTGTTGAGCGAGTCGAACACGCGGAAGATGTCGATGCCTTCCTTCGCCGCCTGCTGCACGAAGTAGCGCACCACGTTGTCGGCGTAGTTGGTGTAGCCGACGGCGTTGGCCGAACGCAGCAGCATCTGGAAGGGAATATTGGGAATCGCGGCGCGCAGGACCGCCAGCCGCTCCCAGGGATCCTCCTTGAGGAAGCGCAGCGCCACGTCGAAGGTGGCGCCGCCCCAGCACTCCAGCGACAGCAGTTGCGGTGCCAGGCGCGCGTAGTAGGGCGCGATGGCGGCGAGATCGGCAGTGCGCATGCGCGTGGCAAACAGCGACTGATGCGCGTCGCGCATGGTCGTGTCGGTGAGCAGCACGCGCGGCTGCGCCTTGAGCCAGCGCGCGAAGCCGGCGCTGCCGCGCGCCTTGAGTTCGTCGCGCAGGCCTCGAGGCGGCGGCTGCGCGAGATCGATACGCGGCAGCGGCGGCGTGGAGAACGCGCCCTCCGGCCGCTTGCGGCCCTTCATCTCCGGGTTGCCGTTGACGATGACGTTGCCGATGAACTGCAGCAGCTTGGTGGCGCGGTCGCGGCGCGGGGTGAAGCGGAACAGTTCCGGCGTGCTGTCGATGAAGCGCGTGGTGCAGGTGCCGGCGCGAAACTCCGGATGGCCGATGACGTTTTCCAGAAACTGCAGGTTGGTGGAGACGCCGCGAATGCGGAACTCGCGCAGTGCGCGATCCATGCGCTGTGCCGCCTCGTCGGCGGTGGCGGCCCAGGCGGTGACCTTCACCAGCATGGAGTCGTAGTACGGCGTGACGATGGCGCCGCCGTAGGCGGTGCCTCCATCGAGGCGGATGCCGAAGCCCGCCGGGCTGCGGTAGGCGGTGAGGCGGCCGTGGTCCGGCGTGAAGCCGTTTTCCGGATCCTCGGTGGTGACGCGGCACTGCAGCGCGTGACCGTCGAGACGCACCAGTGATTGCGTCGGCAGGCCGCCTTCGCCCAGCGCCAGCCCTTCGGTGACGCGGATCTGTGCCTTGACGATGTCGACGCCGGTGACTTCCTCGGTGACGGTGTGCTCGACCTGGATGCGCGGGTTGACCTCGATGAAATAGAACGAGCCGGTGTCCGCATCCATCAGGAATTCCACGGTGCCGGCGTGCGAGTAGCCGACCTGGCGGCACAGCCGCAGCGCGGCTTCGCAGAGTTCCGCGCGACGCGCGTCGTCGAGATAAGGCGCGGGCGCGCGCTCCACGACTTTCTGGTTGCGGCGCTGCACCGAACAGTCGCGCTCGAACAGGTGCATGAGATGGCCGTGGGTGTCGCCCAGCACCTGCACCTCGACATGGCGGGCGCGGCGCACCAGCTTCTCGACGTAGACCTCGTCGTTGCCGAAGGCGGACTTGGCCTCGCGCCGCGCCGATTCCATCTGCGGACCCAGCTCCGCCTCGGATTCGATCACGCGCATGCCGCGGCCGCCGCCGCCCCAGCTCGCCTTCATCATCACCGGATAGCCGACCTGGGCAACGATGGCCTTGCAGGCGTCGAGATCCTGCGGCAGGGCGCCGGAGGCCGGCAGCACCGGCACCCGCGCCGCCTCGGCGGCGCGTCGCGCGGCGACCTTGTCGCCCAGCGTGCGCAGCACCTGCGGCGTCGGACCGATGAAGCGGATGCCCGCGGCGGCGCAGGCTTCGGCAAACTGGGGATTCTCGGACAGGAAGCCGTAGCCGGGATGGATGGCATCGACCTGCGCCGCCTTGGCGACGCGGATGATGTCGGCGATGTCGAGGTATGCAGCGATGGGCTTCTGGCCGCTGCCGACCTTGTAGCTCTCGTCCGCCTTGAAGCGGTGCAGGGCGAAGCGATCCTCGTGCGCGTAGATCGACACGGTACGGATGCCCATTTCGGCGGCTGCACGCATCACGCGGATGGAGATCTCGCCGCGGTTGGCGACCAGGATTTTGCCGATCTTCGACATGGTGTCCCCAGCAAGGCTGCGATGGACGGCGGATCCGGAGGGGATCAACCTCGACAGCGTCCGGCGCGGGCGCTGTCGGGGTTGATCCGCCCACGGCCTGGTGGCCGCAGGCGGATCGCGACAGCTAGAACGCGTCGCCTGGCACCCGCACCCAGCCTTCCATCAGGATGCGCGCGGAGCGCGACATGATGGCTTTCTTCACCACCCACTGACCGTTCTCCTGCGCAGCCGCCGCGCCGACGCGCAGCGTGCCGGAGGGATGGCCGAAGCGCACCGCTTCGCGCGCACCACCGCCGGCGGCGAGATTGACCAGGGTGCCGGGAATCGCCGCGGCCGTGCCGATAGCGACCGCCGCGGTGCCCATCATCGCGTGATGCAGCTTGCCCATCGACAGCGCGCGCACCAGCAGGTCGACGTCGTCGGCTTTCACTTCCTTGCCGCTGGAGGCTTTGTAGGTTTTTGGTTTCGACACGAAGGCGATCTTCGGCGTGTGCTGTCGCGTCGCGGCTTCTTCCGGTGTCTTGATCAGGCCCATGCGCAAGGCGCCGGCCACGCGCATCTGCTCGAATTTCTTGAGCGCCGCGGGGTCGCTGTTGATCTGTTCGCGCAGTTCGGTGCCGGTGTAGCCGATGTCTTCGGCGTTGACGAAGATCGTCGGGATGCCGGCGGTGATCATCGTCGCCTTGAACGTGCCGAGGCCGGGTACTTCCAAGTCGTCTACGAGGTTGCCGGTCGGGAACATCGAACCGCCCTCGTCGCCGTCGTCCGAGGGATCGAGAAACTCCAGCACGATCTCGGCAGCGGGGAAGGTGACGCCGTCGAGTTCGAAATCGCCGGTCTCCTGCACCTGGCCATTGGTGACCGGCACATGGGCGATGATGGTTTTCCTGATGTTGGCCTGCCAGATGCGCACCACGCAGATGCCGTTCTGCGGCACGCGCGTTGGGTCCACCAGCCCCGCCTGGATGGCGAACGCGCCGGCGGCGGTGGAGAGGTTGCCGCAGTTGCCGCTCCAGTCCACGAAGGCTTTATCGATCGAAATCTGGCCGTAGAGGTAATCGACATCGTGGCCCGGCTGCGTGCTTTTCGACAGGATCACGCACTTGCTGGTGCTCGACGTCGCGCCGCCCATGCCGTCGATGTGCGCGGCGTAAGGGTCGGGCGAACCGATCACGCGCAACAGCAGCCTGTCGCGCGCGGCGCCGGGTTGCTGGCAACGCTCCGGCAGGTCGCCGAGCTTGAAGAACACGCCCTTCGACGTGCCGCCGCGCATATACGTGGCGGGAATCCTGATCTGGGGGAGGTGCGACATCGGGGCCTCTGGTTGAAGGTTTACGCGCCGTCCGGAATATCCGGCTCGACGAGCTGGGCAAGCAGCAGGAGGGATTCCTGCCAGCCGAGGTAGCAGAACTCGGTCGGGATCGCGTCGGGAATGCCTTCCTGCGTGATATTGAGTTCCGTGCCGCAGACCACGGCGCGCAGGCTGACGGTCACCTGCATTTCGCCGGGCAGGTTCGGGTCGTCGAAGCGATCCGTGTGGCGGATCAGTTCGTTAGGCTTCAGATCGATATAGCGCACGCTGAAGGAATGACCCGAGCCGGTCCCGAGATTGGTGAACGACATGCGATAACCGCCGCCGATGCGGGCATCCATTTCATGAATGGTGCCGGTGAACCCGTGTGGCGGCAGCCACTTACAGAGCGCCGCGGCATCGATGAAGGCGCGATAGACACGCGCTGGCGGGGCTTTGAACATACGGTGCAGCTTGACGGTGCCTGGCATGGGAATCTCTCCTGTGGTCGTTGAAACAGGGCAACGCCAAGCGTTGCCCTTATCCGCTCGTCAAACGAGCCTCCAGGAAATCGACAGCCTGGATGGCCCTTTTGTTCACGCGGCCTTGTTCGACGCTAGGAAGTCCTGCGCAAAACGCTGCAGCACGCCGCCGGCCTGGTAGATCGACACTTCCTCGTCGGAGTCGAGGCGGCAGGTGACGGGAACGTCGACGCGTTCACCGTTCCTGCGATGGATCACCAGGGTCAGCGTGGCGCGCGGCGCCAGCTTGCCGGCCACATCGAAGGTTTCGGTGCCGTCGATGCCCAGGGTCAGGCGCGTGGTGCCCGGCTTGAACTCCAGCGGCAGCACGCCCATGCCGATCAGATTGGTGCGGTGGATGCGCTCGAAGCCTTCGGCGACGATGGCTTCCACGCCGGCAAGGCGCACGCCTTTCGCCGCCCAGTCGCGCGAGGAACCTTGGCCGTAGTCGGCACCGGCAATGATGATCAGCGGCTGCTTGCGATCCATGTAGGTCTCGATCGCTTCCCACATGCGCATGACCTTGCCGTCCGGCTCGACGCGGGCCAGCGAGCCCTTCTTGACCTTGCCGTCCACCACCGCCATCTCGTTGACCAGCTGCGGGTTGGCGAAGGTGGCGCGCTGCGCGGTGAGGTGGTCGCCGCGGTGCGTGGCGTAGCTGTTGAAGTCCTCTTCCGGCAGGCCCATCTTGTGCAGGTACTCGCCGGCGGCGCTGTCCATCAGGATCGCGTTGGACGGCGACAGGTGATCGGTGGTGATGTTGTCCGGCAGCACGGCCAGCGGGCGCAGCCCTTTGAGCGTGCGTTCGCCGGCCAGGGCGCCTTCCCAGTACGGCGGGCGACGGATGTAGGTGCTCTGCGGGCGCCAGTCGTAGAGCGGCTTGATGCTCTTGTCCTCGACGATCTTGAAGTTGAACATCGGCTCGTAGACCTTGCGGAAGTGTTCCGGCTTCACGCTCTGGGCGACGATGGCGTCGATCTCGGCGTCGGTCGGCCAGATATCCTTCAGGCGCACTTCCTTGCCATCCTTGTCCTTGCCCAGCACGTCCTTCTCGATGTCGAAGCGCACGGTGCCGGCGATGGCGTAGGCCACGACCAGCGGCGGGGAGGCGAGGAAGGCCTGCTTCGCATACGGATGAATACGGCCGTCGAAATTGCGATTGCCCGACAGCACGGCGGTCGCGTACAGGTCGCGGTCGATGATCTCCTGCTGGATCTTCGGATCGAGCGCGCCGGACATGCCGTTGCAGGTGGTGCAGGCGAAGGCGACGATGCCGAAGCCGAGCTGCTCCAGTTCCGGCAGCAGCTTGGCTTCTTCCAGATAAAGCTGCACGGCCTTGGAACCGGGCGCCAGCGAGGACTTCACCCAGGGTTTGCGGGTGAGGCCACGCGCGTTGGCGTTGCGTGCCAGCAGACCGGCGGCGATGACGTTGCGCGGATTGCTGGTGTTGGTGCAGGACGTGATCGCGGCGATGATGACCGCGCCATCCGGCATCTTGCCGTCGGCGGGCAGCTCCCAAGGGGCCGCGATGCCGCGTTCGGCCAGTGCCGAGGTCGGCAGACGCTTGTGCGGGTTCGACGGGCCGGCCATGTTGCGCACGACGGTGGAGAGATCGAAGCGCAGCGTGCGCCCGTACTCGGCGGTCTGCAGCGCATCGGCCCACAGGCCGGTGTGCTTGGCGTAGGTTTCGACCAGCTTCACCTGCGCGTCGTCGCGGCCGGTGAGCTTGAGGTAGTCGATGGTGTTCTGGTCGATGAAGAACATCGCCGCCGTCGCGCCGTACTCCGGCGCCATGTTGGAGATGGTGGCGCGGTCGCCCAGCGTCAGCGCCGCAGCGCCTTCGCCGCGGAATTCCAGATACGCGCCGACGACTTTTTCCTTGCGCAGGAACTCGGTCAGCGCCAGCACCACGTCGGTGGCGGTGATGCCGGGCTGCGGTTTGCCGCTGAGCTCGACGCCGACGATGTCGGGCAGGCGCATCCACGAGGCGCGGCCGAGCATCACGTTCTCGGCCTCGAGGCCGCCGACGCCGACGGCGATTACGCCCAGCGCATCGACGTGCGGCGTGTGGCTGTCGGTGCCGACACAGGTGTCGGGGAAGGCGACGCCGTTCTGCACGTAGATCACCGGCGACATCCGCTCCAGGTTGATCTGGTGCATGATGCCGTTGCCGGCGGGAATCACGTCGACATTGTTGAACGCTTTCTTGGTCCAGTCGATGAAGTGGAAGCGGTCTTCGTTGCGACGGTCTTCGATGGCGCGGTTCTTCGCGAACGCGTCCTTGTCGAAGCCCGGCGCTTCCACCGCCAGCGAGTGATCGACGATCAGCTGCACCGGCACCACTGGGTTGACCTTAGCGGGATCGCCGCCCTGGTCGGCGATGGCGTCGCGCAGGCCGGCGAGGTCCACCAGGGCGGTCTGGCCGAGGATGTCGTGACACACCACGCGCGCCGGGAACCAGGGGAAATCCAGGTCGCGCTTGCGCTCGATCAACTGCGACAGGTAGGCGTTGATCTTCTGCGGCTCGCCGCGGCGCACGATGTTCTCGGCGTGGACGCGGGCGGTGTAGGGCAGCTTGTCCCAGGCGCCGGGACGGATCGCGTCGACGGCCTCGCGCGCGTCGAAATAATCGAGCTTGGTGCCGGGCAGGTTTTTGCGGTGTGCGGTGTTCATACGTGTTTCTTTACTTGCGGTCCTTGAGCGGGACGAACTTCAGGTCTTCCGGCCCGGTGTAGTTGGCTGACGGGCGGATGATCTTGCCGTCGATGCGCTGCTCGATGATGTGTGCGCTCCAGCCGGAGGTGCGGGCGATCACGAACAGCGGGGTGAACATGTCGGTGGGCACACCCATCATGTGATAGCTGACCGCGCTGAACCAGTCGAGGTTGGGGAACATCTTCTTGATGTCCCACATCACCGTCTCCAGGCGTTCGGCGATGTCAAACATCTTCGTGTTGCCCTGCTCCTTGGAGAGCTGGCGCGCCACTTCCTTGATGACCTTGTTGCGCGGATCGCTGATGGTATAAACCGGGTGACCGAAACCGATGACGACTTCCTTCTTTTCGACGCGGGCGCGGATATCGGCCTCCGCCTCGTCGGGATTGTCGTAGCGCTTCTGGATCTCGAAGGCGACTTCGTTGGCGCCGCCGTGCTTGGGACCACGCAGGGCGCCGATGCCGCCGCAGATGGCCGAGTACATGTCGGAGCCGGTGCCGGCGACCACACGCGAGGTGAAGGTTGAGGCGTTGAATTCGTGTTCGGCGTACAGCACCAGCGAGGTGTGCATGGCCTTGACCCAGCTTGCCGGCGCCGGCTTGCCGTGCAGCAGGTGCAGGAAGTGGCCGCCGATGGAGTCGTCGTCGGTCTCGACCTCGATGCGCTTGCCGTTGTAAGCGAAGTGGTACCAGTAGAGCAGCATGGAGCCGAGCGAGGCCATCAGCTTGTCGGCGATGTCGCGTGCGCCCGGGTGGTTGTGGTCGTCCTTCTCCGGCTTGACGCAGCCCAGCACCGAGACGCCGGTACGCATCACGTCCATCGGGTGCGAGGACGGCGGCAACTGTTCCAGCGCGGCCTTCACGGCGGCCGGCAGGCCGCGCAGCGACTTCAGCTTGGCCTTGTATGCGGCCAGTTCGGCGATGGTCGGCAGCTTGCCGTGCACCAGCAGGTGCGCGATCTCCTCGAACTCGCACTGTGCGGCAACGTCGAGAATGTCGTAGCCGCGGTAGTGCAAGTCATTGCCGGAACGGCCGACGGTGCACAGCGCAGTGTTGCCGGCGGCAGTGCCGCTCAGCGCAACGGACTTCTTCGGCTTGAAACCGGGCGTGGGGGTCGCTTCGCTCATCTTTTTCTCCGTTTTGTCTGTCATTCCCGCGCAGGCGGGAATCCAGTGTTGCTTCAAAGTCTAGAACTGGGTCCCCGCCTCTGCGGGGATGGACTCACTTTTTGCCTTTCGCAAAAAGCGAATCCAGCTTGCTTTCGAAGGCGTGATAGCCGATGCGGTCGTAGAGCTCGACGCGCGTCTGCATCAAGTCGATCACGTCCTTCTGGTGGCCGTTGTTGCGGATCGAGGTGTAGACCGCTTCGGCGGCCTTGTTGGCGGCGCGGAACGCCGACAGCGGGTAGAGTTGGATGCCGACGCCGACCGACGCGAGTTCATCACGCGTGAACAGCGGCGTGGCGCCGAACTCGGTGATGTTGGCCAGCACCGGCACCTTCACCGCGTCGACGAACTTCTTGTACGTCGGCAGATCGTAGGCGGCTTCGGCGAAGATGCCGTCGGCGCCGGCCTCGACGCAGGCAACGGCGCGTTCGATGGCCTTGTCCACGCCTTCGGCCTGGATGGCGTCGGTGCGGGCGATCAGGAAGAAGTCGGGATCGGTCTTGGCGTCGGCGGCGGCTTTCACGCGATCCACCATCTCACCCTGCGTGACGATCTCCTTGCCCGGGCGATGGCCGCAACGCTTGGCGCCGACCTGGTCCTCGATGTGGCAGGCGGCGGCGCCGGCCTTGATCAGCGACTTGATCGTGCGCTCGATGTTGAAGGCGCTGGGGCCGAAGCCAGTATCGATGTCCACCAGCAGGGGCAGATCGCAGACGTCGGTGATGCGGCGCGTGTCGGTGAGTACGTCGTCCATGGTGTTGATGCCGAGGTCCGGCAGGCCCAGCGAGCCGGCGGCGACGCCACCGCCCGAGAGATAAATGGCTTTGAAGCCCGCACGCTTGGCGAGCAGCGCATGGTTGGCGTTGATGGCGCCGATGACCTGCAGGGGTTTTTCGGCGGCGAGGGCGGCGCGGAAACGGGCGCCGGCGGAGCGTGAAAGAGCGGAATTGGCAGTCATGGCGGGTCTCTGGCGGTAACGTCTGCGACTGGGAAACCAAGTTGCGTGCCAAGCACAACGCGGGCGCTGACATTGCGCGATGCGAGGGGCCGCGTCAACCGCGGAACCGCAGGAAAGACCGTGGCTTGGCGCGTGCCCGGCAGTCGCCGGCGGGCATTGCGGCCGTGCTCGCAATGATGCCTGATCTGTTTCATAATGTTTCACAAATGAAACGTGAAACAATCTCTGCAACATGCCGCTGAGACGCCGCCCGCCGCCGGACGACGCCGGCCCCGAAGGGCGCCGTCGGCCCACGATCTGGGTGGTGACGGTGTCGCGCCTGTCACGCCTGGTGCAGGACGTGGCGCCGGAGTTCGATGCCCGTGCCCGCATCGAGCTGATCCATCTCGGGTTCGAGGCGGCGGTTCGCGAACTGCGGCGGCGGCTGGAGCAGGAGCCCTGCGATGCCATCGTCGCCGCCGGCTCCAACGGGGCCTATCTCCGGAGTCGCATCAACCGTCCGGTGGTGCCGATCCGGCCCAACGGTTTCGACTTGATGCAGGCCCTAAGCAATGCGCGGCGCCTGTCGGGCCGCATCGGTGTCATCACCCACCAGGCGGAGTTGCCGGCCTTCGCCGAGTTCCAGGCCGCGTTCAAGCTCAGGATCGAGCAGCGCGCCTTTGTCACCGAGGAGGATGCCCGCCACCGCGTGGCGGAACTGGTCGGCCTGGGCATCGACGTGGTGGTGGGTACGGGCATGGTCGCGGATCTCGCCGAGGAGGCGGGCGTTCGCGGCGTGCTGATGTACTCCGCGGAGTCGGTGCGCGAGGCGTTCGAGCATGCCATCGACCTGTCGCGCCTGATCGACCGGGCGGACCGCCCGGCCGCGCGTGCGCAGCGTGCGCTGACGGGGCCGGCGAGCCGCTATTCGCTGGACGATGTCGTCGGTAACGGGCGCGCTATGCGCGCGCTGCGCGAGCACATCGCGCGCTGTGCGGCGCACGATGCGACGGTGCTGATTGGCGGCGAGACCGGCACCGGCAAGGAACTGGCGGCGCAGGCGTTGCATGCGCAGAGCCGTCGCCGCAAGGGGCCGTTCGTGGCGATCAACTGCGGCGCCATCGCCGAATCTCTGCTGGAATCCGAACTGTTCGGCTACGAGGAAGGCGCCTTCACCGGTTCGCGCCGCGGCGGCCGTGTCGGCCTGATCGAGGCGGTCCACGGCGGCACGCTGTTCCTCGACGAGATCGGCGAGATGCCGCTGGCTCTGCAGACGCGTCTGCTGCGCGTGCTGGAGGAGCGCGAGGTGCTGCGGGTCGGCGCGACGCTGCCGCAGCCGGTGGACCTGCGCGTGGTGGCGGCGACCCACTGCGATCTGGCGGCGCGTGTGCGCGAGGGACGCTTCCGCCGCGACCTCTACTATCGTCTCAACGTGCTGCGGCTGGAACTGCCGCCGCTGCGCGCGCATCCGGAGGATATCGCGCCGCTGGCGCAGCATTTTCTGGCGCGTGCGGGCGGCGGACTGAAGCTGGGCGCGGACGCCATGGCCCTGCTGCGCGGCTACGACTGGCCGGGCAATGTGCGCGAACTGCGCAACGTGATCGAGCGCCTGCCGGTGCTGGCGGGTGACAGCCGCGAGATCGACGCCGGACTGCTGCGGGCCGCCGCGCCGGAACTGGCCGCCACCTCGTCGACGGCGGACGAAGCGGTGACCGGCGTTGCCGCCGACCTGCCATTGTCGCCGACGGCGCGGCAGGTGGCCGAGGCGTTGACGCGGGCCGGCGGGCATCGTGGCCGCGCCGCGGCGCTGCTCGGCGTTTCGCGCACCACGTTATGGCGTCGCCAGCGTCAGCCGGGCAAGCGCTAAACCCGCTGGCTTGGCGGCACAGTCGGCCTGTGTGCAGCGGCGGATGGAGGGTCGACAGCCACGGTGGCGCTTGCGTATCGTGCGCGGCTGTTGCGCCGTGAACGCCCCATGACCCGACCGAGATTCCTGCCCGACAACTTCACCTTGGCCCTGCTCGCGGTGGTGGCGCTGGCCAGCGTGCTGCCCTGTCGCGGCGCGGTGGCGGCCGCCTTCGACCAGGTGACCAACGTGGCGGTGGCGCTGCTGTTCTTCCTGCATGGCGCCAAGCTGTCGCGCGAGGCGATCATCAGCGGGCTCACGCACTGGCGCCTGCATGCGGTGGTGCTGCTGAGCACGTTCGCCTTGTTCCCGCTGCTGGGGCTGATGCTCAAGCCGGCGCTGCTGCCGCTGCTGACGCCGGACCTTTATCTGGGCGTGCTGTTCCTGTGCACGCTGCCATCGACGGTGCAGTCGTCGATCGCCTTCACCTCGATGGCGCGCGGCAACGTCGCCGCGGCCGTGTGCAGCGCCTCCGCATCGAGCCTGCTCGGCATCTTCCTGACGCCGGTGCTGGTCGGGCTGCTGGTGACACCGCAGTCGGGAGCGGGGGTATCGCTGGACGCCTTCCTCAAGATCGTGGAGCAGCTGCTGCTGCCCTTCGTGCTGGGACAACTGCTGCGGCCTTGGATCGGCGGCTGGATCGTGCGCCACCCGGCCGTGCTGCGGCCGGTGGACCAGGGCTCGATCCTGATGGTGGTCTATGCCGCCTTCAGCCAGGCGGTGGTCGAGGGCATCTGGCAGCGCGTGCCGCCGTCGGCGCTGCTGGCCCTGATCGCGGTCAGCCTGCTGCTGCTCGGCCTCGTGCTGTTGGGCACCTGGCAGGCCAGCCGGCGGCTGGGGTTCGTGAAGGAGGACGAGATCACCATCGTCTTCTGCGGCTCCAAGAAAAGCCTGGCCAGCGGCGTGCCGATCGCCCGCGTGCTGTTTCCGCCACAGGCCATCGGCTTGATGATTCTGCCGCTGATGCTGTTTCACCAGATCCAGCTGATGGTCTGTGCCGTGATTGCGCAGCGCTACGCTGCGCGGCCGCGCTGATCATCGGCGCAACGCGTGTTTTGGAAGCCACCCGCTGGGGCGGCAGTCCCTGGGGAAATTGTTAAAAATAATAAAATTATTTTTAAATCGATTGATAAATAATAACGCCCTGGCGGCCGCCAAGGACAAGAGCGGGTGGCGTGCCGCAAGGCGTCGCGACGCGTCGTTTGACGCAGCGATGACGCAGCGCCAGGGGGGCGGTAGGCAAAATACGTGAGGCGACGTAGGAAAACGTCGGCAGGGCCGCATCCTGGGCATGCCGATGGCACAATGGTCGCCATATTCGAACGGACCAATACGAAAGTCCGTCGCCGCAGATTCCGGGAGCCGACTCGACGTGCAGGGTGAAAAGCAGGATTACGTCGCTTTGACGACGCTCAGAGCGATTGGTGCACTGTGCGTGGTGGAGCATCATGCGTGGTACTACGTGTATCCCGCCTGGTCGATGAACTGGTTTTTCGCAGGCGTGCAGTACTGGCCCGATTATTTCTTCGTCCTCAGCGGCTTCATCCTCACGCATGTCTATGGCCAGAGCCTGCAGAAGGCCAATGGCAACGGCGTCTACAACTACCTCGTCGCCCGCATCGCGCGCGTCTATCCGCTGCACCTGTTCATGATCGTGGTGCTGTTCGGCTTCGAGCTGTTCCGTCTCTGGGTCTCGCATCACACCACCGCGCAACTGCACCACCCGGTGTTTGCCGAGGGCACCAGCCTCAAGTATCTGCCGAGCAATCTGCTGCTGATCCAGTCCTGGGGCATTCATCACCTGAATACCTGGAACGATCCGGCCTGGAGCGTAAGCGCCGAGTTTGCGTGTTACCTGCTGTTCCCTTTCGTCGTGCGCTGGCATGTGCTGGACCAGCACCGCTCGGCGTTGCTGTTCGGTGTCCTCTGCGTTGCCGGCCTGCTGTGGGTGCAGCTGACGCATCGTACCTTCCACGTCACCTATGACGCGGCGGTACCCAGGGCGTTCTTCTCCTTTGGTCTGGGCTGCCTGATCCGTACCTACCTGGTGGCCGTCCAGCACGCCCTGCGGCGGCTGCCGCCGACGTTCTGGCAGTGCCTGGCGATCCTGCTGTGCTGCGTCCTGTTCGCCTGGAAGGGTGCCAAGGGCATCTACTTCATCCCGGTCTGGGTGCTGCTGATCGCCTCGCTGACCTTTGAAAACACGCCGGTGTCGCGCGCCCTGTCGTGGAAACCCTTCGTGACCCTGGGCGACATCTCCTACTCCATCTACCTGATCCACATCGGCCTGCTCTGGGCCTTCCTGCTGGTGCGCGACGTCAGCCCGGATTCCGTGGCCTGGATCCTGCAACTGCCGCCGCCGGTGACGCTGGCCGGCCTGTTCGCCATCGTCATCGGCCTCTCCTACCTCACCTACCAGCACGTCGAAAACCCCGGCCGCCGCTTCGTGCGCCAGCACTTCAGCCGCAAGTCGGCAGCGCGGGTTGCCGAGGCTGCCGCGCGCCGGCCTGCTGCCGGTCCGGCGCCGGCGGCGATGGAAGAAGGCAAGGCCTGAGCGGCGATGGCAGTGAGCGCCATGTCCAGCGGTCTGACCCAAACCCTGCAGCGGCTGCTGGCGGGTCGCAATGTGCGGGCGGTGGCCATGGTGTCGGCGGCGTGGGGCGTGCAGTTCACCTGCGTGGTGCTGGCCTCGGTCATGGTCGCGCGCTACCTCGGCCCCTCGCAGTTCGGATCGATCAACTACGTCACGGCGCTGATGACCTTTGCCAGCACGGTCGCCAGCTTCGGCATGAGCACGGTGGTGACCCGTGAGCTGGTCAACGGCCGCTACGATCGCGAGGTGATCCTGGGCACGGCGGTGGTGACGCGTGCATCGACCGGCTTCGTCGCGATCTGCGTGATGCTGACCTACCTGCACCTGTTCGAGCCCAGCGCCACCGCCGTGGCGCTGGCCTCGGTGGCGGTGGGCACACTGCTGCTGGAGAGCAGCCTGGTCTTCGACTGCGGCATGCAGGCGCAGCGGGCCTTTGGCTCCTCCAGTTCCGCCAAGGCGCTGCTGGCCATCGGCAACCTGGCGATGCGGGGCTCGCTGGTGCTGCTCGGTGCGGGACTGGTCAGCTTCATTGCCGTGCAGTACGCCGAGTCGCTGCTCTACATCCTGGTGTTCGGCTGGATCACGCGCGCCTATTTCAAGGGCATGCCGGCCCGTTATGACTTCCGGCTGGCGCGCACGCTGCTGCTGCACGGTGCGCCGATCATGCTGGCGGGCATCGCCACGGCGATCTACCTGCGCATCGACCAGGTGATGATTGCCCATTACCTGGGCACCGACGCGCTGGGGCGCTATTCGGCGGGTGTGAAGCTGGCGGAGGTCGCCAGTGCCTTCCCCGGCATCGTCGCCTACGTGCTGTTCCCGTCGATCATCGAGGCACGCAAGACCAGCGAGGAAAAGGCGGAGCGCGAGGCGATCAAGCTCTACCGGCTGATGTATGTCGCCGGCCTTGGATTCTCGGTGGTGGTGACGGTGATCGGCGACTGGCTGGCGCAGTTGATGTTCGGCACCGCCTACGAGGGCGCCGGCACGGTGCTGCGCGTCTACGCCTGGTCGACGGTGTTCGTGTTCCTGCATATCGCCAGCCAGGCGCAGCTCCTGAGCCAGGCCAAGACCACGCATGTCATCGTCGTGCGGACGGTGGTGGGCGCGGTGACGAATATCCTGCTCAACCTCGTGCTGATTCCGCGGATGGGCATCGTTGGCGCGGCGTGGGCGACCGTGGTGTCTTACGGCGTGGCGCTGTTTTTTTTCTTCGACCGCCAGTACTCGTGGCCGCCGGTACGCAGCATGCTGCGGGCTGCGGGCTTGCGGGTGTGACGCGGACTTACTTTGAGGTGCAGATCCTTTGACTAAGAAAAAGAGACGTGAAAACTGGGCCAAGGAATTCATCCAGTCGCGCATGCGCAAGGCTGGCTACGAGATCCGCCGTTATACCTTCGTGGACGAATCCCACCAGACCGACGTGCCGCTGCCGGCGGGCGCGGCGGACTACCTGCGCCACGACAACCCCAAGCTGGTGGATCTGCGTCAGCGCTATGCCGCCTCGAAACTGCCGGCCGCGGTGGCCAGCATGTGGAATGAGCGGCACGTCCAGAAGAACATTGACCTGAGCTATTTCCGCGGCAACAACGCCTACGTCTGGGGTTACCAGAGCGAGACGCCTGACGTCGTGCGGATGCGCTTCTTCCTCTACACCAAGCTCATCGAGAGCATCGATCGCCTCGGCTTGCTCGGCAAGCTGCAGGAGGACGGCGCCTTCGGCTGCTGGACCTACCAGTACGGCCAGCGTCCGAAAATCAGCCGCGACCTGCTCGATTCGGTCAACGAACTGCACTTCCTGGACCGCCACTTCAAGCTGTTCACGCGCAAGGACACGCGCGTGCTCGACATCGGCGCGGGCTATGGCCGCATGGCGCACCGCATGCTGATGGCGGTGCCGTCGGTCTCGCACTACTACTGCACCGATGCGATCCCAGAGTCGTCCTTCCTGTGCGACTACTACCTGCGCTATCGCGGGCTGGAGGAACGGGCGCAGGTGGTGCCGCTGGACCAGGTACAGAGCACCCTGCAGCCGGGCATGATCGACCTCGCGATCAACATCCATTCGTTCTCGGAGTGCACGCGTGACGCGATCCGCTGGTGGCTGCAGCAGATCGTGCGCCTGCAGATCCCCTACCTGCTGCTGCTGCCGAACGACGAGGACCGCTTCAACAGCACCGAAGTCAACGGCAAGCACCTGCCGTTCCTGCCGATCATGGAGGAAATGGGTTTCCGGATCGAGGCGCAGGAGCGGGTCTACGGCGACTCGGAGTATGCCGAGTTCATTTCCAAGAACGACATGATCTATCTGTTCCGGACACCGGCCGCGAGATGATCAATATCGCCCTCGGCTCCGACGATGGCTACGCGCCGCATGCCGCGGCGCTGATCCACTCGCTGGCCGCGGCACACGGCCGCGGCCGCGTGCAGCTGTACTACTACTGCGACGACAGCCTGGCGGCCGGCACCCGCGCCACGCTGACGGCTTATTGTGAGCGGCTCGGCGTGGGGCTGCGTTTCGTGGACGTCGATCCAGCGCCGTTCCGCGGTCTGCACGCCAATGAGCGCCTGCCGCTGCTGTGCTGGTACCGCACCTGCCTCGCCGAGTTGCTGCCCGAGCTGGACCGCGTTCTTTATCTCGATACCGACATCATCGTGTCGGAGCCGCTGGATGCGCTCTATGACATGGAGATGGGCGATCACTTCGCCGCCGTGGTCAATGATCATCTCGCCGCCATCGCATTTCCCGAGGTCGCCAAGCGCGTCGACATTCCTTACGAGAAATACTTCAACTCCGGTGTGATGCTGCTCAACCTCAAGGCGATCCGCGCCGCAGGCGGCGGTGAGCGCGTGCTCAAGATCGCGCGCGACAATATCGAGCGCCTGTACTTTCCGGACCAGGACGCGCTCAACCTTGCGTTTGGACCGCGCAGCATCCTGCTCGACCCGCGCTGGAATTTTCCGCCGATCACCTACAGGTATTTCGCGCATTACCGCGGCAATCCCTTCATCGAGGCGCTGCCGGCCTGCCGGCGCGTGGCGGAGCCGTCGTTCCGGCCGGCGATCCTGCATTTCCTGGCGCAGCCCAAGCCCTGGGTGGCGTTCAAGGCTTACGAGTATGTCTGGGAGTACCACCGGCATCGCGCGCGCACGCCCTGGGCGCCGCCGCTGAAGGAAACGCTGCTGTGGTGGATGCGCACGCACACGCCCTGGATCCAGAACGCCTGGAACCGTCTGCGCGGGCGGGGAGGCTGAGGTGAGCACGCCGCGCCCCCTGGTCAGTGTCATCCTGCCGACCTACAACCGCGGCTACGTCATCCGCCGCGCGGTCGATAGCGTGCTGGCACAGACTTATCCGAATTTCGAGTTGATCGTCGTCGACGATGGGTCCAAGGACGATACGCTGCAGATTCTCTCGGAATACACCGATCCCCGCCTCAAGGTGGTGGTGCCCGGCAAGAACGGCGGCGCGGCGGTCGCGCGCAATCGCGGGCTGGCGGTGGCCCGGGGCGATTACATTGCCTTCCAGGACAGCGACGACGAGTGGCTGCTCGACAAGCTGGAGAAGCAGGTGGCCGAACTGGAACGCCATCCCCAGGCGGCGGTGTGCGTGGCCGGCATCATCTGCGTGCCCTACGACAATCGCGGTGTCGGGTACTGGAGCCCGCGGGCGCTGGACCGCGACGACGATTTCCTGGCGCTGTTCCGCTATGGCTTCGTGTTTTCCACGCCGGCCTGGATGATCCGGCGCAGCGCACTGGAAAAGGTCGGCTATTTCGACGAGTCGATGTCGACCTGGGAGGATTGGGAACTGTCGATCCGCCTCGATGCGTTCGGGGGTTTTGTTGCGCTCGACGAACCTCTGCATATGGCGTTCGATACCAAGGGCAGCGTCAAGTTCAACAAGACCGCGTTCGCTGCGACCCTGGAAATGGTGATGCGCAAGCACGCGCAGTGGCTGTCCAACTCGCCGCGCGTGCTGGCTCGGCACTACCGGCTCATGGCGGTGTGGGAATTCGATAGCGGGCGGCTCGCGTCCGCGCGTCGCTATTTCGCCAAGGCGCTGGGCACCGATCCGACCTACCTGCGCCCCTGGGTCACCATGCTGCGGCGGACGCACAAGCTGCTGCTGCCCGACCGCTGGGCCGGCAAGCCATCGTCGAAGAAAATGGAGGCGAGCCGGTGAGCGCACGCCCCATCGTCAGCGTGCTGTTTCTGGCGCGCGATCCGGCTGTGGTCCCGCTGGCGGCGAGCAGCGTGCTGCGGCAGCAGTATCGTGAGGTCGAGCTGCTGATCGGTGCGATGCCTGGCGCCGATGCCGGGCTGGATGCGCTGCTGCGCGATCTTGCGATGCAGGACGCGCGCGTGCGCCAGGTCGATGCGGTATCGTGGCGCGATCTGCTGGCCGCTGCGCAGGGCGATTTCGTCGCCCTGCAGTTCGAGCGCACGGAGTGGCTCACGGGGCGCCTGCGGGCGCAGTGCGCGCTGATCGAGACGCTGGGCTCATCCTGCGCCGCGGTGGTTGGCTGGTCGGTGCGGCATGTTGCGAACACTGGATCGACGATGCTGCGCTGGCCGACGCTCGGCGAGGATGCCTGGGTCGATGTCGGCGCGCTAGAACGCGGCCTGCCGCTGCTGGCGATGACGGGCCTGTTTCGCCGTCAGGCGCTGGCGGACGCCGGGTTGCCTGGCGGCAACGACCCGACGCCGGCGCTGACGGACTGGGCGCACCGATTCTGCGAGCGGCATCGCGTCGCCTCGG
This sequence comes from Nevskiaceae bacterium, assembly GCA_008012115.1. Lineage (GTDB taxonomy): Bacteria > Pseudomonadota > Gammaproteobacteria > Nevskiales > Nevskiaceae > Stenotrophobium. Next base: position 51,868 of record SSEB01000015.1, read on the forward strand.
TCTCGCAGTTCCTGACCGTGGTGACCGAGCCACGCCCTGCCGGCGCGCCAGCGCCAGTCGGAACGCTGGCGCGCTGGGCGACCCGCCTGCGCAAGGCACTGCGCTGATCGACATGGACGCCGACGCCGCGCCCACTGTCAGTGTCGTCATCCCCACGTATAACCGTGCGGCGCTGATTGGCCGCGCCGTCGGCAGCGTGCTGGCGCAGACCGCCGGCGATCTCGAGCTGATCGTGGTTGACGATGGCTCCACCGACAACACCGCGGCGGTGGTGCGGGCGGTCCAGGACCCGCGTCTGATCTATCTGCCGCAGCCGCAGAATCTTGGCGTGTCGGCTGCGCGCAACATCGGTATCCGCGCGGCGCGCGGCGAGTGGGTGGCCTTTCTCGACAGTGACGATCGCTGGCGCCCACAGAAATTGCAGCGTCAGTTGCAAGACCTCCAGCACAGCAGGTTCGCCGGAGTGGCCACCTACTGCCGCATGTGCCGCACCGACGGTCGCCACGTCATCGAAGTGCCGCAGGGCGAGGGCGAGCGTCACGACGGTGCGGTGCCCTGGCCCTCACTGCTCACCGACGGATTGTGGTTCTGCCAGACCTGGCTGGTGCGCCGCGAGGCGCTGCTGGCCTGCAACGGCTTCGACGAGCGCATGCACATCTGGGAGGACTGGGACCTCCTGCTGCGCCTGTCGCAGCGCGGGGCGATCCGCTACTTGCCTGAGGTGCTGGTGGAGTCGCAGGTGTCGCCGGACAGCCTGGTGGGTCGTCACGAGAACCGGCCGGCGAGTCTTCGCCTCCTGCAGCAGAAGCACGCGGCGCTGTTCGCGCGCGATCCGGCGGTGGCGGCGCATCACGCCTACACGCGCGCCCGTTATGAACTGCTCTACGGCGACTGGCGGGCCGGCTGGCGCGCGCTGGCGCAGGCGATCCGCATGCAGCCCCTGCGCCCGCGAGGCTGGGCGCTGTTCGCGGCCTCGCTCAGCGGCCGCAATGGATTGCAGCATCTCGCCGAGTGGGCCAAGCAGAGGAAAGCGGCATGAGCAAACGCGTCATCACTTTCGGCACCTACGATGTCTTCCATGTCGGGCATCTGCGGCTGCTCGAACGCGCCCGCGCGCAGGGCGACTACCTGATTGTCGGCATTTCCACGGACGAGCTGAACCGCCGCAAGAAACAGCGCGATCCGGTATACACACTGGCCGAGCGCATGGAGATCGTGGCGGGCCTGCGCTGCGTCGATGCGGTGTTTGCCGAGCACTCGCTGGAGCTGAAGCGTCAGTATCTGATCGATCATCGCGCCGATATCCTGGTGATGGGCGACGACTGGCAGGGACGCTTTGATGAGTTCTCCGATCTCTGCGAAGTCCGCTACCTGCCGCGCACGCCGGCGATTTCCACCACCGTCACCATCGAGAAGATTCGCTCCGTATGATCCAGCGCGCCGCCGAACTGCTGACCCGTCGTTACGACACGCCCGACCAGGCGTTCATGACTCGCGAAGTCAGCCAGCGGCTGGGCGCAGTGCTCGCCGCCGGCGCCTTCTCCCTGCGGATGAGTCCCAATGCGGTGACGTTGACGGGCCTTGTCTGCATGTTGCTTGGTGCCTGGGCGTTCGCGGCGGGTGAGGGCGCCGCCGGCATCGTTGCGCCGCTGCTGCTGTGGCAGCTTGGCTTCGGCTTCGACTGCGCCGACGGCCAGCTGGCCCGTGCCACGAAGCGGCAGAGCCCCTTCGGCGGCTGGCTGGATGTGGCCTGCGACCACATCCGCCAGGGTGCCCTCTGCCTGGCGCTGACTGCGGTCAGCCCCGGGCTTGCCGGCTATGCCGTCGCCTTGCTGCTGCTGTCGGGCATGACCGTGTATCTGCACACCGTGGCCGTGATCAAGTTCTCTGCGCCGCCCAAGCTGGAACTCGGCGTCCATGCCGGACGTCTACGCGTACTCGTGAAAGAGCTGCTCGATACCCCGGTGTTTCTGCTGACGCTGTGCCTGCTGCGGCCCTGGCCTTCGCTGCTGCTGCTGTATGCCGCCGGTAACGGCGTGTTGCTGCTGGCGCGCGCGGTGGCACTGGCCAAGCTGCGACTGGCGCGCGCCTGAGCGCGCCGCGCCTCCGAAAACGGCCACCCGCTGTCGCCGCGTGTGGCTTCAATGTTGTTAAATAAGATATATTTATTTTAAATACGTTCGATATATTAAAACATTTGTTGACGTTTCAAGACCAGGAGCGGGTGGCGGTTTGCAGCGATTAGCGATGGCCCAGAACGTGTCGATGCAGCGGGAAACCTCGTTGCCGGAGACCTCCGGCGACGCGCCGCTGCGCGTGCTGCATGTAGCCGAAACCTTGCCGGGGGGCATTGCCACTTACCTGCGTGAAGTGCTCAGCGCCCAGATCATGCAGGGCGGTCAGCAGGTTCGCGTGCTGGCGCCGCAAGATCAGCTCGATCACCTGGCGGGATTGCCGGTAGCCGCGCTGCAGGGCTATGCCCGCAGCGGCCGCAACCTGCGTTCGCTGCTAGCGCTGGCGCGGGCACTGCGCCGGCAGGTTGAAGCGTTCCGCCCGCAGATCGTGCATCTCCACAGCAGCTTCGCCGGCGCCGTGGGCCGCTGGTTGCGACCGTCGCTGCCGGACGATGTGCGCTGGGTCTACTGCCCGCACGGCTGGGCCTTTTCGCGCGACGATCACGCGCTGGCGCGGCGGGCCTACGCCTGGGTCGAGCGGCTGCTGGCGCGGCGGGCCGATGCCTGGGTCGCCATCTCCCGGCATGAACTCGAGACCGCCATCGCGCACGGTATCGCGGCGGAGCATGCGCAGTTGATCGGCAACGGTGTCGCCGATACGCAGGCGCTGTCCGTGGCGCCTGCTGCCGGATTCGCCCGCGACGCGTTGAACCTGTTGTTTGTCGGCCGCCACGATCGGCAAAAAGGTCTCGACCTGCTGCTTGCGGCGATGGCGCAACTCCGGGACTGTCCCCTCCGCCTGCATGTGGTGGGGAGCGGCGTGCTGGGCGCCGCCGGAGATACCGTAGGTGACGCGGCCCTGCCGAACGTGCGCTGGCTGGGCTGGCGCTCGGGCCCGGACCTCCTGGCGTGCTATCGCGCCTGCGACGCGCTGGTGATGCCCTCGCGCTGGGAGGGCTTCGGCCTTGCCGCCATCGAGGCGATGCGCGAAGGCAAGCCGGTACTCGCGGCCAACTGCGGCGCGCTGGGCGAAATCGTCGAGGACGGTGTGACCGGACGCCTGTTCGCCGCCGGCGATGTCGCGGCGCTGACCGTGGTGCTGGCATCGCTGGACCGCGGGGCGCTTGCGCGTGCGGGGAGCATGGCGCGGCAGCGTTACCTGGAGCGCTACACCATTGAGCGTACCGCGACGGCGCTCTCGGCTCTTTACGGCGAATTGGCGATGGGCAGCAGGCCTTTGGAGGTGGGAATTGGCAATCAATAACCGCATCTCGCCGGCCAGCGGATTGATGAGCGATGCACTGAGATTGCCGTCGAGTCTCTCTGCCTGTTTGTTTGCAGCAGCTCTTTTCATGAGTCCGCTTTCGGGTGTCCGCCCCATTCCTTCTCTGTCTTACGGAGATTTGCTGTTCGCCATTTCATGTGCATGCGCTCTGGCTGAGCGGCTTGCGAACCGAGAGCAGATTTATTTTTTCTGGATATACCTGCTTGCCGCCCTGCTAATCACCTCGAGCTATCTGGTCAATCAGTTCGCTTCGCACGGCATGACGGCATACGAGTACGGACAGTTCATCAGTGCGTGCTTGGACAATCATGTCGAAATTGTTCTGTCTCAGAACCCAAATTTCAGGACGCTTTTCACATCTTTAATTATCTTTCCACAAGCTTTCCTACTTCAGCGGCCTCGTAGTTATGGTGAGGTGCGCTGCCTCATTTATATCTGGACGATGGGAGCGATTTATGGCGCCGCATTTACTGTGGCCTACTGCATTGGCCTATTCGATTGGAGCGATGACTATTTTTGGCGTGTCCTTCATCGAGCCAGGGGTTTGACGGGTCATCCAAACGCTATGGCTCTGAGCACAGTACTAGCCTTTCCCGGCCTATTGCTGTTGTTCTTTGAATCGCGCAATACATTGTTGAGGCTGGCCGTGTTGGTCGCCGTTTTTATCGCCTGGCGCGCAATAGGGTACTCGGGATCTCGAACCGCTATCTACACGCTCATGGCGATGGCTGCCATCGTTTTCGCTCTCCTGTACCAGCAGGTTCCCGCATATTTTCGTGTCCGATTGATTGCTGCAACTGCTCTCATTGCAACTGGCTACATTATTTTCAAATACGCGATGGGGCCGAGTGATCACAATTCGGCTTTGTGGCGTCTCGAAAACGGTTCCGCCACATCAGACACGATCCGCGCCAACGACCATGAGATTGCGACCACCGGTTTCGAAAACTCGCCGATATTCGGACAGGGATTCCAGTGGCTGCGCATTGCGCACAACATGTATCTGCAGATGCTGCACTCGTCCGGACTGGCAGGCTTCCTGGGGTTCGCTCTGGCGATGAGTTATCCGTTCTACCTCACGCTAGTCTTCTGGCAGTCAATAAATTCCCTGTCTCAGCGCATTTTGCGCAGTTGCCTACTGACCGGCGCGCTCGGCGTTCTTGTATGGGGATGGGCGCAGCCCAATATCAATGCGCTCAATCCGACAGTGCCTTTTGGCCTTTTGCTGTGCTTGAGCATAATTGTGCGGGCTAAACAACTTCGTACACGTGCCGGCAGGCTACCGGATAGTTCCGAATTGCTGCCGAGGTTGAGTTGATCACTCATCTGACCGCGCCGCTATTCCACAAGCCGCCGCACTGGCCCTCCAGCCCGTCACTCTGGCTGTTCGCGGCGGCGCTGTTCATGAGCCCACTGTCCGGGGTCCGGCCGTTTCCGGAAGCCTCATACGGCGACATCCTGTTTGGCCTGTCCTGCGCCGCTGCCATCGTCGAGCGTCTCTACGAGCGGGAGATGGTCTATGTCTTCTGGGGTTACCTGCTGGCGGCGGCGCTGGTGACGGCGAGTTATGTCGCCAACCTGATCGAGCCCGAGCACATGGGCGCCTATGAGTACATGCAGTTCATCGATATCTCCCTGAAGAATCATCTGCAGGTGGTGTTTGACCAGGCGCCGAATTTCAGGGTGATTTTCATTTCGGCGATCATTTTTCCGCAGGCATTCCTGCTGCTCCGCGCCCGCAGCTTCGATGAACTACGTACGCTGGTTTTGATCTGGACCGCAGGTGCGTGTTACGGCGCGATTTTCGCCGTGCTCAATTGCTGGGGCTGGCTCGGCGACTACGACGATCATTTCTGGACAACCATCCACCGGGCCAGTGGATTGACGGCGCACCCGAACGCCATGGCCTTGAGCACGGTGCTGGCGTTTCCAGGTCTGCTGCTGCTCTTCCTGGAGGCGCAAAACCTGGTGCTCCGCGCATCCGCAGTCCTGCTGGCGCTCGTCGCCTGGCAGGCGATTGGCTACTCCGGATCGCGTACAGCGGTCTATACGCTGGCGTTTATGTCCGTGATCGGCTTGGGCCTCATGATCGGTGATGTCCCCCGTCATCAGCGCCTGCGCCTGGCCGCTGGCGTTGCTCTGGTGCTCCTCATCGGCGTGCTGGCGAGATACTGGAGCGGACCCAGCGCCGAGTACAGCGCAATCTGGCGGCTGGAGAACGGCTCCGCTACATCCGATACCCTGCGTGCGACCAATCAGGAAATCGCCAAGGCCGGCTTTCTGAATGCGCCAGTCTTCGGCCAGGGCTATCAGTGGCTGCGCGTGGCCCACAACATGTACCTGCAGATGCTGCATTCCGCAGGCCTGGTGGGATTTCTGGGGTTCATCCTGGCCATGGGCTTCCCGCTTTACATGACCTGGCGCACCCGTGAGGAGCACCAGGCGCCGGAGCGTCGCCGCTTCCGTAATTGTCTGCTCGTCGGGGCGTTGGGTGTGCTGGTCTGGGGCTGGGCGCAGCCGAATATCAATGCACTGAATCCAACGATTCCTTTCGGGCTGCTGCTCTATCTCGGTGCCATGACGGTCGCAAACGGCCGCGTCACGGTGCCGAATGCCGAGCCGCTGGAGCCCGCTGCATCCCTCCGGGCATGAAAGCCAGCCTTCCCGAGGGGTTCTCCCTGGTGGTGCTGAACGACACCTGCGAGGTCGACGGCGGCGCCGCCCGTATCGCCGTCGAAGACGCCCGCCAGATGGCGGCCCGTGGTCATCGTGTCATTTTCCTTTCCGCTTGCGGCACGCCGCCTGAGGACGGCGGCGGCATCACATGGCTGTCGCTGGGGCAGCGCAATATCCTGCAGGAGCCGCGCCGGTGGTTGGCGATGTCGCGTGGCTTGTGGAATTTCCAGGCGGCCAGCGCGCTGAAGCGGGTTCTGCGTGGCTTGCCATCCGGGGCGACCGTGGTCCACCTGCACAGCTGGTCCAAGGCGCTTTCCGGCAGCGTGCTGCCGGCGGCACGCGCCTGTGGCGTGCCGGTCGTGGTCACGTTGCACGACTATTTTGCGGTTTGCCCCAATGGTGGGCTCTACGATTACCCGACCCAGCAGGCCTGTCGGCTCGAACCCATGTCTCGCCGCTGTGTGCAGCGTCAATGCGATTCGCGGACCTATGCGCACAAGCTGTGGCGGGTGCTGCGCCAGTGGATCTGGCGATATGCCGCCGGCCTTCCAGCCCGATTCCGCCTGGCCGTGGCGGTGTCAGCTTTTTCGCAACACAAATTGAGCCCTTGGCTACATATTCCGACAGTGAGATTGGTTGAAAATCTCCCGGAAGCTCAACGTCAGCCATTTGTTGTGGAAGGCGAGCGGCGTTTCGGTGCGGTGTACGCCGGAAGGGTGGCTGCGGAGAAGGGCGTCGAACTTTACCTGCAGGCCTGCCGGCTCGCAGGCACGCAGGGACAAGTCTGGGGTGATGGGCCAGTACTGGCAGAGCTGAAGGCGCGATGGTCGGAAGCGGTTTTTTCCGGCTGGTTGAAAACGGCCGAAATGCAGCAACGCCTGCGACAAGCATTGGTTTTGGTCGTTCCGTCGCTCTGGTACGAAACCTACGGCATGGTGGTCACGGAAGCCGCAGCCGCAGGCGTTGCAGTGATCGTGGCCGATCACGGGGCTGCCGCCGATCTGGTGGAAGATGGAGTGACCGGCCTGCTTTTCCGGGCAGGGGACGCCGCCGATCTTGCGGAAAAGATGCGGTACCTTAGTGAAAACAGAGCGGTTGCAATAAAAATGGGACAGGCGGCATATGAGCGTTTTTGGGCCGACTACGGTTTACGGCGTGAGCAGCGCATGGCTGCGCTGACCGCGGTTTACGTCGAGAGCCTGGATCGTTCGGAATGAATCGTCGTTTTATTCCGGACCTGTTGATGGTGCTAGCCCGCCTGAGGCCGCTGGTTGACGTTTTGCTGACGGGCGTGGCGGCGGTACTGGCCGCGGAGACGCTCGCCGTGCTGCGCGACGAGCCCTTCCTGACCTACCTGCGGATGCCGTTCCACCAGGTTGTGGTGGTGCTGGCAGCGTGCCTGATTCCCCTGACGCTGAGCCAGTACGGGGCGTACCGCAGCCAGCGTGACGTGCCCCCCACGATGGAGTTGCTGCGCCTGTGGTCGGCTCTGGGCTTAGTCGTCGCGCTGTTGGTGCTGCTTTCGGCCATCAGCAAGACCACCAACCAGGTTTCCCGCCTCTGGTCAGGCCTTTGGCTGATGTACATGGTCGTCATGCTCACTGCTGTGCGCCTGACGGCCAGAGCCACTTTGCAGAAGCTGCGCCAGTGGGGTTACGACCCCCGGACCATCCTGCTGGTTGGCAATGGCGAGGTGGCCGCGAGGGTGGTGGCGCAATTGACGGTCGGCAATATCGCCGGATATCGGTTGATTGGCTATCTGGCCGAGAGCGCGTCGACTTTGCCTGAATTCGGCGGCTTGTCTTATCTCGGTCGGGCGGTCGATGCACGCCAGCTTTGTGTGAAACGGCGGCTGGCCGTGGATCAGGTCTGGATCGCCGTTTCCGAGAACAACCTTCAAGAACTGCGCAACAGCATCGCGGCGGTTTCCGAACTGCCCTATGAGTTGCGTGTGGTGCCCGATGGCGTGGTGGCGACGTTATGCGAAATGCCGGTGAGCACCGCTGCCGGGATGCTGACGGTGGAGCTCACAACCTCGCCGACTTCTGCCGTTGATCGTCTTGCGAAGGCGCTGGAGGATCGCGTGCTGGCCTTGATCATGATCGTGCTGCTGGCGCCGGTGATGCTGTTGCTGGCCCTGCTCGTCAGGCTGGATAGCCCCGGGGCGGTCCTTTTCAGGCAAAAGCGCCATGGTTGGAATGGCGAGGAGATCACGGTTCTCAAGTTCCGCACTATGTACGTGCACGCAGAGGCGCCCGGCGTGGTGACCCAGGCGCGCAAGGACGATCAGCGGGTCACGCCCCTGGGTCGCTGGCTGCGGCGGACCAGTCTTGACGAGTTGCCCCAGTTATTCAATGTGTTGGCAGGCACCATGTCGCTGGTCGGGCCGCGCCCGCACGCGCTGGAGCACAACGAGCTGTACGCCAATGTCATTCGCAACTACATGCATCGGCACCGTGTTCGCCCCGGCATGACCGGCTGGGCCCAGGTCAATGGTTGTCGAGGTGAGACCGATACCCCAGAAAAGATGCAACGAAGGGTCGAATATGATCTTTACTACATTGAAAATTGGTCTATTGGCTTTGATCTTGTCATACTGGCACTAACGCTTGTGCGCGGCTTGACTTCGCCGCAGGCGTATTGATGCCCGCGAAGGGTTAGCTGGCAGGGACTCTTAATAATGCAAAGAAAATTGCTCATAACAGGGATGTTGTTGATGTCCGGCGCCGTATGGGCGGCTTCGGACGAACCCGTTCAACCCACGACATCGGCGATCCCAGCTTCAGATGGACGTGCGCCGAACGATGCCATCGGTATCAAGTTGGGGCCTGGATTGCGAGCGTCCGCTTCGGTGGGGCTGGAGTCCATCTACAACAGCAACTTTTTTCTGCAGGAAAGCGATCCGAAATCCTCCTTTGGGTTTATTTTGACGCCCAATGTCGTGCTGAAGCGAAAAGCAAAGAAATGGACCTATGAATTGGGCGCGGCTCTGGAGACCGCCAAGTACACCGGGATTGAACAGGGTCCTTCGACTTATCTGGATACGAAATTCAACGGCAATTTTTACTGGGATGCCGAGACGCGGCACCATATTTCCGGCGACTTCTATTCAAAATACGGCCACGATCCGTTCGGATCGTTCCGTACGGAAAACGGGTTCAACGTGGCACAGGGGCTCGACAAGTGGTGGGAGAGTTCGGGGCACCTGCGTTATCGTTTCGGTGCCCATGGCGCCTTGATCAATCTGGAAAGTGAACTGGGGCTTCTGGGGCGCCGTTACGCCACCAATCGCGATCAGACCAAAATCCTGGACTATCGCCAGTGGACGGCGCGTGAAACGGCGTTTTTCAACGTCAGTTCCAAGACCGCATTGCTGGCTGAGGTCTTTCATCTCAATAACGGTTACTACACCGAGATTCCGAATTTTCCGGGACGCGACTCGCAGGAAAATCACTATCGGGTGGGTTTCCACTGGCTCGCCACTGGCACAACCTCCGGCGACGTCAGGGTCGGCAAGTACCGGCGCGAATACGACAACCCGCTGGTTCCTCGTGTGAGCGCGACGGACTGGGCGGCCAGCCTGTCGTGGGCCCCCCTGGTGTATTCCGTGCTCACCTTCCAGAGCGGTGTCGAGTCACAGCGCAGCTATCTGCCCGGTGTACCTTTGATCGAAAATCGTTTTGAAACGGTCGACTGGACGCACGAGTGGAGCTATCGCCTGCGTACGCGCCTGGCGTACTCCCATATCAATTCCGAGTTTATCGGTTCGTCGCGTCTGGACACGATTGATACCGTGGGCGCCGAAACCAACTACCTTTCCTCGCTGCGCTGGATGTGGCTGGGCGGTGTTTCCTATTCTCATCGGAACTCGAATCAGACGGGTCGCGACTACGACGACACTCTGGTTTACCTGGGTGTGCGCTACACGCGTTGATCCGCTTTCCCAAGATTCGCACGGTGTGATTTCCCAATGTTGAATTTCCGTTTTCTCGCGGTCCTGTGTCTGTTCCTGACGGGACTTCCAATAGCTGAGGCGGCATCTGGCGCCGCAAGCACCGTTCAGGACTATCGACTAGGCGTGGGCGATACGGTGCGTGTCGAGGTGCGGGACGAGCCCGACCTCACAATCGAAGTGCAGATCCAGGCGGATGGCAGCATCCGTTATCCCTTCCTGGGCAGCATCATTGCCAAGGGCAAAACCGTCGGCCGTCTGCAGCAGGACATTTCCAGCGGCCTGCGGGCGGGCTACCTGGTCAATCCCGATGTGCGGGTTCGCGTCGTGGCGTATCGCCCCTTTTACGTGACCGGGCAGGTCGTGCGCCCTGGCGGATATCCCTACCTGGCAGGCCTGACCGTGGAGAAGGCGACGACGATTGCCGGCGGTTTCACGGATCGTGCTTCACTGCGCAGCATTTACGTGGTGCATGAAGGGCAACGGCAGGAAGACAAGCGGAAGGTCTCGCTCGATACGCTGGTTTCCCCGGGTGACACGATCATTGTTGAGGAGAGCTTTTTTTGAACAACACGCCGACGACGCCTGCGGAGATAGAGCGCAGCGCGGCTGCATCGCTTCCTGTCGAACAATTTGTTGACATCAAAAGCCTGATCGGTGCGCTCTTCCAGCATCGTTGGGGTATTGTCAGCCTTACGATCATCACGATTCTTCTGGCGGGACTTTGGGTTTTCGCCACGTCGCCGATCTATCGCGCGACGGTGACGCTGCAGATCGAGAACCGCTCCAACCGTCCCGTGCAGGAAGTGCGTGATGTCTACGATCCGGGTTACGGGTCGTTCGAGTATGTCGGCACGCAATACGGTGTACTGGAAGCGCGTGAACTGGCGCGGCGCGTGGTTCGAAAGCTGAATCTGATCAACAACCCCGACTTCGACCTGAAGGATGCCGACGGCCCTCTGCAGGCCCTCTCAAATATTAACTGGCAGAGCTTTCTGCCATTCCTGCCTGCAAGCGATGAGCCGAAAAAGACCGCCGCGGAAATCGAGGCGCAAAAGATCGAGAAAGCGGTCGATGTCTTCAGTGAGCGACTCACCGTCGAGCCCACCTTTGGTACCAACTTGGTGAAGGTCCACTATGACGCCAAGAAGCCGGAGCTGGCCGCGCAGGTTGCAAACACGCTCGCCGAGGTTTTTATCGAGAGCAATCTCGAATCCCGGTTGGCGATGACGCGGACGACGACCAACTGGTTGAACGAGCGCCTCGACTCGATCCGTCAGGAGTTGAACAAATCGGAGCAGGCGCTCCAGGATTTCCGTGACAAGGAGCAGCTGGTCAATGTCGGCGGAGCCCGCGGGCTGGTCGAGCAGGAAGCCACGGACAACGCGCAGCGACTGCGCGATGCCCAGCGGAAGAAGACAGAGCTGTCCAGTGCTTATGCCAAGGTCAAGCAGGCCGGCAATGATTTTTCCCAGCTCGAGAACATCAGTGTTCTCCTCGATGGTGCGGCGGTTCAGACGGCCAGGGCCCGGGTTCTGGAGGAAACGCAGAAACTGAAGGCTTTGGAGTCCCGGTATGGGCCCAAGCATCCGCAGATGGCCGCTGCGCGTGCTTCTCTGGATTCTGCGACGGCGTCTTATCACAACCAATTGCTGATCGCGGCGCAAGGTGTGAAGACGGGCTATGAAGTCGCAGCCGAGACCGAGCGCCAATTGAGCATGCAGGACGCGGGCGTACGCAATCAGATCCGCGGCCTTGATCGGAAGCAGGCGCAGCTCGACGCACTGCAGCGCGACGTTGAAACCAATCGCGATCTGTACAACCTCTTCCTGACGCGGTTCAAGGAAACTGAGACCGCCGGCAATTACCAGGAAGTCGTCGCTCGAGTCATCGACCCGGCGGTGCCGCCGGAAAAGCCGTTCAAGCCGCAAAAGAAAAAAATCTTCCTCTGGGCGTTACTGATCGGGTTCGCTTTGGGCGTGCTGATGGCGCTGCTGCGTCATCTTCTGAGCGATACCATTGCCTCGGCCGAGGACATGGAACTGATTACCGGGCTGCAGGTGTTTGCCGCCCTGCCCGAGTTCAAGAAAGCCCAGCGCAGTGCCATGCACATGGTGGACGAACCCAAGGACGGTTTCAGCGAAGGACTGCGCAGCGTCAGGACCGGCCTGTTGCTGGCCGACCTGTCCCAGAAGCGCAAACGTATCGCTGTGACCTCTTCGGCGCCTCAGGAAGGCAAGACGACGATTTCCTGCAATCTGGCCATGGTGATGGGACAGACCGAGCGGGTCCTTCTGATTGATTGCGACCTGCGCAAGGCGTCGGTGGCCAAGTCCCTGGCGCTGCCGGAGAAAGCGCTGGGCTTGACGGAATATCTCGCCGGGACGGCCTCCCTTGATCAGTGCCTCCATCGTTTCGAGGAGGGGAAGATCGACGTGCTTCCCGTGGGCCAGATTCCGCCCAACCCGGGCGAGGTGCTGGCTTCGCAGAAGTTCCACATGCTGATCGAGTCGCTGGCGGCCCAGTACGACCGCGTCATTTTCGACTCGGCGCCATGCCAGGCGGTGAGTGACACATTGCTGCTGGTGCAGCACGTCGACGCCGTGCTTTTCGCCGTCAAGGCCGAGCGCACCACGCGCAGCCTGGTGAAGAACACGGTCCGGCAATTGCGCTATGCCAGAGCGCCGCTGACCGGCGCGATCATCAACGCCGTGGACATGAAGCGGCACGCGAAGCGTTACGGCGGCTATTACTACGACTACCGCTACTACGCGTAAGGTCGACTGGGGAGGGGAGGTGGGGCGTGCGGATGAGCCAGTCGGCTCGGTTGCTGCTGATCGTGTTGCTGGCTGCTGCGGCAGGAACCGCATTGATCGGCAACGGACGTTGGCTCATCGCGCACGCCTATACCCGTTTTGCCGAAGATCAGGCGCGCTGGCCTGAAACCCGTGCCGCGGCGGCCAAGGCGGCCGACTATGCGATCGCTTTCCAGCCCTACAGTGCCCAGGCTTATCGCCAACGGGGGCTGAACCGTCTGCTGCTCAGGCAGCATGACGAGGCGCTTGCCGATTATCAGGCCGCGATCTCGCGCGCGCCTGCCGACGCTTTTCTCTGGCGCGACTACGCCCTGGCGCTGCTTTATGCCGACCGCTTTGATGAGCGCCTGAAGCATGCGGTTTCGCAGGCACAGACTTGGGGACGGCGTTCGGCCCCGATCCATTTCTCCCTTGCCGTGGCCGGCCTCAAAGTTTTTGCTGATTCGGATCCTGAATTGCAGCAACTCTGGCTAAAAAGCATCCGTCTGGCCTACCAGGTGCAACCCGGCGCGCTGATGCAGGCCGCCTACACGGCGGACCAGGAAATATTGCTTTGCCAGCAGGTGATACCGGATGCCGGCCGGAATGTGTGGTGCGCGATCGCGCGCTGGCGGCACGGACTGTGCACCTCAGCCAGCGACTGCATAGGGCCGTCACCGTGACCCGGGGCGCGACGCTACTGGGCCAGGGTCGCGGCGAACGCTGGATTTTCGCGGCCTTGCTGTTGCTGCTGGTCTGGCTGCCCCTGCCCTGGGGTAGCAATCGTCAGGGGGCGGAGGCTTTTTTCGGAATCATGGCGGGCGGTCTGTGTCTGGTTTACCTGGTACTTCAGGCATTGCGCCCAGCAGTCCGCAATTTCCAGCCTGGGGATTATTTCTGGCCGCTGCTGCTTTGGGGCCTGTGGCTGTGCTGGATTTATTTTCAGACCCTGCCCCTGTCGCTGGCGACCCTGCAAGTCTGGGCGCCCACGTTGGCGGCGACCTACGCCGATGTCTTTGGTGGCAACCTGGGGGAAGCCCGCTGGCCGATCAGCCTGCTGCCCGAGCGTACCCGCGATGCCTTGTCGCTGTCGCTCGCCTACTTTTCCCTTTACGTACTGGTGCTGGGATTGGCGCGCGACCGGGACCGTCTGCGAACGCTGGGACAAGCGCTGGTGATTTCAGCGCTGGCCCAGGCGGTTTACGGGGCCCTGATGACGATTTCGGGCTTCGAGTACGGCTTTTTTGAGAAAAAGACGGCCTATCTCGGCCTGGCGACGGGCACTTTCGTCAACCGTAACCATCTGGCGGGTTACCTGGAACTGGGTGCGGCGATGGCCATCGGACTGATCCTGGCCGATCTTCAAGCCGCAAGGCTCGATACCTGGAAGAAACGATTGCTGGCTCTGCTGAACTTTCTGTTCAGCACACGCCTCAGAATCCGTGTTTTTCTGGCGATCATCGTCGTCGGTTTGGTGCTGACCCGCTCGCGTGGCGGCAACTCGGCTTTTTTTACTGCGCTGATTGTGCTCGGGCCGGTCTATCTCTTTGTCAAGGAAAGGAAGCTTTTTTTGAAGAGTGCCGTGCTCTTTCTGAGTCTGCTCGTGGTCGATATTTTTATTTTCAGCAACTGGTACGGGCTGGAAAAACTGGTCACGCGCTTCGAGCAGACCAACGTGGAAACCGAAGCCAGAACCTACGCTTTCGCCGCTTACCCCGGGCTGATCGAGAAATACTCAACAACGGGTTCCGGCATGGGTACGTTTGCCGCGGTGTTCGGCAAGGACCAGCCGACGGATGCGGTGGGCTACTACGATCATGCGCATAACGATTACGCCGAGTTCCTGATCGAGGCGGGTGTGCCCGGATTCCTGCTTCTGGCGCTGCTGACCGGGCTCTCGGTGGTTCACGCCGTCCGGGTCATTTTGCGGCGCAACGATCGCCTGCGCATCGGGATATGTTTTGCTTTTTTGATGGCGACAATGGAGTTGGCCATCCATAGCCTGACAGACTTCAACTTGCAGATTCCTGCCAATGCTGCTACCTATATCGCGATGATGGCGATGGCAGGAGCCTGCAGCCAAAACAGTCGACGTCGGCGCAGGACCGCAGCCGATGCAGGCAAGACATCCGAGGCTGCCGTGGATGTTGCCGATCCGGGGACCAATGCAAAGGTGGAGCTATGAATAAATCACATTTCCTCGTGGCTGCAGTTGCTGTCGTCATGCCCTGCCTGGCGGCATGGGCGAGTGCGCCGAGCGGCCGTGTTCTCGGTACCGACGGCGGCGTGCTGATCCAGCATGGTGTCCAAACAGACATGGCGCGCAGTGGCTCCGTGATCGGCGTCGGCGACACCATCGTGACGACGGACACCGGCTCCGCACAATGGCAGATGGCCGATGAGTCGACGTTCGCGATGGCGCCTGACAGCGGCCTCAAGATCAACCGTTATGAAATGCCGAGCCAGGGAAGTCATGGCGCCGCGACCTACTCCCTGCTGCAGGGTGCCGTGCACATGGTGACCGGCAGGATTGGTGGCAGTGTCGCTGCAGCCGACGGGTCGGCGCGCGTGCGACCGGTTGTAGATCGCGGCGGATTCAATCCGGCCTACCTGATCAAGGTGGCGGCGCTGCCGGCTGCGCCGGTTGTCTTGAAGAGTGCCTTCGCGAGCGTGGCCGCACAGAGTGCCGACGTCGCGATTTCACAGTCCAGCTCCCAGTTCGGCATGATCGTCAACAAGGGCGCGGTGACGGCCTGCAATGGCGCCGGCTGCGCCGGCGCATCAGCCGGTCAGGCCGTGATGGTCCCTTGCGCCACCTGCAAGCCGGTGGTGGTCTCGCCCAATACGCTTGCGGCGCTGAGTGATCTGCTGTCGACGACGCTGGCGATTAGCGTCACCAATCCGCCGGTGCGGGTGGAAGCGACGACCGATCCGCGCACGCCTGCGCCGTCGGGGCCGGGATGTGTGGGCGCGACGGCGCAAGTGCAGGCAGGCGCCTGCGGGCCGCCGCCGCCGGTCAGCCCCAATTGAGCTTGCATCGCTGCCAATAAAAAGCCCCGCGTCGCGGGGCTTTTTATTGGCCGTGCACTCAAAGCTCCGCGGCGAGACGGCTGCCCTGGTTGATGGCGCGCTTGGCATCGAGTTCGGCGGCGACGTCGGCACCGCCGATCAGGTGCACGCTGACGCCGGCATCGATCAGTGGCTGGTGCAGCTCGCGCAGCGGCTCCTGGCCGGTGCAGAGCACGATGCTGTCGACCTCGAGCAGCGTCGGTTTCTCGCGCTTCTCGCCGAAGCTGATCAACAGGCCGCGCTCGTCGATCGCCTCGTAGTTGACGCCGCCGATCATCTGCACCTTTTTCATCTTCAGGGCGGCGCGATGGATCCAGCCGGTGGTCTTGCCCAGGCCCTTGCCCAGGCCGCTGGCCTTGCGCTGCAGCAGGGTGACTTCGCGCGCAGGCGGTGTGACCGCGGGACGGGTCAGGCCACCGCGCTGCTGCGCGGGATCGCCCACGCCCCACTCGGCCTTCCATGCTTCCAGGTTCAGCGTCGGCGAGTGGCCGTCGTGCACCAGGTATTCGGAAACGTCGAAGCCGATGCCGCCGGCGCCGATCACGGCCACGCGCTTGCCGACCGGTTTCTTGTGCAGCAGCACGTCGATGTAGGTCAGCACCTTGCCATTCTTCATGGCTTCGTCCTGGCCCTTGATGCGCGGGTTGCGTGGTGTCACGCCGGTGGCGAGGATCACCTCGTCGTAGCCGGCCTTCAGCAGGTCGTTGGAGGTGACGCGGGTGCCGAGATGCAGCTTGACGCCGGTGGTCTCGATCTTGCGCCGGAAGTAGCGCAGCGTTTCCTCGAACTCCTCCTTGCCGGGAATCGTCTTGGCCATGTTGAACTGGCCGCCGATGCGCTCGGCGGCGTCGAACAGGTCGACATCGTGGCCGCGTTCGGCGCAGACGGTGGCGGCAGCGAGGCCCGCCGGACCAGCGCCGACGACGGCGATACGCTTCTTTTGCGCGGCGGGTCGGTAGTTGAGCTGCGTCTCGTGGCAGGCGCGCGGGTTGACCAGGCAGGACGCGATCTTGTTCTTGAAGGCGTGGTCGAGGCAGGCCTGGTTGCAGCCGATGCAGGTATTGATCTCGTCGGCGCGGCCCTCGGCGGCCTTCTTCACGAACTCTTCGTCGGCCAGCAGCGGGCGCGCCATCGAGATCATGTCGGCACAGCCGTCGGCGAGGATCTGCTCCGCGACGTCCGGCGTGTTGATGCGGTTGGTGGTGACCAGCGGAATCTTCACCTCGCCCTTCATTTTCTTCGTCACCCAGGCGAAGGCACCGCGCGGCACCGAGGTGGCAATGGTCGGGATGCGCGCCTCGTGCCAGCCGATGCCGGTATTGATGATGGTGGCGCCGGCTTTCTCGATGGCCTTGGCGAGTGTCACCACTTCATCCCAGGTACTGCCGTCGGGAATCAGGTCCAGCATCGACAGGCGGTAGATGATGATGAAGTCGCGGCCCACCGCCTCGCGCGTGCGGCGCACGATCTCCACCGGCAGGCGCATGCGGTTCTCGTAGCTGCCGCCCCATTCGTCGGTGCGCTTGTTGGTATGCGTGGCCAGAAACTGGTTGATGAAGTAGCCCTCGCTGCCCATGATCTCGACGCCGTCGTAGCCGGCCTCGCGCGACAGCTCGGCGCAGCGCACGAAGGCCCGGATCTGCTTCTCGACGCCGGAGGCGGACAACTCGCGCGGCGCAAACGGCGAGATCGGCGACTTGATGCGCGAGGGCGCGACCGCGAAGGGGTGATAGCCGTAGCGGCCGGTGTGCAGGATCTGAAGCGCGATCTTGCCGCCCTCGGCGTGCACCGCCTGCGGGATCGGCCGGTGACGGCGCGCGGCCGACGTGGTCGACAGCGTGCCGCCCAGCGGCTTGGTCCAGCCGGCGATGTTGGGCGCGAAGCCGCCGGTGACGATCAGGCCGACGCCGCCGCGGGCGCGTTCGGCGAAATAGTCCGCCAGCCGGTGCAGGTTCTTGCGGCTGTCCTCCAGGCCGGTATGCATCGAGCCCATCAGCACGCGGTTGCGCAGCGTGGTGAAGCCCAGGTCGAGTGGCGCCAGCAGATGCGGGTAACGATCGGACACGGTCAAACTCCAGAACGGGAAAAGACGTCGCGCGCGCTCACCGCGCGGATGGCGGCCATCCTGCCAGGGGCGATGCCGCGGAGGATTGGCTGCAAGGGCACGGTGCCGCGGTCGCTTTCGCCGACGCAGAGCGCGATTCAGGGCGCAATGTAAACCGGCGAGCCGGTCAATTGCACGTTCATCCAGGCGCCCTCCAGCGCCAGCGGCAGGCGCAGACCGTTACCGTCGGTCACGCTCATCTGCGCCGGTCGCGGCGGCGGCGGAGCGGGGATGCGGGCGACGTGGGCGACACCGGTGGTCCAGGCGACCAGCTTGCCGCGGCCGTCGGCGGTGCCGAACAGCAGGGCGTAGTCGTTGCCATTGTCCAGTTCGACGCGGCGCAGGTAGCGGTAGCCGCGCAGTTGCGTCGTGAAGGTGCGCAGGCCGATGTAGGCGGGCTTGAACTGCGAGACCGGATCGACGATGCCGAAGTTGTGCTCGTGGTTGGCGGCATCGCCGCCGTCGTTCTTCCAGTCATACCACACCGACAGCGGGATGCCATGCGAAAGGTTGATCAGCTGCATGCGCACAAGGTATGCCGCCTGGCTGATCAGCGGCAGGCCATTGCGCACGGTGGCGTAGCCCCACTCGCCGCTGAGGATGGGCAGGCGGCCGTGCTTGCCGGGCGGCGCGTAGCGGTCGACCAGCTGACGCAGCCGCGCATAGTCGGCACCGACGGATTCCGGCAGATCGTTGCGATAGGGGTGCACGCTGACGCCATCGAGGCAGGACAGCGCGCCGGATTTGAAGAAATTTTCCAGGTAGTCCCAGGGAAATCCCGAGGCGGCGGGGGCCACCACCGTGGCATCGGGATCGGCCTTGCGCACGGCGGCACAGGTGGCCAGGGCCAGTTGCGAGTAGGCGTCCACATCGGGCTTGGGCTTCCAGAACTTTATGTTGGGCTCGTTCCAGATTTCCCACACCGGGCGATATTGGCGGAAATGCCGCGCCGCCTCGGCCGCCCAGCGCGCGAAGGCGTCGATGCTCTGCGGCGTATGCGGCGACATCACCTCCGTGTAGGACCACAGCAGCATGGCGCGCCGCTCCACGGTCTCTTCGTGCAGGGCGTTGGAGTAGTCGAGGATGAAATACGGACGCAGGCCGCGCTTGGCGAGATTGGCGGCGAGTTCGTCGTACGCGGTCCAGTCATAGACGCCACGCAGGCGCTCGGTGTCCTCCCACTTGAGATCGGTGCGCACGACCTTGATGCCGGCGGCGGCGATCAGGTCCAGGTCCTGCTCGCCGCCCTTCACGAAATGGATGTTGATGCCGACGCTGTCGGGAACCGGCGGCAGCGGCCATTCGCCGGCCATCGCGGTCAGCGGCAACAGGAGTGCGCCGAGGGCGCTGCCAAGGCTCCGCAGCCGCCACCCGCTCTCCCTGCTTACGCCAGATAGATTGTTATTAAATATATATCTATTTAAAAAATTATAGATAATTAAAAACATTTTCCCTGGGCAATCGTGCAAGAGCGGGTGGCCGTGCGGCTGCTACTGCAGGCGCTGCAGAACCTCGTCGAAGTGCGTCGGCAGCAGGGCCAGCATGCCAGTGTTGAACTGCTGCTCCACCCACTGCGGGTCCTGCGCCTTGGCGGTTTCCAGCAGCGCGGTCTGGGGATAGCCGGCGAAGGACTTGGCGGCGAAATCGATGGAGGTCTTGGCGAAACTGGGCCGCAGCGTGACGCGGATGCCGCCGGCCTCGCGCGTGGTCTCGAACACCGGGCTCACCGCCAGATGCCTGGCGTTGAGCCAGGGACGGTGCGGCGTGGTGAAACCCCTGAAGCGCTGCGGATCGGTCACCAGCACGCTGATCTCGGTGTCCTTGCCCTCGGCCACCGCCGCTGCGCGCGCCTCGCCGCGCAGCCAGCGCGGCGCGCCGTAGTAGGCATCCGGCATCGCCGGGATATCGATGGCCACCTCGCGGCCTGCCGGCGCGCAGCTTTCAAAGAACGGCAGATAGTCCTCGATGCGGGTGAAGAAGTTCTGGCAGAAGCGGTAATGACGCTTGGGGTCGATGCGCTTCACGCTGTTGGCAAGACCCCACACCGAGTCGAAGAAGGTCCAGCCGCTGTCGCGGGTGACGCGGATGGCCTCGCGGGCGAAGGTGCGCTGCGCCGGAATCTCCGGCAGACAGGTGGAGGAGAACACGCCGTCGAAGCTGCCATCGTTGAACGGCAGCGGGAACTGCACGTCGTGGCAGATGAAGCTGCCCTGCGGGCAGACGTACTGGCGCGTGATCAGCAGGTTGATGAACTGGCCGTCGAGACAGACGACCTCGCGATTGCGGCCGTCGGCGGCGAGCAGATTCTCGAAGATGCCCTGGCCGCAGCACAGCGACAGGATGCGGCCGTCGAGTGGCAACTGGCCCAGTTGCATCGCCAGCGTATTGACACGCGGCGCGAAGAAGCGGGAGATGAAATACGAATTGAGCACCGCGCCCAGCGGCGTCTTGCGCAGGTTGAAGCGTCGCGCCCACTTGCGGACACCGTAAAGCCGGGGACGATGGCCCAGCACCTCGTGCCGCGCGGACTCGGCCAGATACCGGGCTTCGGCGATGGTGAGCGCCTGGTTCATGCGTGCGCAGAACGGCAGGTAGGCGCCGGCGCGGCCGTCGATCAGCTCCGCCGCCAGCGGCATGTGGCGACGCATCCACGACAGCAGGCCAGGGACATCGTCCTTCTGCAAATGACGGATGGCGGCGACCTGCAGCGGCACGTAAGGCTGCAGGTCCTCCTCAGCGCCACCATAGGCCTTGCTGAGGCTCAGCAGCAGCACGCCATCGACGATGGGAAACTGGAAGCAGCGGCACTCCAGCACGCCGTAGCGGATGCGCTGCGCATCGCCCCGACAGTCTTTTGCAATATGGAAAGTGCCCGCGCAGTACGGGCAGTTCATGTCGGCGATCAGCTTGCGGTCCATCGGCGTGTCGGTCCTCGTGGTCGTTGTTCGCGGCTGGCAAGAGCCGCGGTGCGCAGAGCATGCAATAGATACGGATGCGCCGGCTCCGTCAATCGGCAATTGGCGACAGTTTGGCGTCGCCGCCGGCGAGGCTCAGGGATGGCGGCTGAACACCGAAAGCTTGCTGCCGTAACCCGGCGTCGGCGGCAGCACGACCAGGCCTTTTTCGGTGACGACGAGATCGGTGGCCGCGAACAACGGCGGGCGCCCGAGCTTGACCGAGGACGGGTTCTGGAAACTCAGCGGATCGGTCTGCGACACGATGGTGCCGGTGGCGTCGATCAAGGCAATCTGCCCGTTGCTGTACAACGCCGCCAGCACGCTGTCGCCGACGATGCCCAGATCGTCCGGCAGGCTGGGGAAGGTGCCCAGCGTCCTGACCGGGCCGGGTGAGCCATCGGCCTGGATGTCGACCGTGCGGATCGCGCCAAAGGTCACGGTCGCGGCATCGCTGTCGCTGAAGACCAGGGTGTTGCCGCGGCGCTGCAGGCCGTTGGGGAAGGAGAGACCGCTGGTGAGCCAGTCGGTCTGCTCTATCACCTTCGTGGGGTCGGCCGGGTCGAAACGCAGACGCAGGATCTTGGGCGCCGGCAGCGAGGAACCCGCCGGCCCGTTGACGATGTACAGCGCGCCGTCCGGTCCGCTGGTCACGCCGTTGGGCGAGGCCACGCCGAGCGCGTGGATGACCTTGAACGCCATCGGCGTGTCGCTCAGGCGCGCGGCGTAGAGATTGCCGTCGAAGGCGGCGGCGTAGAGCGTGTCGCCGCGTTGCGCCAGACCCGTGTAGTTGGCCTTGCCGGCGGCCAGCGCGGTGGCATGCCAGCCGGCGGCATCCCGGGTGATCTCGTAGACGCTGTCGCTGCCGGAAACGAACAGGCGGCCGTCCGGTGTGAACAGCGTGTTCTCGGCGCTGGGAATGTCGAGGAGCTGCGTCTTGGTCCCGCAGCTGGAGGCGACGCAGAGCGCCGCCGGATTCACCGATGCGGTCTGCGGATCGGCATCGCCGCCGCCAGCGCAGCCGGCCAACGTCAGCATGGCCAGCAGCGCCGGTGGCAGCGCGCGCATCACAGCATCTCGACCGCGAGCGCGACGGCTTCGCCGCCGCCGATGCACAGCGTGGCGACGCCCTTCTTGCCGCCGGTCTTCTTCAGCGCGCCGATCAGCGTGGCGACGATGCGCGCGCCGGAGGCGCCGATGGGGTGACCCAGGGCGCAGGCGCCACCGTGGATGTTGACCTTGGCGTGATCGAGACCATGCTCCTTCATCGCCGCCATCGTCACCACCGCGAAGGCCTCGTTGATCTCCCAGAGATCGACCTCGTCCTTCTTCCAGCCGGCCTTGGCCAGCACGTTGGCAATGGCGTTGACCGGCGCGATGGTGAACTCCGCCGGCAGGCGCGAGTGCGAGGCGTGGGCGACGATCTTGGCCAGCGGCTTGAGACCGCGCTTCTGCGCCTCGGCCTGCGACATCAGCACGACGGCGGCGGCGCCGTCGGAGATGGAGCTGGCGTTGGCGGCAGTGATGGTGCCGTCCTTCTTGAACGCGGGCTTGAGCGCGGGAATCTTCTCCGGCTTGCCCTTGGCCGGCTGCTCGTCCTTGTCCAGCTTTTCGACGCCGGCCTTGCCGGCGATCTCGACCGGCGCGATCTCGAAGGCAAAGCTGCCGTCGTCGTTGGCGCGCTTGGCGCGGACCAGCGATTCGATGGCGTAGTCGTCCTGATCCTTGCGCGTGAAGCCGTATTTTTCGACCGTGCGCTCGGCGAACACGCCCATCGCGGTGCCGCGCTCGTAAGCGTCCTCGAGGCCGTCCATCGCCGTGTGGTCGTACATCTGCGCGTGGCCGTAGCGGTAGCCGCCGCGCGCCTTGAGCAGCAGGTAGGGGGCGTTGGTCATGCTCTCCATGCCGCCGGCGACGATCACCTGGTTGCTGCCGGCCTTGAGCAGGTCGTGGGCCAGCATGATCGCCTTCATGCCGCTGCCGCACATCTTGTTGATGGTCAGCGCACCGGCGGAGTCCGGCAGGCCGGCGCTGCGCAGCGCCTGGCGCGCCGGCGCCTGACCCTGGCCGGCCGGCAGGCAGTTGCCCATGATCACCTCTTCGACGTCGGCCGGCTTCAGGCCGGCGCGCTCCACCGCTGCCTTGATCGCCACCGCGCCGAGCTGGTTGGCGCTGAACGGCGAGAGCACACCCTGCATGCCGCCCATGGGCGTGCGGGCGACGGACACGATGACGATGGAATCCTGCTGCGACATGAAACGCGCTCCGAGATCATTGGAAAAATCGGCCGCCATTATCGCCCGAGCGGCCGCTCGCCTGCATTGCTGCGGCCTGGCGCCTCAGCGCGGTGCGATCACCACGGCGACGTGCCGGCCGGTGCAGGATCGCGGGCGAGTGCTTGCGGACTCGCCGCAGGGCTGCGGCCACTGGCAGTCGAGGGCCGGTGCACTGCCCTCTGGGCCAGCGTGACAACGGCACCCGCTCGCAGGGATTGCCCTGGGGAAAATGTTATTAAATATACCACAAATACATATTTAATAAATAAAATATCACGATATGGACGCCCTGCCGCCGGCGAGCGGGTGACGCAGAAAACGTGGTTCCGTGCGTGCTTACGGCTCGTCGTTGCCGCGCAGCGTCTTGAGCGCGACCTTGTCGCCGGCAAAGGTGATGCTGATGGTCTGCTTGCCGCCCTTCCAGGTTTCCGTGGTCATGGTCAGCCCGCCGATGCCACCGCCGGAGGCCTCGTCGGGGGAGCCGAGGATGCCGTGCACCTCGTCGCGGCTCATGCCGGAGGAAATCTTGGCGTAGTTGTCGGCGGTGACGCGCGAGCAGGCGGCGAGCAGCAGCAGCGCGGCGGCGGAGGCTAGCACGGGCAGGCGGAGGGTCATGGCGGTTCCTGGGGTGAATGAGGGTCGGGCTGATCTTGCCTGAACGCGCGGGCGCCGTCGCTCAGCCCAGTGCCTGCGCCAGGTCGGCAACGAGGTCATCGGCATGCTCGAGCCCGATGGACACGCGCAGCAGGTTCCGTGGCGTGCGGGTGTCCGGGCCTTCGACCGAGGCGCGGTGCTC
This sequence comes from Nevskiaceae bacterium, assembly GCA_008012115.1. GTDB lineage: Bacteria > Pseudomonadota > Gammaproteobacteria > Nevskiales > Nevskiaceae > Stenotrophobium. The sequence continues at coordinate 75,949 of SSEB01000015.1, forward strand.
GATCAGGCTCTCGACGCCGCCGAGGCTGGTGGCGCGGGTGAACAGGCGCACGCGCGCCGCCGCCGCGATTGCCGCCGCCTCGCCGCCGCGAATCTGTACCGACAACATGGCGCCGCCGCCCCGCATCTGCGCCATCGCCAGCGCATGGCCCGGGTGCGAGGGCAGGCCGGGATAGTGCACCGCCTCGACACGCGGATGCGCCGCCAGGAATTCGGCGATGCTCTGCGCGCCGGCCGCCTGTGCACGCACGCGCAGCGGCAGCGTGGCGATGGAGCGCAGCAGCAGCCAGCAGTCGAACGGCGAAGGCGTGGCGCCGCCCTTGGTCTGCAGGTCGCGGATGCGCTGGACCAGGGCGCCGTCCTGCCGTGCGATGACGGCGCCGCCCAGCACATCGCTGTGACCGCCGAGATACTTGGTGGTGGAGTGCATGACGAGATCGGCGCCCAGCGTCAGCGGCTGCTGCAGCACCGGTGTGGCGAAGGTGTTGTCGACCACGCTGAGGGCGCCGGCGTCACGCGCCAGGGCGGTCAGCGCGCGGATGTCGGCGACCTTGAGCAGCGGGTTGGACGGCGTCTCGATCCACAGCAGGCGCGTCTGCGGCGTCCACGCGCGCCGCACGGCGTCGAGATCGGTGAGGTTCGCGACCGTGTAGTGCAGGCCCCAGCGGCTCATCAGGTCGCGCAGGATCACCACCGTGCCCCAGTAGAGATCGTCCGGCAGGATCACGTGATCGCCGGGTTGCAGCGCCTGCAGGATGCCCAGGGTGGCCGCCGAGCCGGACGGGAAGGCTACCGCCGCGGCGCCGCCTTCCAGCGCCATCAGGGCTTGCTCCAGGGCGCTGCGGTTGGGGTTGGCGGTGCGGCTGTAGATGTGGCCGTGCGGAAAGCCGCCGTCGGCGGCGCGTTCGAAGGTGGTCGACAGGTTGATCGGCGGCGTGATGGCGCCGGAGTCGCCGTCGATGCGGCGGCCGGCGTGGACGGCGAGGGTTTCGAGGTTCATGGGGTGATCCGGGCAGACACGGTCAAGCTTAGAGCCTGTCGGGCGCCATTTCATCCGTGCCGGGCATCCCGGGCGGGCCTTGGATAAAATGCGCGGCCTCGAGCGCCATGGGCGCGGACTTCCCCGATATGACACTGGCTTCCTTTTCCTGGCGCGCCGCCGCGCGGCTCTTGCTGATCGGCCTGCGCTACACCGTCGCCGCCTTCGCGGCGTACTGCGCGCTGGAAAACAGCGACGATTGGGTTGGCGGCGTGATGAACGCCAGCCTGCTGCTGCTGCCCTTCCTGCTGGCGCTGGCCATCACCGGCCGCCGCGTCGGCAGCCTGTCGATCGCCTCGCTGCTGACCGTCTTCCTCTACGTGCTCGGCGAGCTGAAGTTCAAATACTTCGGCGACCGCCTCTCGGTGATGGACTACAGCTTCGTGATCGAGCCCGCCAACTGGGCCATCGTCTGGCGCTATCCCACGCTGTGGGGCGCGCTGGCGGTGTTTTCGGGCGTGGCGGCGCTGCTGGCGATGGACGCGCTCACCGACCGCCGCGCGTTCGCGCCGCTGGGGCCGCGCTGGCGCCTGGGCGCGCTGCTGCTGTTCGCGGCGCTGGGGGGATTCGACTACGCCAATCGCCATCATCACCAGTGGGAGGTGTTCCGCGACGATGCCGACTGCGGACCGATGCACACCTGCGGCGTGATGAGCCGCCTGATCTACTCGACCAACGTGTTCGAGTTCGCGCCGCCGGCGCACGACGACGATCCCACGCTGTTCGTGACGCGGCGCGGCCTGCTGCCGCCGCTGCAGGCGCCTGCCGCCGCCACGCCGTTGCCGGACATCGTCGTCTGGCTCAACGAGTCCACCTTCAATCCGCTCAACTTCAGGCTGCCCAATGCGCACCTGCCGCGGATGGAGATGTTCGAGGACAACGAGCGCACCCGCGCCTCGGGCCTGCTGCGCGTGCATACCTTCGGTGGCAAGACCTGGCTGTCGGAGTTCTCGATGCTCACGGGCCTCGTGCCCGACGACTTCGGCGCGATGCGCAACCTGGTGTTCAACAGCGTCGGGCCCAAGGTCAATTCCAGCCTGGTGCGTCTGCTCAAGGCCAATGGCTACCGTACCGTGGTGCTGATGCCGACGATGAAGCGCTTCTACGGCGCCGGGCGCACCTACGAGGGCATGGGTTTCGACGAGGTGCTGACGCTGCGGGACTTCCATGAATACGACAAGATTCCGGGCGACGAGTGGGACATCGCCGACAGCGACCGCCTGTCGGAGGCGGCGCGCAGCCTGATCACGCGCCATCGCAATGGGCCCAAGCGCGACCAGCCGATCTTCCTCTACATGCTGTCGGTGCACGAGCACGCGCCGTACTCGAAGAAGACCAAGATCGCCTACAACCTGGAGCGCAGCGGGCTCAAGCGCGATCTCGCCGCCAAGCTCACCGACTACATCAACAAGCTGCGGCTGCTCAATGTCGGCGTCACCGCGATGGACAACTACCTCGCGCGCTCCGGCGACCGCCGCATGCTGTTCGCCTACTTCGGCGATCACCAGGCGTATTACGAGGACGATTCGCCGCCGTATCGCTACGAGTTGCGCAACGCCAAGAACATCACGCAGTTCCAGCTTCGCGCCAATTTCGGCCCGCCGTCACTGCCGCGGTTGCCGCTGACCGACATCGCCTTCCTGCCCAGCCTGGTGGCCGATTACGCTGGCGTGAAAAAAGATGATTACTTCGAGGCGCTGTCCGCGATGCGCCGGCTCTGCGAGGGCAAGCTCGAGGACTGCGAGGACCAGACGCTGGTCAGCAGCTACAAGGGCTACATCTTCAGCGACGGCCTTGGCCTGTTTGCGGAGCGCCGCTAGCGGCGCTCCGTGCAGGCGCCGCGCCGGTTCAGCTTGCATTCAGGGGGCGGCGCGCAGGATGGTGTCGTTGCGATGCCGGTTCCCGACGTTTCGCGTCGGCACCCGGCCCACTCCTCCCCCGATCCCCAGCCGGATCCGGCATCGCGATATGCAGCAGCCCGCCGGTGCACGGATGTGCCGGCGGGCTTTTTAGTGCCCTCGGTATCCCGGCCATAAAATGATGGCCATGATCGTGGTGAGGATGTTCCATGGTGCAGAACACGAAAGAGGCGACGCCGCCCGTGGTGGGGCTAGCGCTCGGCAGCGGCTCCGCGCGCGGCTGGGCGCACATCGGCATTCTCCAGGGACTCGACGAGATCGGCGTGCGGCCGCAGGTCGTCGCCGGCACATCGATCGGCGCCCTGGTCGGCGCCGTTTACGCGTCGGGCCAGCTCAAGGAATTCGCCGACTGGGTGCAGACGCTCAGCGCACGCGAGGTGTTCAAGCTGATGGATCTCAGCTTCTCCGGTGGCATGGTCAAGGGCGAAAAGCTGTTCGGGTTCTTCGAGGCCAATCACCGCAATCCCAATATCGAGGATCTGCCGGTGCGCTACGTCAGCGTCGCCACCGAGATGAAGACCGGCCGCGAAATCTGGATCACACGCGGGCCCATTCTGCCGGCCGCGCGCGCGTCGTGCGCCTTGCCCGGCATCTTCCCCCCAGTCAAGCATCGTGACCGCTGGATGCTCGACGGCGGCCTGGTGAACCCGGTGCCGGTGTCCGCCTGCCGCGCGCTGGGTGCGGACGTGGTCATCGCCGTCAATCTCAACGCCCAGTTGATCGGCGCGCATCTGCCGCGCGCGGCGGGGCATGCCGACGAGCATGAAGTGGCACCCAAGGGTGAGCGCACGCTATGGCATCGCGCCATCGACTACCTGTCGAAGGGCGATGGCGAAAATCCCAGCTTCTTCGATGTCGTCGCCTCCAGCGTCAACATCATGCAGGACCGCCTCACGCGCAGCCGTATGGCCGGCGATCCGCCGGAGATCACGCTGATTCCGATGCTGGAGGATTTCGCGCTGATGGATTTCCATCGCGCCAAGCAGGCCATCGACGAGGGGCGCCGGCTGGTGGAGGAGAACGCCGACAGCATCCGCGCCTGGGCCGGCATGGACTGAGCTGTGCGCAGCGGACTCCCCAGCGTGTCAGAGCGCGGCGTAAGTCACGCCGGACAGCGCTTCCGATACGGCCCATAGCCGCGCGGCCAGCTGCGGATCGCGCGCCTCGGGCCGGCAATCGACCTTGGCGGGATAGCCGCCGAGTTCCTTGAAGCCGCCGGGTCCATAGTAGTCGCCGCCCTGTACCGCGGGCGCCGTCGCGGCGTACAGCGCCGGCAACGCACCCATCGCCGGCGGCTGCGCGATCAGGCGCGTCATCAGCCGCATGAACCAGTTACCGAGATCGGTATTGGTGGCGGTGTAGCCGGGATGCGCCGCCACGGCGCGCGCGGGCAGGGCGGCCTTGCGCAGGCGGCGGTCGAGTTCAAAGGTGAAGAGCAGGGTGGCGAGCTTGCTGCGGCCGTAGGCGTCCATTTCCTTGTACGCCGTGCGCTCGAAATGCAGGTCGTCGAAATCGATGCCGGGCGTGAGCCGGTGCGCCATGCTGGAGGTGTTGACGATACGCGCCGAGGGTGCCGCCAGCAGTTGCGGCATCAGCAGGCCGGTCAGCGCGTAGGGCCCCAGGTGATTGCTGCCCAGGTGCATCTCGAAGCCGTCACGTGTCTGCTGCAGCGGCACCATGATGGCGCTGGCGTTGTTGACCAGCAGATCGAGGCGGTCGTGGCGCCCGGCAAACGCCTGCGCGAAGCGGCGGACCGAGGCGAGATCGGCGAGGTCCAGCGACATCGCCGCCAGTGCAGCGTTTGGCACGCGCCGCCGCAGCGCGTCGATGGCGGTCTCCGCCTTGCGTTCGTCGCGGCAGGCCAGGATCACGTCCGCGCCGGCCGCGGCCAGCCCGGCGGTGATCTCGAATCCGAGCCCGCGGTTTGCACCGGTGACGATGGCGCGCTGTCCACGCAGCGATGGCATGTCGGCCTGGGTCCATTTGCGTGTCATGCGACCGCTCCGTTTACAAATGAAGAGAGACAGTCACGCTAACCGTTGTCGCGGTGCGCCTCTTCAGCCGAACGGCTGAGCCGCACATAGTCGGCGTAGGGAAAGGGCGGTGGCGGCATGCGCGTTCAGGCGCGATTCAGAGCTGATGGCACAGGCTAGCGGACGGCAAGCGGTACGCGATGCCGCTTTCGATCTGTGACGACAGGAGATTTCCCTATGAACCTTCTCAAAGCAACGGTGCCGGTGCTGATGCTGGGCACCGCGTCGATGGTGCCGATGTCGGCCCAGGCCGCGCCCTATGGCTCCTACACCCGCGATGACGCGCTTCAGCCCAGCGTCTATGTCGGCGGTGGTGTCGGCTACAACTGGCTCAATGGCCAGCCGTTCCGCGATCCGAGCAATCCCAATCACGATTTCAGCGAGAGCCATGCGACCTGGAAGGGCTTCGCCGGCGTGCGCGTGTCGCCCTGGGTGTCGCTGGAGGGGCAGTACATCGATTTCGGCGCGCATAACCGCAGCAGCGACAACGTCAAAGCCGACGGCTGGACGACCGATCTGGTGCTCGACCTGCCGCTGGGGCCGGGCGTGACGCCCTTCGCCAAGGTCGGCGCGCTGTACTGGCATTCCGACGGCCTCTACACCTCCAACGGCACGCCCGGGGGCACCGGCTTCAACGAGCGTGGCACCGATCTGACCTGGGGTGGCGGCGTGCGCCTCGCGCTGATGCCCAACCTCGATCTGCGGCTGGAGTATGAGCGCTTCCGGCTGGCGGACGCGCACGTCGACAACGCCACCGCCGGGTTGCAGTACAACTTCTGACGCTTCTCCATCGGGTGGGTCCGGCACGCGGCGCGCGACTTCGCCGGGCCCGCCGCCCTGGGGAAATGCCTCAGGCCCGGTGTGGCGCGAATTGGGCATACTCGGGCGCGAACCGTCCGATGCGGCGATGGGCCGCATCGGTTTTCGCCCGCTGATGGAGTGCCATGAAAAGCCGGACCCTGCCGTTTGCCCTCTGCGGTTTGCTGCTGGCCGCCGCTGCGCTGGCCGATGATGCGCCGACTGCCGCCGCTCTGAATCCCGAGAATCCCTTCGCCAGCGAGAGCGCCTTGCCCTACGCGCTGCCGCCCTTCGACCGCATCGGCGACGGCGATTTCCGCCCGGCGTTCGAAGCCGGCATGGCGCAGGAACGGCAGGAGATGAACGCCATCGCCGCCAATCCCGAGGCGCCGGATTTCGACAACACCATCGTGGCGATGGAGCGGGCCGGCCGCCTGCTGGGCCGCGTGTCCACCGTGTTCTACAACCTCGTCGCCTGCAATACCGACCCGGAGCTGGAGAAGCTCCAGGCCGAGATGGCGCCGAAGCTGGCGGCGCACGAGGACGCGACCTACCTCGACCCGGCGCTGTTCGCGCGCGTGCACCAGCTCTATCAGCATCGCGACAGCCTCGGTCTGGACGCCGAGTCGCTGCGCCTGCTGGAGCGCGTGCATGTCCGCTTCGTGCGCTCCGGCGCCCAGCTCGGCGAGGCCGACAAGAGCAAGCTGCGCCAGCTCAACGCGCAGCTGGCGACGCTGACCACGCAGTTCAAGCAGAACGTGCTCAAGGCCACCAATGCCGCCGCGGTCGTCGTCGATAACGTCGCGGACCTGGACGGCCTGGATGCGCCGCAGATCGCCGCCGCCGCCGAAGCGGCGAAAGCACGGGGCCTGGATGGAAAATGGCTGCTGACCCTGCAGAACACCACGGGCCAGCCGGTGCTGACCACGCTGAAAAGCCGTGCCCTGCGCGAGCGCGTGTATCGCGCGTCGATCACGCGCGCCGACGGCGGCGACAACGACAACACCGCGGTGGTGGCGCAGATCGTCAGGCTGCGCGCACAGCGGGCGGTGTTGCTGGGCTATGACAGCCACGCGGCCTATGTGCTGGACGACGAGACCGCGCGCACGCCCGATGCGGTCAACCAGATCCTGGCGCAACTGGCGCCGGCGGCAGTCGCCAACGCGCAGCGCGAGGCGGCCGATATCCAGCGCCTGATCGACCAGCAGGCGCGCGATGCGCATACCAAGACCTTCCGCCTCGCGCCCTGGGACTGGTCCTACTACGCCGAGCAGGTGCGCAAGGCGCGCTACGCCTACGACGAGTCGCAGGTGAAGCCCTATTTCGAACTGGAGCATGTGCTGCAGGACGGCGTGTTCTATGCCGCGCATGCGTTCTACGGCCTCAGCTTCAAGGAGCGTACCGATCTGCCGGTCTACCGCAAGGACGTGCGCGTGTTCGAGGTGTTCGACGCCGACGGCACACCGATGGGCCTGTTCCTGGCGGACTACTTCGCGCGCGACAACAAGCGCGGCGGCGCCTGGATGAACAGCTACGTCGAGCAGTCGAAGCTGTTCGGCCTGCGTGCCGTGGTGGCCAACCACCTCAACATCGTCAAGCCGCCGGAAGGCCAGCCGGTGCTGCTGAGCTTCGACGAGGTCAACACGATGTTCCACGAGTTCGGCCACGCCCTGCATGGCCTGTTCTCCAACGTGCGCTACCCGTACTTCTCCGGCACCAGCGTGCCGCGCGACTTCGTCGAGTATCCCTCGCAGTTCAACGAAATGTGGGCCACCGATCCGACGGTGCTGACGCACTACGCCAAGCACTACCAGACCGGCGCGGCGATGCCGCAGGCGTTGCTGGACAAGGTGCTGCGCGCCCGCAGCTTCAATCAAGGCTTTGCCACCAGCGAGTACCTCGCCGCGGCCATCGTCGACCAGGCCTGGCACCAGATCGGCGCGGCGCAGGCGCCGCCTGCCGGCGGCGTGATGGCCTTCGAGACCGCAGCGTTGAAGAAGGCGGGCATCGCCTTCATGCCGGTGCCGCCGCGCTACCACACCCCGTACTTCTCGCACGTCTTCGCGGGGGGCTATTCGGCGGCGTACTACGCCTATATCTGGACCGATGTGCTGGCGGCGGACACGCAGAGCTGGGTGCGCTCGCATGGCGGACTGCAGCGCGCCAACGGCGATTTCCTGCGCGCCAAGCTGCTGTCGCGCGGCGGCAGCGTCGATGCGATGACCCTGTTCCGCGAGTTCTACGGGCGCGGGCCGGAGATCGGGCCCCTGCTCGACAAGCGCGACCTGATCCTGCCGCGGCCGCAACCCAGGGCGCCGGCCAAGCCGGAGCTGCGGAGCTGAGCCGGCGCCCGCGCGAGCCCACGGGACGACTCGCCGCAGTCGCGGCATGCGCTATCGGCACGCGGCGCCGGGTTCACGGCTGCGCTTCGATGTCCTCGTAGGCGCTCCAGCGGAAACGCGGTGTGCACAGGGCGAGAAACACCAGATCGATGTCGCCGCTGTTGCGGATGCGCTGGCGCACGCCGGGCGGAATCACGACCACGTCGCCCGCCGCGACCGCTTGCGGCGCGAGGTCCCCGACCTCGACCTCGCCGCGACCCTCCAGGATCACATAGCGCTCGGCGATGTCCCGCAGCCGGTGCCAGCGTGTGGTCACGCCCGGCAGCACGCGCGCGCGGGCGATCGACAGCGCCGGATCGTCGTCGCGGTTGCGCAGTTCGAGGATGAAGCAGCGCTCCTCGGTGAGATGCTCGTCGCCGCGCTGCAGCGGCAGGATCAGCGGGCGCACGGTTGCTGTGTGCGTCAGGGCGTCAACACCACTTTGCCGATATTGCGCCGCGCCTCGAGATGCGCATGCGCCTCGCCGGCCTGCGCGAAGCTGAAGCTGCGATCGACATGCGGGCGCACCCAGCCGTCGGCCACGTCCTGCAGCAGCGCGCCCATCCAGCGCCGGATCTTCTCCGGCTCGTGCCAGAGATGGCCGAGGTTGACGCCGAACACCGCGCGGTTGTCGTTCATCAGCGACACCGGGTTGAACAGCGGCATGCCGGCCACCGCCTGCAGCAGGCGCAGCGGGCGGATCAGTCCGGGGCGCGTCGCGCTCGACAGGCCGAACATGCCGAGCCGGCCGGTGTGGCGCAGCGCGGCGTAGCTCTTCTTCCAGTGATTGCCGCCGAGCGGATCGATCACCAGTTCGACACCGCGGCCGCCGGTGAGCTGCTGCAGCGCCTCGCGCCAGTCGCCCTGGTTGTAGTCGATGGCCTCGTGCAGGCCGCGCTGCTTGAGGAAGGCATGTTTGCCACTGCTGGCCGTGCCGATGATGCGGGCGCCGACGTGGCGGGCGATGTCGATCGCCGCCAGCCCGACGCCGCCGCCGGCGTTGTGGATCAGCACGGTATCGTCGGCACTGAGACTGCCCACCGCCACCAGCAGCTGCCAGGCGGTGAGGTAGTTGACCGGCAGGGCCGCGCACTGCTCGTGGCTCAGTCCCGCAGGGCAGGCGAACAGCTGCGCCTGCGGCACGGTGACCACGTCGGCGTAGCCGCCGAAACGGGTCAGGCCGAAGACGTCGCGTCCGATCCACGTCGCCTCGACGCCGGGACCGACGGCATCGACCACGCCGGAGACTTCGTAGCCGACCACGCAGGGCAGCTTCGGGGCGTCGGGATAAAGACCCTGGCGCGCCATGATGTCGGCGAAGTTGACGCCGCTGGCGCGCACCCGCACGCGCAGCTCGCCGGTCTGCGGTTGCGGGTCGGCGGCTTCCTGCAGAACCAGCTTGTCCGGACCGCCGATGCCGGTGATGACGATCTGTTTCATGGCGCACCCCCTGGAGACGAGGGCGCTAGTCTGCGCGGCCGGCACGCCGGCGGCAATCGCGCCGCAACGCTCAGAGATGCAGGCCGCACTCCGTCTTGGGCTTGCCCTGCCAGCGGCCGCTGCGGCCATCGCCGGAGACCGTGCAGTGGCTGCAGCCGATCGACGAATAGCCCTGCGCCACCAGCGGGTGGAACGGCAGGTCGTGCTCGCGGATGTAGGCGTCGCGCTGCTCGCGCGTGACGTCGATCATCGGGTTGAACTTGAGGATGCCGCGGCGCTCCTCAAAGATCGCCATGCCGGCGCGATTGTCGGTCTGCCAGCCCATCACGCTCGACACCCACACGCGGTAGCGCGGCTTGATCGCATCCAGCGGCTCGACCTTGTTGATGGCGCAGCAGTAGTCGGGATCGCGCTGGTAGGTGCGGTCGTCGAGGGTGAACTGGTGCTTCCACTCCTCCGCCCGCACGTCGAACACCTGCAGGCCGAAGCGCTCGGTCAGGTACTGGCGGTAGGCCAGCGTCTCGGGGAAGTGATAACCGGTGTCGATGAAGGCGATGCGCTGGTCCGGGCGCAGGCGCGAGACGATGTGCAGGAAGTACGCGGAGGTGGCCGCGAACGACGAGGTCACCAGCACATCGCCCACCGCGAAGTCCTGGTACAGCGAGTGGATGCGGGCTTCGAAATCCAGCGGCGCGTAACGGGTGTTGAGCGCGGCGATCCCGGCGGCGGACAGCGGCGCGTGGACGGCGGGTTCGGCGGCGGGAGCGGTGGCGCTAGGCAACATCGGCAGCAGGGCATCGGCGGAAACGGGCGCGGATTCTAGCGGCTCGCCGTCCGATGCACACGCGGCGCCAACTCGCGACCCTCAATGGCGCGCGGCGACGCCGTGTGGAGCGCCACCCGCTGATGGCCGCCGCCCAGTGAAAACCGTTATAAAAAATAATACGAAAATAAATTCGATTTACTTTTTATAACAATATCGGCATCCCGCAGCGGCACAGCGGGTGCCCCGGTGGCGCCGGCCCACAATGTCGCCAGCAGCGGTTGTGGCGCGGGGGATCAGCTCAGCAGGTCGTAGGGACCGCCTTTTTCCAGCGCACGCTGGTAGGCGGGGCGTGCGTGAATGCGCTTGAGGAATTCGGCGAGGCGCGGGTAGGCGGTCATGTCCGTGCCGCGCGCGGCGAAGGCCTCGACCGGAAAACTCATCTGCACATCGGCGGCGCTGAAGCTGTCGCCGGCGAACCAGCTGTGCTGGCGCAGCTCGCTCTCCAGGTAATCGAAGTGCGTCTTGAGGTTGGGGCCGATGAAGCTCTTCATCACGTTGGCGACGATGGCGCTGGCCACCGGCCGCACCAGCATCGGCGTGCGCTGCGGAATCACGCTGAAGATCAGCTTCATCACCAGCAGCGGCATCGCCGAGCCTTCGGCATAGTGCATCCAGTAGGTGTAGCGCTGGCGCTCCGGCGTGCCGGCGGCCGGTGCCAGGCGGCCCTTGTCGTAGCGGCCGACCAGGTACTCGATGATGGCGCCGGATTCGGCCACCGTCAGATCGCCGTCGGTGATCACCGGCGACTTGCCCAGGGGATGCACCGCACGCAGTTCCGGCGGCGCCAGCATGGTCTTGGCGTCGCGCTGGTAATGCCGGATCTGGTACTCGACGCCCAGTTCCTCCAGCAACCAGAGGACGCGCTGCGAGCGGGAGTTGTTGAGATGGTGGACGGTGAGCATGGCCGGTCGTGATGGGATCGAGGGGCCGCATCAAAGCATATTCGTGGCGCCGGCGTCATCATTTGCCGGTAGTGGCGACCACCGGTTTTCCGCTACAGTCGGGCCAGATGGAGGGCGGACCACGCCCGCACCCCACACTCCCGGAGCAGCGCATGATCGGTTACGTCACCCTCGGCACCAACGATATCCAGCGCGCGGCCGCGTTCTACGATGCGCTGCTCGGCGAGATCGGCGCCAAGCGCGTGATGGATTACGAGACCTTCATCATGTGGGCGGTCAAGCCTGGCACGCCGGGGCTCTGCGTGATCAAGCCCTATGACCAGAAGGCCGCCACCGTCGGTAACGGCGTCATGGTGGGCCTGGCGGCCGGCAGCAGGGAAAACGTCGACAAGCTCTATCGCAAGGCGATGGCGCTCGGCGCCAAGGACGAGGGCCCCGCCGGTCCCCGCGGCGACAGTTTCTACGCCGGCTACTTCCGCGACCTCGACGGCAACAAGCTGAATTTTTTCCACATGGGCTGAGCCGTCGCGCCACGGCCCGCATCAGGAGCGGCACCTACCGAGGAGAAGGCAACATGAGCAAGATCATCGTCACTGCAACCGCGCTCATCGCGGCGATGCTGGCGCTGCCGGCGCTGGCCACACCCTGCGATGAGGTCAAGGCCAAGATCGCCAAGAAGATCGAAGCCAAGGGCGTGAAGGCCTACACGCTGGATGCCGTCGCCGCCGCCGACGTCAAGGATCAGAAGGTGGTCGGCGTCTGCGAAGGCGGCAAGATGAAGATCGTCTACGCGCGCGGTGCGGGCAAGGCCGCGAAGGCCGAGGCCGCAGCGCCGGCGCCTGCCGCGCCCGCCGCGGAGGCAGCGAAAAAATGAGGCGCGAAGTGCTGCGCTAGCGGTGTTGCCAAAAATCAAAGAGCCGGGCGCGAGCCCGGCTCTTTTTTCATGCGTGCCGGAAATTCAGCCGCGGCGGCGCACGATGCCGTCGTCGAGCATCTGCTCGAAGTGGTCGGTCAGCGTTTCGGCGAAGGGGCGGTAGGCGAGCCCCAGTTCGCGACGGCCCTTGCCGTTGTCGAGCTTCAGCGGATGGCCGACGTTGAGATCGACGAACTTGCGCTGCAAACCGGCCAGCGGCGCGATCAGCCAGATCATCGCCTTGGGCGCCTGCATCAGCGGCAGCAGGTACTTGCCGCCGTAGCGCTGGCGCAGCAGCTGTCCCATCTTGAACGGCGTGCTGACATCGCCGCTGACGATGTGGCGGCCCTTCGCCGCCGGCGTGTAACCGGCCTTGAGATGCGCCATCGCCACGTCGCGCACATCCACCACGCCCATCGGCAGGTCCGGCGCGCCGAGGAACATGGTGCCGTCCACCAACTGCTTCATCGTCGTCAGGCTGGTCGAGGCGCTGGCGCGCGTCATCGACGGGCCCAGCACCAGCGACGGATTGATCGTCACCAGGTCCCAGCGCGACTGCGCGTCGTGGATCTTCCAGGCCTCGCGCTCGGCCGCGACCTTGGAGTAGGAGTAGGGCTGGTGGTTGACGCTGCTGCTGGTGTTCCAGTGCTCTTCGGTGAACACGCCGCCGGGCACTGCGTGCAGGTCGGCGTTGTCGCCGAAGATCGCCGCCACGCTGCTGGTCAGCACCACGCGCTTGACGCTGGCGGTGCGATTGACCGCTTCCAGCACGTTGCGCGTGCCTTCCACCGCCGGCCGCACCAGCGCCTCGTTGGCGTCCTTGAAGCCGCTGATGATGAACGGTGAGGCGGTGTGCATCACCAGCTCGCAGCCCTGCATCGGCGTGTCGAAGGCGCCGGCATCGAGCAGGTCCGCCTTGAACAGCTTGAGCTTGCCCGGATGCACCTCACCGAGCTTGTGCAGATGCTCGAGCCCGGATTTCTTCTGCGGATCGCGCACCGTGCCATGCACCGTGTGCCCGGCCTCCAGCAGGTATTTGACGATCCAGCTGGCGATATAGCCGCTGGCGCCGGTGACCAGCACCGGCGCGGTCGGATTGATAGTGGTCATACGTGTGTCCCCAAGGATGGTTTGAAAAATTGTGGCGCACAGTGTGCCCGAGTCGGCAGGCGATCCGCGATAGCTGCGAAACAGGCCGTGCGCAAAGGAAAACAGCAGCACCCGCTCTTGGCATCGTTGATCGAGATATTGTTATTAAATATAGATCGATTAAAAATACGATATACAATTTAAAACAATCCGGCTTTCAACCCATGCAAGAGCGGGTGCGTCTTTTCAGGCGCATGAGTCGACCGTGCAGGGCATTGCGGCAGCGTGTCGCCACATCGTTTTGGGCGCGCGTCACCCTGCAGCCCTCCCATGCCGCAGGCCTCGCTTTTCAGGGACAATCGGCTATCGCATCGAGGACGGACGCATGCACGACTGCCTCATCATCGGCGCCGGACACAACGGCCTGGTCTGCGCGGGCTATCTCGCAGCGGCGGGGCGCAAGGTGCTGGTGCTGGAGCGCCATCACACGGCGGGCGGCTGCGCGGTTACCGAGGAGATTGCGCCCGGTTACAAGGCCTCCACCGCGTCGTACCTCGTCAGCCTGCTGCTGCCGGAGGTGGAGCGTGATCTGCAACTGCGCGACTACGGTTACAAGACGCTGCCGCGCAATCCGTCGTCGTTCACGCCCTGCGAGGATGGCCGCTATCTGCTGATGGGACCGAACGCGGCATTCAACCGCCGCGAGATCGCCAAGTTTTCCGCGCGTGATGCAGAGGCTTATCCGCGCTACGAGGCGCTGCTGACGCGCATAGCCGAATGCCTGGAGCCGACGATGATGCAGCCGGCCGCCGATCTGTTGCCGTTGCCGCGCCGTCGCGGCCTGTTCGAGTGGATTCGTCAGGCGTCGCGTGGCCGCTCGCTCTACAGCGCGCTGAAAAAACTTGGCCCCGATTTGCCAGAAGCGATGGAACTGCTGGCCGGCGACGCCACGCGCATCCTCGATCGCTGGTTCGAATCCGACATGCTCAAGGGCACGCTCGCCACCGACGCTATCATCGGCGCGTTCACGCCACCGTCTGCGCCCGGCAGCGGCTACGTGCTGCTGCATCACGTGATGGGCGTGGCCGGCGGCGCGCGCGGCTGCTGGGCCTATGTGGAAGATGGCATGGGCGCGCTGACGCAGGCGATGGCGCGCTCAGCGCAGGCGCGCGGCGTGGATATCCGCTGCAACGCCGAGGTTGCGGAGATTCTGATCGAAGGCGGCCGCGCCTGCGGCGTGCGTCTCGTGAATGGTGAAGTGCTGCGCGCGCGGCAGGTCATCTCCAACGCCACCGCCGACATCACCTTCAATCGCCTGTTGCCGCCGTCCGCGCTGCCCTCAGAATTTCGCAGCGCGGTGCAGCGCATCAATTATTCCAGTGCCAGTCTCAAGATCAATCTCGCGTTGTCGGAACTGCCGGACTTCACTTGCCTGCCGGGCAAGGCGCCGGGACCGCAGCATCGCGGCACCATCCACATCGGCAGCACCATCGAACACATTGAGCGCGCCTACGACGATGCCAAGTGGGGCTGCCCCAGCCAGCGGCCGGTGATCGAACTCACGCTGCCAAGCGCACTCGACACCACGCTGGCACCGCCGGGTCATCACATCGCGCAACTGTTCGTGCAGTACGCGCCGTACAAACTTGCGGAAGGCCTGCACTGGGATGCGATCAAGGACGAGTTCGCCGACCGCTGCATCGCCGAGGTGACGCGCTACGCGCCCAACTTCGCCGCCAGCGTGTTGCACCGTCAGGTGCTGACGCCGCTGGACCTCGAACGCCGCTTCGCGCTTACCGGGGGCAACATCTTTCACGGCGCCATGTCGCTGCACCAGTTGTTCTCCCTGCGTCCGGTGCCCGGCTGGAGCGATTACCGAACGCCGTTGCCGGGGCTGTATCTCTGCGGCGCGAGCACGCATCCGGGTGGCGGTGTCATGGGTGCCTGTGGGCGCAATGCGGCGCGGGAAATATTGCGCGGCTGAGCGCTCGCCACCCGATCCGTCGAAGTTGCCTGCGGGCTGTACATCTGCGCGTCCATCCTGGCAAGAAAATTAACTCGAACCTGGCCCCTTAATTCCCCTTGAATTCCCCTTGAGGAGCATTCGTCCTTTCAATTTTTTGTCCGGAAACAATTTGCCCGAAGCAAGCAAAAATAACTGCGGTTGCAATGACACTAACGCAGCGAACATAAAATCTACGGAACGCAGAGGTATGCCATTGCTCCGAACCAGACATCGAAAGTGGCACCACTGTCCAGCCAATATAAACGCCGACAATAACGAATACAATTTCAACAAATGCTGAGCCGTCTTTGTAATCATGGGCCCAATTCAGGGCAATAAGAAAAATTATTCCTAAAACCCCAAGAAGGCCGTTCATAAATTTACTCTCACAGAGTAGTACTTATATTCGCAAACTATCAAATAACTCTCGACGACAGCCAGTGACCTGCCCCCGAAATTGTAGCCGTTGAAGTGATGGGGCGTTCCTTGCTTCGGTTAAGTAAGCTTCTATCCGTGTGGGCCGGGACGTTGGTCAGGACCGTAGGGCGGATTACGGCTTGCGCCTAATCCGCCCTACAGGCTGGAGTGCCTGGTTGGGCGGCTTTACCCACGGTGAACGATTGCATCATTTAGCGCACCGACAACTCGACCTATCCAGGCTTGGTCAGGGCTGCTCAACGCCTTTGCTTCACCAGAAGCGCTGCTGAGCAGGACATGGTATTTCGCCTTTTTCAGAACCCACCAAGCAATTCCGCCTGCCAGAAATAGAAGCGCTACTACGATGGAGTCCTTTCCTCCGAGCATGGCGAGCAAACCGATTGCGATAAGAATTATTGGCCCCTTACGTGACGGTGTTTCCTCGAATGATTTGACAGACGTAATTCCGCTCATTGCATAGGTCTGCGACGGAACGATGAAGCGTGTATTTGTTACTGTTACGCCGCCCTCACTCAAGAACGTTTTTTCTGTATCTGCCATTTTCATACTCCCCTTTCAAGACTGCGACAAATCAAAGCGATGCCGCTACGCTACAAAAAAACGATGCGCTATGATGGCTATACTGACGCCCAACGCTTGAATTCAGCGGCGTTTGAGACGACGAACATTTTGCGACCGCAAAATAGGTGACGGGTCAAACGTCCGCTGGAACGACTTGTTGTGCGCGTGCTCAGCGTAACCTCCCATTGATTAGCTGCTTGATCTTTTTAAATAGCTTCTGATCGCATGCCTTCGACTTGGGATGCGTACCAAGAACACGATGGCCTTTCAATTTCAAATGTTCCGCAAGGGCCGCTTCAAGCGGCGCAACGATGTCACGGTACTTGCGATGGGCTTTCAATGTACTCTGCTCTGGGAATAGTGGGCCTATCGAAATCAATTTAAATTTGCATTGAAGCGGATCGAACAACGCCGCACGTATGTTTCGCAGCAATGTGTTGGCTGTAGCAGTTGGCCGGATGTCCAGATGCTGCCCTAGGCGTGAAAAGGGCGAGGCCGCGTACTTGGACGAACTATCGCCAGTGCGACCAACATAAAACGCCTCCTTCTCCTCTGTGGTAACCCGCCAGACGTAGAGCCAGAATCCACGTTTCAGCATGGCGCCACTGAATTCCGTTTCATGAACCTTCATTGCGCCCAACGCATGGAGTTAAGCGTCACCGAGCGTAGCGAGGGTATCGCCGCATCGCGGCGATGTACGCTTGAACGACTTGTTGGAATCTCGGCCATATCCGACATCTCATTCTGCTCTCAACCCCTATGCTCATCGCGCCATCCCTTCTGCAGATGGGCGCTCCTTACAAAGCGCTAAAGTGAAATGTACGTATAACTTGTTATGCGTCAGAGCGCTTTAGCGCTTTGTAAC